>NZ_JAHESC010000018.1 GCF_018598185.1 Dawidia soli
TCACGGAAGAACGCATTCTAATACTACACGGCGAAGCCTACTTTAATGTAGCGCACGATTCCCTACACCAATTTAGCGTACGACTGGATGATATTTTCGTCACCGCGCTCGGTACAACCTTTTCGATACGGGCAAACGACGGCGAGGAAAGCATAACGATACGGGTATTACGCGGTCGTGTCTCGGTACACACGGATCAATACGAATTGGCTCAGCTTGGCGACAATGAGAAGATGACCCTTTATAGGAACGACATGCATAACCTTTACGAAGGTTACCCGGTGTGGGACTTTACGCTGCCGTTCAAATGGAAAACGGAAAAGTTACCCGTGGGTGTTGACTGGAAGAGCAAGACTAAATTGGCTTTCGAAAATGCCCGGTTTAACGATATCATCAGACGTGTTGAACAACATTTTGGGGTAGTTATTAACCTGAAGGATAAGAGCCTTGGAGACATT
This sequence comes from Dawidia soli, assembly GCF_018598185.1. Classification (GTDB taxonomy): domain Bacteria; phylum Bacteroidota; class Bacteroidia; order Cytophagales; family Cyclobacteriaceae; genus Ohtaekwangia; species Ohtaekwangia soli. The sequence goes on from NZ_JAHESC010000018.1 coordinate 459, forward strand.
CGGGTTACCGCAACATTTAGCAACGATATCTCGCTCAATAGCATCCTGAGAGATCTGTCGCTTGTTTCATCGTGCGAGATTAACCTGGTTCAAAGCGACCCGCTGACGATCGAGTTTCAACGACAAAGAAGTTTGTCCCTACCCCGGAGGGTAAAAATTGTGCCCTAGAGAGGGTATCGTAGGTCCCTATTCTTCCTTCTTCTTCAGGCACTTCGCCATGTCGATCCCCTTGCCCAACACGGGCTTAAACAGGTCGCCCTTCTTGTCGAGGCGCTTAGGCAGCGTTTTCATCGTGAAGTCGCTGGGGTGCAGGCCGTGTTTTACCTCCTTCCATTCCAGCGGTGTAGAGAGCGTAGCGCCGGGCACCGGGCGCATGCTGTAGACCGAGGCCAGCGTCTGACCGCGTTTGTTCTGTAAATAGTCGATGTATAGGCGCCCCTTGCGTTGGTTGAGGGACCGCTCGAGGGTCGTGAACTTGGGGACCAGCTCCTGCGCGTGATGCGCCACCAGCTCGGCAAACATGCGTGCCTGGTCGTAGTCGTACCGGGCGGCAAGCGGTACATAGATGTGCAGACCCGATGCGCCGGAGGTTTTACAATAGCCCACCGCGCCGGCTTTATCGAGCACTTCTTTAACGGCCAGTGCCGTGTCGATCACCTGGTCGAAAGTATTGTCGTCTGACGGGTCGAGGTCCAGCACGAGGTAGTCGGGGTTGTCGAGACTTTTTGTGCGCGAGCACCATGGGTTGACTTCGATACAGCCCAGGTTGTTCATATACAACAACGTTGCTTTGTTGTTGCACAAAATGTAATCGATGTCTTTGCGGGCCGCTTCGGAATACAAGGTGATGCTGTCGACAAACGAAGGTGCATCGTCACCGGCGTCTTTGTGATAAAAACCTTTGTCTTCAATGCCGTTGGGGTTGCGCTTCAAAGACTCCGGCCGATCCTTTAAGTATGGCAGTATATATTTGCTGATACTGTTGTAGTACTCAACTACTTGTCCCTTGGTGATGCCGTCTTTCGGGAAGTACAGTTTGTTTTGATTGGTGAGCTTTACCTCGTGGCCTTCCACGCGCATCATGCGGTCGTTGGGTCCGACATCCGATTCATGGTCGTCTTCGGTGGCTTTCTTCCGGGATGTCTTTGCCGTCTTTGCGGCCCGTTTGGGTGCCGGTGTGGCGGCTTTCGCCCCTTTGCTCGTGCGGCTGGTCTTCTTGCCTTTCGTCGCCTTCCCGTCCGCCTCTTCGACGTCGAGATGATCGACTTCCTTCGGTGCTTTGTCTATACGCATGCCCATAAATACAGCTTGGCGTAATATTCCTTCGTCTGTCAGTTCCGCGAATTTTACTTCGCATACCAACCTGGGCTCGACCCAGGTAACAGGGGCGTTAAACGGTATCTTTTCTTCGAAGGGCGACGTCTTGCGTACCAGGGGCTGCAAGGTGCCGTACACCTCCTTTAACACCTTGTCGGTAAATCCCGTGCCCGTGTGGCCGATGTAGACCAGCCTGCCACGTTTGTACATGCCCAGGATCAGGGCCCCTAAATACTTCCGGCTTTTGCGTGGCGCCGTGTAGCCGGCCACGACAGCTTCCTGTGTATTCAGATTCTTGATCTTGAGCCAGTCATAGGTGCGCCGGCCGACCTGGTATACACTGTCGGCTTTCTTGGCAATGACACCTTCGACGCCCAGCTCGACAGCATGTTGAAATACCCGCTTACCATATTCTTCCACGTGGTCGGAATAACGGATCACCGGATGGTCCTTCGGCAACAGGTTGACAAGGATCTCCTTGCGCTCCGACAGCGGAAGCCCCGTCAGGCTCTTGCCCTTGTGTGAAAGAATATCGAATACATAATATATTATGGGCAGCGACGGATTTTCACCGTATTGCTGCAGCTTCTGAAAACTGGGGCGATCGTTTTCGTCGAGCACGACGATCTCGCCGTCTAATACGGCCGGCACCTTGATCTCGTCCAGCGAGTCGAATACGTCCGGGTAAAGCGATCGGAACGACAGCCCGTTGCGTGAATACAGGCGCTTCTCCTTTTTTCCGATCTCGGCCACCGCGCGGTAGCCATCCCACTTGATCTCGAACACCCATCCCGGGTCGTCAAACGCGTCTTCGCGGGTTTGCGCCGCCATGGGCTCGATGAATTCCTTGTACTTTTCCGCCTTGCCGCTGCGCACCGACGTCAACGCCGACGGCGCGGGCTTCTTCGCTTTTTCCTTCTTTTTGTCCTTGGGCTCGTCCGGATCGTCGCGGGTCCAGGTCTTTTTGCCATGCGCCTTGACAGGCTTAACCGCGGCGATGTCATAGCCCTTCACGACATGCTCGTCGCGGTGTTTGATCAGCAGCCACGCATTCCCCTCCTCGGCATTTTTCATTCGCACCAGCGCAAACGATCCCTGCAGGTTCTTTCCCTTGAGGGTGACCTTCACATCGCCCTTCTGGAGCTGCTCCCGCAAGTGTTTTTCGTAATCGGCGCGTTTGGTGACGCCGTCGGGTGTATAGGTGCCGTGGTCCCAGATGTCGACCGTGCCGGCGCCATAATTTCCTTTGGGAATGGAGCCGTAGAACTTGCCATATTCGAGGGGGTGATCTTCGACCATCATCGCCAGCCGTTTATCGGCGGGGTCCAGCGAGGGGCCTTTCGGTATAGCCCAGCTTTTGAGCACACCGTCCAGTTCCAGCCGGAAGTCGTAATGCAGCCGGCTGGCATCGTGACGTTGAATGACAAAGGTAAGGGGCGCGGCGCCTTGCTTCTTTTTCTCGCCCTCGGGCTCGGAGGTTTTGGTAAAGTCGCGCTTCTTTTTGTACTGCGCCAGGCTCATCAGGATGCCTTTTTAAGACTGGCTTTAAGTTGTGACATCAGGTCGGTCGACTTGCGGTGTGTTACCTTCATCTTCGGCACGGTGGTCTTCTTACCGCTCGCCTTCGCTTTGATGATCTTCAGCAGCTCAGATGCGTAGCTGTCTTTGAACTTGTCGATGTCGAACGGGCCGGTTAACTGGTCGATCAGCGAAAGCGCCATCTTGAGCTCGGCTGGCTTGGGTTTGGAATCCGGCAGGTTCAGCTCCTCGGTGTCGCGGATCTCCTCGGCAAAACGGATGCGGTTTAAGACGATCGCTTGGCCGCGCGGTTTAAGCACGCAGAGATGTTCCTTGCTGCGCAGCACGAAGCTGCCGATGGCCGCCTTTTCGCTTTTGACCAGCGCTTCGTGCAACAGGGCATAGGCCCGCACGCCCGACTTCTCGGGCTCGAGGTAATACGGTGTTTCGTAGTAGATCGAGTCGATCTCGCTCTCGCGTACAAAATCCGTGATGTCGATGGTCTTGCTTTTCTGGGGACTGGCGCGCTCGAAGTCTTTGTCCTCGAGCACGACATATTCGCCATCCAGCTTGTAGCCCTTTACGATGTTGGCATACTCCACTTCCTTGCCGGTGTTGCCGTTGACGCGTTTGAACCGGATGTTGGCGTGGTCTTTCTTATCCAGCATATCCAGGTCGAGATCGCTGTTCTGTACAGCACTGTACATTTTGATGGGAATGTTGACCAGGCCGAAGCCGATAGCACCTGTCCAAATCGCGCGCATACGTCGTGGGGTTGAGTTATTGTATTTTTATCGCCTGGGCCAATTCCCACGACGAAAGTTTTACATAGTCGTTGCCGATCCGCAGCGTATATACCAGGCCCTTAGACTTCACTTCCCTCGGCCGTCCATATACTATACCCTCCTGGTTCTGGTAAATCACCGAATCGCCGTTCTTAATCTTTTCCATAATCTTTTTCTATTAAAGTTGAAACCTTTATAAAAAAAGATTAAATACTGTACCACCGGGGAATATACGAAAAAATACTACGTAATCTATCGGGTTAACAAAAAATTTATACCTTTTGGCCTACACGTTGGGGCATTCCTTAACCACTTGTCCATTCCTCACGCCGATACGTTTTCTGCCGGCGTCTTTTGCAACACGGTCATCAGTTCCGTTTCATTTGTCAGGTCCAGGCGCAACGGCGTGATGGATACAAAGTTGTTCTCGACCGCCCAGCGATCTGTGCCTTCGTCGGCCGGCTCCAGCGGTATGACGGTGAACCAATAGTGCTTGCGGCCGCTGGGGTCTGTGCCCGGAACGATCTTACCGTCGTATTGCCGCACCGACTGCCGGGTCCATTTTACGCCGACAGGGTCATTGGGGAAGTTTACATTGACCAGCGAAAGATTCGGGTTTTCCAGGAGTAGCGCCAGCGCTTTCTCAACAAAAGGTTCCAGCTTGCTGAAGTCCGGTTCGGTCTTGCCCACCGGCGCGCTCAGCGCGATGCCCTTCATGCCGAGCAGCACGGCCTGCTTGGCGCCGGCGAGTGTGCCGGAGTGCCACATCGAGTTGCCCAGGTTCAGGCCCATGTTGATACCCGACAAGACCACATCGGTCTGACCCAGGTGTGAGCCGAGGGCTACACAATCTGCAGGCGTACCGTTGACACGATAGGCTTCGAGATCACCGAAGCTGATCGGCGACTTGCGATAGAACAACGGGCGCGACGCCGTAATGGCGTGGCCCATGGATGATTGTTCAACATCGGGTGCCACCACGCGTACTTCTCCGAAGCGTGAGGCTATTTTGGCGAGCGAGGCAATCCCGGGACTGTAGATGCCATCGTCATTGGTGATCAGTATACGCATACCGCGGGGCCTAATAATATCGTTCCCACCCTGGCATGGGTTTATCGTATGGGATCGCAGGCACACAGGCCTACCCCTGATACATGACCTTGATGAAATTTGCCAAGTTGATCCACAACCCCACTGCGGGAGAAGCTGAAGACGTAACCGAACACCTCGTAGAAGCCATGGAAGACGCCGGCTACAGCTGTAGCTATTCGTCTACAAAGGAAGACGGCTGGGAAAAAGTAGATACAAAGGAAACCGACTTTCTGGTGGTGGCCGGCGGCGACGGCACTATCCGGAAAACCGTACTCGCTTTTTTGGACAAACGGCTCCCCATAGGCCTCATCCCCATGGGCACCGCCAATAACATTGCCAAGACACTCGACATTGCCGGCGAGCCGCCGGAGATCATGGCCACCTGGCGCGATCGACGCATCAAACCGTTCGATATCGGTCGCATCTACGACCTGCCGGACGAAAAATTCTTCCTGGAAGGGATCGGCTTTGGGCTCTTTCCACGCCTCATGAAAGAAATGGACAAACAAAAGCGCAAGGGCGATTACGACAAGAGCATTAAGACAGTGCTCGAGATCTTTCACGACATCGCGCTGAATTACAAAGCCCGGGCCTGTACGATCCAGATCGACGATGCCGAATACTCCGGGAATTACCTGATGGCGGAGGTCATGAACACCCGTTCGATCGGACCGAACTTAAACCTGGTGCCGTTCTCAGACCCCGGCGACGGAGAGTTTGAGGTGGTGCTTATCACGGAGTCTCAACGCGAGCAATTCGCCAACTACATCCTCAGCAAGATCCTGGGCAAGGAAGAACCCGCCTTCTTTAATATCCTGAAAGCAAAGAAGCTCCGGATCGCCTGGGAGGGCGTGCACTTGCACGTAGACGATGCTTACATCAAGCTCGAAGAGGCCGCCGAGATCAAGGTAGAGCTGCAAGCAGGAGCTGTGCAGTTCCTCGTGCCGCCGCCGGTAACGGAAACGCCGGCCGCATAACCCACAACGGTGGGGCTTGCGGTTAAAGCCGATCCCCTCGCAAGGGTATCTCCCGCCACGCTCCCCCACATACTACGCTGCATGCAGCGGATCTTAAATATATATACTATATCACCCGCATAGAGTTTGTGTTGGCGGTCACGCATCGTTACCGGATAACTCAGGTATGCATTCTGGCGAAGTTGTTTTCGGATAACGTAATTTATACTTAATATCATGCCGCCGTTTTGAAAACCAGGGCGGCTTAAATTATTCTGCAAATCAAAAATTCACCAAACTTTATGCTGAAACGAAGTCTTGTAGGGCTTTTGTGCCTGGTCCTTTGTATCACCTTTGAGGGCTATGGACAAAAGCAATACCAGTGGAAGGAGAAGACCGAAGATGGTTATACGTATAAGTATGTCACCAACGACCCGATGGGTGCCCGTTTTTATCAATTAAAGAACGGCCTAACAGTTGTTTTGAGCGTCAACAAGAAAGAACCCCGCATTCAAACCCTGATCGGCATCCGCGCCGGCAGTAACAGCGACCCCGCCGACCACACCGGCCTGGCACACTACCTCGAGCACTTGTTATTTAAAGGTACCGATAAGTTCGGAACCCTGGATTGGAATAAGGAGCGCGCCTACATCGACCGCATCGACAGCCTGTACACCGTGTACAATCAGACGACCGACGCCGGCAAACGCAAGCATATCTATCATATCATCGACAGCGTGTCCGGCGTTGCCGCCAAACAGGCCATTGCCAATGAATATGACAACATGATGGCGTCGCTGGGGGCACAGGGCACGAACGCGCACACGTCTGTGGAAGAGACCGTATACGAAGAGAATATCCCGTCAAACGCGTTAGACCGCTTCCTGGCGGTACAAGGCGAACGGTTTCGCTACCCGGTGTTCCGTCTCTTCCATACCGAGCTCGAAGCAGTGTATGAAGAAAAGAACCGCGGCCTCGACAACGACGGCCGCAAGATGTATGAAACGTTGTTGAGCACGCTGTTCCCGACGCACAACTACGGCCAGCAGTCGACCATCGGTACCATCGAGCATTTGAAGAACCCTTCGCTGAAAGCCATTCGCGAATTCTATAACAAGTACTATGTACCCAACAACATGGCGCTTATCATGGCCGGTGACTTCAACCCATCCTACGTGATCAAAAAGATAGACGCGGCGTTCGCCTACATGAAGGCTGCGCCGGTAAAAGAATATGCGCCCGCGCCCGAGAAACCCATCAAGGCTCCGATCGTGAAGGAAGTGTTCGGCCCCGATGCCGAGAGTGTGAACATCGCTTTCCGCATGCCGGGGGCGCTGGATACACGCTCGTCCGTGATGCTGACGGTCATGTCCATGGTGCTGAGCAACGGCAAGGCCGGTCTGATCGACCTGAACCTGAACAAACAGCAAAAGATCCTCGGCGCCAGCGCCGGCGTATGGTCGTTTAAAGACTACAGCGTGTTCCTGCTGGGCGGCAAAGCCAAACAGGATCAAAGCCTGGAAGAAGTGAAAAAGCTGTTGCTCGAACAGCTCGACCTGTTGAAGAAAGGCTCGTTTGACGAATCGCTGGTAAAAGCCATCGTCAACAACGCCAAGCTGGCAGAGCTGCAAGGCCTGGAAGACAACGGCAGCCGTGCCGAATCGCTCATGGATGCGTACATCAAACATAAAGGCCTGCAATGGACGAGCGACGTGGCGTACCTCGACGAGATGGGCAAGGTGACCAAAAAACAGATCATGGATTTTGCCAACCGGTATCTAGCCGAAAACTACGTGCTGGTCTATAAACGCAAAGGCGAGGACAAGAGCATCGCAAAGGTAGACAAGCCGGCCATCACCCCCGTGGAAGTGAACCGCGAGGCACGCTCCACATTCCTGGAAAGCATGATGAAGATCCCCGTCACACCGGTAGAGCCGCAGTGGCTGGATTACAAGAAAGACATTCAGCAAAGCAAGATCGGCCCGGCCGATGTGTTGTACGTGCAGAATAAAGAGAACGGATTGTTCCGCCTGTATTACCGCTTTGAGATGGGCAGCTGGAGCGACAAGCGACTGGGCATGGCCGCGCAATACCTGCAGTTCCTCGGCACCGACAAAGCCACCGCCGAGCAGATCAGCAAAGCTTTTTATAACATAGCCTGTAACTTTTCGGTATCGGCATCGTCGGAAGAGACCACCATCGCGATCACCGGCTTACAGGAAAATTTTGCCGAAGCGGTAAAGCTCTTCGAGTCGCTGATCACGACGTGTAAACCTGATGACGCAGCGCTGGCTGCGTTGAAAGACCGCTTGCGCAAGAGCCGCGCCGACAACAAGCTGAACAAAGGCGCCATCATGCGCGGCATGATCCAATATGCTATGTACGGCGAGAAGAACCCATACAACTACCAGCTGAGCGACCAGGAATTGACGGCAATTACCGCCCGAGAGCTGACCGACCTGCTGCACGGCCTGATGGGCTATAAGCACAGCATCCTGTATTACGGTCCCGAGCCGCTGGCGACCCTCACGCCTGCCGTGCAGAAAGCGCATGTGCTGCCGACTACCTTCCGCGAAGCCCCCGCACCGGTGAAGTTTACCAAGATCGACCAGCAGGAGAACACCATGTTGTTTACCGATTATGACATGGTGCAAGTGGAAGTAACCTGGGTGCGCAACACGATGAACTACGATCCGGCCAACACGGCCCGCATCATGCTATTCAATTCGTACTTTGGCGGTGGCATGGGCACGATTGTATTCCAGACCATCCGCGAGTCGAAGGCCCTCGCGTACTCGACGTATGCCGTATATGGTTCGCCCGATAAAAAGGACGAACGCTACACGATCCGGGCCTATGTAGGCAGCCAGGCGGATAAGATTGGGGAGGCCATTACCAGCATGAACGAGCTGCTGGACGACATGCCCCACACGGAAAAGATCTTTACCACCGCGCGTGATGGCATAAAACAAGACATCGAAACCGAGCGTATTAACCAGGATGGTATTATCTTTAGCTATCTGTCCGCAAAGAAGCTCGGGCTCGATATCGACTACCGCAAAGAAGTGTACCGCGCCGTGGATTCATTGAGCTATGGCGACATTGCGAAGTTCCACGACGACAACCTTCGTCACAAACCGTACACCTATTGTGTGCTGGCTTCGTCGAAGAACGTCAAGGAAGATGACTTGAAGAAGTTCGGCGCCGTGAAGAAGCTCACGCTGCCGGAAATATTCGGATACTAATATTACAGGTTCCCCCGCGGTTTTCCCGGGGGAGCTTGTACCGTTATACTTCTTGTTACTTAGCCATCCTCTCTTACGCCGCTGTAACAAGAACTGCCACTGCAGGGCCGGATACCCGCACATTTCTAAGGCGTAGATTGTGTTTCCTCATAAGTTTAGGTTAATGAATGATGAAAATCCGGTCTCTGCAACAGGCTTAAAAAAAGAGCGAGTACACTCGCTCTTTTTTTGCTTCCGCCATTGCTGGCGCAAGTCTGAGCGAAGCGGTGACTTGTGCCTACTACGATATGCAGTCTGTGACTGCCGTGCAGCGCGTAGCGCCCGCATTTTCGATCTACTCAGACAACAATGAAGCAAGCAGCTCCTGAAGCTTCTCCCCTTTCACATCCTTCGCAATAATACGCCCCCGCGCATCCAGCAGCACATTGAACGGTATAAACGACAACGCATAATATTGCGCAACAGGCCCCGTCATGCCTTTCAGGTCTGACAATTGGGGCCAGGTAAGCCCGTCGTTGGCAATAGCACTTAACCACTTCGGCCGCTCTTCATCCAGCGAGATACTCACGATCTCAAAACCCGCCGGATGATATTTATCATACAACGCTACCAGGTTGGGATGCTCCCGCCGGCAGGGCCCGCACCAGCTCGCCCAGAAGTCCACAAGCATATAGGTATGTGGCAGCTCCTCACCGCTCATCGGCTTGCCGTCCTTGTCCGCCAGCATAAAGAACTTAAAGAGCGAACCCCGCTCCGTATGGGCGAGGCGTTGCAGCAGCTTCGCTACGCCATTACTACCCGCGAGCGCCCGCTGCCCGGCCGATAAATGATGGAAGATCGTATCGGCCTGCGCGTAGGTTAGCAGGTCCGCATCGCGCAGCAGCTCGGAGCCAACGTTGCTGTCGGGTTGTGCATCCACCAGGGCGAGCATGTGGCGATAGAGCGTCTCCGCCTTGGCGGAGTCCGTCTGGTCGGTTTCCAACACGCCACGCCAGAACGTAAAGAAGTCATCTTGCAGTTTTTCGCTGTACGAGCCCGTGATGGAAATCGCCTGCAGGTTGTTGACCAGGCGACCGTCGCCATCGACAAAGGTGTGCGTGCGGGCTTTTACGTGAATATTGCCGGAGTCGAGGTACAGCCAGACGGCGGTGGAAAGACCCTCGAGCTCGAGTACGGCTTGCACAGGGTGCGGCACCTGGCCGGTGAAGTGGAAGGTTTTGTTTTCGACAGACGCTGTTAAAGCCATGGATTCCTGGGTATTAAGCGTGTAGCGCAACGTTATCGTGCCCGAGTAGCGTCCCTGCAGCTCGCCGGAGATGGTGAACGGACGCGGAGCCGCCGCGAGGGATACCGGCAGCAGAATGGCAAACATAAGATACCTGTGCATAACAAATAGAACCATAGTAGAACGTCATCATAACGACCCGGCCGGCCGCTTTAGTATTTCGCCCGCCCCAAACAGTCGTTTGGAAAAAGGGGTTTTACCCGTGTCAAAGCCATACCAAAGCTATACATAAAGCATACTTACGCCCTACATGCCTTATTCCAGGTTCTTATCCCAACTACCTTCACCTGTATAGCCCTATCCGGACTAACAAGAATGACTGACCCGGTGTAGTAACACATCTGGCGCAAGTCTGAGCGAAGCGGTGACTTGTGCCGCGATGGTAGGCAGTTTGCAACTGCCGTATCCGTATTTTTCCGGTATTTCCCCAAAACTAATTAGCAGTCCTTATGCCACCCTTATCAATATAATTTATATTGATGCTCAATATAGTTCCGACTACCGTTACCTATGAGCAGAAAATATAAATTCCGTGATCCGGCAGGTGTTTATTTTGTAACTTTTACCGTCATTCGTTGGTTAGACGTTTTTACCCGCAGGGAATATCGCGACATCTTCATGGACAGCCTGCGTTATTGTCAAAAGAATAAAGGACTTGCACTGTACGCCTATTGCATAATGAGCAACCATGTGCATATGATCGTCTCACAACATGGAGAGCGGGAGCTTCAATCAACCATTCGTGACATGAAAAAACACACATCAAAGAAAATCATATACGCTATCAGCGCCAATGAAAGGGAGAGCCGCCGGGACTTGCTATTGTGGCAATTTGAAAAAGCGGGAGCGAATAATGGCAACAACGAGCAGTATCAATTCTGGCAACAGCATAGCCATCCGATTGAGCTGAATACCGAGGAAAAGGTATATCAGCGATTGGACTACATTCATGAAAACCCCGTCCGGGCTGGCATTGTTTTGTCGCCGGAGGAATATTTATATAGCAGCGCTATGAATTATGCCGGTATGCCGGAGAAACTGATTGATGTCATTTTGATCTAGCTTGGTTTCCGCAAGCCCATGGCTGGGGCAGTTACAAACTGCCGACCGTGCAGGCACAAGTTACGCACCTGCGCTATCGCTCGGCGCTAAACTTGCGCCAGGCGCTATTACGCCTTAAAGTTCCGCAAGGTATACGTCAGCGTCAGCAAGAAATAGCGGTTCAATACATTGGTTTGACGGTCTTCGATATACGTCTCCGTAATGTCGCGCGAGATACTGTTGTTGTTGTTCAGGATATCATACGCATTGAGCTTTACTTCCAGCGCGTCGTTCTTCAGGAATTTGTAACCCAGGCCGGCGTTCCAGAACCAGATGCTCTGGTCGTATTCAGCCGAAAGGCCGCGGTAGAGCGTATTGTTCGCTGTGGTCGTGAAGACGAAATGTTTGAGGAAGATCCAGTTGAGACGAAGCGACGACACCTGGTTGAAATAATTGTTGTCGGACTGCTTTTGAAGCGTGTTCTTAACGATGGTGTAGTTGGCGTTGTACGACAGTGTGAAGTCGAAGTTTTCGCTGATGTTGCTGCTGAGGACAACGCCCTGACTGAGCGCGTAGTTGTTCGCGAGGTTCTTCGCCTGGTTGATCAGCGCGGGAATGCGGTTATAGTTCACCCCCGTGTTGACGTTCAGGTTGACTTTAAGCGTCGACAGCGGCGTGCCGTAGGTGAACAGCGCCCGTGCATTGCGGTAGCCGCTGATGTTTACCGGGTAGCTCAGCTGCGTGCCGCGCGACAAGAACACGCCGTTTACCGTCTCGTCTTCCGTGGCAATATACGCGGCATTGGTGATATAGTCGCTGATGAAGCTCCCACTCAACAGGAACAGCAGGCTCGTGGACTTTTCAGTGTTGCTGCGGCCGTAGCGCACGGTAAGGCTGTGCGTAAAGTCCTGCGCCAGGTCCGGATTACCCGTCCGGAGGAACAACGGGTTCCGGTTGTCGATCACGTTCTGCAGCTGTGATACCGACGGCGCGTTGGTCGACGTGCGGTACATGATGCGGATGTTCTCGGTTTGGGAGAACCGGTAGTTCAGCATCGCCCGCGGCAACAGGCGCTGAAAGGAACGGTCGACCGAGAATGCATACGGAAACTCCTGGTCGCTCTGTAAATGAGAATATTGAAAGTTCACACCGGTCATGGCGCTGAGCTTGCGGTTGTTGAACCGGTAGCTGGCTCCGCCCTGGTGCGAGATGTACGAGTTCTCGAAAGTGTTCGTAAGCGCCGTATCCAGGTTGTTGTATTCGCCGCCGTCGCCCAGGTTGTAGGTTTCCTTGTCGGTCGTGCTGCGGGTGTACGACGGTGTGTAGTTGAGCTGTACCTGGCCGAAGCGGCTTATCGGCTCGGTATACGATACGTCCGAAGAGACCGTGTAGCTCTTCGTGTGCTGATCGGATTGCTGGTCGATCAGTTGCGGCGTGTCGCCGTTGGCATATTCGTTCAGGGAGTATAGTTCCGAGTTGCCGTCACGGTCGCTGGCTTGGGTGTTGAGATTCACCGAGAACGAACGCCCACGCTTGGAAAACCGGTGGCGGTACAGTATGCTGTTCCCCAGGTTGTAGCCGCTGTTGTCAGATCGGTTGCGGTTCGTCAGGTGGCTTTCAAGAGAAGTATTGTTGGCCGTGTAATCTCCTTGCAGCGACGACCGCGCATCGTTTGTCTGGAAGCTCAGGCGTGGCGTGATGACAAGCGAATTCGCCGTATCGATGGTATGCTCGATCCGGGCATTGATGCGATGGTTGTAGTTGCGGCTGTTGGAGCGGCTCATTTCGCGGTATACCAGGCCGCTGTCCTGCTCGGTAATATATTTCCGGTTGAGGTCCGTCAGGTTTTCGTTGTCGGCCGTATTAAAGAAATAGCTGCCGGTGAATTCGGTCTTTTTGCCCCAGCGGTCGGCGTAGTTCAACCCCGCGGAGTGTGTCGTCGAGATCCCGCTTTGCTGGCCTACGGCGAAGTTGTTTCCCCCACCGCCCCCACGGCCGCCGCGTCCACCCCGGCCACCGCCCCCGCCGCTACTGCTGCTAACACCCAGGAGATCTTCGTTGCTGAAGTTCTGCTGGTTGATATTGTTGGACAGCCCCACCAGCGATAGCTTGCGCTCGCCGCTAAAGGAATTGATATTGCCCCCCGCAGTATACCGGCCGTCTTCGCCGAGGCCGGCATAGATGCGCCCAAACTGACCGTTGTTACGGCCCTTCTTCGTCACAATGTTGATGGTCTTGCGGGTATTGCCGTCGTCAAAGCCCGTGAACTGCGACTGCTCGCTGAGCCGGTCGAATACTTCGATCTTATCGATGATCTCGGCGGGCAGGTTCTTGAGGGCCAGGTTGGCGTCATCGCCAAAGAATACCTTGCCGTCCACCAATACTTGTTGTACAGCCTCCCCCTGCGCCTTCACACCGGTGTTGTCGACGGTAATGCCGGGCATCTTGCCGATCAGGTCCTCGGCCACGGCGTCGCGGTTTGTCTTGAACGCATTGGCGTTATATTGTAACGTGTCGCCTTTCTGCTCTACCTGGATCGCGGCACCCTTGATCTCGACTCCTTTTAAAGTCGTGACGCCCGGTGCCAGCGTAATGGTGCCCAGGTCGGTGTCGGGTTCGCGGATGCTCACGGCCCGCTGGCGTGTGGTGTAACCGATGTAAGAATAGTGTAAAACATAACGGCCCGGAGTTACGTTGGTAAACGTGAAACGACCGTCGATGTCGGTCACGACGCCCCTGCGTCGGGTCGAATCGTTGGCTTGTTGCAACACGACACTCACGCCGATCAGCGCGGTGTTGTCGGTGCTATCGGCGATAATGCCGGTTAAGCGGCGTTCCTGGGCTACAGCATGGTAGGTGGTGGCACCTATCAGTAAGAAGATGAGGCAGATGTACCTGAATAACATAGTAGTCCCACAATCGAAAAATCGTACCATTTTCTTGGTTTGGATCGGAAAAGTAAAGAAAGTCGCGCCAATCGCCAGTAGGTACTACGGGAGCGGTCGGCAGTAGCCGGCTGACGGTCGACGGTATGGGAAGACTTTTCGACGGGTCGGCCCTACCCCGCCCATTGTTGTTGTAACGAATTGAGCCTGAAAGGGAAACATCGGGTATTTTGATAACGTCCAACATCTGGTATCTTCCGGGTGAAAAAAAAATCGATGTGCTTCCATATGGATTCCCGGGTGCTGACGCATCCTGACCAAAGTGAAGACAAATCAAAATACGTGTTGCGATGAAGAATTTCTGGCTGATACTCATACTGAGCGCTATCGCTCACATAAACCTGGCACAAAACACAAAAAAGATGACTCCATGGGATTACGCAAAGGCCTGGAAAGAGGTCGCGGACTTTGAGCAGAAAGGTCTGCCCAAGTCGGCTCTCACCACGGTCGGGACGATCTACGCACAAGCAAAAAAGGAAAACAACGCGCCGCAATTGGTAAAGGCCATTCTCTTTCGCTTAAAGCTGATCGAGCACGAAGAAGACGCTACTACGCAGAACCTCGAATCCATTCGCACCGAAGCCGAACAGGCTGCTTTTCCCGCCCGGCCGCTGTTGCACTCCATGCTGGCGGAAATGTATTGGCGTTATTACCAAAACAACCGCTACCGCTTTCGCCAGCGCAGCGATATGACGGCAGATGCCGAAAAAGGTCGCGACGTAGAGACCTGGGGCCTGGAGCGGATCATTCGCGAGACAAGCGAGCAGTATACGTTGTCGCTGGCAGAGGCTGCCCAAAGTCAGGCGACACCCATCGATCTGTACCAGGAGATGGTCTATGCCGGCAATGCCAAGGGACGCGCTGCCCGCCCTACCCTGTACGATTTCCTGGCACATCGCGCCATCGACTTCTTTGGCGCCGAAGAGCCGTCGATCGCACGACCGGCCTACGCCTTCACGCTGGACCAGGAAGCGTACTTCGGCGACGCCCAGGCCTTTGCGGCCCTGACGCTCACCACGCGCGATACGACTTCGCTGAAATTCCAGGCACTGACACTGCTGCAAGCCCTCACCCGCTTTCACCTGAACGATCGCGACCCCGCCCCGCTCATCGATGTAGACCTGGAACGCCTGCAGTTTGTACGCAGTCACTCCACACTATCCAACAAGCTGGAGTTATACCGGGCCGCCCTGGAAACGCTGGAAAAGAAGCTCGAGGCGCAACCGGTGTCGGCGTTGGTGAGTTATTACATCGCGCAAACGTACGTCGAGACCGCCACACGCTATAAGCCATTGGTGTCGGATGCCCACAAGAACGACCTGAAGATTGCGTACGCGCGCTGTGAAGCCGTGAAGCAACGTTTCCCGGGTTCCGACGGCGCGCAGTATTGCGAAAACCTGCAGGCGCAGATCAAGCTGCATGCCGTCAGCGCCAAACTGGAGGAAAACAACCTCCCCGGCCAGCCATTCCGTTGCCTGGTGCAGTACCGCAACTTCCAGGACCTGCACTACCGCCTGATCCGTGTTACATCCGAGGAAGTACGCGCGCAACGCAAACGCCAGGAACGCAGCTCCACCAACGACCGCGAGCTCGAGTTCCTGCGGTACTTCCTGGCCAAAGCGCCCGCCCGTACCGGTCGCTTTACCCTGCCTGACGATGGCGACTATCAGTCGCACAGCCTGGAGGTGAAGCTTGACGCATTGCCCGAGGGCGAGTACATGGTCATGCTGAGCAACCGCGCCGACTTTTCGGGCGGTGAGAACGCCCTGGCCTATGCCTTTACACGTGTAACGCTGATCAGCTATATCCACCGGAACCTGCCCGACGGCACCCTCGAGTTCCACGTGCTGAACCGGCAAACCGGCGAAGCGCTGGCGAGTGTGAAAGCCGACGTATACGGCTCGAAGTACAACTATAACAAAAGCACCTATGAACCGGTACTGGTCGGCAGCTATACCACCGATCCGCGCGGGTACGTAAAGGTGCCCTACGTGCGCAACGAAAACCTGAGCGGCCTGTACACCAACTTCACCTACCACAAGGACTTTACCAGCACTGTGCCGATCGATCAACAGTCGTATTACTACGGTTCGCTGCATCAATACAAGGAACCGCCGCGCGCGGAATATGTACAGACCATGTTCTTTCTCGACCGCGCGATCTATCGCCCGGGACAGACGATCTATTTCAAAGGCCTCGTGACCCGCACCAATGGTGCGAAGTCGGAGATCGTACCCAGGCATCGTGCCACCGTTACCTTACAGGATGTCAACGGACAGTCGCGCGGGCAGGTGGAAGTGACCACCAACGAGTACGGCACGTTCAGCGGTACGTTCACCGCGCCTACCTCGGGTCTGCTGGGCGAGATGACGCTCCGCGCGAACGACAACGGCTCCGCCTCGTTCTCGGTGGAAGAATATAAACGACCGAAGTTCGAAGCCGCCTTCGAGCCCGTCAAAGCATCGTTCCGGTTGAATGAGACGATCCATGCCGAAGGAAAAGCAAAAGCATACTCCGGGGCGGTGATCGACGGCGCCAAGGTACAATACCGCGTGGTGCGGGTAGCGCACTTCCCCTATTGGTGGTATTACCGGTGGGGATATTATCCGCAGTCACCGGAGGTGGAGATCGCCCACGGCGAAACCGCGACCGATGCGACCGGTAAATTTACCGTCGACTTTACTGCCATTCCCGACCTGACGGTAGATCGCGCTTCCGATCCCACCTTCAGCTATACCCTCTATGCCGACGTGACCGACATCAACGGCGAAACGCACAGCGCTACCACCACGGTAACGGTAGGCTACAAGTCCCTCGTACTGCAGGTGCCCGTAACGAACCTGGACAAGGATGCAGCGAAGACGCCGGAATTGACCATCCGTGCCACCAACCTGGCCGGAGAACCCCAGACAGCCCAAGGCACGATCACGATCTATCCCCTGAAAGCACCCGCCAAAGCCTTCCGCGCACGCCTGTGGGACCAACCCGATCGTCACCTCTACACGCAGAACGAGTATTACGACCTGTTCCCCACAGACCTGTACGCCGACGAGGCCAACAAGTTTACCTGGGAGAAGGACAAGGCCATACTAACGCTTCCTTTTAACACGGCCGGGAAAACAACGTTCACGATCGAAGACCTGTCGAAGTGGAAAACCGGCGAGTATGTATTGGAAATAACGGCCACCGACAAAGACGGCCAGCCCGTAAAAGAAGTAACATACTTTACCGTGTATTCGCTGCAAGCCAAAACGCTGGCGACACCGGCGGTACATGTGTTCCAGCCGGTCAAACTTACCGCCGAACCCGGCGAAACCGCCACGTTTATCGCCGGCACCGGTGCGCGGCGGATCAACGTACTCTACGAAGTGGAGCACGACGGCACGATCCTGAGCAAAGAGTGGGTATCTCTGGGTGACGAGCAGCGATTGTTTAAGATCCCCGTGCAGGAGACGCACCGCGGCAACCTGGCGATCCACTATACCTTTGTGTATAACAATCGCCTCTATCATCAATCGGAGATTGTAAACGTACCGTATACCAACAAAGCACTGGATATTACATTTGAGAGCTTCCGCGACAAGCTGCGGCCAGGTCAGCAGGAACAATGGAAGATCCGTATTAAGGGCAAGACAGCCGACAAGGTCGCGGCAGAGATGGTGGCCACGCTGTACGATGCTTCGCTGGATGTTTTCCGCGCGCATGGCTGGTCGGCCGGCTTCTTCGAGTCTTTCTACGCGCAGCTGAACTGGAGCAGCGCCAAGGGCTTTGACGTGGAGTCACTGCACATCTACGACCACGATTGGAATCGTTATCCGCATCATTCTCCGGAAGCCCCGCGATACGATGCGCTCAACTGGTATGGGTATAATTTCTACTACCATGACCGCCGGATCATGAAGAAATTCTCCGTCCGGGGGGCGAGCTCCGTAGTAATGGAGGAAGCGAGAATGTCGCTCGACGCCTCGGCACCGGCGGCAGCCGCCCCGATGGCGGAGAAGGAAATGGCAGACGAAGCCGTGGCGGCTGGCGTTGGTGGTGGTGGACAAAAAAATGAGGAAGGCGGCAAGCCCGATGCGCCTGCAGCACCGCGCGAAGACCTCGGCGCCGTACAGGCCCGCACGAACTTTAACGAAACGGCGTTCTTTTATCCCCACTTGCAGACCAACGCCGAAGGCGAGATCATCGTCGGCTTTACCATACCCGAAGCGTTAACCCGCTGGAAGATGCTGGGCTTTGCGCACACACAAGACCTGAAGTCGGGCCTGACCACAAACGAGCTGGTGACGCAGAAAGACCTGATGGTCGTTCCCAACCAGCCGCGCTTCTTCCGCGAAAACGACAAAATGGTCTTCCAGGCAAAAGTGACCAGCATGACGGACAACGTCCTGCAAGGGCAAGCGCAACTGGAGTTCTTCGATGCCTTGACCGGAAAGCCTGCCACCGGCGTACTGGCCACCGGCGCCGTACGCGACTTTACCGTGGCCGCCCGTCAAAGCACGAACCTCGCCTGGAACATCTCCATCCCCGAAGGCCTGCAGGCCCTCACCTACCGCGTGGTGGCCAGGTCGGGTAACTTTGCCGACGGCGAGGAAATGACGCTGCCCGTGGTAACGAACCGCATGCTCGTAACAGAGACACTGCCGCTGCCGGTCCGCGGCAAGCAAAGCAAGGACTTCCGCTTCGAGAAGCTGCTCACGAACAAGTCCACGACGTTGCGTCACCAACAGTTCACGTTGGAATTTACGTCCAATCCGGCGTGGTATGCCATCCAGGCGCTGCCGTACCTGATGGAGTATCCGTATGAATGTGTGGAGCAAACGTTCAGCCGCTTCTATGCCAACAGCATCGCCTCGCATATAGCGAGCTCCAGCCCCCGCATCAAACAGGTGTTTGATACCTGGAAGAACATACAACCCAACGCGCTGTTGTCAAACCTGGAGAAGAACCAGGAGCTGAAGTCGGCGTTGTTGGAAGAAACGCCGTGGGTACTGCAAGCGCAGGACGAGACACAACGCAAACGCGCCGTCGGCTTGCTGTTCGACCTCAACCGCATGGCCAACGAGCAGGAGCGCGCGATCGACAAGATCGTGAAAGCACAGACCTCGGGCGGTGGCTTTAGCTGGTTCCCCGGCTGTCCGGAAGACCTGTATATGACGCAACACATCGTTACCGGCATGGGCCACCTCGACGTGATGGGCGTACGCTCGGTACGCGACGAAGACCGTACCTGGTCGATGGTACAAAGCGCGCTGCGGTATATGGACAATCAGTTGCAGAAGCAATACGAAGACCTGAAAGACCGCGTACGCCGCAAGCTGACCACTCTGGAAGACAACAACCTGGGCTACGGCCAGATCCAATACCTGTATGCACGCACGTATTTCAAAGACATCGCCTTGCCGGCGCAAACCCAGGAAGCGTATAATTACTATGTGGGGCAAGCCAAAAAGTACTGGTTGGAGTACAACCTGTACCTGGAAGGCATGCTCTGCCTGACGCTGCACCGCACGGGCGACAAAGTAACCACCGCCGCCATGATCAAATCGTTCAATGAACGCGCGCTGCACAACGAAGAGATGGGCATGTATTGGAAAGCCGAGCACGGCTACTACTGGTACCAGGCGCCGATCGAAACCCAGGCCCTGATGATCGAGGTATACGACGAGGTAGCCGCCGACGCCAAAGCAGTAGAAGACATGAAAGTATGGCTGCTGAAGCAGAAGCAAACACAAGACTGGAAAACGACCAAAGCCACCACCGAAGCATGTTACGCGCTGCTGCGCCGCGGCGTAAGCCAACTGGCCAGCACCACGCTGGTAGATATCAGGGTCGGCGACCAGGTAGTCGATCCCGCGAAACGTCCCGACGCCTCTGTCGAAGCCGGTACCGGCTATTTCAAGACAGCCTGGCAAGCAAACGAGATCAGCAGCAAGTTCGGAAACATCCACGTATCAAAACGTGACGAGGGTGTAGCCTGGGGCGCAGCCTACTGGCAGTACTTCGAGCAGCTCGACAAGATCACCCCCGCCGAAACACCGCTGAAGCTGAAAAAAGAGCTGTTCAAGGAAGTACGCACAGACCGGGGTCCGGTACTGACACCGATCACCGAACAGACACCGCTGCAAGTAGGCGACCTCGTAAAAGTCCGCATCGAGCTTCGCACCGACCGGACGATGGAGTACGTCCACCTGAAGGACATGCGCGCAGCCGGCTTTGAACCGGTGTCTACATTGTCAACAAGTCGCCATCAGGACGGCCTCTACTACTACGAAAGCCCACGCGACCTGGCCACAAATTTCTTCATGGGATACCTCCCCAAAGGAACCTATGTATTTGAATACGACCTACGCGTATCTCAACAAGGTGACTTCTCCAACGGCATCACCACAATCCAGTGCATGTATGCACCGGAGTTCTCGAGTCACTCGGCGGGGATACGGGTGAATGTAAAATAGCAACCAACACAAAAAAGCCCCGACATTGTCGGGGCTTTTTTGCCTCTGGGCAGATGCGCGTTAACTAAGCGCTTATACATCTACTTCTTCACATCAAACTCCAACAAAACCGACACCACCCCCTTCCCCTGACTCGGCGCAAAATAATGGATCCGATCCCCCGCATAAGCCGCCTCACACCCCCGAACAAGTTGCCCCCCGAACACCTTCTGAACACGCGCATTGACATCCCCCCGCAAAGACGCAAACTGCTCGAGCCGCGCCGGCAGGTCCTTGATCGCCTGGTGCGCATGTAACACCCATAAATATTCCGTACCGGGTTCAGACAACGAAAACACATTATACTTCCCCGGCAACACGATCCGCGGCTGCACCGTCGTAATCACCGCGCTGTTATACTCCTCTGCGAACTGCCGGTTCAATCGTTCGTCACGCGGCCAGTGTACCGCAGGTTGTAAGTCCCGATCGAGGCTGACCACATACACATAGCTATCCGGCAGCAAACCCTCGGCAACGAGTTGAAACTCCAGCGGCAGGCTGCCGCCATGCCGGACACGAAAGCGGTCGTTGGCATAGGTAAACGCTACCGGTGCGAAGGTGGCCGAGACATCCTCTTCACCGATGATCTTCAGCACCGGTCGCAATACCTGCAGGTTGCCTTCGAGGTAATGCTGGTCGCCGTGCGCGAGAACAAACTGGTAAGCGTATTTGCAATACGAAGCAAAGTCGTCGTAGCGGATCCACGCAAAGCCGCCATTCGCCCACCCGGTACCCCAGCTGTTCATGACTTCAAACGCCTTACGGCTGTCATCGTAACCGATCACCACCATGGCGTGGCCGCCAAAGACATTGGTCTTGCCGATACCCGGGTACCACACCGGGTCGCTTGACTTCAGGGTAAGGAAGTTCTCCAGCACGACCATGCCCACCACCACGGGCTTGTTACCCGCCAGCGCCAGCTTGACACGATCGATCTTGGTCTCGGCGGCGGCATCGGGCGTGAACAGCGCGGCAAAGCGCTGAATGCGGTTCAGCGAGGCTTTGTTGCGAAGGGCTATCGCGGGGATCGAGTCGCAGGCGTTGCTGACGACGAAGTCGCGGTATAACACGTTGCCCTTTTGTTGTACGAACGTCAGCGCCTGGTGCAGCTCGGCACCGTAGTCACAGGCACCGAGCTTGATCTGGTTGTACAGGAACATGGCGGAGTACGCCTCGGCATCGATCTGGCTGCGTTTGCCGGACCAGCGATGGGCGATGGCCTTCTCGATCGTCATGGCCGCATACCCTACCGACCAGCCGACACACGAGCTGATCTTGCCCTGGTCGCGCACCGTGGGGCAATACGGCTTGAGGTCGACCTTGAACTTGTTGCGCAACGCGTTGCCCTCCTTGGCGCCCAGGCTGTCATAGACGCGCCGCGGTGCGCGTGCATAGGCAGCGTCGTCCAGCACAAGGCCCTGCGCCAGGCCGTTGTAGCCGGCCAGCCAGGCGATCAGCATGAGTACGATACTAGATCTCATCCCAGTTTTTAAAGCGATAGGGCGTTACCAGGTATTGCTCGAGAATGTTGTCGTTCATCTTTTTGATCTCGCTGTCCACCTGCTTGATCACTTCTACGGCCAGCTTGGCATACTTCAGGATCTGCGGCAGCATGACGATGAGGGCATTGCCCGTGATCTGACCGTTGGTCAGCGTGGTCACCTCCTTTTGAAAGGTGTTGGCGTAATACTCTTTGGCGCGGTACAGGTCGGCTTCCACCTGTTTGGAATAAGCGTCCGGATACCGGATGAGGTATTTGCGTTTCTCCTTGTGAAGCAGGTCGGCCTTGATGTTGCGTAAAGCAGCATTGAAGTACTCGGCCGACGAGTTGTAGGCATACACCACGTTCTCGACCTCTTCTTTGGAGTAACGGTCCTGGATGACTTTAAAATTACGGACGGCAGATTGCGACCGCTCCTGCAGCTCACGGAACTCGGTGAAGAATGGTGTGTTCTGCAGGCTCTTCAGCGCCACGACCGTACTGGACTGCGCGCGCGTGGACAGCGTGGCCACGAACAAGAGTATCGTTATAATGAGATATTTCATACTATTCAATGTTAAGATTTGAGACAGGATCACTTCGACAAACGGCAGCTGAGCGTCAGCCCTCCCGCGGTATATACTTTACCCGGTGTGGATTGACGATCGATGTTCAGGTAAGGCGCGAACGACACAGTGCGTTGCTCCAGTTTCTTGAGCTGGATCAGCCGGTTCACCATAATGATCCCGGCGGTGAGCAGCACGGCGCCGCCGGCCACTTTCAGGAACGTGCCGGTCTTGTGCTTTTTGTTGGCCTCATCGTATACGTCGTTACGGGTGGATCCCATTTCTTCATATACCGCCGCCGTTTCGACCGTGTTCGCCTTATAGACATTGTACAGGTCCTTGGCGTCCGAGCTGCTCTTCATACCGCTGGTGATAAGCCCCGCGCCGGTGGCGCCGATGCCACCCAGGCCGACCCAGAACGGTATTCCTTTGCCGGTCGCGCCCGAAGGCAGATCTTTCAACAGGTCAGGAGCCTTTACTGTCTCTTCCGGTTTCTTGGTAGTAGAAGTTGTGGTGGCCGTGTTGGTCGGTACCGGGCTGGTGGCCGATACTTCCACCGACAGCTCGCCGTTGAGCTCGGCAATGTCGTCGAATATATTCCAAACGATCTTTTTGCCGGTACCCATGCGCACGTAGTTGCCTACGTCGCCCGAGACGGACTTCGGCACGATGGCCTTGTTGTCGATAATGACTTTCAGGGCGACGTCGAAGTAAATGGCGTTGCCTTGCTTGGCAAGGTCGTATGTAATGACGATGCGCTCGTCATTTTCCAGCTCCCATTTTACATTGGACACAGACTGCCCGGAGGCCGGCCAGGCCAGGGAGACTACGGCGAGAAGTGTTATAAAGAGTTTCATGGTGTAGAGGGTTGTTATTATCCTGTGTTTCTTCAAGTACTAATCCGTTACATAAAGCGCCACGTCGCCCAGGTCGTCTTTTACCAGCACCGGGTTCTGTGCGCGGTTCTTTACTTTCCTGACGACCGTTGCCACCTCCTTGCTCACAAAGGTGTGCAGCTCGTGCAGCGTGACAATGTGATTCTTATCGGCATCCGCCCGGCCGAGTGTCAGGCCTTGTATGATCGCCCTGGTAAAAGCGCCATTCTTCCATTGCGGATCTTCGTAGGACTGTTCTTCGCCGCGGCTGGACGCAAATACCGTCAGTCCTTTCTTGGCGGCGTTGAGCTTGCTGATCTCGAAGTTTATATCCGCCGGGTTGGCCCGGGCGCCGCCGCTGTGACAAGCGTCGACGAAGATGATCTTCTTGCAAGGCACCTCTTCGAGGATCCCGACAATCTCCTGGCGAAAGGATACCGACGTGCTGCGCTGCCGCGTGGGCGCATAGTCGTCACCCTGGATGCGGAAGTCGCCGTCGAGTATAAAACCGTGTGAGGAGATAAACGCCAGGATAATATCGTCGGGGCCGATGCTGCCCGTATAGTACCGGACCTTAAACTCCTCCAGCGTGCCGCGGATCTCCTGCGCCGAGGCATGATCGCCCACCAGCGTATCGACCAGGATTTTGCTGAACAGGCGATTCCCGCCCGGTGCACCCTGGTTCTTAAACACACCGGCAAAGTCCCGGGCATCCTTGCGCGTATAGGCCAGGTTGGTCTCGGTGCCGACGCAAAGGATATGCAGGTTAGGCCGGAACGGACTATAAGCCACCTGCAGCCGCTCCGAACGGGCCACGGGATTTGTCTCGACTTCCAGGTATACTTCGTTGGTGCCTGCCTGCTCGGCCAGCTCGACCTGGCCGGTAAAGATGAAGTTGCCCTGCGAGTCCTTTTCCAGCCTGGACTCGCTTCCTGCCGGCAGCGCCTTGCCATTGTGCACGACGCGCACCTGGCCCAGGGAGATGTTGTTCGGCGTCAGGATCCGGAACTTCAGGGGCAAAGCTTTCTCCTTGGTAGTATAGGGCTGGCCGTTCAGCAGCACCGGGTCGTAGGCCGTCCACCAGTATACACTGGCAACACCCCGCGGTGTGTCCCGCGTAGCACCCAGGGATTGAATGGTGATTGTCCGCCCCTTCCGGAAGACAACGAGCGGTTCGCTTTTTTTGCTCTGCTTTTCGGTTGTCACCTCCAGCACGATTTCGTTAGCACCTTCGTTCAGCGCCACCCGGTTGGTATAATTGAACTCCTGCTGCTGGCCGTACAAACCGCTTACATCCATGCGCGCGCCAGAACGCTGACGATTGTGATACAGCACCACATTGCCCGGCTTGAGCGCCGTAGTGGAAAAGATCTTCGCCTGCACCTCCAGCTGACCGTCTTTGAGGGGAATATTCTCCCCCGCGGCATTACTCCAGTCGATCAGGATATAGTCCTTCTTCTTTCCGCCGATGTTGATCGTCATAGACTGGCTCTTGCCGGTAGAGACTTCGTTAACTCCGCCGTCGGTGCCCTGCTCTTTCTTTTTCTTCCTCCCGAACAGGCCCGTTTTCTTTTTGCCGTCTGATCCGTCCTGGGCATGGGTGGCCACGGAGGCCGCGAGCATGACGGCCAGCGCCAGCATGCAATAGCATTTGGTGTATTTCATACCGATGAAGAAGTCAGATCATTGAACGACAAGCACGTTGTATTTGCGATCTTGTAGCATCGCATCACCATTCTGGTTATAGATACTCCAGTTCGCGTTCGGACCATACCAGAGCCCGGTAGGCTGATCATTGGGAACCGGCCAGGTGATCTCCGCCCCCTGGTTAAAGGTGGTGATGACCAACGCCGCGGGCTTGTTGTTCGTCAGTACGTTGTCGAACTTGCTGTAGTCGCCGACAATGGATTCAAACGCGCAGATATGCGTAAAAGAGTTCGAGTCTTCACTGATGATGACATTGATCTTGAGGTCAGCCGGCAATTCGGCCTGGTGCAAGTGCATGATCTCCCACCGGTTGTTGACATACACCACGCCCACGGGCCAGGTGATATAGTCGCTGGATTTTTCCCAGACGGGTGTAACAAACACGCGGGCGTTGGGATGGTTGTTCAGCAGCGGGTGGTCCATCGTCGAAACATGGATCAATCGTTTATTGGCAGGTGTTATGGTATGAACGAAGGCGTGCTCCGATCCGGCATCCGCCGTCACGACATTGAACTTCTCACCTTCCTGCAGGCTGCCCAGGTTCTGGTTAAAGATCCCCCACTTGCCGCCCCAATAATATACCCCGAGCGCCGCGCTGTTGCGCTTGCCCAGCACCGGTGTCACAACAATGATCTTATCGGGTTTGTTGTTCGTCAGCGCATTGTCCATCATGGTAAGCTGCGGCGACTCGGCCTGAACCATACCTTCGCCTACCGTGTGCTTGAAGGCTTTAAACCCACTGCTATTGGGTGTTTGATTGATATATACCGTAAGCGTCGTATCGTGCTGGATACTATCGTTAAAGGCACGCAACGTTACCGGAAATGCCCCGGAGGTAGCATAAACGTGCACCGGGTTGGGCAGTGTGGACACCGCGCTCTCGTCGCCGAAATCCCATTCGTAGGAAGTAGCATTTTTAGAAGCATTGGTGAAGCTGACCGAGCAGTTGGCATTACACAGCGGGTCTTGTACCTGAAACGTAAAATCGCTTCGTAGTTTACCGTCAGACGGTTCAATGACCGCCAGGTCGCAACCGGATACAAGGAACAATCCGGTCCAGAGCAAAGAGTTCCGGAGCAGCAGCAGCCTCCGGAAAGTGTTAATAAAACAAGTGAGTGTGTTCATGGGTCTTGGGTTTTTAATGAACTCACCCCTTTGTCACGCCGGAACGAAAGTGGTTACCGAAACAGTAAAAAAAAGTTGGAACCGTAAAGAGTGCTACGCTGGCCAATAGTACCGTGGAGCGAAGGAATAGTAGGGGCGCAGCCCCTACACATTACCACCTGGCGCGAGTCTTCCGACCGCAGGGACTCATTGCTCGTGCCTCTATGGAAGGAGTCTCCGACTCCTGGACCTTCACACAAATTATTTTCGAGCCTCAATGGTTGGGAAACTGACCTACACAACCAGCCCGAGCGTGAAGCTGACCCTCCTGGGATTAGGCGTAGTGACAGCAATCTTCCACTACATCTTGATCAGCGTTGTCGCACAGATAAGGCAGCGTCTATAGAGCTGCTTTATCTGTGCCGCAACGCTGCCGTAACAGTGCGACAACACTGCCGTATCCCCGGCTTTTGCCCGGCGTTATCGTGAACGTAAGCTCCGCTTGCCGGCGCCAGGCTCAAGCCACGTCTAAGGCTTACCGCCGTTTGCGGCGAATCAGCCAGATCAGGAGAATCAGGAATAAAAGCCCCAGGAGATACCATAACCATTTCGGGAGCTTATGACCACCGTTTTCCAGGTCGGAATAAGGACCGTCGTAATACGATTGCCCTTTGATCGTGATGGTTACTTTCGGGTCATCTTCGGAGATGACCTCTTCCGGCACGACCGCCTCATAGCTGCCGTCGAGCTTGTCGGTCAGGGCAATCGCCTTGCCTTCCAGGAGTATATGCAACTGGCTCAGGCGGTTGGGGCCCAGCAGGCTGCCGAACTTATTTTTAGGAGTGATCTGTAACACCGTCTGCGCATCGACCCGGACGGTACGCACGAGGGTTTTGCTCCGATCTGCTTCGCCAAAGTCGATCACCGCCGTGCGCAGCACAAAGCGTTCATATTCGCCCGCCTGCGGATCGTTGCCCTGCAGACGGAAGATGAATGTATAGATGCCCGACGCCTGCGTATTACTGTAGCTGCCGGTATATTTGCCACCGGCCCCCGTGAGGGATACGGAGTCGATCGTCGGTTGTAATGCCGCCGTGAAAACTTTATCAAAAGCGAGCAGGGCTTCATACTTGGTTTGGCCGGGATCATTACCTTTTTCGATCGGGAAGTCGCGTGGTTCTACCGCGCCCGCCTGGGCGAAAAGATCGTTTACGTCCTGTCCCGGACGCGCCACCCACACGCGTGCATGCGCGCCGTTAAGAGGCTGCCCCTTGTATTGCAATAAAGCCTCCAGCGATACAGCGTCACCCGGCACATACGACTTTTGTCCAAGCGAAGCGCTCACGTCGATGGACTCGTCGTTGACAATGCCCGTTACCTGGTAAAGTCCCGCCGGGCCGGTAATCCGCACCGTCCACTTTCCGGGCAACGTTGCCTGATAACGTCGGATGCGGATTGTGTCCATGATAAACGTGCGATACATCGTGCCGTTGGCCCGTACCAGGGAAGAGAAGTCTTTGCCATCCTTTTCAATCTGTATGCGCGCCTTTGCCAGGATCGCTGGATCGGCCACGATGCGAAGCATGAGCTTATCGGCCGTAGGGTTTGCCACAAAGATCGTCGAAGCCTCTTGTACGAGCTGGATGCGGCGGATGTCGAGCAGCTGCGGACTGAACTGCGCCAGGTTTTCGACAAAGGTTTGACTGAACGACATATCGAGGCTCGCCGGCAGGTTCGTCGTGGTATTGATGGGAAAGGACTCGCCGTCGAAGGCGTTATCCGTCGGTGCATGCGCAATGTTGTCGAGCAAGCCGTTCAGGGCATTGTCGCCGATGCCCACCGTATACGTGCGGAACTTAACGGCAGGCGCTTTCAGGTCTAACGGCAGCGTAGCGGGAAACCCGGTGCCGTCGGGACGCATACCAGAGTCGTTGATCACCATGTTCGTGCCCGGCGCTTCGCTCACCATCGGGTCGGTGTTCTGCATGCCATCGGTAAAGACGATCATGTTGCGCTTGGGATGCATGGGGTCCAGGAAACTATAACCTTCCAATATACCCCCACCGAGACACGTCAGACCCGCCGGTCCTTTCGCATCCATATCGGCCTGCACCGACCCGGTGCCCGTCAGTGGCATCGGCGCCGTGTCATGGTTGAACACGTACATACCGCGCGGCGTCTTAAAATCGTGACGGGCGTCGTCGAAGTACGTAACACCGATCCGGTCGCCACACTCGCCCCAGGCGCGGTAAGCCTCCAGAAAGGCTTGCACCGATTCTTTCAGTACCGCCCACTTGCTCAGGCTACTGCTTCCGGGCACCGTTTGAGACATACTCCCCGACATATCCAGCACCAGTACTACGTCTACCGGTTCGCGAACGGAGCCATTGGCGATCTGTAGAGAGAACTCTTCCGAGATATGATCGCGACACCCCGTACAATTGCTCCCCGCACCGCAATCAAAACAGCTTCCCGATGTGCAGCGGGCTTCCACCTGTAATGTGAAAGTACCCGCGACAGTGGGCTCTCCGGTAATTTTATAGCTCGTCCCCAACGGGGTACCGGTCAGGCCGATATTCGCAAGTGTACCCATGGGATACTCCGCCACGCGTATGATCCAGTCGAAAGAGTCGGTGTTTTGTACACCGGGACCGCTCACCGTGAGGGTCAGCGAATACGAATTACAGATCTCTCCCGCCGGTGGCATGGCAGGCGTGGTGGTGATGCTGTTATCACATTGCGCAAAGGCAGGCTTGCTCCATAGAGATAATAGCACCAGCAGTATCATAACGGTTCCTGTCCTGATGACAGGAAAAAGAGAGGGGTCTTTCCGGGACATGTTGGTTAGGGTTTTTATGTTTCCCACGGACTATTCCTTGGGTATATCAAAATACAGGTAATCGTCTTCACCCACAACGGGATTATTCCCCGTTAAAGTCTTTCCGTCGGAAAAAGTCCACCGTATAGCGCAGGCCACCGGCTGACCACGGTCACACTTAAACGTAGCTTGCTTTAACGGCAGCTCGTCGCCCGCCTGAAAAGTAACAAGTGTAGCCGTCGGCTTCTGGCGGAATGTATACCGCACGATAACGTCCGCACGGCGGATGCCCAGTGTTTCAAATTCTTCGAGCGGTACTTCCAGGTCAACTTCTCGGCGGGCAAACGCATTGGTAGCCGCCGGCGTGGTAATGTCGAGGTGTGTATTCCACGACGGCGCCGTCACCCATTCGGAAACCTGCCGGGTACCTTCGCGGGTATATTCCACGATACGATATTTATAGGGTGCCGTCAGCTTGACCGCATAGGGAAAACGGATCTGGCGTGCCCACAGGTCAGGCTCGCTGCTGAGGAACTTTTGCGCCGGCAAGGTGACCTGCTGCCCACCTACGCCCGTGGCGACAATGTCGATGGCCTTGATGGCCAGGTCGGGGCGCAGATCATCCGTGAAGTCAAAGCAACGAACTTCCAGGGCCGCATAGGCCGGCGGCACACCTTCGTTCAGATCGATCTTCTTTAACACATCGGGCCATTGTTTGGTGTTGATGCGGATGGCAAAGGCATCGGCACGGACGACCGACGACGTAGGTACCGTATCCGTTGTCAGCAAAGGTGTGACGGTTTCCTCAAACGCTTCCGATACCCGGCCATTGTGTTTGACGTCAACATCGCCGGTCCTGGCCGGTAAGAGGTCTGCATAGAATGCATACCCCAGGCTCAACGCCAGCTGATCCTGCTGCACCTGGTCCCACAACAACTGCGCCTCGTGATTCTCCAGCTTGAGCGTAAACGTACGCTCGGTCCAGTAGCCGCTGCGACCGGAAGAGCCTTTGTCACCTTCCGCCTGAAAGCTGCCGTCTTTACCGATGCGACGATAACCGCCCTTTTCCTGCTGCCCACCCACCGGGGCGACGACAAACGCTTCTACATCGCGTATCGGCAACGGTCGCAGATCGATGCGGGTGCCGCCGAGCTGCTGGCGGGCTTGTTGCAGTGCCTCCCGTGGCGCCTCTTCCATCAGTACGGTAAACTGCACGACGTTGGCAAAACGTGCCTCGCCCTGGTTGCCCGTGGCAGCCGTTCCGGTATAGCGCATCTCCAGCAGTTGAAACCGGGGCTTGCCATGCTGCTCGTTTGCCAGTGAGAGGTTGCCCGGCGCATAATAGAACAGGTTCCGGTTTTTAAAGTCCTGGTATATTTCCAGATCGCCGATGGTACGCTTCGTACCGGCAACGGGTTGCGCCCATGCCGCGGCCGTGAGCCAGCACCCCAGGATCGCTGTACATACAATTCGCATGTTATTGGCCATCGGACACCACGGGTTGTACCGGCTCACCGGCCGGAGATGCTACCTCGAAATGTTTGCGGATCATATCCTCTCCTACAATGATGAAAGGATCGGAGGCTTCCACCCATTCGCTCATCAGCGTCTCGCCGTCAGGCTGGATGAGGGCCAGTTGGTATTGATACGACAGGTCGTCTCCTTCGGCAACAAACAATTCACCGCCCGCGAGCGTCTGGTTGTCTTTCGTTACCGTCAAAATGGGAAGTAATACATCCGATGTACCCTTCGGATCACCTTGTTTCGACCGGATCATCAGCTTAAGGCTGTTGGCACCAGAGTACCCGAGGGGCGTTAATACCTGCACTTCAAGACCCTTTACGCGGCTGGTAGAAGTCCCCCCGAGTATCTTCTGTGTGACCTGTTCATTGCACGTTGTACACGGCATGATGCTGTATTCTGCCCAAAGCTTGGTGATGATGTTGCCGCTCAGCACCCGGTCTTTCTCTTCGGCAGTAAAGCCCGAGAACGTATCCTGAGGCTCTACCTCGTATGAGGCCAGCGGTATCCGCTCGATGGTCAGTTCCTTGGAAGCCTTGGTCCGCATCACCACCAGGTCGCGCAACACAACCGGGTAATCGATCGGGTTGAGGAACCCGTTGAGCAAACCGTCGGCCTGGGTATATTCCATTTTGCCAAACGTTTTGTCATCATTGATCTT
The DNA here is from genome assembly GCF_018598185.1 of Dawidia soli. Taxonomy (GTDB): domain Bacteria; phylum Bacteroidota; class Bacteroidia; order Cytophagales; family Cyclobacteriaceae; genus Ohtaekwangia; species Ohtaekwangia soli. Next base: position 31,872 of record NZ_JAHESC010000018.1, read on the forward strand.
GAGACGCACCGGCACCGATATAGCCTGGTCGCCCTCGGCGTGGGGCAGGAAGTCGACATTGCCCGACAGACCGATGTTGTTCATCATCGCGCCCACCAGGTCGTCCACACGGCGCTCCATCTTCCACGACACGATGATCGGTTCGAGAAAGTCGGTGGGAACGTTGGTGCTCACACTCTCGGGCTTTACGTCAAAATTGGTCAGCGCGCTGCCAAACGACACCTTGGGGGTATCCCGCAGCGGCAGCGGGCGCAGCCGGATGTCTTTCTTCATCTTTTTGCTCAGCAGCGTTTCCGCCAGGGCAATGTCCTCCTGGCTCACACCCGGCGTAAGCTCGGCCGTAACGATAACCTCACCCCGGCCTTCGGTATCCGCCGACAGGTAGTATACATAAAACGAATACTGGCCCGAGCTGCGGTCCCATTTCATATTATAGCTCCTGGGCAGGTAATAGAAAAAGCCCGCATGAGGGTTCTTGTCCTCATATACCTCGCGAAAGATGTTGAGCTTGTCGAGGAAATATTCAAAACCATTGCCGCCCAGCAATATCGACACGTCTTTACCCAGCGTCAGGTTGGGCCCTTGTACATCCGTGTTGGTGGGCGTGGCTGCGCCCGGTTGTGGCGTTAACGGTTTATAGGGTAAGATAAACATTTGACTGGGCTGCAATTTTGTATTGGTGACCCATTGCTTTCGGTTGTCTTTCACGGCCGTCTTTGTCGCCGGCACGGCGCGGATGATGCGGATGGGTTTCCTCCGCGAGGTGTCGGCGGTTACCGCCGGAGCAGTTTTGACAGGCGTCGTCGTGCGCATCGTCTTGATCCGGTTTATTTGCTGACCCGTGGCGGCCGTAGCCGCCAGGATCAACAAGCCCGGCAGGAAGGTTCTATATATGCGGTTCATCAGAGTATCCGTTAGGAAGGTTGTTTACTTAAAGTGACTGATCATTTCTTTTACCTGGCTGGTACCGATCACGATATCCAGGTCGCTGGCTTTCTTCCATTGGTCGGACTCGTAACGCGTGCCGTCGGGCATGAACACCTGCAGCATGTATTCAAAGTCAGGCGAGGCGCCGTCAGGCACAAAGATCTGGCCGCCCGACAGCGTGGTGTTGTCTTTGGTGATCGTCAGCGTGGGCAGGTCCGCTTTCGACAGACCGTTGGGATCTGCCTGGAACGAACGGATGCGGACCTTGAGCAATTGGGCGGCGGTAAACTCCAGCGGGGTCAGCACCGTCAGCTCGATGTTGCGTACCCGGCTGCTGCTGGTGCCTTTGATGATCTTTTCCTTTACCGTACCGTTACACGCCACGCAAGGCTTGACCGTATAGTCCATCCACATCTTGACCACGCCGGCATCCTGGTCGATCCACGTAGGCACGCGCGAGGCATCGAACCGCACCCGGGCTTGCTCGGGCACCTCCGGGTCGCCCGTCTGCCAGGTATAGATCTTGAAATTACCCGAAGGTTCTTTTCTGAGCACATTGAAGTGCGTGAGCACCACCGGGAAATCGGTTTTATTTTGCCAGCCGGTACGCCAGTTCTCCGCCTGGAGCTCAAACCGTCCGAAGGTGCCCGGGTCGTCGATCTTGAGATTGAACGGTATGCGGATAGACGCGGGCATCCCCTCGCCTGCCGGGTAAATGATCACGTCGCCATACAACCCGATGTTATTGAAGAACATGCCCATCAGGTCGTCGATCCGGCTCGTGGTGAACGAGATATAGATAGGATCCATCAGGTCTGACGGCGCGCGGATGGAAATGTCCTTCGATTCTACGTCGAACTGGCCCAGGTTGGAGAATGCGATCTCCGGTGCCTGCGCCATCGGCATGGCGATGAGATCGGTAACACCGTGCGGCGCCTCGGGCTTACCTTTGATGTTGCCCTGCACAAGCTCTCGCACAAACTTCAGCTCGTGGCTGCTGGTCCTGGGCTTGAGTATAGCCGTGACCGTGGTCTCACCCCGGCCGTTGGCATTGGCCGCGCTGTACGTGGCGTTGAAGTCATACTTGCCGGTGCCGGCCGTCCAGCTGAGGTTGTACGATGCGGGCAGGAAGTAATAATACCCCGCCTGCAGGTTGGCATCGCGGTATACCGTGTTGAACACGTGCAGCACATCGGGCGCGTTAAACTCCCGGTCGGCATCGATCTGGCTCGTGAGGAAGAACGGAATATTGGCCGGGCCACGGCGTTCTTTCGAAGGCTCTTTGAGATTGTCCTGCGGCAACTGCGGTAGGTTGGGATTCAGCGGACCCGAGGGTTGCTGGGAAGGCGGTTTCGGTGGGTCAGGCAGCGACTTGACCGGCGGGTGAGCTTCCTTATAACCCCGCTTGGGTGTGATCGTTACCTTCTTGGTGGCCGAGCGCTCCGCCTTTATCTGCGCCGCAGCCGGTAGCGTGGCCGTAAGCAGCAGCACGCCGAGCAGACAGCGCAGGCTGATCGTGGTATGTCGTTTCATAACATTTACGGTTTAAGGGTGGCCGCCGATTTAAAGGGCATCAATACCACCGGGATGACCATGGAGGCACTCCCGCTCACACGCCATTTCTTTTGAAAGGCATAGACCGTGTTGTCGCCCAACACGTCGTCACCCAGGTCGAGGCTACCGAGGATCCCTTCTTTCTTCGCCAGCGTCAGCGAAACAAAGTGCGTCTCCAGCAAGCCGCTTTTATAGGCAGCGTTACCTTGCTTGAATTGAAACTTCAGCTCGGCCGTGCCGTCACCGGCGGGTAGCTTGCGGGGTTCGCAGACAAAGTCCGCCAGGGGCTTCTTGAGCTTGTTGAGCACGGCTCCGCTGAGCGACGTAGCATCGCCCTCGATGCCCTTTACGCTCACCTGCAGGGTGATACTCTGCTCGGTGTTCGCCACCACTTTCACCGCCGTGATACCGGATGCGTTGCCACCGAACAGAGAGCCAAGCGCCGTGGACGTATCGTCCACGGGCTTTAGCTCCTGCTCCTGGGCCACGGCTGCGTGCATGGCCATCGTGATAAACACCAGGAACAACCCAAGTACACGCACAAAGGATCTACAACACTTTTGCATCGGCGGGGATTTCATCGACATAGATCAGGGCATCCGAAGACTTCTTGCGACCGGAGGACAACGTCTTGCTGCCCATCAATCGCCAAACGATCTCGTATTCATAATCATAGCTACCGCGTTTGAGCATAAACTCGGCCAGCGCGGCAGGCACTTGCTCGGTGCCCTTGATCGTTACCTGTTCTTCTTTCATACCGGCACCGTAATCATAATAGAACTTGACGGTGGCCAGGCGGATCTTCGCTTCCTGCAGCAGCTTGGGGTCGGCTTCGATGCTCACCGACACCGGGTGGAACGGCGGCGCCAGGTTCAGACCCAATTGATCGGACTTCATCCAGTCCTGTTGCACGGTATGATCGCCGAAGAAGCTCCACTTGGTTTGAAATTCGTATACCAGCCATTTATCGCGATCGTTATCCGATTGGTCTTTCCAGCCGTAGAGCAGGCGGAACGGATTGCCCAGCGCTTCTTTAAATTCTTTCTCGGCAATACGCAGCTCGTCGTACGTCACGGCACCGTTGCCGTGCGTCTTCTTCATGCTGACCGTTACAAAATTGATATACTTGCTGAACTGGTCGGAGTTCAAACCGTCGACCGACACGAGCAGCTCGCGCTGTTTGTAGAACGGATCATCCAGGTTCACCGAGCGGAAACAATCCTTGCATTGGGCCACATCGCTGCCCAAGTTTTCGTCAAAACGAAAGTTGATGGTCTCCATCGTAGCCTTGCTCAGGTCGATGACATAGTGGCCTGACTTCTTTTGCTGCTTCATCTCGTACGCAAAATTGAGACTGACCACCGTGGCGCTTTGCTGAATCCCCTTCGCGATGGTATTGATGCCGCTCGCAATCTGCTCGACCGTGGATTCTTCACCGCCGGGTGGCATGGAGAACGGCGCAAACATCATGTCGAGGATCTTTTTGTAGGCTGCGTCCAACATCGCTTCCATCTTGTCGTCGGCGCCCATGTTGATAACCTTGATCGTACCGTCTTCGCGCAGCTCGTCGAAGGCCGCTTTGATATCGACGCCCAGCGCGATATAGGGGTTGCCACCGATGTTCACACCGGCACTGAACTCCTCATGTTTGTATACTTTGTCCCAGTCTACTTCCACACGCGCCTGCATGGGCGAGCGGTAGCCGGCAAAGTCCATGACAAAGGAGAAGCTCAGGTCGGGTGTGGGGGTCTTGCACGACTCCCACAGGATCTTGGCCCCCAGCTTCGTGAGTCGGATCGAGCAGGCTGCCTTGTTGCCCACAAATACAGGAGCCCGCCCGACACCGACAACCTTCTTGGTGAAATCCGATCCTTCTTCTGCGAAAGAGGAGATCAACGCGAAGGTGCCACCTTTATAGACAATTGGACCAACGATTACAGCATCTTTGTTTTTAGTCTTGCTACGCAGCACACTTTGTGCCCGCGAGATCTCGGACTCCGGCACGCTGAGCTCGACCAGCGCGTGTACAACGCCGCCGCCGTCGCCCTCGATCACCTGGTCGGTGCCGGGCTTGGTCTTGACGTTTTGCACATAGCGCAGGAACGAGAACTGCGGCAGACCGGAGAGCGTCTCGCCCAGCCGGAGCTTGTTCGGCAGGTAATAATATTTGGTCGAGTCTGTGATGTGTGGAAACACCAGCAGCTCACCCGCCTGGATAGGCTGATCGATAAAGATCGGCTGCCCCAGGGCGGTGTGGCCGGTAAGCCACCCCGCTGCGAAGAGCAGAAAGTATATGATTTTTGTTTTCATCGGAATATCGTTTTATGCGTGCGAGGGAAATATCACAGCGGTTAGCGGAGTATGCGGCTGGAGTCCGTAAAGTAGTTTCTGACCTCGGTCACCGCGCGGGCAAAATCAATCGCGCCGGTACCCACACAGTTAGGTCCGCCCAGGTGTGGACATGCCAGTGCCTTGACGGCGGCCCGGTGCGTAAAGTACTGCGTAACGGCTTGTGGCGGCGCCGCCGTTACCACCGAGCTGCTAAACCTGGTCCTGAGTTCGGCATCGCTTATATCGAAGTGAGTTACGATGTCGTACAGCGCATACGCAAACATGCTGGACACCAGGCGGTGGTTCGTCTCGGCAGCTCTGCCGGCGGCCGTGCGGGCATACGCTTCCAACTCGTTGGCCAGGGCCGTAGCAAAGACGCCGGGATAGCGCAGCCGGTTGTTGGGCGGTGTCATAACCTGGGCGGCACGCATCATGACATCAAATGCCTCCGTGCGGGTAGGCAGCGCCTGGTCGAAGAAGAACCACCCATATGCCTGGAACATCATCTCGTTGTAGAATACATACTTGCCCGGCACATCCAGCCAGCGGTAACTTCTCAGCTCGTAGCGTGCACCGGTCTGAATATAGCTGTTCACAAGTGTGATCCTGCTGCGGTGTGGTGGAGTCACTTCGCGGTTTTCGGGAATGGTTGTCGTGAACTCCATTACGTGCGGTCTGTCCCACATGTCAGGCACGCCGGTTAAAAAGGAATGGCTGCCCAGGAAGAAACGCGAGTCGTTCCGATTGAGCCAGCTCAACAAATTACTGCGTCCGTTGGTGTGACGTTCAAGTCCCCAGAACGTAGCAAGACCTTCATCCAGCGCCGACTGCTCGTCGGCCTGCAGCTCATCGCCCCAATGTCCTTTGTCTCCACCATACGACACTGCAAGGCCATTTGTACCCCATTTGTTGCGAACGATTTGGTTGGCAGCATTGTACTCGAGCGCAAACTGGGTGTGAGAAAATTCGTGCACCACGGTTTTATACCACGCCCACCAATCCGGAGAAGATGTGCCCATGATGTGATTAGCCGCCAGCTCGCCCAGCATCACCCAGCCTTTGTACACACGGGTTGTGTGGTTTCGCTCGCTGCTGGCGCACGGCCAGACGCCGTAGAGCGAACCGATCTTGTCACGACATTTGCAGGGACCTGGGGCCGCGATGCCGGCATGGTCGTCATACAGATTGACCTCGACGGTGTCGACCAGGCCATTCGACATATTGCGAAGCTGCATCAACCGGCGACGGAGAATAGAGCTGGTGTTGGTCAGCGAGTCGTAGGTTTGCACGATCTTCAGGCCGGCGAAAGCACTTCGGAAGATCGGTGCGGTTTGATTGTCGAGCACGACGTGCGAGAAACCGTACGAGGTCGCGCCGCAGTTCGAAGGCTGTATGTAGGAAGCCGTAGCGCCCGTGAAGTTTGCCGTCATCGCGGCGGTAGGCGCATGAAAATAAACAATGATTTGCTGCGCCAGCAAGGCCGGCACGATGCCGGCGGTGAATGCAAGCGCAAGGGCTATAGTTCTGATATGCTTTTTCATAGACAAGAGCGTTATAGATTGTCGGCAAAGATGAGCGAGCTCGTACCCGGCAGCTTGCCTGAGCTGACGGTCTTACCCGTCTTGAGAATCCAGTTGATTTCGTATTCGTAGGCCAGCGCTTGCGCCGGCATGAGCAGGTCGATCTGCCCCGAGAGTGTCTTCTTCGGATCGAGACGGAAGTTGCGCACCTGCTCCTTTCCGCCCAGGGTATAGGTAACCTTTACCTCGGCCGAGCGCACGCCCTTTTCCTCGAATACCGCCGGGTCGGCCTCGATGTCGACCATCTTGCGCACATAGGGCGACGAAACAGGCACAGAGCCCATGCTGGACGTAACCCAGGGAGATTCTTCGGTAAAGCCGCCGAAGTAATTCCAAACAACCTTATAGTCGTAGTCGAGCCATTTCAGCCGATCAGCGTCGTTCTTCCAGCCGTAGATCACCTTGAAGGTGTTGCCGGTGGTATTGAAGTTCGTTTTATCAATACGGATCTCCTGGTTCGTTACGTCTCCGCCTTCGTGCTTCTTGCGGATAGTAACGTTGGCAAAATTGATATACTTGCCGAAGTCCTCGGAGTTGAAGCCGTCGAGGTAGGCAAAAACATCACGCTGTACATACAGCGGGTCTTCCAGGTTGGCTTCGCGGAAACAGTCCGTGCATTTGATCTGCCCGAAGTTTTCGTCAAACCGCAGCACCAGGTTGTCGACGGTATATTTGTTCAGGTCGATGCTGAAGTTGCCGGACTGGTGGATCTTCTTCATCTGGTAGCTCGCCATGATCGAGATTGACGGCACGTCCACCTCCGGAATGTCGGCTGGCTGGCTGACGGCGCTGCTGCCGGTATAGCCCTGGCTTACATCCATCGCCCGGCGGGGGCCGATCCGGACGTCGTCGCGCAAGGACGCGTCTGTCCCCCCCGTAGTTGTACTTCCGGTAGTGGATGCCGTTGTCGTACTCCCCGTGCTGGTCGTAGACGTCGTCCCGCCGGTGGTAGTCGTTGTACCGTTGCCGGTATTGCCGGTGCTGGAGGAAGCGCTGTTGCGCCGGTCGGCATTTGCACGATTTTCCGCACGGACGGCCGCGTTCTGTGTGCGTGCGCTGTTACGCTCTTCATTCAATCGCGTTGTGGCTCGGTCCAGCAGGCTCGCGCCGCCCACACCGGTCGATGCGCCCAGCTGGCTCAGGCTCGGTGAGCCCGTGCCGCCCGCGGGATCGAACATCATCGATGTGAGTTTATTGTACGCCGTCTCGAGTGCCTTTTCCAGGTCTTCGTCCTCGCCGTATTGCTCAACCTTGATGGCGCCGCTCTTGCGCAGGTCTTCAAACGTAGCATTGATCTCCCCCGCCAGCAGCACCGGCCCGGTCATAGAGGCGGCTGCCTGAAAGGTCGATGCTTCATACATCTGATCGAAGTTCGCTTCGATCTTGACCCGCTTTGGCGAGCGATAGCCTTGCATGGTCATTTCAAACGACACGCTCATATCCGGCGTCGGTGTTTTGAAAGATTCCCACAGGATCTTCGCGCCCTGTTTATTCAACAACACAGAGATCGCTGCCTGGTGCCCGTCGAGTATAGGTGCCTTGCCCACGCCAAGTACCTGTTTGGTGAACTCACCGTCTTTGTTGGCGATCGACGAGATCAGGGCGATCGTACCATCGGTAAACAGTATAGGGCCTTTCAACACCGCGCCGGGCTTGATGCGTTGCAGCTCGCGCTCTGCCAGCCGGCGGTGCTCTTCGGTTACTTCCAGCACCACGACAGCATGCACCAGTCCACCCCCGTCGCCTTCCTTGTTCGCGGCGTTATTGTCGACGTATTTCAGGAATGAGAATTTAGGCTTACCGTTGGCAGCCGTCGCAATGCGCGGCTTATCGGTAACGTAATAGTACGAGTTCTTATCCGCCACATCCGGGAACACGGTCAGCGGCCCGGCCTTGATCGGTTCGTCCAGCATTACCTTCTGGCTATGGGCAGTTTGGACGCCCAGCAGGGTAAGGACAGTTATACATACACAGAAGATCCATTTCATATACTTGGGTTTTTGAGTTAGAGAGCGGGCGCCGCCCACAGCCAGCGCCCGTGAGTCCGGTCAATTCTTAACGGTATCGAATATTTCCTTGAAGCCGTCCAGCACTTTGTCTACTTTATTCACTTCACCGTCTTTGGGCGAAAGAATGGTTTTACCCAGTTCCACAGCTTGCTTGAATATTTCTGATTCTTTGTCGCGCAGCGCGTCGGGGATCACCGCAAACACATAGTCGTCGTTGATCTTGGCTTCCCAGGGCAACACACACTTCTCACCGGTCTTCGGCGTCAGGATCAGGCGGTATACATAGCCACGGGTGTCTTTGTCTGTGTAGATCGTCTTTTCGATCAATGACTGGCCCTTTGAAACGGTCAGCGGGATATTCGTCTCCACTTCTTTGCCAAACTTCTGGTACCGCACTTGCAGCGTAGCCCGGGGAATACCCATCTCCTGCATCTGGGTCAGGTCACCTTCAAACTGGATCGTACGCGGAGATACCGGTGCGGTCAGGTTGATGCCTTTCCAGTCGCCTTTCTCCCACTTCGGATCGGTCGGGTAGATATTGCCCTTCAGGTTCCAGCTGGTGCGGTACTCGTACACGTCCGGGTTTTTATCTTCGCCGCGGGCATAGGTCAGGCTGGCGAGCGTGCCCTTTGTCAGGGTGGTTTTATCGATGGTAATAGCGTCCTGGAAGTCGTTGCCGCTGCTGCGCTTCTTGCGAATGTCGACCGACACGGCGTTTACCTCGTCGCCAAACATCTGCTCAGCCTGGCCGTCGAGGATCAGGTGTATTTCGCGGTGCTGAAAGAACGGATCGTTCAGGTTCACCGACGTTACGCATTTGGCGTTGTGTTTCACGCCGTCATACCACGAGGCCAGGTTTTCGGTAAGGATGGTTTCGTGTACTACCGGAATGCGCAGCTTGAGGCTGTACGTCTCGACGCCTATTTTTGTCTTGGTTTCAATACGCTTGGTATTGAAGGTGTATTTATACAGGTCTTCCGACGGCTGGTAGCGTTCACCCGGCGCAGGGCTCGTCGCCGCCTTGCCTTCTTCGGGTTCAGAAAAATCCTTTTCTGCTACCGACGACAGGAAGTATTCCATAAAGGCATCGGTTACCTCTTTTGCAATGGGGTTATCAGGTTTCAGCTGGTCCAGCTTGATCACCACAGCCTTATTTTTCATCAGGAAGCTGACCAGCGAATCCTTTTCCGTGTCCGTGATCTCATCATCCTTCAAGCTGTTGCTGAACGGCATCGTGTCGTCGTCTTTGTCCTTGTGCGTATACTCACGGCTATATTCATGGTACAGGCGGCTGATCTCCGTCCAGTTGACCGTGATAACACCATCGACGGCTGGGGTTAATACCTCATAGGCAAAACGCAGGTTGAGGGACACGTCCGTGATGGAACGGGCCTTCTCGAAGGTTGCCGCCAGCAGCTGTGCACCGTTCTTTTCCAGGATCGCCGCCACAGCCATCTTAGCACCCGGCACCGGGGCCGCTTTACCCGTCGTAACCATGTTGGGCGTAAACTTCTCATTGGTCAGCGTACCCGATATAATGCGGAAAGTCTCGCCTTCTATATCCGACTTTAACGTAACCGGCCCGATCACCTTGGGATTCTTTACTTGCGAATATTTCGGGTTTACCCCTTTCAGATCACCGATCTTTTGAGCGATCTTCTGTTGCAGCTCTTTTTCCTGCGCCGGTGTCAGCCCCCATTCCATCAGAAAATGCATGAGAGCGCCCTGCACGCCGCCGGCAGCCACCGTTTCTTCCGTGGTATACTTCACAAAGATGAACTCGGGCGTACCGTCGTCTTTTTTGGAAAGCCGCAGGTTCGTGGGCAGGTAATAATACTCGTTCGAGAAAAGGTTGTAGTTCGCGCTCGACGCCGTGTTGGCGCGGCCGTAGCAGATCACCTGGAGTCCGTCAGATAGGGTAATGCCTACCTTGTTCTCAGAGTCGAGAACCTGACAGAAGCCAGTCAGGCATGCTGATAGGAGGAATCCGATCAGCACGAAACAATTAATCATTGGTCTTTTCATGGTGTGTAGATTGATTAAATAATACAGAGTTGATGATACGCTCCTGGACGAACGATTTACCGACCTCGTCGCCGGCAGCCTTCATGATCTGTACCGGCAGTTGCGCGACGACGGTCTTATAAAACTCGTTGGGGGTCGACGACCAGGTGAACGGTATATATTCTTTAGCTTCCAGGTTGGTATGGAGCAAACGGTTCAAACACAGCAGCACGAAGTCCGTGCAGTTGTACTCCCGGGAATTGAAATACGGCCGCTCAACCTGGATGCCGGCCGCTATCTCTTTCAGACGCGCGTCCAGGGTCGGGCTGGTACGCAGGCGTACCAGCGCATCGCACGGATAGTCATAGCTGTGCGGTAAGCCGCGGGAGAGGAAATAGTCTGCCGTAATGCGCGGCTCTGACGACGAGCGCGGCAGCGTAAAGTAACGCGATGCCAGGTTGTCGGCATGCTCGTCCCAACGGATCTCAGCCGGTCCCCACAGGTCGAAGTAGGTCAGCGACAACGTGCGGACGGTATCGTTGCAGGTGGTCTTGACGTGGTTGATCACTGTGTCGCGCACAACGATCGTATAGTTGTCGACCGCTAGGCCAACGTGGCCGGTGTGCCCGTCGTGCGTGGTATAGATCACGAGGTAAATGTCCGTGGGCTTGGCGGCCACCGGGCTGATGGTTACGACAAACAGCATGCAGAGCAGAAGGCGCATCGTATTCATGGCGTTACCGTTAGTTGTTTCAGAATGGTCTTAAAAGGCAATTGCAAGGTTACCGGGCGGTCGAGCACGGAGCCACGCGTGGACCGCAGGGCATAGTAGTAGGTCACAGCCAGCATGGCGGTGACACCCTCCGGTTCGCGCAGGCAACGCTTGAACTCCTGGACCCCGTCCGCATCAAACCGGAAGGACAGTGCCATCCGGGCGCCGGGCGTGGTCGGCGGCACGTGCGCCCGCTGTACACTGCGGGTTAACAGTGTGCTCAGGTTGTCCTTTCCCACAATACGTATCCCCTCTTCGGCGGCGCGCACCACGGCCGGACCAGACAATACCGCCAGGGAATCGTACCGTTTGCGCAACGTAGCCTGTACGCTGTCTTCACCATGGGCGGGTAAACCCCAGTCGGTCAATACGTGGAATATACCCCCCGCCGGCGAGCCCCCCTCCTGTTCCCAGGATATGAAGGAGGCTTCCAACACGTGCGTGTCGTGACGTTGTGAAACGTGCAGCGCCGGCGGCAGGTAGTAGTAGCAGTGCGCGCAGTCGGCCATGGCATATACCACCACCGTGGTGCCCTTGACCGGTATTGCCACGCGGGAGGACTCTTCCAATAGCTGGCCGCGTAACGACAAAGGCAAAAACAGGAATATGATCAGGCCGGTCTTCATGACGCTTAGTTGTTTACCGGGATTTCGTCGATGAGAATGACACCGTATTCGTCTTCGCCGCTGACGGCGACTTTCTTACCTTCCTTATAGATCCAGGTCACCTTGTAGTTGACCTTATCCGTACCGAGGGGCAGGATGGCCTCCAGGCTATAGTCTTCATTATCTTTACCGGGCTTCCCCGGTTTGATGGTCATGCGGTCTTTGCGGGTGTTGCCAAAGAAAGGGTATTCAATGTCCACCGCCACGGCTACGATCCCGGCCTTCTGCAGCGCGATCATATCCCCCATCAGGTCGATGCGGCGATACTTGTAGGGCGTGTGCAGGTTGATGACCGGAGTATTGGCCGACACCCACCCCGTGCTGTAGCTGCCGTCGCGCTTGAAATGCCACTGGGTGTTGTAATCGTACTGTAACCAGTCCGTGCGGTTGGCGTCGCTCTTGTTGAGGTAGATCATTTTGGCGTTGCCCGTATAATCTTTCAATGAAGCCTGGCTGAGGAACATTTCCCGCAAGGTCTCGTCGCCGTTCTGGTGGCGTTTGCGCAGCGTCACACTCACGCTGTTGATCATATTCTCGAACTCGTCGCGAATGCTGCCGTCGAGGTTTACCAGCACCTCGCGCTGTTGATACGTGGGGTCGTCAATGGCCGCCTTGCGAAAGATGCGCGCGTCCGCACCGTATCGTTTGTGCAGGTCGCCGATGTTGAAGGTCAGCAGGTGATGGCGAGATACCAACTTGCGGCTGTTGATCTGCACCACGGTCTTGCCGCTGGTGCGGATGGTTTGTTTCTTATATATATCCGATCCCCCGACGAGGCTGCCCAACAGTCCACGGCTGCCGAAGATCTCATCCAGTACACCGCGGGTCTTTTCGGGCGGAATAGAGTCGGGACGTACGGGGTCGAACATGAGCTTGAGCAGCCGGTCATAGGCCACGGTAAGCAGATCAGACGCAATGCTGTCCTTGCCATACGACTCCATGCGAATGGCGCCGTTCTGCACCAGCGAACCGAAAGTCTTTTCCACGTCGCGGCTGTAAAAGATCGCGTCGACGCTCTCATGCGCATATTCACTGTGTTGTACCTGTGACCAGTCCACCACCAGCTGGCCGTTGTATGCGCTCGTCAGGCCTGAAAACTCGAGGTCGAACGTAATAGAAATGTCCGGCGTGTTCATTTTGAAGCTCTCCATCAGCAGCTGTGCCTTGAGCGGCTCCACGAGGAAAGAAAAGGCTACTTTGGAATTCTGAAATACCGGGGCGATGCCCGTGCCGATCAGCTCCTTCTGTTCCTTACCGTCCACGAGCAGGCTGGATACCAGCATAAACTTGCCCGCGTTGATCTCTACCGGGCCGGTCAGGACCAGCTCACGGCGTTTCAGCTTTCGCCGCAGCTCGTTCTCGGCTTTGCGTACCTGGTCCTCGGGCGTATCATACAGCACCAGGAAGTGGATCAGCGCGCCGCCACTCGCTTCGGTGATCGCGCTGCTCGTCGCCGGGCCGTCGGTCTTTACCATAGCATACTGCAGGAACGAGAACTCCGGCAGGTCGTTGGCACCGGTCGCAAGCCGCCCGCGCGACGGCAGGTACTTGAAGGTGAGACTATCGCCATAGACCGGGAAGCATATCAGTCCCGCGGCTTCGACATATTCTTCGATCAATACCGGCTGAGCAACCAGTCGCAGGGATGTCATGCCTGCCAGCAAGAGTATAAAGCCAATCTTTTTCATGGTATTTATTTCATATCCGGGGGTATCAGAAAGAGGAAGTCGTCGGCCAGGACCCTGAGGTCGTCTTCCACGGTCTTTTTTGTAGAATACCAGTTCACCTGGTAGACGATCGGCTGACCGGGGTCGTGGTATATGGTTACCTTGGGCGGCTCGGCATCGCTGTTCCGCAATACCAGCATTTTGCCTTTGTAGGGCCGCCCGAATAAGATCGAAGCGAATCGCACGCGAATGGTCTGTATCTTGTGCTCGTCCAGCAGTTGTTTGTTAACCCCCAGCTCGATCGTGGTCTGTTGCAAGGGCGGCTGTATCGATACCGACGGCAGGTCCGTTGAAAGCCAGCCCGAAGCGGGCGTCGTCACCATACTGTCGATGCCGATGAACTTCCATCCCACTTTGTATTTATAGTGCAACCACCCGTTGGTCCGGTCGCCAAGACGCTGGTAGGTCAGAGACTTGATGACGTTGCCCGAGTCGATGGCCGTCTTGTTGAACTGCACCACCCCGTTGTAGCTGTTGGCGCTCGTATCCGGATAATCTTTCTGTACCAGCACAGATGCCTGGTCGATAATGTCGCCAAAGGCATGGGTAAAAGCACCGTCGATCTGAAAATGGATGTCGCGCTGCTGAAAATCAGGGTCGTTCATGTCGACAATGCGGAAGTAACGTTTGTCATCCTTAAAGGCATCGTAAAAGCCGCGAATGTTACCGGCAGAGTATACCGGCACTTTAATGACCGTGGACTGTGTCATGTCCAGGGTGAAGTGAAAGCTGCGAACCTCCTTTTTGGATTTTAAAACCAGCTGGTCGTCGGGAATATACTGTTGGGTGCCGTCACCGGCGAAGAAGCGAACAAAGGCGCCACGCTGGTAGCGTTCCTTGAGGTCAGACGGCTGTGCAGCCGTAGCGGTAGCCGGCGCCTTGGCCCAACCGGCATTGACATCAAACATGGTGTCGATCACCCGCTCGGTAATGATATTGAGAATGTTCTGGTATACTTCGCTTTTGATGTCGAGACCGGCCGTCATGTCGGCGACGTCGATGGTAATCGCGCCGGACTGACACAGGCTGTCGAGTACGTGCGTGGCCTGCCGGCGGCTGAAGCCCGATTGTTTGTTTTGGAACGAGCTGAAGTGATTGTATACCAGTTCCAGGTCCGCATTCACCCGCGCTTTATAGGCTTTGATCTTGGCCCGGAAGTATCCTTCCACCACCACGGATACATCGGAAGTTGCATTGCTGAATGATTCCCACAACAGGGTAGCACCTTCCGGCGGCAGGTGCGCCGCGATGGCTGCCCTCGAATCGGGCAGGAACGGTGCACTGCCGGAAGTGATCACCCGGGCAGTAAAGGGATTATCACCGCCGGGGTTGAGTATGGTGGATACAATGCGGAAGCCCGGGGCTGTTTCACGGTCGTCGTATTCCTGCATCGGCACCGCGCCCATTAACGACGCCTTGGGGAATCTCTCCCGTAATTTCTTTTCTAGCAAACGCGTCTCGTTCGGAGAAAGGGAGAATTGCACGAGCACATGAAACAGCCCGCCTGAGCTCTCGCGTGTCCCCCCGGTGTACTTGATACACGAAAACTCAAAGTCGCCGTTCTCGAGTACCGACACCCGTGGGTAAGGCGGTATGTAATAGTATGCATTACTGTTCTCGCTGTCCTGCAACAGCTGGATGCCATTGATCTCGATCCTGCCTTCGTCGTACTTGACGATGGCCGATGCCGTGAGCACCGGGATAAGACAATACACCGCGACACATACCAGTAGTCTAGTCATATACAAAGGGGTTAAAGGGATTTCCTTTTTATATTCAATGGCTTTGTCCGGTCTGCGGGCAAGTGGTTACCGGAAAAGAGAAATATTTTTTTACTTCCTTTAAATATCTTTTTCAATCGCCAGGCGACAGAAAATAAAAATGGTTTTTAGGAGAACCTTTTGTTATTTTGATGAACAAAGGAATATTATAATGGACTTGCGGATCCGGTCGTTGATAAAAGATATAAAAGAAGACAATCACCTGGTTTTGAAAGCACTGTATAACTATATGAGGCCTGAATTCCTGTCGTGGTTTAGCCGGCATTACTACTGCCGCATCGAAGACGTCGAAGACGCCTACCAGCGCTCCTTCAATATCTTCTATTTCAACGTACGGGAGGACAAGGTTGCGATGCAGGAGATCAAAGCCAGCACCTACCTGTTCTCGATCGGCCGTAACATCATGTTACAGGTGCTGAACAAGGAGCCAAAGAATAAAACGTCGCTGGAGAACGTCCACGAGCACGCGCTGGAGCATGTCAGTATCGACTACGATATGGAAGACGCCTACCGCAAGGAGGTGATCGTACGGTTGCTCAACCAGCTAGACGAAACCTGTCGAAATGTACTGGTACTCAGTTTCTACCGTGACTTTTCGATGGAATCCATCGCCTCCGAGCTGAACTTTAAGAGCGAATCGGTGGCGAAAAAGAAGAAACATCTTTGTATGAAAAAGCTGAAGGAGCTGGTCGACAAGCACAATATCGTGCGCGACAGCCTGGCATAGAGGGGTATTTAAATCATTGCGTGATGGACGAGGAACTGGAATTCGAATGGATTGAAAATTATCACAAAGGCCGGCTGAGCCTGGACGAGCGCCAGGCGTTCCTGGAACGGGAACAGGCCGATGCCGCCTTCGCGGGCAAGGTCCGCTCCTACCGCGAGATCATGGACGGTATTGCTTACTACGGTAAACAACAGCCCTTTGCCGAGACGATTCGCGGTTGGGAGCAAGAGATCAAAACACAAGCCGAAACCGATGGCCTGGCGGCACATCCTGCCACGACGGCCCAAAGCACGGCCGGCAAGAAGATCATCCCCCTGTACCGCACCTATGTATACTGGGCTGCCGCCGCGGTATTGATGCTGATCGTTAGTTCGGTCTTATTGCTGCGCCCCACGCCGGCAGATACACGGGCGCTGTACGAAACATACTATAGACCGTACCCCGACGTCTTCAACCCCTCGGTGCGCGGCGAGCCAGGCACAACAACGGCCTCGGCACGGGAAAAAGCTTCCGCCGCTTACCGTGCAGGCCGCTATCCGGAAGCGCTGCAGCTCTTTCGTTCCCTGTCCGGAGCCGACCGTCAGGAACAGGACAACATCCGGTTATACCTCGGTAACTGTTACCTGGCCCTCGACTCACTGGATGCAGCAGCCAAAGCCTTCCTCTCGATCGGCGGCGACAGCCACATTGCCAGCCAGGCAAAGTGGTACCTGGCCATGACGTATCTCAAAGCGGGAACCGCCGATCGCGCAAAGAGCGTACTCCATACGTTGGCCGACGAAGGCGGTAGTTATGCAGACCGGGCCCGGGAGATCTTACAAAAAATAGAGTGATCTATATATAACCCTTTAACCCCCACATGTATGCCAAAAACAAAAACCCTCAACACAAACAACACCAATGACATTACGGACGCAAGGCCGGCCATGAAGAAGCCGACCAAGAAAGTCAACACTACCGTAAGCAGCGTCAAATCTAACACCAACCGTCATGGCAGCACAAAACGAAAATAACAACACCAACGACATTACCGACAGCCGCCCGATGATGATGATCCGCACAGGGTCAGCGGCAATAGCCTCGCTATCGTTATTGTTATACGTTCTCTTTCAGATACTTCATTGCGGGTGCCGGTAAACCCGGTATAGATACCTTGCTTCTTACCTTTTTCCAGGTGAGAAGCAGGGTTCCCGTTAAAACCAGAAAGATCATACCCGACACCACACCGTATAAGAAGGGATCTTCCTCTCCCGGTGTAATTTTGTGAGTATTCCCCCACGACACCATGCCCGCCCAATACGAGGGATGCGCTGTATACTGGTCGGCTTCCTGCAAATATTCACGTTGCGCCACGGCCAGCGCGGTACCGATGGTCTCCTGTCCCAGGCCCGCGTAAAACTTTTGCATCAGCGAAGCCGTCGTGCCGTCGTCTATACGCCACAGCGACATGACCACGTTGCGCGCGCCCGCATGGAAAAAGCCACGCGCCACGCTGTAGACACCTTCCGCCCGAAACGACTTGCCGTAGCCTGTTTCACAGGCGCTTAATACGGTAAGGTCCGCCTTCAGTCGCAGGCTATAAAGCTCATGCGCAAAGAGTTTCCCGTCCTGAAATTGTAAATAGCAGTTGTAAATATCCTGCGCGTCGGCTTTACCGTGCAGGGCCAGGTGCAGCACTGCATAGTCGGGGGCTTGTTCGAGGAAGGAGCGTTTACCGGCTGCCCGGCCGGCTACGAACGTGCCGCGCATGATGCCGGCGATGGCCTCCAGCTCCTGGCGCGCACCGGGCAGGCTACCGGCGCCGGCGACTTGTTCCGTGCCGTCAGACCAACCATACGCCAGCAGGTTCCGGCGCCGCGTGCGTTCTGCCGGGTGGGCAAAGAGCGACGCTGCATCGTATGAATACGCCACCGAGGCGTGGCGCACCACGTAATCCAGCTGACGATAGTCTACAACACCATCCCGGTCCGGGGCGGTCAGTAGCAATGCCTGAAAGGGCAAGAGGTTCAGGATGCCATCGGGCACGATAAACACAGGCGGCAGTGCCTGGTCGGTTTTCAGGTCGCAGGCCCGAAAGACCGGAGCCAGAAGCGTTTCTCCCAACCGGGTTGCCAGCCGTGTATAGACCGCATAGTCGTCACGCAGCAGTTTCTCCCGCACACCGGCCGCCAACAGCTCGCCCAGCGTACGGACGTCCTCTTCTGTTGTGCCGACCGGAAAACGTAACAAGTGTTCCTTGCCCGCATATATGGCCACGGCATAGATATGTGTTTTGCCCGTAAAATATTCGACAAAGACGGCGTTATCCCCTAGTTTACTTTTCAGCATGGCAAGCTCCATCGGGCTGACAGGTTGATCGACCACGACGGCCCCCGGGAATCGGGCGCCGGTCCGCTCCTGCCACAGCCGGAGCTTTTCTTCCTCTGCCACCAGTGCGGTATTGATGACACGTTCCAGCGAATCAGCGGGAGCCTGGAGTTTACTCAACTGCTGTTGTAACGAGGCAATGGCATGTCGTATCGTCCGCTCCTGCTGCATGATGCTGTCGGGTATTTGCCGCTGCAACTGCCGGCCTACCTCTTCCAGCCGCGCCCGCAGGATCCGGCCTTTGCTTTTGTCGATCAGGGAAAAAGCCTCGCTGATATACCGCACGTCGCCCGTACGCCCATACAGGTGATGCGCACACGCCAGGGCGGCTTCGTAGATGGCGTAATTGATGCTGACGAAGCGCAGACGCGAGCTCTCGCGGTCCTGCGCCTGCCAATGCAGGTCCATAAGCCTGTCGGAAAGCTTAAAACACTCCAGGGCCAGGCGCCAGTAGGTATACGGTTGGCCCTGCTCCTCCGCCAGTTTCATGAGCATGTCACCCTTCTGCGACAGCTCCTGGTAGCACTGCGGAATGTTCTTTAGCTTATCAAAGGATGGGTTGCGCATATCGTCCTGGGCATGGATGCCTTCGCCCGCGGCAACACAGATACCTCGCTGTAGATACAGCAACCCTTCCTTATATTTTCCATCAGCCTCCAGCACGTCGCTGATGTGGCGGCAAACGTTGGTGATATCCAGGGGGTTGGCATCGGCATAGCGTTCCAGGATCGCCAGGGCGTCGTGGTAATGCTTCAGGGCCAGTGGGTTCCTGCCCGCCGCCTGCAACGCCTTGCCCCGGATGATCGATACGTTGGCAAGTTCGGCGGAATCATGGGCGTTGCGCGCTAACAATATATGCCGCGCACTGTCCGCACACGCCAGCGACAGGGCAACGCGTTTGGTCTCCGTATACGCAATCGATAAGTTCTTGTAATCATTAGCCATCTCTGAAGTATATAACATGCCGCTTGTCCGGCGCAGGCCGATCGCCTTGCGATAGTAGACGATGGACTTCTCAAAGGCCCCCTGATTGTTATAGATATTGGCCAGCATGCCATAGCAGCGCATCAGCGCGGGGGTGTCTGTCGGACGCATGCGTTCCAGTGCATCGATGGCTTTATAGGCATAACCGCTCGCCTTTTCAAAGTCGTTCTTCAGGCGGTTGGTCGTCGCCAGGTTGTAGTAACTACGGTAAAGTTGTTTGAGATCCGGGGAGGAAAGGCTCGTGAGGATCTCCACAGCCTGTTGGAATTTATGCTCGGCCGAGGCGTAGTCGCGCAAGGTGTACCGGTACACCTCCCCCAGACCGTTGTAGCTCTCGGCTACCTGCGCATGCTGGTCTCCCCATAACTTGCGGCGGATCGCCAACGCTTCGCGGTGAAACTGGAGCGCCCGGTCGGGCTGGTTGATCAGGTCGTATAATACACCACACGCATAAAAGGCTTCGCCGGCTTCCGCACTGCGATCCTCCGCCCCGGCAGCCATGGAGCGGGCGCTGTCCAGGTATAATGTCGCGTGATCATAGTCCCGGCGTTTCATGAACACATTACCGATGCCCGTGCAGGCGGCGATGTGCAGCTGAGGAGCGTTGGCAAACAAACATCGCTGAGCGACGGTTTGGTACAGGAACAAAGCGCTGTCATATACACCGCGTTGGTATACCTGGTTGGCACGGCTTAACAGATGCTGGATAGGCTCTTGCTGCGACGCCACGGCCGTGACGGAAGACAAGCAGCATAGCATGAGAACAGCCAGAAATACATTTCTACTGCACATAGAGGGGTCCGGGTCAGGGAACGCATGCAAGTTACTATGTGCTGATGCGAAATGTATCGCACATGATGCATTCTCCGGAAAAACACCCTGATTTAATACCTCATTTTACAGGTAAACTTTTGGGGTACGGATCTACGCAAAAGATGTAGTAAGCCTGGGAGCGTCGCCCCGCTCATACTGCAACGGCAGAACATTGATCTCCTGCCACCGCATGCGGTACGCATTCATGGCAAATCTGCCGAGCTTATAGGTAAGCCGGTGATTGACATACGCCCCGACCACCGCCCCAATGCCCGGTACAAGTTGTAACAACTTGGCGAGGTCTATATAGTCGCGGTACTCTTGCTGAAAGCTTCGCCAGTCAAATTGATGGATATCGTCGGGCAAATGTTTCTTTTCCTCCGACCAACGCGCCATAGTAGCATAAATGCCATTGCGGTGCTTTTGGCTCGAGAACGCCAGCTGAAAGATGTGTAAAAGGTAGATCCGTTCCTTGTAATCGCGCGTCTCAAATCCATACGCCGCGGCAATCTCAAACAGCATTTTCATTTTAATAGTAAGCCAGAGTGGAAAGTCGGCGAGCCCCAGCAGGATCCCGCCGGCGCCCGTGATCGCACCTTCCGTTGCGGCCGTGTTGCTATAGACACGTATGCGCTCCATTACCGCCCGCTCACGCTCTTGTAAGGACCCTTCGCGCACAACCGGGCGATTGGTGACCTTCGCACCAAAGATCATGGCACGCGTCATCTGCTTGATCGCTGTCGTTAAGGCACGGTGCACTTTCTCGGGAATCACACGGTTCACCCGCTGCTGTATGCCGCGTGACAGCTTGTTGAGCAGCGACGGTCTGCGTTGCATATCGTGTTGCCATTGCCTGAGTTCGTCCAGTGCCTGGCGATCGTACGGGGTGGATAGGTATGTAGTTCGCTGCATAATCGTATTCCTTATTTGTTGTATACGTGAAATGTTGTGCCACGTTTCCTCGACGAACGCTTATCCCGTGCGAGGAATTTTCTCTACATGTATTGTATCCGAGCTTTACCCAATAGGGCTTGTTCGCGCAGTCATTTTTGTCTACTTTACCTGACATCAAACAACCTGCTATGGAAGAAAAAGAAATCAGGATCAAGAAAGGTGAAAACGATCTGACGAGCGAGGTAAAAGGTTTCGATCAGGTCGTGTTCCTGCACTGGAATGCGAATGTGCCGTTGCTGTATAACGGCGCGATCATCAACAAAGGCGATACCGTCCGCAAGGAAGATCCGTTTATCATCTCGCAACGGAGTACGGACCACGAATTTGTTGCGACGATACAGCTTCGATGAATTTGAGTTACGTGCAGACACACATAAAAGAGGCCGTCACCTGTAAGGGACGGCCTCTTTGCTGTAGGCGGATATAGCTATCTTTTATCGGTTCAGATACGCGTCGTTCTGCGACAGGTTCGGGTTGAGATCGCGCTCAGCCTGCGGGATCGGAAACACAAAACGTCCGGGGTCGGGGTTCTGCATCATTTCTGTCAATGCCAGCTCCGTGCGTGTGTAGTCAAACCAGGCCTCGCCCTCAAACATCATTTCCAGCCGCTTCTCGCGTTGCACGACCGTAATGAAGTCTTGCAGGGTAGTAAACGTGCTTATCTCGGGAGTCTCCACACCGGCGCGATCGCGTACGGCTTTGTAGTAGTTGTACGCATCCTCCGTAACACTCTCTGCACGGCGCGCTTCCGCTTCGGCATAGATCAGGTATACTTCCGCCAGCCGGATCACCGGTATGTTTTGAACGGCCGGCCCGCTCGGATATTTGCCGATAAAGAACTGATCGCCTTTTTCCGTTTCCACACGCACGACGTTAAAGTAACGACGCTCGTCGGCGGAATCGTATTGGTCATAGATGGCTTTGCTCGTGCCAAAGATCCCACCGGTCTGGGCCACGTTTTTAGCCAGCTCGTTCTGTACCTGCGCATCGTACTGGATCTCGAAAATCGACTCGGTGCTGTTTTCTTTCGTCCATACGTCGCCGTAGTTATCGGTGGGCAGGTAGCCGCCGTTCATAATCACATCACCCGCCAGGGCGGACGCCCGTTCATAGTTACCGCTGTAGAGATATACTTTGGCCAGCAGCGCTTCCGCCGCCCAACGCGTAGCGCGACCCATGTCGGCCGCCGCCGCATACCGGCCCGGCAGTTCCTCATATCCGCCCAGGTCCGATATGATCTGGGCGTAGACCTCCGAAACAGATGCCCGTGCAACCTGCAGATTGGTCGAACCGGAAGTGGTTGGCGTCGTGATCAGCGGCACGTCGCCAAAGCTGCGCACCAGGTTGAAGTACACAAGCGCCCGGATAAACTTAGCTTCCCGCAACAAGGCATTGCGCGTGGATTCGTTGCTGAAGGTCACTTCGGCAGCGCGTTCCGCTGATTCCAGCGCCAATACATTATTGGCAGCATTGATCGTGGTATACGAGCTCGCCCAGATATTCAGCGTCCAGGGATTATCAATGTTAATCGTGTTGCTGGTAAACACCATGTATTCCGGGTACTGCTGAAGGCTGACCACCTGCCCGGCGGCAAGCTCGGGAACGATCAGCATCGCCCGCCCGTAGTAGTTGGCATTCACAAGCGAGTTATACAGGGCGATCACCGCCGAGGTAACACTCTTTTCGTCCGTGAAATATTGGTCGGACGAGATCTGATCGATAGGTTCTTTGTCGAGAAAATCATCGCAGGAAACCGCCGCCAGCGATGCAATGCTTAAAAGTATGTAGTAACTGATTTTTTTCATGGTAGCGTCAAATTAGAAAGTCATGGTTAAACCGCCGGTGAAGATGCGCGGCTGCGGATAGCTGCCGTAATCGTAGCCATAGATCAGGCCCGGGTTGAAAGAGCCACCTTGCGAAGAGCCCACTTCGGGGTCGTAACCACGGTAGTTGGTAAACACGTAAGCATTCTGAACGGTAGCATATACGCGCAGTGCCTTGATGTGCCACCGGTCGGTAATGGCCGTCGGCAAGGTATAGCCCAGGGTAATGTTGCGCAGACGGAAGAACGATCCGTCCTCGACAAAACGCGTGGAGATCGTGGCGTTGTCGAAGCTGGCCGGTGCCGGGCGTGGCACATCGGTAACATCGCCCTCCTGACGCCAGCGGCGCGTCCAATCCACCAGTCCGTTGGAGGTACCGCTGCCCGAAAGCCCGCTGAATAAGTTGTAGTTGAAGATATCGTTGCCATACGAGAACTGCCCCATGATGCTCAGGTCGAAATTCTTGAAGAAGAACGTGTTGGTGATGCCACCGAAAAAGTCGGGGTTCGGGTTGCCGATGATCCGGCGGTCTTCCGGAAACGTCGGCGGGCCTACCGTGCCGTCATTGCGCTCGAAGTCGATCATACCGGTAGAGGTGTTCACCCCTACCATGCTATACCCGAAGAAAGAGCCCAACGGTTCTCCCTCACGGGCTATATTCAGATAGTTACCCAAACCGCCGAGGATGTCGCCGTTGGGTAGGGACACAACCTTATTGCGGTTAAAAGTCATATTGAGAGAGGTTGTCCAACGGAAATCACCGATCAGGTTGCGGGAGGTGATCTCAAACTCGAAACCCTTGTTCTGGATCTCGCCAACGTTCTGGAAAGATGTCGCAAAACCTGAGGTACGTGGTATTTGTACACCGATCAGCAGGTCGGAAGTATTCTTTACATAGTAGTCCGCCAACAGCGTGATCCGGTCTTCGAAGAAGCCGGCATCGACACCAATGTCGATCTGCTCGGTGGTCTCCCAGCCCAGGTTCGGATCGCCCAATGTCGAAGGAAAATAACCCGGCTGGCCGATGTAGTTGCGGCCGCCGCTATACAACGAGTAGCTGGCGTAGTTGCCAATGTCCTGGTTACCGGTAATACCCCAGCTGGCACGCAGCTTCAGGTTGCTGATCTGTTTATTGCCGGCCAGGAAAGGCTCCTGAGACACGCGCCACGCCGCGGCAACGGACGGGAAGACCCCGTAACGATTGTCCGCGCCAAACCGCGACGATCCGTCCACACGGAAGTTCGCCGTCAGGAGGTAGCGGTCTTTGAAACCATAATTGGCGCGCGCGAAATACGATGCTATCGCCCACTCCTGCGCACCGGCCGACGCACCTGTAACGGTACCGCCGGCAGAGATCCATTCAATATCGGTGCGGTTATAATTCGAGCGACGCGCATCCACATAGCTCAGCTTCGATCCCTGAAAGGATATACCGCCCAGCAGGTTGATGTGGTGCAGGTCGTTGATCCGTCTGTCGAACGTAAGCGTGTTCTCATTGACCCACAGCTGGTCACGCGTGCTGCGGCTCGCACCAAGACCCTTATCGACGACAAATGCGCGAATGCCGGTGCCGGGCATAAAGAACCGCTCGTCGATGTAGCTCATATCCGCACCCCAGTTGGTTTTGATGCTCAAGCCCGGGATGATCTGATATTCCAGCGAAGTATTGGCCAGGATCCGGAACGTCTCGGCCGTATTTACCGGCAACTCCAGCATGGCCACCGGGTTCTCGCGCGACAGCACGACAGTATCCAGGCCCCAGCTGCCATCGGCATTGTGCACCGGGATATTCGGCGGTGTCACAAATCCGTTCTTGGTAGCACCTTCCTTGGAGTTCTCTTCCTGCACACGTTGATTGATGGCGCGGGTGATATTGATGTTTGAGGTAAGCTTCAGGCGTTTGCTGAACTGATGATCTACGTTCATCCGCCCGCTGATCCGCTCGAACGATGAGTTCAGCAGGATCCCTTCTTGCTTGTAGTAACCGATGGACGTATAATATTGGGTGGACTCCGAACCTCCCGAAGCGGAGATCTCGTAGTTCTGCATCGGCGCCGTGCGGAATATCTCATCTTGCCAGTCGGTGTCCACACTGGTCACCTGGGTTCCCGGACGGGGCGCGGTACCCAGGTACTTATAGTAGTCGCGCATGTAATCTACATATTGCGCCGTATTCATCATATCATATTTCCGCTCCTTGGGCATCTCAGACACGCCCGCATATGCGTTTACCGTGATCTGATTCGTATTCGGCTTCCCGCGTTTCGTCGTGATAAGCACCACACCGTTGGCTGCACGCGCACCATAGATGGAAGACGACGCAGCGTCTTTCAATACTTCGACCGATTCGATATCGCTGGGATTGATCGAAGAAAGGATATTGATACCCTGTGTACCACCGCCGAAGTTGAAGTCGCTTCCGCCTACAAAGTTGGTCGTGCTGTTCACCGGGATCCCGTCCACAACATAGAGCGGATCGGAACCGGCATTGATAGACGTCGTACCGCGGATCCGGATGCTGACGCCACCGCCCGGAGATCCACCCCGTTGTGTTACCTGCACACCACCCGCCTTACCTTGTATCGCCTGGCTGACGCTGGGCAGCAGGTCGTTCTCGATCTGCTCGCCACCGATGGTGGATACCGAGCTCGTAAGCGTCGCGCGGTCCATCGTACCATACCCCACAACGACGACCTCTTTAAGGACTTTCTGTTCGGGCTCTAATGATACATCGATATTCTTCTGTCCGTTGACTGGTACTTCTTTATCTTGCAGGCCTACGAACGATACGACAAGCGTCTCCTTACCTGTTTCGACCATGATGGTATATTTACCGGAGGCATCTGTCACGACGCCCTTCGTCGTACCCTTTACCATAACGCTGGCCCCGGGAACAGGTCCATCTTCCGGCGACGACACCGTGCCCGTTACGCGAAAGGAGCCCGTCGATACGGTCGATGTATCTTGCGCGGCAACACGGGTACTATCGGTTCTGGTGCTATCGGTACGGGTACTGTCAGCCGCAATCCTGGCTTTTGTCGAGTCGACCTGGATCAACGAATCGGTTTGCGCCATGAAAGCCTTGTCCTCTTCCGAGATTTTAACAGTGTCTGTTACCGGAGGTTGTGTGTTTGTGGTGTCACCCGGTTGTCGGTCTTGTGCCCAGCCCGCCGTCGCAGAAAGGATACAGAGACAACTAGCGTAAAAAAAAATCCTCATAATTAAAGTGTTTGTAAGTCGATTGGACGTAAGGTAAACTCATGCCATACCGCAAAAGGCTGGTAAGAGGCCCATTGAGTGGTCAAATGACGTTGTAACAGGTAGCAAATGGGGAAAAAGACCGAATTGGGATTCCCCAGTAGTGTTGCGAAATTCAACAACCTGTGGCATTCGGTCTCATAAAAAAACTCGGGTACATTTATTCCGAAATCGTTTGATATTCCCGTGTTTTGTAGAGTAGAATCGCGACCGGGGCGTAATGGCCCTGCATAACGGGATTGATTTTTCCCCCTTTTTACACTAAACTTATAAACGAGTTTACCTGAGCAGGCCTTGCAACCACTCCCTCACCATAGCGATGAAGAGCTTCTGAAGCTGATTCGGAAGTCCGATAAGGCAGCATATGAAGAGATCTTTCACCGGTATTGGTATCGCCTGTACCGGATGGTACTCAAGAGCACCGGCGAGCATGAAGAAGCCGAAGAGATCGTTCAGGAACTGTTCCTGAAACTGTGGAAACGACGCGAAGAGCTCAAGGTTATCAACCTCTCCCACTACCTGCTGGGCGCCGCCCGGAAACAGCTCATCGACAAGATCCGCTCGAAGATCGTACACCAAAAATACTGGGACCACTACCGCACCTTTATACCGACCAGCGCCAACGAAACCGACAGTGCCGTGGCGTTTGACGAACTGAACGCCGAGATTCAACACGCCATTAAACAACTGCCGGAAAAGTCGCAGCAGGTATTTCGCCTGAACCGGCTCGAAGGGCGCTCGATCTCCGAGATCGCGCAATTCCTGAAATTGTCCGAACGCGCCATTGAATACCACCTGACACAATCCCTGAAGCAGCTCCGCGCCCACCTGAAAGACTACATCATCTCCTTGCTGCTGTTGATCTGGTTGTCATGATCGCCCGTCCGGGCTCAACCGATTGCGCTAAAACAAAGAAAATCAGCCACATCCAGATTAGTAAAAAATTTTCGTCCGTCGTTTACGGTAAATCCGGACTTATCCGACTTCTATTCCAGATAAGGCCAAATAAAACCGAACCGACGCGATGGACGCAAAAGAATTTGATTCCCTACTGGAACGTTATAACACCAACACCTGCTCGGCAGAGGAGCAACGGCTTGTCGATCATTGGATGAACAATCTCCAATCGCAGGACATCGATTTACCCGAGCACGCCCGGGACGCTATAAAGAAGAAGATTTGGGTTAAGATTGATAATCAGGTTTTGGCGGAGTCATCTGCCAAACCTGGTTTCAGTTATTGGAAGGTCGCCGCCGCCGTGGCACTGCTCGTCAGCTGCAGTGTCTTAGTATACCGGTACCTCCCTCCGGCGACGACCGGCAAGGCGCCGGTGAGCATGGCAGAAGGCGATTTCTTCCGGTTCACCAACACCACGACGGAACCAGTACGTGTACCGCTCAAAGACGGCAGTACCGTGGTCGTTCAACCCGGCAGCGAGCTGCGATACCCGGAAACCTTTGGCAAACAACGCGAAGTATACCTGTCGGGCGAAGCCTTCTTTGAGATCGCACGCGACCCGGCACACCCATTCCTGGTGCACGCCAATGAGCTGACAACACGGGTATTGGGTACAAGCTTCGTCATCAAGGCATATGCCGACCGGAAGGAGATCGTCGTGTCAGTACGCACCGGTAAAGTCTCGGTCTTCCCCAAGTCGGCACCCGGACAAACGGCACCCCCCGAAGAGATCATTCTAACTCCCAACCAGCAGGTGGTATATCAACGCCAGGAGCGAATAGCCCAGAAACAATTGGTGGAAAGCCCGGCCGTGCTGGTGCCGGCACCGTCGACCTCGCTGGCCTATACCGACGAGCCCGTGGCAAAACTGTTCCGGACGCTGGAAACGATGTACGGTGTAACGATCGACTTTGACGAGCACGCCATCGAGCAGTGCCGCATTACCACCGAGCTGACAGACGAAGGCCTGTTTGAACGGATGGAAGTGATCTGCCACGTCATCAATGCTACCTATTATGTAGAAGACGGGCATATCCGGGTGGAGTCACGCGGATGCAACACGAATTGAGCCAAATGAAGCGATACGACCTAACCCAAACCTAACCCCTGCTGCCTATGTAAAAATAGCACTACACTTCCACACATACATGTAAACAAAAAGAGGCAGGCGATGTCGTGACCATCCCCACCTCCTATCAAGCCTTGCTGAGAAGTCAGCCTGGCCGGTTTTTGCCCTTTTCACAAACAAAAACATCTAAATCTATGAATAAATCCAGACCTGTTCAATATGGGCTGTTATTGTTTCTTATGCGAGTGACACTAATTAACCTATTGATCGTCTCATTCACCATGTCGATGGTGTATGCTATTGACGCCGAGGCCCAGGAAGTGCTGGAACGGCGGGTGACGCTTAATGTCGACGCCGTTGAAGTACAAGACGTGCTGACCCTGCTCGGCAAACAAGCCAAAGTCAAATTCACATACAATCCCAGTCAGATCCCCATTCACAACCGCATCACCATGCACGTCGTCGACCGGAAGTTGTCAGACGTACTGGCCGACGTGCTTCATGAGAATATAGATTACAAAGTTATCGGCAAACAGATCGCGTTGAAGCCCTTGCACCCTTCGCTGGCAACCGCGACGGATCAGCCCCTCGCGTCAACGACCGATGCGCTGTATGGCCCTATTATCACGGGCAGGATCAGCGACCCCAGCGGCTCGCCGCTGCCCGGTGTGAATGTGATCGTAAAGGGAACCACCATCGGCACCACCGCCAACGGCAATGGCGAATATACCCTGGAGGTCCCCGGCGATGACGCCATCCTGGTATTTTCATTCATCGGTTACGCCACCCAGGAGGTATTAACCTCCGGTCGCACCAGCATTGATGTTACCCTGCAGGAAGACATCCAGTCGCTTGGCGAAGTGATCGTCGTGGGGTATGGCACGCAAGAGAAGAAAGAAGTGACGAGCGCCATCTCGCAGGTATCGGGCGATGACATTCGCAAAAGCTCGGCCATCTCCATTTCCAACTCACTCGCAGGCCGTATGCCCGGCCTGATCGTTAACCAGCGCAACGCCGAGCCCGGGCGCGACGATGCCAGCATCTTTATCCGGGGGATTGCTACTACCGGCAACAGCCAGGCATTGATCGTGATCGACGGTGTGGCCAATCGCGACGGTATCTCGCGGCTCGATCCCAATGACATCGAGACGCTCACCGTGTTGAAGGATGCGTCGGCGGCCATCTATGGTGCACAGGCCGCCAACGGTGTGGTGCTGATCACTACCAAACGTGGTAGAACCGGTAAGCCCACGTTGAATTACAGCTTTAACCAGGGCTTTGTAAGTCCCACCCGTTTTATGAAGATGGCCAATGCCGCCACCTTTGCACGGAGCGTGAACGACATCTTGCCAAACTTCTATACCGACGAGCAAATTGCCCAATATCAAAACGGTACCCGCTCCAGCACCAACTGGATGAAGGAGTCGTTTGATCCTTACTACCTGCAAAATCGTCACAACCTGACCCTGACCGGCGGTACGGAAGCAGTGAAGTATTTTATATCCGGCGGTACCGCATACCAGGGGCCGTTGCTTACGGACGATGAGACGACCGAATACCGGCAGTACAATCTCCGCTCGAACATCGACGCGCAAATGTCGAAGATCCTGACCATCGGGCTCGACCTGGCGGGACGCCGTGAGAACCGGAACTTTTTGCAGACAAATCCCAACACAACGTTTCAGGCTGCCTTGCTGACGCCACCTACCCTACCCGCCACTATCCGCGGCTTACCGGCTCGCGGCCGGCTGGGGCAGAATCCATTGGCGATTGCCGCGGGGCGTGGGTATGATAAACTGGAGCGCACGGTATTAAACAGCACGTTTAAGCTCGACCTGAAGCTACCGTTTATCGAAGGCCTGTCTGCCGATGGCTTTGCCGCGCTGGACATTGTCAACGACTTCCGCAAGATCTGGCAGCAGCCTTATACCTTCTACGATGCCGACCCCGACGGCAATCCCGTACCCGCACAGTCGTCTGAAACGCCACAGCTTACTGAAAACTACCAACGCCAGGAGTCCATTACATTGAATGCAAAGTTAAAATATGAACGCACCTTTGGCGCACACCATGTCACAGGCTTTGTGGCGTACGAGCAAAACGAGAACCGTATGGACAGCCTCTCGGCACGCCGCACGGGGTTTGAATCAGGCGAGATCGACCAGCTCTTCGCCGGCAGCCAGTCCAACCAAACGGCCGACGGCACGGCCCGCAAGGGAGCCCGCCAGAATTACTTCGGCCGTTTGACGTACGACTATGCCGACAAATATTTTGTTCAGGCACACTTCCGCTACGACGGTTCGCAGATCTTCCCTCCCGGTGAGCGTTTTGGGTTCTTCCCGGGCGTATCGTTAGGCTGGCGCATTTCGGAAGAGGCGTTCATGCAGGATCAAACCATTTTGAGCAACCTCAAGCTGCGCGGCTCGTGGGGCAAGCTGGGAAACGACCGTGTCAAACCATTCCAGTACCTGGATGTGTTTTCCTTCAATATACGGCCGGGCGGCAACTATGTAGTTGACGACGAAGACGTGCAGGTATTGAATCCGGCGGTAATCTCGAACCCCAACATTACCTGGGAGAAACAAACCACCACGGACATCGGCGTAGAGGCGGGCTTCCTGGACAATCACCTGACGGTCGAGGCAGATGTATTCTTCAGCAAACGGAAAGATATTCTTTGGCCACGCAACGTGTCTGTGCCGCAGTATACGGGCATGCAGCTGCCTACCGAGAATATCGGCAAGGTCGAGAACAAAGGTATTGACGGCCAGATCACATACCGCGGCACCGTGGGCGAGCTTCAGTTTACAGTCGGCGCGAACATCACCTTTGCCCGTAATAAGATTGTCTTCCTCGACGACGGCGATATTTTTACCGAGGTGTATCAAAAACGGGAAGGTCACCCGGTCGGTGAGGAAGGCGTCGGCGGCACAAAACTGGCTTATGAGGTAGTCGGTATATACCGCACCGACGAAGACCTGACCCGGTACCCGAGCCCGGGCGCGCGGAAAGGTGACTTTATCTACCGCGATGTGAATGGAGACGGTATCATCGACACCGACGACCGGGTTCGGCAGGACCGTACGTCTACGCCGCAGTTACAATACGGATTCAACCTCGGCGCGCAATGGAATGGCTTCGACCTCAGCCTGCTGTTTCAGGGGCAGGGACTTGCGGCGCAGGAGATCACGTACAACTTTGGCGCGGAAAGTAACGCCGCCGAATACTTCCTGGAGAACGCGTGGCGCGAGGATTTTGCCGATGCGCCCATGGCGCGGATCAACTCGGACTATAGCAAGGCGACCAACAGCGTATGGATGCGCGACATTCGGTTCCTGCGGTTAAAATCCATCGAGCTCGGGTATACATTGCCCCACGCCCTGGTGTCGCGCGTCGGCATTCAGAATGTGCGGTTTTATGTCAACGGCTTCAACCTGCTGACATTCGACTCCCTGAAAAAAGACGGATTGCCCGACCCGGAAAGCACCAACATCCAGGGATGGGTATTTCCCCAGACCAAGAGCATCAATTTCGGTTTAAACTTAACTCTCTAACGGATGCCCTGTATGAAGATCACGAAATTATTATACTTACCCTTTTTAGCCCTCGCATGGATGGGCATCGCATCCTGCTCAGACGATATTCTCGATCTGAAACCGCTGGATTCGTTCAGCGAAGTAGACGTGTTTGCCGACAAGGCCTTGCTGACGGACTTTGTGAACGGCACGTATCGCGGCATGCGGCATCCGTTTGCCGAAAACAATACCTTTCTACTGCTCGACGCCATGACCGACAACGCCTACTCGCAGCACGGTGATCAGCAACCGATCCGGAATTATACCCAGGGGTTGATTACCCGCGACAACGGCGAGAGCGCTAACCTGGGTACCTGGAACAACGCCTATACCTACATACGCCGGGTAAATCTGTTCCTGGAGAAAACGACCGACTCGCCTATTGAAGCCGAAGCCCTTGCGCAGCTAACGGGTGAAATGCAGTTCATTCGTGCGTACCTGTACATGGAGCTGTTGAGCTGGTATGGCGGCGTGCCGATCATCACGTCGACTTTCGACCTGGGACAAGCCGATTACGACGTCGCGCGCAACTCGGCCGAAGAGGTGGCGGCCTTTATTGTCGCCGAGTGCGACGCCGCCGTAGAGAAGCTGGGCGGTGTTACGACAACCCCCGTGGGGCGTGCCACGATGGAGGCCGCCATGGCCGTAAAGGCGCGTACGCTGCTCTATATCGCCAGCCCGCTCTATAATCCCAGCCAGGAGCAATCCCGCTGGATCGCTGCCCGCGATGCCAACAAGGCAGTCAAAGAACTACCGGGTTTCCAGATGATCGGTGCCGGCGATCAATACGGCGAAATGTTCAATGGACGGAGTACCGCCGAGATCATCTTTGCCCGGCGCTTTACGGTTAACAACCCGCACGGCGGTGGTTCATGGGGTGTAAATCTCTGGTTGTATTCCAACGGCCTTGGCGGTTGGAGTAACAACACACCCACGCAAAACCTGGTGGACAGTTATGAAATGACCAACGGGCTCCTTCCCGCCGAAGCGGGCTCCGGCTATGATCCGCAGAACCCCTATATAAATCGCGACCCGCGCTTTGCAGAATCCATTTTATACAATGGGGCGGTGATCGCCGATCCCATCAACGGCGGCACACGCGATATGCAATTCTGGACCGCACCCGAAGGACAACCGCAGGGCAAGGACTCTCCGAACGGCCCTTCCGGCGCCAACGCCTCGCGTACCGGTTATAACTTCCGCAAGTTCCTGGACGAAGGTAAAAAGGCGGATGCCGCCGGAGCCGATGAGAACCTGAGCCCATGGATCTACTTCCGGATCACAGAATTCTATCTGAACTATGCCGAAGCGGAGATTGCCTTGAACAACGAAGAGGCCGCCCGCACGGCCATTAATGCCGTGCGCGACCGCGTTGGCATGCCTGACGTCGTGGAAAGCGGCGCCGCCCTGGTGGAGCGCTATCGTAATGAACGCCGCGTCGAGCTGGCCCTCGAGAACCATCGCTTCTTCGACATCCGTCGTTGGGAGATCGGCCCCGAGGCACTGAACAAACCGGCCATGGGTGTAAATGTCACAAAAGACGCCGGCGGCAATATCACCTATGACTATAGCCGGACGGCCGACGCCACCCGTCACTGGGAAGAGAAGATGTATTTCTTCCCGATACCGTATTCGGAAATTCAGCGCAGCCACAACCAGCTGTCGCAAAACCCGGGTTACGAAACAAACTAAGTTCGATGTGACCTTTTAAGCAGCGGGGCTACGTGCCCCGCTGCTTCTTTCGCCAGACATACTTTACGCTTACCTGAACAACCATGCCTCAAAGGCTCTCTCTCTGTATTGGCATTGTGCTCCTGCTGTTTCAGCAGTGCAGTCCGAAGAAACAGTTCACCGAAATGAGCGCGGCAGAAACGGGCATCCGGTTCCGCAATCAGATCACCGAAACCGAGCACAACAACATCATGACCTATGAGTATATGTACAATGGCGCCGGCGTGGCAACCGGCGACTTGAATCACGACGGCCTGCCCGACCTGTACCTCGTAGGCAACTCCACACCCAACAAACTATACCTGAACAAAGGCGAGTGGAAGTTTGAGGACATTACCGAAGCCTCCGGCACCGCTGGCCGCACCGATTGGAAGACCGGCATCACCCTGGCCGATGTCAACGGCGACGGCTGGCTGGACCTCTATCTGTGCTACTCGGGCAATACCACCGGCGAGCGCCTGGACAAACCGGTCATACGCGATCACCCGGGTCGGGCCAACCAGTTGTTTATTAACAACGGCTGCGAGCCCGGTGGTCTTCCCACGTTTACCGAATCGGCCAGGGCTTACGGCCTGGACGCCATCGGCACGTTCTCCACGCAATCTTACTTCTTCGACTACGATCGCGACGGCGACCTCGACATGTTCCTGCTCAACCATGCCAACATGTTCTATGCGCCCTTCTACAATGTGAAAAAGCTGCGCGCCCTGCGGCATCCGTACTTTGGCAACAAACTGTACCGCAACGACGGCGATCATTTTGTCGAGGTGAGCGAGGCTGCCGGCATTCACGGCAGCGGCCTCAACTTCGGGTTGAGTGCCGCTATCAGTGACCTGAACGGCGATCACTGGCCGGACCTGTACGTCACCAACGACTACGACGAACAAGACTTTTGTTACCTCAACAACGGCGACGGCACCTTCCGCGAAGTATCACACACATTGTTTGGCCACCTGTCGAAGTACGGCATGGGCTCGGACATCGCCGATATCAACAACGACGGACTGCCCGATATCTACGTGGCGGATATGCTCCCCGAAGACAATCACCGGCAGAAGCTGCTCAAGGGTGCCGACGAATACGACAAGGTGATGCTCGCCGCTGACAGTGGTTATCACTTTCAATACATGCGCAACACACTGCAGCTCAACCGGGGCCTGGCACCGGATAGCCTGCCCCGCTTTAGTGAGGTCGCACAGCTTGCCGGCGTATCGAACACCGACTGGAGCTGGGCACCGCTGCTGGCCGATTTCGACAACGACGGCTTGCGCGACTTGTTCACCACCAATGGTTATTTGCGCGACTATACCAACCAGGATTTTTTGAAATACCGTGTAAACGAGGCGCTTCAGTCAACCACCAAAGACAAGCAGGCGATCAACGTCATGAACCTGATCCAAACCATGCCCGCCACCAAACTGAAGAAGTATATCTTCCGGAACACCGACGGCCTGCACTTTCAAAACATGACACAGGCCTGGGGCCTGACGCAGGAAGCCATCTCCAATGGCACGGCCTATGCAGACTTTGACAACGACGGTGATCTCGACCTGGTCGTGAATAACCTCAACGATGAGGTCACCCTGCTCCAGAATCATACGGAATCCATTCAGCAACATCATTATCTCAAACTTCGGCTCGAAGGCCGCAGGCCCAACACCCACGGCATAGGCGCCGTCGTCACCATTACCCTGCCCGACGGGCGCAAGCTGTTTCAGGAAGCCCACTTCAGCCGTGGCTATCAATCTTCCGTCGAGCCCGTCATGACCATCGGCATCGGCACCGCCACGTTCGCGCAACAGGTAGACGTACGGTGGCCCGACGGCACGCAATGCGTGCAAGCGCTCGTGCCGGCCGACCGCCTGGTAGTTTTCGATCAGGCAAAGGCCACCCCGGCGGATGCTGAAGCGCATATACCCCGGCCCGCGTTGTTACAAGATGTCACCGCCGGCGCCGGCCTTGACTTCAGACATCGCGAAAACGCGCACATCGATTTTAAGTATCAACGCCTGCTGATGACACAGCTCTCCCGTCTCGGTGGAAAGCTGGCGGTGGCCGATGTGAACGCTGATGGAAACGACGATGTATTTTTCGGCGGCGCTTCCGGCCAGCCACGCAAATTATACCTGGGCACCGACGATGGCCGCCTGATCGACGCCCCGCTACAACCTTGGGATAAAGGCCGGATCTTCTATGAAGATACCGGTATGACATTCTTCGATGCCGACGGCGACGGCGACGCCGATCTGTACCTCGTGAGCGGTGGCAACGAATTCTCCAGCGGTGATCCGTATTATCAGGATCGTCTCTACCTGAACGATGGCAAAGGTATATTTCAGGCAGCGCCCACCGCGCTACCGTCCGAACAGACCAGCGGCAGCTGCGTCATTGCAGCCGACTATGATCACGATGGCGACCAGGATCTGTTTGTAGGCGGTCGCCTGGCCGCACAACACTATCCGCTGTTTCCGAAGAGCTACCTCTTACGGAACGATACACGCAACGGTCAGGTCAAATTTACCGACGTGACCGAAACCGCAGGACACGATCTGGCACGCGCCGGCATGGTCACCGATGCGCGCTGGAGCGACATCAATCGCGATGGCTGGCCCGACCTGATCGTGGTCGGTGAATGGATGCCGGTAAGCATCTTCATCAACCAACGTGGTATGCTCGCTCCTTCCGCGCAGATTCCCAACCCCGCACACAGCCAGGGCTGGTGGTGTACCATCGACGAAGCCGATGTGGACGGCGATGGCGACGCCGACTTCCTGCTGGGCAATGCCGGATTAAACCTGGCGCTGCACGCTTCGGCCGAAGAACCGATCGAGTGCTTTATGCAGGACATCAACGGCGACGGCGCCATCGACCCGATCGTATGCAGCTACATTCAAGGCAAACGCTATCCGCACCCCTCGCGCGACGAGCTGTTGGACCAGGTTACCCCCCTGCGCAAAAAATTCATTCGTTACGCCGACTATGTCGATGCCACGATTGAAGACATCGTCGGCGCAGATAAGCTGTCCGCGTCACGCATTTTGCAGGCAGAAACACTCGCCTCGTCGTGGTTGGAAAACACCGGCAACGGCCAGTGGGCGTTAAAGCCTTTGCCGGCCATGGCACAGCTTTCATCGATTCAGGGTTTCCACGTTGCCGACTTCGATGGCGACGGCGTGGCCGAGGTGCTGGCCGCCGGAAACTTTTATCCGTATCGCGCGCAGTTTGGCCGCTGCGACGCGTTTATGGGGTGCCTGTTGAAGTTTGAGCACGGCGTAGCATCGCTCCATACCCCAGGCAGGCCGTTGTGGCTTACCGGCGACATCCGCGACCTGGCCATGATGCACTTCCGGCAGGGCGGCCGGCGACTGGTGGTCTCGCGAAACGACGACCACGCCTCGCTTTACGCGCTCACCCCACACACGGACGCACGCTAATAAAATGGTACACTGAATTTTAAGCTTTCCCGACGTTATTTACTTTTACCGCATGAACCGTATTCCTAGCCTTTTCCTGGTGCTGCTTTTGGCGGCCTGCCAGAAGCCCGCGGCCACACCACCGGCCCCGGTAGAGCCCGTTCCTTCCGCCGCGCAGCTCGCCTGGCACGAAATGGAGACCAACGCCTTTATCCACTTT
The DNA here is from genome assembly GCF_018598185.1 of Dawidia soli. Lineage (GTDB taxonomy): Bacteria > Bacteroidota > Bacteroidia > Cytophagales > Cyclobacteriaceae > Ohtaekwangia > Ohtaekwangia soli. The sequence goes on from NZ_JAHESC010000018.1 coordinate 69,113, forward strand.
ACCATCAACACCTTTACAGACAAAGAATGGGGCTATGGCGATGAAAAGCCCGCTGCCTTTGCACCCACCGCGGCCGACACCGATCAATGGATCCGGACGTTAAAAGAAGCCGGCTTTAAAGGTGTGATTCTTACATGTAAGCACCACGACGGTTTTTGTCTCTGGCCATCGGCCTATACCGAACATTCCATCAAACACAGTCCCTACAAAGACGGCAAGGGTGATCTGGTAAAGGAAGTATCCGATGCGTGCAAGACACACGGTTTAAAGTTTGGCATCTATGCATCGCCGTGGGACCGCAACCACGCAGGCTATGGAAAACCCGAATACGTCACCTATTACCGCGACCAGTTAAAAGAACTGTTCACGAACTACGGTCCCGTATTTGAAATGTGGTTTGACGGTGCCAACGGCGGCGACGGCTATTATGGAGGTGCGAACGAGAAGCGCCAGATCGACCGGCAGAAATATTACGACTGGCCGGGCACGCTCAGCATGGTACGTGAAATGGAGCCCAATGTGCTGTTCTTTAGCGATGCAGGTCCGGATATCCGCTGGGTAGGCAACGAACGCGGCGAAGCCGGCGAAACAAACTGGAACGCCATCACCCCCGACACACTGTACGCCGGCAAAGCCGGTATCGAAAACTTACTGCAAACGGGCAACGCGCAGGGCACCCGGTGGATCCCGGCAGAAGTGGATGTATCGATTCGTCCCGGATGGTTCTACCACGCCAAAGAAGACTCGCTGGTGAAAACCCCCGAGCGCCTGTTCGAAATCTACCTCTCCTCGGTTGGTCGTGGCTCTACCCTGCTGTTGAATGTTCCGCCCGACGGCCGCGGCCTGATCCACGAAAACGATGTCAGGTCGTTGCAAGGCTGGCGCCGCATGATCGACAGCACCTTTGCGCACAACCTCGCAGCCGGTGCAACCGCCACCGCCAGCAGCTACCGCGGTGAGTCCGAAACCTATGACGCCGCCAAAGCCATCGACGGCCGGAAAGATACCTACTGGGCAACCGACGACAACATCACCACGGCCGACCTGGAAATTGCGTTGGATAAACCGCAACGCATCCAGTATATCATGCTGCAGGAACATATCGCATTGGGACAGCGCGTAGAACAGTTCGAAGTCGAAGTGTGGCAGGACAACGCCTGGAAGAAAGTAGCCTCGGCAACGACCATCGGCTATAAACGCATCCTCAAGCTTGAGCCTGTGGAAACCTCCAAAGTACGCGTGAAGATCCTCGCGGCAAAAGCCTGCCCGCTGATCGCACAGATCGGTCTGTACTGATCCTTCTATTTTATTGACAGAACGAACATTTTTTCATGATACGCTTTTATTGTTGTTTAGTAGCGCTCGTGTTGGTGGCGACATCGCATGCCCAGCGCAAGACAACTACATTCGAGATCAAAGACGGTAGCTTCTTACATAACGGCAAGGCTGTACAAATACATTCCGGCGAAGTGCACTACGCCCGCATCCCCCGGGAGTATTGGCAGCACCGCCTGCGCATGGTAAAGGCCATGGGCCTCAATACTATTGCTACCTACGTCTTCTGGAACTACCACAACACGGCGCCCGGCGTATGGGATTTCAAAACCGAAAACCGGAACCTGGCAGAGTTTATCAAGCTCGCGCAACAGGAAGGCCTCTTCGTGATCTTACGCCCCGGGCCATACGCCTGTGCCGAATGGGAATTTGGCGGCTACCCCTGGTGGCTGGTAAAGAACAAGGACCTCGTTATCCGCGCCAACAATAAAGCGTTCCTCGACTCCTGCCACCAGTATATCAACAAGCTCGCGGGACAGGTAAGATCGCTGCAGATCACGCAAGGCGGCCCCATCATCATGGTGCAGGTGGAAAACGAGTTTGGTTCGTACGTGTCGCAGCGCAAGGACATTCCGCAGGCAGAACATCGCCAGTATAACCAGACCATTTATCAGTATCTGCAGCAGGCCGGATTTAACGTTCCCTTCTTTACCTCCGACGGCACATGGCTGTTTGAAGGCGGCAGCCTGCCCGGTGTATTGCCGACGGCCAACGGCGAAGGAAGCATAGAGAACTTGAAGAAAGCGGTGAACCAGTATCACCAGAACCAGGGCCCTTACATGGTGGCCGAGTTCTACCCCGGCTGGCTCGACCACTGGGGCGAGCCATTTGTGCGCATCGGCACCGAGTCTATTACGCAACAAACAGAGAAATACCTCCAGAACCAGGTCCACTTCAACCTTTACATGGCACACGGCGGTACCAACTTCGGTTTTACCGCCGGTGCGAATTACAACGATGAGCACGACATTCAGCCCGATATTACCAGCTACGATTACGATGCCCCCATCAGCGAAGCCGGTTGGGCTACGCCGAAGTATCTGGCGTTGCGCGATGTCATCAAGAAATATGTTACCTACCCGGTACCCGAAATCCCCGCGCGCATGCCGGTGCTGAAAGCACAGGACATCGCGTTGTCGAAAGCCGTGAGCTTCCTGGAGTGGAAGAACAGTGTCAAACCCGTGACAGCCAACACACCGCTGTCGTTTGAAGACCTCAACCAGGGCAGCGGCTATGTACTTTATAGCAAGAAATTCACCCAACCCATCCAGGGTACCCTGCGCGTGGAAGGCCTTCGCGATTATGCGCTGGTATATGTCAACGGGCGCAAGGTAGGCGAGCTGAACCGCCAGGCGAATGTATACAGCCTCGACATCGACATCCCGTTCAACGGCCGCCTCGACCTGCTGGTAGAGAATATGGGGCGCATCAACTACGGCGCCAGGATCACCGAAAGCACCAAAGGCATTGTAGCACCCGTGCGCATCAACGACTACGAAATTACCGGCGATTGGAAAATGTATCCCCTGCCTTTCCTGCAGGTGCCAACACTCGACAACGTGGCCGTAAAACCAACGGGCGGACTGCCGGCTTTCTACCGGGGCACGCTCGAAACCACCCAGCCGGGCGATGTCTTTCTCGACATGCAGGGCTGGGGCAAAGGCATAGTCTTTGTCAACGGCCACCACGCCGGTCGCTATTGGAAGATCGGGCCACAACAAACACTCTATATCCCAGGATGCTGGCTCAGGAAAGGCAAGAACGATATCGTCGTATTTGAACAACAGCACGACACCGGGCACACGGTGCTCAAGACCGTCGAAGCCCCCATCCTGGAGTCGATCGCCGCGGAATAAATATCTTTTACCCAGTCTGAACGTAACATGAGAATACAATTGTTTTTAGCGGCCGGCATCGTTTTGCTGACGCAGTGTACCCCACGCGAGAAAGCAGCGCTCCCCGGCCCCGTCGCGATCATCCCTGAACCGGCCCAACGACAAACCGGCAGCGGTTACTTTGAGATCAACGCTCAAACCGTCATACAACTGGCCGCCGATACCGGCAATGTGGCCGGCGTAGCACGTTATCTCGGCGAGCTCCTGAGTGGCGCTTCATCGTTTCAGGTGCCCGTAAAGAAGGTGGAGACCTTTACCACCGGCCACGCCATCCACCTGCGCCTGATCCCCGGCCAACCTGCCGAGAGCTATAGTGTTACCGTAAGCCCCGATGTCATCAACCTGGAAGCATCCGATGCCGCCGGACTTTTTTATGCCGTACAAAGCCTGCGGCAGCTCCTGCCGGCCGCGATCGAAACCAAAGACCACAAGAATGCCACGTGGACCGTACCGGCCGTAACACTACGCGACGCACCGCGGTACGCCTGGCGCGGCATGCACCTGGACGTATCACGCCACTTCTTCTCAACCGACTTTATACGCACCTTCATCGACCGCATGGCGCTGTATAAGTTCAACACGCTGCACTGGCACCTGACCGACGACCAGGGCTGGCGCCTCGAGATCAAACGCTATCCGCAACTGACACAAGCCGGCGGCTGGCGCACGCTAAACAATCAGGATTCCGTCTGCCTGGCCAAAGCCAAGACCGACCCGACGTTTGCGTTACCCGAAAAGTTCTTCCGTACATCCGAAGGCCAGCGGCAATATGGCGGCTTCTACACCCAGGAAGAAGTCCGCGACATCATTGCCTACGCGCAGCAGCGCATGATCACCATCGTGCCCGAGATCGACATGCCCGGACACATGCTGGCCGCCATCCAGGCCATGCCGACGCTGACATGTACCGACCAAAGCAGCTGGGGCAAGCTCTTCACCACGCCGCTGTGCCCCTGCGAAGAGACCACCTATAAATTCATCGAAGAAGTATTGAGCGAAGTAGCAGACCTGTTCCCCGGCCCATACCTGCACATCGGCGCCGACGAAGTAGACGAGGCCACCTGGATCACCTCGGGCACCTGCGCCGCCATGATGAAACAGGAAGGTCTGAAGACCGCCCGCGACCTGCACGGTTATTTTGTCAACCGCGCGCGCCAGATCGTGCAGCGCCTCGGCAAAAAACCGATTGGCTGGGATGAAGTATTAGACAGCAACGCCGACTCCTCCCTGACGGTGATGTACTGGCGCGGCTGGGTGAAAGACGCACCGGCAAAAGCCCTCACACGGGGCCATACGCTCATCATGAGCCCCACGTCGCACTGCTACTTCGACTACCAGCCCGACCAAACGTCGCTCAAGCATACTTACTTCTTCAACCCCGTACCCGAAGGCGTGACCCCCGAAGCCGAAAAAAAGCTCATAGGCGTTCAAGCCAACATCTGGACAGAATATATACCCACCGAGGCCCGCCTCGACTTCATGACCATGCCCCGCATGGTGGCCCTTGCCGAAGTAGCGTGGAGCCGGCAAAAGGACTGGGAGAGCTTCGAGGAGCGCATGAACATACACTACGCCCGCCTCGACGCCCTTGGCGTGCACTATCGCCTGCCCGACATTCCCGACCTGCCGCAGCACGTAGTCTTTACCGACACCGCCCGCATCGCCCTGGCCATTCCCAACGGCATCACGGCATTGCGCTACACAACAGACGGCACACAACCCGATAGCACCGCTACTCTATACGAAAAAGCCCTGATGCTGGACACGACCACCACCTTGAAGATGGTAAGCTACGGCGCGCATGGACGCGCGGGCAACACATACACCATCCGCTATGAAAAGCAAACATACCTCACGGGCGTTACCCCCGGCGGCGCAACCCCCGGGCTGGCATGTGCTTATTATCCCAGCCACGGCTCCTACCGCTCGGTGGAAAAGTTTGTACCCGCCGATCGGAAGACAGTCGTGCGCGTACCGGCCGTAACCATACCCGCCGTTGCCACCGCTACCGACGGTTTTGGCTTGGCCTTTACAGGATATATCAGCGTACCCGAGAAAGGTATCTATACCTTCTATCTTTCCTCCGACGACGGCAGCGTGTTAAAGATCGGCAACCGCCTTGTCGTGAATAACGATGGCGAACACGGTGACCGGGAGATCAGCGGCCAGGTGGCGCTTGACAAAGGCATGCATCCCATCGACCTCCGGTATTTCGACGGCGGTGGCGGCAAAAGCTTAACCCTCTTGTACGAAGGACCAGGCATCGCCAAACAGGCGATCCCCGCTGCTGCGCTGATGTCGCCTTAGCGTTACGGCATCTGGTGCAAGGAACTGTCATAAAAAGCAAGCGCTGTACTGATAATCCCATGCCCAGATTTTTGCGGCAGCAAAAAGCTAAAGGGGGTAGTAGGGGCTACGCCCCTACACACCCGCAAATTGTTTTCGAGCCCCGCAGGCAACAGCCTGCTCACCGGCGTCGGCACAGTTTTTACCAAGCTGCCCATAAACCACGCTATGAGCAGCATCAACCAACAACAACCCGAAGATAACTACCAGGACCTTCGCGGCACCGACGCCATCGAAAAGCTCAAAGAGCTAAGCGACAAAGCCAAGAACTGCTTCTTCTGCACCGACCTGAAAACCGGCGCGCCGTTCGCCACACGCCCCATGGCCATTCAACAGATCGATGACGACGGCACGTGCTGGTTCCTAAGTGCCACCGACAGCCATACGAACGAACACATTTCAAAAGACCCGGCCGTACAGCTATTATTGAAAGGCTCTGACTTTTCCGATTTCCTGACACTCTACGGCCATGCCTCGATCAGTCAAGACAAAAAGAAGATCCAGGAACTCTGGCGTCCCGTGTTCAAAACCTGGTTTACAGAAGGGGAAGATGATCCACGAATTTCGGTTATTCGCGTAAAGCCCATGGATGGATACTACTGGGATACCAAGCACGGACAGATCGTAGGATTTGCCAAACAGTTGATCGGCGCAATGGTAGGAAAGACCCTGGACGATTCCATTGAAGGGAAACTCAAGTTATAGTTTATACAAGGCACGCCGGGCTGAGGACCGGCGTGCCCAATGTCAACCATTCAGGATCTTGGCCTTCTCCGCATCAAACTCCGCCTGCGTAAGAACCCCTGCATCCAATAGATCCTTCAGATCAAACAAAGCCTGCTTCTTATTCAAAGCTCCTGCCCCGTTACCAGCAGGCGGCGCAGCGGCAACCGGTGCCGCTTGTTTCGGCGCAGGCCCATACTGCAGCAGCAGCGCCGTGATCTCATTAAATCCCTTGATGTTGGAATAGTCGATCGCCTTTTGCTCTTTCACATTGACAATAGCAGGGTCAGCCCCTTGCTCAAGCAGGTAGTTAACCGCATCCTTCTTTCCGTTCGCCGCAGCATAATGCAACGCCGTGTTACCCGATTCGTCCTGGATATTGATCGAAGCGCCGCGCTCCAGCAATAATTTGATCATGCTCATATGCCCGCTCTTCACGGCCAGGTGAAGCAGGCTCTCGCCGCCGTATTCATACGTAGTATTAAGCGTAAAAGAGCTCTGCACCGACAGGTTGCCGGCCGTTTCAATCCAGTCCAGATAAGCGTTCATAGAGGCTGTCGCTCCGGTCAGCGGCCGGCTATGGTTCACATCCAGCCCGTGATCTAAGAACAGCGCGACAATTTCTTTTTGATTATTCGCACACGCATACCAGATCGGCGATACACCGCTCTTCGAAGACACAAACAAATTCGCACCTTTCGACACCAGCAGGTTCACCAGCATACGGTTGGTTTCATAACACGCCAACAGCAGCGCGTTCTCGCCCGCGTGGTTGATATGATCGATATTGGCACCGTTCGTCAGGAGCAGCTCTACCATCGGCATGTGCTTCGATCGAACAGCAAACAACAACGGCGAATCGCCCTGTTTATTAGTGGTATTGACATTCGCCCCGTGCTGTAGCAGCAGTGTCACGATCTCCATATTGCGCCACGATGCCGCGATGAGCAAAGGCGTCTCGGCCTGGTTGTTCTCGGCATCGACGGTCACTCCCCTATCCAGCAACTGTTTCACAACTTCCGTCTGACCGGTTTGGGCCGTGAGGTGCAGCAGGCTGTTGCCATTCAGGTCGTTGATGTCTGTGCGGGCGCCCTGCTCCAGGAGGTATATCGCCGTTTGCTTTTGTTTTTGCAGACAAGCAAAGAACAACGGCGTCTCCCCTTGATGATCCTCGTAGTCCGGATCGGCTCCCGCCGCAATAAGCAACTTGACAATATCGAGATAGCCCCGATGGGCAGCGTAATGCAACGCCGTGCGGCCCTTCTCGTCGGTATATTTTACATCTACTTCGTTGTTAGCCAGCAGCAGCTCGGCAATCTTGCGCTTGCCTTCTTCGCACGCGATGATAAAGGATTGAGACATATGTAGGTCGTTTTTCAGAGGGACTTATTTCTTTTCAGCGGCGAGCAATATTTCCACGGTTTTGGCCTTGAGGTTGTCGCCGGCCGCCAGGTCCATTGCTTTCTTGTCCTGGGTATTCGTCAGGGTTGGATCCGCACCGGCGTCCAATAGCATTTTCGCTTTCTTATAGATTTCCCGCGCCTTGTTTTGTTCGTAGTTCGGGTTGATCGCACACACCTTGTGCAGCAGTGTATTGCCATCGTTGTCCGGGTGGTTTACATCCACGCCCGTCTTTCGAAGTGCCATCTGCAGCACTTCGGTCGGTTTTTCAATGATCCAGTCCCATCCCGACCTGGGTTTGCTATAATACGGCGTAGCATCATCGAGATCCGCACCGTCGGCCAGCAATTGTTCCAGCAGCGCGATATCGTTAGCGCCACCCCGCATCATGCGCAGGAATTCCGAAAGCGGCGTCTGGCCGTCCTTGTTAAGCAAAGAAAAGTCAGCGGGCGTATGGCCCGACAGTTTTTCGTATACCACCCGATCGAACTTATGGGCGAGTGCATAAAAGAAAGCCGTATTACCGCTTTTATCCGGTTCATTGGGCTGGGCACCGTGCTGCAGCAGGACATCGATCAGGTGACGTTTATCACGCTCTACGGCGATATGCAGGGCCGTTTGCTTCACGACGTTGGTCTCGTTTACGTCTACACCTTCCTGAATGAGCATTTCAACATAGGCCAGCTGTTTGGGTTCCGGCATGAGGTTTATACGTACAACCTGGCAGATCAGGTTGTCCTCGGCGTTATTCTTAAAGTCCGTGCGGCAGCCCGCGTCGATCAGCGCCCGGATCACAGCAGGCTCTGCCTGCGACTCGAACGCATACGCCAACAGTGTTTTGCCGTCCACCTCGTCGTTTATATTCTGGGCATTCCCGACAAATTCACGCAGGAACGCAAACGATTCATCGTCCAGCGGCAAGCGTTTGATCAAGGGCTTAAAGACACTGTTATCGAACTTCTCCAGCTCATATACATCCGTAACGATCTGACCATCGGCCGCCAGGGCCTTCAGCACGGCAAAGCCCTTTTTGGAGATCAGGGTTTCATAGAGCTGCGTGAGGTTATACGATTGAAGGCCGTCGGGAATGCGCTCACCGTTCCGGATGAGCGCTTCGGCGGTAGTAAAATTGGCGCTGTTAATGGCCTCCAGCAAGGGCGTTTTTGTGAGCATGAGATGGGGTTTTATAGGTTGGCAATATTGGGGCTAGCATCGACAATGTCAAGCCCGTTTACGGCCGGTGAAGCTTTCTGTCGACAACTAACCCCTGGCATATGCGCACAGGGCGTTCCTGCCCGGCGCTTCAGGCTCCCATACCCCCATATTCATGTCGTAAAAAAGAGGCGTGCATACGCACGGGGCTTCGATCATCTCAAAACTTCCGGAAAATCCTCGAAATGCAGGATCTCGCCAGATAACGCCATCAGGTCTCCATGTACCCCAAGATCATAGGTCATCAACGTCACCGCAGCACCCTGTTCCGTGGCCAGCAGAAGCGCGGGAACAAAATCACGATCGCCGGAAGATAAGACGATCCGATATCCCTGCATGGCATAATAAACGATATAGCTGGCAATGGCGACGTCCACTTGTTTCTGCGCGCCGCCCTCCATCTCGTACAGCTTAACGCCAAAGCCCGAAGTCTCCATGTTGTAATAGAATTGCTTCAAGCCGAGGTCGATCCCATAACGTTTATCTACACCGTTGAATATCAACGCATTACCCGTGGCATTGTACCGTTTTTCCAGGAACGCACGGGTTTTAACATAGTCAACTTTCCCTCGGCCACGGCTGGCCCGGGTAATGTAACCGACATCGATCAACCAGACAAATTTCATTTCTTACGTGGATAATATAGGCCATCAAATACCCAAAGGCCGCCTTATTTCTCTATAAAATAAACAACGAGCTCCCTCCTGCCTGTAAACCCAAGCGATTCATAAAGTTTGATAGCCCGTTCATTCGTCGTCGTCACATGCAGGAACGGGATCTCACCGCCCCCGACAATACGCTTCATTTGGTTTATTATCAGTTGTGCCGCATAACCTCTCCCGGCATAGTCGGGATGCGTGCAGACCGCGCTGATCTCGGCGTACGGAGTTGCATGCATCCGTTGCCCGGCCATGGCGACCAATCGCGTGCCATCGAATATACCCTGGTAGTGACCAAAATCAATTGTGCGTTCTCTGAACGGGCCCGGTTTAGTAAGCTCTGCCAACGCCAGCATCTGCGGAATGTGCTCGTCAGAAAGATCGGCCATGGGCGTTGTGGCGGCGGCGCGATATACAGGCTGTTCGCAGACCATTTGCAACACGGGCACACTATGCGCAATCGTCCAGGACCGGGGTATATCCAGGTTGCCGAATGACACAACGCCAAACACCCCCGCATCACCCGGGGCGATCGCATGAAGTTTCAGCAAATTGTCCGCTGAGTTTTCGACCAGCCCGGCAAAGAGCGATATATCCAAACGGTAAAATTTAACCTTATCGCTTCCCAGCGCAATATCCTTATTGCCGGTGGTAAGCGCACTCCATACAGGATTATCGAGCGGGTGTGTCATAAATTATCTGCAGAAAGATAATACTTTTTTAAACAGACGAAACCCGGCAAACAGCCAGCCGCAAGCTACTGTCATAAGAAGCAAGCGCTAAATTGATAGCTAAAACCACATATACCAGATCATCAAATTTGCACCCAACAGCTGGCGCGAGTCTTCCGACCGAAGGGAGGGCGACTTGTGCCCAGCACTGTTCGCGCACTCAATGGAGGGGGTCTCCGACCCCCGGCTGCCCCGTGGATTGTCTTCGTGCTACACAGGCCACAGCCATCCGTTGCGGGGCTTACAGCAAACAAATCAGCAATTACTAAATTACGCCTGAAAATAAGGAACGATGAGCACTGCACAATTCTTCCAACAGATCCGCAGGTACTATCCCATCACGGCCGCATCCGAGCAGGCCTGGGCCGGTCTGCTAAAGGAAAAGATGTACCGCAAAAGTGAACTGCTGGTGACGGAAGGCCAGGTGCCACGTAAATTTGCCTTTATCTGTCGTGGGCTGGCCTATCAGTCTTATTTCCCACCGGAAGGTGAAATGATCATTAAATACTTTTTCCCCGAGAACCGCCTGGCAGCATCCGTCACGGCGACCATGACCGGCACCCCAAGCAAATTCGCCATCGCCGCAATAGAAGATACCTGGGTGCTGGAATACGATTTCAGTGCATTCAGAAAACTCGTGGATGAGCACCAGGATCTTGCCTTGTTTTACATCAACTACCTGGAAAAGCATTGGGTAATTGAGAAAGAACCGCTGGAGATCGCTTTTCGATCGGACACCGCCGCCACACGCTATCGACAGTTCCTGCTCTCACACGATCACATTCTTCCCCGCCTGAAAAAGTACCACATCGCCTCCTATCTGGGTATTACGCCCACCCAGTTGAGCCGCATCATCAGCGATAAATAATTTCCCCTTTCTCAACATTTGTAAATTTTTCTCAGCCCGGGGCATACGAATTTAGCTTCGTCAACACCGGTACGACACCGCGCGAACAACAGGTTTGCGCCGGATTCGGCGCTGCAATGTCCGGCCATTGCGACACTATAAATGAAGAAAAAATGAGTTCAAAAAAAGTAGAGGAGTTCCTGTCAAAAATGGATCATCCGTTAAAAAAAGAACTGGCAGCATTGCGGGATACGATCATGAAAGTACACCCCGAAATGACAGAAGATGTGAAATGGGGTGGTCCCAGTTTCTATTACAAGGGCGACATTGCCACGTTCAGCCCGCGTGTGAAAGACGCCGTAACGCTGGTTTTCCACCAGGCGGAAGGCTTACCCCCGGGCACAGTGCTGGAACCGGCCCCGAAAGGTAAAGCCTATGCGAAATTCAAAAGCATGGCGGAAGTAAAGGCAAAAAGCAAAGACCTCCAGAACATCGTTAAGCAATGGATTAAGCTTAGGGACCAATCATAGAGCCCATTCTAAGCCGTAGACTGCCGGGCCACCAGCACAGAAGATATAGTGATCTTCTCGCCGCGCACGTCCACTTGCTTTTCGAGGCTGCGAAAGAGCAGCGTAGCAGCCGCCTTGCCCATCTCGAACGCCGGCTGAGTAATAGTGGTCAGCGATGGATTGAGCAAGCCGGCGATCTGCAGGTGGGAGAATCCAACGACGCGTACCTGCGCCGGTATCGACAAGTTCAGTTCGTGACATACGGTGTACGTTTGTGTAGCGACCTTTTCAACAGATCCCACGATGCCGTCGGGGCGGTGCTTACCCTGCAACAGATGCCGGATCAGCGGCAGATTGTCAGCCTCGGTATGCGTGCAGCACACCACGGGGTTCGTCTGCTCGTCCAGTCCGTTGTCGCGCAACGCCTGCAGGTAGCCCTCCTGGCGCTGACGGATGATGGCCAGATCGCCGGCCAGTGATAAAAATGCCAGGCGCTTGCTGCCGCGGTCGATCAGGTGCTGGGTGGCTTTGCGGCCCGACTCAAAATCGTCGGTGACCACCTGCGCAGAACGGATCCCTTCGCACACCCGGTCGAAGAATACCAGGGGCATATCGCGACTGTCGAGCTCGACCAGGTGGTCGCGCGTGGCTTCGTTGGCGACGACAGACATCAGCACGCCGTCAACCCGGCCATTGCGGAACGCCTGAACGATCGATTGCTCACGTCCCACGTCTTCATGCGTGAGATAGACCATGACATGATACCCCCTTGCCTGCGCAACTTCCTCGATACCGTCTATGGCACTGGAGAAAAAACTATCGGCCACCTCGGGAAGCACGACCGCTATGTTGCCGCTGCGGCGCCGCTTGAGGCTGCTCGCATACAGGTTGGGCACATAGTTGAGCCGCGACGCATATTCAAAAACACGCGCCTTGGTCTCCGGGCTGATCTCATAGCTGTCGCGCAGCGCCTTAGACACCGTAGACACCGCCAGGTTGAGATCGGCCGCTATTTGCTTAATGGTCACACCCATAGTAACGACAATATGGCTTTTTTGGCTGTACCACGAAAACGGTTTCGTAAATAAGCCTGCTCAAAGGGTTGATCCAGGCAGTATTATTCGCCAAGTTGAGTAAGGTTATTCAATTCCACTAAAACTTTGCGCCCTATGAAGCCTCAAGCCGAAATCAATCCGCTCGCAAACCTGGATGAATGGGAAGATGATCTGCTCCGTCGATACCCGGATCCGGAGGCCATCGCCAACGAAAAATCCGTTGAAGAATACCGCAACTACGACAACCCCCAACGCGACACGGTAAAGGAGTTCTACCGGCTCAACCATACCTATCAGACCTACGACTTCGTCAAGCAAAAGCAAAAGGACTACCTCGCCTTCAACAGGAAGGAAATGCCCATCTGGGATGCCTTTACCTTCCTCAACCAGCTGGTCGATGATTCCGACCCCGATACCGACCTGGACCAGCTCCAGCACCTGCTGCAAACCTCCGAAGCCATACGCCGCGACGGACATCCCGACTGGTTCGTGCTCGTGGGCCTGGTACACGACATGGGTAAAGTGCTGTGCCTCTTTGGCGAGCCCCAGTGGGCCGTGGTAGGCGACACCTTCCCGGTAGGCTGCGCCCATTCCGACAAGATCGTGTTCCCCGAGTTCTTCTCGGCCAACCCCGACCACGCCAACCCGCAGTACAATACCAAACACGGAATCTATAAGCCCAACTGCGGCCTGCGGAATGTGGACATGTCCTGGGGCCACGACGAATATGTCTACCAGATGATGAAAGACTACATTCCCGAGCCCGGCCTCTACATGCTGCGTTACCACTCCTTCTATGCGCAGCATCGTGAGCATGCCTATGAGCACCTGCTCGACGACCACGACCGCGAGATGTTCAAATGGGTGAATCTCTTCAACCCATACGACCTGTATTCCAAGAACCCCAACCCACCCGACTGGAAGGAGCTCAAACCGTACTATGAAGACCTCGTAGCCAAATATTTACCGGCCACGCTGAAATTTTGAGTCTAACCGTTTGAAACTCAAAGTTAAAAGCGCAACGCTCCGGGCTTAAAGCAGAAAGCGTGGGGATGGCAATTTTCAGCTTCAGGCGCAAATGACCTCTTGCTGGAAATTGCCATCTTTATTTCTTTTATTTAACACTTTAAGCTCCAAACTTTGAGCCTTGTGCCCCCTTACCCAACCCTATGAACCGGCTACACCCAGCGGACTATATTGTCTTCCTGATCTATTTTGTTCTCGTATCGGCCTACGGCTACTACGTATACAAGCGTAAAACCCGCAACACCACGGGCGATTCCAAGGATTTCTTCCTGGCAGAAGGCTCGCTCACCTGGTGGGCCATCGGCGCATCGCTCATCGCCTCCAACATTTCTGCAGAGCATTTCATCGGCATGTCGGGCTCCGGATTTGCACTGGGCCTCGCCATCTCTACCTACGAATGGATGGCGGCCGCCACGTTGATCATCGTCGCGGTCTTTTTCATTCCCATCTACCTCAGGAATAAGATCTACACCATGCCCCAGTTCCTGGCAAGGCGGTATAACGACACCGTCAGCACCATCATGGCCGTGTTCTGGATCCTCGTATATGTCTTCGTAAACCTCACGTCCATTCTCTACCTGGGGGCCATCGCCATTACGTCCATCTCCACCATCAGCTTCAACTGGTGCATCGCCGGTCTGATCGTCTTCTCCGTTATCGTCACACTCGGCGGCATGAAGGTGATCGGCTATACCGACGTCGTGCAGGTAGCCGTGCTGCTCATCGGCGGCCTCGTAACCACCTACCTCGCGCTGACGCTCCTGGCAGAAAAATCAGGCTATGCTGCGAACATATTCACCGGGCTCTCGCTGCTGCGCGAAAAAGCAGCGTCGCACTTTCACATGATCTTCGCCGAAGATCACCCTTATCACAAAGACCTGCCCGGCTTGTCCGTGCTCATCGGCGGTATGTGGATCAACAACCTCGCCTATTGGGGATGCAATCAATATATCACCCAACGCGCACTCGGCGCCGACCTCAAGACCGCGCGCAACGGCATTCTCTTTGCCGCCTTCATCAAGCTTCTCATTCCGGTCATCGCCGTATTACCCGGCATCGCCATGTATGTGCTCCACCAGCAGGGATTATTTCAGCAGGAAATGACCGACGAGCTTGGCGTCCTCAAACCCGACCACGCCTACCCTACCCTCATGAACCTGCTGCCGCCGGGCCTTAAAGGTGTCGCCTTCGCTGCGCTTACAGCCGCCATAGTCGCTTCGCTCGCCGGCAAAGCCAACAGCATCTCCACCATCTTCTCACTCGACATCTATAAAAAGTTCTTCGACAAGAACGCCAGCGAAAAAACCGTCGTCAGCACCGGCAAGTGGGCCGTCATCGTATCACTCGTCATTGCCGGCATCGTTGCCCCGTCGCTGCGCTCACTCGACCAGGCATACCAGTTCATACAGGAGTATGTAGGGTTCATCTCCCCCGGCGTGCTCGCCATTTTCCTCATGGGCCTGTTTTGGAAAAGGACCACGTCCGCAGCAGCGCTCACCGGCACACTCCTCACCATACCCATATCGACGATCTTAAAATTCCTGCCGCAGTGGTCAAACGGCGCATTCCCCGATTATCCCTTCCTCGACCGCATGACGATCACCTTCTGCTTCATCATAGCGGTGATGGTCATCATCAGTCTCCTGAAGCCACAGCACGAGAACAAAAGCACACCGGTGGAGATTGACCGCAGCATGTTCAAAGTATCACCCGCATTTATGGTGGGAGCCATCATTATTGTCGGAATCTTAACGGGGCTCTATTCTACATTCTGGTAACAGATGTCTCCACGGGAATGAAGACAGGAACACATCATCATGGAACTTAGCCGAAATCGCGGATTTTATCGAGCATGATGATGTGTAGTCCTGTGGAGAGCGTTTTGGGGGCTTTTGCCATTTTCTCAGCGAGCAGCGATGTAGGCAGTGGCCTGAATTTTCTGAATAACCCCAGGCCGTTCAGAAAGTTTAGCAGCAGCGCGCTCACCCGCTCGCCCGATCGATCGGTATTCTTGCGCAACAACATGGCAGGCTTGAATATAATGTATTGATTAAACGCAAGGGTCTCAATTTGATCTTCCAGTTTACCCTTCACCATAGAATAGTATAGAGGACTGGATGCTTTCGCCCCATACGCAGACAATAACACGGCGCTAAAGACACCGTTTCGTTTGGCGACCTCGGCGAACTTTAACGGTATCTCAAAATCGATATGCCACTGTCTGTCTCGGGAACCGGCAGTCTTCAGCGTTGTTCCCAGGCATGAGAACCAAACGTCTCCATGGACAAATGGGGATACAGCCTCCAGGTTGTCGAAATCAGTGAGTATCTCCGTCAGTTTGGGGTGACTTCGCTGGGTGGGAGCACGAACAAATATCACAACGGCTGCGTAGTCCGCATCATGCAGTAAGAAATCAACCAGGTTTTTACCCGTTGCACCGGTGGCGCCGATAACTAAGGCTTTCATGTCTAAAAGTTTAATGCTTTACGTTTTAATCCCTGTCTTTCGGCGTCACCCGATGCGGGTTTTGTTTTGGGATCAGTGCTTGGTCAGCCAGGTTTCCACTGCCCTCGAAAAATCGGCGACATCGATGGGGTGGCGGCTGGTGATGAGGTTTCCATCGATCACTACAGGCTCTTCCAGCACCGTACCTCCCGCATTCTTCAAATCTACCTGGATGTTCCAGTACCCCGTAAGTTTTCTCCCTTTAAGGATATCAGCGGATGCCAGCACAACCGGCGCGTGACAGATCGCGGCAATCAATTTCCCCGACTTGTTGAAATCCTGAATGAACCGGATTACGTCTTTGTCGAATCGTAAGTTATCAGGGTTCCAGGCGCCGCCCGGGATGAAGATCGCGTCGTAATCACTCACCTTGATCTGGTCTGCCGTGCGGTCGAACTTAATCCAGCCTACAGGCTGTAGGTATTGAATGGCCATGATATGTGTCTTTGCCATTTCAGGAGTGCTCAGCCCGTATCGTTCAGGAGCGGGATTGAATTTAGGCGCAACGATCTCCACCTGGGCGCCCAATTCGCGGAAGTACCATACCGGTCCCGATAGTTCTATTTCTTCGAAACCATCGGCGGCAAGTACAGCGATCTTTTTACCCTTTAACGCTGTTCTGTTCGCTACCGGAGTAAAAAAGAATGCTCTCAACGCTTCGTTTCCAGTAGCATTCAGCAATCGCGCTAGGGGCATATTGACAACCGCGGAGGGAGAGGTCAGCTGGTTCAGCACCTCCAGCTCATACGATAGTAGTTGGCCCGTGGCTACTTTCACCTGGGCTTCAGTGTTGACGACAGTATGCATAATGATAATACCTGTTAGAATAAATTGATGTATTGCCTTCATAGGGTTTGTTTTATTGTGTGGGTCATTAATATTTCAGACGGGAATGTCATTCGCGGGTAAGGGGCGCGAATTCTATAAGCTTGTGAAGGCCGGCCTGAAAGGGTTGCTTTTTTATGCTTGTATGGAGGTAGTCGATCACAGGTTGTATGGGTGGAAATTTAAGGTGGTATTGAAACGCATCTTCACTTCTGAACTTTTCGTAGGTAACGAACTGTGTGCTGTCCCCTTCCAACTGTGAGAGCTGATAGGCAATGACACCTGGCTCACGGCGAAATTGCGGCATGGCCGTGTGATAGACCGCCATAAACTTTTGTTCTGTTCCGGCCTTTGCATCGACAAACAGCATAACGGTGATCGGATCATCTGTTTTCCTGACAACACTACGCCACTGCTGTTTGGAGAGCGGTTCCAGGTCTTTTACATCGATCCTTTTCGCTGGTTTTAATAGCGCTGTTTTCGCTAACGACTCAATGGCCCGGCTTTCAACGCTCTTGCCGGCCTTTTCCAACGCAACTTTATCGATCCATCGTTCGATGATCCACAGCACAGACGGATCTTCTTGCTCATAGTATGCTTCCGATAGAACATTGCTTTCCCGGCCCAGCGAATGGCTCACATAATCACGCACAACGTTGCGGAATGCGGTCTGATAGTCCGGCTTGACGTCGTACCGGGTTAGCCTCGCCGCGAAGTCATTGTTGTTAGCTTGATCCCGGCTGGATTCTCCGGCAACAACGTCGTGGGGATGTTGTGCGTTCGGGGTCGTCGGGCACAGGAAAAATAGCATGATTAAAATAATCGCCATGCGTTTCATTGAAAATGATATTGGCCTCGTTGTATCCATGTGCGTAAAATAATCACGACGTTATTTCGCAATCTCGAGCAATAGCGCTGACACCTCATGTGGTTTGGCCAAAAAAGGCGAGTGACTGGTGTCGAGCTGATAGACGGCTTTGATACCCGCCCGCGCGATCATCCGGTCCTGGAAGCCTGGTGAGATCACGACGTCATGAAGCGTCTTGATATAGACCTTACTGACGGTGCCGAAATGATTATCGGTCAGGGTAACTTTGTTGGTGAATGGGATGGCGGGTTCTGCACGATAATTTTCGATCACCCGCTTTTTGTCCGCCGGTGAACCATCGCTTACAAAGAGATCTGTCACCTTGTTATTCAAAACATCGAGCGTTAACTTATCGGCCGACGGAACCAACGCAGGGCCTAGTTGAGAATCGGGATCCGAATAAGCCAGGTCTGTCAGCGCCTGCCCGGAGGCCGGAAGGAACGCGGCGATATAGACCAGTTTGTGGATCCTTGTCGGAATCTTTTCGGCTACAGTTGTCACGACCATTCCACCCATGCTGTGCCCCACCAGGATCACTTTGCCGTTTACTTCCGAAACAGCCTCGATAACCTTATTACTGTAAACATCGAGGGTCAGGTTCAGCGGCGGAGTATTGTCATCGCCGTGACCCGGTAATTGGACGATGACCACCTTGTTACCTTTATTGACCAGGTCGGCGCGCACGGCGTCCCAGACATACGGTGCTTGCCACGCGCCGTGTACCAACACATATGTATTGGTGGCGGTAGTGTTGTCCTCATCAACTGTATAGGTTGCAAATGCCGATAATGTAAATGCTGCCGACAGCAGCGTTAATATTGCCTTTTCCATTTTCTTAATTTTTATTGTTCATGAATGTTTAGTGAAGATGTCTAACCGTGTTTCTGATGTCGGATGTTGTCAGGGGCTGGCATATCGAATCCGTTTAAGATCATAGCCAGAAGACTATAGCCGCCGATCAGGAAGAAGAGCTCGGCCACGCCCTCACGCCCCAGCAGGTGTACGGCCCATTGATAGGTTGCATCGGGAACAACGCGTCCCCGCGCTAGCGCGCTGGCGATATCGTGGGCAACGGCTTCCTGTTCAGTCAGTCCATGAGGCTGTCCCCCGGCTGCCAGTGTTGCGATAGCATTGGCGGGAAGGCCGAACGCCTTCGCCATGATCTCATGCGCATAGAGCACGAAGCGGGCCCCAAATGCTGCCCCTATCGTAAGAATGGCTACTTCACGCACACGTTTGTCAAGTGTGGCATGAACGTCCAGCGTTCGTATAAAGCTCAACGCCGGGACGCCGAACTGCGGGTAGTGTAGCATGGGCGGAAATGGTCCAAGCAACGCTCCCTGCTCGTCGATCATGGTTACCTGGCTCTGACTCCGGCCAATGAGGTTGGCGATCTCGTCATGCACGTGACGGACTTCTGCACCAAGGGTATCGGGTGGTAACGGTTTGATGCGCATAGCTTTATTTTTTTTCCGGTAAAAGCTCAGGAGAGAACCGGCCGTCGATCAGGACAAAGGCCATGCGACAGATCTTTCCTGACCGGTTAGCCCAGGCATGGTTTGTACCGTTTTGAATAACGACATCACCGGCCTGGAGGGTAGTCTCACCACGATCGAGGACCATCGTTATCTCGCCTTCGAGCACGATGCCATAGTCCACGGTTTGCGTGCGGTGCATTAATGGATGGGGGGCGCCGTCCTGCGAAGTCGAGGCGCTTTCGTTACCCATGAACTTAAACTTAGCCTGGGCATCTGCCCCGGTAAGTTTTCGGATCTCATCGCCCTCCGGGGGGAATTCGATCACCCGTATCCGGGTCCCCTTGCCGGGCGGTGCCAGCACCAGACTATCCTCGTTCGGGGCGCCCGGCTGTGCCGTGATCAAAGCAGGCGTTTCCGCCGTGTGCCATACTTCAAAGAAAGTAGGACCACCGGGCCCGCCGACAAGCTGCATTGCCATAGGCGGCAGGTTAGGGATAACAATAGCTTTCCCATCGGCGTCATGGCCGGTCACGATGCGCTTGAATACCGTTGGCTGTTCGTTCATGGCGGGTACTAATTGTTTACCGATTTCCTGAAAACGAATGCGCCGAGATAGTGAAAGAGTACACCGATGGCCCATGCCGGCGTTGACCAAAGCGGCCACACATACGTTCTGTCGGTCAGATACCAAACAATCCATAGGGCCGGTGTTGCCAGCAGAAAAACAAGGAGATGAATTCTAAAGCCCGCCCTCACATTCACTTTTGTGCCTGCAGACCAGTTCGATTGATGTGTCATATAGAGTTAGATTTAAGGTGAGCGATACAGTTGGTTTTGCTGATGCAAATATTGTCGACGGCGACGCTGGAGAGGGATGAAATTCGTCCGGAAATAGGGGTACAAACGTCCTGATCGATCGCCACCATTGAGATACACTTCCAATTTGCCTAACTTGAGTCGCATCCACAGCCTCTGAATTTAATTGTAATGGCCAGGAGTAAATATTATCTCATAATACTGATCGCAGGGCTCCAGTCCGGTTTACTGGGTGCACAACCGGGCCTTGTCAATTTTAAGCACTTTTCTTATCGCGAAGGTCTGGTACAAAGCCCCGTTTCGGCATTCCTCCAGGACGATCAGGGTTTTATTTGGTCCGGTAATCTGAAAGGCCTTACCCGTTATGACGGCTATGAGTTCAAAACATTCGTGCACAGCGCTTCAGATACCACCAGCATCAGCAATGATCGCGTTAATGCGGTGTTTATGGATAGCGAAAAAACCATCTGGGTGGCCACCGCGCACGGGCTAAATCGCTTCGATCGCGATCTTGAAACATTTGAATCCATTGACCTCGTCAGGGCAAAAGGCGGCAGGAACTATATTTCCGCCATCGCCGAAGATGGCCGGAAAAACCTGTGGATCGGTACGTTCGGAGGCCTGAAGAAATTGAATAAAACCACAAAAACACTGGAAGATGCATCCATAACAGAAACCATTTCGATCGCCAACGAGGCTGTATACTCCTTATATATAGACAACGAAGGAAAACTGTGGGTTGGATCGAAAAGCGGGCTGAGCAGGTTTGATCCGGTTTCGAGGAAAATACTTCCCCTACCCGACGCCATTCAGGCGAGTACGCTACACCGTTCTACAAAAGTTGTTGCTATCCGTCAAACGGTCGATGGTGACCTCTGGTTTGGTACGGAAACTTCCGGCGTCTTTCGGTTCAATGCAGTCAGAAACGAGATACGGTCGTACGCTTTCAAAGAGAACTGCGCCAATTGCCTGTCGTCTAATTGGATCAAGGATATTCTGGTGTACGACAGCAACACGTTATGGTTTGCCACCCAGAATGGCATCAGTCAGTTGAATGCCTCAAGCAATCAATTTACCAACTATCTGCACGAATCAACCAATACAAATACGATCAGCGATAATGCAGTACGATGTCTGATGAAGGATCGCGCATCATGTGTATGGGTCGGCACCTTCTCGGGTGGTATTGATTTCTTTTATCCCGGAAATTCAAATTTTAACAATATCGGTGAAGCCATCGGTCCAAAAGGGTTGTTACACCCGCTGGTTAACGCGCTCGTGGAAGATTCTGATGGTTCGCTTTGGGTTGGCACCTATGGCGGCGGCGTAACGCATATCAATCGAAAACTGGATTCTTTCACGCACTATTCGGTCAAGTCGCCGCGCCATGGAAGGATGAACAATGGTATCAAATCTCTGGCCAACGACGGGGAAAATCTATGGATCGGCACCCTCGAGGGACTGAGCGTCTTGCAAAAGACGTCTGGAAAGATTACTCATTTTGATATTCCCACCCGGCAGGGCCGGCTCGGCGAAAAGATAGTCCATACGATATTGCCAGACGACGGCGGTGCATGGATCGGTACAAACGGGGGCGGATTGAAATTCTTTCGTAACGGGCAGACATTACTTTCGCACATAAATGAAGGCAAACCCGGATCGATCGCAGACAATTACGTTACCGCACTCCTAAAAGATTCATTGAAAAATATTTGGGTAGGAACTCAGGATGGACTATCGTATTACGATACCCAAAAGAAAGCGTTTACGCAGTTATATCGAAGAAGTAGAGACATTCAAAGCCGCATAAGCCATAATCACATCACTGTCTTCTTCGTTGACTCGAAACACAGGATGTGGATTGGTACCGAAAGGGGGCTTAATTACTTCGACTTAAAATCAAAGGAATTCTATCCCATCACAGACATATTGGGGCTTGCCGATAATTTCATTCACGCCATCACCGAAGACAAGGATCAGAATTTGTGGTTTAGTACCGATATGGGCCTTGTAAAATTGTCGTTTCGAAAATTTGGTATCCCGTTTAATGCTGATGATTTCCACATTACGGTATACAAATCATCCGACGGATTGCCGTGCAATCAATTTTCAAACACCTGTGGTCTGTCGCTTCAAACGCATGAGCTGGCATTTGGCGGAACGAATGGGATGTCTGTTTTCTCTCCCGACAAATTGATGGCCAACACCAGTCCGGCAACGATTGTGCTGACAGAAATATTGATCAACAATAAACGCGTTCCCATCGGAGGCGAATCACCGATAGCAAAGTCACCCACACGGGTTGATAAAATAACGTTGCGCTACGACCAGGGCTCCGTTAGTTTTAAGTTTGCCGCGCTTAACTATATCAACGCGGAAAAAAGCCAATATGCCATTAGGGTTGAAGGGCTGCGGGGTGACGAAGCGTGGCAGCCCTTGGGCAATCAGCGGATTGTCAATTTCACCAACCTTCAGCCCGGAAGCTACAAGCTTTACATCAAGGCATCCAACGATGGTAAGCACTGGGGTAACGGGATCAGAGAACTGGCATTGATCGTGCTGCCACCCTGGTGGCGAACCTGGTGGGCATATGCCATTTATTTTTTGCTGGCAACGGGAGCTGTAACAGCCGTGCTGGCCTTTATGGGGTATCGCCGGCGAATGCTGGCGGACTTGCAAATGGAACATATTCTCAATGAACGCAGGCAGGAGCTGTATCAAATGAAAATGAACTTCTTCACGAACATTTCGCATGAGATCCGGACGCCGCTTACACTCATTCTTGGACCCGTGCAGAAACTGATGGACAGCCTTTCCGGTGAAAGATTGGCCAGTAAGCAACTTCTCCTGATCAGAAACAATGCTTCGCGACTCCTGAAGCTTGTCACGGAACTCATGGACTTTCGCAAAGCCGAAGAGGGACATCTGTCACTCTATATCTCCCAACAAGACATCGTTCCTTTTTGCAAAAAGATATTCGAATACTTCCAGGGGCTTGCGGATGATAAAAGCATTGCTTATGAATTTTTAAGTGATGAAGAATCGATATGGCTTTACTTTGATTCAAATCAACTTGAAAAAGTAGTCTTCAACCTTCTTTCCAATGCATTTAAATTCACCCCAGACCATCGTAAGATTGTCCTTAGTATCCAATCCCGCGACGAATGGGTCGATATTCATGTCTCGGATAACGGTAAAGGAATTCCCGAAGCTCATCAGGATCAATTGTTCAGGAATTTTTATCAGGTCGACGACTCCGGCAGGCAGAACATGGGCAGCGGAGTGGGCCTGGCGCTTTCAAAGACTATCGTGGAGCTCCACAAGGGCACGTTGCATTTTAAGAGCGATACCCGGACCGGCGAAAAAGCCGGTAGTACCACGTTTACGGTGTCGCTAAAAAAAGGGGTAAACCATTTTGATAAGACGCAGATCGTCTCGGAATCATTTTATTCGGATGATCGTCAGGAAATCGGTTCGTTTGCAGACCCTGTACCAGGGGATGCCTTGGAAACACCCCGTACAACGCAGGTAAGACCGACCATCCTGATAGCGGAAGACAATGACGAAGTCCGATCGTTTATAGCGGATACGTTACGACCAGATTATGAGATCATCGAGTTCGCTAACGGATCGCATGCACTCGTGTCCATGGCGCGAGACATACCCGACCTCATCATCAGCGACATCATGATGCCTGGCACCGACGGACTCGCACTATGCGCGTCGGTTAAGTCCACGGAGAATACAAATCATATTCCCGTTATCTTGCTGACAGCGCGTTCGTCTATAGGTAACCAGGTACAAGGGCTGGCAACAGGCGCCGATGCCTACATCTCGAAGCCGTTCAATACAAAAATACTTGAGCTGACTATAAAAAATCTCCTCACGGCCAAGGAGATCATGCGCGAGAAATTTTCGCAACAGCTGATTCTTCAACCCACCAGGATTTCTTTAACATCAAATTCACCAGAGGAAAAGTTTATCGGTAAACTGGTATCCATCATCGAATCAAAAATGGATGATCCGCAATTTGATGTCGATGCACTGGTCATTGAAATTGGCATGAGCCGGTCTGTCCTCTATAAGAAAGTACAAGCCCTTACAAATTATTCGATTGCTGACCTTATCAAAGAAATGCGATTGAAAAAGGCTGCGGAACTTCTCAAGCAGCCATCAATGTCCGTGGCCGACGCGGCGTTTTCCGTCGGATTTAACGACCGTAAGTATTTTAGTAAGGAGTTCAGAAAACAGTTCGAAATGTCGCCATCTGAGTTTATTGACGCCCATCAGACGAAGGATTGATTCGTTCGAAACCCATCACGGATCTACCTGCAGGGATCACCATGATGATGATTCATTTATCCTGTCAGAAGTACACTTTTTCAGATAGTATCCACCCCAACAGTTGCGAAAACTTTTTTCATCGATCTTTCAAAAAGCAACACTCGGAATACCATATTAAAACATTATATTAGATAGGAAGCCCAACGTACCGTTGTGGACAGTGCATTAGGCTCTTCGTGTTTTCGGCCCTTTCAAACAATACCTGTGTAAGCTCGGCTAAGGAATGGTGTTCAGAAATCTTCCTATCAGAAAAAAGATCCGCTGGATCATTATGCTCACCAGCGCCGCCGTGCTTCTGTTCACATTTTTATCCTATCTCGTGTATGAAGTCGTTACTTTCCGCCAAACCTATGTGCAGCAATTATATACCCTGGCCAGGATCATCTCCACCAATTGTACCGCCGCGCTGGCCTTCGACAATCCCGACGATGCCGCCGAGGTGCTCGGAGCGTTGAAGGCGGAAAAACACATCGTGGCGGCGGCGCTTTACGACAAGCAGGGCAACCTGTTCTCCAAATATCCCCAGGACTATTCGCTGCATACCGTCCCTCAAGACCAGGTCCAATTCCAGGAAGATCACCGGTTCGAAGAATCACATCTGATCATATTCGAGCCTGTCGTTCAGAACAACAAAACCCTGGGCGTGTTCTATCTGAAATCGGATATGGACGCCATGTATGAGAGGATCAGCCTGTATGCCTCCATTGCCGCAGCGGTGATCGCCATCTCGTTTGTGGTGGCGTATTTTTTATCCAACAGACTCCAGCGAAGCATCTCCAGACCGGTGCATGCCCTGACAAGTACGGCGAAGACCGTTTCGGAGAAAAAAGACTATTCAGTAAGAACCACCAAAACAGGTAATGACGAGATCGGGTATCTGACAGACGCCTTCAATCAAATGCTTTCCGAGATTCAGACACAAAACGCCCAGATCCAGCTATTCAATCAAAAGCTTGAGCTCACGATCGAGCAGAGAACCCACGACCTGGCCACTGCTAACAAAGAGCTCGAGGCCTTCTCCTACTCGGTCTCACACGATCTGCGCGCGCCACTCAGATCCATCAATGGTTACTCCGGTATCCTGATGGAGGACTACGGTCATCTCCTCGATGAAGAAGGTATCCAGGCGCTGAAATCCATTATGCGAAATGGCATGCGCATGGGCCAGCTGATCGACGACCTGCTCGCTTTCTCCAGGCTGGGCAAACAACACGTGGCCAAGTTCAACCTCAATATGACGGCCCTGGCAAAGGCCGTATATGACGATCTCAAAGAACAATATGGAAATAAAAGCGAGATCTTGATCAACCCCCTGCCCGAGATCAAAGGAGACAGCAGCATGCTTCGGCAGGTCATGCAAAACCTGATCTCCAACGCACTGAAGTACTCCATGAAAAGAGACAAACCCGTCGTTGAAATAGGAGCCTACAGAGAAAATGGCGGGAACGTCTATTATGTAAAAGACAACGGCGTCGGCTTCAATATGCAGTACTACGACAAGCTCTTCGGGGTCTTTCAGCGACTGCACAATGTCACCGACTTTGAGGGTACAGGCGTGGGACTTGCCCTCGTACACCGCATCATCACCAAACACGACGGAAGGATCTGGGCAGAGGGGAAGGAAAACGAAGGCGCAACCTTCTATTTCTCCCTGCCGGTAACGTAAAAAAACATACCCCAATAATATATGCATGACTCCATTCATGATGTTGACATTCTCCTGGTGGAAGACAATCCCGACGATGCCAAGCTGGTGATCCGCGCCTTAAAAAAATGCAACCTCGGCAACAAGCTTATCCATTTGACCGACGGCGAGCAGGCCCTGAATTTCCTGTTCGGCAAAGGCGAGTTCTCAGAA
This sequence comes from Dawidia soli, assembly GCF_018598185.1. GTDB lineage: Bacteria > Bacteroidota > Bacteroidia > Cytophagales > Cyclobacteriaceae > Ohtaekwangia > Ohtaekwangia soli. The sequence goes on from NZ_JAHESC010000018.1 coordinate 95,546, forward strand.
CGCGAGGTCGAAGAAGATAAACCGCGCGTGATCCTGCTCGACCTGAAAATGCCGAAAGTAGACGGCCTTCAAGTGTTGAAGGCCATTCGCGAGGACCCCAGGACCAGGGTCATACCCGTGGTCATCATGACGTCTTCAGCGGAGGACAGGGATATCGTGAATACTTACAACTCCGGCGTAAACGCCTATGTCGTTAAACCAGTCGGCTTCGAAAATTTTTCGAAAGCCGTGGCCGAGCTGGGCATGTTTTGGCTATTGGTCAACCAGACCGCGAAATAAAACATGAAACTACAACCCCATACGCACTGCGTGAATTGGATCAGGACCGCCACGCCGCTCCTGATGTGCATCTTTTGCTTCATCGCCCCTCCCGTTAAAAGCCAGGATCTGGAAGTAAAAAAGCTCAAGGCATTGAGCATGGAAGAGCTGATGGAAATAGAGGTGATCTCCGTTTCCAAACGCAAAGAAAAGATCCTCGAGGCCGCCTCGGCCGTTCAGGTGATCACCGATGAGGATATTCGCAATTCCGGCGTAGCGAGTTTGCCCGAAGCGCTGAAGTTAGCGACAAACCTGCAGGTGGCCCAGGTCAATGCCAGCCAATGGGCCATCAGCGCGCGTGGTTTTAACAATGTATTGGCAAACAAGCTCCTGGTGCTGATCGATGGCCGGGTGGTGTATACACCGATGTATGCCGGCGTGTTCTGGGATGTGCAGAATCTCGTGCTCGAGGATATTGAACGGATCGAAGTGATCAGCGGGCCGGGGGGGACAATGTGGGGTGCCAATGCCGTCAATGGTGTGATCAACATCATCACCAAAAACACCCGCGACACCCAGGGCCTCTATGCAGAAGCTGCCGCAGGAACAGAGCTTCGCGGCCTGGCCAGCCTGCGCTATGGCGGAAAGCTTTCAAATAAATTATCCTACCGGGTATATGGCACAACATTCAGACGCGACAACACCCTGTTCCGCGACAGCATAGAAGCGACCGACGACTGGCAGATCGCCCAAACCGGGCTGCGGTTGGATTGGGAGCCCACGGCCAATGACGCGGTAACCTTGCAATCCAACTTCTATGACGATCGCCCTGATCCGGATGGCGATCATCCCGTAGCGGCCAGTGGATCCAATGCCCTCGCGCGGTGGAATCACTCCGTTTCAGAACGCTCGGATTTTCAAGTGCAAATGTTCTACGACAAAACATGGCGCGACTTCCGGAATGGCTTTGCCGAGAAACTCCATACGTATGATCTCGAAGGTGTATCACGGCACGCCCTCGGGAAAAGACACATCGTGCTGTACGGACTTGGCTTCCGGATGATGGACCACAACGTGAGGAACCTGGAGCTCTTCGCTTTTAAACCGGCACAAAAATCATTGTATCTATACAACGCTTTTGTGCAGGACGAGATCTCCCTGGCCAAAGAAAAGCTCCGGCTTACCCTGGGAATGAAAGTAGAGCGAAATACCTATACCGGCTTCCAGTATCAGCCCAATGTACGGCTCACCTGGACGCCGTCGCCTCACCAAACGGTCTGGTCCGCCGTGTCCCGGGCCGTGAGGAACCCTGCGCGCATAGACCGTGAATTTTTCCTCTACCTCACGCCCGAGCTTCCCTATATTGCCGGCGGAAACTTTCAATCTGAGAAGTTGATCGCCTATGAGCTCGGGTGGAAGGCGCAGATCAGGGACAACCTGACCGTGTCCGTTTCGACTTTTTACAACCGGTACGACGACCTTCGAAGTGTCGAACCCGGACCGCCACCGTTCGGTATTCCCGTTACGTTCGGCAACGGCGTGAAAGGCGATACACACGGTGCCGAGGTATTGCTGACGTATCCTGTTACACCGTCCTGGAAGCTTCGGCTCGGCTATACGTACCTGAACAAAGATCTCGAGCTCAAACCCGGCAGCGCCGATATGAACAACGGTACGGCCGAAAGCAATGATCCCAACCACCAGGCCTTGCTTCAATCCACCGTGCAGTTGTTTAAAGGACTGCGGTTAAGCACCGTGCTGCGTTATGTCGGCAGGTTACCCGAGCCCTATGTAGACGAGCATGCCGACCTTGACGTGAGCATCGCCCTGAAAGTGACCCGCAGGATCGAGGTCAACGTAACCGGGCAGAACCTCTTGCAAGATCATCATACGGAGTTCATCCCTTCTTCTCCCGCGCCGAAAGACATCGAGCGAGGGGTATATGGAAAACTGATATGCAGATTCTGAAAAAACCTTTTATCAGCCGGTCTACAAAACCCCGCGCTACAGCAATACTGTGCATGGCCACGGTGGTCCTCATGGTCCTGCCCGGTATGCGTGCCCCTTTTCAGGAGGCATCAGAGAGCAAGGCCAATCAGGTAAAAGCGGTCTTTCTCTATAACTTCACACAATTCGTCGTGTGGCCACAGCACATATTCGACAATGAAACCTCGCCTTTCGTGATCGGCGTGCTCGGAGAAGATACCTTTGGACCCTACCTGAATGAGGTCATTGAAAGCGAGGAAGTTGACGGGCACCCGATCGTTGTCAGGCACTACAAGAGCATCACCGCCGGTATCGACCAATGTCAGATCCTGTTTATCGACAGCTCTTTCCCCGCCGCCAGGCAAGCCATCGAAAGCCTCAAAGGCAAACCCGTGCTGACCGTGAGCGATAGCCAAAACTTCATGCGTCACGCCGGCATGCTGCGATTCTACATCGAAGGCGGCAAGCTCAGGATCGAGATCAACCAGGAAGCCTCCCAGAGATCCGGCCTCGAAGTCAGCTCCAAGCTGCTGCGGATCGCCACGTTGTACAAAGAATAGTAAAGGCCTCGTCACTTCGCAGCTACTCTGTCTTTATACTTCGCGTGGAGCGCTTTTGCCACAGCGGCGGAATTGCCCACCGGCACAGCCGGATATTTTTCGGAAGTAGAATTGGCCCACTGCCATTCCCAATCCTTTATTTGTTTCTCAAATGCCTTTGTATCTACCGGTTTGCCTTCACGCATGGGCTGGGCGACGTATGCAAAGAATTGCTCCCACCGGGGCTTGTAAAAGCCCCTCAATAATCCAGACCATTGCCGGTTAGAGTATTCATGAAGCTCGCTTTCCTTATTACCCCAGAGCGTTACCAGGTCCCTGGCGTTGAATTCATACAGGTCCTGCTCTTCGGGTGTTGTTCCCCAGCTGCGGGCATCGGCGATCCATTTGCCCAATAGGAATTCCGGGCGTGTGCCCAGCAGCGTATCGAGATCGTCGATAAGCGCGAGGAACTCCAGGCTATGCTGTTTAAAAGCGGCGGCATCCTTCTTCTCATAGTCTGCCGCTATCCGTTGCTGCAAGGGCAAAGCATAGTTGGCCAATACCTGCCGGGTGATATCGACCAGGTCATACTGGTAACCCTGGCTGCCGCTGAACTGCGGCGCCTGGTCGACGAAGATCTCCCAGGCCCTGACGAGCTCGCGCGGATCGTAATCCAGCTTGGTCAGCACCCGGTGCCCTTGTTCCGACAAGGTGGGGCGGGCCACGATGATCGACTCCGGCGTGCCTTCGCCAAGCCCACCGTTATACACCGTCCGCTCCAGGATCTGCCACGCTTCGTTGACGGACGCATTTTCAGCGCCATATCGTTTTTTTGCATAGCCTTTCAACCACTGCGCTACATCCACCGGTCCATCCTGCCACACATTCTCCAGCATGAGCTCGAATAACGCCGGATTTTGCTCGATGCCTTCGGGCGTCAGACCGATGCCCCACAATTTACCCGACCGTGCGTCTTTCAACGCCGCGGACGGATCGGCGGCCACGTGCGACATCCTTCCGAACATGCCGACGTTACCACCGAAGTTCTGCAGCATATTCCAGATCCACGGAGCGCCATAATAGGCGTCGGTCTTCGTCCACACCGGGTGGCTTTCGCTATAAAGGTCCAGCACGATCATGCGGTCTTCAGGCACACCTGCCAGGATAGCCCGGATTTGCGCCGGCTTCCAAAAGTCTGCATTGTAATGAAACATCCAGCCTTGCATCAGCCAGGAAGCGTCAGGATCGACTTTGGACATGGAGGAATATATCTTACCGCTGATCTGCCGGAGGAAAACGGTATCGCTGCTGGGCGGTTCATTCTCGTTGAACGTATCGGCAGAATAGAAATGATCCGTGCCGTATTCCTTCGTTTGTGTTTCCAGGAACAGCGCGCCGATCTTTTCAAAGGAAGGATCGTCTGCATCCAGAATATACACATCATCGAATCCCTGCTCCCAATTCGTCTTCTTCAGTTTCGCTTCCGGATATTTATCCTTGAACGAAGGGGGCACGTGCCCCGTAAAAGCAGGCAGCACCGGTTTCATGCCCAGGGAACGTTCTTTCTCCAGGATCTGCTTCTGGAGCGCCTTGTGGGTGTCCATCCAATGCTGCGGCAACGGCCCGCCCCAACGGTCGATGTTGCCCATCCAGAACCACGAAAAATATGAAGGCCCGGTAAAAAAGGTTTCCAGCTCCTTGTCGCTGAATCCCAGCGAATGATAGACGTCCTGCCAGATCGCCTCTTCACCGGTCAGCGCCAACGGCATGTTGATACCGTTCAGCGCCATCCAGTCAATTTCCTGCTGCCAGCGTGCCCAATCCCACCAGGCCATGGTATAGTTGAACGTGCAATAATTGAGATAATAGCGATGCTTGTAAGGCGAAACCCTTCGAACCTTGCTTTGCACCACCGGCAGCGGATCAGGCAACGTGACCGCCGTATTGTTCCATGAAATATCGCGGAAACAGAAGTGTTTCAGGTAGTGCCCCAGGGCAGAAGCGACAGATACACCATTATTGCCGCGTAGCACGATCTTATCACCTTTGCTTTCCAGCTCGAAAACGTCCTTGCCGTTTTCCTGGGCGATATATTCGATCTCGAATGCCTTCGCCTGATCTTTAGCGATGCGCGCCACGAGGGCCGTGGCAGCATCGGCAGGTTTTGACTCCGCGGGTCCGGGTTGATTCGTACATCCGGGCAAAGCCATTGAAGCGAGGAGAAGCGCAGCGTGAATTTTCTTCATGAGTTGAAATTTGGTCAGTATGGTTGTCGTGATGCAAGGGAGTAAAATGAGCCGATGCCCAAACGCATGGGCCATTACGCCGCCATCAATCTCCTAATACAGGCTGAACGGCCTCTACCCTGACAACGGTCAAAAAAAAAGGGCACCTCGACTTTTGAGATGCCCTCATGGCGGATCAATATATGAGTTTAATGCTTACCTGACAAACGCTTCCCAGGGTCCAATGGCTGTTCTGTTACAGGTCATGGCAGCTGTACCATTCTCAGACGAAATATAACGACCGTTATTTCCACGCAAAGAAACTTTCCCATCGGCATTTACAACCCAGTCAAATTTTTCCCAATCACCGATAGTAGTTCTGTTGCAGGTTATCGGGGCACTGCCGTTTTCTGAAGAGACATATTTATTCTGGCTTTGCAACGCGATCTTTCCACCCCCGGCATCAACGACGATAAATTGCTCCCATCCTTGTGCCACCGTTCTGTTACACTGCATCGGCGCCGTGCCATTTTCGCTGCTCACAAAAAGATTGTTATTACCCTTCAACGTAATCGTACTGCCTATGGGCGCATTGTTGTTCGATGGGAAATACGGCGTAGGCCGTGTTGGCGTAAGCGCGATCTGACCTTTTAACATTTTGCCGCCATCTCCCGTAAGCCGCAGATAGTAGTCAGATGAAACCGCCGTACCGTCTTCATCCAATGCCAGAAAACCCGACCCCGCCGGAACCCAGGATGCGTTCTCCGCAGTCTTGGCAATTTGATTTCCCTCATTGTATTCGTCGTACATGGAAATATAGATCCCCTGGCAGCCCGCCCGTATCGCGTTGTAAAACATTCGCCACATCAAATCGCCATGGGCACGCTGACGCAGCTGCAAGTCACCCGGCAGCACACAAGGCTGATAGTCGATACCATTGGCATTACAATCCGCCTGATCCGGAACGAAAAAATTATTGTAGATATTATCGGCATCTCCAATATTCGCCACCGCACCGATTAACCAGGGCGAGAGCATATTAAAAGCATGATAAACGCCAAGGAATCCCGTTCTTGAACCATCCGTTCCCTGCCGCCATCCTCGCGGTACGCCGCCGATCACATAACAACCCTGCGCTTTAAACCAATTGACGACATCAAGACACGTCGCTGCCGGCCACGGGTGATTGTCGTCGTTAAAACCGAAACCCCAGATAGCGACTACAGGTTTCCCGTTTTGGCGGGCATACGCAGACGACGAAGTGTATGCAGACATTTTATTGGTCCAATCCGCCTTGATCTCGGACTGCATATTGGTCCAGTTACTGACGTCATACATGATGTAGAATTTTCTCCCATAGGTTTCAGCCGCGGTGCGAACGCGCGCAGTGACACCGTCGCGCACGGGCCCCTCGCCGCCCGTCGGATTGAAACGCTGCAAGGCGGCACAGTCAATTCCGTTCTGCTGCATCCACAAAAAATGCGTGTCAACGGTCTGCTGATTCCAGTTCGAATACAGCCTCGCCGTTTGGCCATTGTTAAGATTCGACCAACCCGTTGCATAGGTGGTAGCGTACTCGCGCACATCCGGCCATGACTTTATGCCGTTGTTTGTTGATGACGGTGGTTGAGACCAGATTTGAGTCCAATGCCACCACTCGTTGATCGGAGATCCATCACCGGCTGTCGCAAACCAACCCTGATAACCAACCGTTACTTTCCCAACAACATCACCGGGTGCAGACGCGAGTGGAGCAACACCGTCATCTGGGGCAGATACACGGGGTAACATTTCCTTATTATTCTCATCACTCTCAAATGCATCTGATGAACATCCGGTAAATAAAGAGAGGTGCATCAGTGCCAGAAACAAGCATGTACCGATCTGCCTGCCAATTCGTTGCCACCGGGATGGAGCAACTGTCGCCATGTGTTTAGTTCTAATTTTCATAATAGGTTTAAGTTTTTGAATGAAGCATAGTGATCCCATTGCTTGCCTCGCACGGAATAACATCTGCCGAAAATCAATTAAACAATGCTACTCATGTTGATCATAGCGATGTTAAACCTAGAATCGAGGAATTAATAATCGATTAAAAAAGCATTAATAACGAGCCTGATGATCATGATTAAGAGAAATATTTTAGAGACCCATAGGTCTCGTTATTTCTTTTGCAGCTATCCTCTTAGCCCTTCGATTGCCGGCCCTCCGACCCAGGATCCCGTCGATAATCACCTCCTCCCGAATTGGGTAACTATATAACCAAATTCAGAGAGATCCGATTGTTTAGAAACGCGCCGGTCTCTTCGGAGTAAGCTTGAGGCGCCGCCAATACGCACGACGGAAGGCACAATCTTTGACCGGCATACAATATGAACAATCAGATCTTCAATAGAACAATGAATGTTGACGGCGTCGACATCTTTTATCGCGAGGCCGGCGATAGAAAAAATCCGGCTATACTTCTATTGCCTGGTTTCCCAACGTCGTCCATCATGTTTAAAAATCTGATGACCGCGTTATCAGACAGGCTCCATCTGGTCGCCCCGGATTTCCCTGGATTTGGATTCAGCGCGTTTCCTCCCAAAGATCAATTTGAATATACCTTTAGGAATATCGGGGCGCTCATAAACAGGTTTACAGACGAGATCAACCTAAAGTCGTTCACCATCTATCTCCACGATTACGGAGCCCCTGTTGGCCTTCAACTATGCATCAACAATCCTGAAAAGATCGAGGGAATAATTGTCCAAAACGGCAATGCATACGAAGAAGGCGTTCGTACGATATGGGATGAAATGAGAGAATATTGGAAGAACCCCACACCGGAAAAAAAGAAAAAGCTTTACGCATTTCTAAGCGAGGAAGGCGTGAAGTGGCAATATACCGCCGGACTACCGGAAGAATTATTGCCAACCCTAAGCCCTGAATTATGGGTCCTCGATTGGGACGCTATGAAAAGGCCGGGTAATGTCGACATGCAATATGAGTTGAACTGTGACTACAAGAACCACATGGAACTGTACCCGGTGTATCAGGAATATTTTCGTACGTATCAGCCACGTGCCATTGTCATCTGGGGGAAATATGATCCGTTCTTTAATGCGGAAGAGGCGGCTTGTTACAGGAGGGACCTACCGCATGCCCAGGTCCATATGCTCAACGGCAGTCATTGGGTACTGGAGACAAATTTCGACGAGGTACTGATGCTTATTCGTGACTTCTTTAAGAAGGATTGATGCGCCTGACGAATGCGCGTTGATCCGATCCGAGAGACGATCCGCTCTTGATTAATTCACCTGATCCACAATGACTTAGAAAACAAAAAAGCAGACGAAAGAATGTTATTTCTTTATCGTCTGCTTCTGCGGATCGGACGGGACTCGAACCCGCGACCTCCGCCGTGACAGGGCGGCATTCTAACCAGCTGAACTACCGGTCCGTTACCATTTTCGACAATATGCCGTCGAAAGGGAGTGCAAATATAGCGCGGGCGTTATGTTCTCCAAATATTCGGAAAACATTTTTTTAACAGCCCTTATGGCATGACGCCCTTACTGGAATTTGAAATAGAACTCGCCGATGATATTCGAGCTATCCCAGGTGTTTTGTTTGTTGCCGGAAAGACGCAGCACGTTGGCCCGTACCTCTTTGAATACCTGCTCGATGGTGAGGCCCGGCTTCCGCATGGCCTTCAGCAGCTCCTGCGTGTAGAGGCCGTTACGGCCCGAACCGTCCGCCGCCACCGAGCCGGGTGCGGTGGCATACGCGATGAAAGAGCCCCGCGCACGGCGCATCTCCCCTAGCCCGCCCGATAAAGAACGGTTCACCGCCGGAAACGGATTGTTACGACAGGCATCCAGGATCACGATGTTCATGCGGGCATTTGATCGCTCCATGTTGCCCAGCACCATGCGTTGCGTCGGAAAGCAATACCGGGCAATGTCGTCTTCAAACTCCACGCTGGCATCGACAGGCACGAGGTAATTCTCTTCTTCGTGACGAACGCCATGGCCGGCGAAATAAAACAAGGCTACCGTGTTGTCTTTGTCACCCGCGTCGATCTTGTCTTTGAACCGCAGCAACGCCGCGCGGATCTGCCCATACGTGGCATTGGTCAGCAACGTTACATCGAAGTTCGAAGCCTCCAGCTCCTTGGCCATGTCGGTAGCATCGTTCACAGGGTTCTTGAGCGCGCCCACGCCCTTGGGGTACGCGCCATTGCCGATGACGAGCGCATAGCGCTTCTCGTCCTTGTATTCATCGGCCAGGCTTGGCTGCGCCGGGACCTTGGGTGGTGTGCTGACCACGACAGGGGCCGTTCCAGGCTCCTTTTTCGCAGGCGTCGTGTCCTTGCGTGTAGCCGGTGTCGTTGCACCGGCACGGGACGAAGAGGGTGTATTCGCAGGCTTGGCGGTATTCTTGGCCGAGGGCGCTGTCGTGTTACCCATGCCGGTCTTGGACGCACCGGCGTCGGGCGTGGTACTGCTGCGCGCGGCAACCCCTTGTTTCTCCAGTTTGTCGAGCTCCCGCTTGATGTCCGCATGGCCCGGGGCCGCCAGGCTACCCTCTTTCAGGTCGGCATAGGCTTTTACCAACTGCCCCGCCTTTACATATAGCTGGCTGCGTTCGTAGAGCAGCTTGGCCTTGGGCTCCGGCTGGTCGCCCAGCAGGCGCAACGCGGCACTATACGCATCGATGGCATCGGTGGAAGCCCCCAGTTTGTCGTGGGCCTTGGCCTTGAACCAATAGATGTTGCCTTTGTTGGCGTGGTCGCGCAGAATGGTCTCTTCAAAATCGGGAATGGCGCGTTCGAAGTCGTTCGTTTTGTAGTAGGACAACGCACGGAGGTAAAACACCTCGGGGTCGAGGGCCTTGTCGCGGGTGTTCTTGGTGAGGTACAACGAAAAGCTTTCGATCGCCTGCGGGTACTTGCCCGCCATATAGTGATCATAGCCCTTCTCATAGTACTTGAACTGCGCGCTGACGCCGAGGGGCAACAGGCACACGAACCAGACCAAACGAAAAATGTACGGATGCATTTTCATAACACATGACGTTCTTCGAAGCAAGCGCAGTGCTAGAAGTTAAACGAAACGCCGAGCTGAAGGTTCACCGACGGGAAGCCCTCTTTCGTAACGGGATACTTTTGCATGTTCTCTAAGAATCCATCCACGTCGGTACCATAGAACTGGTTGTCGTTAAACTTTTCCGTGCTGACGAACGACACCGGAAACGTGTAGCCGACCGACACCTGCACAAACCCCGTCACCTTGCGCGCAGGAAAGAATTCCAGCCCGGGGCCGATAAAGATCCCGCCCGTAACCTGGGTCTGTTCCTTGAGATCGTCCGACACGACGCGATCGTCGTCTCCCAGCTCCGTGCCCGCCACCCACTCGGCCTGTCCTCCGTCTTGCCAGTCGTCGGAATCCTCGATGTCTCCGAAGTTGTATAGAAAATTGGCAGTGCCCGTCACCTCTGTACGTGTAGCATACGAGATAAACGGTTTGGCAAAAGCATAGAGGGACACGACAGAGTTATCGCGCACCGGTATGAAGTTGAGCTTCAGGTTCATGGCCAGCGACAACAGGCTCAGGTTCCCGCCTTTCAGGTCAAAATATATCCCTTCGTAGTACGTACCCTCGTCATCATTGAACGGCCCGCCGATGAACGCATTGTTGAGACCCGTTTCCTCCGGGTCATAATCAAAGCTGAGATACGACAGCGACGGCCCGATAGAGAGCACGCGGTTCAGGCGCACCTGGTACCCGGCTTCAAAGTTCGCACCGGCCTTATAGTCACCGATGTTCTTGCCGAGGGTCCACGACGGACCGATACCGATAAAGATCCCTTTACTGCGATCAATGCGCGCCTTCTTAACGATGACGCCTTCATCCTGCGCGGTGGACTGAAAGATTACACCGGCGATGAGTAAGCCTGCCAGACATAAAGATGTTTTCATATAGGGGGGAAAGACATAGCGGAAAGATAAGATATAGCCGGGGGACGATCGGGCCATCCCCCATGTTCATGGGGCCTTCGGGCGCTACTGCGGGATCTTGAAGTAGAATTCTCCAATAATGTTGGAGCTATCCCACGTGAATTGTTTATCGCCCGACAGGCGCAACACGTTCATCCGCACTTCCTTGAAGACCTGCTCGATGGTCAGGCCCGGTTTGCGGATCGCCTTCAGCAGCTCCTGGGTATAAAGACCGTTGCGGCCGCCACCGTCTGCCGCCACAGAGCCGGGCGCCGTGGCGTACGCGATGAACGAGCCGCGCGCGCGTTTCATTTCGCCCAGGCCGCCGCCGATGGACCGCGTCGTAGCCGGGAAGGGATTATTACGGCAAGCATCCAGGATCACGATATTCATGCGCGAGTTGGTCTGCTCCATGTTGGCCAGCACCATTTTCTGCACCGGGAAACACATGCGCACAATGTCGTCTTCAAACTCTACGTTGGCATCGATGGGCACCAGGTAGTTCTCATCCTGGAACTGCACCCCGTGCCCCGCATAGTAGAATAGCCCCACCGTTTGGTCCTTGGGCCCGCTGGTCAGGTTCTGCTGAAACTTGCGCATCGCTTCGCGCATCTGCACATAGGTAGCGTTGGTCAGCAACTGTACTTCAAAGTTGGATTTGCGAAGCTCGGTGGTCACATCCGTCGCGTCGTTTACAGGGTTCTTCAGCGTGCCGATGCTTTTGGGATACGTGCCGTTGCCGATCACCAGGGCATAACGCTTCTCATCCTTGTACTCGGAGGTTATCGAGGCCACCAGCCGTGCACTCGCCGACGTCTCCTCCGCCGGCTGCGGCGCCGACTCTGCCGGGGGCGTTGTGGTCACCGGGGTAATATTGACCGGCTGCTTCTTGACAGGCGTTTGCGCGGCAGTGTTTGTATTCTTCTTGACGATCACCTGCGTCGTCTTTTTGTCGTTGGCGGGGTCGTTGCGAACCACGGCCGTCTGCGACGGATCGAGCTCCCGGGCAGCCGCCAGATCCTTATTGGCGGCTTCGCGGTTGCCATGGCGACTGTAGTACTGGGCGCGGTCGGCCAGGATCTGGGCCGTCAGCTTGTTGTTGACCCCGGCGCTGGCAAGGGCCTCCTCGTATTCGGCTTCGGCCGGCTTGCCTTGCTTGTCCAGGCAACGGGCCTTAAACCAATGGATCTGACCTTTGTTGTAGTGGTTCAGTTCCAGACACTTATCCAGGTCGGCCAGGGCCTTGTCGGGGGCGTTGGTGAAATAATATGACTGACCCCGGTAGAAATACAGATCTTCGTCGTAGCGCTTGTTCCGTTTGGGGTTGGCAATGGCGTTGGAGAAGAGATCGATAACGTCGGCATAGTGACCTGCCTTGAACTTTGCGATACCGTCGTCATAGGTGGCTGCGTCTTGCGCAAACGCCAACGGCCACAGCAATAGCCAGGCGGCGAGGACCGAGAGGGACTTTTTCATAGGGAGGGGCAAAATATCCTTAAAGGTAAGTATACGGGAAAAATTATGGAACCGTTTTACCCTGGAAGAGTCTTGAAAACAAAAAATGTTAATTTTAGGGCCTCTGCCGCATGAGAAGACCACTGTTTTATCTGATTTTGATCGCCCTGCTCCTTCCCGCCTGCGGAAAAAAAGGCACGACCATTACCACCGTGAAGCCTAAATACCACCACCGCTGGTACGATCGCAAAAAAGATCGCCATACACCGCGCACAAAAAAGCTGCGCGTACGGAACTGACGTCGGCCCGGCCCGCTTATCCCAATCCCTTGACGACGAGATCGAGGTTCTTCCGGAAATAATTCTTCGGTGGATTCAACTGGTTCACATGCGCCGTCACCACGCCCCCGACAAACACCGCGTTGATCAGGTTGGTAATATCGCGCGTCGAGATCGTCTTTGTGATCTCCTTCCGGAATATAGCTTCGAGTATGCACTTCTCGAGCATCTGATCGATCGACATGATCTCGATATTACTGATCCCGTCGATCGAAGGATGGAACATCCGCTTCTCTTCAGGCTTGATGGGAAAAGGTTTGGGCGAACGATTCAGATCGGCCAGGTAGCCCGCCAGGCTGAGCAACAACCCGGGGTGCTCTTCGAACTCGTCGCTGAGACGATCAAAAAGATAGTATATACCTTGCAGACCTTCACGGGGCTTGAGCGCAAATTCGACCGACCGCGCCAGGCACCACGCGCGGAAATAATATAGCAGGATATCCTCCTTCTGCGGGAAGTACTTGAACAACGTAACCTTGGAGATCTTTACCTTGTCGCAAATGTCGTCGACATATAAATCTTCGAACGACTTTCGTCCAATCAACTTGAGGGTAGTTTCCAGCACTTGCACTTTCAGGCGCGCGGCCTTTTCTTTTCTCAGGCTCATGGTTTTGGTCTTGTCACTTTCTAAACAGCGTGGGAAGTAATACTTTTAACCTGACTTAACCAATGCAGTCATGTCGAAACGCTTTTATCTGCTTTTACTTGCCATAAGTACAGTTGCCTGTCAGCAACAAAAAGTGCACGAACGCGTTACCGGCACCCTGGCAGACTCGGCCATGGTCGTGTCCGCGCACCCGCTGGCCTCGCAGGTCGGCGTCGACATCCTGCGGCGTGGCGGCAACGCGGTCGATGCCGCCGTGGCAACACAACTGGCCCTGGCCGTGGTATATCCCAACGCAGGCAATATTGGCGGCGGCGGATTTATGGTGCTGCGCCAGGCGAACGGCCGCATCGCCACCCTCGACTATCGCGAAAAGGCACCCCTGGCCGCCACGCGCGACATGTACCTCGACAGCGCCGGCAACGCCATCGACTCGCTCAGCACCGGGGGCCACCTGTCCAGCGGCGTACCGGGCTCGGTGGCCGGCCTCGTGGAAGCCCATGCAAAATATGGTCGCTTGCCGTGGAAAGACCTGGTACAGCCGGCCATCGACCTCGCCTTGCACGGCTTTGTCATGACCCGGCGCGAAGCCCGCAGCCTCAACGCCCTGCAAGAGCAGCTCATCCTGTTAAACTCGGTGCCGCCGTCGTTCCTGCTCCGCGAAGAATGGAAGACCGGCGATACCATTCGCTGGGAAGACCTCGGCCACACGCTGGAGCGCATCCGCGACCAGGGACTGGCTGGTTTCTACGAAGGCAAAACCGCCGACGACATTGTCGCCGAAATGAAACGCGGCCACGGCCTCATCACACACGAAGATCTGAAAGCGTACAAAGCCATATGGCGCGATCCCATCATCGGCCAGTACAAAGGATATAAGATCATCTCGATGGCACCGCCGTCCAGCGGTGGCATAGCACTGCTTCAACTGCTGCGTTCCGTAGAGTCCTACCCCATCGGCGACTGGGGCTGGAACTCCGCCCAGACCGTTCACCTCATGACCGAGGCGGAGCGCCGCGTGTATGCCGACCGCGCCACCTACCTGGGCGACCCCGACTTCTACCGCGTACCCGTGCGCGCGCTGACAAGCGCATTATATACCGACGAACGCATGAAGACCTTCAACCCGCACAAGGCAACCCCCAGCGCTACCGTCAAAGAAGGTACCCTGGCCATGCACGAGTCCCCGCAAACCACACACCTCTCGATCGTCGACCCCGAAGGCAACGCCGTAGCCGTAACAACCACCCTCAACGACTCGTACGGGTCAAAAGTGGTCGTGGCGGGCTCCGGATTCTTCCTGAACGACGAGATGGACGACTTCAGCGCCAAGCCCGGCTCGCCCAACATGTACGGCGTGGTCGGCGGTGAAGCCAACAAGATCGAGCCCGGCAAGCGCATGCTCAGCTCCATGACGCCGACGATCATCGAACGGAACGGCCGCCTGGTGATGGTGGTCGGCACACCCGGCGGGTCCATGATCATTACCAGCGTGTTCCAGACGATCCTGAACGTACTGGACCATCACATGACCATGCAGGAAGCGGTCTCCGCCAAACGGTTTCATCACCAATGGGCACCCGACACCATTTCGTTTGAATACGGAGCCTTTTCGCGCGACGACAGCCTGACCCTGACAGAAATGGGCCATGCATTTAAAGGATACCGCGCATTCTGCCGCGTCGATGCCATCCTGGTACGTGCGGACAGCACCCTCGAAGGCGGCGCCGACCCACGCGGCGACGATACCGCCATAGGCTTTTAGCGCGGGCCTGCCCGCCGTAGCCTTGGCGAAGGCGGGTTCTTTCAGGGGGAGATACGGGTTTTCGGATGGGAGCAGCAAGCCTGCCACCGACCGACCGTGCATTTGATCGGCACCCGTATTACCTTTACTGGAATAACTTCTCAAAAACGTTGAAAAACCGCATACCAGGCATCTTTAAAAACAGGGTCTTCCAGCATGTCATGTTTTGGCTGGCGCACCTTGTCTTTTACGGCACGTTGTACGGCAGCTTCGAAGACAAATACCGCCAGACATTCTCCGAAGAGCTGATGTACCTGCCCGGCAAGCTCGTCTTCACCTACTTCACGCTCTACTTCCTCCTGCCCCGCTTCCTGCTGACCGGCCGCTACGGCACGTTCATCCTGTGGTTCCTGACATCGTCGTTCCTGGTGGGACTGTGGCAGCGGTATGTGGCCTACGAAATTCATTACCCCCTGTATTATCCCCAGTGGCTGAACGATCCTTTCTTCCGCTTCGGCAAGATCATCAAGATGATCGTCGGCGTATACCCGGTAACGTTCACCGCGGTCATGATCAAGCTGCTGAAGTATTGGTATACCAACCAAAAAGCCCAGCAGGTATTGAAAGAAGAGAAGCTGCAGGCAGAGCTGAAGTTCCTCAAGACACAGATCCACCCGCACTTCCTGTTCAATACGCTCAACAATCTCTATGCGCTCACGCTCAAGAAATCCGAGCGCGCGCCCGACATGGTGCTCAAGCTTTCTGAGCTCATCGACTATATGCTCTACGAATGTTCAGGAGACGCCGTGTCGCTGGAAAAAGAAATAAAGTTTATACAGAACTATATCGACATCGAAAAGATGCGCTACGGCGACAAGCTCGACGTGGACCTGCAAGTAACAGGCGATATTCACGAACGCGCCATCGCCCCGCTGATCATACTACCCTTTGTAGAGAACTGTTTTAAACACGGTGCGAGCGAGTCGCTGATCCAATCGTGGGTAAAGATCCGCATCGACGTGCAGCCGGAGACCATCGTTGTAAAGGTGGAGAACAGCAAAGCGGAAAACGGCCATGGACGCAAGGAAGGCATCGGCATACAAAACGTTACCCGCCGCCTGGACCTGTTGTTCCCCGACCGCTATACGTTGAAAGTTGTCAACGAAGCGTCCACCTTCCTCGTGGTCCTGACAGTACACGACACGGCATCTTTTCGGGAGAAAATAAATTCTGCAGCTTAGCCATAACAGTTATGAAGTGCATTATCGTTGACGACGAACCCCTGGCGATCGAGATCCTCGAATCGTATGCCGCCAAGCTCGACAACCTGGAGATTGCCGGCACCTTCCGCAATGCCCTCGCGGCATTTACCTTTTTACAGGAAAATACAGTCGACGTCATTTTCCTCGACATCCAAATGCCCCGCCTGTCGGGCATCGACTTCCTCAAGACGTTGAAGGATCCACCGAAGGTCATCTTCACGACGGCATTTCGCGAATATGCGCTGGAAGGCTTTGACCTGGAAGTGACCGATTACTTACTGAAGCCGATCTCCTTTGAGCGTTTCCTGAAAGCCGTGGCCAAGGTACAGTCGCCGCAGGTAACATCGCCACCACCTCCCCCTGAGCCACGCGACAACTACGTCTATTTCAAAGTAGACAAGAAGATGATCAAAACACGCATAGCCGATATCCTCTATATCGAGAGCATCAAGGATTACGTCAAGGTGCGAACGCCCGACCGGGAGATCATCACCCAGCAAAAGATCAGCTACCTGGAAGAGAGCCTGCCCCGCGAAACCTTTCTGCGCATCCACCGGTCGTTCATCATCAACGTAGACCGCGTCGATGCCTACTCCGCCACCGAGATCGAGATCGGCAAGCATAGCCTACCCATCGGGCGGAACTACAAGCAGGACGTGTTGGACACGTTGTCCCGCAACGTATTCTGACGATCAGGAAGCTTGCTGCTGCGTCGTGATCAGCGGCACGATGTCTTGCTTGTTCGGCAGTCGCATCTCAAAGACGGTGCCTTCGCCAAAATCCGATCGTACCTGGATCGAGCCACCCAGCTTGTCGATAGCCTCCTTCACGATATACAACCCCAGTCCGGCCCCTTCGCTCTTGCTGGTGGCGCGGAAGAACATATCGAATATCTTGGTGATCAGCTCGGGCGAGATACCGATGCCGTTATCCTCAAAGTGAATGAACGCATCGGTGCGGGTAACCCGCACGTGTATCCGGATAAACTGGCGTTCTTTCGTGACCGCGCGGTATTTGATAGAGTTCGATACCAGGTTGTTAAAGATCACGATCAGCCGGTGCGCATCGGAAAACAATGGCACCTCTTCCTCAACTACGATCTCCTTTTCAATGCCCTCCGAACCCGACAGGTAACGCATCCGGTCGAAGGTCTCTTCGATCAGGCCGCGCAGGTTGACACGTTCGATGCACACCTCGCTGCGCGCATTGCGCGAATAGTCGAGGATCTCTTTCAATGTCTCGTCCAGCTTGTGAATGCTGTACTCGATGCGGTTGAAGTATTCATGAAAAAGCCGTTGGTGGCTGTCGTCGTCCATCTTAGCCAGCTGCACCAGGCCCAACACCGACATCAACGGCGCGCGCAGGTTGTGCGACACGCTGTAGACAAAGCTGTCGAGCTCTTTGTTGATCTTGGTCAGCTCTTCGTTCTGCTTGCGCAAAGCGGCTTCGGCTTGACGGCGGCGGATCTCCACCTGCCGCTGGCGCATGGAGTTGGCGATCGCCGACGACAGACGCGCCAGGTTCGACTTGAGCACGTAGTCGTCCGCCCCTTGCTTGAGACAGCTCACGGCAAACTCTTCCGATACCGTGCCCGTCACGAGTATAAAGGGTACGTTGTAGCCATACTCCTTGCAGATCTTGAGGGCCTCGATGGAATTGAATTGCGGCAAAGAGTGATCGGACAGGATCACGTCGGGCAAAAATCCCTGCAGCGCCTGCACAAACTCGTCGCGCGAATCGACTTGCAAAGAAGTAAATGGCACGCCGTCCCGCGACAGCGCGTGTTCGATCAGCCCCACATCATCTTGCAGGTCTTCTAACATTAAGATCTTCAGTTCCTTTTTAAAAGCGGATTTCATGCAGCGGTCCTTTTATCTCTATTTTGGTGCCTGGTTGAGGATCATCCAGAAAAAACCTATCTCGGAAACAGCGTGTACGAATTTGTCGAATTCCACAGGCTTCACGATGTAGGCGTTGATCCCCAGTTTATAGGTTTCCAGTATATCGCGTTCTTCTTTGGAGGATGTCAGCATGACAACGGGAATGATCCGTTTGACCTGGTCCGCTTTGATCTTCCGCAATACCTCGAGGCCGTCTACTTTGGGCATCTTGAGGTCGAGCAGGATGAGCTTCGGCATGTTGCTTTGTTTTTCCGAGAACAGAAAATTCAAAGCCTCTTCCCCATCCTGCAAATGGAGCAGGTTGTTGGCCAGGTGATGTTTACGCAATGCGCGGATGGTTAGCTCCGCATCGTCGGCATTGTCTTCCACAAGCAATATTTCTACAGCCGTTGATGATTCCATATTATAAGTTATCGGTCATTTGGGTTCACCGTATGTGGCAGAGAAAAATAGAACGTAGCCCCCCGATCTGGTGCCGCTTCGGCCCAAACCCGCCCGCCGTGACGGGCTACAATGCGAGATACCAATGCCAGCCCCACGCCCGTCCCTTCAAATTCATCTTCTCTGTGCAGCCGCTGGAACACACCGAATAGCTTATGCACATATTGCATATCAAATCCTACGCCATTATCACGTATTGAATATACGATCTCTGTACCTGTCTCAAAAGCACTAATCCATACTTGGGGGAATTCTTTCTTGCTGCTGTATTTAATGGCGTTGGAAATCAGGTTTGTCCAGGCCAGCCGGATCAAACTGATGTCCGCCATCGCCGGCGGCAGCGTGTCCACATGAATTTGAAGGGTTTCGCTCTTTTTTTGATTAACCTCTGCAAGCACATCTTCAACAAGATCGTGCATATTCACCTTACCCGGGTGCAGCGTGCTGCGGCCCACATGCGAGAAATCCAGCAGATCATCGATCAGTCGCCCCATTTTCTGCGCGTTTTTCATGATCGTATCGGCTATACGCCGGCCTCCGGCGTCAAGCTTTTCTCCGTGTTCTTCCTGTAATATCTGCGAATAGCCGTGGATGGACCGCAACGGAGCGCGCAGGTCGTGTGACACGGAATATGTAAACGCTTCGAGCTCGCCGTGTAACAGCGCCGCGCGTTCTTCCGCACGGCTGCGCCCCGCCCGTTGTATCTGTACGGCGGAAAAGACCACGGCCAATATGAGGACCGTAGTACCCAGGAGGGAAATAAATGCCACATCGCCGTGCCATATCCGCTGGCTCATTTCCGACTTGCATTGGTGCAGTCGTTGTGTCTTTTGGTATTGCAGCGAGGTCACCGCCCGCCGGATGCTGTCCATGATCATGTTATCCAGCACGGCCTTGCTACGCGCCGCGCGCGTGGCGCTGTGCTCGATCAGGCTGGCCGAGAATTGCCGCTTTTGCTCGAGCAGGGCCTGTATGCGCAAGATGCGCCGTTTGGTACCGTTGTCACGGCCGTTTCCGGCCAACAGGTAGGCTATATGCGCGTTGGTCTCGTCGGCCCCTCGCTCGTAAGGCGCCAGCAACGCAGGATCTTGCGTGAGGGCAAAGCCGCGGGCGCCGGTCTCCATGTCCGCCGCCAGCGCCAGGGTGCGCTCGAGATGGTACAGTATGTCGTTCAGATGCGACACCTCCCGGCTCGCCGATAGCAGCGCGCGGTTGTTGATGTGCGCATAAACTCCAAGGCTGATCAGGATCGATATCGTAATGATAAATCCGGCGATCACCTTTTTTTCGACATAAAACTTCATCCTGGGTCACTAAACAAGCCAAGTACAAATACCACACTGTCTGTCGTTCTCAGGGCACACGGCAAAAACCGCTTGTGCTTCCGGAATCGCTTGCCGCTGCCTGCAAATGAACGCGTATTAAACAGGATAGATCACCCGGATGGGCTCCCGAGGTCCTGGACCGAACCTCTTCACTATATTACTGGCATAATATGCGCGATGATATACCTGTCCCACGAATCGATATAACGCCGTGCGTCATCCGACACGATAGCAGCAACACAGTAAAAATTATAGATTCTTGCTAACAGGATCTACTGAACTCCGATGCCTAACGGTATACCTAATCAAGGTAAATTTTGAGAAAAAAGCAAACGGGGTGTTTACAATTTTTTAATGGTGAATTCCACACGTCTGTTCAGCTGACGCGTTTCTTCAGTATCGTTGCTGGCAATCGGCACCGTGCCGCCATATCCTTTTCCGGTAATGCGGCTTTTATGTATACCGTGCTCGATCAGATAGTCGCGCACTTTGTCGACCCGTGCCTGCGATAGCTTTACGTTTTGCGCCGGTATTCCCCGGTTGTCCGTGTGTCCGGCCAGGGCGATCTTAACGGTAGGGTTGGCTTTCAGAAAAGCTACGACAATATCCAGCTCCGACGATGAGCCCGACAGCAGGTTCGTCCGGCCTTGCTCAAACAATACGTTGCGCAGCGCCACGGTGGCTCCCACTTCCAGCGGCTGCAGCTTGAAGTTCATTTCCAGCGCCGACATCTCGTACGTCCGGATGTTGAGCTTCTCCAGCGTGCTGATATAGCCCGGCGCTTCGATACGTACCTGGTATTCCTGCGCGGCGTCTACCTGCACCGTATACCCGGCGGCTTCCGTGGCCCGGGCTTCTTTCGCCGCCGTGCTGATGGTAAAAGTAATATTGGCAGGAATCGATTCGCCCGTTTTGGAATCCGTCACGCGGCCGTAAACACGTACGTGTTTGTCGTCCACGACGGGTGTCGCCACCGCAGAGTCTGTGCGCACCACGAGGGATGGCTGTTGCGGCAGCGGCTCATTCCGGCCCTGGAACTTGATGTCGCCGTAACCGTCACTGTTCTTGGTGCTGGTGAACAGCGCCATGTCCTGCGAAGTATAGGGGCGATAGAAAAGGTCGCGGCCTTCGGTGTTGAGGTCACCCAGGTTTTCGGGCTCCGTCCAGTTCGTCCACGTATCGTCCAGGCGTGTGGCCTTGTAGATATCGAAGCTGCCCCGGCCCTTGCGGCCGTTGGTAGAGAAATACAGCGTGCGCCCGTCACTGCTCAGCGACGGACAAAGCTCCTGGAATTGCGTATTAATGACAGAACCGAGGTTGCGCGGCTCCATCCAGTTGCCGCTGGCGTCCTTGCGGGTTACATAAAGGTCTTCCACGCCGCGGCTGCCGTAGGTCTCGGCAGAAAAGACGAACACATCGCCGGCAGGCATCATGGTGCCATAAAGGGCACTGGCTTTATTCTGAAAATAAGGGATCGAAATGTTCACCGGCTCACCCCAGCCGCTGCCGGAGCGCTGCGCCTGGGCAATGCCCTGTGTACGGGGCGAGGCGCCCGCCGCAGCATAGTGGCTCAGCAGGTACACGCTGTTGCCGTCTTCCGAAAATCCGGCCACACCGTTAAAACCACGATTGTTCAGCAGCCGACCGGCATGGATAGGCGCCGACCAGGCGTGGTCCTTTAATACGGAATACCAGATGTCACCGGGATCTTTCTGGCCGCCAGTGTTCTCCGGGTGATTGGCAACAGTAAAGTAGAGTGTTTTTCCATCCGGCCCGAGTACCGGGTTCAACTCGTCATAAGGCGAATTGAGGAATTCGGTTGTGCCGCTTTCCAACGGCTGCGCTGTGGAAAGTACTGCGATGCTAAGGAGGGTAAAAAATACAAAGACTCTCATGCCGAACAAACTAACTAATCCCAAAGATATAAATTCTGTAGCTCACTTGCTCACCCAGCGGTTGCCTTTGATCGTAAACCGCCAGGGAAGCTTCGCGTCTTCGCCGGCATAGTCGATCCCGATCCGGGAACTGACCTCGATCTTGGCCGGCGTGACCCGCTCGCCACTATCCTCTAACCAAACTTCGTGCTCAAGCAGCGATTTTCCATTTAACTTTCTATCAATGCCCATGGCTTTAGTTAATTTGCCCGGGCCGGAGGTCAGGTGAAAGGGATTGTTCAGCTTGCCCCGCCGGATCTGCATCTCCGGCAACCCGATCACCGGCTCTACCGCCCGCACCAATACCGCGTCCGCGGTGCCCGCTTTGTTAGTCACCACATTAAAGAGATGGTGCATGCCGTAGCATAAATAGACATACGCATAACCGCCCGTCTCGAACATAATGGCATTGCGGGGGGTCTTTCGCGCGCCGTAAGCATGACACCCACGCTCCTTCCACGAATAGGCTTCCGTCTCGACGATCATGCCGGCTGTTACGATGCCGTTTTGTTCCGTGTACAATACCTTCCCCAGCAACTCCCGCGCGATCTTGACGACGTTGTCGCGCACATAAAACTCTTGTGTCAATCGCATACCGCTCTCGGCCGTGTGACGGGCCACATTCAACATTTTAACAGGTTATTTAACAAATATTGAAAGATAACGATTCAAAACCTTGTTTAACTTGCGCGCTTTAAAACCACCAAAATATTTAACCACATGAAAAGAACGTTTTGGATCACACTGCTTTTTGCCGCCAGCCTCACCGCCGGCGCGCAAGTAAAGACGCCCGCCGCCAGCACGGCAGGATCCGTATCGACCACCGTTGGCCTGACAGATGTCAAAGTAGCCTACTACCGCCCCAGCGCCAAAGGCCGCAAGATCTTCGGCACTGACGCGACCGTGCTCGTTCCCTACGGAAAGATCTGGCGTACAGGTGCTAACCAGGGTACCGTCGTATCGTTCTCCGACGATGTGAAAGTAGAAGGCATAGCCGTACCGAAAGGTGACTACCTGCTGCTCACCTGGCCCGGCGCAACCGAGTGGACCGTATCCCTCTATAAAGACGTAGCCCTGGGTGGCAACACCGGCGCTTATGACAAGTCGAAAGATGCAGCCAACTTCAAAGTAAAAGCTTCGAAGCTTGCCGAGAAAGTAGAGACCCTGACCATCGGCATCGGCGACATTGCTGCCGACAACAAGAGCGCCAAAGTGCAAGTGGCCTGGGAAAATACCTCTATAAAATTCACGGTAACGGTTGATTACGACGCGCAAGTGATGAAGTCAATCGAGGAAGCCATGAAGTCCAGTCCGAACGGAAACAGCTACTTCCAGGCCGCCGTATACTACCTGGAGACCGGCCGCGACCTGAACCAGGCGCTGACCTGGATCAACGAAGCCGCCAAAGCCAACCCCGACGCCTTCTGGGTCCTGCACCAGAAAGCCAAGATCCAAAAAGCCCTCGGCGACAAAAAAGGCGCCACCGAAACAGCTAACGCCTCCCTGGCCAAAGCCAAAACCGCCGGCAACCGCGACTACCAAATGATGAACGAAGACCTCATCAAATCCATAAAATAATATGAATCTGGCGCAAGTTTAAGCACCCAGCGATAGCGCAGGTGCGGAACTTGTGCCTGAACTGTAGGCAGTTTGCAACTGCCGTGCACCCCGTCCACCACAAGACGGGGTGTTTTTTTAACCGGGTGTTTTCTTAATGGTCGTTCATCACTCCCGCGCTCACACTCACTCGGATTTCCCGCCTCTCATCCGGATTTTCACAGAGCAAGCGCAACATTTCCTATCTTGTTCCTATAACCCCTTACATCCAGATGAAAACCCTTATCGCTACCCTGCTCCTTCTCCCAATAGGGCTGTGGGCGCAAACACCAATAGACTCGCGTCAGCGTGCTCTGGTCATTACACATGTCAACGTAATTCCCATGGACACAGAACGAGTACTGACCGACCAGACCGTCGTGATCGAGCAAGGCAAGATCAAAGCAATGGGCCCGAAGGTGACGTATGGCAAGAACGCCATGGTCATCGACGGCCGGGGTAAATACCTGATTCCCGGCCTGGCGGAAATGCACGCGCACGTACCTCCGGTCGACGACCTTGCCCCTGCCCGGGAAGTGATCACGCTCTTTGCGGCCAACGGCATCACCACCATCCGCGGCATGCTGGGCCACCCGCGCCACCTTGAGCTGCGCGGCATGTTGCAGCGTCATGAGATCATCGGCCCCGACCTGTACACCGCCGGTCCCTCGTTCAACGGCATGAGTATCACCTCGCCGGCGGCCGGCGCCGACCTGGTGCGCAAGCAAAGAGCAGCCGGCTATGATTTCCTGAAGCTCCACCCCGGCCTGACGCGCGAGAAGTTTGATACCATCGCCTACACCGCCAAGCAGGTAGGCATACCGTTCATCGGCCACGTGTCGTCCGGGGTTGGCATCTGGCACGCCCTCACGTCGGGCTATTCCTCGATCGATCACCTCGACGGTTTTGTCGAAGGCCTGGTGCCCGGCATCGAAAAGATGAGCGACCAGCAGATCGGTCTCTTCGGCGTATTCGTAGCCGATCAGGCCGACACGACAAAGATCCCCGCCCTGATCCAGGGCCTTAAGACCGGCAACACCTGGGTAGTGCCTACTCAGGCACTGGCCGAGCGTTGGATCGCCCCCGGCATGACACCCGAAGCCTTCCGCGCCGAAGCGCCCACGCGCTATATGAAGAAAGAAACCGTCAACCAGTGGTGTGAGGCAAAAACCAACCTCGCCTCGAATCCGCGCTATAATCCAGAAGCCGTAATGCGCTACGTCAAGTTGCGCCGCCGGCTTATATTGGCGTGTCAGCAGCAAGGTGTGGGCTTATTGCTGGGCTCGGACGCACCCCAGGTATTTAATGTACCGGGCTTCTCGGCCCACCAGGAGCTGGAATTCCTCGTCCGTTCCGGTCTCACGCCGTATCAGGCGTTGCGGGCGGGTACCGTCAACGTTGCGAACTATTTGCATCGCGCCGACGCGGGCGTCGTAAAGACCGGCAATGTCGCCGACCTGGTATTGTTGAATGGCAACCCCCTCACCGATATCACACAAACGCGCACGATCGACGGCGTGATGATGCACGGCTATTGGCTGTCGCGGTCCTACCTCGATCACGAGCTGAAGAAACTGGAGAAGTAATTAGCGATATTAATGGAGGAATTCACCATAACAGGATAAAAACGCTTACAAAGTAGAAACCATAATGAATTATCGCGCGCTGTCCAAAACGTCCCTTCGCATAAGCGAGATCAGCTTCGGCTGCATGTCACTCGGAAATGACCACGTGGCCAATAAAGCGTTGTTACATCAGGCCTTCGACCAGGGCATCAATTACTTTGATACCGCCGATCTCTATCAGGCGGGCTTTAACGAAGAGACCGTTGGCCGCGCGTTTGCGGGCATGCGCGGGAAAGTCGTGATCGCCACAAAGGTTGGCAACCAGCTGCGGCCCGATGGCAGCGGCTGGGATTGGAATCCGCGCAAGGAATATATTCTGCAAGCCGTCGAAGCAAGCCTACGACGACTCCAGACGGATTATATTGATCTGTACCAACTGCACGGCGGCACGATCGACGATCCCATCGACGAAACGATTGAAGCCTTTGAGCAGCTGCAGCGACAAGGAAAGATCCGGCACTACGGCATCTCCTCCATTCGCCCGAACGTGATCCGCGAATATTGCAAGCGATCGAACATCGTCAGCGTCATGATGCAATACAGTGTGCTGGATCGCCGGCCGGAAGAGTCGTGCCTGGAGCTGCTGCGTGAGCATCAGATCGGCGTGCTGGTGCGGGGCAGCCTGGCAAGCGGACTGTTGATCGACAAACCCGCAAAGGCCTACCTGACACTCCCCGCTGACGCGGTAGCAAAAGCATCGGCATCGATCCAGCAGGTGGCAACCGGCAAGACCTCGAAAACATCGGCTGCACTGGGCTATGTGCTTTACCACCCCGCCGTAACAAGCTCCGTCGTAGGCATTCGCACGAACGCACAGCTGACCGATGTTGTCGAAGCAGCACGCCATGCCATAATGCCTGCGTCGTCCATACAGGTATTACAGCAGTCCGTTCCGCAGTTGGTCTATGACCAGCACCGGTGATATAAATCCTGTATGATGCCGTTCGACCTGTATGTATATTCCTGTTATTATGTCTCCACTCCGAAACCTGTTCCCGATCCTGGCCGGCATCGTCATGACCACCGGCGTATATAGCCAAACATTCAATGCCCGTATACAGGGCACACAAAAGCCACCGTTGCACGGCCGCCACTGGATGGCCGTCACCGGCAAGCCGCTCGCCGCCACCGCCGGCGCGATGGTCTTTCAGCGTGGCGGCAATGCCGTAGACGCAGCGTGTGCCATGCTGGCCGCTACCTGCACCATGTGGGACGTGCTGAGCTGGGGTGGCGAAACACAAGCGCTGATCTATAACCCCAGGACCGGCAAAGTCATCGCCCTCAATGCCCTTGGCGTGGCCCCCACCGGCGCCACACCGGCATACTATAAAAGCAAGAACATGGAGTTTCCGCCCGAGTACGGACCGTTAGCGGCGGTGACGCCCGGCACACCCGGCGGACTTTGCACGATGCTTGCCGAGTGGGGAACGCTCAGCTTACGCGATGTACTGACGCCCGCCATGCAGATGGCCGAGGGATATCCCATCGAAGCCCAAACCGCCAACAGCATCGAGCGTAACAAAGACAGGATCAAACAATGGCCGTACTCCAGGGCCGTCTTCTTACCCCACGCCGGCCAGGAGCGCGAAGCCCCCGTTGCCGGTGAAGTATTCAAGCAAGAAGACTTGCTTCAAACACTCCGCAAGCTGGTGGAAGCCGAACAGCAAGCCCTTAAGAAAGGCAAGAGCCGCAAGGAAGCGATCTACGCCGCCTATGACCGGTTCTACAAAGGCGACATCGCCGCCGAGTTTGTCCGCGGCTGCCAGGAACAAGGGGGCCTGATCACAAAAGAAGACCTCGCCAACTGGAAAGTAAAGATCGAAGAACCGGTATCGGCAAACTACAAAGGCATCGACGTCTATAAGCTCTCGTCGTGGACGCAAGGCCCCGCGATGCTCCAGGCCCTGAACATCCTCGAAAACTTCGACCTGAAGGCCATGGGCTACAACTCCGCCCGCTATATGCATACCCTCTACCAGGCCATGAACCTGGCCTTCGCCGACCGTGACTTCTACTACGGCGACCCGGCCTTTGCTCCAGACGAACCGTTGAAAGGCCTGCTCTCCAAAGAATACGCCAAGGCCCGCGCCAAAGAGATCAACCCCGATGGTAACAATGCCAGCGCCGGCCCCGGCGACCCCTACCCCTTCGAGCAAAAGGTCAACCCCTACCAGGCACTCCTCCGTCAATACAACCAGGCCCGCCAAGCCCCAATACCCTCCCCGTTAGACGAAGCATACCTGGCCGACTTCCGCAGGGGCACCACCTCCATCGAAGCGGCTGACGAAGCAGGCTGGGTGGTGTCGGTCACGCCCAGCGGCGGCTGGATCCCCGCCTGCATCGCCGGCAAGACCGGCGTAGGCATGAGCCAACGCATGCAGTCCTTTGTATTGGACGAGCGCCAAAATCCCTTCAACGTATTAGAGCCCGGCAAACGTCCGCGCGTAACACTCACTCCCGGCTTAGCGCTCAAAGACGGCAAGCCCTTTCTGTCCTTCGCCGTACAAGGCGGCGATAGCCAGGACCAGGATCTGCTGCAGTGCTTTTTAAACGTAGTCGAGTTTGGAATGACGATCCAGGAAGCGGTAGAAGCCCCCAACATCGTGAGCTACCAGATGCGGTCGTCCTTTGGAAATCACGATCGGAAGCCCGGCTCCATACTGGTAAATGCCCGCACACCGGACTACGTTTTACGGGAGCTGAAGAAGATGGGATATGCCATCAGCGTGGACGACAGGACTGCCGGACCGATCAACGCCATTTATTTTGATCGTCTGCACGGCACGTTTTGGGGCGGGTCAGGGAACCACGGCGAGGATTATGGAATTGGATGGTAAACTATTGGAGAGCGATCAGCTCGAAGGCATACTTCTGATAGCTGATCAGGTTGTTACGGGCCTGGTTCTCCAGCCAGGCCTTTTCCCCGTGGCTGATCTCGATAATCTGCCGGGTGTTGGACCTGGCAAATTTCCGGGCAACATCACGCAACGTTGCCAGCTCTGCTTCTGTAAAATGTGAGCTGTCAAACTTGTCAGACGCAGAAATTGCCTCACCGTAATTACCGTCGTTAAATTCAACGAGCTCGATGGACGCAAACTTGTCGTCGCTTAACTTGATGTAGAGCTTCTCGTACTCAGCCGGCACCGGCCCCAACGGTATAGCCCGGTAGGCGATGCCGCTAATGGAATACCCCGAGCGTTTATAGTGCAGAAAGTCACAATAGAATAGAAGCTTGTTCAGCTTGGTCTTCCAAAGCTTGTCGACGTGTTCCGAAAAAAAAGCAATGATCATGGCAATGCGTGTCATGGAAGGCTTGCGAAATCCTGTAAATTCCGTAGGCCGCGCATGGCTGAAGATGTGCTCGGTGAAAAGATTTTCCCAAAGATTCTCATCTTTCTCTTTGATCAATAGATCAACACGATGACGCACTTTTTCATACTCCCGATCTGTTAATACACGTTTGCTGGCGTCGAGAAACTTCCGGAATTCCGCCGGTTCTTTTGCCGCTTGTATCAACCGGCCACTGGCCACCGTCGGAATATCGCCGGCCTCATACTGCCGGTAGCTATTCGCGCCAAAGCCCAGGATCTCCGACATCTTCGCTGCCGAAATACCATATTGTTCCCGGATCTCCCGGATCTCATCCGGAAAGGGAATGCTGTATTTATCCCGATACTGATTATACAGCTGACTAATATTAACTTCGTCTAACTCCGTGGTGGTAAACTCTTCACCCGTATCATTACACTTATAATAAAACTGGATCGTTGGAAAGATATCTTTCCGGAATTCAATGTCTTTCTTTTCATATTGAAGAGTCGCCTCTCCATCTGTAAACGGACTTTTCATAATTTTCTCTTAAATGGATAGTCAATCGATCTTTCAGCACAATGGAACGAGATACAAATAACCGGCCTGCCCTGCATCCCCATCGTGATCTTAATATATACCTCTTTCTGTTTTACAAACACGCCAAACTCCCACAAATCAGGACCGCTATCAACGTCTGTCGTGGGGCCCCGATAATAATTTTCGGGGGTTAGCGCTCTCAAAATTTCTTGCCGTGTTATTGGTGCTATTTCCAGATCGATCAATGCTTGCCGATTCTTGTCCCTTTCCCTAAAAATTACCGTAAAAACGCCCATTTTGGTCTTAAACGAAGCCAAAAAGGCTTCAACTTGAGGTAACGATGCCATAAAATTATAATTACTTCTAACTTGACCCCACAAAGATAACAAAACTCAACTGATAAGTTCAATTCACCTCAATTATTTTTAAAAATTTAAACTAATAAATTGAATTTACGTCGTTTTCGGCCGATCTGCGCCAAATTATCCCTGCAGAATATTGCTCACCCCTAAAAACGGCCACGCCGGAATTCAGATATCATGCCCTTTATTTTCCAGGTATATGTTCACTACATCCATCCGGGTACCTGCCAGATGTATACATTAACAATTTCCCCAATCCTCACAAGTATACCCCGGGTTGTAAACATTCAACCCACACGCGATACGGAACTCTTCACAATTTTATGTGTATAAGTCGTCCAGCCGTCCGAAATTCTCCAGCTATCAGAGAGGATAACCTACTGATAACGCGTTTTTGATCCATTTATACACCACTCATAACCAGGATCTATATTCATCCGGGTCATATGACGATCTGGATAAAATTCAAAAAAGTATAGATGTACAATTGATAGTCTTTTGGTATCAAGTCTCCATATTGTCTACAGAAACAGTTGCCCCTCTCGCGGCCGTTTAAAAAAAAATCAGTTCATTAACTCAAGTTTACGTATGGCATTCTTAGAAGAGCTCAAGATCACCGGCCGTCTCGGCAACCTCAGTTTTTACCACATGCGCGGTGTCGACAAGATCGTTGTGCGACAGAAGGGCGGCGCGCCCAGGGAATATGTCAAAAATTCGCCGACATTTGCTGTGCCTCGCTTATATATGAGCGAGTTCGGCGGGTGCTCGAAGATGGGCAAAGAGGTACGGCTCATGATGCACCCCATACGGAACCTGGCCGACTATAACTTCAGCGGCTTTATCAACAAAGCGCTGAAGATCGTGCAGAAGCAGGACGGCACCAGCGAGCTGGGGCGCCGGTCCATCGAGCTGTCCAGGCATACAGACTTGCTGGCAGGCTTCCAGCTGAATAAAGCTACGACATTTGATTCGGTGGTCCGCACGCCCCTCAGCTATACTATAAGCCGCGAGACACTTTCAGCCCGGGTGAACATTCCGGCATTGCTGCGCGATATCAATTTCCATCCGAACAACAGACATGCACGGTTCCGCGTCGAGGTAAGCCTGGGCGTTGTGCCGGACTTTACGTTCGATGCCCGGGCAGGGGTATATAAACCGCGGGACTGGTACACGGGCGCGTTCGCGCCGAAGAGCGTATCTTCGCCGTGGTATCCGGCGTTGAAGGGCTCGCCTGCTACTGCGCTGGAGATAGCCCTCACGGATCAGGTACCCGCCGATGAACACTATAGTTTGATGCTGACGGTGGGCGTGCGGTATGGATCGCCGATGGAAGACGATGTCGTGACGGAGGTGAAGCGCGCGGGGGTTGGGAAGGTAATTGCCGTGGCAGGGCAACCGGATGGGATCGACGCCCTTGTATCGACAAAAGTGACGAGAGAAGAGCCGGTACAACCGAAGGCATCTATACAAGACGGTATTGCGGCATGCAGGTATAATTGGCATTCAACCGCGCCGACGCGTTCGGTGGATGCCGTTCAGTCGCCTGAACATCTGGCGGGAGCCGAAACGACGGCATCGGCACGGAAAGAAATAAAAAGCTCTTCCGAAGGATCGGAAGAGCTTGTAGGAACGACGGCATCGTCTTTACTTGTATTGCCGGCTGAACCATCGGGCGCCGTTCCACCGCCCTATCGCTATCACTCTAATCGCACGCTCTCGACGACCAGCGTGTGCGAGCTCTCTAATCCAGCACCCGTTATGCCGGGTCCGATGGAGATCTGCAGGGTCTCGGCCTGCTCGAGAGAAAACTTCGAGACCGATGAAGGTATAAAGTAATACGGCAAGAAGGACGGATACGGGCGAGGCAACGTCACCACGGATACGGGTTTCAGGTCGGCCAGCGCGAGGCTGTAATCACCGGTGCGGACGTCTACGGATACCGTGGCGCCGTACGCCGAGCCGTCGCGCAGGATCAGGGCGATTTGTACCGGCAACGGCGTAGCGTCTCCGGTGCGGCCGCGGAAGACGATACGCGTAGCGTTCGTCATATCCGACTGTCTTCCGGTTACCTGTCCGGTGAAGTGGTAACGCATGGAGTAGTCGTGTACTTCTTTGCCCTGACGGTTTTCAGGATCGACTTCGAAGAGTTTTTTGATCGGCACGACCAGCTCCACGCGGCCAGGCTCAGCCAGAGGCATCAGGCTGGTGCCGGGCGTCCAATTGCGGGAGAGCTTCGACTCGTCGGATGCTGTAAAGAGGTACACGGGGCTCTTCGCGGGGAGTACAGGTACCGTGTAGGGCGTTCCATAAAAATCCCAATCCGTGGCGCCACGCGGGATCGCGCCGGGATATGTCACGGCTTTGCCCGCCGTGCGCACCGTGATATAATAGCGAAGCGTACCGGCCTGCAGAAACGACGCGGCGATTGTAGCACGGTATGTATACCCGCTGCCGGCTTCCATACGAATTACTTCGGGCTTCCAATGTTTGCCGTATACCGATAGCTCTACCGCATCGGGCACGGTCGCCGTTACAACGGTAGCCTCTACGGCAAGCGCCCCTCCTTCCGTGGCCGACGCCATCGGCTTGTGCAGCACGTACGATTGCTTCACGCTTGTGCCTGGCGCGGCAAACTCCCGCAGGCCGATGTTGTGATGAAGACGGACATTCAGATCGCCCGTCGTCGCGCCTTTGCGTGTGAGCAGATACGTGCCGGGGGTTACCGTAAACGACGTTCCGGCGGCGACAGCGGAAAATGCGTTTCCGGCGTTCATGCCTTGTACCGTGTAGCCGTCTTTCAGATCGGGTAATTGAATATTGACGGGCCATGCACGTGCGTGCACCACGGCCATCTTTTTCGAAGGGCTGGCCTTGCTGAACGGATCGTCTATCCACACCGCATCGGGCAGGACTTCCAGACGCCATACGCCCGGGGCAACGCGGTCCAGGAAATAGGCGCCCGTACCGTTGTACTGCACCACGGGTGAATTACCCCATCCCGCAATTTCTTCGAGCTTGTCGACCGCGGGTGGCGTTGTGCGGGTGTTGTTTGTATAATAGAACTTCGTCGGGGTGACCATCTGCGCCAGGTCCTGTTCATAGCTTACGCTGAAGTCTCCAAAGGTGGCGTTGGCGGGATAACGGCCGTAGCTTTTATAGAGTGGTACATGGCGGAATACTTCGCCGGCGATCTTGAGGCTAAGCGCCTTCTGCGGAGTATAGACCAGGTTCATGTAGTGGGTGCCGTACTCGGTGTTGACATCGGCCATGTAGGTCGGGTCGTAGGCGAATTGCGTGGCGATCTGCATGCCCGCGGTGCGGAAGCTCCGGGCCATGGCCGGGTATATATACGACCGACCCACGTCGGCAGCGTCGAACTCGTAGACCAGCTTGGCGATCTTCTTAAAGCCGGGATTTGCCGCGAAGGGAATAATGTAGTTGTCGACGTTGGGCAATAGATTACCGCCCAGTTCGTGGTTCGAGCCCAGGCCCGTGGGGTACCACTGAAAGGTTCCGCCCTGGATGCCGGCGTCGAAATACGCGTCGGCCAGGTGAATGCTGTGGCTGATGTTATAGAACACCGGCTTTTTGCTGCCGGTCTTTTTCATGGCCGTGACCATGCGCTTGATGAAGGCGGTCACCTTCGGGGCCGGCTCGCCGTGGTGCGGTTCGTTCGATACCTCGAAAGCGATGATGTCGGGGTCGTTCTTGTACGCGAGGCCGGTATGGGGATTGACGTGATTCAGGAATTGGTAGAGATAGTTCTCCTGGGCACGGATGGCCCCTTCGTTGGTGAGGCAGTCGCCTTTGCCGTATTTGAACGAAAAGCCCGGCGTCTTTTGATCGGGTGCCGGCCAGCCGTTTTGCCAGTAGGCAATGGGTGTGATCATGAACTTCATGCCCCGGTCCTTCATCTTCTTGAGCATGTAGTCGAAAAGCTCGAGGTGCTCGTTGTTTAACAGATTGCCGACACTGTCGCTGATCTCGCAGTCCCACACGTGCACACGGTACAGGTCAAAGCCCAGGCGCGCAAAGTGGTATACATCGTCGTCGATGGCCTTTTTCAGATCGATGCCCTGTTGTTGGGCCGTGCGATAAGCAAAGGCAAAGGGCGCGGTATAGTTCACGCCAAAGGCGCGTACCTCTTCCCGGGTCTTGCCCCATCGCATGATGCCGTCCTTATCGACATACACATCTGTTCCTTTCTGCGCCCAGCCCGTGGCGCTGATCACACACGTTACGATCAACAATATTATTTTTATCTTCATGCTTCTATCTTTTCCGTTTCTCAAATTTATTTCTCAGCGGTGGCCTGTATCGTTACGGCTGCGGGCCGAAGCCCTTCACCCGTAGCTTCCAGCCGGATAGCGCCCACCGTCTTGCCTGTCTGTATAATCACCTGGCATTTGCCGTTGAAGAGCGACCGTTGCCACGCTCCTGGCGCACACTGATCGGGCTCGTGGCTGCTGGGATCGCCGTTGCCCACACCGATGACGCGGGCGTCGCCCTGCACGCTGAAGCGCACCAGGTTGCCCGCATCCGGCACTTCCCTCCCGCGCTTGTCTTTTACCAGGACATCTACTACGGCGGCGTCACGCCCGTCGGCGAGCACCGTGGTGCGTTCCGTCGAGAGCTCGAGGGCATACGGCGCATCCGTTGTCTGCACCTGGGTGCGAAACGTACGGCCTTGTTTTGTCGCTACCGCCGCCAGCGTACCGGCCCGGTACGGCACGCTCCATTGCAGGTGTCGGTTGCGCACCATGGCTTTTTTACCGAGGCTTTTTCCGTTCAGAAACAGCTCCACCTGGTCGGCGTTGGAGTTTACCCATACGTCTATGTTCCTGCCCTCCCGCCCTTTCCAGTTCCAGTGCGGAGAGATGTGGAGCACGTCTTTGTTCGTCCACCACGACTGGTAGTAGTAATAAATGTTCTTCGGAAAGCCGCACACATCCATGATCCCGAAATGCGAGCTGATGTTAGGCCATTGGAACGGCGTTGGCTCGCCGCGATAGTCGAACCCCGTCCACACAAAGCCCCCCATGAACCAATCGTTCTCAGCGGCCAGGGGCCACCATGCCTCGGCCGTAGACGCCCACCAGGGCGCGGTAATGTCCTGGTCGGGCAAATAGCCTTTTACAGAGTCGATCGCATAAATGCCCCGTGTCGTAACGGTACTCCCCATCTCGGTGCCCACGATGGGCTGCCCCGGGTGATCCCGGTGATAGGCCACGACATGTTTCTCGCGATAATTGAACCCACGGATGGGAATGACTTCGTTTACTCCCGTGAAGACGTTGCCCAGGTCGGCAGCGTAGGTGCTGGTGCGCGTGGAGTCATACTGGCGCTGCAGGGCCAGCATCGACAGGGCAATACGCTTGCCTATGCTGTTCGTTTGCGCATAGCCTTCTTCGTTACCGATCGACCACAGGAATACCGAGGGGTGATTGCGGTCCCGCTCGATCAGTCGCCGGAATTGATCCTGGTATTCCCGCGAGCTGCTCAACAGCCGGGCTTCGTCCAGCACCAGCATCCCCAGCGAGTCGCACGCATCCAGCAGCTCCGGCGTGGGCGCATGGTGACTGGTGCGATAGGCATTGACGCCGAGCTCTTGCAAGCGGCGAATGCGGTAGTAGTGCAGATAATCGGGCTGCGCCAGGCCCACGCCCGCATGGTCCTGGTGACAGTTTACGCCCTGGATCTTGATCCGCTTGCCGTTAAGCGACAAGCCCGTGGCAGCATCGATCACGACGGTACGAACGCCGAGACGCTGACGATCCTGGTCGATGACGCGGCCGTTCTGCCGGACGACATTCACTACCTTGTACAGGTAGGGGTCTTCCAGCGACCACAGGTGCGCATTTTTGAGCGTGAGCTCCACGTGACTCCGGATGCCCGCCTGCGCCGGGACGAAGCTGGATCCTTCCTCTTCCGATTTGGTAATAACCTTACCGTTGCGGTCGGTGATATAGGTCTGGACGGAAACCCATTCATCTTTCAACCCGTCGTTCACCACCGTTGTGTGGACCGAAACGGTAGCCTCGCCGCCCGTTACTTTGCTATGAAAGAACACGCCGCCCGACGGGATGTGTACGGACTCAGATTCATTCAACCATACGTGCCGGTAGATTCCCGCTCCTTCGTAGAACCAGCCCTCGTACTGCGAGGCGTCCACGCGCACCACCAGCACGTTCTCCTGCGTGAACCGGATATAGTCGGTGATGTCGTATTCAAAACCTACATACCCACTTTCATTGCGGCCGAGGTAAAAGCCGTTCATCCATACCTGGCAGTCGCGAAAGACGCCGTCGAACTGCACGGAGAAGCGCTTGCCAGAGTCCGCCGGCACGATCGTAAACGCCTTGCGATACCAGCCGATGCTGTTCCGGGGATACAAGCCCCCCACTGGCTTGTATCCGTGCCCCAGGACATCGGCGTTATCGGAATTCTCGAACGGCAGGGCTACTGCCCAATCGTGCGGCAGGGTTATGCTCGTCCAGGACTGATCGTCGAACGTCGGGTCGATGGCGGTACCCGTGGCTTTGCCTGTTTTCGAGAACAGGTTGGCAATGGTGAAATTAAAATCCGTCGAGGCATCGGCGGCGTGACCAAGGTGGAATTTCCATCCTTCGTCCAGCAACGCATGCTTGCGCGGCGTCTGGGCGGGCAGCGACGCAGCAAACGTCACAGCCGCCAGGATCAGTAAGGCAGTTCGTTTCAAAACATACACGATTAAAAGTACAAAGGGTTACTGCTGCATGTAATCGATGGCCGGTATGGCGTTGCCCGAAAAGTCAAAGAACGCACAGTTCTCCCACGACGAGCCGGTGCCCCCGGCATCCTTCATGTTCGAGCTGATATAAGCGGGCTCCCAGTAGATCATACCAAGGCCGCCACCGTCGTGCACTTCCTGCGCCATGTCGGTGAGCAACTTTTCGAGGCCCTGGCGGGTATACGAATAGCCGGGCAGGATCGGGTCGCTGCCAAACAGGTTGGTATAGCTGTCGTTTGTCTCCATCGTCCACGGATAGGCCGTCTCCAGGATCATCACGTCTTTGCTATACGCGGTCTTAAAACCGGCGATCGTCTCGGAAAGCTTGTCCGGCGTGATGGTTGTATGCCACAGCGGGTAGTAGGAAAAGCCGATGATCTCAAAATCGGTAACCCCGCCGGTAGTGGTCAGGTTATCAAAGAACCACTTGACGTTCTTCGGATCGGCAATGTGCAGAATTACTTTGGTCTTGGTGGAAGATGCGTCGGTCGCATCGCGCACGGCGTCGATGGCACGGTTGATAACCGCTCCGGTCTCCGCCCACTTCCCCTCACAGACATTGCACGTCGGGAAGCCCGCGGGTGCGTCAGTGAACAGTATACCACAGTTTGTTTCGTTGCCGATCTGCACCAGCTCGGGCATCAGCCCCTGCCCATCCAGGTAACGCAGCGTTTTGAATGTATAGTTATAAACCGAGTCTTTCAGCACATCGAGCTCGGTGATGTTTGCCCACGCGGCGGGAACATCCTGCGCGGCCGGATCGGCCCAGGTATCCGAGTAATGAAAGTCCAGCAACACCTCCATGCCTTGCTCCCGGGCGCGGCGGATGGAGGCTTCCACATCTTTCAGATCGCTGTACATCTTCGTGCCGTCCGCGCCGTATATTTCCTTCGTCCAGGCGGGGTTGTGCCACAGGCGCAGGCGTACCAGGTTGGTGCCGTGGTTCTTGAAGATCGCGTAGGGCGATTGCTGCTGACCGTCGTCTTTGTAGACACCGCCGTGCTCTTCGATCTGGTTGACGTAGGAAAGGTCGGCTCCGTAGTAGGTCAGTTTTCGTGCTGTTTCGGTCGCGCCGCTGTCGTCGTCCTGACAAGCAGCCAGCGTCACCGCGGCCACCGCGGCGGCCAGGTATATGCGTAGATACATAAAGGTCATGGTAATAGTCTTGAACATCCTCACCCCGCCAGGCAACGGAACCACAGGCGTATGGCGGCTCCGTGCCTGTGAGGTTCGGGACGTTATTCTTGCGGGATCAGTAGAAATTGTTTGGTCAGGTCGTTAAACACAAGGGTATAGCTGCCCGCGGTCACTTCGATCTTGTCGTCGTTGCCCGCCGGTACCGCCGTGCCGTAAAGCTTATCGCCAACGCCGACCGTGCCCCACTGCGCCGCCCAGCCGTCGGCTACAAACTTGAAGGCCGCATCGGCCTCGAATGTATAGTCCAGTGTCCACACATGCGGGTTGGAGACGGTATTCGCCATCGCGATCAAAGCCCAGCCACTGAAGTCGCCGGCGATGTTCACGCTGGCATAGTCCGGTGCGCCGGCCTCGTCATAGCTTTCCAGGGTATAGTTCATTTTCAGAATGTCCAGCGAGAAGGTATAGTACCCCGCGCTGCCGACCATAAAGGCGCCCGGATCAGGGTCAGCTTCTGTTTCGCGGAAGAACACATCGCTGCCGTTCACCCCCCACATCGGCGCCCACTGGCCCCGGTTTGCCAGGATCTTCAGCTGGCCGGCATTTAAATGCCCGGTGAAGGTATAGGTAAAATTATCCGCCGCGCTTCGGAACATCGGGCTGGCGGCATTGGCATCCCAGCCAAACTCGGCGGCATCTCCCACCTGGTATATCGTGAGGTACGGTGGCTCGGCGATATAGGGTGTTACTTTCAGCTCGACGGTATTGGAATATCGCGATGCCACAAACGACGACACGTCGGCACGGATCCGCACGACCACGTCGGCGGCCGCTTCGCCGGACAGCTCTTCCGCCAGCATCATGTCGTTGAGCTGCGACACGGTAAGCGTCACTTCCGGATTTGCATCCAGCACCAGCGTACGCGGCGATTCGAAGTTGTCGCTCTTTTTGTCGACTTCCAGCCGGTACGTAACGGCGGATGCAAAGCCGTAGTCTGCATCGGTGCGCTCGAATACCACGGCCGTCTCTGCCGCCGTTTCCATCGTAAGCACGATCTCCGCCTTCGACGCCGTGAGGTGGGAATCCGCGCCTGCCTTCAACACGGTGTCGGTGCCGTCTTCGTCACAGGCGGCACATGTCAGCAGGCACATGCCCAGGGTATAGTTCAGTATCTTTTTCATAGTTGTCTCTTTAAAAACATCTGCGATAGCATGATTAATAGCCGTTTACCTTCGGATCCAGGTTGGGGTTGGCGATCAGGTCCGATTGCGGAATGGGGTACAGTTTGCGGTATGACTCCACGCCGCGGCCTTCTTTTAAGCCACCTTTCCAGGGCCACAGGTAGGTGCCTTCGGTAAAGCGGCCAAAACGGATCAGGTCGGTGCGACGCACCGCTTCGCTCGCCAGCTCGCGCGCACGCTCGTCGATGATAAAGTCCAGCGTCAGCTGTCCATCAGTAATGTTACCGCTGGTATTGTTATAGGCACGCTCGCGCAGGTCGTTGACATAGCCCAGGGCCTCGGCGCGGCTGCCTCCCTGGCCGTTGCGCAATACCGCTTCGGCATACATGAGGTAGACGTCCGCCAGGCGGAACATCGGGTAATCTGTATCGACAAAGGTAGTGTGCGAACCGGGCTCGCCTGTAGACGTGATGTTCTTGAACTTGATGATGGGATAGCCGTCTGTCTCCGAAGAGACACTGTTGATCTCCAGCGTATACCCTTCCGTGAAGAACATCTCGCGCTCGTCGATGCCGCTGCCGATGGGCGGGAACAGGTCGACGATGTTCCTGGTCGCACGCGGACCTGACCAGCCGGCGTCGATGCCGTACTCTACATTCTTGCCGCGCGGTATGGGGCCTTTCAGAATATAGTTCATGCCGCCATAGCTCTGGATGCGCTGACCGTCTGACGCTACCGGGAAGATCACCTCGGTGGACTGATCGTTGTCGGCCAGGAAGTTATGTTCAAAATCTTCTTCCAGCGTATAGCCTGCGTCGATCACCTTTTTTGTATAGGTGATGGCCTCGGTATAGTGGGCTTCGCCGGTGTATACCTCCGCATTGAGGTACAGTTTGGCCAGCAGTGTCCAGGCGGCGGCCTGGTCGGCGCGGGCGTATTCATTCTGACGGGCCGGCACCAGCTCCGCTTCGATCGCTGTCAGCTCGCTTTCCAGGTAGGCAAACAGGTCGGCACGCGAGATCTGCTTGGGAAAGAATGAGCCTACCTCGTCGGTTTCGGTTACAAATGGCACGCTACCATACAGGTCCAGCGCATGCCAGTAGCTCAGCGCCCGCAGGAAACGCGCCTCGGCGCGGTAGTGTTTAGCCTCTTCCAGGTTGGCGCCGGTAATGCCGCGCTCGCTCAGCTTGCCGTCGGTCGTCTCGCGGATAAACTCGTTGCAGATCGCTACCTGGTAGAAGATACGGTAATACAGCGCTTCCACAAACTGGTTGGTGCTGGTCCAATCCATAAAGTGCAGGTTGGGCAAGCCCGCATCGGTCCAGCTGATCACCGCCTCGTCTGTCGGCAGCTCCTGCAGTTGCCAGTATTGACGAAGGTAAGATGAGAAGCCTTCGTTTCCGCCCTTGATATCCGGATTGCCTTCCGGTCCCTGTGAGCCGGTCAGCGCCAGACCCGAATAGGCCTTGGCCAGAATAGACTTGTAGTTGCCGAAGTCCTTGTAAATGTTGGCGGATGTATCCTCGTATCTCGGTACCTGGTCCAGGTCATCGGTACAGCCCAGTACACCCATCGCCAGCGTGGCGGTGAATGCTATATTTTTGATAAATGTTGTCTTCATGTGTTTCGCTCCGTTAAGATTAGAAATCGAGAGTCAGGCCCAGTGTAAACACGCGCGGACGCGGATAGAACGAGTTGGTCAGACCGGTAGACGTTTCGGGGTCGAGACCGCTGTAGTTTGTGATCACAAACACGTTCTGGCAGGTAGCCGACACGTTCACATCGAGCTTCTCTTTAATGACCTTGCCTACATGGTAGTTCAGGTTGATGTTATCCATGCGCAGGAACGACGCGTTTTCCACGAAGTGATCCGAATATTGACGGTTCGCATCGTTCGGTCCCACAAACCGGGTGTCGTAGACCGCCGCGGGAATGTTGATGAGGTAGCCGCTCTGTGACACGTTGGAGAAGTATGCGTTGGCTGCGCTGTTGTTATACACGTAGTTCCGGAACGACGCCCGCGCCACCATGGACAGCGTAAAGCGGTCGTACGAAAGCCGGGTGTTGAAGCCCAGGAATACCGCCGGCGCCGGATTGTGATACCGGTATTTATCTTCTGCCGTGATCCGGCCGTCGCCGGTCAGGTCTTCGTACACGCCTTCCAGCGGTGCGCCCTGCTCGTTGTACACCTGCTTGTATACATAGAACGAGTACGGTGCATACCCTACGGTGTGGATCTGGATGCGGTTGCCCACGCCTCCACCGATCTCACCGACCTCTATACCGGCCGAGCTTTCATTGGCCGTCTTGCTCAGACGCAATACTTCGTTTTTGTTGTACGTAGCATTGAAGCCGACGTCCCATGCAAACTTACCGCGCTCCACGGCCTTCACATTTACCGACGCTTCAACGCCGCGGTTCTCCACTTCGCCCACGTTGGTGAACAGGCGGTTTGTCAGGTTCGAACCGGCCGGCAACGGAATTTCGGCCAGCAGATCCTTGGTTTTCTTTTGATAGAAATCCACACTACCGTAGATCTTGCCGGTCAGGAACTCGTAGTCGATCCCGGCGTTATAGGACTGCGTCTCTTCCCATTTGATATTAAAATCATATCCTTGCGCACGCAGCGTGCGGATATAGGTATCACCAAACAGGTAACTGGCCTCCGCGTTGCTGCGCACGTAACGCGCCAGGTAAGGGTAGTACCCTTGCGAGGTAGCGCCCAGGTCCTGCTGACCGGTTACGCCATAGCCCACGCGAAGCTTCAGGTCGGTAAGGCCTTTTACATCTTTCATAAAAGGCTCGTCGATGACGCGCCATGCCAGCGCTACAGACGGGAACGTACCCCAGCGGCTGTCGGGGCTGAACCGCGACGAGCCGTCGCGACGCAGCGTTGCCGTCAACAGATACCTGTCTTTATAGCTATAGTTCAAACGACCGAAGAAGGACACCAGCACATTTTTCAGCTCGACCGGTTCCACGCGGTTCAGCGTGTCCCCCTCGTTCTGAATGCTCAGGGTGTAGCTCGCCGGATTCTTGGTGGTAAAGCTCTGATACGAATAACCGGCGGTAACGTCTACCTTACTGTGCAGGCCGGGAAGTTCTTTTACATAGTTCAGGTAAAAGTCCAGCAGGTTGTTCTGCTTCTTTTGCGTATAGGTATTGTGTGTGCCTCCTTGTAACATGACCGACGCCATCGTCGCTGGCAAAGTGGTCGAGCCGTCGCTCTCCGAAATGTCGTAGCCCATGTTGAGGTTGGCGCGCAGCTCGGGCAGGAAGTGCAGCTTATAATCCAGCTGCAGGTTGCCGATGCTACGTTTCACATCGGCATGGCCGTCCTGTTGCCGCAGGATACTGACAGGGTTGCGCGGTGCCAAACCCGTAGGGTTACCGTTCCCCTGGATCCATTCAAAGTAGCCGGCATAGGTCGGATAGTCCGCGTGGATCGGTTGTGTAGGGTCAAAGAATGCTGCCGTACCGATCACACTTTCGTCGGCAAACTGACTTTCGGTCATCAGGCCCTTTACGCTCAGGTTCACTTTCAGGTGCTCCTCCAGGAACGTCGGATTGAGGTTCAACGCAGCCGATGTTCTTTCGAGCTTCGACGACAACAGGATACCCTCCTGGCTCAACCGGCCGACGGAGAGGCGATACGGTACCTTCTTCACGGCGCCGCTCAGGCTCAGGTTATTATCGTATGTATAGGCATCGCGAAAGATCGCATCCTGCCAATCGGTATTGGCCGTGCCCAGGCGGGTTTTGTCATTGGCGTTGGCATACTGGTTTACGACCTCGCGAAATTCATCGGCGCTCAGCACGTCGAGCGTCTTCACCACTTTGGAGACGGATGCCTGCGAGCTGAAGTGTATCTGCATCTTGTCGCCGGCATTGCCTTTCTTGGTGGTAATGATAATGACGCCGTTGGAAGCACGCGATCCGTAGATCGCCGTAGCCGACGCGTCTTTTAAGATGTTAAAACTTTCGATGTCGTCGGGGTTGCTGCTGTCTCGTATACACCTCTGACGCTGCCGACGAAGGTGGCGGTGTAGAT
>NZ_JAHESC010000019.1 GCF_018598185.1 Dawidia soli
ACCGGTCGGGTTTGGCTTTGAGGTGGTCGCGGTTGGGACCGGGGGGGATCAGCGCGGGCGCGTTGGGCAACACCGCCAGCAGGGCTGCCTCCCCCCAGGAAAGCGACCGCGCGTCGCGGCCGAAGTAACGCCAGCAGGCGGCGTCTATACCCACCACATTGCCGCCGAATGGCGCGTGCGAGGCGTACAGGGCCAGGATCTCGTCCTTGCTATGCCGCCATTCCAGGCGGGTGGCGAGTATGATCTCGATCAGTTTTTCGCCCACGGTACGCCCCGCTCCCTTCCGGGCCAGCCGTATCACCTGCATGGTAAGCGTACTGCCGCCGCTCACCACACGCCGGGCGGCCAGGTTCTGGCGGAGTGCGCGGCCCAGGGAAAGCACGTCCACCCCCGGGTGGCTGCGAAACCGTTTATCCTCATAGGCCATGAGGGCGACCGTAAATTTTTCTGGGACAGAGTCCGTTTCCGGGAATCGCCATTGGCCGTCGGGGGCAATGACGGCGCTCAGCAGGTCGCCACGGGCCGATTCCAGCACCGTAGAGTAGGGATCGGTAAAAAGCGTGGCCGGTAACGAGAAATAGTAGGCTATCAGGGCGACACCCAGTAAGACCGCACTAATTTTCCATTTTAACCCGCGTGACATGTTTGGGCAAAAATACCATTTTCCTGGCCGCGGGGAGTTACTAAATTCACCGCCTGAGAATTATTATCTACATCTATCTAACCGCTACCGTTTCGCATGAGTGCATTGATCAACCTGGTGAACCAGATCTTTGAGATCGAGCAAAAAAATGCCAGTAAAGGAGATCCCGCGGACCTGGGCCGCAACATGGAACGCCTCCGTCACCACCTTGACGAGCTGGGCCTGCAATACCACAGCCCCCTGCACGAAAAATATACCGACACCCGCACCGACTGTGTGGCCAGCATTGTTGGCGACCTGGTAGACGCCTCGATGTATATCACGAAGGTGATCAAACCCGTGGTCTTTCAAAAAGATGCCGGGGGCAACCGTACCATTATACAAAAAGCGGTCGTTATCGTTGAACATCGTACCGTATGAGCAGCACCATCGACTTTGCCATTGACCTGGGCACCACCAACTCGCTTATCGCGAAAGGACAGTTCGGAGCCATCGAAGTATATAAAAACCCCATCGGCCACAAAGAGACGCTGCCGTCTGTCGTAGGCTTCCGCAACGACCGGATCCTGATCGGCGACAAAGCCCGCGAGTATGTTGAAAAAGACCCTGAGAATGTATTCGGAGGGTTTAAACGCAAAATGGGCACCTCGGAGACCTTCTTCGTCAAAAACCTGCAGGCGCAAAGGACACCGATCGAGCTCTCGGCCCTCGTGCTGAAAGAGCTCAAGACGTTTGTACATAACGCTCCGGCTATACCGTCGGTGGTCATTACCATACCCGCGTCGTTCGACACGGTACAATCCAACGCTACCAAAAAGGCCGGCTACGAAGCTGGTTTCAAAGAAGTGGTGCTGCTGCAAGAGCCCATCGCTGCCTGCCTGGCCTTTGCCAACAAAACCGACGGCGTACAAAAGCAAGGGAAGTGGCTGGTATACGACCTGGGCGGCGGCACGTTTGACGTGGCCATCGTCTCCATCTCCGATGCCGAGCTGACCGTGATCGACCACAAA
The DNA here is from genome assembly GCF_018598185.1 of Dawidia soli. Taxonomy (GTDB): domain Bacteria; phylum Bacteroidota; class Bacteroidia; order Cytophagales; family Cyclobacteriaceae; genus Ohtaekwangia; species Ohtaekwangia soli. The sequence goes on from NZ_JAHESC010000019.1 coordinate 1,654, forward strand.
GGCGATAACTACCTGGGCGGTCTGGACTTCGACAACCTGCTGGTAGAGCGGATCATTCTTAAGCAGCTTTTCCAGCGCCCCAACCTGACCACCCTGCAAGCGAAAGCTGCCAGCCAGGCCATCGAGTTCAAGCGCTTGTATCAGATCCTGCTGCACAAAGCCGAGAACGCCAAGAAGGAACTGTCGGTAAGTCCGCAAACCGAAGTGGAGATTTCGGTGGAGGACGATGCGGGCGACACACAAGATATATTCTTAACGATTACCCGCGCGGACTTCAACAGCTGTATCGAAGAAAAAGCGCTGTATACCATCGACCTCATCCATGAGCTGCTGCAACGCAACGCCATCGCCAATGCCGACATTCAGCAAGTGGTGCTCGTGGGTGGCAGCACTTATATACCGTTGGTGCGCGAACTGATCGAACGCAAGCTGAACATCAGCGTCAATGCCTCCGTCGATCCTACAACGGCCGTGGTGGTGGGCGCAGCCCAATACGCCGCTACAAAACGGGTCGAGGTACAGGCCGATGTTGTCGCGCCGCCGAAGAGCACCGGCACCGCGGCCCGCATACGCGTAAAGGCATCGTACCTCAAGACCAGTATGGATACCGAGGAGCTGTTCCTCGCCACGCTGGAAGGCGACATCAACAATGTACACTATCGCATTCAGCGGGAAGACGGCGGCTACGACTCCGGTCTGAAGAAGGCCACCGAAAAGATACGGGAGTATCTCACGCTGCTGCCCGGCCAGCTGAGCCGGTTCCAGGTGAAGTTCTTCGACGAGCGCAACGACCCGGTGGAGGCCGATATCGACCCCATCGAGATCGTGCAGGGTAAGTACAACATTCACGGTCAGCCACTGCCGAACGACATCTGCCTGGAAGTAGACGATCTGCAGGAGCGCACCACCAAGCTGGAATTGATCTTTGGCAAGAACAGCGTCCTGCCGCTCAAGAAGACCATCTACCGCGAGGTGTCCAAAACGATCTATAAGAACAGCAAGGATAAACTTATCGTCAGCATCCTGGAAGGAGATCGCTTTGCTTTCCCCTCCACCAACCAGGTTATCGGCCTGATCGAGATCAACCCCGAAGAGCTGAATGCCGACCTGGTCAAAGGATCGGACCTCGAGATCAAGCTGGAGATCTCCGAGTCACGCGATATCAATGTGAATGTATATCTCAGCATGACCGAACAAGAGTTCAAGAACGTCTTCAGCCCGTCAGAGCGCTATGTAAGCATCGGCAAGCTGGAAGAGGAGGTCGACATTCTCATTGCTAAACTAAAATCGGAGCTTCGTCAGAATGAAGCCAGCGAAGACTATGAGACCGCCGGCAAGCTCGACAACTACTTGCAGGAGGCGATGATTATCCGCCAGGGCCTGGATAACCTAAGCACATCGCTGAACAGCGACGAGAAGTATCACCTGGAAGAACGCAAGCGCAAGCTGGCCCAGAAGTATGATCAGCTCGGCAGGTTCCGTAAGCTGACCGCCGCACGGATAGAATACTTTGAAGTGAAAAACCGGCTCGCCTTTGAACTGGACCACAGTGCCGAAGCGCGTGCGAAGTATGAATCGCAGTATAAACAGGCTATCGAAAGCGAACCGAGCTTTATTGCGTCCGAAAGCGTGTTCCTGGTGGAAGCGAAGACCAAACAGCTCCGCATCATTCTGAACGACGTACTGCTCGCCTCGACCGATTTCCTCATCAGCCTGTACTACGACCTGGCCAGCCGGTCTAAAGACGAGTTTACGGACAAGCAAAAGGCGATCGGCTATCTGGAGCAAGGCGAGAAGGCGCTGGAGCGGCAGAATTATAGCGAGCTGAAAGTTATCAACCTCAACCTGCTGCATTTGCTGCCCGACAAGAGTGAATACGCACGCCTCAAAAATTTCAAAGGAACGGGCATCGGTTGATGCCTGTTCTTATTTATACTTGGCAAAGCCCTCGAATTCTGTAAAATTTTCGTTGTTACACCCCAGCACCTGCAACCCGTCTTCGTTGGGTGAAGTAAAGGCAATGCCTATCACACCGTGTGACGGATACGAACCGAGGTACTGATAGGACCGGTTGAGATAATTCAACGTGGTCGAATCCGACGACAAGAACGCGCCGTGCACTGTGCGCTCGACACCGGCACGCATAAACAGGTGCGCCTTGAATGTAACGTCATAGGACCAGTCATTGCCGGCATAGAACGACAGGGCGTCCTGTGCGACCATCTTCGTTTCTACCTTTTGTCCTTTCGCCAAGAATGCCACGTAGGTGGCTTGCTGGTTGCGCAGGAAGACTACGATGTCATACTCCGAGTTATTGGTCAGTTCCGTACGAACGGCGTTCTGAGGTTGATAATTCAACATTGGCTCGCAGAAATCAGGATATAGCGGTGCTTCTGCAGGTGGAATATACAGCGGCTGCCGACGAATGACCTCGGCAATGGAATCTTTCCCGTGGGCCGTTAGCTGTCGTTTTACAATATGCTGAATCTGTGCGGTAAAGGTTTGATACCCCATTTCTGAAAGCGTGATGACAGCCGCGCTGGGAATGTCGACCTGGTTAACGCCGGGCGGTGTATACCCCTGGTCGTCGTCGTCGGCAATATTGATCAGGACCCGAAGTAACGTAATGATAAAAAACGCAATGCCGACAAAAGCCCCGCACCCCGTCCGTGAGCCCCCCCTGTTCGAGGACGCTTCTTGCTTCTCCTGGTGGCGGTTAAAGACGGCGCGGTTTTGCATAATGATCCGCTTCGTCTCCTGGCTGCAATGAAGGCCTTGCAGGTAAGAGTATATATGCTGGCAAAAGTCGGGATGTGTAGTTTGTATCTCTACCGACAAGTTGATGAACGCGATCGCCAGCATCTCGCGATACTGCGAAAGCGCCTCGGGCAGGTCGTTCAGAAAATCGACAAACGTGCCGTCTACAAAACCATAGTGGCCCGGAACAAAGTTAATCTCCTTCCGTTCCGTGCGCTTGATCTCCTCCGCCAACGACTTGAGCGAGTGTCCCAGCTTGCCAAAAGTGTCGTCAAAAAATGTCGGCTCCAGCGGGTGGCGCGCGGAAAGGAACGCACGGGCCGTGGCAAAGTCCCGTTTCAGAACGGCCTGGTTCACTCCCTTGCCTACGGGTTGCACCAGGTAGGGCGACACAAATATTTTGAACTGCCTGAACTCCGCCCGATAGCTCAAATTACGGTCGTACAACGGCCCGCCTCCGGGCGCAGTACCCTTCTCCAGTAAAGCCAGCAGGCGGGGGTTATCGTATACCCACTGGTGGAACAGAAACGATTGTTGTTGTTTCAGGTCCTCGATCAGCGTCAGGATGTCGTCCTTGGTAAGTGACTGGGTGCCTATGGGCAGGCTGCCCGTGCCGCCGTGGTCCAGCTCGACCAGCAGCCGTTTTTGAATGCGCAGCAGGCTGTTTACGTCGGGTTGCTCCTGGGGCGCTCCGGCATATTGCAAGACGGGGATCGGCGATCGGTACTGCATGATACGCCGGAAAGATAACGCAAACCCACGCCGTTACGCTGCTATTTGCGGGTGAAACCTTACGTGCAGGATAATTCATCCGGAAGTAAAGTTTATCCGGCCTATCGGTTGGGGTCGTTAGGGGCTCTTTTCCGATATTTCTTCCAGCACCTGGCCTGGATCGAGCAGCAGCCCGCTGTCACCCGTCGTCAACCGAATACATGCCGGCATTGTATGCGCGCCGGCCGCAGAAAGGCAGTAGATTTTATCAAGCAAAAGCAACGTCGTACTATCTACGCTGGTAAAAATTCCATACAGGGCCTTAACGTCCGTCCACGGATAGACACCGCGCTTCATACTGCCGGGGGGCACCCAGCTGTTCCCCACATAAAACGCCAGCCTGTCGCCTGCCTGGATCGGTACTTGCAACGAGTCGCCCCGGGCAAGAAAACCATTATACAACGCCGAATCACTCATAACGAACAGCACCGCGTCGTAGGGCGACCGGTTGACCATCGTCAACGGTTGTGCGCCAGCGGCCCTATAATCCGACAGATGCGTGCCCGGCACAGCATGATGCCACAAGGTATGATCGTTGTTCACCTGTGGATTGGTGAGCAATATATACCGCATGGAGTCGGCGCCCGAGGGTGTCATCTGCTTTTGAACAAGCGTGCGCAGGTGATTGCGATAGGAACGATATGTATCGGTGCCCACGGCCGACGAAGGATACGAATCAATATCGCCGAGCATGATCAGACTATAGACTATTAAACACAAGCTCATCCACATCGCCAGTAGCTTGACCGGTAGCCACCTGAAACTGCGGTAGTTGGATAACAATACCTGGCGCACATGCGGGGGGCACTGCATTTCCAGCAGGCACTTGTAGGCCTTGCGGGAAAAGGCGAAGCCCGCTACTTTTTTTGCCAGCACGTTTACAAGCCCCACGCTCAGCCATTCGCGAAGGGCGGCCTGGCTTTCAGGAAGGCCGTTCAGCAACGTGATAAAGTCTGGGGTAACGAACCGGCCAAACCGTTCGCGATCAAACGCCTCTTCCCCCATCTCCACCCGCCTGAGCGCGTGCGCCAGGTCCTCCAGCAAACCGGCCAGCCGCGCCTGGACCTCTTCCACATGCGCGGTTGTCAACAACGCGGTCGCCTCCAGAAGGCGCCGTACCCCACTGAAATTATACTGTGCAAATGCCTGACTTAACGCCCGGCCGATCGACTCCGCCAGGTAAGGAGAGACAAAGGACTGAAACGATTCGAAGGCGGGGTGGTCTGCCAGGGCAGGATTATAGAGCGGGCCTTTGTCGGACACCTGTCCTCGTTCCAGTAATCGCAAAAGCGCGGGATCCGCGCTGATCCACTGGTGATACATACGCTCTTCTGACGGGCGCAGGGCATCGGTCAGCTTGAGAATGTCGTCTTTGGTCCATCCCTCCTTCTCTATTTGCAGCATACCGCCACCGTGGTGCTCGAGCTCCAGCAACAAATCCTTCTGTATCCTCAAGATCCAGGCTTCGTCCCAGGAGCCGGGGTCGGGCCGGTAACCGTTCAGGTATAGAAGCGAAAAAGGGGACCTGTATCGCATTTACCGGAAAGGTATAGAGAAGTAGGGTATCTCGGAAATAAAAAGATCTCCGGAATCGTCCGGAGATCCTTTATAGTATACAAACAGCGCAGCAGCTACTGTGCGGGGGTGCCTTTTACGACCTCCACCACCTGGCCTTTTTTGCGGGCGTAGATGCTCTTGTCGTACATCGCCTCGCAGCTGACCGCCGGCAGATAATACGAACCGGCGTAACCCGCCGTCAGCATGACGTGGAACGTCTTGCGCTGGTTGGCATAAAGATCGAAGTAGGTATATACCCGGTCGTCGCGAATGTCCTGGTATTGGAAAGCGCTGTTGGCCAGCTGGCCTTCGTCGTCGGTAATGCGCAGGTTGTTGATCTCCCAGCCCGAGGGGAACACCTGCGACAGGGCCAGGTTTTCATACGACGAGCGCGTGCCATTGTGAATGACCGTTACCTCAGCCAGGAACTCCGTGCCCTGCTCCAGGCGCGTTATGTCCAGGTCTTTGCCATCGGTGTCGGTATACCGCACGGCGAGGGTCAGGTTGCTCTGCGCATCTTCTTCCTCTCCGCGGGCCGGCGTGCCTTCCAGGATCAGGCGCGTAAACAGCATGCCGCCGCTCTCGTTGGTGATCCGGACGCTCTCCTTTTTCAACCCCGTCAACGGGATGGCAACCTGCGCTACGGGCAGCTCGGTGCTGGCCTGTACCGTCTTGCCGTTGAGCACATACGAGAATTTCAGCGCACCCCGTTTATCCATACCGGCAAAGGAACCGATCGCTTTCAGACAGAAGGCTGTCTCTTGCGTGCTCATCCAGTAACCATAGTCACCCAGGTAGCGCGATACATCTTTCAGTACCGCAAAGGCCTTGGTCTTGTCGTCCAGCAGCACCAGTGTTTCCAGGATCAGCGCCTTGTCGCGAACATCCGAACCATAACTGTACCCCAGCTCGCGATACGGCTTCACCGTGGTCGACAGGTTGGCGATCAGTTTCTTCGCGGCTTCGGGCTGACCAGCCTTTGCATAGGCGGCCGCCAGCATCCAGGCGGAGGTGGTGTTGAGGTTGCCCAGCTCACGCAGGCGGTTCATAGCGCCCATTTCCGGAGCACCGGCCAGCGCCAGTGTATACAGACGGTACGCCTGCATCAGGTCGTTGTTATAGTATGCGTCGTTGCGCCGCCACTCCTGCGCTTTGCTCTTCTGGTACTTCTTCCAGCGCTTCATCATATCGGCCGGCACATAGTAGCCCTTCGCCTCCGCGTCTACCAGGAAGTGCCCGGCGTACGTAGTGCCCCAGGGATCGGAATGCTCGGCCGGGCCGGGCCAGTAGCCAAAGCCGCCGTCGCCCTGTACAAACGACTTCAACCGTTCGATACCTGCCGTGACGTTACGCTGGATATTTTTCTTTTCGAATTCCGTCAGCTCCTTTACCTGTGCCAGGTAGAGTTGCGGCAATACCGACGATGTTGTCTGCTCGATACAACCGTGCGGGTATTGGATCAGGTATTTCAAACGGCTGCCCAGGTTGATCGGCGGCAGGTTGGAAACTTCCACCACGGCCGTGTTTGTACCCGTTATGCCGAACGGCACCGCTTCGCCGGCCCAGCTCTTGCCAGCTTCCAATACCGACTCCGTTACCCGGGTTACCGGCGTGTTCGGGTTCCGCACCTCGATCTCGATCACATCCGTCGATTGGAATTTACCCGCGCTGGCTGTTACCTCTACCTTGGCAATACCGGCTTCGGCCTTCACCGCCAGGTCAAAGTCCACCGTCAGGTCGCCGCCGGCCGGCATAGCCACCGACTGGCTGGCGTCACCCGCCAGGTGCAGCGGGCCCGATACCTTCACGTCTATTTTTACGTTCTTGATCCCTTTCTCTTGCGTAAACAAGGTGACCGGCAGCTTTACCGTTTCCTCCGGTCCCAGCACACGCGGCAGCGTGGCCAGCACCATCAGCGGCTTACGCACCGGCGTAGCCTTCTCGGCTTTGCCATACGCGCCTTCATAGCCCGCTACCACCATCGTTTTCACCGAACCGATATACTGCGGCATGACAAACGTGTGGCTATTGCTGCCACTGGAAAGCGTATAGGGGCCGAAGAACTTCACCACCGGCTTAAAGCGGTTGGCACGGGCATCGTCTTCCTTCGCGGCCAGTTCTGCGTCACCCCCGATCGCCAGCAGGCGTTCGAGGCGTGCGCCGAACGCGCCCATCACATCGTCAAATACATCCCACGTGCGAACGCCCAGGGCCTCACGCGCATAGAAGCGGCTCCAGGCATCGGGGGTCTTAAAGCGCGTAATATCCAGCAATCCTTCGTCTACCACGGCAATGGTATACGTCATTTTGCGGTTGGTCTTTTCAGAAATGCGGATCGTTACCTCTTTACCCGGTTCGAGCTCCTCGGGCATCGCAATGACCGGTTCCAGGTGTGTATTCGGATCTTCTACGCGAATGGACGACACGCCATACAACCGGATCGGCAGGTCGTTTTCCGTTTGCGCGTGCGGTTGCAACAGCGACACGTGCACATAAATATTCGGTGCCATGTCCGGCGAAGTGTCAAAGCTGAACTTCGTCTCTCCTTTTTGCGTCTCTACCCAGAAGGTTTTCAATACACGGCTGCCGTTCTCGAGGCTGACCAGCGCACGGCCACCCGAGGCACTGCTGGGGATCGTGATGTTCACTTTCTCACCGATGTTATAGTTGGTCTTATCCGTCGTGAACGAAAGCATCGTGGCACCGCCACGCGAGTCTTCATCACGCGAGCGGCTGTACCAGCCGGGCTCGTCGACATACACGATCTGGCCTGTGCAGTGACCCGACACGGGGTCGCACGCGCGTACAAAGTAACGACCGTACTCGTACTCGCCCATCTTCATTTCAATCGTCCAGTTACCCTTACCGTTAACCGTCCTGGCTTTGTCGCTCTTCACCAGTTTAGAATACGAACCTTCTATATAATTGGCGATGCTCTCCTCGGAGTTGTCCCACCACCAGCGCCAGCCCAGCTTATATACCGACACCTCGATGTCGTCTCGCGACACCCCCTGGCCGTTTGCGTCCAGCGTTGCCAGGTTGAACGTATGGGGCTTGTCGAAATACAGGATGCCACTATACTTCTCACCCTCCGGTGCCTTCATACCGATGTACGATTCATACGGGTAGTACGGTATGCTGAAACGATCCGTGCTGAAGTTACCGCTCTCCTCAAATACTTTTCCGCGGAAGACCGCCGTCAGGAAACCCGGCGCAGCCGACGTAGTTTCCAGGTTCACATTCACCAGCGCCTTACCGTCGTCGTCGGTCAGGCCTTCGAATACCGGTTGTGCTTCGCTATAGAACTCGCGGGCAGGATCTTCAAAGACATAGTCAGGATACCTGGTAAAGGTAGTCGGTGCTTTCAGCAGCAACATGTCGAACTCGGCCTTCAGGTTGCGGCCGGGCGCACCGTGCAGCCATTTTACATCCAGCTTGCCGGAGGCCGTGGAAGAAGTGAACTTGTCCGTACCAAAGTCGAGGTTGATCTTGAGCCGGTTGGGTTTAACGGTCTCGATCTTTAAGGTTTGTGTAAATTCCGTACCGCCCACTTTGACGCGGCCGGTCCAGTTGCCCGTAGGCGCATCCGCGGCCGTAGCCGTGGCAAAGGAGTAAAAACCGTTCTCCGAGCCTGACCGCACCAGGCGGTTCACCACCTGTCCTTGCGGGTTCTGCATTTCAAACACCACGGGGTGCGTGGCCGGCAACAGCTTGTTTTTGTCTTCGAGGATGAACGTGAGGTACAGCGAGTCGCCCGGGCGCCATACACCACGGTCGCCATACAGGAAACCCTTCAGGCCACGCTGGATCACTTCACCCGTTACATCAAAGTTGCTGACGGAAAGTGCGTCGCCGTTGCTCAGCTTTTGATATCCCCGTTGCTGGCCGTTCTTCGCGATCAATGCAAACGGCGGCTCTTTTGTATTGATCGTGGCCTTACCGTCAGCGTCCGTCGTGGCAGAGCCGATCACCTGTTGCTGGAAATCATAGATCTCCAGCTGTACCCCCGACAGCGGCTGCGTTGTTTTCAGGTCGGTTACAAACACCAGTGTGTTGCCGTCGTCACCGCGTTTGGCGGTAATGCCCAGGTCTGACGCCAGCACGTTGCGTGTAATGGCGCGGTTGTTCGTGTAGTATGATGAGTGGCACGGATTGTCGCGTTGCTCCCAGTCGTAGTCTTCGTAGTAGTAATAATCTTCGTAGTAGTAGCCTTCTTCATCGTAGTAGCCATACGACTCTTCGTCTTCAAACTGGCCGACGTTTTCCTCCACGGCCTCTTCCGCTTCTTCGCCCCCTTCACAGGTATAGGTAGAATATGCCTTCTTGAACGAGACCTTTACCTGGTAGATCGCGCCCGGCTCGGTGCTGATCAGCTTCGACAGGTCCAGTGTATAGCGATTCCACTTGCCCAGGTCGGTAACACCGGTATTGTCGAGCTGCACGGTGGTCTTCAGCATTCTCTTGCCTACCCGGTTCATTTCCTGGCTGCCCTGGATGTTGTTCACCTGCAGGAATTGTAAAATATTACGCTCGTAGATCTTGAGAATGGTCACATCTACCGACCGCAGGTTCACCGCCTCGAACGGCAGCACCATGCCATCGCTGCTCGGCAGAATGGAACCTTTACCCGTAAACCGCACCGCCGGCGATACTTGTTCAAAAACCACTTCGGCCGTGGCGGGCTCTTTCATTTTATAGTCCAGGATGTTGCGCACACCGGCTTCGATGCGGATGACCTTCGAACCTGTCTGCCGCACCGGCGGGTATACATTGATCTCGTTATCGCGGATCTCGAAGTCCAGCGTGCCGGCTTCGGCCATCGAGATGAGGCCGGTCAGATCTTGTTTTTCTTTCAGGGGGTCGGAAAACTGCAACACAACGTACTGGTTAGGGTGCTGCACCACGCGGGCCTGCATCAGCTTGAAGTCGCTCAGCGAAGGAATCTCCACCACTCTCTTTTCGTCGTGGTCTACACCCAGCGGTTTACCTTCTACAGCCAGGGTCACCTCGCTGGCCTGTTCCTTTCTCGCCACGTCCTCCACCACAAAGGAGTGCTGCTTGCCATCCGGGTTGTGTGTCCATGTTACTTTCAGGGCGCCACCGTCCTGGTAGGGCGTCATCATTTTTTCGACGGCATCTTTTTCGGCAAAGTCGGCGGTGTATAGGTTGCCTTCGATCTTCTGACGCTTCAGCTCCGTCTTGACATAGGGCTTCACATTGTCTACGATAACCTCGAAGTTCTGAGGCATAACCTGAAACGTATAGACAAACGAGCTCAGTTCACCCGTAGCCTCGGGCATGAGCTTCGACAAAGCAAAGTTCACTTCGTAGATCTGCCCGGCGATCAGGCGGTTGTCGGGCCGGAACTCTACCGTGCGGCGGTCGAGCCAGAAGGTCTTGCCCCCGACAGACGGGCTGAGGGAAAACAGCTTGGCCGGGTTCTCCTGTCCGATCAGGGTCGAATCGACTACATCCTTGGTCAGCACAATGCGTACCGTCGTGCCCGACGAGACGACACCCGCCGTGTACGACGAGATGTACTCACCGAAAGCAGGATTGATGTAACTGGGGCCGGGCTTAGAGCCGGTTGACGTGGTGAAATAGAAAATACCAAAGGCAATAATGCCTATGACGGCCACACCGAGGCCGATCTTCTTCCAGGAAAGACTTTTCATGAAGCGTTCGAAGCGTTAAAAATGACGTTTAGGCGGACTGTAGACCACCTGATAAATCAGGGGTGTCTTTTTACTCAAATTTAAAGTACTTTGTGAAACCTTACCGACTGTTACCATGAAATCTCTGTCAATCCTTGCTGTTGATGATCAATCCCTTTTTCGCGAGGGGTTGGCGCTCGTGCTGAACCGGCTTTTCCCCGATGTAACCCTCCGCCAGGCCGGTAGTGGTCCGGAAGCCCTGGAAATGCTCCAGGAGCATCGTTTTAACCTGCTCCTGCTGGACATTGGCATGCCCGGTATGAACGGCATAGAAGTAGCCCGCCAGGTATTGCGGCAATACCCCGACCTGCGCATAATCGTCCTGACGCAATACAACGGCGAAGGCATGATTACCCACCTGGTACGCCTCGGCGTGCACGGTTTCCTGTTAAAGAACAGCGAGTCGCAGGAGATCAAAAAGGCCATCGAAACCGTGTTGGATAACCGCCAGTATATCACCCCCATGATCCACCCGTCGCTGCTGAAAGACGAACCCGGTGTCAGCGCACCGTCCATTCAGTTCAGCAAACGCGAAGCGGATATATTGATATACCTGAAAATGGGTAAGTCCAGCAAAGAGATCGCCGAACGCCTGGCGTTAAAAGAAAATACCATCAACAGCTACCGCGAGGACATGTTGCAAAAGACCAAGACCCGCAATGTGGCGGAGCTGATCTCGTATGCGTATGAGAACGGTGTGCTAGGATAACACGTCGGCGGCCGCGGGCATCGCGGGGAACTTGTTGGACGTGGTATCTTTCTGCTGTTGCAGGTTGAATTCGATGATCACGCGCAACCCCCGGGGTGAAACATCCTCGCGGCGCAACGTGGCGCCAATGCTGTTGGCCCGCTTCAGCAGGTTGATCATACCCATGCCCGAAGTCTTTTGCTCGTGCTCCTGCCGGCGATAATCAGAACCATCGTCCTCTACGGTGATGGTCAGGTTTTCTTTGTCCCAGTGTATATGTACCGAGATGTTCCAGGCATTGGAATGCTTGATGGCGTTGGAGAAAAGCTCCTGCACCATGCGGAACAGGCTGAGCTTCTGCCGTTGCTGGATCGGCACCGGTGTACCGCTTTGTACAAAATGCACGTGCGTGCCCTTCATCGCGTCGAGCTTGTGACACAGCTCGCGGATGGCAAAGTTCAGGCTCATGCCTTCGATGAAGTCCGGCGACAAATTCCAGATGATGTTGCGGATGGTTTCGATCGTCAGGTTAAGGTTCTTTTTGACAGTTATGAGCTTCGCCTCGATGTGCGGCGGCAGGGCATCCGCCTCGCGCATGACCAGTTCCAGATCTAAGTGTATCAGGCTCAACACAGTACCCAGTTCGTCGTGCAGGTCGCTGGAAATGCGCTGGCGATCGTGCTCGATAAACTCGTTCACCCGCGACCAGGGAATTAATTCGGCCGTAGATTCCGTACCTCCGCGCGATGTTTTCTTCGGCGTCTTTTTACCACCAAAAAGATACACCAGCAGGCCGGTAAAAATGGCGCTGCTTAAAGCCACCAGAATATAGGTAGTTACCATATAGCTAACAGAAAGAGTTGAAGTTATACCAGTCACTAAATTACATACGCTAAAATATCGCACCTACCGACAGCTCCTCATTCCCAGACTAAATACCGCCACCCGCACAGATGTAACTGCAAGAAGATCCGCAAGGCGTAGTGCAACGGAGATACGACAACATGTGCGTGGAGATCAGCCCGTGATACTCAGGGGAATAGATCAGGGCGCGGCAGGTGTTAGGTTTCTTGTATAAGTTCGATTTTTCCAACGTAAAAAACAACGGTGCTGTGAGTTAGTTTCACAGCACCGCAAGTTTTTTGGGCGATAAAAAAAACACTATGCTTAAACGCGTTCTGCCACTTTGTTCATCACGCCAGTCTGGATCTGGATCGACTCGTTGTGGATCAGTTTCAGCAACTCTTGCGTGAAGGCCTCGTTCAGCCCCATCGCCTTACCCAGCGTGATACGGGTCTGCATGATCTCTTCCCAGCGGTTTACCTGGAGAATGGTTACGTTGTTTTCCTTCTTGTATTGGCCGATCTTCTCCGAGATTTTCATACGCGAAGCAAGCTTCGACATGATCTCATCGTCCAACTGGTCGATCTGCTCGCGCAGGATGCTGAGCGTATCTTTGAAGCTCTTATTGTCAGACGATACCTCGCGCACTACCAGGCCTTCTACGATCTTGCCGAGAACAGCCGGTGTAACCTGTTGCTTGGCGTCGCTCCAGGCAGCATCGGGATTGATGTGGCTTTCGATCATCAGGCCGGCCATGTCCAGGTCGAGGGCCTTCTGAGAGATCAGGGAGATCAGATCACGGTTACCGGCAATGTGGCTGGGGTCGCAAATGATGTCGAGCTCGGGAATGCGGGTCTTCAGCTCGATGCTCATGTCCCACATGGGCGCATTGCGGAAGGGGCCTTTTTCGAATGATGAGAAGCCGCGGTGGATAGCCGCCAGCTTGGTAATGCCGGCTTTGTTGAGGCGCTCCAGCGCGCCGATCCACAGCTCGAGGTCCGGGTTGATGGGGTTCTTTACCATCACCGGAATGTCAACGCCTTTCAGCGAGTCGGCCACCTCTTGTACCGAGAAGGGGTTTACCGTCGTACGGGCACCCACCCACAGAATATCGACACCAGCCTTCAGGGCAGCCTCCACGTGCGCGGCATTGGCTACTTCGGTTGTGATGGGCAGCCCGGTCTCTTTCTTTGCCGCCGCCAGCCATTGCAGGCCGGGTTCGCCGGCACCCTCGTATTGACCCGGCCGGGTGCGGGGTTTCCAGATACCCGCGCGCAACGCGTGGATCTTGCCGGTAGCCGCCAGCTGTTTCGCTGTGGCAATGGTCTGTTCTTCTGTTTCTGCACTGCAGGGGCCGCTGATGATAACGGGTTTGCTGGCCGTCGGCAACCAGGAAGAGATCGGTTCAAGTTTCAGTGAATGTTTCATATAGGTGAGTAGTTAAATTTTTGCAGTTGTTGATATAGGTTGTTGTTGTTGTTGAGTCTGTTGTTGTGTCTTGAGCTCGATACCGTCCAGCACGCGGCGGATCTCGTTGGCGCCCGACATGATGCGGCTCAGCTCCTGCGTGTCTCGCTTCAGTAAAAGGTAGTGGAACCGTTGCAGGTGCATGATATACTCCTGCAACGCCTGGCTGAGGTATTCGAGGTTCTGCTCGAAGATCGGCGCCCACATGGCCGGCGAGCTTTTCGCCAGACGCACCGTAGACGCAAAACCGCTGCCCGCCAGGGCGAAGATATTTTTCTCGTCCTTCTCGATGTCGAGTACGGTTTGCCCCAGCAGGAACGAGCTGACGTGCGAGAGATGCGATACATAGGCTACGTGCTTGTCGTGTTCCTCCGGCTCCATAAAGATCGTGTTCAGCCCCAGGGCATCGAACACGCGGCGCGCCACGGTCAGGGCATGCTCTGAAGAGCGCTCCTGCTCGCAGATGATGTTCGTCTTGTGTTGGAACAGCCCGCGGAAGGCTGCCGTCGGGCCGGAGTTCTCCGTACCGGCAATGGGGTGCGCCGCCACAAACTGTGCCCGCCGGGGGTGGGTCGCTACTGCCCGGCAGATCGAGCTTTTGGTCGATCCGGCGTCTACCACGACAGCGTCGGGCTTTACCAGGTCGAGCACGTTCGGCAACGTCTTTGCCAGGGCATTTACCGGTATCGCCACGATCACCAGGTCGGCCTCACGCAACGCTGCGTCTGCAGGCTGCACGCGGTCCACCAGGCCCAGCGCCACGGCCTGCTCGCCGTTGTCGGCATTCTGGTCGACGCCCGTCAGCGATGTGGCCAGCCCCGCGTGACGCAGGTCGAGCGCCATCGAGCCGCCGATCAATCCTAACCCTATTACAGCTACGTTCATACTTTCGCGGTCTTTAGAAAATTCTTCACACGTTCCAGTGCTTCTTTCAACATCGTCTCCGTGCAGCAAAGCGACACGCGGATGTAGCGGCGGCCGGCCTCACCGAAAATAAAACCCGGGGTGATAAACACCTTCGTACCGTATAAGATCTCGTCGATCCATTTCTCTACATCGGCAATGCGGTCGGGCGCCTTCGCCCACACAAACAAACCCGATTGATCGGCATAGGTACAGCCCAGCGCATCCAGCAGCTGGAGCGCCACCTGCTTGCGCTGGCGGTATACCTGGTTCAGTTCCTTGAACCACACATCGCCGTTCTTCAGCGCTTCCGTGGCAGCATGCTGCAGGCCCAGGAACATGCCCGAGTCCATGTTGCTTTTTACCTTCAGCACGGCATCGATAAACTCTTTCTTACCGGCCACCCAGCCCAGACGCCAGCCGGCCATATTGTGCGACTTGCTCAGCGAGTTTAATTCCAACGCCACCTCGTCAGCACCTTCGATGGAGAGGATGCTCATCGGGTTATCGTTCAGGATGAGGCTATAGGGATTGTCGTTTACGATCAGGAACTGATGTTTGCGCGCCAGGTCCACCAACGCCTTCAGCTCTTCGCGCGAAGCCACCCGACCCGTGGGCATGTGCGGAAAGTTCACCCACATGATCTTTACCTTCGACAGGTCGCTCTTCTCCAGCTCGGCAATGTCAATGCCCCAGTTCAACGACTCTTTTAAGGCATAGGGACGCAACCTGGCGCCTACCAGGTTGGCTACCGACGAATACGTGGGATAGCCCGGGTTGGGGATCAGCACTTCCTCCCCTTCGTTTACAAAGGCCATCGCGATGTGCATGATACCTTCCTTCGAGCCCATCAGCGGCAGGATCTCCGTCTCGGGGTTCAGCGTCGTGTTATATACCGTGCGATAGAAGTCGGCGATGGCCTGGCGGAACGCCGGGATCCCTTTGTAGTTTTGATAGCCGTGGTGCGCCGGGTTCTTCGCCGACGCGATCAGGGCATCGATCGTGGCGGAAGACGGTGCCTGGTCGGGGCTGCCGATGCCCAGGTTGATCACGCGCAGCTCGGGCGTGTCCAGGCCACGTACCTCGGCCAGCTTCCGGCTGAAGTAGTACTCTTCCACATTGGCAATTCGTTTCGCTGTCTGTATCATACGTTCTGTATCGCTATCGCGCTCTTTTATTACTTGTATTCGATCTTCGCCTTTTTATACTCACCCAGAACATTCAGGTTCTTTACCTGCCGCATGACGGCGCTCATCGCATCGTCATAGCTCTTGCGGCGCTTCCACTCTACGTCGATGTGAATAGAGTATTCGCTGGGCCGGCCGATGATCGGAATCGACTGGATCTTGGTCAGGTTAATGCGGTGGGTCTTGAACGTGGTAAGCGCGTCCGCCAGGCTCCCCACCTCGTTGGCTACCTCAAAACACATAGAGGCCTTGTTGCTTTCGATCTTGCGGTCGGCACGCTTGGCCAGGATCAGGAAACGCGTGAAATTCTTCTTATGCGTCTCGATGCGTTTCTCCAGAATCTGCAACCCGAATTTCTTGGCCGCAAACTCGTTGGCAATGGCCGCCGTATTCTTCAGTTTCAGCTCCTTCACACGGCGGGCCGACAACGCCGTATCGTCGCTCTCGCGGATCTCCACGCCGTTCAGCGCGTGCAGGAAGTCCGAGCACTGACGGATGGCCATGGGATGCGACTCAATGGTCTTAATATCGCTCAGCTTGGTGCCAGGCAGCGCCAGCAGGTTCATGTGGATCGGCAGGTACAGCTCGCCGATGATGCTGAAGTGATAGTCTTGCAATAAAAAGTAGTTCGGCAGAATGCTGCCGGCAATGGAATTCTCGATGGCCATCACCGCATAGTCGCTGTAACCATGTTTCAGGCTCTCGCACAGCTGGTGAAAGGAAAGACACTCTACCGTTTCGATCGCCTCGGTAAAATACGTGAGGGCCGCTACCTCGTGAAAGCTTGCTGCGATACCCTGAATTGCAATTTTTAATTTCTTCTTTTTGGCCATATACGTAATCTGTTCCCGTCCACCGCGATTAAAAACATGCGCAAAAAAAAAGTCCCGGCTTTACCGGGACCTTTCTGAGTTATCTTGCTATTCTTTACAATAACACCACTCGTTAGAGTCCCGTCTGGGGTCTAAAAAAGTAGTAGTAAAAGTAAAAGAATGTGTTGGTGTTCATTTCAATCTTGATGTGCTTCAAAGATACGTGCATTTTTTTCGCAGATCAAAGTGGCGGTAGCATCTTTTATAAACTTTTCAAGAAACTAATGATTGTTAGTCAGTCAGTTACAGGCAAATTCACGCCGGAATTGTACTTTTGGCAAAAATCGATATCCAAATGAATACAACGCTGAAAACCGCCCTGTTCGTTTCCGCCCTGCTGGTGGGGGCCTGCGGCCCCAAAAATCAAGAGCACAACCATGACCACGAGCATGGCCACGACCACGAACATACCGCGGCCGACGGTAGTCCCAACCAGGCCCTGGGCGAAGAAGTCATGAAGGTACACGACGAGGTCATGCCCAGGATGAACGATATCTATAAACTGAAAGAAGGTCTCAAAAAGAAATTGACAGAAACCGGCCTGGCCGACGATAAGAAAAAGGAGATCGAGCAGACCATTCACCAGCTGGACTCCGCCCACAACGGCATGATGGTATGGATGCGCTCCTTCAACCCGCAACCGGACTCGCTGGACGAAGAGAAGACCCGCAAGTACCTGGAGAGTGAAATGGAGAAGGTAACGAAGGTGAAAGAGGACATCAACCAAGCCATCGCAAAAGCCGAAGCTATACATTGATCCGCAACGGGTATAATTACAAAAACAACACCTATAAAAGAGGCTCCTTTAGGGGACGCCTCTTTTTGTTTGACACCGTGTATGGAAATAAGATTTAATTACATTTGCGCCACCTAAACGAGCACTATGGATATAAAACATGTTCCCCTCAACGATCTCCACGCAACACTGGGAGGTAAGATGGTACCCTTCGCAGGCTTTAAC
Organism: Dawidia soli; assembly: GCF_018598185.1. Lineage (GTDB taxonomy): Bacteria > Bacteroidota > Bacteroidia > Cytophagales > Cyclobacteriaceae > Ohtaekwangia > Ohtaekwangia soli. The sequence continues at coordinate 19,374 of NZ_JAHESC010000019.1, forward strand.
ATGCCCGTGCGCTATTCTTCCGACATCGAAGAGCACATGACCGTACGAAACGGCGTGGGCGTATTTGATGTATCGCACATGGGTGAGTTCACCCTCAAAGGCCCCAACGCCCTCGACCTCATTCAGCGCGTGACGAGCAACGACGCCGCCAAGCTCATAGACGGCCAGGCACAATACTCCTGCCTGCCCAACGAAACCGGTGGCATCGTAGACGACCTGATCGTATACAAGATCAAGGACAACGATTACCTGCTGGTGGTCAACGCCGGCAACATCGATAAAGACTGGGCCTGGATCAGCCAGTACAACACCAAAGGCGTAGAGATGAAAAACATCTCCGACGATACCTGCCTGTTTGCCATCCAGGGTCCCAAAGCCGCCGCCACGCTCCAGAAGCTTACCGGGACAGACCTGTCGGCCATCAAATACTATCACTTCGCCATCGGCGAGTTTGCCGGGCTGCCCGATGCCGTTATCTCCAACACCGGCTATACCGGCGCGGGCGGCTTCGAGATCTATATACACAAGCAATACGCCGAGAAAGTATGGAAAGCCATCTTTGAAGCAGGCGCCGAGTTCGGGATCAAACCCATCGGCCTGGGTGCACGCGACACCCTGCGCCTGGAGATGGGCTTCTGCCTGTACGGCAACGACATCGACGATACAACGTCGCCGCTGGAAGCCGGGCTGGGCTGGATCACCAAATTCACAAAAGAGTTTACCAACAGCACCGCGCTGAAAAAGCAGAAGGAAGAAGGCGTCACCAAAAAACTGGTAGGCTTTAAGATGTCCGAGAAAGGCATTCCCCGCCACGACTACGCAGTGAAAGATGCAGCAGGCAACGTGATCGGTAAAGTTACTTCGGGTACCATGTCGCCCCTGCTGGGCATCGGCATAGGCCTGGCGTATGTCACCACGCCCCACGCCGCCGTAGGTACCGAGATCGCCATCGACGTGCGGGGCAAAGCCCTGAAAGCCCAGGTCAGCAAACTCCCGCTGATCGGATAATTGAACGTATATTGCTGCCCCGGAGCCCGGCCAGACCGCCGGCCGCTCCGGGGCATTGTATTTCTATAAGCGTATGACGAAAACCATTGACGTATGCCTCAGCCCCGAGCTGATGCATCTTTATAACGTACACGACCGCACCGTAGTCGTTGTAGACATCTTTCGCGCCACGTCCTGCATGACAACGGCCCTGGCACACGGGATTCACAGCATCAAGCCCTTTGCGAAGGTAGAAGACTGCATGGCCATGAAGTCCGCTGAATATTATACCGCCGGCGAACGCGATGGCAAAAAAGTAGAAGGTTGCGACCTCGGCAACTCGCCTTTCGAATACATGGAAGATCATCTGAAGGGTAAAAAGATCGCCTTCACCACCACTAACGGCACCCAGGCCATTGCCAGATCCGAAGGCGCCCGCGAGATCATCATCGGCTCCTTCCTCAATCTTTCCGCTGTGGCAAATTACCTGCTGGCAGGCGCCAACAACGTACTGGTCGTATGCGCGGGCTGGAAAGGCAAAGTAAACCAGGAAGACACCCTCTACGCCGGTGCCCTGGTAGAGCTATTGAAAGAGCACATCGAACCCGACTGCGACGCCCCCGTCATGGCCCGGCACCTCTACAACCAGGCCAAGACCGACATGATGGACTTCCTCAAAGACGCCAGCCACGTCCGCCGCCTCGCCAAGCTGAACATCTACAAAGACATCAGCTTCTGCCTCACCCCCGACCAATACGACGTCGTCCCGGTCCTGAAAGAAGGCTTCCTCATAAAAGCATAATCGATAGCCGGCACATACGTAGCACCTGGCGCAAGTTTAGCACCAAGCGATAGCGTAGGTACGTAACTTGTGCCGGGTCGGTAGGCAGTTTGTAACTGCCGTCCGCACATTGTCAAACGCGTATATAAATCTTCTTCCTGTCAAGCAAATACCCCACCACCCAACAGATCATCATAAAGGACAGCGCAAACAGCAAAGAAGCATTCACCGGACTGGCGAAGCTCCCAAACACATCATGGAATAACCATCCCACAACATTACTCTCTCCCACCGGGATCAGATAAAAAGTAATCAACAACAATTCCGAAAGCAGGTAGATAAAAAGCGGATTCTTTCCGAACACCACAAAGAACCCCGTCCACTGTGTCTTTCTCATCATCTCGATCACATACAGAAGCAACGGGATCAGCAGCAGATCCAACCCCACGGTGAGCAATACGAACGAGCTCGTCCAGATCTTCTTATTGATCGGGAACACCATATTCCAGGTCAGCGCAACAAAGATCAGCACCGCGCCCACCATCAACAGTTTCGCCAGTGTCTCATACGTCACGCCCTTCCTCCGGATGAAGTCTCCCGCCAGGTACCCGGCAATCACATTCACCAACGAAGGCAACGTACTGAGTATTCCTTCCGGCTCAAACGCCACGCCCTCGCCATGATACATATGCGCCTCTCCCAGCAAAAGCTTATCCAACGCATTTCCCGCATACCCCGTCATGCTGTACGGATCAACCGCGTCGCCCATCGCATAGAGGATAATCCAATATGCCAGCAGCACGACGATGCTAAAGATCACCGCAAAGGTCTTCGAACCATAATACACCACCACGGAAGCCACCAGGTAACAAATCGCAATCCGCTGCAACACCCCCAGTATGCGCGTTTCCGCAAAAGGTTTTAACGTCCAGGTCTGAAAATCTACATAGGGGAACCAATACATCAGGAAGCCCAGCAAAAAGATAATAGCAAACCGTTTCAGCGTCTTACGCCAGAACAAATTACTGCTATTTTGCGTGGTGTATTTATACATCACAAATGCCATGGCGTTGCCCACGGCAAACAGAAATGACGGAAAGACAAGATCGGTCGGCGTAAAGCCGTGCCATGCGGCGTGTAGCAAGGGCGGGTAGGCAATGCTCCAGTCGCCCGGAGAGTTTACAATGATCATGAAGCAAACGGTCATTCCCCGGAAAACGTCGAGGGCCAGGAAGCGCTGGTTTTCAGCCATAAATACGGTGTGGTTAGGTATACGAATCTGCCGTAAATTTTTGACAGCCGCAAGTACACACCGACACACTTTTGTACCCAACAGGGTTACATGCTATTGCAGCTTGGGATTGTTCTTGTGCCGGTCCTTGTCGCGTGCGGTCTTCTTGGCCAGATTCTTTTCAAAAGCCTCCGTGAGATTCACTCCAGTTTGATTGGCCAGGCAGATCAGCACCCACAGCACGTCGGCCATCTCGTCGCCCAGGTCCTTGCCCTTGTCAGACTCCTTCTCTGACTGCTCGCCATACCGCCGCGCCATGATGCGCGCCACCTCGCCTACTTCTTCCGTTAGGATCGCCATGTTCGTAAGTTCATTGAAATAACGTACACCGGTGGTTGTAATCCATTGGTCTACTTGTTCTTGCGCTTCTTGTAAAGACATGAGAGAAAAGTTGAATGTTTAAAATACGATTGGTGAACAGGGATTAAAAATAAAAAGAATCCAAAATCCCCGGGTCAGACGACGGGTTACTTTTTGGGAGATTTGTAATAAAGCATGCTGGTTTCCACCGGAAAAACTCTATATGAAAAAGAGAAACCTTTTAAAGAGAACGATTATCTCGGTTCTGCTTCTACTTGCAATTCCCGTAAGCTACTTTGCAATCTCCATCCTGCTGACATTTACAACCGTGAACGGTAATACGGCTGAGTTTAACAACCAGAATAAAACAGTTTATCTAAGTACAAACGGTGTTCATCTGGATATCATCATCCCAAAACAGGATATTGATCCAGGGTTGCTTGAAAACCTCATTCACCTGGAACGTGAAGAATATATTTCATTCGGGTGGGGGAACGAGAACTTTTATATCAATACCCCCACCTGGGGCGATCTAACGTTCAGGAACGCGTTCCAGGCAATGTTCTTAAACGGACCGACGTTAATGCATGTAACGCGCTACAAACAAAAAAGCAGTACCTGGATCGAAGTCCGCCTGGATGAAACTGCGTTGAAAAAATTAAACCACTATATCCAACGATCATTTCAGCGGGATAATACCGGAAGCACGATCATACTAGTAAATGCCGGATATTCCGAGCACGACAATTTTTATAAAGCCAACGGCGGCTATTCCTGTCTGAAGACCTGCAACACGTGGGTAAACACTGCGTTCAAGGAAAGCGGCTTGAAAGCATCGTATTGGACGCCCTTCGACTTTGGATTAATCAGGAAATATGAACGTTCTATTTAAATCGCTCGCAGCAGGTATCCTTGTAACCGCAATGACATCCTGCGACTACGTGGCACATTACTCCAACTCCTCAAAATCAATATCCAATACATCGTACTTCGTCCACCCGATAAAATCGAAGTGCCACCACTCCGAGCTATTGACCTTAAAACCTTGCTGCTTCATCACATCGATGATCAGTTGCCGGTTCTTTCGCACCTCCGGATCTTTTACCGGTGTGGACGGCCAGGCGGCCTTTTGAAAAGAATCATACCCCGTAGGCATCTTGAGCTCCTGTCCGGTCTTCAGATCGATCAACGTCATATCGATAGCACACCCCCGGTTGTGTCGTGACCCCTTATAGGGCGAGGCAACGTACGTCGTATCTTTATATACCTCATAGAACCTGACCGTAGCCTTATACGGCCGGTAGGCATCAAACACCTTTATTCCCAGCCCTTTTTCTTTCAACGCCGCCTGCGCCCGCTTCAACCCCTCTGCCACGGGCTTACGCGCATAAGCCTTCGCCAGGGTATAAATCCGCTCACCCGTAAAATTGTTGGTCGTAGCATACCGTATATCCAGCACCAGGCCCGGAATAAATTTTTCCAGGTCGATCAGCTCCTTGTTCGGGTTCGTCTTTACAGAAGCCTTGTACGCCTCGAGCTTCGTAGGATTGAGCCCATACTTATTCTTCTGCGCAACCGCCATTAACGGCAAGAGAAAAACGAAAAGCAATATGCGACGCATCATGATGAGAGGTTAAACCCGTTAAGACTTTGACAATCTCGCCTGGTACAAAGCCAGGTTCTCGGCATCGAAACAACAAAAGATCACCTTCTCCAAAGAAGGCTCATGCTCCAGGAAGCGCTGCACGGTGCCGATAGCGATATCGGCAGCGCGCTCTTTCGGAAACCGGTACACACCGGTGCTGATGTTCGGAAACGCCACCGTCTTTACACCATTCTCCACGGCTACACGCAGGCTGTTCTCGTACGCCCGCGTCAGCAGCTCATCTTCTTTCGCCTTGCCGTTCCACACCGGCCCGACGGTATGGATCACATACCGCGCCTTCAACTTCCCACCCGTCGTGATCACAGCCTCGCCCGTTGGGCACCCACCCTGCCGGGCGACGATCTTGCGGCACTCCTCCAATATCTGCGGTCCGCCGGCGCGGTGTATCGCACCGTCCACACCACCACCACCCATCAGGCTGGTGTTCGCGGCGTTTACGATGGCATCCATCGCCAGTGTGGTAATATCGCCCTGCATAACCTCTATCCTGCTCATACTTTATTCTTTGTATCGATAATGATCGTCACCGGACCATCGTTCAGCAAACTCACCTTCATATCCGCGCCAAACTCACCCGTCTGCACGCCCTTGCCCAACTCCGCTTCCACCGCCTTGACAAACGCCTCGTACAACGGCACCGCCACGGGTGGCTTCGCCGCTTTGAGATACGACGGCCGGTTGCCTTTCCTGGTACTGGCCTGCAATGTAAACTGGCTCACGACAATAATGTCGCCGCCTTGCTCCTTCACACTTTGATTCATCACGCCCCCGGCATCGTTAAAGATCCGCAGGTTCACGACCTTGCCCGACAGCCAGGCAATATCCTCGGCCGTATCGGCATCTTCAATACCCACCAGCACCAGCAGCCCGGTGCCAATGGAAGCCTTTACACGTTGGTCGATCGTAACAGAAGCAGACGTGACACGTTGAATAACGGCGATCATACAATACACGCAGCACTAGAACTGCTGCAGATCTTTAGATTCATGAATAAAGGTTCCCTTCTGTTCCTGCGAGGCATACTGTAACATGGCCCGCGCAACCTTTGCCGAGTCGATAGCCTTGTACTTCCGGGGGATCAGGAATCCGAATATTTTATATATGAACTTCGCCGCGTCTTCTCCCGTGCGTTGCTCCTGGCGGGGACCTAACAACAACGAAGGACGAAAAATGTGCAGCGTTTCAATTCCCACCGCGCCGATCGCCTCTTCCACTTCACCCTTCACACGGTTATAATACACCGTCGAGTCTTTGCTGGCCCCTAGCGCCGAGATCAGCATATACTGCCGCGCACCATGGGCATAGCCGCTCCGTGCCAGCAGCAGCGGGTAATAAAAGTCCACCTGGTAAAAATTCTCTTTGGTTTTGGCCTTGGCGATGGTTGTACCCAGGCAACAAAAGACATCGTCGACCTTCATGTGTTGACCGCCGCTCAAAGTCTCCTGCGTAACCGGCACTTGTTCCAGCTTCGGATGCACGGGCAGTGCTGAGCGCGTCAACGCCACGACCTTACCATAGCGGTCGCTCGCCAGTAAAAGCTGCAACAGCTGACTTCCGACAAGACCGGTGCCGCCGGCGATCAGCGCGGTTCTCATGCTGTCAATGAGCGTTTTTTCTCCCACAGCAAGAACTTGTCCACATCTCCGCTCGCGGCATTGAATACCGCCATGAGCACGGCCACGTCGTCTGTCAACCCGGTGATCGGCACGAGATCGGGCAGCAGATCGATCGGCATGACAAAGTATGCCAGGGCGGCCACGATCATGACCATGGTCTTCCACGGTATCTCCCGATAGTGTCCCGACGCATACGCACGCGAGATCCGGCCCAGCACCAGGAACTTCTCCTTGACCGCGGCAGCATTCATATCTTTCCACGAAACACGTTGCAACTTCATACCGAGCTTTGTCAGCAGCAGCACCAGCCGCGCGCGCGTTCCCAGAATACCAGACGCTTTGCTCAGCGCCAGATCAAAAAAACGATTCTTCAGCATTTCTTTCGTTGTTAGGTGTTTCTAATCAAATAGCCACCCGGCCGGCTGCTTAGAACGTGCGCTGAATCTCTTTCTTCAGCTCCGTCAGGGCGTGGGCCATCGGGTCTACCGGTTTGTTGACCGACTTTTCAAAGATCTTTTTCGAAAGATCGAGGCTCGAGCTCTCGGGTCCCATTTCACTGGCCGAGTCGTTGATCGTCACGATCAGGTCCTCCTTGGCGCCTTTCAGCAAGTTCCACACGTCTTCACTCATGTACACTTGCTGCGAGGCATTGTGGTTGTACTCATTGCGAATCTCCGCCAGCAGCAGCTGGTGGAACTCACGGGCCTGCATGCCGGGGGCATTCAGCCGCACCAGCAGGTTTTGCGGCGAGATGCGCTCCAGGAAGAGCGTCATCCGCTCGTAGGCCTGCAGCCGGCTGGGAAGCAGCGTTTCGATGCTGCGGCTCCGCACTTCCAGTTTCCTCAGCTCGATCTCTTTTTCGATAAACATGCGCACCAGCAGATACGCCAGATACAAAACGATAGAAGCGGGAATTAGTATTTTACCAAACTCAATAAGTACATCCATATGCGGAAAAACTAAACTTTATTTACGGTTTGAAAGTTAATAATTTTGTGTCACTAAGCCTTTATTTTCATGTTCGACAACCTGCGCCCCGTCTCCCTGTCTGATCGTGCTGCCGAAGAGGTCCGCAAAATCATGGAAACCAAGAACATCCCGGCCGACTACGGCCTGCGGGTGGGCATCAAGGGCGGCGGTTGCGGCGGCGTAGCCCTCCTGATCGGCTTTGATAAGCAAAAAGACACCGACCTGGCCTACACCGTCGCCGGCATCCCCGTGTACGTCGACAAAAAACACACCATGTACATCATCGGCAAGGAAGTCGACTTCTACGACGGCGAAGACGCCCGCGGCTTCACTTTCGTGGACCTGCCTGCCGAAGCATCAGCGCAGGAAGGTTTACCCGCCGAAGCCGAACCGAAAGATGTCCCGTCCACAACGTCTCAAGCCTAAAAAAAGAAAAAAGCGGGCTTATCCGCCAAAGCTTCCGCGAAGGAGGATACCTTTACACCGCAAAACACGTTGAAAGCGGTACATGACCGACCTCCGACTCACCGAAATCTGGATTTACCCCATTAAATCCCTCGGCGGCATCCCACTGACCTCTGCCCGGGTAATGGGCAAAGGACTGCAGTACGACCGCCGCTTTATGCTGGTAAGCCCCGACGGCGTCTGCCTCACCCAGCGCGAGCACCCCATCATGGCCCTGTTCAAGCTTTCGCTGGAAGGCGACCAGATCCTGATCCGTCACAAAGACGAAGTCCTGACCCTGCCCGCCGTTCCCGCTTCCTTACAAGCCCCCGAGCAGGTGCGCATCTGGGACGACACCGTCACCGCTCACGGCGTAGGCACGGAGAATGACCAGTGGTTTTCCTCCCGCATGGGCCTGGATGCCCACCTGGTATACTTTCCGGAAGACAACGCCCGCCCGGTGGATCCCAAATACAAAGTAAATGACGAGCACGTCGGACTGGCCGATGCCTACCCCTTCCTCGTGATCGGCCAAAGCTCCCTCAACGACCTCAATAGCCGTCTCGACATCCCCTTGCCGATGAACCGCTTTCGCCCCAACCTGGTGATTACCGGCGCCGAAGCCTATGCCGAAGACACCTGGCGCGACTTCCGCATTGGCGACACTCGCTTTGTCGGAGTAAAGCCCTGCGCACGCTGCGTGCTCACCACCGTCAACCAGGACACCGCCGAGAAAGGCAAAGAACCCCTGAAGACGCTGGCCACCTATCGCTCGCGCAATAACAAGATCATGTTCGGACAAAATGCCGTGGCACGCGATCAGCAATACATCTCCGTAGGCGACCCCGTCACCATAGAAACTACCAACCCGTAGCACACCGTAGGCCGATGACGCACCTGTATTTAAAAGCCGCACACATCATATTTATCGTCACCTGGTTCGCCGGTATGTTTTATATGCCGCGGCTCTTTGTCTACATCGTCGAAGCTCACGCCAAGCCCGAACCCGAAGGATCGATCGTGCTGAAGCAGTTGAAGATGATGGCGTCGCGTCTGTGGTTTGGCATCACCTGGCCCTCGGCCATCATCACGCTGTGCCTGGGCACCTCGATGGTGATCAACCAACCGGAGTGGCTCACGTTCGGCTTCATGCACATCAAGCTCACCCTGGTATTCCTTTTATACCTCTACCACATCTCTCTGCACGTCATCTTCCGGCAACTGCAAAATGACGTCGTAAAATATACTTCCACCCACATGCGTATCTGGAACGAAGTGGCAACACTCTTCCTGATCAGCATCGTATTTTTGATCGTATTAAAAAATGCCTTGAGCATGCTCTGGGGCCTCGCCGGCTTGCTGGCAGTCACCATCCTGATCATGATCGGGATCCGTACCTATAAGAAATTCCGCAAAAATGACTAAGACGAACACTATGTCCCGCGCACTGTTTTCATACCTGTCACCCGTACTGCTGGCAGCCGTATTGTTACCTGCTGCCTGTATCGAAAAGAAAGAAACGCCACTGCCGATCCTCGGCGCCCGCGAAGTGAACGGCGCCGACACGGTATACCATACCATCGCCGATTTTAAATTCACCGACCAGGACAGCGCCACCATCACCAACAGCACGTTCGACAATAAAATCTACGTGGCCGACTTCTTCTTCACCTCGTGCCGCACGATCTGCCCCATCATGAAAACCCAAATGCTGCGGGTATACGATTCACTGCAAAACGATCCGAACGTAGTATTGCTCTCGCACACCATCGACCCCGAATACGACACGGTTGCCCTGCTGCACGACTACGCCGCGCGCCTCGGTGTAAAAAGCGATAAGTGGCACTTCGTGACCGGCGCCAAAGACGACATTTATAAGATCGCCCAGACAAGCTACTTCGCCACGGCGATGGAAGCCAAAGAAGAACCCGATGGCTTTATCCACAGCGGCGCCTTCTTGCTCATCGATAAACAACGCAGGATCCGCGGCAAGTACGACGGCACCAAAGAAGAGGACGTAAACCGACTGATCGTCGACATCCGCCGCCTGGAAAAAGAAAATGCAAAGTAACTACTACGTATTGATCATTGTTGCCCTGACGGGAAGCCTGCTGTCGTCCTGCTCGAACCCGAAACAGGACGGCACCACGGGATCGGTACCCGAAGGTAATACCAAATTCAAACAATATTATATTCAGGGCGAGCAGCTGTACACCAGGCACTGCAGCAACTGCCATCAAAAGAACGGCACCGGCCTGGGTCTGCTGTTTCCCCCACTGAACGTCTCCGACTACATGGAGCAGAATCAGTCCGAGGTGCTATGCCTCATGCGCCACGGCAAACAAGGCGAGCTGGTGGTAAACGGCAAAAGCTTTAACAAAGCCATGCCCCCCATCCCTTCACTGACCGACCTGGAGATCGCCGAGATCGCCACCTACATCTACAACACCTGGAATCACAAGCAAGGCATCATCGACGTCCGCGAAGCCACGAAGGTCCTAAGCGATTGTAAAGAATAGCGTGTATTGTTGGGGCAAGTTTTAGCGTGATTGCTGGCGCAAGTTTAAGCGCCAAGCGTTAGCGGAGGTACGTAACTTGTGCCGGGAACTGACGGCAGTTTGTAACTGCCGTCGTGAATTTTCCTACACTACATATACTTCAACTTCAGCTCCTGCCGCACGCTCCCCTTCTTCACAACAACCTTCGCCTTCTCAAACGAGGGCGGCCCGAACGCCCCCATCGCATTGTTCCCAAACGCAAATCCCTCTTTCGGGATACCCACTACGTTGCTATCCAGCTCCCCGTTTCCATTCTCATCATGGATCACACTCACCGCATAATCCCCCGCCGGCAGATTTTCAAACACCACCGTCACTCCTTCCTTCTCCGCCTTCACCACCTTTCCGTCGATCGCCTCCTTCAAAAAACTGTTTTCGTTGTTGAACAACCCCACACGGATCTCCCCCTTCGCTTCGCGAATATCCGTCACCACCACCTCAATGGCACCCTGGCTCCACGCTGCCACCGGCAGCCACAGCAAAAAGATCATCAGTAGATTTTTCATAGCGGATTACCTTATTTAAAACCATTCTACCCAAGATATCAAAATACGTCCGTTTTTCCATCCGCTACAATCTGTCGTTCGTCTACCGCCTGGGCCCGCTTGTAACGCAAATGTATACTTCCCCGGAAATGAGTGTCTCTACACACCGACAGGAATGCTACCGATCCTTCCTAATTTCGTAACTTAGTTCTGTTAGCAACTCAAACACCTGAACCATGGCAGCATTAACCCTGAAAATCAATAACAAAAACTACACCGTAGAAGCCGATCCGAAGATGCCCCTGCTCTGGGTCATCCGCGACATCGTCGGATTGACGGGCACGAAATACGGCTGCGGCATTGCCCAATGTGGGGCATGCACCGTACACCTCGACGGTGTCCCGATGCGCTCATGTTCACTGCCCGTATCGGCCGTGGGCAACAAAAGCGTCACGACCATCGAAGGCCTCTCCGAAGACAACAGCCACCCCGTACAGCAAGCGTGGATCACCGAGCAGGTACCACAGTGTGGCTACTGCCAGTCCGGCCAGATCATGGCGGCCACCGCATTGCTCAAGAAAACACCATTGCCCACCGACAAAGACATCGACACCGCCATGCAGGGGCACATCTGCCGCTGTGGCACCTACCCGCGCATCCGCAAGGCCATCAAAACGGCCTCTACCCTCATGACGCAAAAAGCGTCGAACTAAAATATACTATCCAGCATACCGTACCATAACAGACACTATGAGCACGCTATCCAGAAGAAACTTTATAAAGCTTTCAAGTCTTACCGGCGCAGCCCTCACCCTGGGCTTCTATTCACACGGCAAAGAAACCACCATCGTGAAGGCAGACACCGCCGAAAGCCTGGGCATCGACCTAAACGCCTGGATCTCCATCGATACCTCCGGCAAAGTCACCATCACCAACCACCGCGCCGAGATGGGCCAGGGTTCTTTCCAGTCCGTACCGCAGATCATTGCCGAAGAACTGGAAGTAGACCTCAACGCTGTCAACATCGTCTTCGCGCAAGGCAACAACGCCAAGTACGGCAGCCAGATCACCGGGGGTAGCTCCACCATCCGCGGCTCCTATAAAAAGCTGCTGAACCTCAGCGCCACGGCACGCGAGATGCTGATCGAAGCCGCCGCCAACAAATGGAAAGTACCGCACAGCGAGTGCTATGCCGAGAACGGCCACGTTATACACAAACCCAGTGGTAAAAAATTCCACTATGGCGAGCTGGTGCAGGAAGCCTCCAAGCTTACACCGCCGAAACACGTCAAACTGAAACTGCCCGAAGAATACAAGATCATTCGCAAGCCAGTGCCGCGCCAGGACACGCCGCTGAAAACAAATGGCAAAGCCATCTTCGGCATGGACAAACGCCTGCCCGGCATGCTCTATGCAGTAGTAGAACGCAACCCGCGCTTTCAGGGTAAAGTAAAAAGCTTCGACGACACCGAGACCAAAAAAGTACCCGGGGTCAAACATGTCATCCCCGTCAAGACGAGCGTATTCGCCACCTTTCGCGAAGGTGTGGCCGTGGTGGCCGACAGCCTGTGGGCCGCCATGCAAGGCCGCAAAGTACTGAAAGTAGAGTGGGACGATACCGGCTTCGAGCACCTCGATACAGAGCAACTGTATACGCGCATGAATGAGTCGCTCACCAAACCGGGTCTTTCCATCCGCACGCAGGGAAACGCCAAAGGTGTATTCGAAAAATCGGATAACAAACTGGAAGCTGTATATGAGACTCCCTACGAATCACACAGCTGCATGGAGCCCGTGAACTGCACCGCGCACTATCACGACGACATGGTTGAGATCTGGGGACCGATCCAGGGCCCCGACTGGGTACAGGACTTCCTCAGCCCGCTGCTGAATTTGCCAAAAGAAAAGATCGTCGTGAACATGACCTTCCTCGGTGGTGGCTTTGGCCGCAAAGCGTTCATGGACTACCCGCACGAAGCCGCCATCATCTCCAAAGAGGTAAAGGCGCCCGTACAAGTGGTCTGGACACGCGAAGACGACACCACCCAGGGCCCCTTCCGCCCGGGCATGGTATACGGCTGTAAAGGTTCCCTCAGTAAAGACGGGAACATCACATCCTATGCCTTGCATACGGCCGGCCAGAACATGGACCACCAATGGCTCAACGCCAACAAAGAGGCCTATAACAACTCAGGGTCGGAAGGATTCCTCGAAACATACTTCCGTTCCATTCCCAACTACGACTTCTCCGACTCACCGCTGGATGTTCCCATCCCCGTCATGTGGTGGCGATCCGTATATGCATCGACCAACGCCTTCGCCATGGAAAGCTTCATGGATGAGCTCGCCCTCAAGGCGGGTAAAGATCCCCTGGCCTTCCGTCGTCAACATTTGCATGACGAACGTTACCATGCATTGGCGGATAAACTGGAAGAGGTGTCCGGCTGGAAGAATCGTAAGAAAAACGAGGGTTACGGTATCGCCATTACAGAGTGCTTCTCCACTATCGTTGGCGAAGTGGTAAAGGTCTCGAAGAAGAGCGACGGCAAGATCAAGATCGATAAAGTATGGGCCGTAATGGACTGCGGCTGGTATGTAAACCCTGATATCATCCGGCAACAGGTAGAAGGCAGCATCGTCATGGGCCTCGGCGCCGCGATAACACACGCTACGCACTTTAAAGATGGCAAGGCTGTCGAGCAAAACTTCAACACCTATAAACAGCCCCGCATCATCGACACACCGGAGATCGAAGTTCACATTATGGACAACGAAGAGAAAGCCGGTGGCGTCGGCGAGCCGTCCCTACCGCCCTTCGCCCCGGCACTGACAAACGCTATCTTTGACCTGACCGGCAAACGCGTGCGCAAACTGCCCTTTAGCCTGGACACCGTCTGAAGGCGCACGGGAATAACATTTGAATAGTACTCTATAGATCGACAGACACAGAATGAACAAAGTAATCACGACAACCCTGATCCTTGCCGCTGGCATCACCTTCTTCTCTTTTCAACAACCGGCCACCTCGCCTAACAGTGTGGCTACCGGCAAAGAGATCTACGAAGCCCAATGTATGAGCTGCCACATGGACCAGGGACAAGGCCTGGAGGGAGTATATCCTCCCCTGGCAAAATCAGACTATCTCGCCGACAAAGACCGCCTGGTGAAAGTGATCCGTAAAGGCCTGCGTGGCCCCATCACCGTCAACGGTGTACAGTACGACGGCGAGATGACAGGCTTCGAGCTGACCGACCAGGAAACGGCCGACGTCATCAATTATATCCGCACCACCTGGGGCAACAAATACGCCGCCGTCAAAGCCGCAGACGTGCCCGCAGCCCTCAACAAAGCATCTAAAGGTTACCAGCCGTACTAAGCGGCTGGTAATTCCTAATTGTTAGAAGAAGTATGAACGTGTGACGACCGATGAAAGAGTTTAAGAATATACTGGAAGCGTATAACAAAGTAGACTTCACCCAACGGCGGGCCGTCCTGGCCACGGTGGTAAAAGTACGCGGCTCTTCCTATCGCAGCCCCGGTGCGCGCATGCTGATCACCGACGACGGCAAGTGGGTAGGCTCGATCAGCGGCGGCTGCCTGGAAGGTGACGCCCTGCGCAAAGCCCGCCAGGTAATGAGTAACCGCGTGCCCCTCACCGTCACCTACGACACGAGCGAAGAAAGCAATCAGAACCTGGGCATCGGCCTGGGCTGCAACGGCATCATCGACGTGCTGCTGGAACCGCTGGACCCTACCGACCATACCAACGCCGCTACCTTCTTCGACAGCATTGTCAAGCGTAATCTCCCGGTGGCACTCGCCACGGTTTTCACCGGCGATACCCCAACCGAGACAGGCCGCAAGCTCCTCCTCACCGAAGAGCGTACCATCCTGCATCAAACAATCGGGCAGCCGGCACTGGCCGACGCCATCGCCACTGACCTGGCCACGCTGTTCGCCACACGCAAGTCCGAGACACGCCAATATGCCGTCTCCGGCACAACCACAGAAGTATTCATCGAGCTGATACAACCCACCGTAGATGTCATCATCTTCGGTGGCGGGTTTGACGCCCGCCCCGTGAGCCAGCTCATGAAAAGCCTCGGCTGGGGCGTGACCGTCACCGACGAATGCGTCGCACACATCGCCCCACTCTTTTTCCCGGCGGCCGACAAGCTCTCGCTCTGCCAGCGTCAATACATCGACCGCGACTTCGCCATCACGCCCTACACGGCGTGCGTGCTGATGTCACACAATTACGAATACGACCGCGACGTACTCCGCAAGCTACTGCGCACGGAGACACCCTATATCGGCATCCTGGGCCCGCGCAAACGCTTCGACAAAATGGTGAAAGAATTCAGCAATGAAGGAATCACCCTGACCGCAGACGACTACCATCGCATCCACGCCCCCATCGGTCTGGACATTGGCGCCGAAACACCCGACGAGATCGCGATCGCCATAGCCGGCGAGATCCAGGGCAAGTTCTCCAACCGCTCCGGGGGCTTCCTGAAGTACCGTCAGGCGCCCATTCACCAGCGCGACGGCCATAGCGACCAGGTCTTCAAACAAGTATATTTACATACGCCAGACGCCGCCCGGTCCGCACAGGGAGCTTGATCACCCCCGCGGCAACCCATCGCCACACTTCTTCGGAATAAAATTTTAACAAGCAGGAAAATGAATATCGGAATCGTCTTGCTGGCCGCCGGCGCATCGGTACGCATGGGCACGGCCAAACAACAACTGTTGCTGGACGGTGAGCCCCTTCTGTGGCACGCCGCACAAGCAGCCCTGCACGCAGCCGCCACCCACACAGTGGTGGTACTGGGCGCCCAAGAAGCCACCCACCGCGCCATGCTGGAATCCCTGCCCCTGGACATCATGTACAACCCCGACTGGGAAAAGGGCATGGGCAACTCCCTCAAAACCGGCATGCACCGCCTGCTACGCATCGCCCCCGAAACCGACGCCGCCCTGATCATGGTCTGCGACCAACCCGGCGTGACCGCCCATTACCTCAATAGCATCATCCTGAAATACGGCAAGACCGAAGCCCCCGTCATCGCCTCCCACTACGCCGGCACCATCGGCGTCCCCGCCCTGTTCGCCAAAAAACTCTTCCCCGAGCTCATGTCCCTGGACGATAAACAAGGCGCCAAAAAAGTCATCCAGCAACACCAATCCATCACCACCACCCTCGACTTCCCCGAAGGCGCCGTCGACATCGACACCCCCGAAGACTACCGCCGCCTGGCCGGCGCAACACTACAATAAGTTTTAGAAGAAGCATAGCCGACGAATTTCTATAACTATACAAAGATGATTAGGCCCGTTTATACCATTCAGCTCTGAAAGAGCGAGACACAATAGCCCAGGCTGAAGCGCCAGCGGCGGCCTGGGAACAAGGACAGACAGGTAATAAATAAGCCCTGAAAGGGCGTAACAAACAGCTCAAGGCGCGCATATAGCCATGTCGCGTCCTTTCAGGGGGCTGCATCTTCGATCGACGAGCCCGCACATAAAAAAAGCCACCCTAAAAGGATGGCTTTTCCAATATTCGCAAGTGCAGATAACTACACCTTAATCTCAACATCAACACCGCTGGGAAGCTCAAGCTTCATCAGCGCGTCAACCGTCTTGGCACTGTTGGAATAGATATCCACCAGACGCTTGTAAGTACACAGTTGGAACTGCTCGCGTGACTTTTTGTTAACGTGGGGTGAGCGCAGTACCGTAAACTTTTCCTTTTCGGTAGGCAGCGGAATAGGACCGCTAACCACAGCACCGGTTGCCTTAACAGCTCTTACGATTTTCTCGGAAGACTTGTCCACGAGATTGTGATCGTAAGACTTGAGTTTAATTCTGATTTTCTGATTCATAGGTTTATCTAAACGCCTTTTAGATGAATTATTTTGCAAGGGCAGCGCCCTTCAATTCTTCAATTACTTTATCCGCGAGGTTTTTCGGTACCGCAGCGTAGTGCGAGAACGTCAGCGTTGCCGAAGCACGGCCAGACGTCAGCGTACGCAGGTCGGTGATGTAACCGAAGAGTTCTTTCAGCGGTACGTCAGCCTTGATAACCTGGGCACCACCACGGCTATCCATACCTTTCATCACACCGCGTCTTCTGTTCAAGTCACCCGTCACAGAACCGGTGTATTCATCCGGGCTCAGTACTTCTACCGACATGATCGGCTCGAGCAGCTGAGGAGCGCATTTCGCAGCAGCTTCTTTGAAGCCCAAGCGAGCGGCAAGTTCGAACGACAGTGAGTCGGAGTCAACGTCGTGGTACGAACCGTGG
The DNA here is from genome assembly GCF_018598185.1 of Dawidia soli. GTDB lineage: Bacteria > Bacteroidota > Bacteroidia > Cytophagales > Cyclobacteriaceae > Ohtaekwangia > Ohtaekwangia soli. Next base: position 36,778 of record NZ_JAHESC010000019.1, read on the forward strand.
AACAGACGTACACGCATCGAGTCGATCGGGTAGCCGGCCAGCGGACCGTTTGACATCGCGCTTTCGAAACCTTTTTGAACCGGCTGAATGAATTCGCGGGGGATCACACCACCTACGATATCGTTCACGAACTCCAGTCCTTCTTTATCGCCTTCCTTCAGTTCGCGGGGCCCGATCTCGAATACGATATCGGCAAACTTACCGCGACCACCGGTCTGCTTCTTGTAAACTTCTTTGTGTTCAACCGACTTGGTAAGCGCTTCCTTGTAAGCCACCTGGGGAGCACCCTGGTTGATCTCCACTTTGAACTCGCGTTTCAGGCGGTCGATGATAATCTCGAGGTGAAGCTCGCCCATCCCGCGAAGGATGGTCTGGCCAGTCTCCTGGTCCGTGTTAACACGCAGCGTAGGATCTTCTTCCACCAGTTTGGCAATCGCCATACCCAGTTTATCTACATCGGCTTGTTTCTTCGGCTCGATCGCGTAACCGATTACAGGCTCAGGGAACACCATCGATTCGAGGACTACTTTGCGTTTTTCGTCGCAAAGCGTATCACCGGTCTTAATATCTTTAAAGCCTACTACCGCACCGATGTCACCCGCCACCAGACGCTCGATCTGGTTTTGCTTGTTGGCGTGCATCTGGAATACGCGGGAGATCCGCTCTTTGCTTTCAGAACGTGTGTTGTATACGTAAGAGCCTGACTCCAGTACGCCGGAATATGCGCGTACGAAGCAAAGACGGCCTACGAAGGGGTCAGTAGCAATTTTGAAGGCAAGCGCTGCGAAAGGCTCTTTTTCATCGGGACGGATCACAACTTCCTGGTCGTTATCCGGGTTTGTACCGATGATGTTGTCTTTGTCGAGCGGTGAAGGAAGAAGCTCCATCACGTAGTCCAGCATGGTTTGAACACCCTTGTTCTTGAACGAAGAGCCGCATACCATCGGAACTACCTTCATCGCGATCGTAGCCTTGCGAAGTGCCGTCAGGATTTCAGCTTCCGAGATCGAATCAGGATTCTCGAAGAACTTCTCCATCAGGGTTTCGTCAAAGTCGGCAACGGCTTCCAGCAATTTCTCGCGGTACTCGTTCACCTCGTCCTTCATTTCCTCCGGAATGGGTACCACTTCATAGGTCATACCTTTGTCGTGCTCATTCCAAACGATACCACGATTGTTAACCAGGTCAACTACACCGCGGAAGTTATCTTCAGAACCGATCGGCAGCTGCAGGGCTACTGCATTGCTTCCCAGTTTCTCTTTTACTTGCTTACATACGCCGAGGAAGTCAGAACCGGCACGGTCCATCTTATTGACGAAACCGATACGGGCAACTTTATAATTGTCGGCCAGGCGCCAGTTAGTCTCAGATTGCGGCTCAACACCGTCAACAGCGCTGAACAGGAACACCAGACCATCCAACACGCGCAGCGAGCGGTTTACCTCTACGGTAAAGTCCACGTGACCAGGCGTATCGATGATGTTGACGTTGTATTTATTTTCTCTGTAGTTCCAGAATACCGTTGTGGCAGCCGAGGTAATGGTGATACCACGCTCCTGCTCCTGCGCCATCCAGTCCATGGTAGCGGCACCTTCGTGTACTTCGCCAATCTTGTGGTTCACACCGGCATAGTACAGAATACGCTCCGTCGTGGTAGTCTTACCCGCATCGATGTGCGCGGCGATACCAATGTTTCTGGTGTATTTGAGATCTCTAGACATTACCTGGTCCCTCTGAATTAGAATCTGAAATGTGAAAACGCCTTGTTCGCTTCAGCCATGCGGTGCGTATCGTCTTTCTTCTTGATAGCTGCACCTTCACCTTTGGAGGCCGCGATGATCTCGGCCGCCAGTTTATCCATCATGGTCTTTTCACCACGCAGACGAGAGTAGTCGATCAACCACTTAATGCTCAGGTTGATTTTGCGCTCGGGGCGGATTTCCACCGGCACCTGAAAGGTAGCACCACCGACACGGCGGCTCTTCACCTCAACACCCGGCATCAGGTTGTTCATAGCACGTTTCCATACTTCGATACCCGCTTCGTTGGTCTTCTTCTCAACTTGCGCTACGGCATCATAGAAGATGGTGTATGCTGTGCTTTTCTTGCCTTGCTCCATCAGGTAGTTCACGAACTTGGTTACCAGCGGATCGTTGAACTTAGGATCGGGCAGAAGATATCTCTTTTTAGGTTTTGACTTTCTCATGGCTTAAATCCGATTATTTTTTACCTTTTGCTGGTGCACCTTTTCCGGCAGGCGCTGCTGCACCCGGCTTAGGACGTTTTGCTCCGTATTTAGAACGGCTCTGCTTCCGGCCGTTTACACCTGCAGTATCCAATGCACCACGAACGATGTGGTAACGAACACCGGGAAGATCTTTCACACGACCACCGCGGATCAGCACGATCGAGTGCTCCTGGAGGTTGTGGCCTTCACCCATAATGTAAGCGTTAACCTCTTTGCCGCTCACCAGGCGAACCCGGGCAACCTTACGCATCGCGGAATTAGGTTTTTTAGGAGTTGTTGTGTACACACGTGTACATACGCCTCTTTTCTGAGGGCAAGAGTCAAGGGCAGGAGACTTTGACTTAAAATTCAGTGTCTTGCGGCCTTTTCTTACAAGTTGTTGAATGGTAGGCATTTATATTTCTTTTTAGAAACCTTTCAAAATTTTGGACTGCAAAGGTATTTAAAGTAAAATTCCTTGCAAAGCCTCCTCGCAATATTTTTGTGCAAGATGGCCTAATAATGAGACAAATACGTGTTCCGGCAGCCGATTTAAAGAATTCTTAACGCACCGCCATACCCGGTTTTTCAGGCTTCACCCACCGCACCCCCAAAATTCATGGGAAACTTGGGCATGTCGTCGGTACGCTTGATCGCCCCGAAGCTCGCTTCGTATTTGTCTATGTTGTCTTTCAACGCCTGTAGCAGACGCTTGGCATGCTCCGGCGTGATCACGATCCGCGACTTCACCTTCGCCTTTGGCACCCCCGGCATCAACCGGATAAAATCGATCACGAACTCGCTGTTCGAGTGCGCAATCATCGCCAGGTTCGAATAAATCCCCTCCGCGATCTCCTCCGTCAGCTCGATGTTGATCTGACCTTGCTGCGCCTGCTGCTGCTTGTTCTTGTCTTCTGCCATAAATGCTCACAAGTAAAAAAACGTGCGGATGGCACCCGAAGGCCGCACATCCGCACGATTCATAGTCATTTAATAAATCGTATCAGTCCTGAAGCTCCTTTTCACGGTCGCGCGTCGTACGCTCCGGTGCATTCACCAGCGAATCGTACTCGTCTTTGTGGGTAACGATCAGGTCGGCAAAGCGACGTTGACCTGTACCGGCAGGGATCAGGTGCCCTACGATAACGTTCTCTTTCAATCCGTTCAACCAGTCCGTCTTGCCGCGGATCGCCGCTTCGCTCAACACCTTCGTCGTTTCCTGGAAGGATGCCGCCGACAGCCAGCTTTCCGTCTTCAAAGACGCCTGCGTGATACCCTGCAGCGTCGGTCTCGATACGGCCGCCAGCGCGTCGCGTACCTCTACCAGCTTCTGGTCTTTGCGGCGCAGCAACGAATTCTCATCGCGGAACTCACGTCCTGTAATGATCTGGCCTGGTTTCAGGTTCGCTGAATCACCGGCGTCAACCACCACTTTCTTATCCAGGATCGCGTCGTTGTCTTCGCGGAACTGCAGCTTGTCAACATACTCGCCCGGCAGGAAGCTGGTATCACCCGGATCGAGGATTTCCACCTTCTGCATCATCTGGCTTACGATCGCCTCGATGTGCTTGTCGTTGATCTTCACACCCTGCAGACGGTATACTTCCTGGATCTCGTTCACCAGGTACTCTTGTACCGCTGTGGGGCCTTTGATCGACAGGATGTCTGAAGGTGTAATAGAACCGTCAGACAGCGGCTGACCAGCTTTCACGAAGTCGTTGTCCTGAACCAGGATGTGCTTCGACAGCGGCACCAGGTAGCGTTTCTGAACACCGTCGCGTGACTCGATGAAGATCTCGCGGTTACCGCGTTTGATACCTCCATAGGTCACCACACCGTCGATCTCCGATACAACCGCCGGGTTCGAAGGGTTACGCGCTTCGAACAATTCCGTTACACGCGGCAGACCACCCGTGATGTCGCGTGACTTACCCATCGTACGCGGGATCTTCGCCAGTACCGTACCGGCCTTGATCTTCTCACCCGCGTCTACCGCCAAGTGAGCGCCTACCGGAATGTTATATCCTTTTGTATCTGTCTTACCTTTTACCACCACGGCAGGGTTCTTGGTCTTATCGCGTGTTTCGGTAATTACCTTCTCACGGTGACCGGTCTGCTCGTCCGATTCCTCTTTGAACGTCACGCCTTCGATGATGGATTCGTATTCGATAACACCGTCGAACTCCGACAGGATCACCGCGTTATACGGATCCCAGAAGCAAAGCTCTTCGCCTTTCTCAACCTTCTGGCCATCCTTCACCTTCAGGAACGCACCGTACGGCACGTGGTTCGTGATCAGCACACGGGTACGGTCGTTGTCCACGATCCGGATCTCACCCGTACGGCCCATCACCACTTGCACCGGGTTGTTCTCGTTGTCGGTGGTCTCGATCACCCGCACACCTTCGAACTCGAGGATACCGCTGAACTTCGCCTTGATGTTTGCTTCCACCGCGATGTTCGATGCCGTACCACCCACGTGGAAGGTACGCAGTGTCAGCTGAGTACCCGGCTCACCGATGGACTGTGCAGCGATTACACCCACAGCCTCACCCGCCTGTACCATCTTGCCCGTCGCCAGGTTGCGGCCGTAGCATTTCGCACAGCCACCCACTTTCGACTCGCACGTCAGCAACGAGCGGATCTCGACTTCTTCAATATTGGTTTCTTCAATACGCTTCGCGATCTCGTCGGTGATCTCTTCGTTCGCACCGCATACAAGCTCGTCCGTCAGCGGATCGTAGATGTCGTGTACAGTCACACGGCCCAGGATACGCTCCGACAGCGGCTCCACGATATCTTCGTTGTCTTTCAGCGCCGTTACCTTCAGACCACGCAGTGTACCGCAGTCCTCTTCAGAGACGACGAGATCTTGCGCTACGTCTACGAGACGACGTGTCAGATAACCGGCATCGGCCGTCTTCAACGCCGTATCGGCCAGACCTTTCCGCGCACCGTGCGTCGAGATAAAGTACTCCAATACGTCCAGACCTTCTTTGAAGTTCGAGAGGATCGGGTTCTCGATGATCGAGCCTACCGAACCGGCAAGGTTCTTCTGCGGCTTCGCCATCAGACCGCGCATACCGCCCAGCTGGCGGATCTGCTCGCGCGAACCCCGTGCACCGGAGTGCATCATCATGTAGATCGAGTTGAACCCTTGCTGATCGTCTTCCAGCTGCTTCATCAGCGTGCTGGTCAACATCGTGTTGGTACGGGTCCAGATATCGATCACCTGGTTGTAACGCTCGTTGTCGGTGATCAGACCCATCATATAGTTGTTCCATACGGCATCAACTTCCTCCTGGGCATTGGCCACCATCACTTCTTTCTCAGCCGGTACGTTTACATCGTTCAGACCCATCGACAAACCGCCTTTGTACGCCATCTGGAACCCGAGCTCCTTGATATCATCCAGGAACTTCGCAGTCTTCGACTGGCCGGCAAATTTGTAGATGTCGGAAATGATCGTCTGCAGCTTTTTCTTCGTCAGCAGCTCATCCACGAAACCGACTTCCTCCGGCACGAACTGGTTGAAGATCACCCGTCCTGCAACGGTGTCGATCATCTTGTACGACAGCTCGCCGGTCTTTTTATCTTTTACGTTCGCACGAACCTTGATCAGGGCGTGCTTCGACAGTTTACCTTCATTGAAAGCGATCACCACCTCGGCAGCCGAGTAGTAACGCTTGCCTTCGCCCTTGATCGGATACTCCGGCGTGCTCTTGCGACCTTTGGTCAGGTAGTACAGACCCAACACCATGTCCTGCGACGGTACCGTGATCGGCGCGCCGTTGGCAGGGTTCAGGATGTTGTGCGACGACAGCATGAGCAGCGACGCTTCCAGGATAGCCTCCTGGCCAAGCGGTACGTGCACCGCCATCTGGTCACCGTCAAAGTCGGCGTTGAAGGCCGTACACACCAGCGGGTGCAGCTGAATAGCCTTACCTTCGATCAGCTTCGGCTGGAAGGCCTGGATACCCAGTCTGTGCAACGTAGGGGCACGGTTCAGCAGTACAGGGTGGCCCTTCAGTACGTTCTCCAGGATATCCCAGATCACAGGGTCTTTGCGGTCGACGATCTTCTTGGCCGACTTCACTGTCTTCACAATACCTCTTTCGATCAGCTTGCGAATGATGAATGGCTTGAACAATTCCGCCGCCATATCCTTGGGCAGACCGCACTCGTGCAGCTTCAGCTCAGGGCCTACGACGATAACCGAACGACCCGAGTAGTCAACACGCTTACCGAGCAGGTTCTGACGGAAACGGCCTTGCTTACCTTTCAGCATGTCGCTGAGGGACTTCAGGGCACGGTTACCATCGGAACGTACCGCGTTCACCTTACGTGAGTTGTCGAACAGCGAGTCGACAGCCTCCTGCAACATACGCTTCTCGTTCCGCAGGATCACTTCCGGCGCCTTGATGTCGATCAGACGCTTCAGACGGTTGTTCCGGATGATCACACGACGATACAGATCGTTCAGGTCGGAGGTTGCAAAACGGCCACCATCCAGGGGCACGAGCGGACGCAGTTCCGGCGGAATCACCGGCACCATTTTAATTACCATCCACTCAGGCTTGTTCTCAATACGAGTCTTCGCGTCACGGAATGCTTCCACTACTTTCAGGCGCTTCAACGCTTCAGCCTTACGCTGCTGCGATGTATCGGTAGCGGCCTGGTGGCGCAGTTCGTATGACAGCGTGTCCAGCTGTGTGCGCGACAGCAGCATTTCCAGCGCGTCGGCACCCATCTTGGCGATGAACTTCTTCGGATCGTTGTCGTCCAGCAATTGGTTCTCGCGGGGCAGCTTGTCGATAATGTCCAGGTACTCCTCTTCGGTCAGGAAGTCGAGGCGGTTCACGCCGTCTTCTTCTTTCACACCGGGTTGGATCACCACGTAACGCTCGTAGTAAATGATCTGGTCGAGCTTCTTCGTAGGAAGGCCGAGCAGGTAGCCGATCTTGTTCGGCAGCGAGCGGAAATACCAGATGTGTGCCACCGGTACCACCAGCTCGATATGGCCCATGCGCTCGCGACGAACCTTCTTCTCGGTTACTTCTACACCGCAGCGGTCGCAAATGATGCCCTTGTAGCGTATACGCTTATATTTTCCACAATGACACTCCCAGTCTTTTACGGGACCGAAGATCCGCTCGCAGAACAACCCGCCCATTTCGGGCTTGTAGGTTCTGTAGTTGATCGTCTCCGGCTGCGTAACCTCGCCGTGTGAGCTCTCCAGAATAGATTCCGGAGAGGCCAGGCTGATGGTGATCTTGGAGAAGTCGTTGTTGATCTTTTTATTCTTTCTGAAAGACATAGTGTAAGTTTTCAGTTATGATATATACCCCAGTAATTAGTCCATGGTGATCTCCAGCGCCAAACCTCTGAGCTCGTGCACCAACACGTTGAACGACTCAGGAATATTCGGTTTGCGCATGTTCTCGCCCTTCACAATCGCCTCGTACGCCTTCGCGCGGCCGATCACGTCGTCGGACTTGATGGTCAGGATCTCCTGCAGGATGTTCGAAGCACCGAAGGCCTCGATCGCCCATACCTCCATCTCTCCGAAACGCTGGCCACCGAACTGCGCCTTACCACCCAGCGGTTGCTGCGTGATGAGCGAGTAAGGCCCGATGGAACGTGCGTGCATCTTATCGTCCACCAGGTGACCGAGTTTCAGCATGTACGCCACTCCTACCGTTACCGGCTGGTCGAACTTGTCGCCCGTCAGACCGTCGTACAGATAGGTACGACCGTAAGGAGGCAGACCCGCTTCTTTCAGCTCGGCTTGTACTTCGTCCAGCGATGCACCGTCGAAGATCGGCGTCGCATACTTGCGGCCCAGCTTCAGACCGGCCCACGCCAGTACCGTTTCATAGATCTGACCCAGGTTCATACGCGACGGTACGCCCAGCGGGTTCAAACAGATGTCTACCGGTGTGCCATCTTCCAGGAACGGCATGTCTTCCTCGCGTACGATACGCGCCACAACACCCTTGTTACCGTGGCGACCCGCCATCTTATCACCTACCTTCAGCTTGCGCTTCTTGGCAATGTATACTTTCGCCAGCTGTACGATACCCGTCGGCAGCTCGTCACCAACCTCCAGCGTAAAGCGCTCGCGCTTGAATTCGCCGGCAAAGGTGTTGCGTTTGATGATATAGTACTTCACCGTCTGGCCGATCAGCTCGTTGGTGTGCTCCTCGCTCGTCCAGTTTTCCAGGCTTACGTCGGAGATCAGGTTCACTTCTTCCGGAACGTTGTAGTTGCTTTCGTCGCGGTAGATGTTCTTGTCGGGGAACAGGTTGTTCTCGATCACTTTCGCAGAGAACTTAACACCTTTGCTCACTAACTCATCACCGAACTTGTGCTTCACACCGTTGCTGGTCTTGCCGTTCAGCAGCGTCGACAGCTTCTTGATCATTTCCTCGCGGAGATCGGACAGCTGCTTGCTGTACTTGTTCTTCAGGGCATCCAGCTCCTTCTTCGACTTCGTGCGCACATCTTTGTCGCGCTTCGGACGGGAGAAGAGTTTCGTGTCGATAACCACACCTTTCAGTGACGGAGGTGCCTTCATCGAAGCATCTTTCACATCACCGGCCTTATCACCGAAGATCGCACGGAGCAGTTTTTCTTCCGGCGTCGGGTCGGTCTCACCTTTCGGGGTGATCTTACCGATCAGGATGTCGCCTTCGCGAACTTCTGCACCCACGCGGATGATACCGTTCTCATCGAGGTTCTTCACCGCCTCCTCGCTCACGTTCGGGATCTCCGAAGTAAGCTCTTCTTCACCACGCTTCGTGTCGCGTACTTCCAGCTCGAATTCTTCGATGTGGATCGACGTATACACGTCGTCTTGTACCACTTTCTCCGAGATTACGATCGCATCCTCGAAGTTGTACCCCTGCCACGGCATGTATGCCACCAGCAGGTTGCGGCCGAGGGCAAGCTCGCCGTTCTGGGTAGCATACCCCTGGCACAGCGGCTGGCCTTTTACCACCTTCTGGCCTTTGAACACCAGCGGGGTCAGGTTGATACAGGTATCCTGGTTGGTTCTTCTGAACTTGATCAGGTTGTACGTGCGAAATTCGTTGTCGAAGCTTACCAGGCGTTGCTCCTCGGTAATTTCGTATTTGATCGTGATCTTCTTCGCATCCACGAAGTCTACCACGCCATCGCCTTCTGCCAATACCAGCGCGCGTGAATCCAGGGCGACACGGCCTTCGAGACCGGTACCCACGATCGGCGCCTGCGGCCGCATGAGCGGTACCGCCTGGCGTTGCATGTTCGAGCCCATGAGCGCACGGTTCGCATCGTCGTGCTCCAGGAAGGGGATCATCGATGCGGCCACCGACACGATCTGGTTCGGCGCAATGTCCATATACTTCAGATCCTTCGGCTCGATCACGGGGAAGTCACCCTCGAAACGCGCCTTCATCTTCTCGTCGATAAACTCACCGGTAGGCTTCAGTTTCATCTTGGCCTGCGCGATGTAGTTTGTATCTTCTTCCTCGGCTGTGAGGAACACAACCGGGTCTTTTACTTTCACTTTACCATCTTCCACGCGGCGGTACGGTGTCTCGATAAAGCCCATCTTGTTCACCTTGGCGTGAACGCAGAGAGACGAGATCAGACCGATGTTCGGACCTTCCGGCGTTTCGATCGTACACAGACGGCCGTAGTGCGTATAGTGCACGTCCCGAACCTCGAAGCCTGCACGCTCGCGCGACAGACCACCGGGACCGAGGGCCGACATCCGACGCTTGTGCGTGATCTCGGCCAGCGGGTTGGTTTGGTCCATGAACTGCGACAGCTGGTTCGTGCCGAAGAACGAGTTGATCACCGACGACAGCGTACGCGCGTTGATCAGGTCCACCGGCTTGAAGTCTTCGTTGTCGCGTACGTTCATTCTTTCTTTGATCGTACGGGCCATACGCGCCAGACCTACACCGAACTGTGAATACAACTGCTCGCCTACTGTACGTACGCGACGGTTGCTCAAGTGGTCGATGTCGTCGATCAGCGCCTTGGAGTTGATCAGGCCGATCAGGTACTTCACGATCAGGATGATATCCTCTTTCGTCAGTACGCGCTGGTCGGAGCTGATGTCCAGGCCGAGTTTTTTGTTGATCCGGTAACGGCCGACTTCGCCCAGGTCATAACGCTTCTCGCTAAAGAACAAGCTGTTGATGATATCACGGGCCGTTTGCTCGTCCGGAGCTTCGGTATTCCGCAGCTGGCGATAAATATACTCCACAGCCTCTTTCTCCGAGTTGGAAGTATCTTTTGCCAGCGTGTTGAAGATGATGTTGTAGTCGGCGATGTTGATATCGTCGCGGTGTAAAATAATGGATTTCACACCTGACTCTACGATGATGTCTACATCTTCCGCTTCGATGCTGTGATCGCGCTCCAGCAACACTTCGTTACGGTCGATCGACACCACTTCACCGGTATCCTCGTCCACGAAGTCTTCCGTCCAGGTCTTCAGCACCCGGGCTGCCAGCTTGCGGCCGACAATTTTCTTGAGCGTGTTTTTGTTCGCCTCCACTTCTTCAGACAGGCCGAAGAGGTCGAGGATATCTTTATCCGAACCATACCCGATCGCGCGGAGCAGGGTGGTTACGGGGAATTTTTTCTTCCGGTCGATGTAAGCGTACATCACCGCGTTCACGTCCGTCGCGAACTCGATCCACGAGCCTTTGAACGGGATGATCCGGGCAGAGTACAGTTTGGTACCGTTGGTGTGCTTGCTCATCGCAAAAAATACACCGGGTGAACGGTGCAGCTGCGACACAATTACACGCTCGGCGCCATTGATCACGAAGGATCCCTTCTCGGTCATGTACGGGATGTTGCCGAGGAACACTTCTTGCTCAATGGTCTCAAAATCTTCGTTATCCTCGTCGTTGCAGGTCAGGCGAAGCTTGGCCTTCAGGGGTACGGAGAATGTCAACCCGCGGTCGATGCACTCGTCAACCGAGTACTTCGGCGGATCGATCGTATAGTCTACAAACTCCAGCACGAAGTTTTCACGCGAATCGCTGATCGGGAAATTTTCTGCAAAAACCTTATAAAGACCTTCATTCTGTCTTTTTTCGGCTGGCGTTTCAATCTGTAAGAAATCTTTGAAAGACTGGAGTTGAAGGTCCAGAAAATCGGGGTATTCGAGGATCTTCTCAATGCCTGAGAAGTCGATTCTACCGTTAATAGTCTTCTTTGCCAAGGTGTTTAACGTTTAAGTTCTTTGATCCCGGACGGAGAACAATAAGAAATAGTGAGTACAAACAGGAATAGACCCTGTCCATCCCGACCCTGCTTTTACAGGGTCGGGAAAGACACAGGGTCTAACCGAAGCTTTCAGACGGTACTCTTCGTCTGCAGAAGAATTACTTCAGCTCAACTTCGGCACCAGCCTCAACGAGTTGCTTCTTCAGGTTCTCAGCTTCGTCCTTCGGTAAGCCTTCTTTGATAGTCTTCGGAGCGCCGTCTACCACGTCTTTAGCTTCTTTCAGGCCAAGACCTGTCAGGTCTTTCACCAGTTTCACGATTTGAAGCTTGTTAGCGCCAGGGGCTTTCAGGACCACGTCAAAGTTAGTCTTTTCAGCGGCAGCAGCAGCGCCACCAGCAGCAGGACCAGCAGCTACAACTGCAGCAGCAGCAGGCTCGATACCATAGGTATCTTTCAGGTATGCTGCCAGTTCGGTAACTTCTTTAACAGTGAGTTCAACGAGTTGATCTCCGAGTGCTTTAATATCAGCCATTTTTGTAAGTTTTAAGAATTCTAGGTAAGTAATTAATTATTTGTTTCCGCGTTCTTCCAGCGCTTTTACAAGGCCGGCCACGGTGTTCTTGCCGCCATTTTGAAGTGCAGAAACCAGGTTCTTGGCAGGTGCTTGCAGGGCTGCAATAACATCGCCAATAAGCTCGTTCTTCGACTTCAGCTCGGCCAGCGTAGTGAGGTTTTCATCTCCAACAAACAAGTCGGAGTTGATGGAAGCCGCTTTCAAAACAGGCTTGCCTTCCATTTTCTGACGAAACTCTTTAATGATCTTCGCAGGCAGGTTGCCGATCTCTTTGGAGAACATTACTCCTGAGAAACCCGCAAGCGCGCCGAACAAAGGTGAGTAGTCAGTGCCTTCTTGCTTCTCCAGCGCTTTGCGAATCAAGGTGTTCTTATACACTTTGTATTCGATACCGCTTTTGAAACACAGTCTTCTAAAATTATTGATCTGTGCTACGGTGAAACCACCTGCATCAGTAATATAGAAGTGGGCATTGTTGGCAAACTTCTCTGAAAGCTCTTCGATAATCTGTGCTTTTTCTTCTCTGGTCATGTCGTTGATGCTTAAATGCCAGCAATAGAGTTTTTGTCAACCGTCAGACCCGGACTCATGGTTGTCGAAATGGTGATGCTTTTGAAGTACTCACCTTTCGCAGAGGACGGTTTCAGTTTGGCAACAACATTGATCATTTCCACAGCATTGTCCCGGATTTTATCAGCCGAGAAGGAAGCTCTGCCAATGCCGACGTGAATGATACCTTGCTTATCAATTTTGAAGTCGATCTTACCCGCTTTTACTTCTTTCACGGCTTTACCGACTTCGAGCGTAACAGTTCCTGATTTAGGATTCGGCATGAGGCCTCTCGGACCGAGTACTTTACCCAGCTTACCAACCTTTGCCATAACAGTAGGTGTACAGATGATCACATCGATATCCGTCCAGCCACCTTCGATCTTCTGGATATAGTCATCCAGACCTACGTGATCCGCGCCGGCGTCTTTCGCATCCTGAACTTTGTCAGGCGTGCAAAGCACCAATACACGAACATCTTTACCGATACCGTGGGGCAACGCCACCACGCCACGTACCATTTGATCAGACTTCTTCGGGTCTACACCCAAGCGAATATCCAGATCAACCGACGCGTCAAATTTTGTAAAGGTGATGTCCTTTAAAACCTTTGCTGCATCTTCGAGAGAGTATTCTTTCTCCCGGTCTACTTTAGCAAGGACTGCTTTTCTGTTTTTTGAAATTTTCGCCATTGCCTTAATTATTTATCCCAAGGGGCAGTTCCTGATACCGTAATACCTAAGCTTCTTGCAGTACCTGCCACCATTTTCATGGCCGACTCAACCTTGAAGGCATTGAGGTCAGGCATTTTGGTTTCTGCGATGGCCTTCACCTGATCCCAGGTAATAGAGCCCACCTTGCTGCGATTCGGCTCAGCAGAGCCTTTTTGCTTCTTTGCGGCGTCCAAAATCAGGTTCGCTGCGGGGGGCGTCTTGATCACAAAATCAAACGACTTGTCGTTGTAGATGCTGATCAAAACGGGAAGCACTTGTCCGGGCTTGTCTTGCGTACGAGCATTGAATTGCTTACAAAAGTCCATGATGTTCAGACCTTTGGAACCCAACGCAGGACCAATCGGAGGTGCCGGGTTTGCTGCCCCGCCCTTTACCTGTAATTTCAGATAACCAATAATCTCTTTTGCCATGTTATCTTATTCTAGCTTTTCTACCTGCATGTAACTTAATTCCACCGGAGTGTTCCGGCCAAAAATCTTCACCATTACGTTGAGTTTCTTCTTGTCTTCAAAAATCTCCTCAACCGTTCCGGTAAACCCGCTGAATGGACCATCCATTACTTTCACGGACTCACCTTTGATAAATGGTGTCTCGAGTTTTTCATCGAGCTCGTCAATCTCTTCAACTTTACCGAGAATCCGGTTAACCTCTGATTGACGAAGAGATACTGGATCCTTGGAAGCCCCGGTGCCGTTGTTGCCGAGAAAACCGATCACACCGGGAATTGTGTTCACCGCGTGATAAGCCTCCCCATTCGAGAGATCTGCTGAAACGAGTACGTAACCCGGAAAAAAGTTGCGCTCACGAACACGCTTCTTTCCGTTTCTCATTTCATATACTTTTTCGGATGGGATCAGCACCTGGGGGATAAAATCCACCAGCTTGGAACGCTCGATCTCAGTCTCCAGGTAAGATTTAACCTTCTTTTCCTGGCCACTGACGACCCTGAGAACATACCATTTCAGCTCGCCCATTGCCTTTTAATTAAAATTCGCCTTTGTAATAGATCTGAAGACCGGTCTTGAAAACCCAGTCGATCGCACCAATCACCAGTGCAAAAACTGTCGACGCCACCAGCACCAGGATGGCACTTCCCTGCAATTCGCTGTACTTTGACCAAGTCACTTTGTTCTTGATCTCGTCCCACGATTCTGCAAAATAGGTTTTTAACTTCTCCATAGGGTTCTGGTTTTAACCTCGATTCTAGCACGGGTGGAGAGACTCGAACTCCCAGCCAATGGTTTTGGAGACCACTACTCTACCAATTGAGCTACACCCGTTTTTTGAGTTTACTCTACCTCCCGATAACTATCGGGATGAGTACACCCGTTTATTTAATTTCCCCCCTCCAACACCTTGAGACCCATGCCGATGTCACTCGGCCCAAAAAGGGACTGCAAAAATAGAAGAATTGCCAGGAAAATAAAAGCGTTCTTGAAAATTATTCCAAGAACGCTTTAATATTGATTATCAGTCGATTAGTCGACGATGTCAGTTACCTGACCCGATCCTACGGTACGGCCACCTTCACGGATAGCGAAACGCAGACCTTTTTCCATCGCAATCGCGTTGATCAGCTCAACTTCGATCGAGATGTTGTCGCCAGGCATAACCATTTCCACACCGGCAGGGAGTTTCACCTCACCTGTAACGTCCGTCGTACGGAAATAGAATTGAGGACGGTATTTGTTGAAGAACGGCGTGTGACGGCCACCTTCTTCTTTCGACAGTACGTACACTTCAGCCTTGAACTTAGCGTGCGGCTTAACCGAACCAGGCTTACAGATAACCATACCACGACGGATTTGCTCTTTTTCAATACCGCGGAGGAGCAGACCTACGTTGTCACCGGCTTCACCTCTGTCGAGGATCTTACGGAACATTTCCACACCCGTGATAGTAGACTTCAGGTTTTCTGCACCCATACCGAGGATCTCAACAGCATCGCCAGTGTTAACAACACCGCGTTCGATACGACCGGTAGCAACGGTACCACGACCTGTGATCGAGAACACGTCTTCTACAGGCATCAGGAAGTCTTTGTCGATCAGACGAACCGGCAGCGGGATGTATTCGTCAACCGCTTTCATCAGTTCTTCTACTTTCTCAACCCACTTCGGCTCGCCGTTCAGCGCGCCAAGAGCAGATCCGCGGATCACCGGCATGGTGTCGCCAGGGAAGTTATAAGCAGACATCAGTTCGCGAACTTCCATTTCTACGAGATCCAGCAGCTCAGCGTCGTCAACAAGGTCAACCTTGTTCATGAACACTACCAGCGCAGGTACACCTACCTGGCGGGCCAGCAGGATGTGCTCGCGTGTTTGGGGCATCGGACCGTCAGTAGCAGCTACTACGAGGATCGCACCGTCCATCTGGGCAGCACCCGTAACCATGTTCTTCACATAGTCAGCGTGACCCGGACAGTCTACGTGCGCGTAGTGTCTGTTTTCAGTTGCGTATTCCACGTGCGAGGTATTGATAGTAATACCGCGCTCTTTTTCTTCCGGAGCGTTGTCGATAGAAGAGAAGTCACGCATAGAAGCAAGGCCTTTGTTTGCAAGTACTTTTGTAATTGCAGCTGTCAGCGTGGTTTTGCCGTGGTCAACGTGACCGATAGTACCCACGTTCACGTGGGGTTTCGAACGATCAAATGTTTCTTTAGCCATATTTGAAAATCCCAGTTAAAGTTTTAAAGTAAATAGTGTTAGTTATTAAAGTTCTGTTCTATGTCAATTCGTTGATCGGCTATCGGTTAATTCAGTGATTCCGTAACAAATCAACTCATTAACGAATGAACAAATCAACACTTTCCAGAGAGCTGTTGATGAGGATTGAACTCACGACCTCTTCCTTACCAAGGAAGTGCTCTACCACTGAGCTACAACAGCATTACAGCCGTCACACGTTATCCGTCAACTGCAAAAACTTGCAGCAAACGTCTAACGGACAACAGCTCCGAAGAGCGGGAGACGAGGCTCGAACCCGCGACCTATAGCTTGGAAGGCTATCGCTCTACCAACTGAGCTACTCCCGCTTGTACGCCGTAGCTTCAGCGAAGGCGTCCGTGCGTTTGAACGCCGTACACCGTGCTTTCGCAAAGGCTCGTTGAAGCGGGTATGCTTCCCGTTGACCTCGCCTGTTCTCGGCTTGTGGGGGAAATAGGATTCGAACCTATGAAGTCGTAAGACAACAGATTTACAGTCTGTCCCAGTTGGCCGCTTTGGTATTCCCCCAATCTTTCAATAAAACGTAAGAACGATTCCTGTTTTTTTGCCCTTTTTAGAGGCCCTTCAAAAACAGGAGTGCAAAATTATACGCTTTTACACTTTTTCAAAACTTCTGTGAAAAATTTCCTCAAATCTTTAAGAATTTTTCTGCTCCATCCTGTCCTTTCCACACGTTTACATGGCAACGATCTCCGTAATCACCCCCGCACCAAACTCTTTTTTGAACATGTCCAGCACCTGCGCCCGGTAGAGCGAAAAATCATGACGCATCGTCGGCGAATCGAATTCTACAAACAACACCTTATTCCGAATGTACAGCTTCTTCGTGCGCCGCGCGATCGGCCGCCCCGCCACCCGCTCCCACGAGTCGATCAGGTTGGCCTCGTCAAACCGGGTCGTCAGCTGATACGAATTCAACATATTCCGGATGGCATCGCCTACCGATTGAATATCCTCCTTCCCGCTTTTGTACCGTTTCGACATGCCGCAAAGGTAAAAGAAGTTAGCGGATCTCGCCACGGTCTACCGTAAACACCCGCGCCGCCACGTCGATCGACTTCAGCAACGCCGCCGTGCGGTCCGGCCGTGCATCGGTAATAAACAACTGCCCCAGATCGCCCTTCACCAATTCCAGCAACCGCGCGATGCGATAGTCGTCCAGCTTGTCGAAAATATCATCCAATAATAATACTGGCTTAAATCCCTTGTGCAGCAGCATCACCTCGTATTGCGCCAGCTTCAGCGCGATCACAAATGACTTTTGTTGTCCCTGCGAGCCCAATCGTTTCAAATCGCCGCCCCCCAGCGTAAACTGGTAATCGTCGCGATGTATACCCACGCTGGTGCGCTGCAGCGCCAGGTCTTTCTGCCGGTTCTTCAGCAGCCCGCTGGCCAGGTCCGTTTCGTGCAGCGTCGATACATACTGCAGGTCCGTCTCTTCCACCGCGTCGACAATGAACCGGTAAAACTTCTGGAACACCGGCAGGAACTCGGCGGCAAACGCCTCGCGGCGCGTGAAGATCACCTGCCCGGCCTGTATCAGCACGTGGTCGTATGACTCGAGCATGACCCAGTCGGCCGTGCCGCGCTCCTGGAACATGCGCAGCAGGCTGTTGCGCTGCTTCAGGGCCTGATTGTATTGTATGAGCGCCTCCAGGTAACGCTTATCTACTTGCGCGATAATTCCATCAAAAAACTTACGCCGCTCCTCGCTGCTCTCCCGCACCAGGTCCACGTCGTCGGGCGCCAGTAAGATCACCGGGTACTTGCCGATGTGGTCGCTCAGCCTGGCATAGTCCTGCTGGTCTTCGCGAAAGACCTTTTTGGTGCCCACCTGCACGGCGCTGACCAGCTCGTGCTCGCGCCCCTCCTTGTCAAAATAGCCCTTGACCATGAAGGCGCCCTGGCCGGCACGGATGCACTGCTGGTCGGACGAGGCAAAGGCGCTTTTGGTGAACGCGAGCGAATAAATGGCATCCAGCAGGTTTGTTTTGCCGCTGCCGTTCTTGCCCACAAAAACATTTACCGAGGGCGAAAAATCCAGGTTGCATTCCTCGTAATTCTTAAAATTCAGCACATGAAGTTTCGCAAGGTACATCAGGAATTGCCGGGAAAGTTTGGCGAATGTTCGTTGGGGGGTTAATTTCGCAACTCGGATAAAAACCGGATCAAAAATAGGGATATGGCTACGACAACAAAAGCTAAAAGCGAGCCTGCCGCGGCAAAAAAGGGCGGAAAGACAGAATTCTCGAAAGAGACCTACCTGTATTGGTATGAGAGCATGCAGCTCATGCGCAAGTTCGAGGAGAAAGCAGGACAGCTGTACGGCATGCAGAAGATCAAAGGATTTTGCCACTTGTATATAGGACAGGAAGCATGTGCTTCCGGCGCCGCTTCCGCCCTGAGAAAAGGCGATAAGTGGATCACCGCTTACCGCGACCACGGCCATCCCCTGGCACTGGGCACCGACCCGAAGGCTATCATGGCCGAGCTGTACGGCAAAGAGACCGGCACAACCAAAGGTAAAGGCGGTTCCATGCACATTTTTGACAAATCTGTCGGCTTCGTAGGGGGTCACGGCATCGTAGGCGCGCAAGTGCCCATGGGCGCCGGCATCGCCTTCGCCGAAAAATATAATAAGACCGGCAACCTCTGCATCACATACATGGGCGACGGCGCCGTGCGTCAGGGTGCCTTCCACGAGGCCCTCAACCTGGCTATGCTCTGGAAACTGCCCGTTATCTTCTGTATCGAAAACAATGGCTACGCCATGGGTACTTCCGTAGAGCGCACATCGAACGTACACGAGCTGTACACCCTGGCCGAAGCCTATGACATGCCCGCCGAACCGGTCAATGCCATGGACGTAGAAGCCGTACACATCGCCGTGGCCAACGCCGCCGAGCGTGCCCGCGCCGGTGAAGGCCCTACCCTGCTGGAGTTCAGAACCTACCGCTACAAAGGACACTCCATGTCCGACCCGCAGAAATACCGCAGCAAAGAAGAGGTAGAACAATACAAACAACGCGATCCGATCGAAGCGGTACGCAAAACCATCCTCGAAAAGAAATTTGCGACGGAAAAGGACCTGGAGGACATCGATACCAAAATCGTCCAAACGGTCGAAGAAAGCGTGAAATTCGCGGAAGAATCGAAGTTCCCCGATCCTTCTGAAGCACTGACCGACGTTTACGTACAACAGGACTACCCGTTTGTACTGGACTAAGGCCAGGCTTTTGTTTAATATGATCTAATTTGTAGTTTTGCAGCCCTCCTGACCCCAGGAGGGCTTTTATATAGAATACAATGGCTAAGAAAACAGAACACAAGCACGAACTGCTGGAAAATCCGGAAGCGATCCGGGAAACACTGGAGGGGGCCGAAAGCTGGGTTGAGAACAATTCCAAACTCTTCATCGGAATCGCCGTCGTGCTGCTCCTGGCAGTAGGCGGGTACTTTGGCTTCCAATACTGGAAAAACGGACAAGACGAAGAAGCCCAGCGCGAAATGTTCCAGGCGGTGTATTATTTCGAGCAGGACAGCCTCAACCTGGCCCTGAACGGCGACGGCAACGCCCTTGGCTTCAAAGCCATCATCGACGACTACGCCATGACCGACGCGGCCAAGCTGGCCAACTTCTACGCCGGCGTAGCCTACCTCAAACAAGGTAAGTTCGCGCTGTCGCGTCTCCACCTGGAAGACTTCAGCTCAAACGACCTGCTGGTACAGGCCCGTGCGTACAGCCTCATCGGCGACACGTACATGGAAGAAGAAAAATATGACGACGCCGCCAAATTCTACAACAAGGCCGCCAACTACAAAGAGAACAAATATTTCTCTCCCACCTACCTCATGAAGGAAGCCCTCGCCTACGAGAAGGCAAACCAGAACGACAAGGCCCGGGAGGTGTATGATAAGATCATTAATCAGTACTGGGAGTCGTCCGAGTTCCAGAACGCCCGCAAATTCCGCGCGAGACTGGAGCCCAATTCCTAAGGTATTTTACCGTACTTTTGAAAGGATAGAATTTTCTATCCTTTTTTTATTTATACCCTAACCCCCACCCTGCAGATGGCCGGTTCATTAACATCAGGAAGTGTAGAAAGCAGTGTAGACCTCTCGAAAAAGAAATTCGCCATCGTCGTGGCGGAATGGAACTCAGAAATCACCGAAGCGCTCTATAGCGGCGCCGTGGAGTCGTTGCTCAGCCACGGCGTTAAGAAAAAGGATATCATCCGCAAGAACGTGCCCGGCACTTTCGAGCTTACCCTCGGCGCCCTCTGGCAAGCTGAAGAAAAGAACATCGACGCCGTGCTCTGCCTGGGCTGCGTCATCCAGGGCGAGACCCCGCACTTCGATTACATCTGCCAGGCCGTTGCTTACGGCATCACCGAGGTAAACATCAAGACCCGCAAGCCCGTCATCTTCGGTGTGCTGACAACGCTCGACAAACAACAAGCCTTCGACCGCGCCGGCGGCAAACACGGCAACAAAGGCGAAGAGGCCGCCCTCACCGCGATTAAGATGTTGAATTTCTAAGGGGCTTGCTTTTTAAGCCCCTTCAATTCACGGTCGAAATCACTTTCATAGTTACGATCCTGGATCACCCGGTACTCATCAAAGGCTTTGACAGCCAGTTCCTGCGCTATCGCATGGGATATACGTCCGCCATCCTTTAACAATTCATATTCATTGAACTGCAGGAAGGCATCCAGTTTAGTGATCCAATCGGTCATCTTCATCGGTATCTGCCGGGCCGCCTGATTTTCCGCATAGTCCAGATACATTGTTACGACACGGTTCAGCTCGCGGATTTCCCGTTCGTCCAGGTAGTTTTTCGCTACGGTAACATCCGTCTTCTGGATCTTACCATCCGGTGCATTTTTCCAGGTGGTCAACCCCATATTCGGTTTGGAAGTATTGGCACGCTGCGCAATCAGCTCCGCTGCCGTTTGCCCGGTAATGGCCCAGTGTAATTTATTCTGTACCGCCTTGTAAAAGCGGCGTGTTGTATCGGCTTTCGCATCGTAGTCAATGCTGCATTGCGCGTAGATGTCGGTTATCTTCTGATAAAAGCGCCGCTCACTGGCCCGGATCTCGCGGATGCGCTCCAGTAATTCGTCAAAGTAATCTTTGCCAAACCGCTGCCCTTGCTTCAGTCGCTCATCGTCCAGTACAAAGCCTTTGATGATATATTCCCGCAGCGTCTTGGTTGCCCAAATACGGAATTGCGTCGCTTGGAGGCTGTTTACCCGGTAACCCACGGCTATTACTGCATCCAGGTTGTAAAAGTCGACTTCCCGCGAAACCTGCCTGTTCCCCTCCGTTTGAACTATTCGAATTTTTCGAATAGTTGGCTCTTCTTCCAGCTCGCCGGTTTTGAAAATTTCCTTGAGATGGTAGTTAATTGTCTGGATTTCAACATCAAACAATTCCGCCAATCGCTTTTGCGACAGCCAAAAAGTCTCGTCTTCGTAATAAACCTCTACCCGCACATGACCTTTCGGGTCGGTATAAAATATGATGTCTGATGCGTTCATAACTAAATCCCAATTTGTTTAAATAGCCTCCATCCAGGAAATAGCCTCCGTCGGGCTCAAATATCCACGACGTCTCCTTCTCAAAAATATTGAAAGTTGTTAATCTACAATATTCAAATCGTAAAAACACATCGCAACAAGGTTCCGTCATCCTTGCCCTCACCATCAGAACGCTGAGCTCTCTAAAACAAAAAAGCCCCGGATCCGGGGCCTTTTTCTATATCCTTATCACGTCATTTTTTACTCCACAAACAATGCCATGGCCATAGAACCGTTGCCGCCGTCTATCTCCATCGGTACGCCGTTCTTCCAGCACCGCGCCACGGGTTTCGAATTCACCACTTCATAGCCGGCCACATATACATCGCCGTCTACCACGACCACCTTCTGCGCAGCCGACGACACGGTACGAGGGGCAAGCTCCGTCGCCACACCGTTTTTCCACAGCGTAGCGGTATACTTTGCCTCCGGCGTGGTATAGCCTACCACATACACGTCGTTGCCCGATACGCAGATACCTTTCGCGCTGGCATCTTTCTTGCCGTCGGTCAGCATCACCGCCGTGCCGTTCTTCCAGTACTTGGCCGCGTCGATCGCCGGGCTGCGCTCCGTACCGGCGACATAAACATCATTTCCGGATACAAATACATCGTATCCCACGGCGTCCGTTTCACCACTCGACACCGAGGTAGGAACACCATTCTTCCAATACGTAATAACGGTAGTGTAATAGTTATACTTGTTTTTCTCCGATGCCTTCTCCGTTCCGATGATATACACATCGCTGCCGGCTACGGTCAGTCCGTAGATCTCACCGGTCTTCTTCTTGTTTAACGTAGACGGCTGGCCGTTCTTCCAATACTGTGCAAAGCGATTGCCCTTTTTATCGTACTCCTTACCGACGATGTATACATCACTGCCCGCCACGGCTACATCTTCCAGAAAGGCACCGTTTGATGTGATCGATGCCGGGATCGCGTTCTTCCAATAACGCACCGTTGGTTCGCTGCCGTTACTTTGAAATCCTACAATGTGCACGTCACCGCCGTTGACACAAATGCCATGCGCTTTGGACTTGGAGAAACCAGCGTCGACCGGAAGTGCCGTCAGGACACCATCCTTCCAATATACCGCGGCATCGTTTTTTTCATTGGTAAATCCCACCAGGTGTACCGTACGCTTCTGCTGTGCCAGAGCATGATTTAAAAACGATACGCATACCCATGCGATCGCGGTTAGTAATCCTTTTTTCATATTTGTAAGGGTTATAATTTGTACGCGGGATCTATATCTTTCGTCACGAGAATGACGTACGGCGCAAGCACAATATTAATATGTAGGTACATCAGCGAATAGCCGCCTACCTTTTAGATATCTTTAAATATAAATAATTGGAAGCTTTCCGGACTATACAAATCATTGAACATTCGGAGAAGATAATTGTATGAATCGGCCCGCTTCGCCCTTTGTAAGACGCACCTCACACTTATTATCGATGATCGTTTACGCAAACAGCCTCGATTTGGCCGAGAAGCTTCCACGCACATATTTCCAAGGGCGAGGAGTTGAAAAAAGTCCCGGTAACTTTTTTAAAGTGTGTCGGTGATTCGGCTTTAAGTTCCTCGGCGTCGGGCCGGCCGATTTCGACCGATCATTCTCTTTCTACCGCCGCCTTACGCGCGAGCGCATGACATTCCCAACGCCCAGTCCGCCACACGATGCCCTAGCCAATGTGTTCCCCTTCCACCCGAACCAGAAAACTCTGGTATAAGCTCTAGTATAAGCCAGAATATTGAATAGATATTCAATAGTTCAGTAAGTTTATATCAATAGATATCCAATACTATATAAGGTATTGAATATCTGCTGGTAATAAATTTTTCCTTAAAATTTAAACTATCCATATTATAGGCTGTTAGCTCCACCTTTGTATATTCGTTTTATACATCCGTTATGACCCGGCGGCTGTTGTAGGTTAAATCATTCGTTTCACACAATTTACATTGTTATGCCCTTTCTCGAAGGAATCACTTTCACCGGTAAACTGGCCGACCTGAGTGCGTATCGCATGCGTGGTTTTGATAAGATCATTGTGCGCCGCAAGGGCGGTCCCCGACCGGAACACATCCACAAAAGCGAAAATTTCGCCAACGTTCGCCGTACGATGTCTGAATTTGGCGGCTGCTCACGCATGGGCCGCCACGTACGCCTGGCGTTGCACCAGCTGCGCAACCTCTCGGACTATAACTTCGGCAGCGACATCAACAGCCTGATGCGCCAGGTACAATTACAAGACGGTACCGGCGAGTGGGGAAAACGCAACATTATACTCTCCGAACATGCGCGCATCCTCGAGGGGTTTCCACTGAATGAAATCAATCCCACATTCGATTCGGTCATACGCAACCCTTTATACTACACGATCGATCGCGCCACACGCACCGCGCAGGTGGATATCCCCGCGCTGCAGCGAAGCATCAACTATTTTCCGCAAAACAGTCATGCCATGTTCCGCGTCGTGGTAACATTGGGCATTGTGCCGGACATGATATTCAATATACAGAAAAAAGAATATTTACCGCCAGCCTGGTACTCTCCGAAATTTTACTCGCGGGAAGTATCCACGGAGTGGTTCCCTTCGCTGGAGGGTATGCCGGCGAGTACGCTGACGATAGCAACAGATGCTTTGCCGCCGGACGAACGATGGACGCTGATGTTATCGGTCGGCATCGAGTACGGCGCCTTTCGGGAGAACGGAAAAATCCAGGAAGTGAAGCGTTACGGCGCCGCCAAGATCCTGGCATTACGCGGGAGGGACGGTTTGACAGAAGATATCTTGCCCGGTAAAGAGACGTCCAACGTGAATGATCTTCCCGGAGCCGAACCCGTAGAACGCAACGCACCGGAAGAACCCACCGCTGCTGCGAACACCCAAACATCTCATCAGACACCGAAGGTCACATATGTTTATACCCCCGCGAAAAGGGATGCGGACAAGGTCGACGTTCAGACCTATACGTATGCGATGGACGACGATAAAAAATCAGTTTGTTCGCATTTTTACAATACAAATGCAACGTTTACTTTTTCCTTTGCGTGTATACTGATTTACGAAACAAAAACAATCCATCCTATGAGCGCTTTTGAATCCTTCCGCCAGCTACACCAAAACGAAAAACCTCTTATACTGGGCAATACCTGGGACGTACACAGCGCCCGGCTATTCGAACAAAGCGGTTATGCGGCGGTGGGTACGTCCAGCCACGCCGTAGCGCAGGTGTTGGGATACGATGATGGCGAGAACGTTTCATTCGATGACCTGCTGCGGCTGGCACGACGCACCGCGGAAGTCGTCAAGATCCCGGTAACGGTCGACCTGGAGGCCGGCTATGCCCGGACGGCAGACGGCATCGTCGAGAATATCAAGAAGCTCCACGACGCCGGCGTGGCCGGCATCAACATCGAGGATACCCTGCCGAACACCGCGACACTCCGACCCGCCGAAGAGTTTCAGAAACAGCTGTCGGCCATCACCAATAAAATGGCGCAGCAAAATATCAAGCTCTTCATCAATACTCGCACAGATGGTTTTATCCTCGGCCTGGAAACAGCATTGGAAGAAACCACGACCCGGGCCAGGCTCTACGAACAGACCGGTGTGCATGGCTTGTTTGTCCCTTGTATGACCGAGGAAAAAGATATTCGCACCGTGACGAGCACGACGAAGTTGCCGGTCAGCGTGATGTGTATGCCCGGGCTGCCGGCTTTTGATGTGCTGGCGTCCTGGGGGTTGAAGCGGGTCAGCATGGGGCCTTTTGCTTACCGCTATGTAAACAAGCAGGCGGAAGCGGCAATGAAGGAGGTATTGAACGTGAATAGCTTCACGCCTTTCTTTTAAGCATGCTTAGGGCGTTGATACTTTCTTCGCCCAGAGCTTTTTTCCCTCCACTATCAGGAACACCAGGAATGTGATCCAGAAGATTATCGTATGGAGTAAATCCAACGTATACCGGGTTTCGCCTGACACCAGGTGCAACATTCTCAGCGGAGTCGATGCAAAAGAGATCACCGTCAGCATTTTCAGATAGTCCAGTACGTTCTTGGGGCGCTTGGCAACGAAGTGGATGGAATACAAAACGATTAACAAGGCGAACGAGGTGATCAGGATCTGGTCTGCTCCTAACAGGTGCATGATTTTAAATACAATGCCCAGCATGTATGCCGCAATAGCTGCCCGGGCTATTGTAGAATAGCGCCGGGTCACAAATGTCCCATTGATCAGCATTATCAGAAGACCTGTATACAGCGCCAGGCTGGGGAACAGGACGTTGTCGAATGTGAATTCAATAGGGGATGATAACAGCCGGTCTATGAGCGCACAGACCAGGAAGATTATAACGATCGTCAGGAGAATTTTATTGGTCATACTTTCCGTGTTAGGTGTTCTTTACTCAACGCGCCGGTACATGCCGTCGGCGAAACGGTAGCGTGTGTATTGGCCGGTGGATACTTCGTCTTCGATGTCGGGCACCTGGATGTCGCGGGGGTTGGCGGCAAAGATAACGTCGGCGATGTCATCGTTGTCATCAAACTTCGACAGATCGTAGCTGAAGCTGTTCTCGCGGTCGTCGAAGGTGGGCAGGGTATCGTCGAGATCCTCACCGACCCGGAACGCCTGCAGGGTGCGCCATGGTAGTAGCGTCGAAGCCTGCCCCACGCCATAGGCGTAATAGGTCGTAACGCTATCGATGTCCGTCAGGGCATAGAGCTTCGTAAAATAAGTCTGTGAACTGGTATGCCCGGATGTTTCCGGATCGACCTCGCCCAGATACCGGATCTTGGTACCGGCGGCCGTCTTATAAATGGCTACGGTCTCAAAGTCGATCATGGTCCCGCCCAGGCGGGTGTCCCACGAAACCAGGCAGAGCCTTTGGTCGTCGGATAGCAGGTACGATATGCCGTCCTTCTCTCCCAACGATGCATGCTGATAGGCGTCATCCTTTGTCAATCCTTCCAGTGCCCGGTAGATATTCTTGTTGACACTGTCGAGCATATCACCTTGTCGATCGAAATAGCCGGCCAGGCTGACGCTGTCCAGCAGGTCTATCTGGCGCTTGAAGTAAGACCGGCTATCGGGGGCGCTGGCGGGCGCAACGGAGTCGGCGGCAGGCGTGGACGGAACCTCCTGGGAAACCGGTGCACGGGTGCAGGCAGTCAGTAGCGCTACAGCGAACAGGACGGACGCAGTTATTTTTAGTCTCATACAGCAAAAATACAAATCATTACAACAACGAAGCCGATGACGTGAATGCTGTAGCGGATTTTATACATATCTACTTTTTGCGTAAAATTGCAATTGCGTTCCAGTTATAATCAAATAAAAGATATGGTACAATGGTATCCCATTATTGTTAATCTCATTATAGGGTCGCTCATGACACTCATCGGATTCAAAATCTACGTTCCACCATTTGCCTCTGATGCTGCCCGTGATCGCTTTTATACCAAGTGGACGACCCTCTTCCAGGTGGGTGGCTTGATTATGACAGCATGGGCGATCTACAGACTAATTTCCATGCTCAGCTAGAATAAAATCCTCGCAATTCCTAGCTTTCCTCCATTCCTTAAAGGCAAGAGGATATACTCTGCACCCGAAATATTATTTGTCTACGTATTCAATCTTATCATACCGGAATACACGCGCGTGTTCTGGCTTTTCCGGTGTCTTTAATTCGTAGGATCGCGAGATGCCGAGGTCGGTATAGAAGCGGCCCGTCAGCCGGATGTATTGGTTAAAGTAGCCTGAGTCGTAGAATGCTTCACGTACTCCTAAGGATGGATCGGAGGGTTCGATAAAGAAGAAGTCGGCATCGGGGATTGTGTCGGCATCTGCCGGGGGTGTTCTGTGAAAGGTGAAGTCGGCGCAGTCGCAGGCCCAGTTAGTGTGGTGGACGTCTATGGTGTCCATCTTGTAGGATAGGAACCATGCCCGGTCGTAGGGCATGATATGAAACTTGCTGTACAAAAATGCACTGCCTCCCAGCAATACGGTGCCCGCCGTGCATCCCAAAACAAGGATCATTTTTTTGATGATTCGACGTTGAAGCATACTATAAAGATGATTGGTACTGTTAAGGCGGCCTGTCGATGCTATATACTATAAAAATAAAAAAGCCGGTCACAAACCGGCTTTTTACTTATCGTGTTTCTATTCCTAGAAGTTCTTCACCACTTCCTGGCCGAACTCCGAGCATTTCAGCAGCGTGGCGCCTTCCATCAGACGGTGGAAGTCGTACGTTACTTTTTTGCTGTTGATCGCGCCTTCGAGACCTTTGATGATCAGGTCGGCAGCTTCCTGCCAGCCCATGTATTCGAGCATCATAACGCCCGACAGGATGACGGAACCGGGGTTCACTTTGTCCTGGCCGGCGTACTTGGGTGCTGTGCCGTGGGTCGCTTCGAAGATGGCGTGGCCGGTTTTGTAGTTTACGTTACCGCCCGGGGCGATACCGATACCGCCTACGATGGCTGCGAGGGCGTCGGAGATATAGTCGCCGTTGAGGTTCAACGTGGCTACTACTGAATATTCGTCGGGACGCAGCAGGATCTGTTGCAGGAAGGCGTCGGCGATGGCGTCTTTGATGACGATCTTGTGGCCGTCTTTTTCAATGACCTGCCAGGGGCCGCCGTCGAGGTCTTTTGCACCGAACTCGCTTTTCGCCAGGGCATATCCCCAGTCGCGGAAACCACCTTCGGTGAATTTCATGATGTTACCTTTGTGCACCAGGGTTACGCTAGGCTTCTTCTGGGCGATGGCATACTCAATGGCCGAACGTACCAAACGCTCTGTGCCTTCTTTCGATACGGGCTTGATGCCGATACCCGATGTTTGCGGGAAGCGGATCTTCTTATACAGCTTCGAATAGTTGTCTTCGAAGAGCTTCAGGAATTTCTTCGCGTCTTCAGAACCTTCCTGGAACTCGATGCCGGCATAGATATCCTCCGTGTTTTCCCGGAAGATCACCATGTCGGTTTTGTGGGGTTCTTTTACCGGTGAGGGTACACCTTTGAACCACCGTACGGGCCGTACGCAGGCGTAGAGGTCGAGCTCCTGGCGCAGGGCCACGTTCAGGGAGCGGATGCCGCCGCCTACGGGCGTTGTCAGGGGGCCTTTGATGCCCACCAGGTATTCGCGGAAAATCGTCAGCGTTTCGTCCGGCAGCCAGTTGCCGGTTTGGTTGAAGGCTTTCTCACCGGCCAGGGTCTCCTTCCAGTTGATTTTACGTTTGCCGTTGTAAGCTTTCTCAACTGCTTTATCGAATACGTACTTGGATGCCGGCCAGATGTCTACCCCGGTACCGTCACCTTCGATAAAAGGAATCGTCGGATTATCGGGCACATTGAGTTTGCCGTTGCTGATGCTGATTTTCTGATCGCTCATTTTACTATATTGTTTATTGGTTACGCGTGTTTGTGATTGAGGTGTGTACGTGTGCACGTCCTCACGTATGACCTGCCTTTGATTTGGGCGCGGAAAATTAAAAAATTAAGTACAGAAATGAAGATATTTTGTGTTCATTCGTTTCTCTAGAAAGTAAACTATGAAAGCCTTTTTTTGCATTCTGCCACTGTTTTTTCTCTTTCAGGCACACACCCCCGCGGAACGTCCGTCCACACCCGAAATCTGCCTTTCGGGCGAGGAAAAAAAGTTGTACGACCTGATCATGGCCTACCGGAAAACGAAGGGCCTTCCCCCGATCCCGCTCTCGGCCAAGCTGACGCGGGTTGCCCAGACCCACGCCCGCGACCTGGCGGACAACTACACCTTCGACCCCACCAATAAATGTAACCCGCACAGCTGGTCGGAAAAGGGCAAGTGGTCGTCGTGCTGCTACACCAGCGACCACGCCCAGGCGCAGTGCATGTGGGACAAGCCCAAGGAGATTGCCGGCTACGAGTCCGAGGGGTACGAGATCGCCTACTACGGCTCCGCCGGCGCCAAAGCCGACGAGGCCCTGGAAGGCTGGAAAAAAAGCCCCGGCCACAACCCGCTGATCATCAACAGCGACACATGGAGCCAGCTGACCTGGAAAGCCATCGGCATCGGTACCTATAAGGAGTACGGCCTGGTGTGGTTCGGTACGCTGGAAGATGCCACACCCATTAAAGTATGTGTGAAATAAAGAATGGCTGCACATCGGTCATTCTGTCCTTTTTATTCCCCTTTACCTCCAATTTTCTGCCATAAGTGCATGAAATCCGTTCAAATTTGAAATGGAGTGTGATTTGATTATCCATGCCCGAGGAAAAACAGTATTATGAACTTTGACAAATTCACGATAAAATCTCAAGAGGCGCTGCAGAAGTCGGCCGAGATTGCGATGGGCAACCAGCAGCAAGCGATCGAGCCGGGGCACGTGCTGAAGGCGATCCTGGAGACGGACGAGAATGTTTCGGGCTATTTGTTTAAGAAGCTCAACATTAACGGTACTATCCTGGAAAACCGGCTGGATGAGATCATCCAGGGTTACCCGCGTGTGTCGGGTCAGCAACCTTACCTGTCGTCGGCCACCAACACGGTGTTGCAGAATGCACAGAAGGAGCTGCGCGAATTTAAAGACGAATATGTAGCCGTCGAGCACTTGCTGCTGGCCTTGCTGGACACCAAAGACAAGGTGGCATCGCTTATGAAAGATACGGGCTTTGACCGGAGCGGCCTGATCAAGGCCATTAAAGAGCTGCGCGGTGGCAATACCGTAACGGATCAAAACGCCGAAGCAAAATATAAATCACTGGAGCGCTACTCCAAGAACCTGAACGACCTGGCCAAGCAAGGGAAGATCGACCCGGTCATCGGCCGCGACGAAGAGATCCGCCGCGTATTGCAGATCCTGTCGCGTCGTACGAAGAACAACCCGATCTTACTGGGCGAGCCCGGTGTCGGTAAAACGGCGATCGTCGAAGGCATGGCGCAACGCATTGTAGACGGTGACGTGCCGGAGAACCTGCGCGACAAGATCCTCGTGTCGTTGGACATGGGCTTGCTCGTGGCGGGTGCAAAGTATAAAGGCGAATTTGAGGAACGCCTCAAGGCCGTCATTAAAGAGGTGACCGATTCAAACGGTCAGATCATTCTCTTTATTGACGAGATCCACACCCTGATCGGTGCGGGCGGTGGTGGCGAAGGCGCCATGGATGCCGCCAACTTGCTGAAGCCTGCATTGGCCCGCGGCGAGCTGCATGCGATCGGTGCGACGACACTGAAAGAGTATCAAAAATATATCGAGAAGGACAAAGCGCTGGAACGTCGCTTCCAGTCTGTGATGGTGGACGAACCTTCGGTAGAAGATTCGATCTCGATCCTGCGCGGTATAAAAGATAAATATGAGCTACATCACGGCGTGCGGATCAAAGACGACGCGGTGATCGCTTCGGTTGAATTGTCGAGCCGCTATATCAGCGACCGCTTTCTGCCCGACAAGGCCATCGACCTGATGGACGAGGCGGCGGCGAAGCTGCGCCTGGAAATGGACTCGCTGCCGGAAGAGCTGGACGAGCTGAACCGTAAGATCATGCAGCTCGAGATCGAGCGCGAGGCGATCCGTCGGGAGAAGGACAAAGACAAGGAAGCGATTCTGAGCAAAGACATCGCTGAGCTTTCAGAGCAACGCAATTCGCTCAAGGCGAAATGGGAAAGTGAGAAGGAAGTCGTGCATGGCATTCAGAAAGCAAAAGAAGATATCGACAAGCTGAAGTTCGAAGCCGAGCAGGCCGAGAAGGCCGGTGATTACGGCAAGGTGGCGGAGATCCGCTACGGTAAAATTACCGAGTCGGAGAAACGCCTGAATGAATACCAGCAGAAGATGAAAGAGATGCAGGGCGAGAAGTCGCTGTTGAAGGAAGAAGTAGACAGCGAAGATATTGCCGAGGTCGTAGCGAAGTGGACGGGTATACCAGTGTCGAAGATGTTGCAGAGCGACCGCGAGAAGCTGCTGCAACTGGAAGAAGAGCTGAGCCGGCGTGTAGCCGGGCAGGAAGAAGCGATCCGCGCCCTGAGCGACGCGGTGCGCAGAAGCCGTGCCGGTCTGCAAGATCCGAAGCGCCCCATCGGTTCGTTCATCTTTATGGGTACGACCGGTGTCGGTAAGACGGAGCTTTCAAAGGCGCTGGCCGACTATCTCTTCAACGACGAGAACGCCATGGTGCGCATCGACATGAGCGAGTACCAGGAGCGTCACAGCGTAAGCCGTCTGATCGGCGCGCCTCCCGGCTATGTAGGATACGATGAGGGCGGCCAGTTAACGGAGGCCGTGCGCAGAAAGCCATACTCGGTCATCCTGCTGGACGAGATCGAGAAGGCACATCCGGATGTATTTAACATTCTGCTGCAGGTGCTGGACGATGGTCGCCTGACGGACAACAAGGGGCGTGTGGCGAACTTTAAGAACACGATCATTATCATGACGACCAACATCGGCTCGCAGATCATCCAGGAGAACTTCGAGAAGATCAACGACACGAACTTCTTCGATGTGCTGGAAGAGACGAAGGAAGAGGTGTTGAGCCTGTTGAAGAAGTCTGTGCGACCGGAGTTTGTGAACCGTATCGACGAGATCATCATGTTCCGTCCGCTGGGACAACAAGACATCCGCAAGATCGTAGATATACAGGTGGACCTGGTGCGCAAGCGCCTGGAAGAAGCCGGTGTTCGCATCGAGATCTCGGATGCCGCGCGCGACCGCCTGGCGCACCTGGGCTTCGACCCGCAGTACGGTGCTCGTCCGCTGAAGCGCGTGTTACAGCGTGAGCTATTGAACGAGCTGTCGAAGCAGATTCTTGCCGGCAAAGTTCACAAGGACTCGGTGATCTTCATCGACCTGAAGAACGGCGTTGAGTTTGTATTCGAGAACGGCGAGCTGATGCCTGTATAAATTCGTACAGGCTGGGAACTAAAAGATGTATCCACATCGTTATATAGACAGGTTTAAGGATTGGTGATCCCGACTACGGTCGGGATGTGAAGTTGGTTAGAGGGGTTTGGTTTAGCCCCCGGGGTGGTTCCCGGGGGCTTTTTATTTTGCGTTATCTGCACACACCGGTATATAATTCTGCCTTGCAAAAGAAAAGCCACACATGCGATGCATGCGTGGCTTTTTGTTATATGCGTGTGTCCGCTTAGTAGGCGCGCACGAGCTTGCCTTCCATGTAGTTTACGTACGAGCGGTTCACCACTTTCATACCGCCGGGGGTTGGATAATCGCCGGTAAAATACCAGTCGCCTTTGTGAAGCGGTATGGCCTTGTGTAAATTATCTACCGTCTGGAAGATGATCTCCAGCTCGGCATTCATATCCGCCGGGCGACAGATCTCTGTCACTTTTGCCGAGATCTCGTCGTCGGTAAATTGTTCGTACAGCTGCTTGACGTAGTTCTGCTGACGTTCGTGCCCGCGGGCACGGGTACATTTTTCATATACTTCGCCGAGCATGTAGTCTTTGCCCTGATCCTGCAGCAAGGCGCGCATGGCGCGGAATGCGACGAACTCGCCCATCTTGCTCATGTCGATGCCGTAGCAGTCGGGGAAACGGATCTGCGGGGCGGATGAGACCACCACGATCTTTTTCGGACCGATGCGGTCGAGCATTTTCAAAATGCTCTTCTCCAGCGTCGTGCCGCGTACGATCGAGTCGTCGATGACCACCACGGTGTCGATGCCTTTGCGGATCACCTCGTAGGTCGTGTCGTATACGTGCGACACCATTTCGTCGCGGTGCTCGTCGTCGGTAATGAACGTGCGCAGCTTTACATCTTTCAGCACAAGCTTTTCGACGCGGGGGCGCAGCGTGAGTATATCTTCCAGTGAATCGACGGAGGGTTTGCCGTCGATCACGACTTCTTTCTGTTTCTTGATGAGGTATTCTTCAATGCCTTCCATCATACCGAAGAACGCCGTCTCGGCGGTGTTGGGTATGTAGGAGAATACGGTGTTGCGCAGGTCGAAGTTGATCGCCTTCAGCACCTGCGGTACGAGCAGGCGGCCGAGCTGCTTGCGCTCGCGATAGATGTCGGGGTCGTTGCCGCGTGAGAAGTAGATGCGTTCGAAGCTGCACGATGTTTTTTCGCCGGGCTGCGTGATCTGATACTGGCCGTACTCGCCACTCTTGTTGATGATGAGGGCGTGTCCCGGTTTTACTTCTTCGATCTGGCTGTAGTCAATGTTGAAGGCCGTTTTGATGGCCGGCTTTTCCGAGGCTACTACCACTACTTCGTCGTCGGCATAGTAGTATGCCGGGCGGATGCCGTTGGGGTCGCGTGTGACGAATGCCGAGCCGGAGCCGGTCATGCCGGCCATGGTATACCCGCCGTCGAAGTCTTTGCAGGCGCGTTTCAGGACGCGGTGCAGGTCGAGCTCGGTCTCGATGATATCGGATACCTCGCGATTGGAGAATTTGTCTTTGTATTTTTCGAAAAGCGCCTGTACCTCTTCGTCCAGGAAGTGGCCGATCTTTTCCATCACCGTAACGGTGTCTACTTTTTCTTTCGGGTGTTGCCCCAGGGCGACCAGCAGATCAAAGAGCTCTTCTACGTTGGTCATGTTGAAGTTGCCTGCCATGACCAGGTTCCGGCTGCGCCAGTTGTTCTGACGCAGGAAGGGGTGCACGTTTTCAATGCTGTTGACGCCGTGCGTACCGTAGCGCAAGTGGCCCAGCCACAGCTCGCCGGTAAAGGCAACATTTTCCTTGAGCCATTGCTCGTCGCGGAAACGTGCTTTGCCTTCTTTCTGGGCGCGTTTGTATTTTTTGCTGATCTTTTTGAAGAGGTGGGCTACGGGTTGGGCTTTGATGGAACGATAGCGGCTAATGTAACGGTGTCCGGGTTCGATGTCTAACTTGATGTTGGCGATCCCTGCGCCATCCTGTCCGCGGTTGTGCTGCTTCTCCATCAGGATATACATCTTGTTCATCGCGTAAGTGGGTCCGTACTTCTCGATGTAGTACGAAAGGGGCTTACGCAGGCGGATCATTGCAATGCCGCACTCGTGCAGGATCTGGTCACTCATGTTGGTCCGTTAGTCTCGTTAGACGACCCGTCGTCAGCCGTTCGTTGTAACCGTTTTCGCACACCCGGCAATTCGCCTGCAAGCACACGGACAACGAATAACCGTTAACGGATCACAAAGGTAATTTTATTAATCCATCCCATCAACAGTCCCGGGCTGAAGAAGAGGACGAGTAGCAGTAAAACCAACAACAGGCCAAAAAGATTTTCGAATGTGAGGTTATTTGTGGAAGTGGGCGATTCGCCATTTTTTATAAAGGCGAAATAGGGTATGCGCAGATAATAAAAGAGCGAAACCACCGTATTCAGCAAACCTATGACGAGCAGCCACAGCAGCACTGGCTTGCCCGAAAGGGCGTATGCTTCCCACAATGCAGAAAAAATAAAAAGTTTGCCGGTAAAACCGGCCGTGGGCGGCAATCCGGTCAGTGCCACCAGGCCCACCAGCAGGAACACCATGGGCCACACCCTTTGGCGGCCAAGGCCCTGGTACGATGCAATCGTTTCCAATCCTATATTTTCAAAACCCTGTAGGTATATAAAGACCAGGAAATTCATGACGACATACACGGTGGCGTAGAACAGCATAAACTGCATGCCTTGCGGCAGAAAGGCGACGACGCCCACCAATAAAAAACCCGATTGTGCGATGGAAGAATACGCCATGAGGCGTTTGGGATTTTTTTGCCACAGTGCCGAGAAATTTCCGACCGTCAGGGTGATGATCGCTACGACGGCCAGGACGGCCTGCCAGTCGAAGGTGGACTGTCCGAACGCGTTCAGCACGAGCACAAATTTCAGCAACGCGCCGATCGCCGCCAGTTTGGGCACGACGGAAAAGAACGCGACCACCGGCATGGGGGCTCCTTCATACACATCGGGTGCCCAGGGGTGCGCGGGGGCGGCCGCCAGTTTGTATAAAAAACCGGCCAGGACCATGAGGCCGGCAACAAAGACGAGGGGCGTTTGCTGCTGTTGCAGCGCGGCCGAGAATGTTCCGGAAGAAAAATCGAGCGTGCCGGTAAACCCGTACAGCAGCGACAGGCCGTACAGCATGACCGCCGATGCTACCGCCCCAAACAGAAAATATTTCAGGCTTCCCTCCGCGCCCTGGCGGGTAAACGAAAACCCCGCGAGCACATACGAGCAGAGGGACATGATTTCCAGCGACAGGAACACCATGAGCAGATTCTGGCTCATGACCAGCAGGTGTGCTCCGAGAATGACGGCGAGCAGGAGCGAATAATATTCTGAAAGGCGTTCGGTGGTGCGGGTGTCGCGCCAGGCCATGACGAGTGTCAGCACCCCCCCTACATCGATCAGCGCGCGCAGGTAGGCGGAGAAGTTGTCGCTGCGGACCATACCGCCGAATAATGTGTGGCCAAAGGGCGCCGCATGGTGCGGCAGGGTTACCAGGCTGAGCACGATCGTGCCGAAGACCATGAGAGTCAATCTGCCGCGGCGGCGGTTGAGCAGGCCTGCCAGCAACACCAGCAGGATGCCCAGCGACAGGATGAGCTCGGGCACGAATGCGTGCAGGCTACTCCGAACCAGTGCGATCGTTTCTGACAGGTCGCGTTCCACTGGCTTACGGTTTAAAGGTTACGCTTTTGCCGACGGTGAGCACGTGCTCACAAAATTGCTGTGCAAAGGGATCGATGATGTCCAGCACGGGCTGCGGCCACACCCCGAATGCCAGCGCGGCTAGCGCGAGGGGCACCAGCTGTATATATTCCCGCACGGTGAGGTCGGTGATCTGGGTCGGCTGGATCCCGCCTTTCAGGTCGAACGGACCAAAGAACATGCGTTGCAGCGTCCACAGGTAATAGGCCGCACCGAACACCAGGCCGGACGTGGCAATGATGGCCAGGCTTTCGTGGAGCAGTCCGTTGGTGCTGGCCGACTTGAAGGCACCCAGGAATACCAGGATCTCGGCGATAAACCCGGAGAAGCCCGGCAAGCCCAGGGAGGCGAAGAACGCTACCAGCACCATGGCGGTATATGCCGGCATGCGCGACGACAAGCCGGAGTAGTGTGCGATGGTGCGGTCGTGGGTGCGGTCATATACCACACCGGCCACGAGGAAGAGCATGGCGGAGATGATGCCATGGCTGAACATCTGGTACACGGCGCCGTTCACACCTTCGGGCGTAACGGCGGCCAGGCCCAGCAGTACAAAGCCCATGTGTGCCACAGATGAGTAGGCAATGAGCCGCTTGAGGTCTTTGCTGGCCATGGCATTGAAGCTGCCATAGACGATCGAGATCACGCCCATGATGGCCACAAAGCTGCTGAAGTATAGCGCTGCGTCGGGAAAGATGGGCATGGCAATGCGTGCCAGGCCGTAGCCTCCGATCTTGAGCAGCAACGCGGCCAGCAGTACGGACATGGGTGTGGGTGCTTCTACGTGGGCATCGGGCAGCCAGGTGTGGAGTGGCACCATGGGCAGCTTGATGGCAAACCCGAGAAAGAGCAGCAGGAAGGCCCACTGCCGGGCGTCGAGCGGCCCGAGCCTCCACACGTTGTGGGGATCGAGTATGGCGTGCGATACGATGTTGGATGGATCGGCCATGTGCAGCAGGTTAAAGGTGTGCACCAGGCCGCCGGGCGATGACGGGTCGTGTACACTGATGTACAGGCCGATCATAACGATCAGGATCAGGATGGACCCAAGCAGTGTGTATAAGAAAAATTTGATAGACGCATATTCTCTTCTCGGTCCGCCCCAGATGGCGATGAGAAAGAACATCGGCAACAGCATAAACTCGAAGAAGAGATAGAACAGCAGGAAGTCGAGCGCGACAAAGCTGCCGATGATGGCGGCGTTGAGTATGAGCAACAGGATGTAATACCCTTTTGCCTGGCGGGTGGTCTGCCACGAGGCGATGGTGGCGATCAGCAATACAAACACCGAGAGGGCTACCAGGGGCATGCTGAGCCCGTCGACGCCGACAAAATACTCGGCGCGGAAGACGCCCCACGAGCCCAGGCTCAGCACGATCCAGGGTTGTTGCTCGACGTGTTGCAGGCCGCCGGCGTGATAGGTTGCCAGCAGTTGTACCAGCACAAACACTTGCAGCACACTGACCGCCAACGCCAGCCACCGGAACGTCTTGACGGCCCCGGCCGGGATGAACACCGCGGCCAGCGCGGCGGCGAGCGGGGTGAAGATCAGGAATGAAAGGAGGTATGGCTGCATTCTAAAATAGTGTCCAAATTAGAAAAATAATGATTGCCAGAACGGACCAAAAGATATAAAGCTGGATTTTGCCTCCCTGGAATGAGCGTGTAAAACTGCCGACCGTACGGACCAGCGCGGCCAGGGCATTAACGGTGCCGTCGATGATGACGCGGTCGAACCAGCCCGTGAGGTGCGCCAGCGTTACCTGTCCATAGGCGACGTAATGCAGGAAGCCGTCGATCCAGCGGCGGTCGATTTTTTCGGTGAGCAACGCCAGGGCGTATGTGCGGGTTGCAACGGTCTGTGTATAGAGCTTGTCGATGTAAAAGCTGTTGAGCAGCAACGGTACGTGTGCCGTGCGGGGCTGCCGGAAGATATAGTAGGCCACGGCGCCGGCGATCAATACCCACGCCCCGGAAATAAAGACCAGCAGTGCTGAGTGGAAGTTCTCATCGGCCTTCGCCGGTTGGTACAGCCATCCGTGGTAGTTGAGCGGATTCCAGGAGACAAAGAACCAAAACGAACCCAGCGCCAGCAGCGCGATGGGCCCGCGCATGTGCCAGGACGGCTCGTGCACGGTAAGGCTAGTGGTCTCACGTTCCTCGCCGAGGAAGACTTTTGCGATCAGGCGGAAGGTATAGAGCGCGGTTAAGAACGACACCAGGAATGCGCCGCCAAATACGAGCCAGCGCCAGGAAAATGTTTCGCCTTTCCAGTATAACAAGGCTGTGAGGATAGCATCTTTTGAGAGGAAGCCCGAGAAGAACGGAAGCCCCGCCAGGGCGGCGCCGCTGACGACGAACGCGGCGAAGGTAAAGGGCAGCTTATGCCGCAGGCCGCCAAGGTTGCGAACATCCTGTACGTCGAAGTGGGCGTGGGTGCCGTGCTGCGCTTCATGCAGGGCATGTATGACGGAGCCGGCACAGAGGAACAGGCAGGCTTTGAAGAATGCATGGGTAAAGAGGTGCAGATAAGCAGCGTCGGGTGCGCCCGCTCCTACTGCCATAACCATAAAGCCTAGTTGTGAAATCGTGGAGTATGCGAGTATTTTCTTGAGATCGGTCTGCGCGAGGGCGGCCAGGGCGGCGAGCAATGCGGTGACCACGCCCGTCAGTGCTACGACGTCGAGTGATGCGGGCGTGAACAATGCGTGCAGGCGTACCAGCATGAACACTCCGGCGGCGACCATGGTGGCGGCGTGAATCAGTGCCGAGACCGGCGTGGGTCCTTCCATGGCATCGGGCAACCAGGTGAACAGCGGAAACTGCGCCGATTTGCCTATCACACCGCAGAAAAGGCACAATGCACCTGCCGTTTGCAAGCCCTGCGAATAATCCGATATGAACTCCGGGTTGTTCCCATCAATAAACGTCAGCAAATAAATATCAAATGATCCGGATTGTACCCAGTAGATCATGAGACCGACGATAAAGCCGACATCGCCGATGCGGTTCATGACAAACGCTTTTCTGGCAGCCGTCGCCGCGGATGGCAGGTGCTGCCAATGGCCGATGAGCATATAGGAAGAAAAGCCGACCAGCTCCCAGAACACAAACATGGTGAGCAGGTCGATGGTCAGCACGATGCCCAGCATGGAGAATGTAAAAAAACCCAGCATGGCATAGTAGCGTGACAAGGCCCCATCGTCTTTCATGTAACGCGTGGAGTATATATGCACCAGGAAGGAGACGAACAGCACCAGCACCGCCATGAGTGCAGAAGTCCTGTCGACGAAAAAGCCCGTGGAGAACGAAAGGTCACCCAGATGAAACCAGGGGAACTTCAGTACCACGTGCGTGTCATACACCATCCGTAACATATTCGCCGCGGCTGCCAGGCCGGTGAGCAGCAGCAGCGACGACAACGTCGTGATAACATTCTGACGGCGCGCGGGAAATAACCTGCAAAGCAATGCGGAAAGCAACGGTAGACCTACTACCAGCAGCAGACAGCCTAAAAAATATTCGGAGTCGGCTAACGTGTCCGGATTGTTTATGATCACTTCTTTGCTCATACCATCGGGTCAGGGTTTGTCGCTGAGTTCGGCTACCGCATCCGGCACGGACGTCTGGTAGAAATGATAGGTACGCAAGATGATGGCCAGGCCCACGGCGGTCTCGCACACGGCTACGATGATCACGAACAGTGCAAACATCTGCCCATCGCGGTGCGTGGGATATAATTGATTAAACGCAACGAGGTTGAGGTTCGCGGCATTCAGCATCAGCTCGATGCCGATCAGCATCATGATGGCGTGGCGTTTGACAACGACCAGCATCAGCCCGATTGAAAACAGGATGGCGGCGAGTATGAGAAAGTGCTGCAACGGAAACATCATGAGGCTCGTTTATCTTTTGTACGGGCTGCGATCACGGCGGCTCCGATCAATGCCATTAACAGTAACATACCGGCCAGCTCGAAGGGCAATACGAAGTCGCGCATCATGACCAGCCCGGTATCCTGCACGGCATCCTTCGCCCGTGGGACGGCCGATGCTTCCGGAGTAAAGTCATGTTCTGCCAATCCATACAGCAACAGCGCCAATAACGATGCGGCCGCCAGTGCGCCGCCAAATACATTACCGTGTTGTACGACCAGCGGTTTCTCTCCGATCTTTGCGGTCAGCATGACCCCGAACAGGATCACGACGACAATCCCTCCCGCATAGACCAATATTTGCGTGACGGCTACAAACTCCGCGAAGGCCAGTATATACAGCGCTGCCAGTGACAGCAGGCAGACGATCAGCAGTAATGCGCCATAAAAAACCTGACGGATGAAGATCAGCGAAACGGCCGACAGGGCTGCGGCTGCTTCAAAGAAGGTGAACATGATTGCCGCCGGTTCCATCAGCTTGCAGACGGAGGTCCCGCCGGTTTAATCTTCGGTTTGAATACGGGCTTGGCGCCAGCCGCGGGCGGTGGTGCTACGGCGGGTGTACCCGGTGCCGCGGGGGCCTTGGGTTGTGTCGCTTTGCTCTGCTGGTATACTTCGTACGCTTGCTTTTTCTCGGTGATCTCGGCTTCGGTCATTTCGCCGAAGACAAAGTTGTGGTCGCGTATGTCCAGCACGCTGAAGTCGTATACTTTGGTCATGGTCAGGCACTCGGTGGGGCACACGGTGGTGCAAAGCCCGCAGAAGCAGCACTTGGCCATGTCGATATCGAACTTGGCGGCATAGATGCGTTTGGAGGTACCGTCGGAGGTCTTGCCGATCTCTTCAATCGCTTTGATGGGCTCGATGGTGATGCAGTCGACGGGGCAGACCTTGGCGCACTTGTCGCAGACGATGCAGTCGTCGATCTCGTTGTGCAGGCGATAGCGGCCGTTGTCCGGCACGGGCTGCATGGCGTGGGGGTACGCAATGGTGTTGATGCCCTCGGTGTCGTTAAAATAGGTCTTGTCGCTGATGATGACGGGGCGACGGCTATGGCGTGCCTTCAGCAAATGGGAGAACGTGATCTTCAGCCCCGTCCACAGGGAACGTACCGTGCTGCCGATCGCGCCGAAATATGTAAGCGGGGTTCCTTCCATTTCTGTGGAACAAAAATAGAAGGTAAAAAGATGTTAAAAAGAAATTTAAAAGATGAATTTAGGGGTACTACCCGTTACCGGGTACCCCCTTTTGTCTGGAATAGCGTTCGTTAGTCTGCCTTCGGGAGGGTAAAGAAAAACGTACTGCCTTGTCCTTCTTCACTTTCAACCCAGATGCGTCCGCCGTTCTTTTCAATGAACTCTTTGCAGAGGATCAGGCCCAGGCCGGTGCCCTTTTCGTTGGCGGTACCGCGGGTGGTATACGGGGCGGTCTTGTCGAAGAGCATGTTGAGCACTTCGGGCTTCATGCCGACACCGTTGTCTTTCACGGAAAACAACCATTCCGATGCCTGCGCCTTGGCGTCGATGATCACTTTGCCGCCGTCGTTGGTGAACTTGATAGCGTTCATCATCAGGTTCCGGATCACCAGGTTGATGGTGTTGGAGTCGGCATAGCCGATGGCCTCTGTGGGCACCTGATTCACCAGGTTGATCTGTTTGTTTTGTACGGAGGTGAGCAGCTGGATGTTTTCGTCTACGATCTTGCGCAGGTTGATCCGGCCGGCTTGCAGGCTCAGCTTATCCATTTGCAACAGTGTCCAGTCGAGCAGGTTGTTCAGCAACGTGCGGGTATGGTTGAACCGTACTTTGAGCTCCTGTGTATGCTTGTGCATCTCGGCGGGCTCGATGGCGCCTTTGTCGATGAGGTCTAACAGACCCGCCAGGGCGTTGATCGGCGACCGCAGGTCGTGCGAGATGATGGAGAAGAACTTGTCTTTTACCTGGTTGAGGCGCTCGAGCTCTTCGCTGCGTTTTTCCATATCGTCCTGGTGCTGCAACAGCAGGGTGTTGATCTTGCGGCGGCGTTGCCCGCTGCGGTATACCGTCACGAGCAGGATCGCGCTGAGGGCCATGACCACGACCAGGATATTGCGTACGAACTCCTGCTTCTTCAGCTCGCCGCGCTGCATCACCTGCAGTTGGCTGAGGGCCGCGATCTGTGTATCGCGTGATTCTGTCTCGAAGCGGATCTGGTCGCGCAGCAGCTTGCCTTGTGTCTCCTGGCTGAAGAGGGTATCTTCCAGTTGCTTGTATTGCTTGTAGTAGAACAGCGCCTTTTTGAAGTCGCCTTTCTGTTCCCACAGTCCCGACAGCTGATTGAAGGCTTTGATCTCCAATACGCGGGCGTTGAGCGTGCGCGCTACGGAGAGGCTGGCTTCAAATTTCTCCAGGGCCTTTTCAAAGTTCCCTTCTTTCGTCAGCACAATGCCCCGGCCCAGGTTGGCTTCAGCCATGCCGTAGCGGTTGGTGGTCTTCTGGTGCAGGGCATAGGCCGAGTCGTAAAAGGCCAGTGCATTTTTATAGTCGTTCTGTTGCAGGTAGGCCGTGGCCATGGTCGACAGTACCTTGGGTTCGATGATGTCGACGTGCAGCTTGCGTACCAATGCGAGGGCCTGACGCAGGGTGGCCAGCGCCGAGTCGTATTCATGCTTGCGCAGCAACACATCTCCGATCTCGTAGAGGCCGTAGGGAATGCCTTCCTGGTCGTTCTGTGTTTCGCTCAGCTTTTTAGAAAGCTGCAGGTGGTCGAGGGCCTGGTCGAACTGTCCCAGTTCTTTGAATACGCGGCCGACGTTGTGCAGGGCGATCAGCATGCGCAGGGTGTCGCGGGCGGCACTGGCCATGCGGTGTGACTGCGTGAAGTAGAAGTACGCGTCGTCGTATTCGCCCAGGTCGTAGTAGTCGTTGCCGATGGCGTTATATTCCTGTGCGATGCCGGCGCTGTCTTTCACGACCATGTCGAGCTCGAGGGCCA
Source organism: Dawidia soli (assembly GCF_018598185.1). Lineage (GTDB taxonomy): Bacteria > Bacteroidota > Bacteroidia > Cytophagales > Cyclobacteriaceae > Ohtaekwangia > Ohtaekwangia soli. The sequence goes on from NZ_JAHESC010000019.1 coordinate 79,948, forward strand.
GGTTGTCATAGCGCAGGGCAGAGCTGTAGTCGCCGCTGATGGTGTAGAGCAGCGCGGCATTGCGATAGGCTTTGATCTTGTGCAGGGGCAGGTCGGTGTTGGCGGCCAGGGCGATGGCGTCTTCGCTATACTTCACACTGCGGGCGAAGTTTACGAACTGGTACATCCCCGACAGACGGGTGAGCGCGTCGAGGCGCACGCTGTCGGGCAGGTCCGACGACTTGACTACGTTCTCGAGGCTGTCAACGCCTGTGGGTGCCTGGGCTTGCGCCAGGCCGCACGAGGCCAGCAGTATAACCGTTAAAATTACACGTAATGACAGCATCCTGCTCATATAGATAGTACTTTCCAAAATCCGCATAGAATAACCAATGCTAGTGCTATTGGTGTTAAATATTTCCACGATAAATTCATTAATTGATCAACCCTGAGCCGAGGGTAGGTCCAGCGGACCCACATTTGAATCGCGACGAACAGCAACGCTTTGCTCAGCAACCAAAAAATTCCCCAAAGGGTCGAAGCCACAGTGCCCGGTGTACCGCTTGTCCATTCCGCTAACCGCATCGATGCGATATTAGGCAGGGGCGTACTCCAGCTTCCAAAAAATAACACCGACCCTAATATACTCACTAAAAGCATCATTCCATATTCGCCCAGCATGATTACCGCCCAGCGGAAACCCGAGTATTCGGTCTGAAAGCCTGCTACGAGCTCGGACTCCGCCTCGGGCAGGTCGAACGGCGCGCGGTTGCTTTCGGCCAGGGAGGCTATAAAAAAGATCACCCACGCCAAAAAGAGCAGCGGCATGCGGAAGACGTTCCACGCCAGAAAGCCGCCGATGGCCGTTACATCTATACCCCACGACCGGATGCCGAACAGGTATTGATGCTCGGCGCTGAGCGCGCTTTGCTGATACGAGATGGCTTGCAGGTCGAGCGTTTCGCTGACCATGCAGACACATAACACCGAGAGGCCAAGGGGCACTTCGTAGGAAATGATCTGGGCCGCCGAGCGCATGGTACCCAGCACACTGTACTTGTTATTCGAGCTCCAGCCCGCGATCAGGATGCCGAGCACGTCCAGCGACGTGATCGCCAGCAGGAAAAAGACGGCCGAAGAAATGGGTGCGCCGGTCCACGCGGGTGTTAGCGGCAGTACCGAAAAGCCAACAAATACTGCTGTAAAAATGACGATGGGCGCTATCCGGAAGAGGAATTTGTCTGCGCCGGTGGGGATGATATCTTCTTTCTGAATGAGCTTGACCAGGTCGGCAACGCTCTGCAGCAAGCCGTACGAACCGGTTTCCATGGGCCCCAGCCTGTCCTGGATAAACGCCGAGATCTTCCGTTCTGCGTAAATAGCCATGATGGTATACAGCAGGAGGAAGGGCAGTATGAACAGGAGCGTGCTCAAAATGGGTTAAATGGCGTCAAAGATGCGGAATTTATTACGGTGGTTTTCTATCATTTCTGAAAAAACAGTACACCGACGACCGTTGGGACGTCCTATTCCCATAAGGCATGACGGTCGAGGTGGACTGTTTCGCGGAAAAACAGCCGTGCCGATGCCTCAAACGATTCGGTGTAGTCGGATACGAGGAAATGATAATAGGGATCGGCACCTGTGTCATTGAGGAGCCCCTCCTGCTGCAGGTGGCGTTGCAGGGCCTGGGCCACGACCTCGGATGAATCCAGGATGGCGAGCCGTCCTTTATAATAGTCGCCGATCTCTTTTTTGATCAGCGGGTAGTGTGTACAGCCCAGGATGAGGGCTTCGATATTTTGCAGCGACGGATCGGACAGGTATTGGGCGATGATCTCGTGGCTGATCTGATTATTAAAGAATCCCTCTTCGATCATGGGCACCAGCAACGGTGCGGCCAGGGAATGCACCGTGGTGCCTTTGCCGGCTTCTTCGATCTTTTGATGATAGACGCCCGACTGCACGGTGCGCTTGGTCCCGATCAATCCCACCTGTGCGCCGGGGAATTTATCCAACACCAGCGAGACCATGGGGTCGATCACGTTGATGATGTGTATGTCCTTGCGCACGTATTCTTTCAGCAGGTCGTAGGCGGCGGAAGAAGCAGAGTTACAGGCGATCACGATCACTTTGCAGCCTTTTTTCACCAGCACGTCGGCAATGCGGACGGAATAGGCCTGTATGGCGGCTTCGGACTTTTCGCCATAGGGCAAGTGCGCGGTATCGCCGAAATAGATCATGCTTTCGTTCGGCAACAATTTCTTAATGGCGTGTGCAACGGTCAGTCCACCGATGCCGCTGTCGAATACGCCGATGGGCTGCTGCTTTTCTACCTTCATTGGCTGCTGTAAATCGCTGCGAATTTTACTATTTTTAATGTCATCTTAACTGCATGAGCCATAAAAATCCGTGCTTTTTTTTCCTCCTGGTAACCACGCTGCTCTTGTTACCAGGTAGTACCCGCGCACAGGATACTACCAACCTCGATAGCCTTTACCGTCGTGTACGATCGAGCTCGCCCCGTGATATGGTGGAGGTCTTCGATGCGTTACAAGGCCGCTACCTGATGCTGGACCAGGAGCGGGCCATCCGTTTTGCGCGACAAGGTTTGAAGCAGACCGAGAAGAGCTCACCCCTCAGCCGCGTGCTGGCCAACCGGAACATGGCATTCGTCTACGGAAAATTCGGGTTTAAAGAAGAAGCCCTTCGTCACTTTCAGCGGGCCCTGGCCACCGCGAAAGAGAAGCCCGGCGAGGAGCTGGGGCTGGGCCTTGCTTATTTTTACCTGGGCCAGTTCCTGTCACAACAAGGCCTGCTGGCAGAAGGACTCCAGCACATTCTCGACGCCTCGAAGCTCTTCGAATCCTTACAACTCTATCACTATGTGATCTTGTGCCACTACGAGAGCTGCATGATCAACTACTCGGCACACAACTACCAGCAATGCATTGACGAAGGATATCGCGTGCTGCAGTACCACGATCGCCTCACCGAAACGGAAAACCGTCATGCTGCCGACTTTCAGAAGATGAGCACGTGCAACACCATTGCCCTGGCGCACCGCCAGATGAAGCAATATGCCGCGGCGCTACGTTACTACGACCAGGCAGAGGCCCTGGCGCGCAAGATCAACGACGAGTTCTGGATCGGCCTTATCAATGGTAACAAAGCGGTGGTGCTGCGCGACCTGGGCCGCGTGGAGGATGCCAAGGCGGGCGTACTGGAGGACTACAAGGTAAGCCAGAAGTTCAGCATGTGGAGCAGCGCCGGCATGGCCTGCCTGACCATGAGCGACATTTATTTAAAACAAGGCAATTACCCCCTGGCCACCACCTACCTCGACTCTGCGCGTGTGATGTTCAGCCGCGAGCACGATGTGGTGGGCTCCCGAAAAAATATGGCATCGTACTGGCTGTCGTGGTCGCGCCTCAAGTCGGTGCAGGGCGCGTACGGGCCGGCATACGATGGTCTTCTGAAACACGTCCAGCTGCGCGACTCGTTGTACCACGAGCAGGAGGCGTTGAACCTGGCCAAGGTAAAGGTGGCCTTTGACCTGGACCGCAAGCAAACCGAGATCGCCCTGCTCACCAAGAATAACGAGAATCAGGAAGAGCGCATCCGGGCGCAGAACGTTCTCTTTATCGTCACGCTCATGGGCCTGATCCTGCTGGTGGTGCTGGTGATCCTCCTCATCCACAACTTCCGCCGGCAGCGGAATATCTCCCGGCTTATACGCCAGCAGCGCGACGAGATCGAGATCAAGAACTCGGAGTTGGAAACGCAGAGTACCATGCTGCAAGAAAATAACCAGTATATCCAGACGCTCAACACACAGCTGGAAATGAAGGTGGCCGAGCGCACGCGACAGCTGGCGCTCTCCAACCAGGAGCTGGATACGTTCTTATACCGGTCGTCGCACGATATCCGACGTCCCATTACCACCCTGCTGGGCCTGGACCAGGTGGCCCGCCACATTGTAAACGACCCGCAGGCGAACATGCTGTTTGACAAAGTGACGGAGACGGCGCGGAACATGGACAGCATGTTGTTCAAAATGCAGATGATGTATGAGCTCAACAAACCCGACCTCACGCTGGAGCCGATCCATCTCAACCCGCTGGTGGAAGAAGCGGTGAAGTATTTCCAGAACGACTTCGTGCGGTTCGGCATTACCAGCCACCTCAGCGTACATGCCGACATTACCATCTTGTCCAACGTGGGGCTGTTGCGCATCATCTTCCGCAACCTGATCGAAAACGCCGTGCTCTTCCGCAAGACCCAACCCGGCGTGACTCCTTTTATCGATGTGAACATCATGCAGGTGAACGACCATGTCGAGATCCACGTGGCCGACAACGGCATTGGTGTGGAAGAGAAATACCAGGCGCGGCTGTTTGACCTGTACTTCCGGGCTTCACAGGCTTCTAAGGGGAACGGGCTGGGATTATACCTCGTCAATAAGGCTATTCATAAATTGAAGGGGACGATTACGTTGATCAGCGACTATGGTGTGGGGACGACATTTACCATACACTTGCCATTGGTGGAGCCGGTGTAGGCCGCCAGTTACCTTTTGCGCACTGCGCGCCTGCTTTTGCTTACGCTGTCATCGCACAGAAAAATAAAAAGGGTGCTGTCGATTATGACAACACCCTTTTCTATTCTTTGTCGCTCTAAGCTGTTATGGCTTCGGCGCGTTTGATTGTCCTTTGCTGGCTCCTGAGCCGGAGATGGCCTGACGCATGTCGGTGTCGGCCTGTACGTTTTGCATTTTGTAGTAGTCCATTACGCCCAGGTTGCCGTTTACGAAGGCGGAGGCGATCGCTTTCGGGATCTCGGCTTCGGCCTCGATCACTTTCGCGCGGGCTTCCTGTGCTTTTGCTTTCATTTCCTGATCCAATGCTACGGCCATGGCGCGACGCTCTTCGGCTTTTGCTTCGGCTACTTTCAAGTCGGCGGTAGCCTGGTCGATCTGCAGCTTGGCACCGATGTTGGCGCCTACGTCTACGTCGGCAATATCGATCGAGAGGATCTCGAAGGCCGTGCCGGCGTCGAGGCCTCGCGACAGTACGAGCTTGGAGATTTTATCGGGACTTTCCAGCACTTCTTTGTGTGACTTGGCTGAACCGATAGACGATACGATACCTTCACCCACGCGGGCCAGGATGGTATCTTCACCGGCACCCCCTACCAGCTGGGCGATGCTGGCGCGCACGGTTACGCGGGCCACGGCGATCAGCTGAATGCCGTCGGCCGCTACGGCGGCTACCTTGGGCGTTGTGATCACTTTGGGATTAACCGAGATCTGTACAGCCTGGAATACATCACGGCCGGCGAGGTCGATGGCGGTGGCTTGCTTGAAGCTCAGGTTGATGTTGGCTTTGTCGGCAGAGATGAGGGCGCGAATAACATTCGGTACGTTGCCTCCGGCCAGGTAGTGAGTTTCCAGCTCGTTCGAGGAGATCTGCAAACCGGCTTTCGTCGCGGTGATCAGCGAGTCTACCACCACGCGCGGCGGCACCTTCCGGATGCGCATGAACACGAGGTCGAACAGCCCCACCTTCACGTTGGAGAAGATAGCGGTGATCCACAGGTTGATGGGTACAAAGTATAAGAAGAGCAGGAACAGGACGATCCCACCCAGCACGATAACAAGATAGTAAACAGGATCCATAATGGTTTTCTAAGGTTGGTTAAATGGTTCTACGACAATATCATTAAGGTGTATCTGGATAATGCGGACGCGCTGGCCCGGCTCCACATATTGTCCCAACGTTTTTACTTCAAACGTTCTGTTGTGGAATTCGGCTTTGCCGATCGGGCGGAGCGTCGAAAGCGTGATACCTTCGTCGCCCACGCTCAGGCCGCCGGTGATGCCCTCGTTCACTTTGCCGTCGATAGACGATTTATTGGAGAACCGCGACCACGCGCCGGACCGGAAGCTATAGAAGAGTGCGCCCAATGTAGCCACCAGGGTGCCCGTTAATATATAGAAGCCCGTGTCGCTGCCGAAGTGCTGGTAGCCGATCACCACGCCGGCGCCGGCGAAGATCAGTCCCAGCAAGCCCACTACGGTGGTGCCGGGGATAAACACCAGCTCGATCACGATCAGCGCCAGGCCGATGAGCAGTAACGAAAAAATGATTATCCACATGACCATGGCTGACCAAAATTATTAAGCGATTAGTATGCCCGGGCAAACAGCACCCGGCGGGTTGACGGCTTGCCGGAATAGATGCAAACGCCGGCTTCTTCCTTCGCATCCAGGGGGATGCAGCGAATGGTGGCCTTCGTCTCCTCTTTTATGGCTGCTTCTGTTTCGGGGGTTCCGTCCCAGTGCGCGGCCAGGAAGCCACCTTTCTCGTCCAGTACCTTCCTGAACTCTTCATACGAGTTAACCTCTGTGGTAACCTCGCTGCGGAAGGTCTTGGCACGGGCGTAGATCGTTGCCTGGATGTCGTCGAGCAGGGCGGGGATCTTTTCGGCCACTTCGTCCAGTTTCATGACCTGCTTTTCTTTGGTGTCGCGACGCGCCACTTCTACGGTGCCGGCCTCCATGTCGCGCGGACCGATGGCCAGGCGCACCGGTACTCCTTTCAACTCCCACTCGGCAAACTTAAAGCCCGGCTTGTGGGTATCGCGGTTATCGAACTTCACCGCAAATCCCTGCTTGCGCAGGGCGGCAGAGATTTCCTGTGCTTTGTCTGATATCTTCGCCAGCTCTTCGTCCGTGCGGAAGATCGGAACGATCACCACGTGGATAGGCGCCAGTTTGGGCGGCAGCACCAGGCCGTCGTCGTCGGAATGGGCCATGATCAGTGCCCCCATCAGGCGCGTGCTCACGCCCCACGAAGTACCCCACACATACCCCAGCTTACCCTCCTTATTGGTGAACTGTACATCGAACGCTTTCGCAAAGTTCTGCCCCAGGAAGTGCGAAGTACCGGCTTGCAGCGCCTTGCCGTCTTGCATCATGGCCTCGATGCAATAGGTGTCTACGGCGCCCGGAAAGCGTTCGCCTTCTGACTTTCTACCTTTTACGACCGGCAGCGCCATGAAGTTTTCGGCGAAGTCGGCGTAGACGTCGAGCATCTGCACGGTCTCCCGTACGGCTTCGTCGGCCGTGGTGTGGGCGGTATGGCCTTCCTGCCATAAGAATTCTGCCGTCCGTAAAAAAAGGCGTGTACGCATTTCCCAGCGTACCACGTTGGCCCATTGGTTCACGAGGATGGGCAGGTCGCGGTAAGACTGGATCCATTTTTTGTAGGTGCTCCAGATGATGGCCTCGCTGGTAGGCCGTACCACCAGCTCTTCTTCGAGCTCGGCTTCCGGATCAACGATCAGCTTGCCTTTATTCTGAGGATCGGTTTTCAGGCGGTAGTGCGTCACGATGGCGCACTCTTTGGCAAAACCTTCGGCGTTCTTTTCTTCGGCTTCAAACAGGCTTTTGGGTACAAAAAGCGGGAAATAGGCGTTCATATGGCCGGTATCCTTAAACATTTTGTCCAGTGCCTGCTGCATTTTTTCCCAAATGGAGTACCCGTAGGGTTTGATGACCATACATCCCCGCACGTCTGAATGTTCAGCAAGATCTGCTTTCTTCACTAATTCGTTGTACCACAGAGAATAATCTTCTTTGCGGGTGGGTAATTCTTTGGCCATACTGGTATAATTATTGTTATAGGTGATCTATGTCGAAAAGGCAAATATAAATTCAGCGGGACAAATACTGGCTAAATTTCGTAGCTTTATCGACACTTTTACGGCTTTACATGCGTTAGGTTGTGTAGAGCCAGCACGAAAGATTTTAAACACCCTACGCTATGAAAACCAAGGCATTGTTGCTGTTACTGGCAGCTTTTATCATAAACATCGGCGCCTTCGCCCAGGAGGACGATGACATGTATTTCAACGCCTCCGATCGCGCCAAGCTGAAATCAAAAGCACGGGAGGACCAAACGGCCTATGAGGCCAGCGTGAAGAAAGCCAAGAAAATGCGCGAGGAAGAGCCTGTAGCGGAGGAGGAAAGCGTAGAGGCGCTCAATCCCACCGACAGCTACTCGGCCCGCAACGTCAACCCGGAGTACGAAGCCCGCGAGAACGCGAAGCTTGCCGAGTCGGACGAGCAGGATTATTTCGTGAACAACTACCAGTATTCTACTTCCAGCAACCTGAACAACTGGAATAACAATTTTAATTCGTGGTACGGCAGCTCGTGGTACAGCCCCAACTATTACAACGCACCCATCAACTCGTGGAACAGCCCGTATTATGGTTACGCCGACCCGTACTACAGCCCCTGGTACAACCCGTACTGGAATAACAGCGGCTGGTCAGCGTCTTTCAGCTACTACTGGGGTAACTCGTGGAACTATGGCTACGGCTGGGGCGGCAACTACAATTACTGGAACCGCCCGTACTGTGGCTATGCTTCTTCATGGGGATTTGGCTACGGTTACAACTATGGTTATCCGGGTTGGTATGGCTACCCGGGCAGTGTGATCATCATCAACAACGGCGAAGGCGCTTATGGCCCTCGTTATGCCAAACGCGGCAGCCGTGGCAACGACATGGTGAACAATACACGCCCCAACACCAATACCCGCACGCAGGTGTCGGACGCTTTTGGCAATAACAACCGCTCGCAGCGACAAGCCGCCACCGGCCGGACTTCCGCGCCGACCACGAAACTGAACGACAACGCCGTAACACCCGCGAACCGTACCTCTCGTCAGAACACCGAGTACTATAACCGCACATGGCGTCGTGTAACGCAGGAGCCTTCAAACTCGAGCAGCGGAAATTCGAACTCGAACTCCGGCAACCGCTCCTACGGACGTACGTCTAGCGGCAATTCCAACTCAGGCTGGAACAACAGCAACAGTAACAGCGACCGCACGTATACACCGTCGAGAAGCAGCAACAGCGACCGTTCGAACTCATCGTTCGGCAACAGTAACAGCGGCGGTGGTGGACGCAGCAGCGGTAGCTTCTCGGGCGGTAGTTCGGGTAGCAGTTCCGGCGGCGGTCGCTCGCGCGGCGGCAGAGGCAATTAATTCTTACTTTTTCGTACAGTACACACTATGAAGGTGATGAAGGTAGTGAGGATAGCCCTCACGGTAGCTATCCTATTGTTTATTATTTCCCCGGCCCTTCCGGTCCTGGGGCAAAGCTTCACGGGCAACGCGCTGCTGTTCAGCCGTACGAAGCCTGCCGGCAGCGCGCGTATCCAGGCACTGGGTGGTACGCAGACATCACTGGGAGGTGATTTCAGCTCGGCGGCGTCCAATCCTGCCGGACTTGGTTTCTACACCAAGTCTGAATTTACCCTGGGCCTTGGCGTAGCCGGAGAAGACATCAGCACGAACTACTACGGAACAACGTCCAGCAATCAGAATTCAAAATTTAATATCCCTTCACTTAGCCTGGTGTTGCACTATGGCAACAACCGCGAAACGGGATTCCTGGGTGGTAGCTTTGCCATTACCTTCACGCGTATCAACGACCTCAACAACTCGTATCGTTACAGGGGCACGAATAACGAGACATCCATCATCGACTTCTTTGTGGACGATGCTTACTTTCAGGCACCCGACGATCCGGCGTACCTGGAGGCGGGCAATGACGGATATTATACACTGTCGGGACTGGCATACAACAACTACCTCGTGGACGCGATCTACGATGACAACGGCAGATTTACAGGGCGCTATGGATCCGTGCTTGATACGGATATTCCCATCGAGGGCCAGCCGGACGAAGTACGCACGATCGACCAGGTAGAGTCCTTCCGGCGCTCCGGGCGTCAGTATCAATGGTCTTTTGCCTACGGGGCTAATTTCTCTGATAAGTTCTACCTCGGCGCCAGCCTGGGCCTGACAACGCTGCGCTATTCCCTGGAGTTGAACTTCCGGGAATCAAATTTCCGGTATACCCGCGGCGACCAGACCGTCGATTACAATCCACTGGATTACCACTCCACGACGGAGAACATCGACATTGAAGGAAGCGGCGCCAACTTCACCATCGGCGCGATTTACAAGCCTGTGAACTTTGTGCAATTAGGCGTTTCACTGGCAACTCCTACCTGGTATAGCTTAACCGATAACTATACGGCGTCACAAGAAGCAAATTGGAACAACTTCGACTACTATGACACTCCCGACGACGACTCGGATGATCTGAGGAATATCGTCTCCCGGTTTGACTCTCCCACCCTGTCGGAATACACCCTCCGCACGCCGATGAAAGTCAGCGCCGGCGCTACGTTCATCGCCAAGTTCGGCTTTATCACCGCCGATGTAGAGTTTGTAAACTATGGTAATTCCAAATACAAAGACAATACGGGTAATTCCGATTGGTATGATTCCGACAACAAGAATATCAAGTCGACCTATACGTCCGTGGTGAATTATCGCGTGGGGGCGGAATATCGCTATAATATCTTCCGCGCTCGTCTTGGCTATAACCTGATGGCCGATCCGTATCGTGCCAGCAGCGGGGTGGATCGCAAGATTCAGTCTGTTTCCGGCGGTGTGGGCGTGCGTGTGAAAAAATTCTATACCGACCTTGCGGTTGTTTCCAGCAAAACGGAAAACGTACGGGTACCGTACTCGGTCGACGACATCCCCGAGCCGCGTGCTATACAAGATGTAAAGAATATGAACTACCTGCTAACGCTGGGCTTTACTTTTTAAGCCTGGCGTCGAGGGCTTGTTGCAGCTCGGGCAATACGGGTTCTTTCAGGCAGATCTGTGCTTGTGTATAACAGGCGTACCGCCGATCGTACAATGCCGTCAACTTTGCTTTCTTTTCTGCCAGGTCTTCGGCCTGGAGCAGCGGCCGTCCTTTATCCGTAGCGGTTCGGTTGAGCAGCTCCTCCACCGGCACGTCCAGGAACACACTGAGGCCCGCCGCGTTGATCACGGTCATGCCGTCGTGAAAGCAGGGCGCTCCGCCACCGGTGGCCATGACAAAGGCCATGTCGGCTGCGGCCCAGTGCTTTAATACTTCCGATTCTATCAGCCGAAAATGTGCCTCGCCGTCCTCGGCAAAGATGGCCTGCACCGTCTTGCCGGCGTGACGTTCGATCTCTTTGTCCTGGTCTACGAACGGCAGCAGCAACGCCTCCGCCAGGGGCCGCCCGAGGGTGCTTTTGCCGGAACCGGGCATGCCGACCAGGAATATCTTGAGGTGCCCGCTCACTCGCCCAGTTTGTTCAGGACCGTTGCCGCATCGGGCGTATCGTTGTGATGCCACATGCCTTTTACCGTGCCGTCCTTCCACAGCGTAATGCCCGGGTTGGAGCGAATGATAGTCTTTAAAACCGTGGCATCGACGAAGTAATAGGCCACCGGCAGCTGATACTCATGGCGAAAGGCTTCAAACTCGCCGGCGCTCGAGGCCGTCAGCGCCATTACCTCTACTTTGCTGCCCTCCAATGCTTTTACAAGCGCACGCACCTTATCGATGTTTTTAACCGATGCTTTCGAGACATCGTAAAAGATCAGCAACAGCTTGTTGCCTTCAAATGTGCTTTGTGTCATATCTTCGCCCTGGTCGGTAAAGACAGAGTAGTCGGTGATCTTGGCTTTGGTCTTATCTTCGTTTGTCTGGCGTACACTGATGTATTGATATACCGTCGTGTCGCCCAGGTATTTTTCCGATGCGATCTCTTCGCCGCTGTCTTTCTTTTTAAATACATACTCAAAGCGCGGTTGCTCTTCGGGCTGCATCTGCTGCGGTATATTGTTGCCGACCTTATAGGCACGGAAGTCGATAAAGGGCAAGTGCAGCAATGCATAAATGCCCAGCGCAAAGCAGATAACGGTGGAGGCGGCAACGATGATGTTACCGGTACGATCGGGCAACGCCGGCTTATAACGCTTGCGGTACCAGAACAGGTGCAGGATAAATACCACCAGGATCACGTCTTTCGTAAACGACTCCCAGGGCGTGAGCTTGATGGCGTCGCCAAAGCAGCCGCAGTCCGTCACCTTGTTGAAGTACGCGGAGTAGAACGTGAGAAAGGTAAAAAAGATGATCAATCCCAGCAGCACCTTCGTGGTCAGGTTCATGCGGTAGAAAAGCAGTACGGCAATGCCGAGCACCACTTCCAGCACGATCAGGATCAGGCCGATTTCCAGCGCCCAATCTTTGAACACCAGAAAGAAGGAGCCAAAGTCGTTGGCAAAGACTTCGAAGTATTCTTCCATTTTGATCTCGGTGCCGATCGGATCGTTGAGCTTGATCAGCCCGGAGAAAATGAATAAGGCGCCTACAAAGAAGCGTGAGAATTGGTCGATTATCTTGATCATCGTTCTTGATATTATCGGTTCACATCCTGGTGCGCACGGGGCGGCTACCGCCTCAAACTTCCCACTTCCGCCTCTCAAATGCCATTGCACAACCTATTTTAACTATTAAATAACAACTTTCCGCGTAGGCGGTCTTACCGGGCTTCGCCACTCATGATCATGGCAAACACCGCATAGTTGATCATATCCTGGTAGTTGGCTTTTACGCCTTCGCTTACCAGTGTCTTGCCTTGATTGTCTTCGATCTGCTTTACGCGCAGCAGCTTCATGAGAATGATATCGGTAATGGACGAGACGCGCATCGCACGCCAGGCTTCGCCATAGTCGTGGTTCTTTTGTTGTAACAGCGTGAAGGTCTCGTTGGCGGCGTTGTCGTATAGCGGCGCCAGCTCTTCAAACGACAGGTCGAGGCTGGCCTGCTCGTCGAGCTGCAGCTGGATCAGGGCGATGATGCTGTAGTTGATGATGCCGATAAACTCGTCGCGGATCGGGTCGTCCACCAGCTGAGTACCCTTGTCCTGAATGCTGCGAATGCGCTGGGCCTTGATAAAGATCTGGTCGGTGATGGAAGGCAGTCGCAGAATGCGCCAGGCGGTGCCGTAATCGCGTGTTTTTTTTTCGAACAGCGAGCGGCACTGGGCGATCACCGCCTTGTACTCCTGAGATGTTTTTTCAACCAAGGGAATAAACTTTAGCCCGCAAACTTCTTAATTTGAATGAGAATTCCAGCGCCTGGCCATGAAATCCGTGTTCGAAAATGAGTTTTTTTCTTCCAACCGTACCCTGCATTGCGGTGGCCGGCTGGTCGACTTGCAGACGCCCCGCGTCATGGGCATCCTGAACGTCACGCCCGACAGTTTCTTTGCCGGCAGCCGCTACTCGTCCCTGGACCAGCTCCAGGCCGAGGCGGGCCGCATGCTGGAAGCCGGCGCGACCTTTCTCGACATCGGCGGCTACTCTACCCGGCCGGGGGCGGCCGACATTACGGTAGCCGAAGAGGTACAACGCGTCGTGCCCGCGATACGGGCCATTCTCACGGCCTTTCCCGGCGCCCTGATCTCCATCGACACCTTCCGCAGCGAGGTGGCGGCCGAAGCCGTCGCCGCGGGTGCCCATCTCGTAAACGATGTATCGGGCGGCACGCTTGACGCCGCGATGTTTGACACCGTGGCCCGGCTGCAGGTGCCGTACGTGCTCATGCACATGCGCGGCACCCCGCAGACGATGACAACGCAAACCCACTATGCCGACCTGTTGAAAGAAGTCCTCGACTTTCTGCACCAGGCGTTGTCTGCCTTGCGCCAACGCGGGGTGAAAGATGTGATCATCGATCCGGGCTTTGGCTTTGCCAAGACACCCACGCAAAACTTTGAGCTGCTGCAGCACTTCGGGCACTTCCGTGTATTGGGTTGTCCCGTGCTGGCGGGCCTGTCGCGCAAGTCGATGATCTGGCGCACGCTGGAGCAACGCCCCGAAGATGCGCTGAACGGCACGACGGTGTTAAATACCATCGCCCTGATGAAAGGCGCCGGCATCCTGCGGGTACACGATGTGCACGAGGCCGTCGAGGCTGTCAAGCTGGTCATGCTCACGGACCGTTCTTCTGCACAGAAGTCCGTTGTTTAAATTGGGCTTCTATGCCTGATCGGTTACATTTGTACGACATGATCTTCCTGTTCAAAATCGGATTCCTGGAAGTTAGCTGGGTCGATATCATCGACATTGCCCTGGTCAGTATCTTACTATACCAGGTATACAAGCTTATTCGCGGCAGTATTGCCGTCAATATCTTTTTGGGCATCCTGGCCTTGTACCTGGTATACCTCATCGTGCGTGCCGCCCAGATGGAGCTGCTCACGATGATCCTGGGGCAGTTCATGGGCGTGGGCGTGCTGGCCATGATCATCCTCTTTCAACCCGAGATCCGGAAGTTCCTGCTCGTCATCGGCCGGGGCACCGAGTTCCGCGAGAATATCTTCAAGACCATTTCCAACTGGCGCCACCAATACCACGACGATTTCGACGTAGGCCAGGTGGTGGAAGCCGTGAAGACACTCAAGGCTTCCAAGACCGGTGCGCTGGTCGTCTTCTCGCGCGATACCGAGCTCAAGTTCTATGCCCAGACCGGCGACGCCATCGACGCCGAGGTAAACAAGCGCCTGCTGCTCTCGATCTTCAACAAAAACTCGCCGCTGCACGACGGGGCGGTGATTATATACAAAGGCCGCATTCGGGCGGCGCGCTGCGTGTTGCCTGTCAGTGAGAACGACCACCTTCCCCCCAACTTCGGACTACGCCATCGGGCTGCCGTGGGCATGTCAGAAAGCACGGACACGCTCGTGCTGGCCGTATCAGAAGAAACAGGGCGCCTGGTGCTGGCCCGGAACGGCAAGTATCTCCGCAGCCTGAAGCTAAAACAGATCGAACAAAAGATCCTGGACTACCTGCACAACAACGAACCCGGTAATTGGGAGGAATTACAGGAGCATGAGGCCGAGTCACCCGCCGAAACGCCGCCGGTAAAAGCGTAAAACTTACTATTTTTGTCCGGCACCTAATCTACCGCCGGCATGAGACTGACCTTCCTCTTTGTGCTGCTCACCTGCAGCGCTTTCGCGCAATCCATCGAAACCATTATTCAAAAGGGCCACGAGCTGGCGGTAATGACCGTCGCCGTCAGCCCCGACAGCAACTATATCGCCACGGGCAGCAAAGACAAAACCGCCAAGCTGTGGGAGATCAGCACGGGCCGTGAGGTACGCAGCTTCCTGGGCCACGAGGCCACCGTTACCAGCCTGGCGTTTACGCCGGATGGCCAACACCTCCTCAGCGGCAGCTACGATAAGACGATCCGCCTGTGGGAGGTCAAGACCGGCCGTGAAATAGCGGCGATCACGACCCTTGACTTTGTCGGCGACGTTGCCATCGACCCGCAGATGCGCTTCTTTGTGCACACGGGCACAAACAATACCGGCTACGACTCGGCCGTGGTATACGACTTTAAGACCCGCCGCGTGCTGGCGCGCCTGCCCGTCGATCCTGACAAGGGTTTGGGTACGGGCACGGATATCGCCATCAGCCCAGACGGCCGCTGGATCGCCTTCGGCCAGGACGACCGCCGCACCAGCCTGTACGATGCGCAGCAGTGGAAGCTTGTCAAAGACTTTACCGCATTGGAAAACGAGGGCACGTGCGGCGGTTGTGGCACCCGTGTAGAGTTCAGCCCCGACAGCAAATTCCTCTATGCCCTGCCGCACAAAGGCGTTGCAAGGAAATATAACCTCGCCACGCTGGCCCTGGTGCATACTTACGACAAGAATGAAGAGGATATCGCCGGCTCGGCGCTTAGTCCTGACGGTAAAAGGCTGGCGCTGGCGACGGAAGAGGATGTTACCGTATGGGACGAGGCCTCGGGCAAAGTGATCGCCCGGCTGGTAGCCGGAGAGAAAGGCCAGTTTCACCGGGTGGCATTCAACAACCGAGGCGACGAACTACTGGTCACTTCCGACAACAACACGGCGTTTGCCTGGAACCCGGCATCACAAAAGAAGACCCACGTCTTTACCGGCTTTCTCAACCAACGCGATAAGGGCGGCCTGGATTACGATCCTAACTTTTACTGGCAGTCGTCCATTGCCAAATATGTACGCCTCAAGAACAATCTGCGCATCACCCCCGACGGCAAGACGCTGATCAAGGGTAAATTCGGCACGAAGGTGAAACGCTGGGACATTGCCAGCGGCAAGACCGTGATGGAGTATGTCAGCCACAAGAAAGGTGTACTTTGCTACGACCTGTCGAAGGACGGCAGCAAGCTGCTGACGGGCGGTGGCGACGGTAAGATCGTGCTGTGGGACCTCGCCACGGGCGACTCGCTCAAGGTCATTCAATCGTACCGCGAGCCGATCTTCGATATACACTTCAACGTTGCCGAGACGGGCGTGATCTCCTGCAGCTGGGACGCTACCATGAAGGTTCACGATCTGACCACCGGCACGCTGCAGACCTACTTCGACTTTCAGAGCTACTCGGTATATAATTTACTCTACCCCGATGACCTCTACGTCATCACGGCGCGCCTGGACAACGCCATCCAGATGTGGGAGATCGACACGAAGAAGGAAGTCCGCAACTTTGTAGGCCACACCGACATCGTCGGCTCGATCCAGATCAGCGCCGACCGCAAGACGCTGCTCAGCGCCAGCTGGGACGGCACGGTGCGCCTGTGGGACGTTGGCACCGGCCTGATGACCCGCAAGCTGAAAGACCACCGCGGCGCGGTACACACGGCGATCTTTAGCGCCGGCGAAAAAGAGATCTATACGGCCGGCGCCGACCGCACGATCCGCGTGTGGGATCCTGCCACCGGTAAGATCATCCGCACATTCCAGGGCCACAACGCCGAAGTGACCTCGTTGCTGTTCAGCCCCGACGGCAAGATGCTGATCAGCCACAGCCTGGACGGTGTGACCAAGTTCTGGGACCTCGCCACCGGCAAGGAGTTCTTTGAACACATCCACCTGGGCGAACGCGACTGGATGGTAAAAAGTCCCGAAGGATATTTCAACGGTACCGACGACGCCCGCCAGTATATACACTTCGTGAGCGGCCTGAAGACGTACTCGGTAGACCAGTTCTTCCACGAGTTTTATCGCCCCGATCTGCTTCCCAAAATATTTCAAAACCGTGGTGGCCGTGACGACCGCAAGGGCGGCATCCAGGGCAAGTTGAACAGCGCCCCCCCGCCTACTGTAAAAGTGGCCGTCCTGCCCCACGCCACCGAGGGCAAGGCAGAGCTATATATCCGCATTACCGACAATGGCGCCGGTGTGGAGAACCTGCGCGTTATGCACAATGGCAAAAGCATTTCGCTGGACCGTGGCGCGATGAAGCTGCCCTCGGGCAAGGGACAAACGACGACCCACAAAGAAATAGTCGACTTGGTCAGCGGCCCCAACAGCTTTACCGCCGTGGCCAGCAACCGCGACAATGTGGAGTCCGATCCACAAACGGCCGAGATCGTATCCAACCACGTTTCAAAAAACGCCACGTGCTACGTGTTGTCGGTCGGCATTAACCAATACAAAAACAGCAAGCTGAGCCTGAACTACGCCCGGCCTGATGCGGAGTCGTTCAGCAAGGTCGTCAACGACAAGAGCACGAAGCTCTTCAAAGACATTGAGCTGGTCACGCTGTACGACGGCGAGGCCACGCGTGAGCACATCCTGAAAAAGCTGGACGAGCTCAGCGGCAAGATCCGTCAGGAGGACGTCTTCATTTTGTACTATGCGGGGCACGGCAGCATGGTGGACAACAAGTTCTATTTTGTGCCCACAGAGGGCGCGCGCCTGTACGACCAGGCTGCACTGCAGAAAGAGGCCATCGAAGCCAGCATGTTGCAAGAGAAGCTGAAGCATATCAAGGCGCTGAAGCAGCTCATCATCATGGACGCCTGCCAGTCGGGGGGCTCGGTAGAGCTGCTGGCTACGCGCGGTGCGGGCGAAGAGAAGGCCATTGCCCAACTGTCGCGCAGCGCGGGCATACACGTTATGGCCTCCGCGGGCAGCGAGCAATTCGCCACGGAATTTACCGAGCTGGGCCACGGCCTCTTTACTTACGTGCTGATCAAGGCCCTGCAGGGCGAAGCCGACGGCGCACCGCACGACGGCAAGGTTACAATTTATGAGCTGAAGTCATACATTGACGACCAGGTGCCCGAGATGACGCGTCAGCTGAAAGGCAAGCCACAGTACCCGTATACCTTCAGCCGTGGACAAGATTTCCCAGTGGTGATCGAGTGACAAGAAAATCCCGGTAACTGGAACAAAATTGACAGACAAATCGTACATTAGATTTACACATAACCCCTGATATGCTATAAGAAAATGGTAGAAGCTAACCCCGTTAAATTTTATTTCGCCAAATACTTTTTCCTGGTCTTCGCACTGATCCAGTGGACCGTGGGAGGTATCGTGATCATTGGCCGCGACTTCAATGCCAAAAGCTTTTTCATTGCGCTTATATTTTTCACATTGGGGCTTATCTCGCTGTTTATCTTCTCCGTCGTCAGCGACAAGATCCGCCGGGTAGCGGTCGGCAAGAACAAGATCGTCGTGCTGGAAGGACACCGCAATATCCGCCTGGAGTGGCCCGAGGTCAAATCCCTCCGGATCGTGCCTTACCTGAACATCTACAAGCTCAAGATCCGTGGCAAGAAAGGCTGCATCTACTTTTTCCCTTCTGACAACATCGACCCCGCCTTTGGCTTTATCTCCAAGGACACATCGCGGATGGGCGAGATCGTAGCCAAGCGCAAGAAGGAATTCCGTATCAAGTAGTCCACAATAGCAACACCAAACCGGTCGTTGGTCCTGCTGCCGTCTCAGGATAGGTTTGTCGGGGTATAATCGTACCTTGGACCTACAACGTTAACGACAACGACGATGGCAGAACGAATCACACGCCGCGAAGCGCTGCTGGGGCTGGCCGGTGCCGGTCTGCTCCTGTCATCGTACGCGTGGAAAGACATGCAAAAAGGTATGAACACCCGCCCCATACCCTCCTCGGGCGAGCAGCTCCCCCTCGTAGGCTTGGGCACCTGGATACAATTTGACGTCGGCAACGACAGTACCGAGCGCCAGCCCCTTACCGAAGTATTAAACCTGATGGTACAGCAAGGCGGCAAGCTGATCGACACGTCGCCGATGTACGGCCGCGCCGAAGAAGTGATCGGCGACCTGACCTCCGCCAGCGCTGTGCGCGAGAAGCTGTTCTATGCTACAAAGGTGTGGACCACCGGCGAAGCCGCTGGCATCCGGCAGATGGACGAATCGATGCGAAAGATGCAACGCAAAACGATGGACCTGATCCAGGTCCACAACCTTACCGACTGGAAGACACATCTGCGCACGTTGCAGCGCTGGAAGGCCGAAGGGAAAGTACGCTATACCGGCATCACGCATTATACCGAGTCTGCGCATGCCCAGTTGGAACAGATCCTTAAAACCGAAGCGATCGACTTTGTACAGTTCAATTATTCCATCCGCGTACGCAACGCCGAACGCAGCCTGCTGCGCGCCGCTCAAGACAAGGGCGTAGCGGTTATCATCAACGAACCCTTTGAAAAAGGCTCGCTCTTTTCGCTCACAAAAGGCAAAGCCTTGCCGGCGTGGGCGGCCGACTACGACATTCAAAGCTGGGCGCAGCTCTTCCTGAAATATATACTTTCTCATCCGGCAGTAACGTGTGCCATACCGGGCACGTCCAGTCCCAGGCATGTGGTAGACAATATGCTCGCCGGGCACGGCGCCCTGCCGGATGAAAAAGGTCGTGAAAAAATGGTAGCGCTGATCGGATCCTTATAGCGCCTTCAGATCTTCGTCGATCAACAGGCGATTTAGGAACGCCGCGGCCTTGGTGCCCATGGCCACCGCATTGCTTACACTGCGCATCGGCGAGCTGTTATCACCCGCCGCAAAAATGCCGTCGACGCTGGTCTTACCAAACTCATCGATGCGGATGAAGTTCATCTCCGTGAAATCGACTCCCAGCTGTTGCACAATGGCCGGCTGCTCAAAGGGAGCGCGGGTAAAGATAGCATCCAACGCCACACGCGATCCATCGTTCAATACCACCTCACGGATATAGCCGTCGTTCCCGTCCAGCATCGTAAGCTCCTGCTCGACTACGGGTACGCCCCACTTCTTTATATCGGCTTGCTGCTGTGCCGACAGGGTGGAAGCACCATTGGTAAACAAGGTCAACGTTTTGCTCCAGTGGCCGATCAACTTAGCCAGCTCATAGCCCGTGTCGCCGTTGGCCAATACGCCCAGACGGCGTCCGGCCACTTCATAGCCATGGCAATAGGGACAGTGCAGCACGGAAATACCCCAGGATTCTTTTAATCCGGCAATGGACGGCAGCCTGTCGCGGATGCCTGTCGCCAATAATATCTTTCGCCCATCAAAGGTCCGGCCGCTCGTTGTCGTAACCTGGAACAGTGCACCCGTGTTTATTATTTGCGTGGCTTCGCCGTCCAGAAAGGTGACGGTGGGGTAACGCAGCACCTGGCTTTTGGCCAGCGTAGCGATTTCCCTGGGCGTGCTGCCGTCTTGTGTCAAAAAGTTGTGCGAGTGCGGTGTCTGCGCATTACACGGCTTGCCGCCGTCTATGATGAGCACCCGCCGCAGTGAGCGGCCGAAGGTCATGCCGGCAGACAACCCGGCGTAGCTGCCGCCAATGATAATGACGTCAAAAGTAGAGGTAGATGACATGGTTGTTTTAAGGTTTACTAGTTGCAACAACATTGCACCTAATAAGAAGGTTCGAAGTAGGTCTGAAAAAAGAAAAATAAAAAAGGCTGTCCGGGCAGGGCAGCCTCTCGATACTAAAACCGAACCGAGGTTATTGGCCCTCGCTTTCGGCCCTCTTTAAGTCGCGGGTATTTTTCTGTACGGCAATGGCGGCAAACAACGCCAGGAGGAACGACATGGCATAAAAGCCTTTTTCGCTTAGGGTTAGCGTGGCATTCCACAGCCCTACCGTTAGCAGTACCAGGGCCAGCAATGTCGAGAACCAGCATAGACCGTAGTAGATCTGCGTCACGGCAATTCCTTCCAACTGATCGCGTACACTTTTTTGCAACGAGATGGCGGCGAACAGGCCGAACATCAACACCGTAAAATAATAACCTTTTTCATTCAACAGCATGTCGGCGTTCCAGAGCCCGATCATGAACGATATCATACCGGCCAGGAGAGCAATCCAGGAAGCAGCAACAAATGCATTTGATGGTTTCTGATTCATATTTTATGTTTTAGATGAAACAAGTACCGTTTCATAGAAAGCCGGTACTTAGGCCGTGTAAACGGCGGGGTATAAAAAAAGGTTAGGTTTCGTTTTTGGACAAAAAAAAGGCCACCCCGAAAGATGGCCTATGGTATACTATAAGTGTCGTTTTTATTTTGCGACAGCCTCTTTTAACACCCCTAATTCTTTTCCAACCTCGGTAAATGCACGAATGGCCTTGTCCAGGTGGTGCCGGTCGTGGCCAGCCGAAATCTGCACGCGGATGCGCGCCTGGCCCTTCGCCACTACCGGGAAGAAGAAACCAATGACATAAATGCCTTTCTCCAGCAGGCGGTCGGCAAACTGCTGCGCCAGCGGGGCGTCGTATAGCATGATCGGTACAATGGGGTGCTCGCCCGGCTTAATGTCAAACCCTGCTTTCGTCATCTCGCCGCGGAAGTAGCGTGTGTTCTCTTCGAGCTTATCGCGCAGACTTGTTGTCTCCGACAACATATCGAATACTTCGATCGAAGCCCCCACGATCGACGGTGCCAGTGTATTGGAGAACAGATATGGACGTGAGCGCTGACGCAACATCTCGATGATCTCTTTGCGGCCGGAAGTAAAACCACCCGAGGCGCCGCCCAACGCCTTGCCCAGGGTACCCGTGATGATGTCTACGCGGCCTGTTACACCCCTGTATTCCGGAACGCCACGACCGGTCTTACCGATAAAGCCCGTCGAGTGACACTCATCGGTCATGACCAATGCTTCATATTTATCGGCGAGGTCGCAGATCTTGTCCATTTGTGCGATGGTACCATCCATGGAAAACGCGCCGTCTGTTACAACAATGATCTGTTTCGCACCGGCGGTGCGTGCATCCTGCAGTTGCTTTTCCAGATCAGCCATATCGTTGTGTTTATAGCGGTAACGCATGGCCTTGCATAAACGCACGCCGTCAATGATCGACGCGTGGTTCAGCTCGTCTGAGATGATGGCATCTTCTGCGCCCAGCAGGGGTTCGAATACACCGCCGTTGGCGTCGAAGGCCGCCGCGTATAGGATCGTGTCTTCCGTACCCAGAAATTCGGAGATCTTTTTCTCCAGTGTTTTATGAATATCCTGTGTGCCACAAATAAACCGCACGGAAGACATGCCAAAGCCGTGTGTGTCGATCGCGCGTTTAGCGGCTTCGATCACGCGCGGGTGGGATGACAGGCCCAGGTAATTATTTGCACAGAAGTTGATAACCTCTTTGCCTTCGCTGGTCTTTATGTCGGCCCCCTGCGGGGTGGTAATGATCCTTTCTTTTTTGAAAAGGCCTGCCTTTTGGATGGTTTCGAGTTCCTGTTGTAAAAACGGTTGTAGCTTCTTATACATAGGGTTTAATCTGTTTTAGGTTTGGGGGGTTTGATCACCGGCCGGGGCATGCCGGGCTTTGCAGGTTTTGCAGCCGGCGGCGTTTCAGGCGCGGCCGGTGGCGTAGCCTCTGCCGCAGGTTGTGCGGTAGCGGGTGCGGGCGTTGCTTCCTGCGAGGATATACCGGTCGTTGCATCCGTCGCTTCTGGTGCAGGCGATGCCGGTTTTACAACCGGGCGCGGTATAAGGGGCTTGACAACAGGCTTTGCTTTGGGCACCGGCGTTTCCGTTGCTTGCGTTTGCGTCGTATCGTCGGTCGTGTCTTTGGCGACCGCAGCCTTTGCTTCCGGTGATGCAGGCTGCTCTGTCGGCGGTTTCGGTTTCATTACCGGCCGCGGAATAACAGGTTTGGCGGCGGTAGGGGTTGCGGGCGGTGCTGTGTCTGTGGCTTCGCTGCTGGTGCCCGGTTCTATCGGCTTCGGCTTGATCATCGGCTTCGCGATGGCAGGCTTGGCCACGACCGGTTTTGTAATCGTTTCAGTAGCTGTCGTTGTAACCGGTTGCGGCGAAGTTGTTTTGCCTGGTACAACCTCTATCTGTAAAGTATACTTTCTCCGGACCGGGTTGATGAGATAGAGCTTCTGTGCGGTAAAACTGTTAGGGTGCATCTCCGCAAATTCGGCGTCCCACGCAGCCCACAGCGCAGGCTCCGCCTGCCGGAATGCCTCCGCATCAATTTTTTTCGATGTCAGGTAATCCCTGAAGTTCATGGCCGCTAAGTTAATGCAAAACCATTCCTAACGTAGGGTAGGCGAACGGTAAATTTTGGTAATTTCGCCCCGCCTTCCTACAAGTAAGGAGAACGAGACCAACCCCTTAAAAGGCAAACCAGAAAAATATACACATGAAGAAACAGAAAATTCTTGTTATCGGTGCAGGCGGACAATTGGGTTCTGAACTGACGCAAGGCCTTTGGAAGCTACACGGAAAGGAGAACGTGATCGCGACCGACATCAAAGATCCGGAAGGTGTGCTGGCCACCGGCAACTTCGAGATCCTGGATGTCATGAAAGAAAACGAGTTTCTCGAATTCGTAAAAAAGAATGGCTTTACGCAACTATACCACCTGGCCGCTGTGCTGTCGGCCACGGGTGAAAAAAATCCCAAGTTTGCATGGCAGTTAAACATGGACGGCCTCATCCGCGTGTTGGACGCCGCCGTAAACTATAAAATAGAGAAAGTATATTGGCCCAGTTCCATTGCGGCCTTTGGCCCCACAACTCCCAAAATAAAAACGCCGCAAGATACCATCATGGACCCCACCACCATCTACGGCATCAGCAAACAGGCCGGTGAGCTGTGGTGTAACTGGTATCATAAAAACCGCGGCCTCGACGTGCGCAGCCTGCGTTATCCCGGCCTGATCGGCTACAAAACCAAGCCCGGCGGCGGCACCACAGACTATGCGGTCGACATTTTCTTCAAGGCCCTGACCGACAAAAAGTTCGAGTGTTTCCTGAGTGCCGACACCTATTTGCCCATGATGTATATGGATGATGCCGTCAAAGCTACACTTGACCTGATGGAAGCCCCTGCCGAAAAAATAAACGAGCGCGGCAGCTACAACATCTCGGCCATGAGCTTTTGCCCCGCCGAGATCGCCGCCGAGATCAAGAAGCACATCCCCGAGTTTGAGATCACGTACAAGCCCGACTTCCGTCAGGCCATTGCCGACTCGTGGCCCCGTTCGATCAACGACTCCACTGCACGCATCGACTGGGGCTGGGAACCGCAGTTCGACCTGGCGGCCATGACCGAGGATATTCTGAAGAACCTGCCGGTGCTGATGCATGAGCAGGCCATGATCTAAAAACAGCGCGAGTGTGAGGGCGGGAGCAAACATACTCGCGCTGTTTATTTCTCCGCTCTCACACCCGATCGCTATCGGGTCACGCTCTCACCCATCCGTTACTGTATCACCAACCGGAAAAGCTTCTGCCCCGAGGCGGATGCCAACCGCACGGCATATATACCAGCCGTCACATGGGTGGGCAGGGGGATCGCCGTCACAGACGCGTCTACCGACACTTCCAGTAACACACGTCCTGCACCGTCGATGAAGGTTAGCGAAGCCGGCGTTGTAACATAGTCCTGCAACGACAACGTTACGATCTGCTGCTCTTTTGCAGGATTTGGATACAACGATACGCCCGACGATGCCGTCACCGTCTCGTGTGTACGGATCACATCTGAATACACGACCGTGCCATCAAGATCCACTTGCTTAAGTCGGTAATAGTTCCACCCCGCCTGTGGCGAATCATCAACAAATGTATAGGCCGCGCCTTGCTGCTCATTGCCTTCGTTCGCGACTGTGGCGATGACGGAAAAATTGAATGTTTCACCCGCGCGCTCGATCTCAAAGTGATCGAAATTCTTCTCCAATGTCGTAGCCCACTGCAGCGGTATCTGTCCCGTTGCGATGGCGCCAAAACGGAAGTACGATAACACAACCGGCAGCGGACCGTTGGGTACACTGGCCACCCAATCAAAGAACGGCTTGTTCGTAGACTCCATGAAGTCTTTGTCGCCGTAGTTCGTGGTGCTCTGTGCACCACCGCCTGTATTTGAGATCTCGCCGTCGATGTACAAACCATACTTAGTAGGCGTTGACGGATTATTGTTGATGATCCTGTCACCACCGCCGGAGAAGGATATACTCTTATCGATATATACTTCGCCTCCCGGATTGATCGTGAACCGGGTGTTGCCCGAGCCTTCACCCGTCACGTCGCCAAAGATGGCAAAGCGGGCATTGCGCTCGACCAACACGTCGCCACCGTTCGTCGAATTGAGATTTCCGCGGATCACCATATCTGCATACGGCGGGGGATTCACGTTCGTTCCGATCACCAGGTTTTGCGTGGCGTTTACGGTAAAATTGGTATCGACAAAAGTGGTAGCACCCGGGTTCACCTGAAACCGTGCCGAAGAGATCATCGACACACTGTTTACGTTCAGGCTGCCGTTGTTGGTAAAGATCGCATTGCCCGTGCTACCACTGTTAAGGCTTCCGGTAATGTGCATGTTGCCGTTGTTGTTGATCTTTCCTCCTATGGCCACATTGCCATTCACCGTAAACGTACCGCCGTTGTTCAGGATAGCGTTGGAATTATCGTCTACTGTCAGGCTGCTCGCCGTACTGGTGGTACCTGCCGAAGTATTGATGGTAGATTTCGATTGGATGTCCACACTATTGGTCACGGCCATCGAGCCTGCCGTGAGGTTCAGATTTTTATTGTTGCCAGAGCTGGTCAGCGATACACTGGCCGCACTCAGCACGCCGGACGAGCTGAAGTTTACGGTAGCATTATTGCCTTGCAGCGTCAGAGCATTTGTCACCGCCAGGTTGCCGCCCGTCACCGTTACAGTACCGGCGTCGACCGTGAGGCTCTGGGGCTTAAACGTACCGCTGGTAATGGTCAGTTTGGCGTTGCTACCGACGGTCAGCGGGTTGCTATAATTCAGCGTGCCCCCCGAATATACCAGTTCCGATCCGTCCCCGATGCTGATCCCCGAAGGAGCGAGTGTCGCCGAGGGGGTCGTCGTCAACGACAGCTTCGACGAATTTGTCAGGGTGATGGCACCACCTACGGTAGACGCCGCCAGCGTAGTGCCCGTACCCAGCGTAAGGCTGCCCGGAATGGCCAGTGTGTTGGGGTAGGTAAACGTCGTGCCGCCCAGTGCCGACAGGCTGCCGCCCAGGGTCAGCGTACCGCTGGTATTGACGTATTGTGCCGAGTTGCTCAGTGTCACGTTGCCGGCTTTCACCACGCCGCCGTTCTGTACGGTTATGCGCGACTGGCCGTCGATCGACAAAGTGCCCGTTACTTCCAGTGTACCGCCGTTTACCACAACGCGCGCGTTGCTTCCGGCCAGGTTCAGGTCTCCGGTGATCTTCAGCGAGCCGCCGCTGTTGATGGTGATCAGTTGGGTGACCCAGGTAGCCGACATCGTGCCGGTATAGTAAATCGGGTGGTTAATGGTGATGTTATCCGGACCGGGCCAACCCGTCGTCGGCACACGTCCGCAGCTCCACGTCGCCGTGCTGTTGAAGTTTGCCGGGGCAGCGACGGTGCCCGCCTGCGTTTGACATTCCGCTGCTAACGCCGCAGTAATACTTACGTAGAGCAGCAGGATAAGTGTAAAAAGGGTCTTTGAATTCTTGCTCATATTATTTTGTGCCTTTCTAAAAGCTCAATAAGTTGCAATGCATTAAAAATGACACTGCCTATGCCCGTGAAAAAAACGCACAACAGTTCTGGAACACTGGTCGTAACGATCTCACGGCCAGATGCTTTGAACGCCTTAAATGTTGAAACAATGGATGGGCTGCTGGGGGTGATACAAGAAGCCTACCAGAACGACACTTATCGTGGAATTATTCTGACCGGCGATGGCGAAAAAGCTTTCGTGGCCGGCGCCGATATCAAAGAATTTACATCGCTGACAAAAGAGCAAGCGTTTGAATTGGCCCAAAAAGGCCAAAACCTGTTTAAACTCATAGAAGATTGCCCCAAACCCGTCATTGCCGCCGTAAACGGTTTCGCTTTGGGGGGTGGATGTGAGCTCGCCATGGCATGCCACCTACGTATTGCTACTGAGAATGCCAAATTTGGACAACCCGAAGTCAATTTGGGATTGATTCCAGGTTATGGAGGGACCCAACGCCTGGCCCAATTAGTGGGTCGCGGCAAGGCCCTGGAGCTGATTCTTACCGGCGATATGATCACGGCCCAGGAAGCAAAAGCGCTGGGTTTGGTAAACCACGTAGTCGGCACCCGGACCGAGCTCGACGCGCTGGCGCAAAACATCATGGATAAGATCCTCGCCAAAGGGCCCATTGCGGTTGCCCTCAGCATCAAAGCGGTGAATGCCGGCTTTGGATTTGAAACAGACGGCTACCGGGCCGAAGCGGAGAACTTTGCCGCTGCAACAGTCACCGCCGACTTCCGCGAGGGCACAACCGCTTTCATTGAAAAACGTAAACCTGTCTTTACCGGCAAGTAATTCCGCGCAGCACACCCGGCGGCACGGCATAGCCATCAGCAAATCAACTCATGAGTAAGATCAGGCGCCTGGCAGGCGAGACAGTATTATACGGACTAGGCAGCATCCTTCCCCGTTTTCTCAACTTCCTCCTTATCCGCCCGCACACCGACAAATTTCCGCCGGAGGCCTACAGCGTCATCACCAAGCTGTTTGTCTACACTGCTGTGATCAATGTGCTCTTTACGTTCGGCATGGAAACCGCCTACTTCCGGTTTGCCAATAAAAATGACCTGAACGAGCAGAAGGTATTTAACCTGACGCAGACCGTAGTCGTTTCGATCAGCCTGTTCTTTAGCCTGGTGCTGGTGTTGCTGGCAGATCCGGCGGCCAGCTTTTTAAGCATACCCGGTCATGCCAACCTGGTCGTATGGCTGGCCGCGATCCTCTTTATCGACGCCGTGGTGGCGATCCCTTTTGCCCGGCTGCGCCTGCAGAAGAAAGCGCTGCAGTTCACCATCGGCAAGCTGGTGAACATTGGCATCATCATCGGCCTGAACTACTATTTTCTGTACGTGGTGTTCGACCCGGCGCGTGGCGTCGGCTTTGTCGTATTGGCAAACCTCGTGGCCAATGCTTTTTACCTGCTCTTCTTTGCCGGCATGCTGCGTCAGTGGAAGCCTTCGTACGATCGCACCCTGTCGCCCGACATGTTCCGGTATGCCTATCCAATCATGCTCATGGGCCTGGCGGGCATGACCAACGAAATGTTTTCGCGTGCCACGCTGGAGTGGTGGCTGCCCGAAGGGTTTTACCCCGGGCATTCGGCCGACTACGCGCTGGGCGTATTCGGCGCCTGCTACAAATTTGCCATTCTCATGAACCTGGCCATACAGGCATTCCGTTATGCCGCCGAGCCGTTCTTCTTTGCCAACGCCGCAGATAAGAACTCGCCGGGGCTGTTTGCCACCGTCAATCACTACTTTATCATTGTCTGCTGCCTGTTGTTCCTGGCCGTGAGCACAAACCTCGACATCATCGGGTTCCTGTTCCTGAAAAACAAAGCTTACTGGGAAGGGCTTGTCATCGTGCCGGTGCTACTGTTGGGCTACCTGTTCCTAGGCGTCTACTACAACCTGTCGGCGTGGTTTAAGCTGAGCGACCGGACGTATTTCGGCACCTTTCTGACGGTCGGTGGGGCCATTATTACGATCGTGGCCAACTATATACTCATCCCGCTGTATGGCTATATGGGCAGTAGCTGGGCGACATTGATATGTTATGCTTCGATGGCCATCGCGTGCTACCTGCTCGGACAAAAATATTATCCCATCCCCTACCGGGTCGCCGCCGGAATGGGGTATATACTCGGCACGGTCGCGCTCGCCTGGGGAATCAACAAAATACCATTTGATAATTTGTGGATCGGCACGGGAGTGCGGGGAATAATAATCATAGTTTACATCGGCACGATTTTTTTCCTGGAAAGGAAATCATTAACACGAGCTGTCCGATGAATTTTAATTATTTTGCCAGTAGTTTATGCAGCGGCACATTTTGCTGCATAACATTTTAACCAATCACCTCTCTTATGAACATGATAATCCCCATGGCGGGCCTGGGAAAACGTTTACGCCCGCACACGCTCTCCGTTCCGAAGCCACTGTTGCCTATTGCCGGAAAGCCCATCGTACACCGCCTGGTGGAAGACATCGCCAAAGTCACTCCGGAAAAGATCGACAAGATCGGCTTCATTATCCACCCCAGCTTCGGTAAAGAAGTAGAAGAAAGCCTCATTGCCATTGCACGCGAGGTAGGTGCAGAGGGCAAGATTTACTATCAGGAAACTGCCCTGGGTATATCGCACGCACTGCTCTTTGCCAAGGAACTGTTTACCGGCAAGGTGATCGTGGCCTTCGCCGACACCCTCTTCAAAGCAGAGTTCAAGCTGGACACCAACAAAGACGGGATCATTTGGGTACAGCGCGTAGACGACCCCTCGCAGTTTGGCGTGGTCCGTCTCAACGACGCCGGCGAGATCGTGGAGATGGTAGAGAAACCTTCACAGCCTGTATCCGACCTGGCCATCATCGGCATCTACTTCTTTAAGGACGGTGCAGCCCTCGCCCGCGAGATGCAGTACCTCATCGACAACGACATCAAGGACAAAGGCGAGTACCAGTTTACTTCCGCCCTGCAGCGGCTCAGCAACGCCGGTGCCAAGCTTATGACCGGCCAGGTGACCGAGTGGCTCGACTGCGGCAATAAGAACGTGACCGTGCAAACCAACCAGCGGTACCTGGAATTCATTAAAGACCAGAAGCTGGTCTCCGATAAAGCCAAGGTCATAAACTCCGTCATTATCCCCCCGTGCTACGTCGGCGCCGGCGCAGTTATCGAAAATTCTGTCATCGGCCCCTACGTATCGGTAGGCGAAAATACCCGCATTTCCGACAGCCGTATCCAAAATTCGATCCTCCAAAAGGAAGGCCGCGTATCAAAGGCACTCCTGGAAAACAGCATGTTTGGGAATTTCGCTATTTTTGAAGGTTCATCGCTCGATTTGAGCGTTGGTGACTTCAATACCATAGCGTGACGGGACAAAAACTGCATATTACCTGCGCCATGATCCTCTTTGTGGCACTCTTCGCCTCGGGCGACATCATGGCGCAGCGTAAAAAAAAGAACGGTGGGGACGAACAGGCTTCCGGCATCAAGCTTCGCGAAGCAGAATTTTACTTTACCGAAGGTGAAAAGTTCTTCATTCTCGAAGACTACGCCAAAGCACTCCTCTACTACCAGCGAACGCTCGAAATCACGCCCGACAATGCCACGGTGCACTATAAAGTGGCCGAAGTACTCGCCCAAAGCAACCGGCAGGAAGATCTTCTCCGCGCCTCCCTCAGCATCGAAAGCGCACTGAAGCTCGAAAAGAAGAATAAATATTTTTACCTGCTCGCGGCCAACATCTATAGCAGCCTGACCCGCTTTGACAAAGCCGCCGAAGCCTACGAAAGCCTGATCAAAGAAGTACCCGATACCGAAGAATACTTCTACGACCTGGCCGCCGTCTATCAATATGCCAACCGTTTTGAAGACGCCATCAAGACCTACAACCGCGCCGAAGCAGTACTGGGCGTAAACGAAATATCGTCCGTACAGAAACAGCGCCTGTACCTGCAACAGGGCAAGATCAAGGAAGCCCTGGCCGAAGGCGAGAAGCTGATCACCGCCTTCCCCGGCGAAGAGCGCTACAGCATGGGCTTTGCCGAGCTGCTGGCTCAGAAAAATCTGCGCGACGAAGCCATTCAGCACCTCGAAAAATTTATCGCCCAGAACCCCGACGCCGGCAATGCCAAGATGCTCCTGGCAGGCTTCTACCGCGATGCCCAGCAGGAAGCAAAGGCCCGCCCGCTGCTGCTCAACCTGTTTGACGACCCCAACGTAGAGATCGGCAGCAAGCTGATCGTCATGGGCACCTACAATGCCGAGATCAACCAGCGCAAATCACGCACAGGGGATACCGACAACGAGCTGGTATCGTATGTCTTTTCCCTCTTCGGGAAGCTCGAAAAGAACTACCCCACCGAGTCGGGTGTCCACATCGTGGGCGGCGACCTGAACCTGGCCGTGGGCAAAGCCCGCGATGCACAAAAAGAATACCTCAAGGCCATCGAGCTGGGCGACGTGAACTTCGAAGTGTGGGAGAACCTGCTGTACCTCGAGACGCAGCTCGACCAGTGGGACGCCGTCATCCGTCACGCCGACCAGGCCCTGGAGATGTTCCCCAACCAGGCCATGATCCACTACTTCAGCGGCAATGCACACCTGCGCAAGCGTCATTACCCCGAGGCCATTGCCGCGCTGCAGCAGTCCAAGCGGCTGTCGGCCTCCAACCCTTCGGTGCTGTCAGACATCAACGGACTGCTGGGCGACGCCTATCATGCCGCCCGGGAGTACGACAAGTCCGACAAGGCCTACGAAGAAGCGCTGCTGCTGACGCCCGAGAACAGCACCGTGCTGAACAATTACAGCTACTACCTTTCCCTGCGAAAGGTGAACCTGGAGAAGGCCGAAAAAATGGCATCCCTGCTCATAAAGAATAACCCGGAAAATGCCACCTTCTTGGATACGTACGCCTGGGTGTTGTATGTTCGTGGCAAATTTAAAGATGCCCGCAAGGCCATCGAGCGTGCCATTGAAACCGGTAAGGCAACGGCGACACACTTCGAGCACTACGGCGACATCCTCTTCCAACTGGGCGATGTGAATGGCGCCGTGCAGCAGTGGGAGAAGGCCCGGGGCATGAATGCGAACAGTGAAATATTAAATAAGAAAATTGCGAATAGAAAGATCTATGAATAGACACCTTAGGTTTTGGCTTTTCGGCCTGGCAGTCCTCGCCGTGGCCTGTAGCAAGAAAGCCGTCAGCACGCTCCCTACCGGCCTCGCCAAACCCGACCTGAATATTGAAGAGATACACTTTGAATACATGCAGGGCAAGGCACGCATGGTGCTGCGCGATGCAAACAAAGAACGCGAAGTAAAGACCAACATCCGCATTCACAAAGACAGCGTCATCTGGATGACCTTCTCTGTCATCGGCGTGCAGGGAGGCAAGGCGCTGATCAACAAAGACTCGATCACGATCGTCTCCAACCTCGACAAAGAATACTTTGTGTTTGAATATGCCGAGCTTTCCAAACGGTATAATTTCGATATCAACTACAACGTTATACAGGAGGCCATGCTCGGTAACCTCATCCTGCCGCGCAACGAGTCGGATGACATCAGCCAGGAGTCGTCATTTTTTATGTTAAAACAGCAGACCGGCAACATCACCGTCAGCAACTATGTGAACGCGGCCAGCATGAAGATCGAGAAGGTGGACATGAAGGAAAGCACGAACAACAATTCACTTACGCTCAACTACTCCAACTTCCAGCCGGTGGGCGGCAAGCTCTTCCCGTACAACGGTACGATCAACCTCTTTTACAAAACGCTGAGTGGCGTTCTGAACACCACGATCATCTTCGAGTATAACAAGGCCGAGGTCAGTGATAAGCAACTGAAATTCCCGTTTAACATACCCAAGAAGTATGTCCGCAGGTAAGGCGTTATTACTTGTTGTTCTACTATCGGCCGGCTGCCTTCCCCTGCATGCGCAAAACAAAAAAGCGCAGCTACAGAAGGAGAAGCAGCAAAACCTGGAAAAAATTAAAGAAACCGAAAAGATTCTTTCGGAAACATCTGCCAAGAAGAAAAACTCCGTCGGCGAGCTGAACGCTGTCAATCAGCGCATCACCGAGCAAGAGGGCCTCGTCTCCTCCATCAAGGGCGAAGTACGCCTGCTCGACGGTGAGATCGGCGAAAACAATGATATCATCCGCGCGCTGGAAGACGACCTGACCAAGCTCAAAAAAGAATACGCCAAAATGCTGTATGCCGCCCAAAAGGCGCAGAACAGCACCTCCCGTTTAACATTCCTCTTCTCGGCAGAGTCGTTTGACCAGCTCATCATGCGCATGCGCTACATGGAGCAATACTCGGAAACACGCAAGCTGCAAGCCGCAGAGATCGCCAAGGTACAGGAAGCCCTCGGCGGCCAGGTGCGCGAGATCGAAGCCCGGCGCACGGAAAAGAACAAGCTGCTGCTGGAAGAAGAGCGCGAGAATGAAAACCTGGCCGACCTGCGCAAAAAGCAGAACTCCATTGTAAAGTCCCTCGAGAAAGAAGAAAAGAAACTGCGCAAGGACATCGCGGCTACCAAGAAGGCCAACGCCGAGCTGGAAAAACTTATCGAAAAAATCATTGCCGAAGAGCTTGCCCGTGAGTCGCGCGCGACCAAAAAGAGCAGCGAGGCGGTAGTCGCCCTCTCCTCGTCGTTCGAGCATAATAAGAACAAATTCCCCTGGCCCTGCTCGGGCTTTGTGTCGCAGAAGTTCGGCCGGCAGAACCACGCCGTCATCAAGGGCATCATCGTTCAGAACAACGGCGTGAACATTCAGACCAAAGAAGACGAGAAGGTAAAAAGCATTTTTGAAGGCGAAGTGACCCGTGTAGCTTTTATCCAGACCATGGGCAGCTCGGTCATTATTAAACACGGCGAGTACTTTACGGTGTATGCCGGTCTGAAGGAGGTTTTTGTGCGTACAGGCCAAAAAATAACCACCAACCAGGAAATCGGGCGGGTATTTTCAAATGCCGACGGGGTGTCGGAGTTGCGGTTCCAGATCTTTAAGGGCACGACGCCTCTCGACCCCCAAGGATGGCTACGCAACATGTAAGAAAAACCCGTTTTTAATACCTGCCGCCGGCCCCCACTGGCCGCCTCCCACATCCACATTCGTTTGACGGTAATCTTTTTTGGTCTACTTTTGTACTCTATTTAAAATTTTAAGCCATGAAAGCTATCATATTGTTTCTCAGTGGGGTTGGTTTCCAGGAAATTCTGCTTATCGGCCTTTTTGTACTGGTGTTCTTTGGCGCCAAAAAAATCCCCGAATTCATGAAGGGTCTTGGAAAGGGCGTAAAAGAATTTAAAAGTGCCGTAAACGATGTAAAGAAAGACGTCGAGGAAGCCGGCAAAATCGAAGAAGGTAAATAGTCTTGAAAACGTACGCTACATTTCGCGAGATACAGCACGATCTGCAGCGCGGCGCCACTACCAGCATCGAGCTGGTTCGTCATCACCTGGATAACATCCGGAAGAAAGCACACCTCAATGCATTTTTGAGCGTGTACGAAGAAGAAGCGCTTCTTCAGGCCGCGGCAGTCGACAAGAAAATCAAAGAAGGCAAAGCTGGTAAGCTGGCGGGCCTCGTCGTAGGTCTGAAAGATGTCCTTGCCTACAAAGACCACCCGCTCCAGGGCGCAAGCCGGGTGTTGGATGGTTTTATTTCTCAGTTTAACGGTACCGCCGTTCAACGCCTGCTGGACGAAGACGCCATCATCATCGGTCGCCAGAACTGCGACGAGTTTGCCATGGGCTCTTCCAATGAAAACTCTGCCTTTGGCCCCGTGCTGAACGATGCCGACAATACCCGCGTGCCGGGTGGATCGTCGGGAGGTTCGGCCGTTGCCGTACAGGCAGATATGTGCCAGGTGTCCATCGGCTCTGACACCGGCGGCTCCGTGCGTCAGCCCGCAGCCTTTTGCGGCCTGGTAGGCCTCAAGCCCACCTACTCCCGCATTTCCCGCTACGGCCTGGTGGCCTATGGCTCGTCGTTCGACTGTATTGGCATTTTTGGCAAATCGGTAGAAGACGTAGCCCTGGTGCTCGAAGTCATGGCCGGTGCCGACGACATGGACAGCACCGTGTCACAACAACCCGTACCGTCTTACTCCGCCGAGCTTACAGCATCCAACGGCAAGCCTTACAAGGTAGCCTATGTGCGTGAGATCGACGGCGGCGAAGGCCTGCAACCCGAGATCCGCGACGCCATCGTCGCCAAGCTCGACCAGATCCGCGCCGCAGGACACTCGGTAGAAGTGATCGACTTCCCTTTACAAGAGTACGTACTGCCTACGTACTACATCCTGGCGACGGCCGAAGCAAGCTCCAACCTGTCACGCTACGACGGCGTGCGGTATGGCTATCGCAGCGCCGACGCCACAGACCTTAGCTCACTGTATAAGAAGAGCCGGTCAGAAGGATTTGGCAAGGAAGTACAGCGACGCATTCTGCTCGGCACGTTTGTACTGAGCGCGAGCTACTACGATGCCTACTATACCAAAGCGCAAAAGGTACGCCGCATCATCCGCGAGAAAACAAAAGAATTGCTGCGGCAGTATGACTTCATCGTCATGCCCATCACTCCTACCACTGCGTTTAAGTTGGGAGAGCACACCGATAATCCGTTAGAGATGTACTTGGCGGATCTTTTTTCCGTTCAAGCTAATGTGGCCGGTGTACCCGCCATTGCCGTGCCGTGTGGCAACGACAACCAAGGCCTACCCATGGGCTTGCAGGTTATTGCCGACGACTTCGAAGAATCGAAGCTTTTACATTTTTCAAACGCATTACTGAAAATGAATTGAGATGAGGAAACCCATTCTCTTGACAGCCATCACTCTTTTTGCAACCGCAGCAGTGGCCCAGGTAGCTCCGAAGGCCCCCGTTGATTCGGTTGTGGTGGACTCTCTGGAGGTAGCCGAAGCAGAAGAGGAAATGCTGTATAAAGAAGATACAGCAGACTACGAATACTTCGCCCTGCCGACCGAGATCGAGTACATCCCCGGCGACGACGACCCTCAACTGATCGCCGACCGCCTGGCCTGTATCGATACCAAAATGAACCTGGTATACAACGACCGCATCCACGCCTTTATCAACTACTTTACGGTAAAAGACCGTGAGTATACCAAAATGGTGATGCGCCGGCGTAACCTCTATTTTCCCATCTTTGAAAAATACCTGAAGCAATACGGCCTGCCCGAAGAGCTCAAGTACCTGTCCATTATCGAGTCGGGCCTCAATCCCCGCGCGGTATCCCGCGCACGGGCCGTGGGCCTCTGGCAATTCATGTCGGGTACGGGCAAATACTATGGCCTGCACAACGACTGGTTCATCGACGAGCGCATGGACCCCGAAAAGTCGACCGAAGCTGCCTGCCGTTACCTGCGCGACCTGTACAACATGTTCCACGACTGGGAAATGGCCCTGGCCGCCTACAACACCGGCCCTGGCAACGTAAAGCGCGCCATTCGCCGCTCGGGCTACAAACGTACCTTCTGGGAGATCTATCCCAACCTGCCGCGCGAAACCCGTTCATACGTGCCGCAGTTCGTGGCCATTACCTATACCATGAACTACCTCGACGAGCACAACTTCTTTGACGAAGGCGAAGAAATGCTCGTGACATCCGACACCATCCGCACCAAAAAATTCCTGCACTTCGACACCTTCGCCAGCCTGACCAACAGCTGCATCGATGACTTGCAACGGCTCAACCCCTCCATCCAGCACAACGCCATGCCGGAGACAGGTAAGCCCTACATCTTACACATCCCGCGCGAAGCCAAAATTGTGCTGGACAGCAACCGTCTGGCCATTCTCGACTCGGCCTCCAAGACGGGCCGCAAAGAACTGGAACTGCTGGCCCGCAACACCGCCGGCAGCACCTACGGCCGCGACCGCATTGTATACAAAGTACGCAGCGGCGACGTGCTCGGCTCGATCGCCATCCGCCACGGCGTGCGCGTAACCGACCTCAAGAAGTGGAACCGCCTGCGGGGCAACACCATTCACGTAGGCCAGCGCCTCAACATCTGGCTGCGCGGCAGCAAACCCAGCAGCAGCGCCACCACGATGATGGCCTCGGCAAAATCTACATCACCCGCGCCGATCCCCGACTCGAAAATATATGTCGTCCAGCCGGGCGATACCCTGTGGCACATCTCTCAAAAGTTTGAAGGACTGTCGGTTGAAAAGATCAAGTCCCTCAACAATCTCAACAACACAAAACTGCAGCCCGGTCAGAAGCTCATCATCGGGATGTAATTCATAAAGACATCAAAAAAAAAGAGCCTCGCTTGTGCGAGGCTCTTTTTTTTGTATTCGCATTCTGGCTCAAGTCTGAGCGAAGCGGTGATCCCGATAGTTATCGGGAGTGCCTAAACCGTCAGCCAGTTTGTAACTGGCGGATTTCATCACATCCGCGCATTCCGCCAAAGATCAATCACTTCATACCATGTATTCCGGTATTTCTTCTCGCGGATCAACACATAGTTCTCCGGATCGAACAACGTCGGCGACTTCGAAAAGCTGAAGGAGGTCTTAAACATAGCATTGCTATAATACCACACCTCGCGGTCGGAAAATTTAAACACCTCATCGGGCTGTCCAAAGACGATATAGATCATACCCCGGTCGGTCTTCCAGCCTTCTTTATAGGACGAGAAATAGTGATTGGCCAGTTCCACCTTGCGGAAATAGCTGCGCATAAAATTCTTGGCACGCTCGGCATCGCCGGTAATGCTCAGGATCACCTTGTCAAACGCCTTCTTATCGCCCTTAGCTTGTTTGATACGGTCGAACTCGGCCTGCGTGCAGACGTAGATGAGTGGGTCTGCAATGTTCTGGATCTTCGCATACCGCGGGTAGTCTTCCGCCACGCGAAAGGTATAGCCTTCGGCCGAACTGGTATCCTGTTGCACCAGATAAAGACCCCGTTGCGTAAAGGTAACGGTCTGACCGGTGGGCACCGAAAAGACCGAGTCTACCTGCAGCCGCGGCTTGACACGACCCAGCGTTTCTGCAAAGGCCGGCGCGGCCGCGGGAAAGTCGTCGCGGTAGAACGACACTGTCTGCGTGCCGGCGCCTGAAAACGTATAGGGGCGCGCCACATACGCGTAGGGCGGCAGCACGGGCGCGTCGCCGGCATACAGCGAGCCGTTTACCGGATACTTCGGGTCCAGCACGTGGAAGAACACCCAGGCGCGTTTCAGCACCGTGTGGACCACCTTCGCGACCAGCACCTGCGGCACACCAAGCGCGGGTGGCGCTACCACGCCGGAGACCGTATGGCCTTTGCGGATGGCACCGGCGCTGTCATAGGGCAATACCTGGCCTCCTTTTTCACCCAGTGAGGTGCGTGTCTCCCATTGAATGGAATAGTCCTCGGTGGTGGCCGACGTGTCGCGTATCTGCAACGTATAGTACACCTGCCACCCCGCCGGCTGGCGCACCGGCTTCAGGTCGAAGGTAAAAAGCTCGTTGGGGCTATAATGGTAGCTGAAGTTAATGTCCCGCAGGGCCTGACCGTACGCCGCGGAGCCTACCAGTAAAAAGAGCAATAAAAATCGTTTCATTGAGCCTAAAATAAGCATTTAAAGTACCCGGTAGGGACTGCGATCGACGTTTTCCAAACTTTTCAGCCAGGCGGTAAACCCTGGTGCCGATTCCTCCTTACCTTTGCGCCCCGGCCGGAAGGCCGTAAACGGCAGGACATGAAGATCTACACCACCGAAATCACCAGCGAGCAAATCGCATCCGATAACCCTATCCATCAACGTTTATTCAAGGCCTATGTTGTGGCCAAAGACTATATCCGCGGCCAGGTGCTCGAAGTCGGCTGCGGCGAAGGCCGCGGCATCGAAACCCTGTTGCCCCTGGCCGACAGCTTTACCGCCGTTGATAAGATCAAACCCGTCATCGACGGTCTGCAACAGCGCTTCCCGACCGGCAAGTTCATGGCCATGAACATTCCCCCGATCTCCGGCCTGGCCGACAACACCTACGACAGCATCATCAGCTTCCAGGTGATCGAGCACATCCAGGACGACGCCCTCTTCCTGAAAGAAATCCACCGCGTGCTGAAACCCGGCGGCATCGCCCTGCTGACGACCCCCAACCGCAGCATGTCACTGTCGCGCAACCCCTGGCACATCCGCGAATACCTGCCCCAGGAGCTGGCCAACCTGGCCAAAAAGTTCTTCTCCCAGGTAGACATGAAAGGCATCACGGGCAACGAAAAAGTGATGGAGTACCACGAAGAAAATCGCCGCTCGGTCAATCGCATCATGCGCTTCGACATCTTCAACCTGCAGTACCGCCTGCCTGCCTTCATGCTTCGGTTACCCTATGAAATATTGAATCGCCGGAACCGGAATAAGCTTCAGTCGGCTGACAATTCGCTGGTCGCGAATATTCACTACGATGACTATATCGTGGTGGACGACGCTGCCAACGCGTTGGATTTGTTTTTGATCGTGCGGAAATAAGAGGCGCCGGGATCCATACGCTGTCGGAGAGTGTCCAGCATCAAGAGTAAATTCGAATCGAAGGGATCCCACTCGCTCACCTGCGAGTATTCATACGGGAAGGATTTTAGGACGTGCAGGGTATTCAACTCGTATGCAACGATGTCAAAACTCCACAACGATTTTGAGTCCTTCTCAATCTCCATCATATCGGAGGGAGTAGCCAGCACACGTTGCTTCTCGTCTATATCATTGTCGTCCGCTCAATATAGCATATTGGCGATTCATGCCCTGCCAGGGGTGTATTTTTTGTTACCGATTTAGCACCCGATCAAGCGTCACCGTTTCTTTTCTTATAGCATACTTTTCGACTTCCGCCTGATTCAGTGCTCCCTCCACGTAATCGCCTTCCTTTAAAAATAATGAAATAGTAACGACCAGATCCTTCTCTTGAATCACTGGCAGCCGGGGAAAATCGTTCGTCTGCATCTCCGTTACCCACAGCGACACCAGCACACCCTGTTCTTTCATCTTTGCACTATACACATTCGTCAACGCCTGCAATAACGCATCCCGCTTTCCTTCTTTGGCATGGTAATAATCAATCACCACAAAGGCATAACGACCATCGCCCAACGCAGCATCCCCTACTCCGTCATCCCGCCACGGCCGCAATAAATGCACTTGATCGGAGTCGATCATCATACTGTTCGCCTCCCGGCCATACCCCTTCCACACAGGACCACCGTAGAAGTTCTGCAAATAAGACAGTCGCGATGCCATATCACCGAACCCCCGCATCCAGAAAAACCTGTCGGCTTCCCCCTGTACCGTAAATATACCCGGCAGCATGGCCCCCTGGGCCTGTTGTGTGCCGACAAAGTGGTCGCTGAAGTACTGTACAAAACGCTGCGTCATGTCGGGTTGCATCTGGTAGTTGCGCAGCTCCAACACCCGTATGGGTTCCCGAAACGTTATCTGCTGCGCCGGCCGGCTGAAATACATATACCAGTTCCACTCCCAGGTCCTGCCATTATCGGCTGAAAACGCCTGGCTCCACACGGGTTTGGCAAGGTCGGTCTTGTCCCATTGAAACATGACCACTATATCTTTGCCCTCGTACGTATCGCGACAATAAAAACGACCGATGTCGCCATCAAAAGAACCCACGACGGGTTTGTCGAGCGTACCCCGATGAGTATCCGACCAATAAATACTCCACAGCTTTGTAGCCGGATCAAAGATTCGCAAGGCCATTCCTTCAAAAGGCTTTCCATCAAATGCTGTGATAAAATCATCAATGTTACCCCGTCCGTGCAACACCTTCCGCAGAGTACCCGTAGCCTCGAACGTATCCCATTCATGGCTGTTGCTCAACCGTGCTTTGAGTTTCCGGTTTTGAATAACCCATCGTCCGATCAGAAAATCAAAGTCGTCGGCTGAGGACGTAGCGGTGGGTGTAACCGTCAGTGCGCCGTGTGGCACAAGCGTAACGTTTGTCATAGATAAGGAATGAAGGTTGGATGTTTGTGCTTGTACACCCATGGACAGGAATACCGCGATGTATGCAAATGACTGTACTGCCAGACGGGGAATATACATAGCCAAAGGTGCGTGTAGTAAATCCCAAAGATGGAGCAAGCGATTCGAACCACAGGTTTCGTTTCGATTGAATTACAAAGCGTTTACTTTCGTTTCAAAGTTTTTAAGCATCTTGTGCTATGCGAACATTCGACGAACTGAACTGGAAGATTCTGCAGGAGCTGCAAAAAAATGCGCGTATCTCAAACGCCGAGATTGGTCGCAGGGTCGGGCTCTCCGCACCGGCCGTGGCCGAACGCATTCTGCGGATGGAAGAAGACGGCGTTATACAAGGCTACCAGCCCGTTATTGATTATGACAAACTAAACCTGACGGTGAAAGTGTTTGTCCACTTCAAGGCCGGAGCCATGAAGCATACCGAGATGGTACGGAAGATCGATAAGATTCCACAGATCGTAGAGTGGCATGCCGTCACCGGCGAAAACTGCATGTTGTTGAAAGTGGTCGTGGCCACCACGAAAGAGCTCGAAGCACTGCTCATAGAGCTCGGACGCGTGGGCGACACGACCACCTCGCTGATCCTGTCGGGAAATACCTTTCCCCGAACGCTGCAAATGCCGTGAGGCTATTCGCTCCGCAGCGACTTCACCGGATTCGCCGTAGCCGATCGCAGCGCCTGTACCGCGATGGTGAGGCACGCCACCATCAGCGCTAAACCACCGGCCAGCGCAAAGATCCACCACGATAAGTCTATACGGAAGGCAAACTGCTGCAACCACTGCCACATAAAATATCCTGCCACCGGCGCGGCGACAACAAAGGCGATCAAAACCAGCATCAGGAAGTCTGTGGTCAACAGCCCGACGATGTGACTGACCCGCGCACCTAACACCTTGCGGATACCGATCTCCTTGGTACGCTGTTCGGCCGAATACATGACCAGCCCCAGCAGCCCCAGGCACGAGATCGCGATCGCCAGCAGGGCAAAGGTGCTGGACAAGCGCGTAATGATCTCCTCGCTCTGATAAAGCTTGGCATACTCCTGGTCTAAGAACTGGTACGCAAACGGGTAGTGCGGATTGATTTCGCGGTATAGGTTCTCCAGGCTGGCGATCGCCTCGCGCGTTTTGCCCGGCTCCGTCCGCACGATGATCACACCAAAGTATTCATACTCCTTCACATCGATGATCAACGGCTTGATCGGCTCGTGCAACGAATGGGTATGGTAATCTTTCAGGATGCCAATGATGTGCCCCTTCTTCTGCCAGGCCGACACCCATTTGCCCAGCGGGTCCTTCATATTCATCTGTCGCACCGCTTCCTCGTTCACCAGGAAGGCATCGGCCGAATCGGTAGCGTTACCGCGCGAGAAGTCGCGGCCGTCCGCCAGCTTCAGGTCCATAAGGCGAATAAAATCAAACCCCACAGATGTAGGTTTGAACCCCACCTCCTCGCCTTCCTGCTGTCCTTCCCAATGAATAGGCTCGGCGGTCACAAAACCCATGGCATGGGGCGCCTCGCTGCTGCGGTCCACCATGGCGATGCCCGGCATACTTAACGCCTGTGCCTTGAAGGCAACATACTTCTCGAACTTACTCAACTCGCCCTCGATGTGCATATAGAGTAAATTCTCTTTGTTATACCCCAGGTTGCGGGTCTGCACATAGTGCGTCTGTTGCGACACCACCAGCGTCGCGATCACGAGTATGATCGACAGGGCAAACTGAAAGACGGTCAGCCCTTTTCGAAAGCGTGTAGCGCCGGGCGAAAAACGAAGTATACCTTTTAAGATCCGCGCCGGCTTCAACGACGACAGGAACAATGCGGGGTAGCTACCCGCCGCCAATCCTGTCACCATCATCAACCCGATAACAAAGGCCCATGACGCCGGCGTATCAAAGGGAGATTCGATTTGTTTACCGGTATAGGTATTAAAGCCAGGCAACAGCACATGCACGATCAGCAGCGAGCATGCCAACGCCAGGAAAGACAACAGCACAGACTCACCAAAGAACTGCGCGATAAGATGCGACCGCGTACTACCCACCACTTTGCGCACGCCCACCTCCTTCGCCCGCTTCAGCGAACGTGCCGTGGCCAGGTTCATGAAGTTGATGCAGGCGATGAGCAGGATAAAGATCGCCACGCCGGTAAAGATGCGCACGTACTCGATGCGCCCGCCACGCGGCACACCGTTTACAAAATTCGATACAAGGTACTGATTACGAAACGGCTGCATGCCCAGGGTCACGGTAAACTCTGCCTTCTCGGGCTTCCGGCGCTCCAGGAAGTCACGGACCTTTGCT
This sequence comes from Dawidia soli, assembly GCF_018598185.1. Taxonomy (GTDB): domain Bacteria; phylum Bacteroidota; class Bacteroidia; order Cytophagales; family Cyclobacteriaceae; genus Ohtaekwangia; species Ohtaekwangia soli. Next base: position 122,996 of record NZ_JAHESC010000019.1, read on the forward strand.
TCCACCTGGGCCGCATCGGTACCAGGCTGCAGTTGTACATAGGTGGCCCATTTGTTATCCGAGAACTCGATGACGCCTGTGCGCGTTACCTCCCAGTTGAGCAGGTAATCAAACTGCAACGAGCTTTGTTGCGGCACATCTTCAAACACAGCCGTGATCACAAAATCACGCACATCTTCATACCGTATACTCTTTCCAATGGCCGCCTCGGGACTGTCGAAGAACATCCGTGCCATCTTGCGCGATACGGCAATACTGCTCACGTCACGCAACGGCGTTTCACGGTCACCCGCTATAATGGAAAAACTAAACATCTTTAAAAAATCAGACATGGCCGACGCGCCTTGCAGCTTGTGAATGGTCTCTCCCACCTGAAAGGTCATGGGATGTCCCCACGGCCGCTCGTACGAAGTGACGTAAGGCGTAGCATATTGTATACCGGGTATCTCTGCCAGTATTTCTTCTGCCAGTGTCGCATCGCGGCGGGGTTTCTCACTATCGGAAAATGTAAAATACGGGATAGCATAGCCGCCTGTTGTTTCACCGTGAGCCGTCTGCGTGTAATACAGCGTATACAGGTTGTCGCCGTTGGCGTGGAAGTTGTCGACGCGGCGCTCGTCCTGCACCCACAGGAAAATAAACAGACAGCAGGTCATGCCCAGGGCCAGGCCGAGCACGTTAATACCTGAAAAGATCTGGTGACGCAGCATATTGCGCAGGGCCACCAGGATGTAATGTTTGTACAGGCTCATAGTAAAAAGAGAAGCAGACGGTGTAGATGGTTTTCGTTTGATGGCAAAGGGCCGCATAAAGCCCAGCACATGGCGTATATAGTCGCGGCGCGCACGCCGCAAACCAACACGCGATACCTGATACATAAATTCCTCCTGCAGGTCGCCTTCGATCTCTTCCAGCTTGTGCGGCGAACAATACCAACGCAGCAGGCGTGTAGCCCAGGCAGGAGGTGACGGAGTTTTAGAGGCTTGATTCATACGGACGGTAATGTTTTGAGAGAAGCCGGCAGCAGGCGCCACAACGTGGCGCGTACCGCCTGTATATCGTGCAGCGTCTGACGTCCGTACGCCGTCACCTGAAAGAGCCGCTTGCGCCGCCCGCCACGCTCGGGCGTGGGGTCGCCCATAACCGATGTGACCATGCCCTTTTCCTCCAGGCGTTGCAACGACGCATGTACCTGGTTCAGGCGCACGGCACGCTGCGTCTGTTGTAAAATCTCATGGGCGATCTGTACGCCATAGGCCTCGCCTTCAAGCATGCCTACGACCAGCAAAACGATCTCTTCAAACTCTCCGAGATAAACACGTTTCATCAGCAAAACAGGTATTAATTCCATTTTTGCTGACCAAATAGTTTGCCAGACGAAAAACAGCGTTTTTAGCACAAAAACCAACACTTTACACCCACGGGCATCCGTCGCTTGTCCGGATTCATAACACCTTTTCCCACAACCGGCCGTCCACTCCCGGTGTTCACGTACTGCCTGGAGGCCGGGGTTTCGTTACGGCAAGATTCAGGTAAAGCATAACAAAGACCCGCACATCCGTCCAGGGTTGCACGCTTTGCTCCCGTTTGCCACCCAGGCTTCAACACGCCGAAAACGGCCTCCGGCAGACCGTCTGGGCTTTTTTAATTCTCCTTTCTTTCATTACTTTCACAGGAAACGCCCTCCTCTATAGACACTTTTCGCAATCATATCACAGAAGTCGAGCTGGTCCGGCGCCTGCATGCAAAAGACCGCACCGCACTGGAATATTTATACGATCACTACTCGGCAGCACTCTATGGCGCCATTTTCCGTATTATAAAAAAAGAAGCTGTGGCCGAAGAGGTCTTGCAGGACGTATTTCTGAAAATCTGGGATAAGTTCGATCACTACGACGCTTCCAAAGGCAAACTTTTCACCTGGCTCCTCAACGTTGCACGCAATCAGGCCATTGACAAGACCCGCTCGCGCGAAATAAGCAAAGACCGAAAAACCGATGACATCCAAAATGTCGTAAGTAAGATCGACAACGAAGAGTACATCGAACAACGCGTCGACAGCATCGGTGTCAAAGACATTCTGAAAGATCTCCCCCGGGAGCAACACTTCATCGTGGAGCATCTGTATCTGAAAGGATATACACAATCGGAATTGGCAGACGAATTTGATATACCGCTGGGAACGGTCAAGACGCGCCTGCGCCTGGCCATGCAACAGCTACGAATAACGCTCGGCGTGACAACGACGTGAACAAACACGAATACATATCGTCCGGCATCCTGGAAGCATACGCTTTGGGAGAGCTCTCTGAGCCGGAGCGCCGTGAGGTGGAACACCACCTGGCCGGCCATCCTGAGCTTAGAACAGAGCTTGACCAGATCGAGGCCGTACAGGAAAAACTGCTGCAACGCACCGCGATCACACCACGCAACGCTGTCAAGGCTGCGCTTTTTGCCCGGATCGACGGCCAGCCGCCGGCCGCCAAGGGTGTGTCGATGCCGTCGTCCGAGGCCCGGATGTGGAAGTTCGCCGCCGCCGCGTCTGTAACGGTCGCCCTGGTGTCGTCCTATCTGGCGTACAATTATTACGACAAGTGGAAGCGCACGCAAGGCGAGCTGACCGAGCGGATCGCGCAAAGCCAACGCGTGGCCAGCGACTACAACCAGGTCAACCAGCGGCTCGACAAGATCGAGCGCGACATCCACATCATTCAAAACCCGGCCTTTAAACGTGTAGCCCTGAAAGGTACATCCCATGCCCCCGCGTCCCTGGCGTATGTGTATTGGAATGAAGACACCCGCGAGGTGTACCTCAGCGTGCACGAGCTGCAGCACCTGACCCGGGAAAACCAGTATCAGCTCTGGGCCATCATCGACGGCAAGCCGGTAGATGCGGGGGTATTTGATGGCGGAGATGCCGGCGAGCTGCTCAAAATGAAGGAGATCGGCCGCGGCGCGACACTTTTTGCCGTGACCGTCGAGCCGCGCGGCGGCAAGCCCGCCCCCACCCTGGAAACCATGCAAGTGGCCGGTCCGGTCGAAAAAGGCTGAAATCAGCGCCTGCAGGGCCTTTTGTTGCCCGCACGATGAAGCCTTGGCGTAGTCGTGTTCAAAAAAATCACAGAAAATTGTACAAGAGTCAAATCCGGGAAACCGGCGGGTCTCGTATGTAGCACATCCATACGAGCCCGATGAGATCGCTCGCAAAAAGGAAGACCCTCTGGATGTCAGAGACCCTCTCGAAGCATTCAGAGACCCTCTCTGGATACAGCGGAAAGACCCTCTCTTTCTTCTGTATTGCACTTTTTATTACAGGAGCCAGGTGACCGGATGGAAGGCTTAAACGATGGCCTCGTGAATGGCAGGATTTAATAACTTTGTTCTTAGGAACAACTTTTTGATCTACCCCATGAGAGCATTCCAACTGGCCGCCGCGCTTCTGTTTATCAGCCTCACGTCCCTCGCCCAGAAAACCGATTCCCTCCAGCAAGTGCAGTGGGAAGCCTCGCTGAAAAAGCTGAAGGCCGGCGACAACAACGACGCTGCCCTGCAGTTCACGCAGCTGATCAATAGCAACTTCGCCAATAAGGAAGTATACCTGAAGCGTGGCGTGGCGTACTACAACCTCAAAGAATACGAAAAAGCCAAAGCCGACTTCGACGAAGCCGTCAAGGCCCGCATCAATACCGTAGAGCTGTTCGAGCTTCGCGGCAACGCACGCTACAACCTCAACGACTACCAGGGTGCCGTAACCGACCTCGAAAAGGCCGTGACCATGGGCGCCAGCAGCTTCGACACGTTTGCCAACCTGGGCAACGGCAAGTTTCGCATGGAGAGCTACCAGGATGCCGTCACCAGCTACAACAAAGCCATCGCCACCGGCAAAGCCGACGCCATTCTCTACAACAACCGCGGCAAGGCCAAGTTTATCCTGAAAGATTACAAAGGCGCGCTCCCCGACTTCGACAAAGCCCTCGAGCTGCGGGCCGGTTATGACAAAGCCCTCGAGAACCGCGCCGAGACACGCTACCTCCTGCAAGACTGGAAAGGCGCCATCGCCGACTTTGAAAAGATGCTAGCCGGCGGTCGCACCGACACCGAGATCTACCAAAAGGTAGGCACCGCCAAGTATACCCTGCAAGACTACAAAGGCACCGTCGAGGCGCTGAGCAAAGTCGCCGCCAAGGGCGTAAAAGATAAAGAGGTATCCCGCATGCTCGGCCTCAGCGCCGCGGCTACGGGCGACTGCGCGCAAGCCACGCAAAGCCTGTCGGCCGCAGTGGCCATGGGTGTAACCGATAAAGATGTGTTCACACAACTGGGTACATGCCAGTATAAGAACAAAGAATACGCCGGCGCGATCGAGTCGCTTAGCCGTGCCGTGAATGCGGGCGCCACCACCAAAGAGGTGATGCTGTACAAAGGCCAGTCGGAGTTCGCGCAAAAAGACTACGACAAAGCCCTCGCCGACCTGGAGAAAGCCGTATCCCTCGGCGCGCAAGATGCCGACGCCTTTAAGAACCTCGGCGACATTAAGTTCCTCAAAAGCGACTTCGGCGGCGCCATTCGGTATTACGACAATGCCGTGAAGCTCGGCACCAACGACGCCATCCTCTATAACAACCGCGGCAAAGCCAAGCTCAACATCAACGACAACGCCGGCGCCGTACCCGACTTCGACAAAGCCATTCAGCTCAACCCGGCCTATACCAAAGCATACCTCAACCGCGGCACCGCCAGGTATGCATTGAAAGACTATGCAGGCGCTGTAGCGGATCTGGAAAAGGCAAAAGGCGACGGAGAAACACCCGACATACTGAAGATGCTCGGCACGGCGAACTACCTGATCGCGAAGAAAGACGCCGCCAAACCCTATCTCGAAAAAGCGATCCAGGCCGGTGTGAAAGATGGCAAGGTATTGCTCTATACCGGCTACCTGCGCTTTGATGCCAACGACTACAAAGGCACGATCGAAGCCCTCACCGCAGCAGAGACCGCCGGCGAAAAAGAAGACGATATATACCTGAAACGCGGCAAAGCTTCGTTCCAGCAAAAAGATTATACCGCCACGGTGATAGACCTCGAGAAGACGGTCGCCAAAGGCAAAGCCGACCTGGCGGCCTACGAAGCGCTTGCTCTGTCATACATGGCGCAGCAAAAAGACAAAGAAGCGTTGCCCCACCTCGAGAAAGCAGCCAGCCTCGACACCAAAAACAAGGACATCTACTACCAGCTCGGTAACGCCCGTTTCAAACAAAGCAACTACGCCGGCGCCATCGCCGCGTACGACAAAGCCATCGCCAACGGCGCCAACGACGAGATCGTTTATAATAACCGCGGTAAGGCCAAGCTCCTGGCCGGCAACGTACGCGAATCCATTCCCGACTTCGACCGCGCCCTGGGCCTGAAGAAAGATTATACCACAGCCCTGAAGAACCGCGCCGCCGCACGCTACCAACTGAAAGAATACGCCAGCGTCATCACCGACCTGGCCGTGGTCGTAGCGCGCAACGAAGCCGGCGCCGATGAGCTTACCACGCTGGGCCTGTCGAAATACGCCATCAAAGACTACGAAGGCGCCGTGCCCGAGCTAACCAAAGCCGAGCAAGCCGGCAGCAAGGATGCGGCGATCTATGTCGCCCGCGGCAATGCCTTGTTTGAATTGAAAGACTACGAAAAGGCGATCCCCGATCTGGACAAGGCCATCGCCGGCGGCAACAACGACACGAACCTCTTCTTGCGCCGGGGTGCCGCGAAATACTACCAGCGCGACTTCAAAGGCGCACTGCCCGACCTCGAGAAAGCGATCACCACCGGCAGCGGCACAGCCCTGGCGTACGACATGCGCGGCTACTGTAAGTACGACGCCCAAAACACCGACGGGGCCCTGAGCGACTACAACATGGCCATCGAAAGAGACCCCAAGCTGGCCACCGCCTACTACCACCGTGGCGACGTCCGGTTCAAGGCAAACAACCTGGCCGCCGCCATTCAGGATTATACCCAAGCCATCAGCCTGGGCCTGAAAGACCCCGTGCTGTTTAACAACCGCGGCAAAGCCTACTTCAACCAGGAAAACTACCAGCAGTCCATCATCGACTTCACCGAAGCCATCGAGCGCCGCGGCGACTACCTCAAGGCCTACGAAAACCGCGCGCAGGCGTACTACAAGCTCAACCGCTTCGACGCCGGTGTAAAAGACTACCGCGAGATCGAAAAGCTCACCGAAAAACCAGGCCCCGAGCTATTTAAATTGCTGGCCGACGGCTACTACGCCTCCAACCGCTACGCCCCTGCCCGCGACTACTACGACAAGCTCATCAACGCCGGTGTAAAAGATAAAGACGCCTACCTGCGCCGTGGCCTGATGGAGCTCGAAGCCACGGAATACGAAGCCGCCGTCAGCGATTTCGACAATGCCCAAAAGGCCGGCGAAAACTCGGTAACACTATACATCAACAAGGCCCGCGCCCACCTGGCCCTGGAAGACAACAAGTCCGCAGTGCTGGCCTTGAATAAAGCCATCGACCTCGATCCTAAAAACGTCGACGCTCTCTTCAACCGCGGCTACATCAAAGAAACCATCGACGACTTTGAAGGCGCTATACTGGATTACAACAAAGTGATCCAGCTCAAACCCGATGACGCCATCGCCCATTACAACCGCGGCAACTGCAAAGGCGAGCTCGAAGACTACGGCGCCGGCATCGGCGACCTGGACGAAGCCATCAAGCTCGACCCCAAAAACGCCGCCTACTATAAACAACGCGGCAACTTCCACTACCAGTTGAGCGACAAAGAAAAAGCCTGCTTCGACTGGCGCAAGGCTGTCGAGTTGGGCGATGCGAAGGCCCGCTTCCAAATAGATCAGTATTGCAAGTAGTACATAAATAAAAAGAGCAGCTTCTGGAGCTGCTCTTTTTTATTTTATATGCTAATATATCATCGCACCTCGTACGCCGGCACCTTCGGCACGGTAAATCCTTTTGTCTTCAACTGTGCCTGTATTTCCGTGATACCGCGTTCCAGCTGCGTATCCACTCCCTTCGCGCCCTGCGTCAGATCTTCCGGCACGGCAATATCCGGATCAACCCCATGCCCTTCTTTAAACCAGGTTCCATCGATATTATACATCCGGAACGTCGGTACCGTCACGCCGCCGCCGTCGATCAATCCAGGCACGCCGCTGATACCGATCAGACCACCCCATGTACGGGCGCCAATCAGCGGACCGAGTCCCGCCTTGCGGAAGTAATCCGGGAACGCATCGCCCCCGCTACCGCTCCAACCATTGATCAGCATTACCTTGGGGCCAAAGTTACCCGCGGGCGGCCACGGCCAGCTGGCACCATCACGGATCGCCCAGAACACCAGCGGCGGACGGTTCAGGAGCTCGATAAACCGGTCGGGAATCTGGCCGCCGTTGTTAAAGCGCTCGTCAATGATGAGCGACTTCTTATCCATCTGGGCATTGAACTGACGGATCAATTCGTTCTGTCCATCAACACCCGTGCTGCGCACATAGACATAGCCGGCAGCACCGCCGGTAGCATCTTCCACGCGCTTACGATTCTGCTCGATCCACGCCAGGTGACGCAAGCGCGACTCGTCAAACAATGTCTCTACCACAGCAGTCTTCGCACCGGTAAGCGATGCAGTAGTATTATACGTGATCTCCACTGCTTTACCCGCCAGGCCCTGGAAGGCCGCATACGGATCCAATGCCGTGGTAAGTTTCACGCCATTTACGGCCAGGATATAATTTCCTTCCTTGATCTCCACACCGGGCATGTCCAGCGGCGAACGTACTTCTGCATCCCACGCGGCACCACGGATGATCTTCCTCACCTTGTAAGAAGCGCCGTCCGCCTGCCAGTCGATGCCCAGGTAGCCCACCGAGAGGTGCTTGGAATTCTCTTCCGCGCCACCACCTTTATAGGTGTGCGACGCGTTCAGCTCACCGATCATCTCACCCAGGATATAGTTCACCTCCTCGCGTGTCAGCGCGCCGGTCAGCATCTTGAGGTATTGATCTTTTACGGCCGCCCAGTTTACACCGTGCATGGTGGGGTCGTAGAAATAGTCGCGCTCGAGGCGCCACGCATCTACTAAGATCTGTTTCCACTCTTCGCGCGGATCGACAAACATCTGCATCTCCGACAAACGCAATGCCTTATCGGCCGACTGGTTCTCCTCTGCCTTGATGATATACAAGTTGCCGTCTTTTGCAATCAGGATCTTGTTTTCATTGGCCGCAATCTGATACCAGTCCACCTGGTCGCTGAAAGTTTTCTGCTCGCGTTTCTCGAGATCGAAATATTTCAGTGGCTTGCTTTGACCTTCGGCGCCGGTATTCGGCATCTGGTGGTATACCACTTTGCCTTTCATCGCGCCCAGGCTGCCATAGTTGCCCGGGTTCATCGGCAGCAGCACCATGCGCGACTCGAGTCCGTCCAGGTCGATCTCTACTTTGGCGACCTTGTCGTCCTTCGACTCTTCCTTCTTATCTTCTTTCCCCTTTTTCTTTTTGTCTTCTTTGCCTTTCGACTCAGCAGCATCATCTGCCTTCACATCGACGACATCGTTCTTCGGCGCCAGCGGCGACGGCGTGCTTTTCTTCAACGAGATCGCCGCGATCTTGGTGCTGTTGGGGTATACAAAGGTGTTGTCGATGTCACTGTACACCGGCTGGAAGAACTGGTTCGTCAGCAGGTACAGGTATTTACCTTCAGGATCGAACACCGGCTTGGTGGCAGTGTAATACCCCCCTGTAACGGCCGTGAGCTTACGATTGGTATAATCAAAGAGGAACACACCCCGGTGACCATTGACCAGGTCGTGGTCGAACGCCAGCCAGCGGCTGTCAGAAGACCAGTTGGCTGTAAAGTCTTCCAGATCGTAGTGCATCATGCGCAGGCCGTGATCGGCTTCGACGGTCTGGTTGGTCGTTACGTCATAGATCTTGATCCGCATGGCCTTGTCGATAAACGCAACCTTCTTGCTATCGGGCGACCAGTACAATTTATAGCGGAAACCGGCACCGTAGGCGGTCAGCTTGCGCTCGGTAGCATCGCTCTTCGTTTCACGCAGCGTGAGCTCATATTCGCCGGAGCGGTCGCTCCAGTAGGCTATATACTTGCCGTCGGGCGACCAGGAAGGGTAACGCTCGGCCACGCCGGCGCTTTGGGTCAGGTTCTTGACGAAGCCATCTTCGGCTGGTACGCTAAAAATTTCACCCCGAGCTTCCACCAGCACGCGTTTGGCGTCCGGTGAAATGAAGGCGTGCTGCGGATCACCGACAGTTTGAATCGTAGGCTTCAGCGCCAACCCGTCCGTTACAACGGATACTTTCACCTCCTGGGCCTTGCGCGACGTCAGGTTGAACAGAAACAGTTTGCCACCTTGCTCGAACACAATATCTTCGGGGCCGAGCGACGGGAAATGGATGTCGTAGTCCGTGTAGTGGGTCAGTTGGCTGAACACCTTGGTGGTGGTGTTGTACTCCCACAGGTTCATGCGGTTCTCGGGGCCACGGTCTGTCAGAAAATAGAGGCTGGCGCCGTGCCACATGGGCAGCTCGTCGGCGGCGTCGGTGGTGGCCGAAATATTTTCAGAGGCGAGCGTTTCGAGGTTGAAGAGGTGGATCTCGGCGTTCCAGCCACCGCGGTAGCGTTTCCAGTTGCGGCCGATCTGCGAGCGGAAGGTG
>NZ_JAHESC010000001.1 GCF_018598185.1 Dawidia soli
CTCCCCGCCAATCCAATGAATGCCCTCCCGACTTTGTCAGGGGCATTCATTGGATTGAAGCCCACCCCGTGGGATCACGCGAGTAATCCCCAGCTCCGCACAGAAAAGCCTGCTCGTTTGTGGCTATACCGAGTTGCGTTCTGGATCACATCTCGCCGATCTTTTGAAGATGGCCTGCGGGGGTAATCAGCATCAATTTTGGCTTTGCTTCCGGCACGGTGTATTGTACACTCATCTGATACGTTAATTGTACCGCGGGTTCGGCCACTACGGGGTTGATCACCACATCGTATCGAGTGTACGGTACTGCTTCATAGTATTTGGACGGCGACGCTTCTACGGAATGAAACTTCCCGCCCTCGACGTCATCTTTATTCATCGCGCTCAGCGATGGTCTTGACAGGGAGCTATAGCTTCCGTAGCGCGTTTGCGGGAGTACCGTCACGAAGTCGTCGTCAAATACCCTTCGCAAGGTATCCACCCTTATGCCCACGCTTTCGAGGTATTTTATGCGGACTTTCATTGCCTCCTGGCATTGCGTGCGGAGTTGGTCGTAGTGTTTCTTTACGTTATCAAGAAAGTAGTCCACCTTCACGAGATCGTAAATCTCCGCCTGGGCTGCCGCGGTCACAATCATATTCAGATCGGCGGCGGTGTGATAGGTTACGGTCACGTTCTTTTGCAGTTCGAATCCATCGGGCACTTCATTATAAGTCTTGCTGAAAACCCTCTTGAATATGCGGATGTCATATTTGGGCACAAGGGAGATCATGTCGGTGTGAACAACCAATGTATCGCGGTGCCGCCGGCGCAATGCGGCCTGGAGGCGGTTGATGCGCAAGGTCATGAGCGAATCGGCACTGGTGGCGGTCACGCCTAACTGGGTTACGGAAAAAAATGCAACGAAGGTATCGGCTTTGGCGTTTAGCAGACCGCTGACGGTGAGTGTGATCTGGCCGTCATGGATCACAGCCTGAGGCTGATGTTCCTCCGGTTCCGTCTGATGATAGCGACTATTTCCGGAAGACTGTGAGAACAACGTGGTGATCGTGCAGATCAGAAAAAAGGACAGTATATACTTCATAGCAGTTGATTTGATGAAGGTCAATACTAGCGACTAATTGAAGCAATTGCACCCTGGACTAAGTGAAACCGCCATTTGACTGAGTAAATAGGCGCGATATAGGTATGTACCTCCCGGCATAACGGCGACTCCGCGGAAAGATAAAATAGTTTAACCCTCTTTCTTAAAATAATTGAACGTTCCTACGGGAAGACGGGCGCTATCTTTGTTCTGTTAAATCATAAAAAACAATGAAAACAGAAATTGCTCAGATAAAAGTAATACCAGATACCTATGCTCCGTTTCGCCTGGCACAAGGCTACCGCGTAGGAGAACTCCTGTTTATTTCCGGCCAAACAGCCCTGGATGACCAGGGACAATTGGTTGGCATCGGAGATTTTGATATACAGGCGCAGAAGGCTTTTGAAAACCTGGAGAAAGTGCTGCTCGCCGGAGGTTCCAGCCTGAAGAATGTTGTTAAAGTAACGATATTATTACGAGACATGGCGAACTTCGATAAGATCGTAACGCTTAGAGGAAAGTACTTTACGGCCCCTTATCCGGCGGATACGATCTTTGAAGTATCTTCTTTGTTCTCTCCCGATGCACTCATCGAGATTGAAGCCGTCGCTGTAGCAGACGATGCCGCCGACTGGAAAAAGTAGTAGGCACAAAATAGCGGGACGCCCATGGCCTCCCGCTATTTTTTGGCGATCTCTTTTCGGATCTGGCTTAGAAATACAGGTGTTATTCCCAGGAACGAAGCGATGTGTTTTTGGGGTAGACGCTGTTCAATGTCGGGATATTTTTTCACCAGGGCCTGGTAACGTTCAGCCCCCGGCATGCTGATGTTGTTCAGGATGCGCTCATCCTGTGCCATGCTGGCATGCTCGTTCAGTATGCGCCAAAAGCGTTCCATTTTCGGAACCAGGAGCAGCAGCTCTTCCCGCTGCTCGATATCGATCTGCAAGACCACTGTTTTTTCAAGCGCGATGATGTTACGGCTTGCCGGTTTTTGCCGGATGAAACTATTCAGATCGGAGATCCACCAATCTTCCAGGGCAAAATGCAGCGTATGCTCATTACCCCGGGCATCGACGTGAAAAGAACGCAGGAAGCCCTTGCACACATAACTTTCGTACCGGCAGACCTCGCCCTGCGCCAACAGATACTGACGGGGGAGCAGCTCGCGAATGCTAAAGGCAGCACGAACATGATTCTTTTCTCCGTCGCTGAGGCTTATGCGACGGTCGATGTGCTGGAGTATAGCGTCAAAGCAGTTGTTCATATCTGATTCCTTCATTATTCGGCGCTTTTGGAACACAATAATACTTGTTTTGGACACGCCCTCCATTTTTATGGTTGTACTTTATGAAAACGACATTTACGGCCGTCCGGTTGGGGCCGGGATCGGTCTGTGGACGGATCAACCCACGAGGTTTTTACCGTGTTTGGATTTGTAAGTAGTTAAATTATCTTTGTTACTAAGATATTTATTAAGTAAGACAATATGGAAAAGGATGCCGCCAGACAAATACGGAAACTGAGCCAGCAGTATGCCTACACATCTATTCAAATGCACGAGGCCATTGGCCGGAAGGCGGGGCTGTCGGGCACGGACCATAAATACTTAGGCTTTTTATTGGAGAAGGGCCAAATGACAGCGGGAGAGCTTGCTACACTAACCGGGCTTACGACCGGTGCTGTTACGGGGTTGATCGACCGGTTTGAAAAGAAGAAGCTGGTTAAAAGGCGCTTTGCGGAAGACGATCGGCGAAAGGTTCTCATCGAGCCCAATACAAAAAATATCATGGCACTTTTCAAGCCCCTCTATAAGGAGTTTCGGAGCCATTCTGAAAAATTAATAGCTTCCTTTTCCGGTAAAGAGCTCAAAGTTCTTGAAACCTACTTTTTGAAAGCCATTGAAATAATGGAGGAGACAACGGATAGGGTCAACACCAGATAACGACTTCAAACAAAAACGCTTCAAGTATGATCAGGGAAATTTCATTTGTGCTGGGTCTTCGGGAATGCGACAAGACACAGCTTAGCGTAGCCGGGGGGAAGGGTGCGAACCTGGGCGAACTTACCCGGATAGCGGGCATATTTGTGCCGGATGGCTTTTGTGTTACCACGGCAGCTTTTGCCAGGATTCTGAAGGAAAACACGGCCATAGATGCGCTCGTGAGTCAGTTATCCCGTCTGAAGGTGGAGGACCGGGATAAGATCGGTGAGCTTAGTGCCGGGATTCGTCGGGTGATTGAGGAGGCAACCATTCCTTCGGAGATTTACGAAGAGATCGCCCGCTTTCTCTCGAAGTTTGATGATCGGGAGGCCTTCGCTGTACGGTCAAGCGCTACTGCGGAAGATCTCCCGGCGGCCTCCTTTGCCGGGCAGCAGGATACTTATTTGAACGTGGTCGGTCTGGAGTCGATCATACGGCATATCAGCAAATGCTGGGCCTCGCTGTTTACAGAGCGGGCTGTGGTGTATCGTCTTCAGCAGGGGTTTGGTCATCGCGACGTGCACCTGGCTGTTGTGGTGCAGAAGATGATCTCTCCACAGGTGGCGGGAATTATGTTTACCGCCGACCCGGTCACCGGCAATAGAAAGGTGCTATCCATAGATGCCAGTTTTGGCCTGGGAGAGGCACTGGCGGCCGGCATGGTATATCCGGATGTATATAAAGTGCGCGACGGCCAGATGGTCGATAAGAAGACAGGGACCAAGAAACTGGCTATTTATACCCGGGAAGATGGCGGAACAAAGACACAGGAGGTCGAACCGGCACAACAAGGCCAGCAAGCACTCACGGATCGTCAGATTATAAGCCTGGCGCGCATCGGCCGGACGATCGAGCAACATTTCGGATACCCACAGGACATTGAATGGTGTTTGGCCGAAGATACTTTTTACATCGTGCAGAGTCGGCCGATCACTACCTTATTCCCCATCCCCCGGGAGAGCGATCAGGAGAATCATATATACGTGTCGGTAGGGCATCCGCAAATGATGACGGATGCTATGAAACCCTTAGGGCTATCGGTCCGACAACTAATCACGGCGGCTCCCATGGCTATTGCCGGTGGGAGGATGTTTGTTGATGTTACGCAGCGACTTGCTTCGCCCGCTACCCGGCAAACAATACTCGATACCCTGGGGCAAGGGGATCCGCTCATTAAGGATGCTCTGATGACCGTACTGGAGCGGGGAGACTTTATAAAGTCACTGCCTGCGGAGAGCGCCGGTAAGAACAGCCATGTCGTTTCGACGTCGGGCTTTCGCACGCAACTTGAAAACGATCCGTCTATTGTTTCCGGTCTGATCGCACGCAGCCAGGCTTCGATCGAAGCATTAAAGCAAACCATTCTGACGAAGTCAGGTCCGGAGGTATTTGCGGTTATTCTGGAAGATCTTCAGCAATTAAGGAAGAGTCTGTTTGATCCGCAGAGCATGGCCGCGATCATGGGGGCAATGGATGCTGCGTTCTGGATCAATGAAAAGATGAAGGAGTGGCTGGGTGAGATCAGCGTAGCGGACACGTTGTCGCAATCTGTGTCCAATAACGTTACTTCGGAAATGGGCCTGGCATTGTTGGATGTCGCGGATGTGATCCGTTCGCATCCGGCCGTGATCGGATATTTGCACCATGTCGACAGCGAGGATTTCTTAGAGGAGCTGGTAAAGGTTGAGGGCGGGCAAGAGGCCCGGGAGGCGATCGAGGCATATCTTCAGAAATACGGCATGCGCTGCGCGGGCGAGATCGATATTACAAGAACGCGTTGGAGCGAAGATCCTACCATACTGGTTCCTGTCATTCTCCGCAATATTAAGAATGTCGAGCCGCAGGCCAGTCATCGGAAATTCGAGCAAGGACGGCGGGAGGCGTTGCAAAAGGAACAGACGTTATTGGATCGGCTCAGGCAGTTACCGGATGGTGAACAAAAAGCCGGGGAAGCGAAACAAATGATCGGCCTGATCCGGAACTTTGCCGGCTATCGCGAATATCCGAAATACGATATCGTTAGTCGCTACTGGGTGTATAAGCAGGCGTTGCTCAAAGAGGCCGGCGAACTTGTACGGGCAAAAGTTATCCATGAAACGGAAGATATCTTTTATCTCACCTTTGAAGAGCTTCACGAAGCTGTGCGCACACATACGCTGGATTATCAGGTTATCAGCAAACGTAAGGACGAGTATAGGGTATATGAAAAACTGACGCCCCCACGCGTGATCACGTCGGATGGCGAGATCGTCACCGGTGCCTATAAACGTGAAAATCTTCCGGCGGATGCTATCGTCGGCCTGCCGGTCTCTTCCGGGGTCATCGAAGGGCGTGCGCGGGTCATCTTAAAGATGGAGGATGCCGACCTGGAAGAAGGGGATATATTGGTCACATCCTTTACCGACCCGAGTTGGACGCCCCTGTTTTTATCTATCAAAGGCCTGATCACCGAAGCGGGGGGGCTGATGACCCACGGCGCTGTGATTGCGCGCGAGTATGGATTGCCTGCCGTGGTGGGTGTGGAGCATGCTACCACATTGATCAAAGACGGTCAGCGGATCCGGGTGAACGGCACGGACGGGTATGTCGAGATCCTCGGTGGGGAGTGATGTCACAGATCTTTTTTTGCCCGCAGCATGCTGAGGAACTGCGGTGTAAAGCCCAGAAAGGATGCGAGCATATATTGGGGGACGATCTGAACAAAGCCCGGGAAATCTGCTACGAATTGTGAATATCGTTCTTCTGCTGATTCGCAGAGCAAGAGCTCAATTTTCTTCAGCGAGGCCGTATAAGCCTTTTGCATCATCAACCGGAAGTATGTATTAAACGCAGGCGCCGCGTTAAAGACCGCTTCATAGTCTGACCGGTGCAACACGAGCAGCTCGCAATCCTGAACAGCCTGGATAGTGTACTCCGATGGCTTTTGCGTTTCAAAACTTTGAAAGTCACTCAGCCACCAACCGGGAATGGCAAATTGGAGAATCTGCTCCACGCCATTCTTTGTGTTTCGGTAGTATCGCAGGCATCCCGTCAGCACAAAATAATAGGCTGTACACACGTGGTGTTCCTGCAACAGAAAATCCTTGCGATCGATCTTTTTGTATTTGATCGCCGATGTCAATACCTGTGCCTGATCTGCGCTGAGCGGCGTGAACCGTCTGATGTGATTGAAGAGCGCTTCATGGTGGTTCATGGCGGTGGCACGTTTTTTCTTAAAGTACATTAAGTTTTTACTCCTGCGCAAGGCGCAACTTTGCATCAGTAAAAATCAAAACAGAAGCACGTATGAGCAAAAGAGTGGTTATCAAAGAGATAGAACCGAAGGCCTATGAGGTAATGTTTGGTTTCGAGAAATATCTCTCGAAGACAAATTTAACACCGACGGTAAAGGAGCTGATCAAGATCAGAGTTTCGCAGATCAACGGTTGTGCATATTGCATCGACCTGCACACCAAGGATGCCCGGAAAATGGGGGAGACCGAACAACGCATCTATGCCCTGAATGCCTGGCGGGAGACTCCTTTCTTTTCTGAAACCGAAAGAGCCGTGCTGGCTCTGGCCGAGGAGGTCACCTTCATCAACAAGGGCGTGTCGGATGAGACCTATCAGCATGCCGCCAGGGTGTTGGACGAGCAGACGCTCGCACAAGCTATCATGGCGATCATCGCGATCAATGCCTGGAACAGGATCGGTATTTCAACACATATGCAGCCGGCATTGGATTGAGGCGGTTTAATTTCAATGGCAGAAAAAGGGCTCACGTTGTGGGCCTTTTAATTAACTAGCAATCGGTAATTTTTCATCCCACCAGAACGGGCATTCACCCCATTTGCTTGGCAGGCGGGGCCAGTCCCAGTATCTTTCGGGTAGGATTGGAAAATATATACGCGACAATGTTAGAGAAGATTGATCTGAAACGGACGGAATTCTGGGGGGCCACGGTCCTGTACGCCTTTGCGCTTATCCTGTTACTGATAGACGTGTCCAATAGCAACATGGTACCGGTGTGGACACCCTACCGGCAGTTTTTTTGGGAGAACCACCTGCATTACTCGTACTCCAAGAATTATTTCTTTCCCCAGGTAGCCCGGCTGACCGGTTATTATGGTGCCTTTCTGCTCTGGAATTTTGTGACCATTCCGTGCATGCTGGTGCGGCGCCGGATGATCTGGGGCATTTTATTGATACCCTTGTTGCTCGGTGCTCTTTGGCTGTTGCTGACGGTTACGGACACCTGGCTGCGGCGTTACCTGTTTGAGATCAAGACAGCCGACTATGCGCATAACTTAATGATCAAGCAGAGCCTGGTGACGGCCGTGTGGGCGCTGATCGCACTCGCAGGCTATACGTTCGCCAAGCGGATCATTGCAAACGTGCTGACGCGCATTGCCCAGCTGCTGCCCCAATACAGCGCCGTGGCGCAAAACGTCTTCCTGGCGCTGGTGGTATGGGGAGCGGTTGGGGTAGGGATCGTTATCTTCAGGACGGTGACGATGCCGATCCTCCAGGGCATGGGCATTGTGCTGTTCAGCATCTTGCTGTATGGACTTTCTTTTACGATCCTTATTGAAGACGCCTTAAAAAAAGGTGTTTGGGGCTACCTGTTGCGGATTGCCGGTATCTGCGTGGGCGTCGGCTTGCTCCTTTTTGTCGTGGCCGGTACCGGGTGGAGGCAACGCGAGGCGATGTGGGTGACTGTGACCGCGAACGGATTCTTTCAGGTGTTTATATGCGCCCCGCTGTATTGGCTGATATATCAACGTAACCTGACCATGCGCCGGCAGCTCACATCGCTCCAGACAGCGTTGGGAAGCTCGTCGGCCAACTTGGACTTTCTGCGGTCGCAGATCAATCCGCACTTTTTGTTCAACGCGTTGAATACCCTTTACGGTACGGCTTTGCAGGAAAGCGCCGAGCGTACGGGAGAGGGCATCCAACGGCTGGGTGATATGATGCGCTTTATGCTGCGCGAGAACACGCAGGACAAAATACTGCTGGCGCGTGAGATCGAATACCTGCAGAACTACGTGGCGTTGCAGACCCTGCGTATACAATCGTCGCCTGACATTACCATCTCGCAGCACATCGAAGAGGACTTGAACGGTCTGTACATTGCGCCCATGCTCCTGATCCCGTTTGTCGAAAATGCCTTCAAGCACGGCATTAGCCTGCGCAAGCCGTCGCAAGTGGTCATCTCGCTACAGATCCGCGAAGGCACACTATATTTCGATGTGCGCAATACCGTGCACGAAAAACAAGACCACGACATCGAGGCGGATAAGAATGGTATCGGATTGGAAAATGTGCGGCTAAGGCTGCAGCTGCTATATCCGCAAAAACATGAGCTGGTCGTGCGCCAGACGACCCTCGAGTTCTTTGTTCACGTCACCGTCCAGCTAACCGAAAAAGTATGATGACCGCCATTGCCGTCGACGACGAGCCCATCGCCCTGGACGTAGTTAAAAACCTGGCCGCCAAGGTGCCCTTCCTGGAGTTGAAAGAATGTTTTACAGACGCATTCAAAGCCATGGATTACCTGCAGCGCAACCCGGTAGACTTGTTGTTCCTCGATATAAAGATGCCCGATATAACGGGTATCGATTTTCTGAAAAGCCTGAATAAAATGCCGCTGGTCATCTTTACCACGGCATATTCCGAACACGCCGTGACCAGTTTTGAACTCGACGCGGTCGATTATTTACTCAAACCATTTTCGTTGGTACGATTTATGAAGGCGTGTAACAAGGCTCATGAGCTTTATGGCTTTCGGAATGCGGGTAATAGCAAGGAGTATATATTCCTCCGGACCGGCTACGAGCAGGTGCGGGTACTGTTTAGTGAAATTGATTATCTGGAAGCCGCCGGTAATTATATAACGTTCAAATTACACGACCGCGATGTCGTGTCGCGCATGACTATGGTCGAAGTGGAAAACCTGCTGCCGGCCGGTAAGTTTGTGCGGATACACCGGTCGTTTGTCATAGCCATTGCCAAAATAGAAAAGATCGAGCGACATCAGGTAACGCTGCGCGGCCGTACGCTGCCGGTGGGAGGTGCCTATTTGACAAACCTGGAAGCGATCAGTAAGCAATAAAAGATCTATCCAGCCGGCCTCGCGAGACGGCTGGATACACCCTGAAGTTTATCGGAGAGAACCATGTATGAGCTGCCCTGGCAGACCTCATCAGGAGCATATTGCCTGTTGGGTTGGTCCTGGCGTGTACATGTGATCAAATAATTAACACATAAAACAGAACGATTCATGAAAACTATAATAACAAGCATTTTACTGTTGTGCGCCGCCATGGTAAACGCTCAACATCACTACACCGTAGAGGTTGATCTGAGTAGCATGTCGGGAAAACCCCGCATGCTATACCTGTGGTATGACGGTATAGGCAGCGGGTCTGAGCATGCGCACTACGACAGTGCCGTGGTAGTTCATGGCAAAGCGCAGTTCCGCGGCACCGTTGCCATGTCTGGAGAGGCCTATCTAACACAAATATCGCAGGAAGCGCTTCGTGCCGCCGGCCGTCGCCTGCCCGACGTTACCCATGGTGATGCATTGAAGTTCTACCTGGAACCGGCCGCGCTAACGATCTATTGCTCGGACTCGCTCAGCAATTATGTTGTTGCCGGTGGACGGTACAGTAATGATTATCGCCAATTAAAAAAGGTGGAAGACGAGTTTCTGAGTCGTCGTGATTGTTATTATTATCCTGAGCTCGAGCGTGTATATGCAGATTCGGCTGGGTTTAAGAAACTGCTGCGGGCTTACGAAATGGTGGAGGGAGATTATTACAATATAACCTTGCGCAACTTTGTTCTTTCGCATCCAAACTCCCTTGTGTCGTTGCTGGCCCTGCGGGCGATACAACGCAAGAACGGCGATGATCTACGGCTATGCAATATGTTACTCAAATCGCTGAGCTCATCGGTGACGCGGGCGCCGGAAGCGCGTGACATTCGGGACTACCGCAACACCGTTAACCGAACGGCGGTTGGCGTGCAGGCGCCGGTGTTCAGCCTGGCGAACGACATCGGCGAGGTGCACACACTATGGGCGTATCGCGGCAGTTATGTGCTCCTGGAATTCTGGTCCAGCAGTTGTGAATACTGTCCGGCAGAGTACCGGAAACTGAAAGATCTTTATGAGCAGTACGGTCAGCGGAAGTTTGCGATCCTTGGCATCTCGTTGGGCGGGTTTAACGGCCCCGTTGCGAAGTTATATGGAATACAGGATACGCCTCAGAATTATCTGATCGATCCCAAGGGATACATTGTGGCGAAAAATCTTTGGGGTGACGAACTGGACGCGAAACTGAAAGAAATTTTCCGCAGTTGGCAGCTGGAATCGTACACTACACCGGTTTTTGACAAAGTCAGTCGCAAGTACTGATCGTCGCACGTCGTCGCAATCGTCTTAATACAAAATTATGGCATAGTTTTTCGTTTAATAGCTAGTACTAACAAACATGAACTATGAAAAAGGTGTGGAATAAATGGATCATGATGATCGCGGCGGCCTTTTTTGTGAGCGTGCTAAACGTGACAGTCAGTATGGCCCACGATGGAGGCGGCGTTACATTGCAAGTCTTCTATGACGAGCTGCAGCCGCATGGCACTTGGATAGCGTATGAAAACTACGGCTACGTCTGGCGGCCGCGCGTCGACCGCGACTTCGTCCCCTATGTTACCAACGGATATTGGATCAATACGGAGTACGGTAACACATGGGTATCGGATTACGGCTGGGGATGGGCACCGTTTCACTACGGGCGCTGGTTCTACGACGACTTCTACGGTTGGATGTGGGTGCCCGATACGGTCTGGGGACCGGCCTGGGTAGCGTGGCGAGGTGGTGGCGGTTATTATGGCTGGGCGCCGCTCATGCCGGGTATAACCGTGAGTGTTTCGTATAACTACTACGACATTCCCGATCGCTACTGGAGCTTCGTGCCGTGTCGCTATATAACCTATCGCACCATTCATCGTCACTGCGTACCCCGCCCGCAGGTGGTAACGATCATTCACCAGACCACGGTGGTGACGCACCACTATACCGACAGCCGCCGGCGCACGTACTTTACGGGGCCGTCGCGCCGGGAGATAGAGCGCGTGAACAACACCCGCGTGCCGGTGTATGCCGTCAATGACCGCGGACGTCCCGGCAGGACGGAGATCGAACGCGACCGGGTGAGCTTCTACAAGCCGGATATTGACAACGACCGCGAGTCCCGGGCGCAGGCGATTCCGTCGCGGGTAGAGCGCCGGGATAGACGCTCCACCACAGACCTGCGTAACGGTCTGGATAACAATGCGGCCAACCGCCGGTCGGCTGACGAGGGTCGTCGCGAGACACGCGACCGGCAATGGCAACGGCCTGAAATAAACCGTGACGACAATCGCCGCATCGAGGGAGGCTCACGTGACGCCGAGAACAGAAGACGGCAGGAGCAGGGGCGTGAGCCTAACCAGGGCCAGGAGCGGTTGCGTCAGCCACAGGACCAGCGTGGCAACGAAAGCCTGCGCGATGCCCTGGACAAACAAAATCGGGAGCGTGATGATGCCCGCCGTCAGGAAGCCCGTGAGCGGACCTTGCGGGATGATGCCAACCGCCGGATGCAGGAGGAACGCGTACGCAGCCAGCAGCGTCAACAAGATCAGCAACGCATGCAAGAGCAACAGCGCCAGCAAGAGCGCATCCAGGAACGTCAGCAGGAGCAACAGCAACAGCGTATGCAACAACAACGCATGCAAGAGCAGCAACGTCAGCAGGAGCGTGTGCGGGACCAGCAACAGCAGCAACGGATGCAAGATCAGCAGCGTCGTCAGGAACAACCGCAAATGCGCCAGCAGCGCATGACGCAGGAACGGCAAAGTCCGCGCCGTATGGAGTCGCCGCGGGAACATCGCGGCAACACATCCAGAAGAAGAGACTAAGCAGGCATCAGCAACAGTACACTACGATCTCCCGCCGGCCGCCGGTGGGAGATTTTTTTTAGAATTCTTCCTTTTCGAAGATTGCTTTCACTTGCGCGATCTCTCGCTCGTAGATCGTTTTCCTGCGGGTGGCAAAGTAGAGGACGTTCTCGATCACCTTCGTACCGGTAGAGGCGATACGCATCTTTCGGGTGGCGACAGCTTCGCGGCACAGGAAGTCGGGGACGACCGAAAATCCTTCGCCATCGCTCAGGCAGCGTACGATCGAGCTGATGTTGGGCACGATGTAGTTGGGCTTGAAGTCGGGGTGTTCGTTAAAGTTATTAAACCAGAAACGCTTCAGGTGCTCCATGTCGGCAGCGGTGCTGTACCAGATCTGCTGTTTCAACCATTGCCTGGCGCCTTCCAGGTCTTTCTTTTTTAGAAGTGATTCCAGGGCCGTGGTGCGCGTCTTGTTTCCGCAGACCAATACAATGCACTCTTTCGAAAACGGTACATAGTCCAGGTTCTTCTGCTGACCCTTTTGCGGAGTGATGATCAAGTCCAGCAACCCCTTGTCCAGGTCCTGCTGCATCTGCGGATACTCACCGAATTTGATGATCACGTTGAACGGCAGCGAGCTGATATGTTTCTCCAGTGTAAATTGGAATGTCTCGAAGCACATGCCGATGCCGATCGTCGATCGCTCTGTCCTGGAGCTCTTGTGAAAGATCTGCTCCGCCGTTTCCAGCTTGGTGAGCGACTCCAGAATAAAATTATACAGCACTTTGCCGCGCTCGGTCGGCACCATCTTTTTGGCCGACCTGTCGAAGAGCTTATAACCGGTATAGGCCTCCAGTGAGCTGAGGTGCAGGCTTACGCCGGGCTGGGAAATATAGAGTTGTTGCGCTGCGCCGGTAAGCGTGCCGGTGTCGTAGATCGCCTTAAAAGTGCGTAGCCATTCCAGGTTCAGAAGCATAGCCGTGAGATTGGTGTGAACGAGTCCCCTGCGGGCACTATCATTTTTCTGATACAAATCTACTATTTAAGTTATTGTGATAATAGCACGATCCGGAGGACTTTCGCGTAGTAGAGGAAAAGAAATCAACAGTATTTAAACAAACACAACTATGTTATTCCAGGGTTATACGCTCCAAAGCCTACTGTTAAAGAACCGGATTGTTATGCCGCCCTTGACCCGCTCACGTGCGGGCGGGGGTGAAGTGGCCACCGCAAGGATGGCCGAATATTATGGCCAGCGCGCTTCTGCCGGTCTGATCATTTCAGAAGGCACCCAGATCAGCCGCCAGGGCCAGGGCTATGCCTGGACCCCCGGCATCTATACACCTGCCCAGGTCGAGGGTTGGAAACAAGTGACGCGTGCCGTGCATAAAAAGGGTGGGGTGATCTTCGCGCAGCTCTGGCACGTCGGGCGTGTGTCGCATACGTCGCTGCAAGAGAACGGCCAGGCGCCCGTAGCGCCATCGGTCGTCGTGGCCGAAGGTGTTAAAGTATTTGTCGATGCCGAAGGAAAAGGCTCCGCCGCCGGCACGGGCGCGATGGAACAACACTCCACACCGCGCGCGCTGACGGTGGCCGAGATAGATCAGATCGTACAGGACTACGCCCAGGCGGCACGCAACGCCATCGCAGCCGGCTTTGACGGCGTCGAGCTGCACGGCGCAAACGGCTATCTCATCGAGCAGTTCATGGACTCACAAACCAACCTTCGCACCGACGAATATGGCGGCTCACTCGAGAACCGGCTGCGTTTTCTGAAAGAAGTCGTGACGGCGGTAGCAGATGCCATCGGTGGCGGGCGGGTAGGCGTGCGGCAGGCTCCCCTGACAACACATATGGGTGCCGTAGACGACAATCCTGAAGAAACCTATATTGCCGCCGCCCGCATCCTCGACGAAGCGAGCATAGCCTACATCCATATAGCCGAGGCGGATTGGGAGGATGCTCCCGTCATGTCCATAGCGTTTAAAGAAGCATATCGCAAAGCCTTCCGGGGGACACTCATCTACGCGGGTAAATATACTCTGGCGCGTGCGCAGGAGGCGCTGGAAAGGGGCTGGGCCGACCTCATCGCCTTTGGCCGTCCTTTCATTGCCAATCCCGATCTGCCGTTACGCCTGGAAAACAATCTGCCCCTGAACGAAGCGGACCGCACCACGTTCTTTGGCGGCGATTCGCGGGGCTATACGGATTATCCTGTGTATGCAACGGCCGATGCGTTAGCCGACGGCCAATAGCGCCGTTGTCAAAAGGAATTTGTATCATGATGTGCCTGGAAATACTCCCGGGGGCATCATGATACGGCATAAAAATCGACCGCTATCCGATAAGCTTGGGATACTTTTGATATGACTTTACTACAGCTCAAGTATGGCTCAAGTACAGCTTAATATCGCTATAAGGTCGCTATAAGGTCACTGTAAGGTCGCTAAAAGGTCACGGTAATCCTCTGGTCGAAATTCTGGTCTTAGGATCCCGAAGCCTCTAACGCCTGGCGGAAGTCTTCAATAAGGTCCTCTGTATCCTCGATGCCCACGGACAACCGGATCATTGTATCCGGTATACCCATCTCGGCGCGGCGCTCGGCGCCCAGTTCAAAGAATATAGTTTGTGCTACCGGTATGGCCAATGTGCGCGTATCGCCCAGGTTGCTGGACTTGATGACCACCTGCAGGCGGTTGAGGAATGCCAGACAATCAATTGTCGAGTCCACGACAAAGCTCATCAGGCCGCCGTGGCGATGGAACAGCGACGATGTGAGGGCATGCTGCGGGTGGCTGGCCAACCCGGGGTAATATACTTTGCTAACCAGCGGATGCGCTTCGAGGAACGCGGCCAGCGTTTGGGCATTGTGGCAGGCGCGTTCCAACCGCAGGGCCAGTGTTTCGGCGCCAACGGAAATGCTGTGCGCGGCTTCCGGAGACAGCGTACCACCACCGTCGCGCAGGCCGCGTTTGCGGATCTGCGTAATGCCCAGCATGGCGGGTTTGATCTGCGCGCGGAGCACAGCGGTTATGTTCGGGAATTGCTCCCAGTTATAGAGGCCGGTATCCGTCACACTGCCGCCGAGGGCGTTGCCGTGACCACCGATGTATTTTGTGAGCGAGTTGATGACCAGGCTGGCGTTGACCGAAACCGGTTTGAACACGTACGGCGAGGTCATGGTGTTGTCGACTACATAGACCAGGTTCTTCTTTGCGCAGAGCTCGCCGATGTTGGCCAGGTCCGCCACCTGCGTGGCAGGGTTGGCAATGGTTTCCACGAACACCATGCGTGTATTGTCGCGGCAGGCGTCGGCTACGTTCTTCGCGTCGGTAACGTCTACGAACGAGATGGCTACACCCATGTCCATAAAGGTTTGCATCACGCTGCGGGTGTTGCCAAAGAGATAGGAGCTTGCTACGATGTGGTCACCGGCTTTGATCAGGGCTAGCACGGTAGCGGTAATGGCTGCCATGCCGGTAGAAAAGGTAACAGTGGCCATGCCCCCTTCCATCTGCGTTACCTTGTGTTCCAGCGCGGTGGTGGTAGGGTTACCCTGCCTCGAGTATGCATACCCCTTGGTTTTGTTTTGAAAGACGTCTACCAGGCCCTGCACATCGTCATATCCCCAGGTTACGGCGGTATGGATCGGTTGATGCAGCGCGCCGAATTCAGGCTTTAAAAGGCGGTCGGAGTGAAGCAGCGTTGTCGTAAATCCCTTAGGCTTGCTCATAGCACATTGTTATTGAAGTGCGGCAAAGATAAAAGCATTTCGCTATTCCCCCGGGAAAATCCACGGCAATCTTGAGGGGCCGCTTACTTTACCTTCGTGTTGATCCACAGGTGGCTGTACCAGTACCAACCGCCGTTTTTACCCGGAGCGGTCAGCGTGTACAGCGTCCTGCGACGGCCGGCAATGGCGGCGCCTGCCTGCAACGAAACCGTTATCAGTCCCGTGGTATCCTGCCGGGTAATGCGACACGAGCAAGGGCTGCCCTGGGCAAAACATTGCAGCCGTTTTGTTTGAATATCCTTGCCTTTAAAGGTGAGCGTTAACGCCGGGCGTTTGTCAGGCAAGGCCCGGGGCGCCGACGGTGTCGTTACATCCAGCGCACGCATGGCGGCCTTCTCCGCAAACTTAGCAGCATACGCTTCGGCCATGGGAAAGCGCGGACACATAAACAGATCGGTACCATTGTACAACACTCCTGACAGCTGTGCCGCTGCGGCTTTAAACCCGAGATCTTTTACCGTCTGTTTCATTTTGTCGTCGAACTCGCCATACGGGTATGAAAAAACAACAGGCTTTTTGTTAAGGTGCTTTTCAATGATGTCCTGGCTTTGGATGATCTCCTGCCGGAAGGTCTCGTAGCGCGAGTCGGCGCCTTGATTCAGAAAGTAGTCGTGCGAGTGGGTATGGTTGCCGATCTCCATGCCGCCGGCCAGCGCTGTCTGGAGCTGCTCCCAATCCATATAATCGCCACCGCCTACCGTCCTGGTATTGATAAACAGTGTAGCCGGCATGTTATACTTTTTGAGCAGCGGCAGACCGTTGCGAAAGAAGCTGGTATACCCGTCGTCGACGGTAATGACGGCTGTCTTTTGCGGCGGGGCATCGGACTGTAGATAGTCGATCGCGTCCGAAAAGCTCAATACCTGAAACTTATTCTTTGCCAGGTATGCCAGGTGCGCCTCAAAGTCTTTTGTGGATACGTTGGTGGTTGGATAGCGACTATCTCCTACGCGGTGGTATACAAAACATACAATGTCTTTTCGCGGACCGCTTCCGGGTTGCTTTTCGGCCGTGCTGGTGCACGCCAGCAGCACGATCAGAAACGGTAAGCAGAACAGCGGCCGCGGGATACGCCGGGCCACGACGTTAGTCCGGGTGAAGGTAAGCCGGGTCCAGCTGGTAGGTGTCATATTGCGTGAGGTTGTTGGCAATGATCATCTTCTTAAGCTGCTGCGTGTAGGCCGACCGGCGTTCGGAGTAATACTTGAGATGGGGGAGAAGCTCAAACGGGTCTTGCGTATGCTGCATCGCTTCGCGCAGCTCCCGGTAGGAACGGGCGCGCGCCAGGATCTCGAAGTAGTGGCCGATGGACTGCGCCATGTCGTCGTACGCGCGTACATATACCTGTTTGGTCTTCCGCTTCCGTGAAGCGGCTATGCGCGGTTCCCTGGCGTTGAAAGACCAGATGCCGAACAGGTTGCGGGCTTGCAGAAAAAAACGCGATTGGCCCCAGCCGCTCTCGACCGCTGTCTGCGCCAGGATCACGCTGTTGGGCAATGTCACCATGCGGTCGGGCAGGTCTGTCAGGCCCACGGCCCGGTAACGCCGGCGCATGTCGTAATAGAATGCGCTGTCGCCGGCGCTCCAGTAACGCTTGCGTTGTAATATATAGATCTTCTCGCGGTTTTGTTCGATCTGGTATTTGGCCACCAGGATAGACGGCAGCACCGTGGCGATAAAGGTTCTTTTTGCTTCTGCGGTAGGCAGTTTGCCCAGGCCGGATACGTTGGTATACAGCAAAGGCTTGACGACGCTGCTGGTTAAAGCAACAACCTCCTTCAGCGATTGAAGCTGAACGGTTTCGGTGCGTACATGAAAGGTCTTGTCACGGCCGGTGTTGTGGGCAACGATCAGGATGATCAGAACACACCCCAGGAAAGCCGCCCAGTTTCTGCGTAGCTGTTGCGCCATGCCGTAAAAATAACGAAGCCCGGGGCGTACGGCAAGTCGTGGCCCCGGGCTCGTCAGAAATGTCGGCATACCTGCCGGATAAGCGTCAATTGCCCTTTTTCACGGCAGCAGACAGGTTTGCGGAGGCCGGTTCGTCTAAAAACCACACTACTTCGCCCTGCTCGGGGTGAATGAGCTGGGCGGGATATTCGTCGATGTTCTGACCATCCTCCAGAATGTGGTGCACCGCTTCGGCTTTGCCGGCGCCGTACACCAGGAAGGCGATGATCGCCCCGCGGTTGATCACCGGGGCGGTCAGCGTGATGCGGTTCATCTTCACCTCGTCGATGTAGAGACCTTTCACCAGCGCATCTTTCTCATGGAGGACCGACGTGTGCGGGAATAGCGACGCCGTGTGCGAGTTGTCGCCCAACCCCAGCAGGATGAAATCAAAACAGATGGGCTTCTCGACAAAGTAGCCACGGATGTCCTGTTCGTAGCCTTCCGCCGCCGCGTCTACCGCCAGGTCGGTGTTCATGCGGAACACCTGGCCCG
This sequence comes from Dawidia soli, assembly GCF_018598185.1. Classification (GTDB taxonomy): domain Bacteria; phylum Bacteroidota; class Bacteroidia; order Cytophagales; family Cyclobacteriaceae; genus Ohtaekwangia; species Ohtaekwangia soli. Next base: position 18,232 of record NZ_JAHESC010000001.1, read on the forward strand.
GGGTGATATTCAACGGCGTAAACAGTGTCTCCTGCGCCATGCGATAGTTGCTGTCTGCGTGCGTGGCGGGCACGTAGCGCTCGTCGCCAAAGAAGAAAAAGACCTTGGTCCAGTCGATCTTCGGCCGGTAGGCATCCGAGGCCAGCAAGGTATATAGTTTTTTGGGCGAGCTGCCCCCCGAGAGTACAAACGAAAAACGTCCGTGCTTGTGAATTGCCTTCCGGGCACTGTCTACAATGAAGTCGGCCAGCGCTGCCAGTAGCGTATCGGTATTGTCAAAGATGCGGAGCATAGATTACTTCCTGGAGTTTTTGAGGGGTAGCGTAAACCAATGGAAACCGTCTTTGGCAATGAGTGACTCAGCGGTTTCAGGGCCCCATGAATCAACGGGGTAATTCGGGAAACTGATGCTTTTCTTACCGCCCCAGGCGTTGAGGATCGGCATGACCAAATCCCATGCAGCCTCTACCTGGTCGCCGCGCATGAACAACGTCTGGTCACCCAGCATGGTGTCGAGCAGCAGCGTCTCGTAGGCTTCCGGAGTGTCCCCCGTATACGTACCGTTATAGTCGAAAATCATGTCCACCGGGTTCAGGGTCATGTCCAGGCCGGGGCGTTTGGCTTGTATCTGCAGGCGCACGCTCATCTCCGGCTGAATGCTGATGATCAGCCGGTTCTGTTGCCAGCCTTCGATCGCTTCCGACGGAAAGATAAGGTGTGGCACATCCTTGAATTGGATCATGATGACCGACGACGACTGGTGCATGCGTTTACCGGTGCGCAGGTAGAAGGGCACACCGTGCCAACGCCAGTTGTCGATGTGGAACTTGATGGCGGCAAAGGTCTCGGTGTTTGAGTCCGGCGCAACGCCGGGCTCTTCGCGATAGCCGGGGAGTTCCTGGCCTTCCATCCAACCTTTGCTATACTGGCCGCGTACGGCGTTCTTTTTGACATCCTCGGCGGTGAACTTGCGCATCGAGTGCAGCACGTCCACTTTCTTGTTGCGTACCTCGTCAGCCTGGAAGCTTGTGGGCGGTTCCATCGCCACTAGGCAGAGCAGCTGTAGAATGTGGTTTTGGATCATATCGCGCAGCGCACCGGATTCGTCGTAGTAGCCCCCACGGCTTCCCACGCCCAATTGCTCGGATACAGAGATCTGTATGTGGTCGATATAATTCCGGTTCCACAGCGGCTCGAAGATCGAGTTGGAGAAACGGAGGGCCAGGATGTTCTGCACGGTCTCTTTGCCCAGGTAATGGTCGATGCGATAGATCTGTTGTTCGGAGAACACGCCGCCCAGCAACTGGTTGAGCTGGCGCGCGGACTCCAGGTTATGGCCAAAAGGTTTCTCGATGACGATGCGTGCCTTTTCCGGGTTGGCGGCCAGCTTGAACTTCGAGATGTTTTCGGCAATGGTGCTGAAGAAGCGCGGGGCGACGGCCAGGTAATAGACCACATTCGGCTCTCCGCTACAGATCTTACCAAACTCGGCAATACGTTCGGATTGCTCCTGGTACGTCTGCGGATTGTTGATATCCGATACCTGGAAGAAAATGTGTTTGGCAAACTGGTCCCATGTTTCCGGCGGTGCCTGGCCTACCCGTTTGCGTGAGAACTGTTTGATGTCTTTCAGCAGGACGTCGCGGAAAGCGTCGTTGCTGTATTGTGTCCGGCCCATGGCCACGATCTGAAAATGCGTGGGCATCCGGCCGTCGATATACAAATTGTAAAGCGCCGGCACGAGTTTGCGCGAGGTAAGGTCTCCGGTGCCACCGAAGAGAAAAAAGATCGTTGGCTCGGATTTAATGGCGTCGGTTGCTGCACTCATGTAATAAAAGCAAAAATGGTTACGTCGTGATTAGGTCGATTACTTTTTAGTCCACTGCGTATGGAAAACGCCTTCCTTGCCGATCAGCTCATAGGTGTGGGCGCCGAAGAAATCGCGTTGCGCCTGGATGAGGTTCGAAGGCATGTGCTCGCTGCGCAGCGCATCAAAGTAGCTGAGCGACGCGGCAAAGGCCGGCACCGAAATGCCGGTAGCCGCGGCGGTAGACACCACCTGACGCATACCGGCCAGCGCACCTTTCATCTGCGCGGCGATGTCGGCATCCAGCAGCAGGTGCGGCAGGGTGTTGTCCTTTTTGTAGGCATTGTGTATTGACTGCAGGAAGGTCGAGCGGATGATGCAACCTCCGCGCCAGATCAGCGCGATGTTGGCCAGCTGCAGGTTATAACCATACTCTTTTGACGCCTGCGATAGCAGGTGCATGCCCTGCGCATAGGCGATCACCGTCGTGAAGTACAGCGCTTCCTCCAGGGATTGTATAAATTTAGCCTGGTCTACGGACAGCTTCAGGCCGTTGTCGGTATACAGCCTGGCGGCTTGCGTACGGATGGCTTTGTATTTAGACAGGTCGCGCATCGACACGGCGGTATCGATGGCTGTGATCGGCAGCTGCAGATCCATCGCTACCTGCGAGGTCCACTTGCCGGTGCCTTTCGACTTGGCTTCGTCCTTGATGCTGTCCAGCAGCAATTGGGCGCTGCCCGGTTCTTTATAGGCAAAGATGTCGCGGGTGATCTCGATCAGGAAAGACTGCAGGCGTCCCTCGTTCCATGTACGGAAGGTGCTGTGCATTTGCTCGCCCGACAGGCCCAGGCCCTTGCGCATCACTTCATAGGTCTCGGCAATAAGCTGCATGATGGCATATTCGATACCGTTGTGAACGGTCTTTACGAAGTTGCCCGACGAGCCGGGGCCGATATACGTCACGCACGGGTCGCCGTTGACCTTCGCCGCGATGGCTTCAAAGATCGGCTGTACAACCTTATAGGCGTTCGGGTCGCCACCCGGCATCATGCTCGGGCCATTGCGGGCACCCTCTTCACCGCCTGACACGCCCATCCCGAAAAAGTGCAGGCCTTTGGCCTCCAGCTCTTCCGCGCGGCGGTTGGTATCCATAAAATGCGAGTTGCCGCCGTCAATGATCAGGTCACCCTTGTCCAGCAGGGGTGTGATCTCGGCAATGGCACTGTCTACGATCTTACCGGCAGGCACCAGCAGCATCACCGCGCGCGGCTTGCTGAGGCTGCCGATAAACTCCTGAAGCGATGTAAAACCCTTTACTTCTCCTTTAACCTTTTCGTTACGAAGCGCCTCGACCTTCGAAGCATCCTTATCGTATCCGGCCACTTTAAAGCCGTGGTCGGCCATATTCAACAGCAGGTTACGACCCATGACGCCTAAACCTACCATTCCTAAAACATACTGATCGCCTTGCATTTTGGTTTGCTGATTAAATTGCAGTAATACTAAAGTTGTGTTATTCTTTTTCGAGCCGATGTACTTTGTCCAGGCGGCGCTGGTGCCGCTCGGCACCGATGTAGCGCGCCTTTAAAAAGGCCAGGATGAGCTCCTTGGCCATTTCGCTGCCGGTCACACGCCCGCCCAGGCAGAGCAGGTTCATGTCGTCGTCTTCTACGCCCTGGTGGGCGGAAAAATAGTCGTGCACGAGGGCCGCCCGCACACCGGGCACTTTGTTGGCGGCGATCGATGCGCCTACGCCGCTGCCACATACGGCAATGCCCCGGATCACTTGGCCCGCGGCAACGGCCCGCGCCAGTGGCACGACCATATCGGGATAATCATCGGCGGGATCGAGCCCGAAAGCACCAAAATCCTGGACCTCGTAGTGCTGGGCGCGGAGAAAGGAAGCAAGGACCTCTTTCAGTTCAAAACCTCCATGGTCTGCGGCTATTCCTATTTTCATGGCGTATTAAAATATAAATATCGATGCTCGTACGTTCATAAAAAAATTGATCGCTCAAAAACCTGTGAGCCAACCGTTCCTTGTTATTACATTTGGTCGAACCCCGTAACTGTATGTGTCTTAAAACCACCACCGCCGCGGTCCTCTTTCTGGTAACGTCCGTTGTTTCTGCACAAACCGACGTCCTGCGAAAAAAGATCCGCTCCCTTATCGATACACGTCAGGCAAACGTTGGCATAGCCATTATCGGCCCCTTCGGGCAGGATACACTGACCGTGCACGGCCGGCACCGTTACCCCATGCAAAGCACCTATAAATTCCCCTTGGCCCTGGCCGTTTTCCACCAGATCGACCAGGGGCAGCTGCGTCTTGATCAAACAGTACACGTTACCAAGGCCGACATGCTGCCGACGTATAGTCCGTTGCGCGAGCAATACCCCGAAGGCAACGTAGATGTCACCGTGCAAGAGCTGTTGAAATATACCGTCACTTATAGCGACAACAACGCCTGCGATATCCTGTTCCGGCTCATCGGCGGCACAGCCGTGGCCGATCGTTACATCCACAGCCTGGGCATTGCCGACATGGCGATCGTGGCCACGGAAGAGGAAATGAGCCGCGCCTGGGATGTACAGTATACCAACTGGACGACCCCCGTGGCCATGGCCAAAATGTTAACGGAATTCTACGAAGGCAAACACCTGGCCGCCGGCAGCCGCGCGGTACTGTGGAAGATGATGGTAGCGACGGTGCCGGGTGCCCAACGCCTCAAGGGCCGCCTGCCTGCCGGCACCACCGTGGGGCACCGCACCGGTACTTCCAACACCAACGAGCAGGGACTGACCGCTGCCGTCAACGACGTGGGCGTGGTGGTCTTGCCTGATGGCCGCACCTATACGATCGTCGTGCTGGTATCCGACTCACACGAAAAACCGGAAGTGAACGAAAAGATCATTGCCGACATCAGCAAGGCAACCTGGGATCATTTTACATCATCACCGAAAAGAAAATAGCCATGAAGGTTTTCATCACACGCAGAATACCCGAAGCCGGCTTGCAGTTGCTGCGCGAAGCTTCTATCGAGATAACGGAGTGGACCGAAAAGCGCGACCTGACCACCGCCGAGCTGATCGGGTACTGTAAAAGCCACCAGGCCCTGCTCAGCGCCGGCCACAACAGGATTGGTGTCGAGTTCCTCGAGGCCTGCGCACACCTGCGGGTAGTATCGCTGCACTCGGTGGGATATGACAATGTCGACGTGCCTGCGGCCACACGGCTCAGGATACCCATCGGCAATACGCCCGGCGTACTGAGCGGGGCCACGGCCGATACGGCTTTTCTGCTCATGGCCGCTGTGGCACGCAAAGCAATCTATATGCACAAAAAGATCCTCCAGGGAGCATGGGGTTTTTCCGATCCTACGGCCGACCTCGGTATTGACCTCAATGGCAAGACGCTCGGCATCTGGGGCCTTGGTAAGATCGGCTACGAAATGGCGCGTCGTTGCCGGGCCGTATACGGCATGCGCATTTTGTATCACAACCGCGGCCACAACGAAGAGGCCGAGCGCGCATTGGGCGCGGTGCGTGTATCGTTTGACGAGCTGCTCGCCGGGAGTGATGTACTGTCCGTACATACATCGCTCACGCCCGAAACTGCCGGTACGTTTAACGCTGGTGTCTTCCGGCGCATGAAACCCACCGCCATCTTTATCAACACCGCACGGGGCGGCATACACCACGAGCCCGACCTGATCGCCGCACTGCAACAGGGTGTGATCTGGGGTGCAGGCCTCGATGTAACAAATCCCGAGCCCATGGCCGCAGACAATCCCTTGTTGTCCATGGAGAACGTGGCCGTATTGCCGCACATAGGCTCTGCCACGCAGGAGACCCGCAGTGCCATGGCCACCCTTGCCGCGCGCAACGTCATTGCTGGTCTGCGCGGCGAGCGGCTGCCCAACGTCGTCAACCCGGAAGTATATATGTAGGGAGCCCTGTTCTATAAGATGAGCAGGGTTCTGCGCCCGGATGCCGGCCCGGCCTCAGGGATAGAGTTGTGATGGTAATCTACCGTTACGCAAGCTTCGCACGCGGCATTGTGCCTGCACCTTGTAATGTCGGGACAGCCTGCCGCGGCTCCTGCGTGGGAGGCGTCGGTACCTTGTCAAATACCATTGTAAACTCGCTGCCTTCCTGAGGTTTGCTTTGCATGGAAATATGCGCGCCGATAGCTTCTGCCTGTGTCTTGACCAAATACAGCCCGATACCCCGGCCTTCGCCGTCGCGGTGAAAGCGCTGGTATAAATGAAAGAGCTTGGCGCCGTGGCGCTGAATGTCAAGCCCGAGGCCGTTGTCTTTTACCATCAGCTGAACGACGCCGTCGACTACCGCCGTACGGACGCTGATCACCGGGGTGCGGTCGGGATGCCGGTATTTAATCGCGTTGCTGATGAGATTATATAGAATGCTTTCGATGTACGGAGAGATGGTATACAGCGCATCGGCGGCGGAGAAATCCTGTGTAATGCGTGCCTGGCTTGCGTCGATCTCTTCTTTCAATGCCATGCACGCGCTGGCCAGCCGCAGCGTGAGGCTTACCGTCTCAAACTGTTTGTCCTTACCGTTGCGCACTTCCAGGATGTTGGACAAGTCGTGAATGACGGTATCAAGATCTTTACCCGCTTCGGCCACTTTTTGCAAGATGATCTCCACCTCGTTGCTATGACGATCGATCAGCTTGGCCAGGTTGGTTAATCCCAGTAAGCGTGCTACCGGCGACCGCAGGTTGTGGGCCACGATAAAAGCGAATTGTTCCAGCTGTTTATTTTGGTCCAGCAGCTCGGCGTTGGAAACGACGAGCTCTTCCGTGCGGGCGCTGATCTGCTTTTCGAGGTCGTCAGCGTGGCGTTGCAGCTGGTGGTGTTGTTTCTCGACAGTCTGGCGCGCAACACGCAGCGCTTCGTTGCTGCGTTGCAGGTCCAGGTTCTGCACCTCGATCTGCTCCTGTTGCGTGGTGAGCTCCTCCAACTGCGACGAGATCTCTTCGTTCTGGGCGGCGATTTCTTCGTTCTGCGAAATGAGCTCCTGCGTGCGTTCGGCTACCAGCCGCTCCAGTTCGGCGTTCTGCCGCAGGGTTACAGCCATCGCCTCTGCCTGGGCTTGTTCTTTTTGTTGTCGCAGCAGGTCCACTTTGCCCGCCAGGCCGAACGCCAGCAAAATACTCTGGCCTACCGCGCCGATCATAAACGAGTTACGCGTATAAAACCCTGCCGGCAGAACCCCATTGACATACAGCAGGAATATCAATACCGCCGCCATAAAGAATGACAACGCCGCGATAAAGACCGCTGCTTGTGGATGTTGTTTCCGGTAGGCCGTTACACCCATGGTCAGCAGGTAGGGCGTTGCCAATAATGTAACGATCTGCATGACGGCATTGCCGACTAACGGTGCTCCCGCAAAGAACAGCACGCCCGACAACGCCAGCAGTATATAGAATATCGGTAAACCCTGGTGCAAGCGCGGCGCGTAGATGCCAGATTGAAGAAAGCAGCTGGAGAACAGCAGGATCAATGCGCTGGAAATGCCACCGAACAGCATCGGGTATTCGTTGATCCACGGCGTCTCCGGCCACAGGTACTCAAAACCCGCGCCGATGTAGAGAATATCGATAAAGAGCAGCACCGAAAAAAGGTGTAAGGCATAATACAGATAGCTGCGCTCGCGTACGATGAAATACGTGACAAGACACGAAAATGTCATGATGATCAAGAGTCCGCACAAAAGACCAAACGAAAGGTTGCGTGCGCGCTGGGCATCCAGCACGCCCTTAAAGCTGCCGATGGTCATCGGCACGTCCAGGTTTACGTCAGTTTTTACACGCAGGTAGAATGTATGCGGCGTGCTGTCGCCGGCGGCCACGAGGCGGTATAAAAAATAATTGTTCTTGATCGGGCGGCTGCTCATGGGGTGAAGTAAGCCGAAGGTATGACCTTCATAGTTGCCCGCTGCAGTAGGTGCAAAGAGCTGAATATGTTGCAGGCCGGGTTCGGCAATTTCGAGCACACACCCGGATTGGGTGTGATTCACGACAGTAAAGCGAAGCCATACCGCCGCCTGCGTGGTGCCGAAGTGAGGCCAGGAAGCCTCCGAGCGTTGGAATTGACTCGCGATCGGCTCATGACGAACATCGTCCAGGCTTAACGTCGCACGCTCGTCTTTATAATAATACACCGAGCGGCCGATGGGAACCGTCGTTTCGTCATCGCGAAAATGAATAATCTTTTGTGCTGCGCTCTCCTGAAAACTCATGATAAGCACCCATGACAAAAGCAGGCATCGCAGCGGAACGGTAATTACAGCCATACAATGTGTGTTGATGATAAGAACCCGATATGCTTCCGGGAAGCATCATGATTAATATAAAAAAATATTCCGCATGCACATAACGTGCAGGCTCATCCGGGATATAACTACGTATATTCCTATACGTACTATCAGGTAATAATAAAAGCTGTAATGACACGTCTTATCGTCAATCGACGATCCACGCAGAGCGTTGAAAAGGTTTCCAGGATATTTTGGCAAAATCTGCTGTCGGATCAACAAAGGTTTTTAAAGGAGCACCGTTCAGACTCACCTGCGAGTGTGCATACAGCGCCACATCCGCGTGGCCCTTTGCACGCAGGTCGCGTAGAATAATTTGCGCAGCCTGCCAGATCATGTCGGGGCTGCGCGAGATGGCGCGGATCTGCAGGTTGGTAAAGTAATCGCGCAGTTGGACCGGCACGGACTGACCATTGGCCGTGCGTGCTTCAAACGATAAGTGTCCGCTCTTTGTGCGCAACATCATATGCCACGCCATGCGATGACCCTCTTCCGTCCAGAAGACGGATCCCCGGAAGAGCATATGACGTAAGGGCAATAGCAGTTGCACCATAAAGTATAGCGCCAACGCCGTGGTCACCCAGTTCTTATGACGGGCGGTATACACCTTGTTGGCCGGTTGTGCAGACATCTTTTTCCGGAAAAAGATCTTACGAATGGTCTCCGGCGGGAAGAAGAATAGCGTGAGGGCGATCATGAGGTACGGAAAACCGCCGATCTGGAACGTGATCGAGTTGAAGATGTTAAAGATGATGCAAAGCACAAACCCCAGCACGCGCGTGCGGCGCCACAGCAGCAAGGGCGTAATGAGCAGGTCGAAGAAAATGCCGCCGTATATAATGAACGTGCGGAACCAGGCCTGACCAAAGAGTGGCCCGAGTACTGGGTAGTGTGCCTTGGCGTCAAACCAGATGGCGATCGGTTTGCCCGCCAGCCAGTCGGGGTACAGCTTGGCCAGCGAAGCATACGTAAACACTAGTCCCACCTGCAGGCAAAAGATCAACACACACCACCGGGGGCACGTATGCTGTAACAGCGACGGGTTACGACGTACGTCCAGGGACCGGTAACGGTGGGCCGGTACTGCGACCATAAAGAGTCCCAGCAGGATCAGGAGATAATAATGATTGTTATAGTGCACCTTCTGCATCAGGTAACATCCCCACCACAAAAGGGTAAAGGCTACTGCGGCCGCCCGGTAGTAAAGCCCCAGCATGATGCAAAGACCGGCCGCGGCTATCAAACCATAATAGATATATACAGCGAGGGGGGCGGGCAGGGTCAGCCACTCAAAACCGATAAAAGGCAAGGCATGTTGAGGTGCGACAAATGTTTCCTGTATCCAGCCGGTGATGAAGGCGCCGACCACCTCCAGGAAGATCAGGAGGCCAAAAAATATTCGGAATAGGACCAGCCCGCTGTTATCGATCCGCTCAAAAAGATAGCGGTGTATACCTGCTAATGACATCATCAGTAAAAATCTGGCAGCAAGTTAGGAGGAAGTGTGTGAAGGGCGCGTATTCACCACCCTTTATATTATAAGGAAAAAACGGCCTGAATCCTCCAATAAACTGAATAAAAGCACATTGCTGACCGGAAAAATCCGGTGTGTGGACATGAGGGTAGACTGTAGGAGTTTTTACACAGTGCGGAACTAGCCGAATAATATTCTCCGGCACTATAAAATAATTTTAAGGAAATTTTTTGAATGTGATCAAAAAGTATCAATTTGGTAGTGGTTAATAACTGTTGGCCTTAAACCCCAGCTACTAAACAACCTGAGCAAAGTGAGAAAGATCATGATGACGAAGGCAGCTCAAGCGATCGGAAAAGCCGGAGGCACCGGCGATCGTGCAAGGCTTCCTCTTCTCCGTGAAAGTTGCAGGGCAGCTAAAAGAATACCCCTCATTTAATTGCGATGACCAGGGCTATGGTGTAGCGACCCGCTCTGCATGAGGAACCAAAACACGTATTTCGCCGGGAACGGCGGAGTAATGGAATGAAATATCAACAAGCCGTACAGCGATGTACGGTGTGTGTATAGAGTTACGTGTGGGGTAACAATTTGTTGACTTACTAGGTTTTCGGATGCACGCTGAGCAGGAACAAAGTATTTGGAACGCGTTTAAACGAGGAGAATGGCATGCCTATAGCCGTCTCTACGAGGAGTACTACCGTCGGTTGAATAACTATGGTTATAAATTCACCCGCGACGTCGCACTGATCGAAGATGCTATCCAGGATTTGTTTGTGAAGTTGTGGACCAACCGCGAAACGCTCAGTACGCCGACTTCTGTAAAGAACTATTTGTATAAAGCGTTGCGTCACTCATTGTTTAGAAAGCTGAAAACCCAATCCAAGCTCTCGTTTTCGGCTTCCGATGATTATGATTATACGTTCGAAGTATCGTATGATAACCAGTTGATCTTACGCGAAGAGCAACAACATATGCAGGACATGATAAAAGAGGTAGTGAGCAAACTGCCGCCTCGCCAGCAGGAAATCGTATACCTGCGCTTCTACGAGGGACTCTCGTATGAAGAAGTTGGCGAAGTCATGTCGATCCATATAAACTCCGTGTATAAACTTTGGTATAAAGCCCTTGACAACCTGAAAGATACGCTGCACTACTTGGTTTGCCTCCTCTGGTGCCTATGCTTGCCGAAACCTGAAACGGCAGTTTTATCATAGCCACCGCAAACCCTCGCAGCCCAACACACACGCCCACACACTGTTAACTGACCCCGAACCCATCCAAACTTGATCCCGATTTCCGGGAACAACGATCTTTTACTGCGTATGAAAAACGCGACCAGCCACTATTTAATTAGGCTGTCGCATGTAAGAACTTTAATAAGTTTCTGCAATTCCATCGTTTTGCAAGGGATAATTTGCCTAACGAACGGTATAGTAGGCGTTGTAAGAAACTACTTAGGAGCACATGCAAATGAAGGAATACGAGAAGTACACGTTATCGGATTTTTTGGAAGATGACTCGTTTGTCCGTTGGGCGATCAACGCCGAGCCGGACGCTAATGTGTTCTGGAAAGAGGTGATCAACACCTATCCTGAAAAGGAAGAGATCATGACCCAGGCGGTAGAGATCATTACTGCCTATCGCAGCCAGGACAGCTTCGCCAACGAGATGGGCCGCCAGCAGCTATGGAACCGTATTCAAGCCGACGTTAAGCGTGAAGAAGAGCCGGTGGCAATGCGTGGCAAGAGTATACCGCTCTATATGAAAGTGGCAGCCGCAACGACGTTGCTGGTGTCTGCCAGCGCCGCGTATTGGTTCCTGGCCGATCATCGCGAAAGTGTTCATACCGCCTATAATGAAGTAACCAAAGTCGTATTGCCCGATCACTCGGTAGTGACACTCAACGGCAACTCGACACTATATTATAATGATAACTGGACCGACGGGACACTTCGTGAAGTGTGGCTCGAAGGAGAGGCTTTCTTTAATGTGAAACATATCAATAAAGACACGTTGAACATTCGGGAAGGGGAACGTTTTCTGGTGCACGGCCGTGACGTCGAGATCGAAGTATTGGGTACTTCTTTCAATGTGCGCGACCAGGCTGATAAGACCGATGTAACACTTATTACCGGTAAGGTAAAGGTTGTATTGGCCAGTCCGTCAGAAGACACGATGACGAACGTAATCATGTTACCCGGCGACTATGCCGAATTTGCCAACCAAAACCTGATCGCTAAGAAGAAATTAGAGAAACCCCAACAATCTGCCGCGTGGATCAACCAGGACTTTGTATTCACCGACGCGTTGCTGAAAGAGATCGTCAGGACACTTGTTCAATATCACGGCTACACAGTCGATGTGAAAGACAACAAGTTGCTGAACCTGAAGATCGAAGGCGAGATCAATGTATCCAGCATTCCCGAGCTGCTGGCGACCGTCTCTGCAACACTTGAGCTAAACGTAGAACAGAAATCAGAAAAACACATCGTGCTATCGAAAAAATAAATTTACGACCTTACCTAAATTCTTAATTATGAAACACTTTAACTCCAGCTTACTGGCTAAGAGTACGCTACTGTTGTACATGGTGGGCGCGACGGTACCCGTCAGCTTCGCACAGCAGTTTGCGTCGACCGCGAGCGCCCGCGCGCTGCGCGGGTTGCAGGTCTCTTCAGACCCCGGGTTCGTGGAAGACCAACAGGTTAGTCTGAAGGAAGCCCTGAACGACCTTAAGAAACGTTACAATATCCGCTTCGCCTATCGGGCGGGGCTACTGGAAGGCAAGACCATCTCGGCCGCCTGGTTGGAAGAAGGTCTGGCAGCGGAAGCGATGCTTGACAAAATGCTTGACCACTGCAAGCTCCAGTATAAAAAGATCAATAAGAACCAGTTTTCCATCTTCGCCCAGGACGATAGTACTTCTCCCTTTGGCTCGCTCACGTCGATGGATGCCACTGCGAATGTGGAGGCGTCAATCGCAGCGCGCGATGAGCGCTCACCTAACTTCACGCTTACAGGCACTGTTACGTCACAGGATGACGGCATGACCATGCCAGGCGTAAACGTGGTGGTGAAGGGTACAGCAATCGGCACGACAACCGACGGCGACGGAAAGTATACCCTGTCGGTCCCTGACGAAGGCGGTACCCTCGTATTTTCCTTCATCGGGTATGCCACACAGGAAGTTGCTTTCGCACCCGCACAGACGGTCGTGAATGTGACGATGGTGGTAGAAATGTCGACACTCGGTGAGGTCGTGGTAACGGCCCTCGGTATCGAGAAAGATAAAAACGCTCTCGCATACTCTGTTACAGAGGTGAAAGGCGAAGAGTTCACACAGGCCCGTGAAGTGAACGTGGCCAACTCGCTTAGCGGTAAGATCGCTGGTCTGAATGCTACGGGTTCTTCTACAGGTCCTGGTGGTTCCAGCCGTGTAATCATCCGAGGTAACGGCTCTCTGACAGGGCAAAGCCAGCCGCTGTATGTAATCAACGGCATGCCGATCGACAACTCGGTGCCTGGCGGTTCTTCGTCTCCCAACGGCGCTAATGGTAACCTGGCCACCAACGTCGACCGTGGTGATGGTATCGCTGCGATCAACCCTGACGATATCGAGTCGATCACAGTATTGAAAGGTGGTACGGCTGCAGCACTCTATGGCTCACGCGGCGCGAATGGTGTTATCCTGATCACCACAAAAAAAGGTGTTGCCCGCAAAGGTATCGGTGTAGAATATAATACTACGTATACATTGGATAATGTCGCGGTTTTTCCTGACTGGCAGTATGAGTACGGTCAAGGGGACAAAGGAGTGATGCCGACAACTCAGTCGGCCGCAGTTGGCACTGGCCGGATGTCATTCGGTGCACGTATCGACGGCAACACCAACTACGTAGCCGCCGACGGCAAGAATCACCCCTATACAGCGCAGAAGGATAACTTGAAGCATTTCTACCAAACGGGCAAGACGTTTACCAACACAGTTGCTCTTTCGGGCGGTAATGAATCGATACTTTATCGCTTGTCGCTCTCTGATCTCGATGCGACTAGTATCTTACCCAATACAACCTACAACCGAAAAACCGCTAATTTGAATCTTAGCGGAAAGCTCAGCGATAAGTTGCGGGTAGAAACCGTGGTGCAATACACATTGGAGAAAGGCAAAAATCGTCCCAATGCCGGTGACGCGTTGGGTAACCCGAACTGGACTCCTTATGAGGTCGCAAACACCGTGGATGTACGCTGGCTCGACCCGGGTTATGATGCACTTGGTAATGAAACGCTATGGAATGACGTTCCGATTGCTACGAACGGCTATTTCGTGATCAATAAAATCAAACAACGCGATGAAAAGAACCGTTTTATCGGGCAGGCGAGTGTAACATACGACATTCTTAAGAATCTGACGGCTAAAGGTACTGTTACCCGCGACTTTTATTCTTACGATTTCCAGCACATACTGCCTACCGGAACCGCGTATGTATTGAAAGGCGAATACCTTGGTATTGAATCGGAAGTATCTGAGACGAATGCAATGGCAACGTTGAACTTTAAGCAACAGCTTAGCGAATCTATTGGATTTAACATATTGGGCGGTTTCAACAGTCGTCGCTTTGTTGAGAAACGCATGGATATGCGCGGCCAGGAATTTACCCAGCCTTATTTCTATAGCTTCACGAACTTAAACACGTCATCGGCCAGACCATATTTAGGTCGCACGGAGACAAACTCGATATTCGGATCAGTCGACTTCGATTACAAAGGGTATCTCTTCCTGACGGCAACAGGTCGCCAGGATTGGTTCTCAACATTGAGTCCTGACAACAATGGTATTTTTTATCCGAGTGTCGGGGCAAGCTTCGTGTTGTCGGATGCTATCACAATGCCGACCGCGTTTAACCTTGTGAAGTTCCGCGCTTCCTGGGCGCAAGTGGGCGGTGGTGGACCTGATCCCTACCAGATCAATCTGACTTACAGCAGCGTTCCGAGCAACACTGTACCGTTACAGAACGTAACGGAGGTTAACCCGGGAACAAAGAACATTACAAATGCAGAATTGAAACCGTTTACCTCGACAACAACGGAAGTTGGTTTTAATGTACAGTTACTCGACAATCGCCTGGGCTTTGATGTAGCGCTGTACGATCGTCGCTCGACAGATGACATCGTGGCCGTACCGATCTCGGTGGCTACCGGTTATAGCAATGCCGTGTTGAACTCCGGCGAGCTGAGCAATCGCGGTATTGAATTGATGATCAACGCTACGCCAGCGCGTGTGGGTGCCTTTACCTGGGACGTGAGCTACAACTTTGCATACAACAAGAGCGAGGTGCTGAAACTGGCACCGGGTATTAGCACACTGCAGTTAGGTGCTTCCGCGAACGGCAACGCCACCATCCGTAACAATGTCGGCAACACTTACGGCGCAATCTACGGGCATCGCAAGCTGAGAACTGAAGACGGTACGATTGTCTATAACCCGACTTCGAACGTGGCAGAATGGACCGATGCCAATCAGGAGCTCGGCAAAGGTGTACCGCCCATTACTATGGGTTTGAGCAACGATTTCCGGTACAAAGACTTCAGTCTCGGTATTTTGGTTGACGGCAAGTTCGGCAACAGTGTGTTCTCGGTAACCGAAGTGTACGCAACCCGACTCGGTTTGCATAAAATGACACTGCCGGGTCGCGAAAACGGCCTACGTTTACAAGGCGTCACAAAAGAAGGTGCCGCATATGACTACACTGTACCGGTAGAGAACTTGCGCAACGCATATTGGAATGCGCAGAACCGCTATACCGAATTGTTTGTAAGTGATGCCAGCTTCGTGAAACTGCGTCAGGTTATCTTGTCTTATCGCCTGCCGGTTGAAAAAGTGAAGTTCCTGAAGATACAGTCGGCAACGCTGTCGCTTGTAGGCCGAAACCTGGCGATCTTGTATAAAAAGACGGACAACTTCGACCCTGAACAGGCTCTGACCAATGGCCCTGCGCAAGGTATTGAGTCCCTCGGGCTCCCCCGTACGCGGTCTTACGGTGTCAACCTGATGGTTAAGTTTTAATCGAAAAATCCACGACAATGAAAAACGCACTAAAAAAATATGCATCTCTGATGTTGCTGCCAGGTATGCTGCTGGTGAATTCTTGCGATGATTTTGGCGACGTCAACGTCAATCCCGACGCTATTCAGACATCAACACCTGAATACATTCTCAGCAAGTCCATCTATGATGGTACGCAGCCGCTGGGGAACCATCCCGGCTTGCTAATGGGTACCATGCAATACACGACAAGCTGGAACGATATCGCTGGCTTTGGTTCAAAATATACGACTGCACAGCAGACCCGTACATCCGGGCCTTTCTCCGACAGCTATTCCAACCAGATCAACGAAATCAATGAGGTGATCAAGGTTATGTTGGATAAGCCAGAGGAAGTTAACAAGCTGTCCATTGCGCGTATCTGGCGTGTTTACTGTTACCACCGACTGACCGACCTTTATGGCGATATACCCTATACCGAGGGGGGCATGGGGTACATTCAGGGTATTTACCAACCAAAATATACACCGCAGGCTGAGATATATGCCGATATGTTGAAAGAGCTGCAGGAGGCTACTGCGGCTTTCAATAGCGACGGCGCTACCTTTGGTGCAGGTGACGTGATTTACGGAGGAAATATCGATCAGTGGAAAAAGTTCGGCTACTCGCTTATGTTGAGGCTTGGAATGCGTCTGACCGAGGTACAACCGGGCGAATCCAAGACATGGGTGGAGCGCGCGATTGCCGGCGGCGTCATTCTGAATGATGCAGATATCGCTGCTATTCGAAATTATAACGCAACCGGCCAGACCCTTACACGCAATCCTCTGGCGTATCGCTTGCTGGATGACGACTACCGCTCTGCGGATGGTGTTAACAACAAAGAAGGCGGCAAATATCAGGAGACGTTCATCGATTCGTTGAAGGATAACAACGACCCGCGTCTGCCGGTGCTATCGGTAGTATGGATAGACGGCGAGCCTGAGAATGACCCCGGTCTGCAAAAGGGTATGTCAGACAGAGAGCCGGGACAAGCACCGCCTGACTTTGCTTTTCTCTCGCAGCCTAACCCTGCCACCGTGCTCAAAGAAGATGGCGCACTGTTGATATTCACCGTGTCCGAATCGAATTACTTGCTGGCAGAAGCTGCACTGCGCGGTTGGTATGGCGGTCAGACGGCTGCCGCGCTGTATGAAACCGGTATTCGTGCCGCGATGCGTCAATGGGAAATTGCTGTGGGCGCAGCCGGTGCCATCGCTCAGGAAGATATTGATGCATATGTAATAGCGCATCCACTGGTAGCGACAACCCCGGATAACATTGAACCGGCCCTGGCGCAAATCTACACTCAGTTCTGGATGGGATCGTTCCCTGAAGCACAAGAACCGTATAACCACTATCGAAGACTCGGTTATCCGGCCCTGACACCGAACGACTATCCGGGGAACGCTACAAACAACCAGATCATCCGCCGCTTTTTATATCCGAACACCGAACAGACGCTGAATCCAACTTCGTACAAGGATGCCCTTCAACGGCAAATGAATGAGTACGGATGGAAAGGCGACGACCTGAACGGCCGAGTTTGGTGGGACGCTCGCGAACTGTAAATAACATCGGATAAAGGCCGGTGTGCACACACGCACACCGGCCTTTTACATCCCGCCGGTGTTACCATTTATATACCACATCCCGCCGCTACAAGCTTTTATATTTTCTCCGCTTGCCCCAACACCTATATTCGTCAACGCATCGGAGTCCAGATTTTTAGACACCCAAAACAACCCTAGTATACATGCTGAACCGTAGAGAACTCATCCGCCGCCTTTCTTCTTTTCCCGTGATCGGTGGCATCGTAGGCAGCGTCGCACCTTTTTCCGTGCTGGCTGCGCCGGCGCAAAAGACCCCGCCGAAACGCGACGTATTTAAAGAGCTGGGCGTACGTACCTTCATCAACGCTGCTGGTACCTATACCGCGATGACCGGTTCGCTCATGCGCGACGAAGTGATGGATGCCATCAACTTCACCTCCAAAGAATTTTGCATGCTGGACGAAGCACAGGACAAAGTAGGCGAGCAGATCGCCAGGCTTGTGCACGCCGAAGCCGCCGTCGTAACCTCGGGCGCATTCTCCGGCATGACCCTCGGCCTGGCCGGTATCCTCACCGGCATGGACGTCAAGAAAGTAGAACAACTGCCGCACCTGGAGTATACCGGCATGAAATCCGAAGTCATCATCCAGAAGGGGCACGACATTGTTTATAACCACGCATTGACCAATACCGGCTGTAAGATCGTGTGGGTAGAGACCGCCGAAGACGTGGCCAAAGCCGTGAACGAACGCACGGCACTCATGCACTTCCTGCACATACAATCCGACCTGGGCAAGATCCAGCACGAAGAATGGGTAGCGCTGGGAAAAAAATACAACGTTCCTACCTCCATCGACATCGCCGCCGACGTACCGCCGGTATCGAACCTCTGGCGTTTCAACGACATGGGCTTTAGCTTTGTCGTGATCTCGGGCGGTAAAGCCCTTCGCGGTCCGCAGAGCGCAGGCCTGCTCATGGGTAAAAAAGAGATCATTGCCGCCGCACGCTTGCACATGCCGCCAAGAGGTTTTAACATTGGCCGTGGATTTAAGATCAACAAAGAGGAGATCTTCGGTATGTACGTCGCGATCGACAGCTATATCAAATACGACCACGACAAAGAGTGGAAGGAGTGGGAGGCCGGCATTGCGCACATTCAGAACGCCGTCAAAAGCGTTCCCGGTGTGACAACCGAAGTGAAAGTGCCCATGCTGGGAAATCACACGCCGACCCTGCACATCACCTGGAACGAGTCGGTAAAAATCACCAGCCAGAAGCTGAAGGAAAACTTGCGCAATGCCAGCCCATCCATCGAGATCGCCGGCGGGGGAGAACCCAACAACGTCCAGGTCACCGTATTCATGCTGAAGCCGGGACAGGAGAAGATCGTCGCCACACGCTTGAAAGAGGAGCTGACGAAAGCGGTGGCATAAGAGAATTGAAGACAACCCTAAATAATTGTTTCACTATTCGTATAACAGCCCATGAAAGAACAAAGAAGATCGATCCTCAAGAAAATCTTTACATCCGCTGCCGGCGTTGTAGGCCTCGGCGTGGTAGCCAACGCAAAAAGCGATGCTGCACCGGAAAAAGAGGTATTCAACGTCGTGAAGGATGATCAGGATGTCCCGTTGTTTTCCGGTTCTACCAAGTTCGGGAACCTCGTGTTTGTGGCAGGCAAAGGCGCCCACTTCGATGGCGACATTACTGCCCACACGCTCCACGTACTCGATGAACTGGAGAAAGAGCTTGTTAAAGCAGGTTCTTCCATGAAGAAAGTATTAAAGGTAAGCGTGTTCCTGCACGACCTGAACGACTACAAAGCCATGAACGAAGCCTACAAAGGCAAGTTCGGTGACAAGCCTCCCGTACGTACGACAGTAGCCGTATACGGTGGCGTGCCCGGCGACTCGCTCGTGGAAATGGACTGCATCGCCTATATTTAGTTGGTTACGCTGCCGGTAGAGAATACCGGCAGCGCCTTCTCCGGTAAAGGAGCATCAGAACCGACAGGTATCGCACCCCGTCGGGCATTATTGTACTGTCTGCCAGTAAAGAAAGACCACCACACACCAACACCCGAAACGGACCTTATCCTATGTACGTAACTGTAACTCGTAAACTGTATTTCCTCTGCCTGCTCCTGCTGTGTACAGGCGCGGCCTTTGCCCAGGAGTATACCCTGCTGCTGAAAGGCGGCCACGTAGTCGACGCCAAAAACAACATCGATGATGTCATGGACGTCGCCATCAAAGACGACAAGATTGCGCTCGTCGCTAAAAATATAGATGCTAAAAAAGCGGCACTCGTGGTAGATGTCAAAGGCATGTATGTAACCCCCGGCCTGATCGACATACACTCGCACAACTTCTTTGGCACACAACCCGACCACTACCTCAGCGACGGCTTTGAAGCCCTGCCGCCCGATGGCTTTACCTTCCGCGTGGGGGTCACCACGGTAGTGGACGCCGGCGGAGCCGGTTGGAAGACTTTCAGTACCTTCAAACGCAACGTCATCGAGCACTCGAAGACCCGCGTGCTGTCGTTCCTCAATATCGTAGGCGAAGGCATGCGCGGAGGGCCATACGAGCAGAACCTCGCCGACATGGACAGCCGTATGACCGCCATGGTCGTGCGCCAGAACGAAGAGATCGTCGGTATCAAAGTAGCGCACTTCTCCGGTATAGAATGGGATCCGGTAGACCGTGCCGTAGCGGCCGGTAAGATTGCCAACGTACCCGTCATGATCGACTTCGGTGGCCACGTGCCGCCGCTGCCGTTGCGCGACCTGCTGTTGACGCACCTGCGCCCGGGCGACATTTTTACCCATACCTATGCGCGCCTCACCGGCCGCGGTCCGGTGATGGATGACCAGGGCAACCCGTTTCCCTATGTACAGGAAGCGATCAAGCGTGGTATCGTCTTCGATGTGGGCCACGGCGGCGGTAGCTTTATGTTCTCACAAGCTATACCGGCCATCCGGCAAGGATTTTACCCCACCACCATCAGCACCGACATCCACACCGCCAGCATGAACGCGGGCATGAAAGATCAGCTCAACGTCATGTCGAAGTTTGTAGCCTTGGGCATGCCGCTGCAAGCGGTGTTCAAAGCTTCGACATGGTCACCGGCATCGGTCATCCGCCGCGACGACCTCGGGCATCTTACCGCCGGCGCAGTGGCTGACGTAGCCGTATTCAGCATGCTGACGGGTAAATATGGATATGTAGACTCCAAAGGGTATAAACTGGAAGGAACGAAGAAGCTGGAGTGCGAGTTGACACTGCGCGCAGGCGAGGTGGTATGGGACCTGAACGGTATCTCCAAACCATCGTGGACGACCGACCCCAACGCGGCCGCCTTCGCCAACAAGAAATAAATGCTAATGCTCACCATGAAAAAAAAGAACGTGATACTGGGCCTGCTGTTCGTAGCAGGAGCCTTGACGGCCCCTGTGCAGGCACAAACAATACCGAAAGAGGAGCTCATCTTTCTTACATCGGAATGGAAAGGGGAGCGGTTTCCTGATGGCCGCCCCCGCATTCCCGATGAGCTCGTGGCCCGCGCCAAAAACGTGTCGATCGAAGAAGCCTGGCTCGTGCTGCGCAACGAAGGCTACGTGTCACAGTTTGAAGGCAACTTTAAAGTATTGAACAGTGGCCAGCCCATGGCCGGCCGCGCATACACGGCCATGTTCATGCCCAGCCGCCCGGATGTAGAGAAAAATATAAAGGATCGTGGCAAAAAAGACGGCCGCATCGGCAACACCAACTCGTGGCCCATCGACAAGCTTTCAAAGGGCGACATCTATGTGGCCGACGGATTTGGCAAGATCGAAGCCGGTACGCTGATCGGCGACAACCTCGGCAACTCCATCTATGCCAAGTCGGGCAACGGCGTGGTGTTTAACAGCTCCGCCCGCGACCCGGAGGGGCTCGCCCGGATTAAAGGCTTTAACGCCTGGGTGCGCGAGTGGGACCCGACCTTCCTCGAGAACTCGGTGCTGATGGGCCTCAACACACCCATCCGCATCGGTAAGGTAATGGTACTGCCCGGTGACCTGGTACTGGCGCGCGACGAAGGTGTGATCTTTATACCGGCACACCTGGCCCAGAAGGTGGTCGTAACCGCCGAGTTCCTGCAGCTGCGCGACAAGTTCGCGTTCGATATGCTGCGCGAGCAGAAGTTCACCCCCGGAGAGATCGACAACCAATGGACCGACAAAGTGAAGGACGCCTTCCTGCAGTGGCTGGACAAGCACCCGAACGAGATTCCCATGAAGCGTGCCGAGCTCGACGAGTATATGAAAAACCGAACGTGGTAGACATCCAGGGTCTGTAGTTCATGGTTCACGGAGGTTTGGCTGTGGGCTGTGGGCTACGGACCGTGGAAGTCTTTATTTTCCGACCTAAACAACCATGACAAAATATAAGCTTCTACTAGTTACCGCTGTCGCCTTCCTGGTGGCGGCTGTCGCGCTGGTGCTGACCGGCGACGTACGTTTTGGCGAGGACGAGCTCCGGCTCTCCGGTATAATGTTCATCGTTTTCTTTCTGGCGCTGGCCATTGGCGTACGCGGCTATCCGGCGTTCAAAGGATTCTCTTATACCATCATGATCCTGGCTGCCGTGACCACGTCCATGTATTACCCACAATACTTCGTTTCGGTAAACGGGTATCGCCTCGACAATCTCTTTACACCGCTGCTGCAGATCATCATGTTCGGCATGGGCACGGAAATGAGCCTGAACGATTTTATCGGCGTCGTCAGAATGCCCAAGGGCGTGATCGTAGGTACGCTGAATCATTTCACCATCATGCCACTGCTGGGCTTTACACTCGCCAACGTATTTGACTTTCCCCCCGAGATTGCGGCCGGCGTCATCCTGATCGGGTGCTCGCCCTGCGGCATGGCGTCCAATGTCATCTCGTACCTGGCCAAAGCCAACCTGGCGCTGTCGATCACGCTCACGACCGTCTCCACCTTTCTCGCACCCATCCTGATGCCCCTGCTCATGAAGCTGCTGGCAGGCCAGTTCGTGGAAGTAGAAGTAACGAAGATGATGTGGGACATCACCAAGATCGTCATCTTGCCCGTAGTGGCCGGGTTGATCTTCAACCATTTCTTCCGCGGCAAAGCACACTGGCTCGACAAAGCCATGCCTGTCGTGTCGATGGCCGGTATTGCGTTCATCATCCTGATCATTACGGCCAACGGCCGCGACAACCTTCTGGACATCGGCCTTTTGCTGATCGTGTCGTCGCTCATTCACAACACCGCCGGCTACCTGCTGGGGTATTGGTCGGCGCGCCTTTTCAAGATGAAGGAGCAGGACTGCCGCACCATCGCCATCGAAGTAGGCATGCAAAACGGAGGCCTCGCCTCGGGTATTGCCAAAGAGATGGGCAAAGCCGCTACGGTAGGCCTGGCACCCGCCATCTTCGGCCCGCTCATGAACATTACCGGCTCCATACTCGCCTCGTGGTGGCACCGTAAACCCATTGAAGACAAGAACGCCGTGGCTACGGCATAGCACGATACACCCGTGCCGCGGTCTGCATCCGACACGGGATTTTGATTGAGGTTAAGGAAAAGGGCACCGGCAACGGTGCCTTTTTTTTTGCCAGTCCATCCTGGCAGTCACGGCGGCCTGTCATGATCAGGCCCGTGTTGAATTGTAAGTCTTTTACGGCGTTATGGAAATGTTGGTCACATGCCGGGGTTCTTCTGCTTACCACCGCCGGTCTTCTTGTGCGCTGTGTCCGACTGCCGGTCACGGTTCCGCGGATTATTCGGGTCGGCGGACGGGCCGCGATCCTCCTTGGTGCGTTCGTTGATAGCTTCGTCTATCGCTTTTTGGTGCTTGGTGAATGCTTCGCCGGCACCTTCTTCCCTGGATGTACTGCTCATAACCGTGTTTTTTAGTGTTACTTGTTATTACCTGTTTTCCCGTACGGGGATTATCACGTTTTATAAACACAAACCGTGATGGCATGTATGCTCAATTGCAGTGCCATGGGCAACGTACAAGGCAAACGTACAGTTTATAAAGAGCTTTGGGGAAGCGGTGTCGAATGGAAGAAAAATTTATCCCTGGTTGGGGAAGCGCGGTACGATCACGCGCTGCAGGAAAATATATATCATGATGGCAGTCGTCATCGGAAAAACCCAACACAGGATTTTATTGTTATCGGCAAGACCTTCTGTACAGGCGATGTGTGTAGAAAGCATTTCCTAAAACTAAGGGCAGCGCATGCGGACCTCCCGCGCTCCGGTCGTAGCTGTTGACCATCTTCTATGGTATGAATTTATAGCGCAGGTCACGACAGTTGTAATTTGTTAAACCTTAATCACAAAATCATGGAAACAGAACTCGCAACCAGCACGCGGCGAGCCGACGGCTTGACCAAGAAGAAGGAGGGGCCTATTGCCCGGAATATTGAAGAATACACGGCGAGTGTTCCGTCCGATGCTTATCTCTGGACCTCGGTGGGGGCCATGGCCGTATCGCTGGGCCTGAAAATCGCCGGAAAGAACCACCTTGCTCTCTTTATAGGCCAATGGGCCGCACCTTTTCTGCTCTTCGGTATTTACAATAAGATCGTAAAGGTGGGTGGCCACGATAAGACAGAACTGGCGTAAGCACGTCAGGGTACAACCATTTCTCGATGGTTAAAGAGAGGCGCTCCCAACCGTCGGGAGCTGCCTCTTTTTATTTTCTGAAAGCGTATGAACGATAATTTACAATGATACCGTCGTAAGACAACGGTCGGTACAAAAACGACAGATGCCTGCTTGCAGCGATTACAGGCTATGGACGCGGACCGTTTCCAGGAATGCCTGGAGAATAAGCGCTGCAAAGTGTTCCTGTACCTGTGCCTGGGTCTTCAGGTCTGATTGTACCCGTCCGCTCTTTATAGTTTGTCCTTCAAAGACAAAAGCAAAGAACGCAAAACAAGAATGAATATTTAGCGCCGGTACCGGCACGGCATAGCCCGTTACTCCAATTCCCCAGTTCGACAAAAACGACCGGGCCACGCCGGCGGCCATTTCTTCACTGACCGTTTCTGAAACACAATTTGTAGCATCGGCCTGAATGGGGTCGACTTGCAAATGACGGCACTTCTGCCCGAGGTTATACGCCGTCAGGCCACCCTGCAGAAACTGCGTGGCATTGTCGGCGCGGGAAAGCGTCGTTGTGATCAGACCGGCGGTGACGCTTTCTGCCACGGCGACGGTCTGCGATTTGGTCGTCAGCTGCTCGGCGAGCGAGTCGAGAATTTCTTTTTCGATCATGTCGTTTAAATGTTCACGTGACATTAAGAAACGGGCTCCGTTACAATACAGCCTGCGGGCTCGATATCAGACTTGAACATAGCGACAGTCTCTTCTTTCTTGATCTGATCCTTTGAATCGACCGGAAACATGTGGTATTGGGTATCAACCGGATCGGTAGCGAATGTTGTGCAATCATCGCTATTGATAGCATAACGATGGTTATTCGAATCGACAAAGATCGTGTACGATATAGTAGACATATTCAGAAGAATTAGAATACGATTGCAAGGGTAAAAAAATCGGGCCAGGTCGGTCGTCAGGGGCGTCACCGTTGCGTCAAGCCCTCGAGGATATACCCGCACCTTATGCAAGCGTGCGAAGCGTGATCGAATACCGCGTGTTTTTCACCGGTGCTATGCTATACTGTACTGCCATTCCGACCGTGCCGGTCTCTCATGATATACAGCGATCGGCGCGCCACGGGCAGGGAAATGATCGACTTCCGTCAGAAAATCGGCCACATAGCGAAATCCGAGCGGCGTCGGGAGTGTGTCCGGAAATAGATCCATACCCCTCATGACGACTAAAATGTATGCCCGACCACGCCAAAACCTCATGGCAAACCCAATGTTGAAGCCTATAAGGACAAAAAGAGCCCGTTTTAAGGTCAAAAACATGGCTAACATCAAAACATAGCCTATTTTAATGTCGCTAACCCTAAACAAACACCATGAGAAAACTCGCATACCTTTCAGTCGCACTGGTACTCGCGGGCGCCTGTAAACAAAAGGCCCCCGAAACAAAACACATCGTCATCACGGGTATAGACTCTACAAAGAAAGCCGGTGATGACTTTTTTACCTACGTCAATGGCATTTGGTACGACACAGCACAGATCCCGGCCGGCCAGACCGGCGTGGGCTCATATTCCTTTCTGAATTTCCCCCAACGCATACGCCTCAAGGGCATCCTGGACAGCGTCGCCAACAGCAACAATCCCGCCGGAAGCATCGAACAGAAAGTGGGCGACTTCTATGCATCGGGCATGGATACCGTCACGATCGACAAACGCGGATATGATCCGATCAAACCGCTGCTGGCGCGTATCGACGCCGTGACCGATGTACCCACGCTGTTGAAGCTGGTAGCCGAAGAGCAAAAAGTAGGCACCGGCTCCCTCATCGGTTTTAATGTAGGGCCCGACGATAAAAGGAGTACGATCAACATCGTCCAGCTCTATCAAACCGGCATAAGCTTGCCGGAAAGAGATTATTATTTCCAGAAAGACTCGGCAACACTCGCCATTCAAAACGCCTATAAGACATACCTCACCCGGTTGTTTCAATTGACGGGAAGCGACGCCGCTGCCGCGGAAAAAAACGCGTCGGTAGCCTATGAAGTCGAAAAGCAGTTGGCCGCAGCACACCGCACGAACATCGAGCTTAGAGATGTAAAGGCCAACTACAACAAGCTGGCCGTAGCCGCGCTCGCAAAGAAACATCCCAACCTGAATTGGCCAACGCTGTTGAACGACCTCGGCGTGAAAGTAGACTCGGTGAACATGGCGCAGCCCGGCTACTATGACAAGCTGAACGTCCTGTTGAAGTCGGTCGCGATCGGCGACTGGAAAGTCTATATGAAAGCCAACACACTGACCAGCTATGCAAACATGCTGAGCCGGCCATTTGCCGATGCCGCGTTTGCCTATACAAAAGTGTTGACGGGCCAGGCTGTTAAAAAAACACGCGCCGAAGAAATGACGCAGGCGGTAGACCGATCGTTGGGCGAAGCGCTCGCGCAGCTCTATGTGAAAAAGTATTTTCCCGAGTCTGCCAGGAAACGTATGGCCGTATTGATCGGCAACCTGAAAACAGCTTTTGAAACGCGCATCGACAAACTGGATTGGATGAGCGATTCCACCAAGGCAAAAGCAAAGGAGAAACTATATGCCTTCACCGAAAAGATCGGCTATCCCGACAAATGGAAGGATTACTCGACCGTAGAAGTAAAACGGGATGCATATTTTGAAAACCGCTTGTCGGCCAATAAGAATGAATACCGCTACGCGGTGGCGAAAGTAGGCCGGCCCGTCGACCGGAACGAATGGTATACCACACCGCCAACGGTCACGGCATATAATAATCCGCCTCTCAATGAGATCGTCTTCCCCGCCGGCATCTTGCAATCGCCATACTTCGACCTGATGGCAGACGACGCGCTGAACTACGGCGGCATCGGCATGGTGATCGGCCACGAAATAACACACTCGTTCGATGACCAGGGAGCACAGTATGACAAAGAAGGCAATGTAAAGAACTGGTGGGCAAAATCCGACTATGAAAAGTTCAAAGCAAAAACGCAGCAAGTAGTAGATCAGTATAACAAGTTTACCGTACTCGACACGGTACACGTAAAAGGCGCGTTGACACTGGGAGAGAACACCGCAGACATTGCCGGCGTAGCCATTGCATACGACGCTTTCAAGCTGACTGAACAAGGTAAAGACACCACAAAAATAGACGGCTTCACACCCGACCAACGCTTCTTTATCTCGGTCGCAAGGATCTGGCGCGTGAAAACAACGGATGCATTTTTACGCATGTATGTGAACACGAATGCACACTCGCCGGCACGGTGGCGCGTGAACGGGCCGCTGATGAATTTCACCCCTTTCTACAATGCATTTAACGTGCAGCCGGGCGATAAAATGTATAAACCCGAAAGCGAGCGGATAACCGTCTGGTAATCAAATTTTAAAACCCTTTGGCCCTTTCTGCCTCGGTAGGAAGGGCTTTTTTATTTTCCCGCGCATATGATTTTCGTGTGCCGGATTGTTCGTTCGTCCCCGGAAATACCCCTAAGGACGGTATGGTTTTTTATCGGTAAGAAATCATAACGTAATTGATCACGCATGAAACTCAAAAATTATCTTATCATACTGGCCGCCATGGCGGCTATGGCGTTTAGCTGCTCGGATGACGATGCCGACGACGACAACGGTAACCAACCCGCTCCACCGGTAGAGACCAATCCCCCGAACACCGACTATGAACCTGCGTTCGAAGGACAGACACGGATAGACGGAGTGCTCACGACCACCGAATATGAATCACGGATCATTACTTCCGATCTGGATGCGCCCTGGGGAGTCACCAGCCTTCCCGACGGACGCCTGCTGATCACCGAGAAAGGTGGGACCATGCGGATCGTTACCGCTACCGGTACCGTGAGCAGTGCCATCACCGGCATACCCGATGTTAATTCCGCCGGCCAGGGCGGGTTGTTAGGACTTTGTCTCGATCCTCAATTTGCTTCTAACCGGATGGTATATTGGGCCTTCTCCGAAAACGTGAGCGGCGGAACCGTTACATCCGTCGCAAAGGGCAGACTTGCAGACGATGAAACGAAGATTGAAAATGCTACCGTGATATACCGCGTAACCCCGGCATACCCCAGTGATTTACATTATGGCGGCCGCGTGATCTTCGATGGCAGCGGCAATCTGTTCCTCAGCACCGGCGAGCGCTCCGTTTTGCCCACTCGTCCACTGGCACAGTCTGTCGAATCGTCGTTGGGAAAGATCGTTCGCATCACGACAGACGGTCAACCTGCATCGGGTAACCCGACGTTCAGCGGCGACGGCGCACTGCCAGAGCTCTATAGCATCGGTCACCGTAATCCGCAAGGCATCGCGCGGCACCCCGAGACGGGCGACCTGTGGGAACTAGAGCACGGGCCACGTGGCGGCGACGAAGTGAACCGCATACGCGCCGGTGTGAACTACGGCTGGCCGACGATTACCTATGGCATCGAATATAGCGGCGCAACCATCGGCGATGGTATCCAGCAGAAAGAGGGCATGGAACAACCCGTTTACTATTGGGATCCCGTCATATCACCCAGCGGCATTACCTTCTATAAAGGCGATCGTGTGCCCGAGTGGAAGAACAACCTCTTTATCAGTTCGCTCAGCGCTAAACACATTGCACGCCTGGTGATGGAAGACAATCGCGTCGTAGGCGAAGAAAGATTACTCGCCTCCGAAAATCAACGCTTCCGCGACATCACCCAGGGGACCGACAACGCCCTGTACGCGGTGACCGATGAGGGCAGGTTATACCGCATCGATCGAAAGACCGATACACAGGATTAAGCGCTGACGCGCTTACGAGATCATCTTCTTCCAGCCAGGTAAACATCTGGCTGGATTTTTTTTATCCGGCGGCAGGCACAGAAATTTAGCGCTTGCCCTATAAACAAAAAACGCTATGGCAAAGACAGCGAAAAAAACAGCGAAGAAAGCAGTAAAGAAGACTGCCACGGCTGTACCCAAAAAAGCAGCAAAGAAGACTGCCAAAAAAGCTTCTTCGAAACCGGGCCCGAAAGACCGCGAGTACGTCAACAAAAAACAGAAATATGAGGTGGCTTACGAGTCACGTCGCAAGACGCCGGCAAAGAAGTTCGGTTCTAAGGCTAAGTAAGCGTATGTACCAGGACAGCACACAGGCGCTGTCCTGGTAATACAGACGTCGCCGTGATTTCCGGGGGCTACACCGGGTTGCAGGCGGGCATTTACTCCGGGAAAACCCGGATATTTGCTCCTGGGCATTCCTCCTGATATACAATGGTTTATATTTGAGCGCCCTCCGCCCATGCTACCCGATGATTCAAAAGACCGATAGTCTTTCAGAGGACGTTCAGAAAGTCAGGCAAATTCCCATCGTACATACGTTGCTGGAAGTCGTTTGCCGCACCACCGGCTTAGGCTTCGCCGCCATAGCCCGCGTCACCGGCGACCGGTGGATAGCGTGTAGCGTGCGCGATGAGATCGCCTTTGGCGTGAAAGAAGGCGGCGAGCTCCGAGTCGAAACGACTATCTGTAACGAGATCCGCGTCAGCCGAAAACCGGTGGTCATCGACGATATGGCCTTCGATGGGAAGTATAGCGACCATCCGGCCTTCCGGAAGTACGGCTTTCAAAGCTATATTTCCGTGCCCATCGTTTTGAAGAACGGTACCTTTTTCGGCACGCTCTGCGCCCTCGATCCAAAACCGGCACGCCTCCGGAATTCGCAGACCCTCGGCTTGTTCATGTTGTTTGCCGACCTCATCTCCTTTCACCTGCACAGTGTCGACGAGATCCAAAACAGGAACCGTGCCATCGGGATCCTTAACCGGCGCGTAGCCGGAACGGTGGAAGAGGATCGCCAGTACCACTACATCTCCGACCACAACTTGTCCGAGCCGCTGCGGAAGCTCCGGCTTTTTAGCAGTCTTATAGCCGGTACCGCCAACAATGGCGACACCGAAAAAACAAAGACGCTGGCCACCAGGATCAACGCTTTTGCCGAGCAGTTTGGGGTGATGATGAAAGACGTATCAGACTATCCCCGGTTAACCGATCGTGGCTATTTCTACGAAGAGCTGAGGTTGGGCGAGCTCATGGCCGATGTAGCCGTTCAGCTGCGGGAGTTCATACACGAAAAGCAGGGAACGATCGATGTGATCGATCTTCCCGCCGCCGCCGGCATCCGTTTTCACCTCGAGCACCTCTTTCACCGCCTCATCCATAATGCGCTGAAGTTTTCCCGACCCGGCGTTCCGGCGCTGATCCAGATCTCGTCCTATCGGCTGTGGGGCGATGAGCTGCAAGACATCTTCCCGGCAAATCCTGCAGCCGAATACGTTGAAATTATAGTCGACGACA
Organism: Dawidia soli; assembly: GCF_018598185.1. Classification (GTDB taxonomy): domain Bacteria; phylum Bacteroidota; class Bacteroidia; order Cytophagales; family Cyclobacteriaceae; genus Ohtaekwangia; species Ohtaekwangia soli. The sequence continues at coordinate 48,488 of NZ_JAHESC010000001.1, forward strand.
ACGGCCGCGGCATAGAGCCGATGGAGCTCGACAAGATCGGCCACCTCTTCTCGCAGCCCGACCACGAAGTCACCCGGCAGGGCTACGGCCGGGGCCTGGCGTATTGCAGAAAGATCGTACGGTTCCACGGCGGCTTTATCACAGTCAAGTCCACCGTAGGGCAGGGGAGCACCTTTACCGTGTTCCTGCCCGTAAATCCCGCGCCCGTGTACAACAGCCGGGCCTGGGCATAACACCGTACACGCCGGCGCAGAATCCAGCAAGTTTGTTACCTTTGAGACCGGGCAACACAGGGTCTTCATATGACACAACAACGTCAGACAGCCGAAAAACAGGAAGATTTATTTATCTACAACTATGTTGCCGATAAACAGGTTGGACGAAATAAGATCTTTCTTCAGCATAACCTCATCACGTTGTTGGAACAAGGCGAAAAGGTCGTGCACTATGCAGACCATGCCACGGTAGTCAAAGACACACAATTTGCCTTACTCTCTTCGGGCAACTGTTTAATGACCGAAAAGCTTCCCGTGAACAATCATTATCGGAGCACGATGTTGTTTTTCGACAACGCCGGGCTCGCGAAGTTTTTTATAAAGTATGCGTCCATAATAGAGAAGATCGGCGTTCGCCCCGGCAAAGACGACAAGCCATTCATCGTATTTGAAAAAGATGCCTTCATCCGGAACTATATAGCCTATCTCAAATTCATCCAGCCTAAAACGTCGTTTTCAGACAAAAAGGTAGAATTGAAGTTTGAAGAGCTGATGCTGTATCTCCTGGAGAAATACCCGACCGAGATGATATCATTTCAAACGAGAAGCCAGGGAGAATATTCGGATTTCGAGATCCGGAAAGCCGTTGAGCAAAACATCACCGGCAACCTCACGTTGGAAGAGCTGGCATTCCTCTGCCATACAAGCGTCTCTACCTTCAAACGAAGGTTCCGGAAGATTTATGGTATGGCGCCCCGCCAATACTTCCTGCAGCGGAGAATGGAGCTGGCAACGTCGTTGTTGCTGCAAAACGAAAACCCCGGCGAGGTATTTTACAAGGTCGGGTTTGAAAACCATTCCAGTTTCTCGCAATCGTTCAAACAGGTATACGGCATCAGCCCCAAACAATTCCAGCAACAAAAGATGAGCTGATGCCGACAGTCTTTGATCGGTTGGCGACAAAGTAGCTGGTACGCCCTCCGATACCTTTGCGTAACAAGTAAAACGTAAAGGACAATGGAAACAAAAACAACACACACCTTCACATTAAAAAGCCACGACGTCGGCGGGCAGTTTACCAATAGACACTTCGGCCAGGGCCCCGGCTGCCCCGGCGAAAACATCTCACCCGAATTACACTGGGAGAACGCACCCCGCGATGCCAAAGCATTCGCCATCACCATGCACGACATGGACGCAGCAACCGGCAGTGGCCTGTGGCATTGGGTAGTATATAATATTCCGCCGACCGTCACATCGTTACCCGGCGATGCCGGCAGCCTCTCCGGGAACAACCTGCCCGCCGGCGCCGTCGGCGGACTGACCGATGTCGGCGTAAAAGGTTACTTCGGCCCGTGTCCCCCCGCCGGCGAGCTCCACCGCTACCTCATCACCGTGCACGCCCTCAAAGAATGTATACCGGTGAACGAAACCGCCAGCGCAGCCCTCACCAGCTTTATCCTGAACATGAACACCCTGGCCAAAGCCTCTCTGCTGGTCTACGCCCGGCAATAAAGTCACAGAGATCCGCTGGCCACCGTCTCCCATCTTGAACGGGAATGTTTTTGCCCACCGCACGCATCTCCCGGGATATGCGCATCGATAGTACGTTGGCCGGCGGCTCTTTCCGGCGGCGGTACGGAAGGAATAATAATTTAGGCCTGTGCTATTCAATACAAACGCCTACTATTATGGAAACGACGCAGGTAAAAATGCCGAAAAACATTCCGCCGCAGCACCAGGAGCGGCAGCCGGGTATAGAAGAAGAAATGGTGCCCAAGCCGGTATATGACAACGACGATCCAGGCCTGGGCCGCCTCAAAGGCAAAGTCGCGATCATCACCGGCGGCGATAGCGGCATAGGCCGCGCCGTGGCCGTGCAATTCGCAAAAGAAGGTGCCGACGTAGCCGTGGCCTACCTTGACGAAAAGCTCGACGCCGAAGAGACCGCGGAGGCTATGCGCAAGTATGGCAAGGAAGCCCTGCTCATCGCCGCAGACGTATCGCTGGAAGGCGAGTGTAAACTGATCGTCGAGCAAACCATAAGCCGCTTTGGCAAAATTGACATCGTCGTCAACAACGCCGCGGTGCAATACGAGCAGAAGAGCGTGGAAGACATTTCGGCCGAGCAGCTCGAGCACACCTTCAAGGTAAATATCTTCGCACACTTCCACCTGTGTAAATACGCCTTGCCGCACCTCGGGCCCGGCAGTGTGATCATCAATACAGCGTCGATCACCGCCTACCGCGGCAATCCCTCGCTGATCGACTACTCGTCAACAAAGGGTGCCATCGTCGCCTTTACCCGAAGCCTCTCGCAGGCCGTGGCCGATCGCGGCATTCGCGTGAACGCCGTCGCACCGGGTCCCGTGTGGACACCGCTCATTCCTGCTTCGTTTGATGAAGAGAAGGTTGCCCGGTTTGGCAAAGACACGAAGATGAAACGCCCGGCGCAGCCCGTCGAGATCGCCCCGTGTTACGTCTTCCTGGCGTCGAAAGAAAGCGCCTTTATTACCGGCCAGGTGCTTCATCCAAACGGCGGCACGGTAGTCAACACATAGGCGTTGGGGCCGCAGCATAAAAGGCCCCGTAGCAGGGGCCTTTCTTCCTATAAACAGCGATATCACACGCTCATGGAATGTGTTGACGAACGGCAACAACCGGCCTGCATGAGCCTCAAAATGACCAGTACGTTGCCCGCGGCTGTACCGCCGACCTCGCAAAGATTCAGTGCTCCAGCTGCCGGTCGGCGTTCTTCTTAAAATTGTGCGTGGCCTCTGCCTCGTCGATCGAATGCGATTGCTGCAGGCTTTCTTCCTGTTTCGAATATTCGCTCAGGTAAGCATAATACTTTTTAATGACCTTTAATTCATCCTCGGTCATATTCTCCACATTCACCAGGCGGTTGCTGGCATGTTTGTGCGCAGCTACAAGTTCATTCAACTTTAATTGAACCGCCAGGGATTCTTTGTTTTGTGACTTCTGAATGATGAACACCATCAGGAACGTAATGATCGTCGTACCGGTATTGATCACCAGCTGCCACTCTTCCGAGTAGTGGAATATAGGCCCGGTCACCGCCCAGGCCAGCACCAGCGTTAACGCGACGATAAACGCGGGAGTACTCCCCGCGGCATGCGTCGCCACCCCGGAAAATCGTTCAAAGAAACCTGGATGCGGTGGGGTGGGAGTAATAGGTTGATCCGTTTTCATGGCTAAAATCGTTGTCTGGTTTTGTACTATACCAGTATCCAAAAGTCGGGCCACCTCCGATTATCCGCGCAGCCCGGCACGAACGAACCCGCTGTTTGCGTATCTTCGTCTATTGACAACAACGCGCATGCGACAAACAACAGGCACCACGGCACCGCTTCCCGGCTACGGCTTTTTGAGATCGTTGGTACGAACCTACAAGTCGGCCCGGAAGCCCATCCAGACCATGCAGGAAAGCATGCGCCGTTTCGACGGCACCTATTTCGTAAACCTCGGCATGATGCGCGTGGTGGCGACACAAGACCCCGGCCTCATCGAGCATGTACTCAAGAATAACCATCGCAACTATCAGAAGTCGTCCATACAAACCGATTACCTCGGGCGCTTCCTCGGCAAAGGGCTGCTGACCGTGAACGGCGACTATTGGCTGCGGCAGCGCAGGTTGATCCAGCCCGGCTTTCACATGGACAAGATCCAGGCGTTGTATACCATCATGCAGAATACCGTCAACCGTTTCCTGGCCGGCTTTCCCACGGGCACGGTAAACGTATACCCGCTGATGCACCGCCTCGCGTTCGACATGGTGATCGACACGCTGTTCAACGTCGACGTACCCGCCGACAAACGCAAACAATTAGGCAGCTTCATCAGCGAAGTACAGGAGTTCGTCATCAAAGACGTACGACAACCCTATAACCGCTGGTGGTTCCGCCTTTCCGGCGAAATGAATGCCAACCTCCGAAAGGCTGAAGGAGCCCGCGAGGTCATCCGGTTCCTGATCCGCCAGCGCACCGGCCAGAACACCAAACACAACGACCTGCTCGACATGTTGCTGGACGCGCGTTATGAAGACACCGGCGAACCCATGGCCGAGAGCCAGGTGGTCGATGAGATCCTCATCCTGCTCATCGCCGGTCACGAAACGACCGCCAACGCGCTGGCGTGGGCCCTATACCTGCTCGCCAATAACCGCGAAGAGCTGATCGCCCTGCGCGAGGCGACGGCAACGCTTACCCTTAACGAGGCCGTGATGCATCCTGCCCTGTCGGCCGTCGTCAAAGAGAGCATGCGCCTGTATCCACCCGCCTGGATCAGCGACCGCGTGGCGCTGGAAGACGACGTGTATAACAATTACCGCATCCGCAAAGGCACCGTAGTCGTGTCGTTCTACTACGGTCTTCACCGCGACCCCAAACACTGGCGTGAGCCATTGGCCTTCCAGCCCGCCCGTTTCCTGGGCGAAGGCGAGAAGAATACCCGTAAGATCTTTTATCCGTTTGGCGCCGGCCCACGCCTGTGTATCGGCAATAACTTCGCCATGGCCGAGATGAGTATATTTCTGCAAGCCTTCCTGAAGCACTTTGATATACATCCGGGCAGCACCCAGCCCGTTGTCCGTCCGCTCGTCACTCTGCGCCCCGACCGTGTAGAGCTGCAGGTCGACGCTAGGCTTTCCAATCGGCATCCTCCAGCGTAAACAACGCATCCGCCGGAACCTCCAAAACCTTCGCGATCTTCAACGCCAGCACCGCCGACGGAATGAACCGCTGCGTTTCGATCGAATTGATCGTCTGACGCGACACCTGCACGCGCTCCGCCAGCTCGGCCTGCGTGATATTGTGCCGCGCACGTTCCACTTTGATCAGGTTCTTCATGCCCGCAGCTTGAGGAAATAGAACATCCCGGTGGTCAACAGCAACGCGAAACAAAGAAATTCATGCGCGGAAAGCGTGCGAAAGAGATACGTAATACCCAAGGTAACAAAATACGCCGTCAGCACACCCCAGGTCAGCGCACGAAATTTTATCTGATGGATCCGTTCGTCGTCATACTTCTCTTTCGAGAAAAATATAAACACCAGGCCCAGGGACGCGATCTGGAAGGCCGGCGCAAACGAAACGTAGTCATGCAGGACCAGGGTCTTATAAAAAACGCCGGCACCGGCAAACAGCAGCAGCGCCGCCCCGAGTATTTTAACAGCAGGGTGGTACGGAAACAGCATTTTAAACATAGTCTTGTTTATTTATCTAAATGTAAAGTTTATTTTACATAAAGACAAGTAAATGAGTCTATTTGCGTAGGTTTAACGTACTACCCGCAAATTCTGGCGTTTGGCTCGCCAAAGTTATTAACTTGAGCGCGCCATGATCACACTACTCTCTCATCCCATACTCTTTCTCAAAAGCAAGCTCTCCGATCGTAACTTCCTGGCTGTTTCCGCGGGCCTGGTAGGATTAACCTCGGGCTTTGCCGCCATCGTATTGAAATACGGCGTTCACCAGATCGGCCACCTGGTAGCCAGCTCGCAGGCATCCGACCAGTTTTATGTATTCGCCGTATTCCCGCTGCTGGGCATCGCGCTGACCGTATTCTTCATCCGGTATTTCCTCAACGGACAATTAAAAAAGGGCAGTGCAGAGATAGTATACAGCATCGTCAAGAAATCCAGCTTCCTTCCGGCGAAAGACACGTTTGCTCATGTAGTGACCAGTGCCCTGACCGTTGGCTTCGGGGGCTCCCTCGGCCTGGAGTCACCCATGGTATCGACAGGCTCCGCCATCGGCTCCAACTACGGACGCGTAAACCAGTTGACCTATCGCGACCGCACCGTGCTGCTCGGCTGTGGCGCCGCCGCAGGCATAGCCGCCGCCTTTAATTCACCCATCGCCGGCGTGCTGTTCGCCGTGGAAGTGCTCATTGCCGATGCCACCGCCGCCGCCTTTATACCGCTCATCATCGCGGCCGCCTGTGGTGCGCTGGTGTCGAAAATCATCCTGGCCGAAGGCGTCACCCTGGCCTTCGCGCTCAAACAACCCTTCAACTATCACAACGTACCGTTCTATGCCATTCTCGGCATCCTCTGTGGACTGACATCGCTCTGCTACGCAAAAGTGTTTCATGCCATCGAAGCGCGGTTCGAAAAGGTCTCTAACAAATGGGCGAAGGTCATCATCGGAGGCCTGTTGCTCTTTGGTTTGATCACGTTATTCCCGCCGCTCTTCGGCGAGGGCTACGAAGGGGTGCGCATGCTGGAGAGCAAAGATGCATCACAGCTCGCCGCCGGCAGCATCATCAACCACCTGGTGCACTCTGAGCTTACCCTGTTGCTCTTCGTGGGGGGGCTGATCTTTTTCAAAATAATGGCCGCCGCCATCACCATCGGCAGCGGCGGCAACGGCGGCAGCTTTGCGCCGTCACTGGTCGTAGGCTCGTACCTGGGCTTTCTTTTCGCCCGGCTGGTCAACTACCTCGGCTGGGCGCAGCTGCCCGTCAGCAACATGACCCTCGTGGCCATGGCCGGCATCCTGAGCGGCGTCTTCTATGCACCGCTGACGGCCATCTTCCTCATCGCCGAGATCACCGGCGGGTATAACCTCATCATACCCCTCATGATCGTATCGGCGCTCAGCCTCTCCGTAACGCACCTGTTCCAACCCATGTCGCTCGAAGGTAAAAAGCTGGCCCGGCTCCTCAACTCGACCTTCGAGACCCGCGACAAATTGCTCCTCAGCCGCCTGAACCTGGCCGAGCTCGTCGAAAAGAACTTCTCGGTCATCTCGCCCGACGCCCGGCTCACCGACCTGGTCAAAACCATCTCCGCTTCCCAGCGCAATATCTTCCCCGTGGTCGATACGGGCCTGCGGCTCGTCGGCCTGATCCACATGGACAAAGTGCGGCGCATCATGTTCGAAACAGAGAAGTATGAAACGACCTATGTAAAAGACCTCATGGACAAACCCGACGCCATCGTAGAGCTCAACGAAAACCTGCACGAGGTATTCGCCAAGTTCGACCGCACCAACCGGTGGAACCTGCCCGTGGTAGAGAACGGCATCTACCTGGGCTTCCTGTCCAAATCGTCCATGCTGACACGATACCGGAAAGAGATCCTGGAATCATAGGCGGACGTACGACGCCGATCTCTACCACCTGGCCAGCGACGACTATACCCACTGGGCCCGCAGACTGTATAAGGAACTGAACGAGCAACAAGGCGAGACCCTGTCGAAACGCGACTGGATCAACATAAACATCGAATTCCTGCAACGCCACCGCTATTTTACCGGCTACGCCGCATCGCACTGGGAACCGGCAAAACGAAAGAAGCTGCAAGAGCTTAAACGCAAAGGAAAAGTGCCACACGGTGGCGCGGCTGAATAGGGAGCAACAAAACAAGCATCTATAGTCTACAGAAAGTCTACAGAAAGTCTACAGAATGGTTCCAGATTCTCTCCAAAAATGATCGGCTCATTTGCTGTATGAACCTTCAGCTGACACACGTGAAGAGCAACCGCAGTGGACTGATCCTGCTGCTCTTTTTTCTGCTTATCGGCATTTCTGTATTCACCCGGCTGCTGCTGGCCGTTAAAGTGTCGGCACAGGTCGACTTCAGTTTTATGAACGACTTGGAAATAGCCTTCATCGGGCTGCTATACGACTTCGTCAACGCCATCTATTTCGCCATGCCGCTGGTGTTATACCTGTGGCTGGTGCCGCAGCGTGTATATGCCCGGCCCGGGCACGTGTACGTGCTATACGGCTGGTTCTTTGTCCTGACCTATATCCTCCTGTTTAATGGCGTGGCCGAGTGGTTGTTCTGGGACGAGTTCAATGCCCGCTTCAATTTCATAGCCGTAGATTACCTTGTTTATACGACAGAAGTCATCGGCAACATTAACCAGTCTTACCCCATGGGGTGGATCATGGCCGGCACCATCGTAGCCACGACCGCCATCGTCCTCCTGTTTAAATCCTGGATCGAATGCTCACAAGGACAATACGTACCCTTTAAAAAGAGAGCACTGTATTTCGCACTGTACACCGCCGTCTTTAGTATGTCCCTGCTCACCGTAACGACAAAGCTCCACCACTTTAGCAAAAACGCCTTTGTGAATGAGTTGGCCGGCAATGGCATGTACGAGCTGTTTGCCGCCTACCGTCACAACGAGCTGGACTACGATCGCTTCTATGCGTGCATGGATACCGACGAGGCATTCCGTATCGTCCGTAAAGATCTGAAAACCCCCGAAGCCCAATTCCTTTCAAGCGATCCCCACAGCATCGTCCGGGCGATCCGGAATGCGGGCCCCGAAAAAAAGTGGAACGTCGTGCTCGTCAGCGTCGAAAGCTTCAGCGCCGACTTCATGGGCAAGTTCGGAAATAAAGACGGCGTCACGCCCTTTCTCGATTCGCTGGCCGGTCACAGCCTGCTCTTTACAAACCTCTATGCCACCGGCACGCGTACCGTTCGGGGGCTCGAGGCACTGTCGCTCTGTGTGCCGCCCACCCCCGGCCAATCCGTCGTACGCCGCCCCAACAACGAAGCGCTGTTTTCGTTGGGACATGTCTTTAACGAAAAAGGCTATACCAGCCAGTTTATCTACGGCGGGTATAGCTACTTCGACAACATGGGCTATTTCTTCGGAAACAACGGCTATAACGTCATCGATCGCTCGGCGCTGAAAGGTGAGGAGATCGACTACGAAAACATCTGGGGCGTGGCCGACGAAAACCTGTTCACGCTGGCCTTGCGGAAGATAGATGCCCAGGGGCCTGGCAAAAAAGTGTTCTCACACATCATGACCACCTCCAACCACCGTCCGTATACCTACCCGGAAGGCCGCATCGACATCCCCTCGCACACATCCCGCAACGGCGCCGTGAAGTATACCGACTACGCCATCGGCAAGTTCATTCGCGAAGCCTCGAGGAAACCCTGGTTCAATAATACGGTATTTGTGATCGTAGCCGATCACTGCGCGTCCAGCGCCGGCAAGACCGAGCTGCCCGTAGACAAATATCATATTCCCATGCTGATCTATTCACCGGGTAATATTATGCCGGGCACCATGGACCGGTTGATGAGCCAGATCGACATAGGCCCCACGCTGCTGGGCCTGCTGAATTTCTCCTATACCAGCAACTTCTTTGGCTATGACATGTACCAGCTTGAACCAGGCCGCGAACGCGCCTTCATCAGCACCTATCAGAACCTGGGCTATATCCACGACGGCAGATTGGTCATTCTTTCCCCGCAGGCCAAAGTCGAAACCTTCCGGTTAACACCCGACAACGAAAGTATACCCACTACCGGCGATCACAAACACGTACGGGAGGCCATCGCCTGGTATCAGGCCGCCAGCGATTCCTTTACCGATGGACACATGAAAGCAAATGCCCGTAACCCGCTGCCATGAAAAAGCTCGTCGCCTTTATAGTACCGCTACTCCTGTTCACCGCCGTGCAGCGCTTCTGGCAAACACCCTGCGGATAAAACGGCGCGTCACCGGCGATGGCTTTCACGACCGCAGCACCGATTATTACGAAACACAGGTGATCCGCGCCGGCTACACCTATAAATTCTGATGGCATGAGTAAAACCGTTATCTTGGTTGAACGTTGCACCGCCGGGAATAAGGGCGCCGGAAAGGAAAAAAAGGCAAATACAATATGAAGATACTGATCATAGAGGACGAAAAGCAGCTTGCGAAAAGCATCGTGACGGCGCTGCGGACAGAAGGCTATGTCTGCGAGGCCGCCTATACCGCCGCCGAGGCCAACGAGAAGATCCCCATGTTCGACTACGACTGCATACTGCTCGACATCAACCTGCCCGACGACAACGGCCTGGCCATCCTGGAAACGATCAAAAGCCTCAACAAAACAGACGGCGTCATCATCATCACCGCCCGCAATTCGGTGGAGGACAAAGTCAAAGGGCTTAACCTCGGTGCAGACGACTACCTGGCCAAACCGTTCTTTATGCCCGAGCTCATCGCCCGCGTGTCGGCCGTCATCCGCCGCAAGCGCTTCGACGGGAGCAATAAGATCGTATTCCAGGAGATCACCATCGACCTTTTCGGAAAATCCGTTACCGTAAACGGCCAGGAGCTGGACCTCACCCGCATGGAGTATGGACTGCTAGTGTTTCTCACGGCCAATAAGAACCGGGTCGTGTCAAAGAATGCCATTGCCGAACACTTATCCGGCGACAATGCCGAGCTGCTGGACAAGTTCGACTTCATCTACTCGCACATGAAGAACCTCAAACGCAAACTGACCGACGCCGGCAGCGAAGACTATATAAAGACCGTATACGGCCTGGGCTATAAATTTTCCGCATGAGACTACTGCAAGTCAATCTCCGCAGCCTGCTGCTGTATTCCCTGATCCTGCTCATCATCAGCATCCCCGTATCTTTTTTATCGGTGCGCGCCATACTCAGCGAAGAGATAGACGAATCACTGTCGCTGCAAGCCGACCAGTTCACACACCACATTCAGCAATTCGAATACCTGGACGATCTGGAAACCGATCTGGGCGTGATCGATCAACTGTCATATAACGTTCACATCAAGCCGGGCGCAGAGGGCCCGGCGGCAAGAGAATACAGCACCGTATCGTTTTACGACAGCCTGGAAGGCGAGACAAGACCGTTCCGGCAGCTCCACACGATCATTACCGTCAAAGGCAAACGATACGACCTGAAAGTACGCACATCGCTCGTGGATAGCCAGGACCTGGCCCTGGCCATAGGGTCCGTACAGGTCATCGTCTCGATCTTACTGACGGCGGGCCTGCTGTTGATCAACCGCCGGCTGGCAAAACGTATTTGGAAACCGTTTTACAACACCCTCGAACGCCTCCGGGCGTTCGAGCTCGATAAAAGCGAGACCATACCGCTGGTAGAGTCCGACATATTCGAATTCAACGACCTGAACAAAGCGCTCAGTCACCTCACCGAGAAAAGCCGGATGGTATACCTCAACCAGAAGGAGTTCATCGAAAATGCTTCCCACGAGCTGCAGACACCCATCGCCATCTTTCAAAGCAAGCTCGATGCGCTCATGCAAAGCCCCAACCTGACACAGACCGAAGCCGAAACCCTGATGGAGCTCGAAGCCACCGCGCAGCGCATGTCGCGCCTGAACAAGAACCTGTTGCTGCTGAGTAAGATCGACAACGAGCAGTTCTTGGAAAAAGAGCCCATCGAGCTGGCCGCGCTCGTGCAGCACCAGGTCAACATCCAGAAACCGGTCGCCGCCCTTCACGACATCGGCATACGCACCGCCCTCGAGCCACTTCCCCTGCAAGCCAACAAGACCCTGCTGGAAGTGCTCATCACAAACCTCCTGAACAACGCCATCCGGTATAGCGCCGAAAAAGAAGACATCGTCATCACCATCCACGAACGCACCTTCTCAGTATCAAACAAAGGCAAGCTGCTGGCAATTGATTTTGAAAAAATGAAAGAACGCTTCCGAAAAGAAAGCACACACCCCAACAGCACCGGCCTGGGCCTCGCCATCGTCAAAAAGATCTGCGACAGCTGCGGCTACAAAATGAGCTATAATTTTAGCAACGCCACCCACACCTTCTCCATCCAGTTCTAAGATTACCCGCGCGACACTGTCATAGGATCAAGCCCTGTACCAACAATTTCTATACCCTGACTTTTTTGCACCAGCAAGAAGGTAAGGGGTAGTAGGGGCGTAGCCCCTGCACACATCAGTACCTGGCGCGAGTCTTCCGACCGTAGGGAGGGCGACTCGTGCCCAACACTGTTCATGCACGCAACGGAGGGGGTCTCCGACCCCCGGCCGCCCCGCCTATCGTTTTCAAGCCCCCAGGCAACAGCCATCAGCTGCAGACAATCTGTAACTACTCGAATGTTTACAATAAACAGAATCTCTCCAATATCCATAGTTAACATTGCAACAACAGATTGAGATCTATAGCAACGCTTTCATCATGAAAACCACATTCTTCCTTCTCCTCCAATTTTCACTATTGACAACCTCCGCACAAGAAGCGTCCCCCCCACAGCACCAACCACGCGACACCATACACCTACAAACAGACCTTTACACACCCCCGCGCAAAGCACGTTGGATAAACGCAACAAAAGCACCGGTCATGCTCACCGCCCTAAGCCTCTTTTCCTTTACCGATAACGAAACATTCGATCGGGAAGAGTTCAAGGAAGCGCGGGATGAAGTAACGCCCGCATTCCGGCATCACGCCGACAACTACCTTCAGTACGCGCCCATCGCAGCGGTATACGGCTTGAACCTGGCCGGTATAAAAAGCAGGAACGACCTGGCCAACCGCACCGCGCTCATCATCAAGTCGGAGCTCCTGGTAGCGGCCATCACATTTCCGCTAAAGAAGATCACCGCCGTGCCCCGGCCGGACACAGACGAACGCAATTCGTTCCCCTCCGGCCACACCGCCACAGCCGTGTCGCAGCCACGTTCATGGCAAAAGAATATGGACTGGCAAATGGTATAGCATAGGAGCCTATACCGTGGCAACCGGCGCCACAAACGAAACCACACACAGACCTTAGTCGTGCCGTCATACGATGGAACAACGGGCCGGACCGGGAAAACATCGTGTTATTCGCCCAATACCTTACATACGCCGGGATCTCGTCACGGCGAAGGCCGAAAAAACCGGGAGGTGCAACACGATTGCACGGAATTTGACCTATATTTGCCGACGTGAGAACGGTGTGTTTCATATTAGCAGTTATTTTAACGGTCCTGGCATGCATGCCATGTTCCGACGGCGACACCTGTGCAGACGAAACGAAAGCCGATACCTCGCTGGTAATTTCCGGTCACGATCACTCCACCGACGAAGCCGACTTCTGCTCACCCTTCTGCGTATGCAGCTGCTGCAGCGTACAGATCACACAACCGTCGTATTTCCATTTCGTTGTCTTTAATCCCGCATACACCGGCGAACCCGCCACTCCACTCAAACATCTTTTCCAATCGGTTGATCTGTCGATCTGGCAACCACCCAGGATAAGCTAGCACGCATCCATGCTATTTTCTCAGGGGCACGATGAACCGGCTTCTGGCGTAAGCATTTCCCATGACGATATACAGGCAAAGCGTCCTTACGGCTCGTCAGCTTGCGCGCGATCGGTCACCGTCATCCCCGTCATTCAACACGATCGGTAATTATGATAGACAAGATCATTTATTTTTCAATAAAGAATAAGCTCATCGTCGGCCTGCTCACGCTCGGGCTGGTGGCATGGGGCATCTTTTCGCTTACCCGGCTACCCGTCGATGCCGTGCCCGACATCACCAACAACCAGGTGCAGGTCATTACACTGTCGCCTTCGCTCGCCGCGCAGGAAGTAGAGCGCCTCATCACCTTTCCCATCGAGCAGGCCATGGCCGTCATCCCCGAGATCACCGAGGTACGGTCGGTCTCCCGCTTCGGTCTCTCCTCCGTCACGATCGTCTTTCACGACGACGCAGACATCTATTGGGCGCGGCAGCAGGTGAACGAAAAGCTCACCGAAGCAAAAGAAAATATACCGGCGGGCATCGGCACACCCGAAATGGCACCGGTATCGACCGGCCTGGGTGAAATATACCAGTACGTCATCCACGCCAAACCCGGATACGAGCAAAAATACGACGCCATGGAACTCCGCACCATCCAGGATTGGATCGTGCGCCGCCAGCTGCTGGGAACACCCGGCATTGCCGAAGTAAATAGCTTTGGCGGGTATCTCAAACAGTACGAGATCGCCCTGAACCCCGACAAGCTGCGCAGCTATAACCTCGGCATCACCGACATCTTTACCGCCCTCGAACGCAACAACCAAAACACCGGCGGCTCGTACATCGACAAGAAACCGAGTGCCTGGTTCATTCGCAGCGAAGGCCTGATCACCTCCATGGGCGACATCGAACAGATTGTAGTGCATAATACAACGTCAGGGCTACCGGTACTGGTTCGCGATGTGGCCGAAGTCCGCTTCGGCACCGCCAACCGCTACGGCGCCCTCACCTGGAACGACGAGGGTGAGAAGGTGGGCGCCATCATCATGATGCTCAAGGGAGAGAACTCCAACGAAGTGGTGAAACGCGTGAAAGCGCGCATGGAACAGATCAAAAAGACCCTGCCCGAAGGAGTGGAGATAGAAGCCTTTATAGACCGGAGTGAATTCGTAGGACGCGCCGTACACACCGTGTCCCGCAACCTGGTAGAAGGCGCCCTGATCGTGATCTTTGTGCTCGTCCTGTTCCTCGGCAACCTGCGGGCGGGCCTGATCGTGGCGTCGGTCATACCGTTGGCCATGCTCTTCGCCGTCGCGCTCATGCACGCCTTTGGCGTGTCGGGCAACCTGATGAGCCTGGGCGCGATCGACTTCGGCATCATCGTCGACGGCGCCGTCATCGTCGTGGAGGCGACCATGCACCACCTGGGCATGCGCCCCGCGGGCCGGCTCACACAAGAACAGATGGACGACGAAGTCTACGACTCCGCCCGCAAGATCAGAAGCGCCGCCGCCTTTGGCGAGATCATCATTCTGATCGTATACCTGCCCATCCTGGCGTTGGTAGGTATCGAAGGAAAAATGTTTCGGCCCATGGCACAGACCGTAGGCTTCGCCATCCTGGGCGCCTTCATACTTTCGCTGACCTATATCCCCATGATGTCGGCATGGATCCTGAGCAAGGACATCACGCACACGAAGAACATCTCCGACAGGATCATGGACTTCTTCCAGCGGATCTATACACCCGTCATCCGCGGCGCATTGCGCAGCAAAGCCCTGGTCGTGGCCGCATCGGTAGCGATACTGGTCGTGGCTCTGGTCGTTTTCCTGCGCCTGGGTGGCGAATTTATACCCACCCTGGAAGAAGGAGACTTCGCCGCCGAAACCCGGTTGCTGACCGGCAGCTCGCTCTCGCAGACCGTCGATAAAGTTACCCAGGCGTCGGCCATCCTGATGAAGCAGTTCCCCGAGGTGAAACGCGTCATCGGAAAGATCGGCGCCGCCGAGATCCCGACAGACCCCATGCCGATGGAAGCCTGCGACCTGACCATCATTCTGAAAGACAAGCAGGAGTGGACATCGGCAAAAACACGAGAGGAACTGGCCGACAAAATGTCGGACGCCCTAAAAGCCATCCCCGGTGTAAACTTCGGCTTCTCACAACCCATCCAGTTGCGCTTTAACGAGCTTATTTCAGGCGTACGACAAGATGTAGGCATCAAGATCTTCGGCGAAGACCTGGAGCAGCTCACACAGCTCTCGCAAAAGATCGGCGGCATCGTCGGCACCGTAGACGGCGCGACCGATCTGTACCTCGAGAAGATCACCGGCCTGCCGCAGATCGTCGTGGGCATTGACCGCGAGCGGCTGGCCCGCTTTGGCCTGGACGTAGAGACCGTCAATCAAACCATCAGCACGGCATTCGCCGGACAGGCCGCCGGGCTGGTATACGAAGGTGAAAAGCGCTTCGACCTGGTCGTGCGTCTGGCCGAACAAAGCCGGCAAAGTATCGAAGACGTTCAGGACCTCTTTGTCACGGCACCCAACGGAAATCAGGTGCCGCTCTCGCAAGTGGCCGATGTACAGTTCAGGATGGGGCCGAACCAGATCCAGCGCGAAGATGCCAAACGACGGATCATCGTAGGCTTCAACGTTCGCGGCCGCGACATCGCCAGCGTCGTCAAAGAAGTACAGCGGCAGATCGATGCACAGGTAAAGATGCCCACCGGCTATTATATCACATACGGTGGCCAGTTTGAGAATCTGCAGAAAGCACAACAGCGATTGTCGGTCGCCGTACCGGCGGCGCTGCTGCTCATCTTCCTGCTCTTGTATTTCACCTTCGGTTCCATGCGGCAATCGATCCTGATCTTTACCGCCATACCCATGGCGGCCATCGGCGGCGTCTTCGCGCTCGTGCTGCGCGGCATGCCGTTTAGTATCTCGGCCGGCATCGGTTTCATCGCGCTGTTCGGCGTGGCGGTGCTCAACGGCATCGTCCTCATCGCACAGTTCAACCGGTCGAAGACAGAAGGCATGACAGACCTCTACGCCATCGTCCTGCACGGCACCGCCGCACGGTTACGTCCCGTGCTCATGACCGCGCTGGTAGCCTCGCTGGGCTTCCTTCCTATGGCGCTGTCCGGCTCGGCCGGCGCCGAAGTGCAAAAGCCGCTGGCCACCGTCGTGATCGGCGGCCTGGTAACATCAACGCTCCTGACACTGGTCGTCTTACCGATACTATATATTTATTTCGAAGGCGGCCTGAAACGAGACAACAAATGAAAGCGCGCAAACACATCCATCACATACAGAAGACAATCGTGATAGGGCTCTGCCTGGCCATCGCGCCGGCTGCCTGGTCACAAACAACAACGCTCACACTCGAACAAGCCGTGCAGCAAGGCCTGGCCAGCAACAAGACAGTACAGTCCGCGCAGTATGATGTCGAAGCCAAGCAAAGCCTCCGGAAAACCGCGGGAGACATCGGCCGCTTCACCGCCGTGGGCATGATCGGCCAGTACAACAGTTACGAGAAAGCCGACAATAACATCACCGTGAGTCAGACCATTCCGTTCCCGACGGTATTTGCCGCGCGCGCGGCCCTGGGCGATGCCAACATCAAAAGCAGCGAGCTTACGCTGGCGGCTACACAGAACGAGATCGCATACCAGGTAAAGTCGACATGGTATCACCTCGCATACCTGCACGCGCTTAACACGTGGTACACCCGCACCGACAGCCTGTGGAAAGCCTTTGCACAAGCCGCCGCGCTGCGCCAGCGCACCGGCGAAACTAACCTGCTGGAAAAGGTCACGGCCGAGAGCCGGTACCTCCAGGCGCAAACCCAGCTCCACCAGAACCAGCGTGACATCGACATCTATAAACAACGGCTGCAGACCGTGTTGCACAGCGCCGCCGGCGTAGACGTAGAGAGTATAAAGCTTACCGCCCGCCCGCGTCCGGCCGCCGATACCGCCGCGGGGCCCGAAAACCCGCGCATAGGCTGGTATCGGCAGCAGGTAGCCGTTGCGTCGAAAGAACGCGCCGTCGAAAAAAGCGGCCTCGCCCCCGAGCTGATCCTGGGCTACTTCAACCAGACCCTCATCGGCACACCGCGTGCCGAAGGCACCACCGCGCTGGCGACAAAAAGCGACCGCTACCAGGGCTTCGAAGTAGGCGTGAGCTTCCCGCTCTGGTTTAAACCCCAGGTAGCCCGCGTACGCGCGGCGGAATATACCCGCCTCACCGCGCAGACCCGCTACGAGCAGGAGCTGCGCAACTACAGCGGCGAAGTGTCCGTCCTGAACCAGGAAGTCGACAAGCTCTATACCTCGCTGACCTACTACGAAAGCAGCGCGCTGCCCCGGGCAGAGCTGATCCTCAAACAGGCAAACCTCGCCCTGCGCGGCGGAGAGATCGGCTACCTGGAGCTCATCCAGGCCGTCAGCACCGCCGCCGAGCTGCAGGTAGGCTACCTGGAAACATTAAACAACTATAACCAGGCAGTCGTTCGTCTCGAGCTCCTGCTGGGACAACGCTAACCATCGCACTACATGAAAACAAATAAATATAGACTACAATCCCTGCGCATAGCCCTGTTCTCCGCAAGCATCCTGCTGGCAGCGGGATGTTCCGGTTCAAAAGAAGAAAAAGCAGGACCGGCGCACGAAGAGCATCACCACGAAGAAGAAGGCACCGTCGAGCTGTCGGCGATACAGTATAGATCGGTGGGCATCGGGCTCGGCGCCGTACAACCGCGGCAGCTCACCGGCCTGCTGAAAGTGAACGGCCTGCTGGACGTGCCGCCGCAAAACCAGGTCAGCATCTCGGTGCCCTTCGGCGGCATCCTGAAAGACACCGACCTGCTGCAAGGCAAATGGGTCAACAAAGGCGAAGTGATCGCCCGCATGGAACACCCCGATTATATCCAGATGCAGCACGACTACGTCGATGCCCAAAGCCAGCTCGGCTACCTGGAAAGCGAGTATAAACGGCAGCAGGAGCTGAGCCGCGAAAACGTCAGCGCCATGAAGACATTTCAAAAAGCGGAAGCCGACTACCAGTCCACCCGCTCGCGGGTAGAGGCACTGAAACAAAAGCTCTCCCTGCTGAACATCCGCGCGGAGAACATCCTGAAGACAGGCATCCTGCGTTCGATCCCCGTGGTGTCGCCCATCAGCGGCTATGTAACCGAGGTGAACGCCAACATCGGAAAGTTCGTGCAGCCCAATGAAGTGATCTTTGAGATCGTCGATACGCGGCACCTGCACGTCGAGCTGATGGTCTTTGAAAAAGATGTACCCAAAGTCAGGGAAGGGCAGCAGGTGCGCTTCATCCTGGCCAACGAGTCGAAAGAACGCCTGGCCGAAGTACACCTCATCGGCCGCGAGATCAGCCCCGAGCGCACCGTACGTGTGCATTGCCACCTGGAGCAGGAAGATAAGAACCTCCTGCCAGGCATGTACCTCAAAGCCACCATCGAAACCGGCGCATCACAGACCGACGCGCTGCCGAACGAAGCCGTCGTCAACAACGGGGGCAAGTATTACTTCTTCACACAGCTCGCCGGCGAAGAAGCGCACCAACCCTCCGGCAAAGAAGCCGAAGCCGACACGCACGAGGACGATGAGCAACACGGCTATCGCTTCCAGGCCGTCGAAGTAGGCGTGGGCGTGACCGACAACGGCTATACCGAAGTGATCCTCCCCGAAGGCTTCGATCGCAGTGCCCGGAACATCGTGCTCAAAGGCGCGTACGACTTGCTGTCCGCCATGAACAACAGCGAAGAAGAAGGCCACAGCCATTGAAACAGTGTGAGTGTGAAGAGCGGGAGTGATGCGCCCGGGTATGGCCCGCATCTGGCGCCGGTGTTAGCGCCGGGCGAAGCGCAGGCGCGCCACCGGTGCCCCGTATGGTGGCGGTCTCCCGACCGCCTTCGGATGGCAACGCCGACTATATTTCCCTATTCAAAAGGTTCCCCAAAAAAACACTACCTTTAAGAGCAATATCCGCCGGTAACATTACTATAGTCTTACAGAAAACAACGGCGCAGGAGAGCGGTATGCATAAACCTGAATCTTCATTCGAACATCTCCTCATTGCAAAGCACTTACTACGCTGGACATTGCTGATCCTGCCCGTAGCCATCGTTGTGGGATTGCTCGTAGCACTTTTCCTCTGGCTGCTGGACCTGGCCACGCAGACCCGCTGGGCAAACCCCTGGCTCCTCTGGCTGTTGCCCCTCGCCGGCATAGCGATCTGGTATCTATATAAGGTCGTCGGCAAGAACACCGACGCGGGAAACAACCTCGTGCTCGACGAGATCCACAACCCGGGGGGCGGGGTACCCGCCCGCATGGCCCCGCTGATCTTATTCACCACGGTCATAACACACCTTTTTGGCGGCTCGGCCGGCCGCGAAGGGACCGCCGTGCAGATAGGAGGGAGCACATCCTCGCTCTTTGCCCGGTGGTACCGCCTGGATCACCAGGATCGCCGCGTGTTGCTGATGGCCGGCGTCGCCGCCGGCTTTGGCGCCGTATTCGGCACGCCCATCACGGGGGCCATATTCGCCCTGGAAGTACTGGCCGTCGGCCGGATCAAATACGACGCCCTGGTCCCCTGTCTCATCGCCAGCGTGGTGGCCGACGTCACCTGCCTGACCGTCGGCATCGAGCACACGCACTACAGCATTCACTTTCGCCCCGCGCAACAGCACATCACGTCCTTCCTGAAAACCGATTATATCTTGCTGGCAAAGGTCATCGCCGCCGGCGTGATCTTCGGCCTGGCCGCCTGGCTGTTCGCCAAAACCACGCACCACATCAAACACTGGAGCAATCGCTACATCACATACAAATGGCTTATACCCGTCGTGGGAGCCGTCCTGGTCGTAGGCATCAGTTACCTCATCGGCACCTTCGATTACCTCGGCCTGGGCGTAACAACCCCCGACCCCGACGGTGTCAGC
Organism: Dawidia soli; assembly: GCF_018598185.1. Classification (GTDB taxonomy): domain Bacteria; phylum Bacteroidota; class Bacteroidia; order Cytophagales; family Cyclobacteriaceae; genus Ohtaekwangia; species Ohtaekwangia soli. Next base: position 68,697 of record NZ_JAHESC010000001.1, read on the forward strand.
ATCCAAAGCGCCTTCACACCCGGCGGCGCGCACTACTACAGCTGGGGTATCAAACTGCTGCTAACAGCCATTACGTTGGGCATGGGCTTCAAAGGCGGCGAAGTAACACCCCTGTTTTTTATCGGCGCCACCCTCGGCAACACCCTGGCCGTCCTCACCGGCGCCCCGGTAGACCTCCTGGCCGGCCTGGGCTTCATCGCAGTCTTCGCCGGCGCCACCAACACCCCCATCGCCTGCACCATCATGGGCATCGAGCTCTTCGGCGCCGACAACGCCCTCTACTTCGCCATAGCCTGCTTCACCGCCTACTACTTCAGCGGCCCCACCGGCATCTACACCTCGCAACGCACCGTCGTCGACAAACTCCACAACACCGACTCGAACGACTAAGGAAGCTGCACTGTCCGGCGCCGGTGGCGCGCCCACGCTTCGTTGGCCACTAAACACCGGCGCGAGCTGTAGCGCGTTGGTAACAGCAAAGTTTGGGGTCATAGGGGCGAAGCCCCTATATGCATTAGTATCTGGCGCGAGTCTCAGACCCGCCGCGGGTCGAAGACTTGTGCCTACCATGAGGGGGAGTCTCCAGACTCCCCAACGGCACCGTCGTAACCTGCGCCACTATATAAGACGCCCCGGTCCCGTCGTCTTTTTCGTCATAGCCCACGCTCGTGCTGGCATTTAGGTATACGTTTTTCACGCTACGCAACTACATATAAAACACATTAAACCGATGCCCATCCAAATCAGCAAACACAAACCCATAATACCCCTCCCCAAACTCTTCCGGCTTGGAAACGATCGTTCCCCCCGCCTGCCGCACTTCCTTCTCCCACCGATTCACCTCTTCCTTACTATCAGCAGAAAGCGTAAAGATAATTTCATTCCCAGCCTTTGCATCACTGATCGGCCCCTTCATCGCGGGCTCGAGCACATCCCTCAAAAAGAAGTGGATGATAAAGTTCTCCTCCCCAAAGAAGAAGCTGGTCAGCTGCTCCGACGCCCCGTTGTGTTTAAATCCGAGTTGCTTATAGAATTTAGTCGTCCGTTCTAGTTCTTTTACGCTGAAATTGGCCCAGATCTTTGTTTTCATACACGATATATTTTGGTGAATAGCTTTTTCTTTTGATCCGCTGGATCATACTCAAAAGTAGTCTATAAGCCGATCAGGTAGAGAGGCTATTTGCGAAATTCCCCGGGGGCATTTCTGCCATTCTCACACAAAAGAAACGAACAAATTAAAAATCGATCTACGTCAACGTCACCTTCTTCCCCAAATTCTCCTGCAAAACCGCCTCCTTCAGCAAATACTCCGCAACATCCGCCCGACTGATCTTGCCAACCTTCATCTGTGGCTCCAGGGCCGTAAAAATTCCATAGTGCCCTGAAAGAGGAGCATTCGTCAACATACCCGGCCTGACTATTCCCCACTGCAAATGACTAGCGGTAATGATCTGTTCCATCACGGTCTTATCCAGGTATTGATCGCGAAGAAAAAGACGAATGACCATCTTCATAAAAAAGCCGAGGTACGACGCGCTCTCGCCGGCGCCGAAACCGGTGATGATCAGCACCGGCTTCGTATACTGTACCTCGTCCGCCGCGGCAACCAGGGCGCGCGCGATTTCAGAGAATAAGGTGGTATTCTTTTTTTTCTTCGTACCGACCGTGATCAGGAGCGCGTCGCTCCGCACCATGACCTTCTTTAAGTCGGATATGTTTGCCGCGCTGCCCTGTATAATGGTCAGCCCGGGGCGGCGTGCTATACCGCTGACGTTGGTCGACAACGCGATTACCGTATGTCCTTTGTCCAGTGCCTGGTTCACAGCTTCCCGGCCGATCCCCGCAGCAGCTCCTGCGATCGCGATAGTCATCACTTTTTATATGTCTGTAAGAAAAGCTTAACCGCGTTGGCTGTCCCCGCCAGCAACCCCTCGTCGCCCCACTGCCAGTGAGCCGCGTCAACCGATAGCACCTGCGCGCCCGCCTCCCGGGCAATGAGCATACCGGCCAGCCAGTTGTGTGTGTCCAGGTCGTCTTGAAGAAAAAGATCGATCCGCCCGGCACCCAGGTAAGCGAGCTGCAAGCCATGCGGGCCGTAGTTCCGGACGATCCCAAAACAATCCAGGAGACCCGTAACCGCATCAGCCGTTTTATCCCGCCAGCCGGGATGCATTTTTAGTTGATGACCGTATTCCCATACCGCCAGCATATTGTCACCGACCGTCTTTGTGCTGGTCCGGAGCTTCCGGTCGTAGAGGTAAGCACCCTGGCCGTCGACCGCCCAAAAGAGCTCGTCTGTCAGCGCATCGTACACGACCGAGAAATAGGGACGGCCTTTCCGGACCAGCACGACGTTGATCGTCCAGCCCGGGATGTGCTGCAGGTATTGTATCGCCCCATCCATGGTGTCACAAAGCCAGTATTCATCATGCTCCGCGGGACGACGTTGGGTGTCGGCTGTAAATTCGTCGTCGTCCACCCACGGGATGGAGGGATAATAAAGATCGATGCGGCGCTGCAAGGCCTCAAAGCACGTGTCCTCGATATTCCGCACGGCGGTGAGCAGGTCGTCCATCGTTTGGGGGATTGCCGTTTTGCGGAAATCCGCCAGGAAGGTCTGGCCCACTTCCCGTATAGCCCGGGTCAGAAGCCCGTAGTCTAATTCCTGTTGCATGTCGTTTCATGTTTAGGCACGCAAAACTACCGGCGGGAAGGACAACAGCGTAGTCTTCGTTACGGAAGGGATAGTCCTATTCGCGGAATTTCGCGCGAAAGCCCTGCGGCGTCAGCTGCGTGTGCTTCTTGAAGAGCTTACCGAAATACACAGGGTCCTCATACCCCAACGCAAACCCGATCTCGCCGGCCGTCAGGTCGGTAGTATACAGCATACGTTTCGCTTCCAGTATGTTTCGTGTCTGAATATGCGCAGACACCGTCCACCCCGATACAGCCTTTACCGTGTCGTTGAGGTGGCTGGCAGAGATCGCCAGGGAGGCAGCATAAACCGACGTCTGCTTCCACGTCCTGTAATGTTGCTCCAGCAATACCTTGAACTGCCGGTACAGGGAACCGTTTCGCCCCACAGGGTACGTGGCCGGTACGTTGGATTCCCCAAGCGACAACCCTAACGACACAACGCTGAGCACCACAGACTGGATCGCCTTATCGACAAAACCGTTCGCGGTGCCCGCACGCAGTTCATCCGCCATCCGCAGCAGCGAGAACACGTGCGGTATCGCAGGCGGATCTTTTTCCAGCGGCAGCGGTGCGCGCAGGTAGTGGTCGATCGCCACGCGCAGATCGTCGGGAAATACCCCCGTCTCTACATTCACCAACCAGCCGACGGCATCGGTCATGCCCACCAATTGATGGATCTGCTCAGGCGCGATCAGAAAGAATGTGGGCGTGGTGATCGTGACCGGCTCAAAATCGACCGACAGTTCAATGCGTCCGGACTGCAGCGCCAGCAACGTAAAGTGATCGTCGCGGTGCGGCTCCACCACAACGTGCCGGCTATAGTCCTCATAGCGCGACAGGTCGACCGTTACGATCCCGTTCCTGGTCTGGGGTGTAAGACGATAATGCGGTATGTTTTTGTGGGAAGACACAGGCAGAAGATCGTTCACCGCTACAAATTGATATTATACGAGTTCTTATTCTCCGACATCACAAACGTACTATGCGTGCTCCCGATACTCTTCACCGACCCCAGCTTGTTAAAAACAAAGTCCTGGTAGTGCTTCATATCCCGTGCATATACCTTGAGGAGAAAATCGTAGTCCCCCGAAATATTATAACACTCCACCACCTCGTCCAGCCGAAGGATGTCTGTCACGAACGACCGGCCGATGCTTTTGTCGTGTTGCTTAAGCTTGATGTTACAAAAGACGATCAGGCCGAAGTTGAGCTTCTCCGCATCGAGCAGGGCGATATATTTTTTTATATAGCCGTTCGCCTCCAGACGTTTTACGCGTTCAAAGACCGGCGACGGCGACAGGTTCACCTTCGCGGCCAATTCCTTCATCGTCACCTTGGAGTCTGCCCCCAGGTGCTTTAAGAGCTGAATGTCGGTGTCGTCGAGTGTTTCTTCCATAGAATAATTTCCTTTTCAGGCCGTAAAGAGGAGGGGTGTATAGAAAAATATTTTTAATAAAGTAACAAATGTAGATTATTAAACCGAATTGATAGCCATTTTAAAGCGTTTATAACCAAATTAATACATTTGTTCAGAATTTAGAACTGCTTTAGGCCGATAAAAGAGATCAAAGTTCTTTCTGTACATCCCCCGGGAAAATGGTGTCCGACAAGCGTCGGACTGAAAAGGGAACCGTGTGCAAATCACGGGCTGTCGCGCAACTGTAAGTGACCTCGCACAATTTTCCGCCAGCAATGTCCACTGTTCCGATACATCGGCACGGGAAGGACGGCGGAAAATGTCACAAGCCAGGAGACCTGCCTTTGCCGGGTATTATGAACCAAACCAATTCAAAAAATGCTAACGCAAAACCTGGGCTACCCGCGCATCGGTAGCCAACGACAACTGAAAAAAGCCAACGAACAGTACTGGGCCGGCAAGATCGACCTGAACGAGCTCACACAGGTCGCCCGCACGATCAAAGAAGAGAACTGGCAGACCCAATTGGCCGCCGGCATCGACCTGATCCCCTGCAACGACTTTAGCTTCTACGACCAGGTGCTCGACACCAGCCTGCTGCTGGGCGTAATACCGCAACGCTATGCGCCGCTGTTGGCGAAAGCAAAAGGCAACGGCGAAATGGACCTGTATTTTGCCATGGCCCGCGGGTATCAAAAAGAAGGGTTGGATCTCACCGCCATGGAGATGACCAAATGGCTGGACACCAACTATCATTACATCGTGCCGGAGTTCACCGCCACCCAGGAGTTTAAGATCCTCTCCGAAAAGATCTTCCGTGAGTATACCAGCGCCAAAGCGTTGCTCGGCCCCAAAGCCAAGCCCGTACTCGTCGGCCCCGTCAGCTACCTGTTGCTCGGCAAAGAAAAAGAGGCAGGCTTTGAACGCGCAGACCTCGTCAAAAAACTGGTGCCGGTATATGTAGAGATCATCAACCGCCTGCGCCAGCTCGGCGCAACGTGGATCCAGCTGGACGAGCCCTGCCTGGCATTGGACCTTTCCAAAAAAGAAAAAGAAGCATTTGATTATGCCTACCGCCGTATAGCCAGCCAGGTAAGCGGCGTCAGGCTCTTGGTGGCAACATATTTCGAAGCCCTCGCAGACAACACCCAGCTGGCCGTAAACCTTCCCATCGATGCGCTGCACATCGACCTGGTGCGCGCGCCCGGGCAACTGGACGAAGTGCTCGCGCGGATCCCCGAACAGCTGCAACTGTCGCTCGGCGTGGTCGACGGCCGCAACGTTTGGAAAAACGACTACGAGCGATCGCTGACCCTCATCGACAAAGCCGTACAGAAGATAGGAGCCGATAGGGTGATCGTGGCACCGTCGTGCTCGCTGCTGCATAGCCCCATCGACCTCGATCTCGAAACGGCCATCGACCCGGAGATCCGGAACTGGATGGCCTTCGCCAAACAAAAACTGGACGAAGTATCTGCGCTCAAGCAGATCGCCGAAGGGAACAACGCGCCGCTCCCGGCAAACCAGCAGGCCCAGGCAAGCCGGCGCGCATCGCAGAAGGTTCACAAGGCCGCCGTCAAGAACCGCGTCGGCGCCATCACCGAAGCCGATGCAACGCGCACGAGCGCATTCCCCGTACGCCAGCAGCTGCACCACCGGCGCTTTAACCTGCCGGCCTTCCCCACGACAACCATCGGATCATTCCCGCAGACCGACGACATCCGCCAGCTGCGCGCCAAACTAAAAAGTGGCGAGCTCACCGTCGCGCAATACGAAAAGTCGATCGAGCAAGCGACCATCGACGCCATCCGCTGGCAGGAAGAGCTCGGCATCGACGTGCTGGTACACGGCGAGTTCGAGCGTAACGACATGGTAGAATACTTCGGCGAGCAGCTCGACGGTTTCCTGTTCACGAAGAACGGCTGGGTACAAAGCTACGGTAGCCGTTGCGTGAAGCCGCCGGTGATCTACGGCGACGTAAGCCGCCCGAAAGACATGACCGTGCGCTGGAGCACCTTTGCCGCCGCCCAGACCGACAAGCCCATGAAAGGCATGTTGACCGGCCCCGTCACCATTCTGCAATGGTCCTTCGTACGCGACGACCAGTCCCGCGAGCAAACCACCAACCAGATCGCCCTGGCGATTCGCGATGAAGTGTTGGCGTTGGAAAAAGCCGGCATCGGCATCATCCAGATCGACGAAGCGGCGATCCGCGAAGGCCTCCCGCTGCGCAAAGCCAAACGCGCCCAGTACCTGGCTTGGGCCGTAAAAGCCTTCCGTATCTCGGCCGGAGGCGTAGAAGACAAGACACAGATCCATACCCACATGTGCTATAGCGAGTTCAACGACATCATCGAGCACATCGCCGCCATGGACGCCGACGTGATCACCATCGAGACCTCGCGCTCGCAGATGGAGCTGCTCCAGGCATTCGCGCACTTCGACTATCCCAACGAGATCGGCCCCGGTGTATACGACATCCACTCGCCGCGCGTACCGACTACCCACGAGATGGCCGCACTGCTGGCCAAAGCCGCCAGCCTGCTGCCCGCGCGACACCTATGGGTGAACCCCGACTGCGGTCTCAAGACCCGTAAATGGCCGGAGACAAAAGCCGCCCTGGAGAACATGGTGGCCGCCGCCCGCCAGGCACGGCAGACGATCCCGGTAGACGCATAACCTAACGAACGTATAGACTGCGGGCAACAACGCCCGCAGTTTCCTACATTAACGGGGTATACCGTAGGTTAAAAAACGAATAATGAATAACATTGTATAATATTCAAGGCACACTGTAGTATGTTTTTAGACAAGATCAAGTCTCGTGAGTCGGGTATCCTCACGTATGGAATCACGCCGCCCAAAATGGGCACCACGCCCGAGCGCACCACCGAGATCGCCGGCAAGACCATGGCAAGACTTTTTCCGCTCGACATCGACGCCCTCATCGTGTACGACGTACAGGACGAATCCGCCCGCACATCGGCCGAAAGACCCTTCCCGTTCTTCCAGGCACAAGACCCGTTTGACTTCGCCCGCCGCTACCTGCAGGACCTCAAAGTGCCGAAGATCATCTACCGCCCCGCCGGCAAATTCTCAAAAGACGAGCTGTCCGACTGGCTCGAAGAACTTCATACCCATACGTTCTACCCCGTGTTCGTCGGCGTGCCCGCACCGGACTATCCCGTAAAGACCAGCTTGCCGGAAGCCTACAGGATCTGGAGCAAGCACCAGGCAACGTCCGTCATAGGCGCCGTGACGATCCCCGAAAGACACGCCGTGCTGAACGACGAGGACAAACGCATTCTCGACAAAGCCGGCTGCGGCGTATCGTACTTCATCTCCCAGTGCGTCTTTAATGTCGACTATGCCAAACAAGTGATCGCCGACCTGGAGCAAACGTGCAAAGCCCGGCAGGCAGACTTCCCCACGATCATTTTCACACTCACCGTCTGTGGCTCCGAAAAGACGCTGAGCTTCATGGACTGGCTGGGCATCCACGTGCCCGACGATCTGAAGCAGGACTTCCGTACCGCCGGAAATATGCTCGAACGATCCGTACAGGTCTGCCTGGAGATAGCCGCGGAACTGACGGCATTCTGCGCCGGCCGGGCCATCCCCTTCGGTTTCAACATCGAAAGCGTGGCGATCCGCAACGACGAGATCGAAGCATCGATCTATATGGTGAATAAGATCGCCGGGATGTTAGAAAGCACCGGCGTGCGCAAGGCCACCGTTTCACAGTCGTCGGCAGCCTGACGCGACTTCAGGTCGCCCGCGACGATCCACGCCGTAATAAAGTCCAACATGTAGCCATTTTGCAACGGGCGCCAGGAGGGGTTTATAAAAGCCGGCTATTTTTTACATTTGTCCATGGCTGCCGAATCGCTAGGCTCTTTTTACCGTCATAAAGTAAGCTCCCCGCATACCGTGGACCCCGGAGGCTTCGGCGAGTTCAATGTCTTCAATATCGAAGAACGCGTGCGTACAGGACAGTCCTCTCCGGCCTTCGTACGCCGCGATTTTTACAAGATCATGCTGTTCCAGGGTGACAACATATTTCACTACGCGGACAAAAGTATACCGGTAAGCGGCAGCACGCTGTTATATTTTAATCCATCGGTTCCGTATACCTATGAACCGTTGCATGCCGGCAGCAAAGGTTATTTCTGTGTTTTTAGAGATGGATTCCTGGGCGAGAATTTAAAAACCGTAAAAGCGCACGCCCTGTTCGCTGCCGGAGCCAAACCGGTATTCCCTTTAAATAAAGAGCAAACACATCAGATAGCGATCATCTTCCAGAAGATGGAAGCAGAGGTGCAGTCAACGTTTGCCTACAAGTACGAGCTCATTCGAAGCTATACATTGGAGCTGATCTACCTGGGCCTGAAACTGAACCCCGCCGACATCACATCGCCGGTGAATGCCGGCACCAGGATCATGGCTGTTTTTAATGAGATCCTCGAACGTCAATTTCCGATAGAACACCCCGCGCAGCGATTTGATCTTCGATCCCCTCGGAAGATTGCGGATCTATTATCCGTTCACGTCAATTATTTGAACCGCGTTGTTAAACAGCAAAGCGGAAGAACAACGTCCGAATACATTGCCGATCGGCTGTCGGCAGAAGCACAGGCCTTGCTAAGGCACACCGACTGGACCGTTTCTGAAATCGGATACGCACTGGGGTTTGAGACCGCTTCGCAGTTCAATGCTTTTTTTAAAAAACAAACCAGCCATAGCCCTTTGTCATTCCGGAAGGTTTGATACAGGATATCATCGGTTTGAATTTGATAGTTTTGACATCACCGGGCCGCCTAGTTTTGCCTCAAAAAAAGTATGAGCAAAAGGCAGGTATGGTATATCACCGGCGCATCCAAAGGCATGGGTCTGTCGCTGGTCCGACAGCTGTTATCGAAAGGTTACCGGGTCATTGCAACAACCCGCAATATCACAGCGTTCGAAGAAATACAGGATAAGGACAATTTTTTGCCGCTCGCGGTCGACCTGAAAAGCGAGGATGCTGTCGCTGCTTCTTTCCGTGCAGCGGTCGATAAATTCGGAAGTATCGATGTTGTGGTCAATAATGCAGGGTATGGGCTGGGAGGCGCTGTCGAAGAACTGACACAACATGAGATCCAGGAGAATTTTGAGATCAACTTTTTTGCCGTTGTTCGTGTCATACAGCACGCGCTGCCATACTTACGGAAACAACGTAGCGGGTATATAATCAATATCTCCTCCATTGCGGGTTTTGCCCCGGGCATGGGATGGAGTATATACTCCGCCGCCAAATTTGCAGTCAGTGGACTCTCGCAGGCACTGGCCAACGACCTTAAGCCGCTGGGTATTTATGTGATCAATGTGATGCCCGGCTGGTTCAGGACGAACTTTGCCAGACCCGATTCCATTGCCTATGGAAACGCCCGCATCGAAGACTATGATCACCTACGGGCTTCGCATGAAAAAATGCAGCAACTGGATGGCGCGCAATCGGGAGATCCCGATAAAATAGCAGACGTCTTTATACAGATCGTAAACAGTGCGCTCCCCCCGGTAAACATATTCTTGGGCAGCGATGCCTTTGCCAGGGCTCAAGAAAAGGTCGTTCAGCTGACAAAAGAGATGGAGCAATGGCAGGCTTCTTCCGGCATCACCGACTTTACAGCTTAGCCGGCGACATGCAGGGTAGGGCATAATGTGCCCTTTTCACGAAGACAGTGCCCCATTGCAAATGTAAAACACATCTGTTACATTTACTTTACAAAATAGAAGCAAATGGGCAAGGAGTACCTGGGCGAATTCGAAGAACTGATCCTGACGATGGTGGCGGCCCTGCAAGACGACGCATACGGAGCGGCCATCGCCATGAAGATCGAGACGGAACTGAAACGGGAGATCACGCTCAGCTCGGTACACATCACCCTGTACCGGCTGGAGGATAAAGGACTGGTGCAGTCGAAGGTCGGTGGTGCGACAAGCGAAAGAGGAGGGAGGCGGAAGCGGATCTTTACCATCACGCGGCAAGGGCTCGGCATGCTCAAGGCGATGAAAGAATCCCGGATCCAATTGTGGAACATGGTGCCTCAACTGAAAATGTAACGCGCATGAAGCAGCCTGACGATGTCCTGCCGAAATGGTCGATCCGCTTTTTGAATGCCGTCTGCCCGGACTATCTGGCGGAGGAGATAGAAGGCGATCTGCTGCAGAAATACCAGTTTGACATCGAGCGGTACGGCGCCCGGAAGGCACGCAAAAAACTGGTCTGGAATATTCTGAGCTTTTCGCACCCTTCCATTTTGTTAAGGAACACCATTTCGTTCAGAACAACCCAAACGATCATGTTGAAAAATTACTTCATCACCGCGCTGCGCGCCTCCCAACGGCAAAAGCTTTATTCACTGATCAACGTTGCCGGCCTCTCCGTGGGGCTGGCGTCCGTATTGCTCATCGGAATATATATCGCCGATGAAGCACGGTATGATCGCCATATTCCCGACGCAGAAAGGATCTACCGCGTGGGTATCAACGAAACCTTTAAAGGCGATGAGATCCTGTATTCCAGCACCAGCGCCCCGCTGGCCGCCGCCATGCAAGCTGAAATGCCCGATGTCGAAGCCGTCGTGCGCGTGGCGGATATCGACAACCCCGTGCGGTATCACGACAAGGCATTTATTGAAAAACGATTTCTGGTAGCAGACTCGAACTTTTTTGAATTCTTCGGCCAGGACCTGATCGAAGGCAACGCAAAAGAATGCCTGAAAGGCCCGCAAAAGATCGTGCTCTCCCGGTCGGCCGCGGAAAAATATTTCGGATACAAAGGCTCCGGCGAGTCGCCGGTCGGCAAACAGCTCATCGTCGGAAGAGATGCAAAGCTTACCGAAGTCACAGGCATCTTTGAAGATGTACCCGCCGCCACCCACATGAAGTACGACATGGTCCTGTCCATGGAGTCTATACCCTTTGCCACCAACGAATGTTGGGGATGTTACGGCGCAAAAACATATTTTAAGACATATCATCAAAAAGGCACCGAAGAGATAGACAGAAAGCTCGATGTATTTGCGCAACAGCGGATCGTACCGGGAATTGAGAAGGACCTGGGTATCTCTCATGATCAGTTTGTCAGGAGCGGAGACCACGTAAGCTTTTTTATTCAACCGCTCTTGTCCATTCACCTCCAATCCAATCTCACCAACGAATTCGAAGCCAACGGCGATATCCGGTATGTATATATCTTCGGCATCACCGCGATCTTCCTGACCGTGATCGCCTGCATCAACTTCATGAACCTGGCCACCGCGCGTGCCGTCAGCCGGGCAAAAGAGGTAGGGGTTAGAAAGACCATGGGCGCCACACGCCATGGGCTGATTCCCCAATTCCTGATGGAGTCGCTTTTATATGTTTTTGTAGCCGGAGTACTGGCAGTGATACTTACCTACATCGCGCTGGGACCCTTTAACGACCTCACGGGGAAAACCCTGCGCCTGGACCTGCTGAGCAACCGCTATGTAGTGCCGTCGTTGATCGTATTCCTGGTCGTGGTGGCCCTGCTCGCCGGAACGTATCCGGCCTTTCATCTGACCGCCTTCAGCCCGGCAAAGGTCTTGAAGGGGAACAGCCTGCACAGCCGCGAAAGATCCTTTCTCCGCAGCACACTGGTCGTCGTTCAGTTCACCATCTCGATGGCCCTGATCGTCGGTACCATGATCATCTACAAACAAGTACGGTTTATCCGGGACCATAATCTGGGCTTTGACAAGGAAAACATTCTGCGCATCCCGCAAACATATGTCCTCGGCGACCATTGCCTCACATTTAAGGATGAATTGATGAAGCACGCAGGATTTGCAAACGCCAGTTTCGCGCAGGCGTTGCCGCCGAATATCCTCAGCACCGTGTTCCTGAAGGTAAAAGGATCACAGCAACTGGTCGGCACGTACCTGTGCGCGGCCGATCAGGACCTGGTCGCCACCATGGGCTATGAAATGAAAAGCGGGCGCTATTTTTCGCGCGACTTTTTATCCGACTCCAGCGCCGTCGTCATCAACGAGGCATGCGCAAAATTATTAGGCGTGGAAGACCACGAAGGAAAACAGGTCGGGTTTGCGGATGACGACATGTATACCGTCATCGGGATCATGAAGGATTTTAATTTTGAAAGCCTAAAGTCGGAGGTGCAGCCGCTGGCTATATTCCTGAATCCCGAAGTGAACCGAACGCTGGCCGTTCGGCTCACGCCGGGAGACATGCAGGAGAAAATAGCGTTTGCCGAAGCGACCTGGAAAAAGTATGCCAACGGCCAACCGTTCGAGTATTCGTTTGTAGACGAAGACTTCGACTCGCTGTTCCGCGCCGAGCAACGGCTGGGCACCGTGTTTGCGGCGTTCACCGTCCTGGCTATTCTCATTGCATGCCTGGGCTTGTTCGGTCTGATCACCTATACCGCGGCCCAGCGCACCAAAGAGATCGGCATCCGGAAAATCCTGGGCGCAACCGCCGGGCAGGTGGCAGTGTTGCTCCTCTCAGACCTGGTGCGGCTCGTGCTTATCTCCTTTGTTATTGCTATACCCCTGGCGTGGTACGGCATGGAACAGTGGCTCCAGTCGTTTGCCTACCGAACGGACTTCGATCTGTTTTCCGTGCTCATCGCCGGAGCCTGCGGTCTGCTGATCGCCGTCGGCGCCGTGGGATACCGGTCGTTCAAAGCCGCGTCGGTCAACCCGGTCGAGTCGCTCAAGAACGAATGAGACGTCAGTACGATCTGGGCGGCCGGGTGCCGTAACCACCTGGGTGCCCCACCCGGCTGACCGGGCATTATTCTCACCATCGAAAACAACGACCGTATAACGCAGTGGCTGTAGACACAGCCCTGCAGGAACAACTCCTGTGTACGCGCGAGGAGGCCTCCGGCGTTGCATTCCCGGATGAAAAAATGAGAAACGCTCCGCAATCCGTTCCGCACGGCGACGGAACGATTGCCGCATGCTGGATGTTCAGCAGATACCCGCTATCTTTGAGGCGGAGTGAAGAAAAATAGTAAATAAAAGACCGAGTGAAACGAATCGTATTTTTTGGCGATAGCCTGACAGCGGGATATGGATTAAAAGATCCGGCAGCAGAGTCGTTCCCGGCATTGATCCGCGCCAGGATCGAGGCCGAGAACCTGCGCTATGAGATTGTCAACGCCGGCATCAGCGGCGACACGTCCTCCGGGGGACTGGGGCGACTGGAGTATTGGATCAGCGCGCCGGTAGAGATCTTCGTACTGGCGCTCGGCATCAACGATGCCATCCGCGGCTTGCCCGTGTCGTCTACCTACCTCAACCTGAACAGCATTCTGCGAAAGGTTCGATCCAAACACAAAGAGTGCAAGCTGGCCGTCATGGGAATGGAAATACCCAACCAGCTGGCCCCCGGCAAGTTCGACGAATTCCGGGCGATCTTCCGCAAGCTCGCCGACGAGCACCAGGCAGCGCTGGTCCCGTTTTTCCTCGAAGGCGTCGCCGGCGTCAGCAACCTGAACCTGCCGGATGGCCTTCACCCTTCCAAAAAAGGCTACGAAGTGATCGCCGCCAACGTTTGGCCTGTCCTACGCAATCTCATGAGTGACGTAGACGCCCCCGTCTAGCCGCGGCCCGCGCACGTCGACCGATGATCACGTTGCGCTGTTTACGATACTGGTATATACTTCGGGAAATGGCTTGCCCTTGTGCTCCGGCCAGAGCCTGGAGAACTTGACTTCCACACCCTTCAGGATCTGAATGCAGAGCTTCTTGTCGGCGTCGTCCAGGTCGTGCAGCAGCATGCGTGCGTTCTGGACAATGCGTTGATGGCATTGGTCGACCGCCGTTTCTCCCTTCGCCGTAAGCGCAAGACGTTTGGAACGCCGGTCGTCCTCATCCACATACTCGCGCACAAAGCCGCGTTTCTGCAGCCGCTTCAGCATGTCCGACCCGCTGCTGAGCTCCAGCAGGCTGGCATAGATCACATCCGTTTTCCGCGGGTTGACATTTTGTTTGATGTGTACCAGGATGCCGAACTCTTCGATCTGACCCAGACCCGTACCGCTCAGCGCCTTCGAAGCATATTGCATGTTCAGCTTGCTGATCCGCCCCATGATCTTGAGCAGCAGACTGTCGGTTATATTCGGCACCACACCGCCCACCAGCGTGCCCTTTACTTCCTTTACATCCTGGTGCGCCAGGTAGTAACGGCAAAAGTCAGCGACATCGCCACCCGGATATTTTGCCTCGTACCGGGCCCATGCATTCACCAGCTCGACTGTTTTGTTGACCACCATAAGATTACTTCGGTTTCGTAACAAATTCCCGATCGTCCGCTCAGCTTTCGGCATGACCGCATCGTAAACCTAATACATTTACGGCAACACAACGAAACAGATACTATGAATCAGCAGGTTTACGACGCCGCCAAGACATTGCACATCGCGGGCATCACCGTGGCGGCAGGAATGAGTTTAATGGATCTGATCTTGTTCCGGTATTTCTGGAACAGCGACCCACGGCAACCACAAGAGGGCATCCTGATAGAGAAAATTATAGGACGCCTGCAGCGCGTGATGGGCATCGGCATGCTGCTGACCATCGCCGCCGGCGTCACCATGATGGTCTACCTGCACGCCGTGTGGGGACAACAGCTGTGGCTTCGCGTCAAGATGGGCATCCTGCTCCTCTTGATCATCAATGCCCTGTCGTTTCGCAGGATCCTCGGCAAGCGGATCCATGCGCGGATGACGCAGGAGCAAAACGTGCAGACGCTACGATCCGGAATGACCGCCGTACAGCTCACGCAGCTGGTGCTATTCCTCGTGATCTTCGTCCTGAGCGTATTCAGATTCAATTGATACCGTTTCGTAAAAATTCTACTAACACCTCTAAAAGATCAAATGGATACAAATAAAACTATACACCCCCGTGTGGTGGTCTTCGGAGCCAACGGAGGCATTGGTAAACCCACTGTAGAGCAAGCCTTGTACCGGGGGCACCCGGTCGTGGCGATCGTACGGAACCCCGCCGTCTTTACCTTGCGTCACCCGGCGTTAACCATACGAAAAGCCGATGTCATGGCGCCGGAAACACTCAACGGGATCCTCGAAAAAGAAGATGTGGTCATCTCGGCCATAGGCAAAAATTCAACAGCCGAAACCACACTATATTCCGCTGGCGATAAACATATCCTGCGCGCCATGACACAGGCGGGCACAACCCGGTTGTTTGTGATCTCCGCGTCGGGACTCGAGGTGAACCCCACGCATAATTTCCTGATCCGGTGGGCGACAACGTCCATACTTCAGCGCATCCTGAAGCACATGTACGCCGACCTGCTGCGCATGGAAGACATCGTAAAAGCGAGCGCAGTCAACTGGACGATCATGCGGCCGCCACAGCTCACAAACGGCGCCCTTACCGGGAAATACAGATCGTCCGTCGGTACCTTTGTGCCCAAAGGCATGAAGATCGCCCGCGCCGACGTAGCCGACTTTATGTTGCGCAGCATCCACGACGAGACTATTTTTAAAGATACAGTGGAGCTGGCGTACTGACAGGAACCAACCGGTAGCGTCCTGGCGTAAGTCAAACCGCCGTCAGAAAAAAAATGAGTAATAAAAGGCCTCCTTCGGGAGGCTTTTTTATACACCCTGCGGTTGATCAACATTCACTACTTTTGTGTATGAAAAGTACGGAGCCGTTCCTGGACCGCTTTACGCAGAACAACAAACTGGCCATCCGCGCGGTGGCGCCGGAGTTCGGCCATCTGCCGCCGCAGATCACGGCCACCTTTGGGCCCACGCTGCAACGGTCATATTACTTTTTTCTGTTGATGATCGACGGCAGCGCCCGGCACGTGGTCGATCTGCAGGCATACGATGTCGGAAACAACGAATTACTTTTTATCCTGCCGAACCAGATCCACGAGCTTCCCAAGGAGCGCCGGGAAACAGACTATTTCAAGATCGGATTCGACAAGAACTGTCTGTCGTTACTGCCCCGGCAATATCCGTTCCTGATCGATCCGTTAAACAGTCAGAAGATCCAGCTTACACCGGCCGCGGCGCGCCGGCTAAAACCTGTATCAGAGATGCTCCTCGGATTATTGAGCTCGATGAACACCGAGCCCGAGCTCATCCTGGCGCATTTGAATAGCTTGCTGACAGAGATCAACACCGCGTATTTTGCCACCGACAAATCCCCCGTCGACAGCAGGCTCTCCAAATACATAGCCTTTAAGGCCTTCATCGAAGACAACCTCACCGAGCAGCCCAGGGTGGAAGACATCGCAGAAGAGCTCGCCCTCAATCCCAACAGCTTATATACCCTGGTGAAACACTATTCAGGACAGTCGCCGAAAGAGTATATCACAAGTCGCCTGATCCTGGAAGCCCGGCGCCGCTTGTATTACCGCGAAACGACCACCGTAAAAGAGCTTGCCTTTCAGCTGGGTTTTAGCGATCCCGATTATTTTTCCCGCCTGTTCAAAAAAGAGACCGGCCAGACCGTTGGCGCCTTCTTTCAGGAATTGGCCGGCAAGGAATAACGTTACAAGATTTGTCAATACCATAACAGCGCCCCTAAAACGATTGTAAACAATGACAGACGAATGGAATAAATTCCGTCATTATTTTAAACAACAGGAAGTTCCTGCAAAGACCCTGCTGTTGGCAGAAGGAAAAGTTTCGAAGACGATGTTCTTCATCGAAAAAGGTTGCTTGCGAACCTGGGTGAATAATGGCGGTAAAGAAATAACGACCCAATTCTTCTTTGAAGGCGACAGCGTTTCGTCTATTGAAAGTTTTAGGACAAACCAGCCGAGCCTGTACAGCATCGAGAGCCTGGAACCCTGTGTATTACAAACAGTCTCACAAACAGATTTTCTGGAGATCATTGAAAAATCACCCGAATTGAGAAAAGAGCTGATCGAACATTTATTCAGAAGACTTTTTCAGGCGCAGCAGCTTTTTTACACGCATCTTAAAAGTAATCCGCAAAAGCGCTACGAAGAATTGATCGAGCAATACCCCCATATCGTTCAACGCGTTCCGCAACATTACATAGCCTCGTATTTGGGGATCACATCGGTTTCATTGAGCCGGATCCGGAACAGAAAATAAGCTCCTTAAGTTCTCCCAGCGCAGTAGCCGAACAGGTAGGGCACGGTGTTGCTTTTTTATTTTTTCGGGGCGGGTCATTTCTTTACAATTGTTATCGTCCCGGCACAGAAAGGCGTCTCAAATTTGTACTGTACTGAAACAGTAGAAAATGAGAACAGTGATCGTATTTAATCATCCATACGAGGGCAGTTACTGCAATGCTATCCTGAACGTGGTAACGAAAGGACTCCAGAAAGCCCGTCACGAAGTTGACCTGATGCACCTCGACCATGACGGATTCAACCCGGCCATGTCACCGTCCGACCTGAAAGCTTTTGTGGACCATAAACCGGTAGACCCGCAGGTAATGGAATATACCGAACGCCTGAAGAAAGCGGACCACATCATCTTTATTTTTCCAATCTGGTGGGACATCATGCCGGCAACAACCAAGGGGTTTATTGACAGGGTGCTGGCCCCGGGCGTGGTGTACGATCACCATCCAAGAGGATTTGGATTAATACCCCTCTTAAAAGACCTGAAAAGCATAACCGTCATTACCACCATGAACAAGCCCAGGATCCTGTATTCGTTACTCATCGGAAATTTGATCAGAAAAGTAATGTTGAGAAGTGTTTTCAAAACGATGGGATACAAGAACCTGAGCTGGATCAGTTTTACATCGGTAAAATCCGTAGGCCAGGAAAAGCGGGTGAAATGGTTGACGGATCTGGAACACAGGTTTTCAAAGTTTGACTAAATAGATCCATAAAGTATGAAGCTGAGCAGAAATTATATTACGCCGTTTATATCCTTGGTATTTCTCGTCGTAGGACTGTCAGGTTTACTGATGCTTTTTCATTTATTCGACGGCTATACAGAAGTAGTGCACGAATGTTTAGGGGTGTTTTTCGTGATATGTGCCATTTTTCACGTGATCCTCAATTGGAGCGCATTAAAAATTCATTTTAGAAGAGGGATTTTTCTTCCGGCTTTGGCAGGCGCCGTAACCCTGACCGTTGCCTTGGTTATTTTAGAAAGCATGCATCCCCCGGTAGACATGCTTATTATAAATAGAATAATAAAAGCCCCCATGAATGACGCATTCAAGGCACTGGAAGTCGAGTATTCGGAAGCGGCAAAAAGATTAAAAGCAAATGGAATATCGATTGAAAATGCAAGGACAATAGAAGACATCTGGGTGAACAGTAACGCCGACCCCGAGAAGGTCATTGATTTGATCACGGAATGATTTTATGCACAACGAAAACCATCCACTGTAAGACGGAGATCGGCGATCACTAAAGTATGGAGTAAATGATCTATGTATTTAAGACCTCGGTAGTTACAACGAACGACATAGCGTTGGTAAAAACACAGTTGGAAGACATACCGCATACGAAATGGAGTTTTGATCTGGAAGATTGTGACAAGATCTTGCGTATTGATAGTCCCCGCGGGATCTCAGCGGATCAAATAATCAGGATTTTGCCGAATAAAGGCTTTGACTGTGAAGTATTATTAGAGTAAGAACAGCGGGAGCCTTCTCTCAGGATTTGTCCAGCAGGAACTAAGGTTTGTCCGGCATGGGCAACGGTATTCTGTCAAGCTTTGCGCATCAAAACAGAAAAGCTATGAACAGAACATTGGGAAAGAACGGCCCGCAAGTATCCGCCGTGGGGTTGGGCTGCATGGGCATGTCGGGCGCCTACGGACCGTCCGACGAACGGGAAGCCATGGCCACGCTGGAGCGTGCGCTCGAGCTTGGCCACAATTTTATCGATACGGCCGACTATTACAACGTAGGCCATAATGAACTGCTGATCGGCCGGGCGATCCAGGGAAAACGCGACAAGGCTTTTCTCTCGGTAAAGACGGGCCAGCTCGTCACGGCCGGCCCGAACGGCGGCATGGCGCCCGGCCCGGTCCATACACACCCCGATTATCTCCGGCATGCGGTCTTCTACAGCCTGCGCCGGCTCGGGACCGACTATATCGATTTGTATACACCGGCGCGGGTCGACCCCGATATTCCGATCGAGGAGACCATCGGCGCGCTGGCCGACCTCGTTCAGAAAGGCGTCATCCGGTATATCGGACTTTCGGAAGCGTCGGCGGAATCCATTCGAAAGGCTGCCGCGGTACATCCCGTTACGGCCCTGCAGATAGAATATTCGTTGTGGAGCCGTGACATCGAAGCCGAAGTGCTTCCGACGATCCGCGCGCTGGGCATCGGCCTGGTGGCCTATGCGCCGCTGAGCCGCGGCTTCTTAAGTGGTGAATTTCAAAAGCCGGAGGACATCAAAGACAGTCGCGTGAACATGCCCCGGTTTCAGGGCGAAAACTTTTACAGGAACCTCGAGCTGGTGAACAAAGTCAAAGCCATGGCAGGGGAGAAGGGCTGCACGCCGGCGCAGCTGGCCATCGCCTGGGTGCTGGCCCAGGGCGAGGATGTCATTACCATACCCGGCTCGAAACGGATCGGACACCTGGAAGAAAATATCGCAGCCGCGCAGGTACAATTAAGCGGCGCCGACCTGGCAAGCATAGTAGCGATCATGCCGGCCGGCGTTGTTTCCGGCACGCGTTATCCCGAAAGATTCCTGGGGGCATTGAACCGGTAATGCCGGGGTAACCGCGACAGTTCCGGACCACGTTCGAGGCGCTACAACAACCCCTCGGGCAATCCTATACACCCGCCCTGAGCGTTGGCGCCTTTCAAGGAGACAAGGGCGCTAAAGGAAACGTGATTTTCTCGATCGACGCCTGGTCGAAAGCGTCGATCGCCGTAACCGTCAGTATACAAGGGTGAGAAAATGGCATATTCGAAGTATATACCCAATCCGTACTATTGATCTGGCGCGCCTGCCCCGATGACAGGACCGCACCGGTAGACGAAGTCAATTTTACATCCACCTGCTTTACCTTGAAACCCTTCTTGGTGGCAGTCAGTACGATACGAGCCCGGCCCCTCGTAGAAGCTTTAACGTCCTTCGCCTCGATGCTGACACGCAGCATATACTCGGAGATGATAACATTATACGCACAATGTTTCTTCAGCTTGACCGCAAGCTTCCGGTAATGTTCCCGCTTCACAGGATCGCGAAGGATCGAGCGGGCATACCGCGAAGCCTCCTTAAACCGGCTACAACTAAGCTGTTGAAGCGGACTATTCTTTTTACGGCTTCGCGAAGGCCTCCGCGTAACAACAGTCTTATCCTTGTATTTCTTAAATACAAGTTCATCAATCGTTCCACTAATATCCTTTAACGGAGAATCTCCTACGACTACAGCCATATCATTTGTTGTTGTATAATCGAATATAGCAAAACCTCCAGCATAATCCATACATCGGTCCATCACAGCATCCCCCAACCTTATGGTTAACCTATAGAAAAGCCATAGCAAACATATACCAAAAGTATACATTCTCCACTCATCCTCCACTCACGGTCCACTCCCAGACCTGAAAAACCGCATTTTATACTTCAGTAAGACTTTGGAATAAAAGACACACGCCGACCGGCAAGCGTAAAAGAATTTACAAACAAATTATCCACAATTAATAATAAGGTATAAACACACAACATATAAACAAATGTAAGAATATACACCTCAATACCCAAGCACCCCGCCCCGAGAGCGCTGGCGGAAGCCCGGGAAACACCACAGACGCTACGCTGCCCTGAAAGGGCGCAACACAATAGCCCAGGCTGAAGCGACAGCGCAGGCCTTCTATAGACACAACCGATGATATCAAAGCCCTGTAAGGGCGTAACAATTCCTCGCGCAAGCAGCCCGGCGCCACATGCCGACGCCGGGACTGACTTTTGTCAGCATCCAGCCGATTTTCATATAAATCGAGTGACTTTCAGTGATTTTTTGCAGGTGTTTTGGACGGTCCCGTTTCCGCCGCTATCTTTGGCGCATGTTCAAGAAAGGAATGGTAATACTGATTCTGACCTGCATGATGCTGCATTGTGCCAGTCGCGTTGGTTTCCTTTCTTACCTGTATCAGCAACGCCAGGAGATCGCATTTGCCCTGGGCCTGATCGCCGAAGTGCCCATTGCAATGTGTAGCAGCGACTACGATTTTACCGACGACCTGGCGGTCCACGTTTCGGACAACGACGAGGCCGCCCGCCACACCCTGCCCATGGCGTTTGAGATCAACCTGTTCTGTACCGCCGTAGCGATGCCTGACTTCGCTGCAAAAGAAGCCGGCAATACCCCCGGCATTTCCCACGATTGGTGCAGCCCGCTGGCCGGTTGTCTGCGCGCCATTTTTCATCCACCCGCCCGTATAGCATAAGCCGCAAGCGTACCCGCTTGCCATGACTTCCCCGTGCGCCTGTACGCGGAAGGGGTCTTATGTATTATTTCAACTATTACCGGGTTCATGAACCAAACATTTTATACCCTTTTAGGGCTCTGCCTTATTACTATACCGACCTTTGGTCAGCATGTTATTCGAGGAACGATCTACGATGCGGAGACGAAAGAGCCCAGCATCGGAGCCACCGTTCAGCTGGTGTCAAACACCAACGTAGGGGCCGTCACCGACGCGTCCGGCCTTTTTGAATTGACCACCGCCGACGAGCATCCGCGCGTGCGGGTGTCGATGGTGGGCTACGAAACACAGGAGTTGGAGGCCGGCCGCGAGCCGCTGCGCATCGCCCTGCTGCCCAAGGCACAGGAGATGCAAAGCGTGGTCGTCACCGCCAACCGCGAGGCTACACTGCGCACGGAGACACCCATCGCCATTTCCAAACTGTCGCCCCGGCTGCTGGACGAGACCAAGCCCACCCAGCTGGTGGAGGCGCTCAACAAGGTGCCGGGCGTGCTGATGGTCAACTACAACAACGAGCAGCACGCCATGTCCATACGCCAGCCAATGACCACCAACGGTTATTTTTTGTACCTGGAAGACGGCGTGCCCATCCGGCCGCTGGGCGTATTCAACCACAACGCCCTGCTGGAGATCAACCAGTTTGCCATCAGCTCGGTAGAGGTGATAAAAGGCCCCGCGTCGTCCATCTATGGCGCCGAAGCGATCGGCGGAGCGATCAACTTTATCATGCAACGCCCCACGGCCGTGCCCACCGCCAAAGTGGGCATTCAGTTTGACAACTTCGGCTATCGCCGTCTGCAGGTAAGTGCCGGTGCGCGCACCGGTAAGTTCGGTTTCTACGTGGCCACCATGCGCAGCGAGCAGACCGACTCCTGGATGGCCAACTCGGACTACGACAAAACCACCGTGAACGCCCGCCTGGAATATCACTTCACGTCCAACACACGCCTGACAGGAAACTTTATCTACGGCACCTACTTTTCAAATACCGCCGGCAGCGTAGACAGCGTCGCCTTCTTCAGCCGCCAGTATGTAAGCACGACCGATTTTACCTACCGGAAGTCCGACGCCAACCGCTCGCGTCTGACGCTCGAGCACGACTGGCATGCCGGCGCGAAGACATTCGTCACACTCTTTAACCGCAACAACGACCACGGCCAAAACCCCACGTATGGCATCCGCTGGAACCCGACCCCGAGCGCCACGAACGATCCGACAAAAGCGCGCGGCGAGATCAACTCCAACAACTTCAAGAGCTATGGCGTCCTGGCGCAGCACAGCCAGCAATTTTCATTTCTCGACGCGCGCCTCATTGCCGGCGGTATGTACGACTATTCGCCGAACGATTACGGGTCGTATCAGATCGATCTGAACGCGAAGCTGCGCGCCGACGGCAAGTCGGTCGAGCAATATACCCTCTTGCAGGAGCGACCGGACATCCGGCTGGCCGACTACGAGGCGAAGATCCGCAATGCCGCCGGCTACCTGCAGTATGATTTCTCGCCGGTAAAGAACCTCCGGTTCTCGGCGGGTGCGCGATATGACCGCATGTCGTTCACCTACGACAACTACCTGGAAAGCTCCGCCGGCAGCAAGTCGTATAGCAAGATCACACCCAAGATCGGCCTGACCTACGACCTGGGCAGAGACAAAGGACTCTACGCCAACTACTCGCAGGGCTTCTCACCGCCGGCGCTGACATCGATCTTCCGCCGCAAGCCTAACACAGAGCCCGCCGAATTTTATTACAACCTCAAACCGGCGCAGTTTCAAAACTACGAGGTCGGCGGCTGGGCGGCATTCTGGGAAAACAAAGTATACCTGGACGCGGCGCTCTATCAGATGAACGGTACCAACGAGCTGCTGAACATCCGCCAGCCCGACAACTCCACCGACTATCAATCCGCGGGCAAGACCTTGCACCGCGGCGTCGAGCTGGGCCTGACGGTAAAGCCCTCGCAACAGCTCTTCTTCCGCCTGGGCGGCACACATGCGCTGCACCGGTTTGAAGATTTCCAGATCAGCACGCGCGCCACCGATCAGTACCAGAACCTGGGCGGGTTCGATATGCCCACGGCCCCGCGGTGGAGCTGGAACACCGAGCTTTATTATTACCCGGCCTTTGTAAAAAACCTGCGTACGTCGCTGGAGTGGCAGCACGTGGGCGGTTACTACCAGAACCAGATCAACACCGTGCGGTACGATGCCTGCAACGTGGTCAACTACCGCATCGGCTACCAGTGGAAGAGCGTCGAAGTATATACCAACGTCCTCAACGTAGGCGATGTGCTGTACTCGCCCAACGCCACCCGCGGCAACAACGCCACCGACCGCACGACCTATACCCCGGCGGCGCCGCGCACATTCATGTTCGGCATTCAATACAATTTTACCGGTAAAAATAACAGCGATGGAAAATAACCCGACGGCAGCCTTTCAACAGACCGGCGCGCCGGTCACCACCGGGGCACCCGCGCAGCCCGCCAATCGTAGCGTCACACGGCGACGGAATCTTTACAAATGGCACCGCATCATCGGCCTGATCACGATCGTGCCGGTCATCTTCTGGTGCCTCTCCGGGCTGATGCATCCGTTTCTGTCGCATTGGTTTAAACCCACCATTGCGCGCGAATTCATGATGCCGAAGGCACTCGATAAAACGCAGATCGCGTTGTCCCTGCAAGACGTGCTGCATCAGAATACCGTAGCCGACTTCAGGAACTTTCGGCTGGTAGCCTTTGACAGGCAGACGTTTTACCAGGTTAAAGGCATCGACGGCTACCTGCGGTATTACAACGCGGCCACCGGCGAAGCGTTACCCGACGGCGATCAGAAATATGCCGCGTTTATGGCGCGGTATTTCCTCGACGATCAGACCAGCACCATCACGTCGGTGACACTTCAAAAAGAATTCACGCAGCAATACAAATATGTGAACCGCTACCTGCCGGTGTGGAAAGTCAGCTTTGACCGGCCCGACGGCATGGATGTATATGTGGAAACGGCGTCCAGCCGGTTAGGTACGTTTAACACCACCTCGCGCAAGGCGTTCCTGTGGGTGTTTGACAATTTTCACAACTGGTCCTTTGTAGGGACGATCACAAACAATACGCTGCGCATAACGATCATGGTGCTGCTGCTGGGTGTCATCCTGGCATCGGCCGTGACGGGCATCGTCATCTATGGTCTTTTCTGGCGGCGGTTTAAAAAGCTTACCGGTACGACCGAAAAGAAAGGCCTCCGGAAATATCACCGGCAGCTCGGTGTCGCCACCGCCGTTGTCGCGCTGGCCTTTACCATGAGCGGCGCCTTTCACGCCACGCGCAAGCTCGAGCCCAACGTGCTGCCCGAAATGATCTACGAGCCCGCCATCCTGACACGCGAGCTGACGACCGCGTCACTTGCCCTGGACCTCGACTGGGAGCGGCTGTATAATCTTTCGATCGTACGAAAAAGCAAGCATGATTACTTCCAGGCGTTTTATTTACCCAACGACGACGAGCCTGCACAAACGGTATACATCGACGCCGCCGACGGGCGGGTGTGGGAGAATGGCGACCTGGCCTATGCCAGATTCCTCGGCAAGAAATTCCTGGCGGTGCTAAGCCATACCACCAGCATGACGGCCGCCTGTTGCGACGAGATGGGCGACGTGCCGGGTGGTGGCGTCGATCAGAACGCCACCTTGCTAAAAGCAGAGCTCGTTCCGAGATTTGAAAGCCGCGAGTATGGCTTTGTCTTTAAGCGCCTGCCGGTAGTGCGCCTGCAGTACGACACGCCCGACGAGCATGCACTGTACATAGAAACGGCAACGTCGCGGCTGGCGGCCAGCATCAACACCGCCGACCGCGTGGAAGGCTATTCCTTTGCGATCTTTCACAAATACCTGCTCCTGGACTGGGCCGGTAAAAACGTGCGGGACGTTGTCATGATGCTGTCGGCCTTTGGATTGTTGACCGTGTCGGTGCTGGGACTACTGGTATTTCTCAAAAGATCGTAAGCGGCCTTTCGCGGTACAAGGACATCCGGCGAAGCAGTGCTATAGCTATAGCTGCAACGCGCGCCGGATGTCGTCGTATGTCGTTACCCGTATGCCGCCCCGCGCTTCCAGCCGCCGGGGCCAGCGCAAACCCGCGTCTGACAGGCTGCTGTCCAGTATAAATACTTTTCTCTTTTGGTATAATGCGGCGTGGGCCAGGCCCAGCGTGCCGGAGGTATCGCCTGCTTCGACGATGATCGTGGCTTCGCTCAACGCCGCGCTGACCCTGTTGCGTTCGGGAAAGAATTTGCTGTTCTGCTGGTAGCCCTGCCGCGCGTAGCGCCTGTAGGGCACGGGGCTGATGAGCAAATGCCGACGGGCAATGGTCTCCTGCAGATCGGCGTGCGCCGGTGGGTACGTGTGGTTCAGCGGCGTGCCGATCACGCCCACGGTGCGGCCGTTGTTTACCAGCGCCGCGCGGTGAGCAACGGCGTCGATACCGACTGCCAGACCCGAAACGATCGTGACGCCGTCGCCTACCAGGAGCCCGACAAGACGCGTGGTGCGCGCAAGCCCTTCGGCGGTCGGGTGACGTGTGCCGACCACCGTTACCAGCCGCGTTTGGAGCAGGGAGAGGTCGCCGCGATAATATAGCAGCTCGACCGGATGCTCGGCGTCGCGTAGGCGCGCGGGATACTCCGGCGTGCCGTGCAACAGGATGCCCGGCGGCACGGTGCCTTCCAGCAGGGCCTGCAGCTGCTGACGACTCTGCGCGATGTCGTGCTCGGCCACGAGCGCCGAGGGCGGTTGCCCGGGATGGCGGGCAAAGAGCGCGGCAAGCTTGCGCATGGAGGCATCCGGGGTATTCCAGAGCGCTTCGTACGCAGCCATCTCGCGCATCAGGTCGCGTTCCGGGGGTATGCGATCGGTCGATGATCCAAGCGAAAGTTGCATAGCTGTATGGTTGGAGAACAAACGCTAAAAACAATGCCCGATGCCGTGTGGAGCGCGGAGCGAAATAGTGTAGTTCGTGGTACGACGGAAATACACGCGGACGCTGGAGGCCGTCAGGCAAGTAAAATAAAGTAAGCGAAGCAAGCCGTGGCTGTGGATCGCTGCCGGTGTTTATCACCGGGCGTCCGCAGCCACATTCATGGTAGCCCGGTGTGCCGCTATACAGGGGCGATTACTGTAGACGTTTGCGGACAGTGTGACACTTCTGCCGCCAGACGCGGGTCGGGGTAACGCCCGCGGGGCGATATATCCACAGGCACGGAAGCGGGAAGAAAGCGTCGCCACCCCCGTCCCGGGTTGTCGGTTTACCCGACCGACGACGCGCGGCTCCTCGACGTGCTGCCCGCCAGCGACCCTGGCCAGGGGGGTATGCGGCAATTGCGGGTATACACGCGCTGCGGATGTTTACCCCGTATGCGGCTCGGTTAAACAAGAACGAGATGCTCGCTATAAGCACCCTGGCGGCGGCCGTGAGTGCCGATCCTGGCACCCGACCGTGGTGTGCTGGTTTGAAAGTATATCGCAGGACAAGATCACTACGCTGGCGGTCGACTCGGTGCTGCAGCTGCCGGCGCTCGCACGCGTCGGCATTATCCGCGAGCGGCTGTTTGCACACCTGCGCTCAAAAGGGTTCACCCACCTGGGACAGGTCAAGAGGGTATATTTCGAAGCGGGCGGCTTTTTTACCTTCGTACGGAACGAACCGCCCCGCCCGGGGCTCAAGCTGATCCCCGGGATACAGACTTTATCGGGAGCAGGATATAGCAGCGGATGTGGAGGTATACTGGCAATGTGGATGCACGCGCGGTGGCCCCACCTGTACCAACTGCCAGAACGAACGCTGGGAGAAAGCAGTGACAGGTAGCGGATAAAGCTTGGTACTTTATAGCTTTATTGTAACTTGCAATACCTGCCTGGTTTATTGACCATTCAACGCTTGATTTTAGTTGTTGCGCTGGAATGATCTTGCGCGCATTGTATACGTAATCCCTAAAAACATGGAAAGCCCCTATTCGTCGGGAGATATGACCCAAACGGATCACGACGTATTGCGATGCCTCGTCCATGCTGCCTTCCGCGACTTTGACGGTACCTGGCAGGTGGACGACGAGACGATGGCAGCGTGCCCATCGCCGATCGGCCTGCCGGTGAACTTTGACTACATCGTGCATTTCCAGGACGCGAACTACCTCATCTATCCGGATGACATCGACACGTTCCGCGCGATCATCAGGCGGGGAACAGGTTCACACGCATCGTCCGTCCGCATCATCGCGCAGGATGGAAAGGTAATGCGGTTGCAGCTCGAAGGTTCCTTCGGAGATGCCGACGAGGCACGGGGGCCCCAGTCCGCACGGGCGCAGAGAATGGGCACGGACCGGCAGGACTATGTGATCGTGAGCGCGGAAGATATCACGCTCGAGAAAAAGAAACAGGAGCAGATCCTGCGCATGAACGAGCTGGTGGCGCAGCGCGCGCAGGCACAATACCAGGAGCTGTTCCGGTCCATCGACCAGGGGTTTGCGCTGGTGCAGATGCAGTACGACCCGCAGGGCGACGCGGTGGATTTTACCTACTTACAGGTGAACCCTGCCTTTGAAAAGGTGACCGGCCTGGCCGACGCCGCCGGTAAGACGCTGACGTCGCTCGACATCGCTCACGCAAAAGCGTGGCTCAACGCGTATCAGCAGGTGGTGGCCATGCAAGCGCCGGTGCGGCTGATCATGCCGGGCGACCAGCAGGAAACGAAGTATTACGAAGTATATGCTTTTCCGACCGGCGAAGCATCCACGCATACCGTGGCGGTGCTGCTCAGCGATGTTACCGCGCGGCAGGAGTCCGAACGGCAATTGTAGGCGCTGAACGATAAGCTGCAGCAAATGGACCGGGCCAAGACACAGTTCTTCAGCAATGTGAGCCACGAGTTCCGTACGCCGCTTACCCTCATCCAGGGGCCGTTGCAGGATGTGCTGCGCCCCGAAAGCGGGCTTTCGGCCGACCATCGGCGTACATTGAGCATTGCCGGGCGCAATGTGTTCCGGCTGCTGAAACTGGTCAACAGCCTGCTCGACTTCTCACGCGTAGAGGCCGGGCGGATCGATGCTCTTTTTCAACCCACGCGGCTGGGTGAGCTCACCGCCGAGATTGCGGCCAACTTCCGGCCGTTGTTCGAGCACGCGGGATTGAAGCTGGTCGTGAAAAGCGATGTCCCGTCGGAGCAGATCTATGTCAACCGCGACATGTGGGAGAAGATCGTGCTCAACCTCTTATCGAACGCCTTCAAGTTCACCCACCAGGGCAAGGTGGAGGTAAAGATGCGCGATAAGAAGTTCGGCGTTCAGCTCATTGTGCGCGACACCGGCATCGGCATTCCCCGCAAGAACCAGGCGCGGATCTTCGAGCGGTTCTACCGGCAGGAGAATGCCAGGGCCCGGACCTACGAAGGCACCGGCATCGGGCTGGCGTTGGTGCGCGAGCTCATCGAGTTGCACGGCGGCACCATCAAGGTAAAAAGCGAAGAAGGCGTAGGAACGACATTTACCGTGACCCTGCGCAAAGGCAAGGCGCACTTGCCCGCACGGCAAATCTTTGAGACCGCGGCGCGGCTGGGCGACGCCGATACGGCAACGTACTTCGTGGAAGACGCCGCCGGCTGGCTTCCCCAAGCTCCGCCTGAAAGCCCGGCGTCGAAGAAAGGTGGCGAGGATACCAGGCCGTTGATCCTGGTCGTAGACGATAACATCGACATGCGCGCCTACTTGGTCAACATGCTTTCGCCGGCGTACCGCTTGGTGTCCGCCAACCATGGCCGGATGGCGCTCGACCTGCTCGGCAAAGGCACGCGCCCGGCGTTGATCGTGTCGGATGTGATGATGCCGGAGGTGGATGGGTACGGCCTGGTAAGCGCGCTGCGCAACGATCCTGCCTACGCCGGCATCCCGGTCATTTTACTGTCGGCGTACATCGGCGAGGAAGCCGCGATCGAAGCGCTGAACCGCGGTGCCGTAGACTTTGTCGAGAAACCTTTTTCCTCGCGTACGCTGCGTGCTTTTATAGAGGCCCGCTTGCGGCGCCGGGCCGCCGACGTCCACAGCGAAGCGACCGTGGTCTAGATATGGTTGGCGATCATTTGCCGCAGCTCCTGGAGGAGGAACGGTTTTTCGATCACATCGTCCGCCCCGGCCGACTGCGCCAGCGCAGTGATGTTGGGTGACGCCGAGATGATGATCGGTATATTTTTCGTCGCCTGCTGTTTTTTTCAGGTGGTGGCAAGGTCGAGCCCATCTATGCCAGGAAGCTGGCGGTCGAGCAGGAACGGCCATACGTCGTTAAATCAAAACAGCCCATCATGCGATGGGCTGTTCAACCTCTATACAACGTAATCAAAACAAACGACCTGTTATTCCGCAGGCTCCCAGGCCGCTTCGTTATTGACATTTGAAACAGCCACTTCGGTTAAGAGCGTATCTGCTTTTTTCTCTTCTTCGAGCGTCGTTTCGAGAATCGTGACCGCTTCGTCCAGCTGCAGTGTTTGCGCGAAGGTACGCAGGGTGCCATACGACGAGATCTCATAGTGCTCGACCTTCTGCACGGACGCGATAATGGCGGCATCGCGCATGGCACCCTCTTCGGCTTCGCCGGTCACTTCCTCCGCTTCTTTGAGCAAGCCTTCCATGGCTTCGCATTTTTTTGCCCGCGGCTCTTTGTTGAGCATCCCGAAGATCCGCTCAACGCGTGATACCTGCTCTTCCGTCTCCGTTAGGTGGTCTTGCAGGGCTGTTACCAGGTCCGGCGACGTCGCCTTCTTGGCCATTTTGGGCAGCGCCTTCAGCAGTGCTTTCTCCACCCAATAGATGTCACGTATTTCCTGTTCGAAGAGTTTGCCCAGCTTAGAGGCCATCTCCTCGGAGATCGCTGTTTTTTCAGACTTTTTCATATCGGTATGAATGTTGGTTTTTACGACAGTATGCAAATACAGGTCCCGCGCGACAACACCGGTCATCCAGACCGGGCGGCGGATGTATATCTACAGGATGGGGAGCAAGGGCAACACGGGCATTATGTTTTAGTGGTATAACGATGCGTGATCATCCAGAAGCCCAGGAGGGTTATAGATCCGGAAAATCCCGTACGTGAAAATTGCCAACAAAACTATATACATGGATACATCGCTCTATACCGACGGTGAGACCCTTTGTTGCGTGACGTGCAACCAGACGTTACAAGCCGGGATCTGGAACGACGCATTTTATCAATACCTGTTGACGCTCGTTGCCATTGTCGCGTTACTGGCGGGCGTAGTGCTCGGTATGCGTACCGGCGTCGCTTCGGGAAATACCGGGCGATCCTCAACCCCGACCGATCGTTACGGCAGGGCTGGTGCTCGGCATCGGCATGATGCGGCATCGGGGCTGTAAGCCGGTGGTACAACAGGAAAGCACGTACGGCCACTAATGCCGCACGGCATGGTTTTGGTCACACCGGAATATTATGTTCTGCCATGAAAAAGCATTCTTTCTTTTACCGCAATAGTTTATCCATCGTGCTCATAGTGCTCTTCCTGGTATCCATTACCGGTCAGATCTTTACCGGGTTGCGCGAGCACAACGAAGAGCTGAAGGAGTATGGCGCCGCGCCCGTTGCCCTATCGGAATACCTGACGACCGGACACTTTTTTCAGGCAACCTTTGAGAACTGGGAAAGTGAGTTCCTTCAAATGGCCATGTATGTGGTCCTAACCATTTTCCTGCGCCAGCAGGGATCGAGTGAATCAAAACCGCTGGACGAAGAAGAGGAGGTGGACCGGAAGCCCGACCCCACGCGCAAGGATGCACCCTGGCCGGTGCGAAAGGGTGGCTTCACGCTGGCCCTGTACAAGCACTCGTTGTCGCTGGCGTTTGCGTTTCTTTTCCTGGTAAGCTTTGCACTGCACGCAAACGGCAGCCTGAGCAACTTTAACGAAGAGCAGGTATTGAAGGGCAAGCCGGTGGTGAGCCTTTCAGACTATATGCGCCAGAGCCGGTTCTGGTTCGAGTCGTTTCAAAACTGGCAGAGTGAGTTCGTGGCCGTGATCTCGATCGTGGTGTTGTCGATCTTTTTGCGTCAATACCGGTCGCCGGAGTCGAAGCCGGTGGACGCGCCCGACAGCGAGACCGGCGGGTGAGATGCCGGTATGGAGTATAATCTTTTGCAGCAGTGAAGCATGACAGTAGAAAGTCGGAGGAGCCCATGAAAACAAGCAGCCGCAACGGCGGGGTACTGCATACGAACAATATGCCGCGCCCGGTATATTACTGCATGGCGGAGTCTAAGCTCAGGACATTGAGCTTGTACCGGTATACCACAAAGGAATTTATGGAATTGTTTTTTGATACCGGGCGGCTACGGCTCAACAGCCTGCGGATCTACCGCGCCGAGCGGAAGCCCGATCACCAGATGAATGTGGAGGTAGAAGACCGGCAGGAAGGAAAAGCGGTGATCGTCACGAACTCATCCGAAGCAAATGAAAAAGATTTCTCCAGCGGCTTTCTGAACCTGAGCACGTCGCTGACGTATTCGGAAACATTGCGGCAGACATTTGAGGTGGCGGCGGGCGGCGACAAGCGATACGGTGTCTTCGAAATACACAAGCCGATTCCGTTCGGGCAGGCCATCGCCGCGCGCATTCACGAGCGTTATCCGCTCCAGCATATTCTGGCCGGTAAATGCGACTACGTGGAGCAACGCGACAAGACGCTGGACACCCACGACCCGCGCCTGCTGGAAGACGAAGCGAACAAAGAAGTGCTATCTTATCTGACGACGCCGAATAACT
Source organism: Dawidia soli (assembly GCF_018598185.1). Taxonomy (GTDB): domain Bacteria; phylum Bacteroidota; class Bacteroidia; order Cytophagales; family Cyclobacteriaceae; genus Ohtaekwangia; species Ohtaekwangia soli. Next base: position 101,081 of record NZ_JAHESC010000001.1, read on the forward strand.
ACCAGGGCCGCTCGGTGCAGGATGTCGTCAAAGTCTTTTTTCTCAAAGAGAAGCAACTGGAGCACCAGTCCGAATTTCGATACCTGTGGAAAAGCCACGCACTGGCTGTCCGCGATTACCTGGACATCGAAGTGCCCGAGGCAATCCAATACTGTCGTATGATGACGAAGAACTTAATGTAAAACGAGATGATCGGTTATCAGGCATCCCACGAACAATTTTCACCGCGCGAGCTGCTGCGCCTGGCCAAGCTCGCGGAACGGGCCGGGTTTGAGGCGATCCATTCTTCCGACCATTTTCATCCGTGGAGTGAACGCCAGGGGCAAAGCGGGTTCTCATTTGCCTGGCTCGGTGCGGCCATGCAAGCCACGCATATCCCGTTCGGCATGATCTGCGCGCCGGGGCCACGGTATCATCCTGCGATCATCGCCCAGGCATGCGCCACGTTACAGCAGATGTTTCCGCGGCGCCTGTGGGTGACGCTGGGCAGTGGCGAGGCGCTGAACGAAGTGATCACCGGCAGTACCTGGCCGGAAAAGAAGATCCGCAATGAGCGTTTGCACGAGGCAGCGCAGATCATACGACGCCTGTTCACCGGCGAAGAAGTTTCCCACGACGGGCATTTTACAACGCACCGGGCGCGGCTGTATACGCTGCCGAAGACTCCACCGGCGTTGCTGGGCGCTGCGCTGTCGGCAGAGACCGCCGCCCTGCATGGAACATGGGCCGACGGTTTGCTCATCACGGCCAATGACCCCGCCTCCGCCGGCAAGCTCATCCAGGCCTTCCGTGAAAACGGAGGTGCGGGCAAACCCATATACTTTAAATTTCAACTGTCGTATGCGCGCGATCTGACAGTGGCACAGGAAGGTGCATACGAGCAATGGCGAAACAACATCCTGCCGCAGCATCTGCTCGCCTCGCTGCAACATGTTTCAGATTTCGACGCCGCCGGAGAGGACGTTACACGCGAGGAAGTGAACCAACGCCTGCCGATTTCCGATGACCCACTTTTCTTCAAAACAAAGATCCAGGCATTCCAGGAAGCCGGCTGCGACCATATCATGTTGCACAACGTCAATCGCCGGCAGGAAGACTTTATCGAAGATTTTGGCAAGGCTTTTTTCCGGAGCCGGCGTACAGCAACAGACTATGCAGGCGTCGACCGGCCTTCAGCGGGCAGCCGTGACACAGGGGCCGACAACGACCCGGTGAAATAAATCCTTATATTGCCGCATTCCGCCACCCGATCTCCGACTTGCGTGATTTTGAGTGGATGGTATATATTGCGTTTACGGAATGTGAAAGTTATGCCTATACATACGATCTGGCTTGCGGATGATGATGCAGACGACTGTATGCTGTTCGGTGATGCGATCGCGGAACTGGGGGCAGGGCCCTCGGTGGTTTGTGTAGGAAATGGTGTCGAGCTGATGGACAAACTGCAACATGTTTCGCACGTGCCCGATGTGCTGTTCCTCGACGTGAACATGCCCGTAAAAGATGGCCTGACGTGCCTGGCGGAAATCAAAGGTGATGAACGGTTTAAGGACTTACCGATCGTCATATGGTCCACATCGGCACAACCAGAGGCTGTCCGGCAGGCATTTGAGCTGGGCGCAAGATTGTTTATGAAGAAGCCCTACAATTTTAACAAACTGACGTCGCTCCTGGAGGGCGTATTGCAATTAAACCTGCATGCTGTCGTTTCGCAGGGCGATTTCCTGGTGGGGAAATAAATCCTCAGGGTAATTGACGGTCGTTTTGCACTGAAAGCGTATTTTTACTCTTTCGCTATGATCGAGCTGCAAACGGATTCTCTCAATCTCATCCCGTTTCCCGTGTTGTACGTAGACCGGGAATTTCGCTACCAGTTTTCAAATGGTGCCTTTCAGGAATGGATCGGCACGGAATATACTGCTGCGCCGGGACAGCCGTTGTCGGCAATTTTCGGAGAGCAGTTCTTCGATCGCATTCGTTTTAATCTGGTCGCTATTGGCCGTATGGGGCAGTCGTTTCCATATCGCTTGCTGCGGGGTGGAAAGTATTGTCCCGTGGAGATCTCGGTTACGGCAGACGTGCACGAGCATCAGGAGGTGCGCGGGTATACCATCATCATTCAGGATGTGTCGGGTCGCCGCCAGCGCGAGCGTTACTTACAGGATTATGTGGATACTGCGCCGATCGGCCTTCACTGGGTGAACGCCGAGGGCATTATACTATGGGCGAACCAGGCCGAGCTGGACATGCTCGGCTACCGCGCCGACGAATATATAGGGCATCATATCGCCGAGTTCCACGGAAATCCCGACGAGGCGGCGGAGATCTTGCGCCGCCTGGCCGCCAACGACCTGCTGCGGCAGCACGAGGTGTCGATGATACACAAGGACGGCTCCGTCCGCGATGTGCTCATCAGCTCCAGCGTGTTGTGGGAGAACGGAAATTTTGTTCATACCCGGTGCTTCACGCAGGATATTACCGGACGACGGCCGCTCAACGAGAAAGTGGCCCTGCACCGCGGACTGGAACGACTGGTGGCCGAACGCACGCGCGAGCTTCGGCTTCGAAACCAGGAGCTGCAGGCCAGTGAAGAACGGTATCACCGGATGATCGACGAAGTAGAGGATTATGCGATCCTGTTGCTGAGCCCGGAAGGTATAGTCGAAAACTGGAACAAAGGCGCCGAGAAGATCAAAGGTTATACGGCCGAAGAGGCGATTGGCAGGAGCTTCAAGATATTCTATACCCGGGAGGACCAGGAGAGCCGGTTGCCCGACCATTTGCTGCAGAAAGCGCTGCTGGAAGGCAAGGCGGTGCACGAGGGGTACCGGGTGCGCAAGGACGGCACCATGTTCTGGGGGAGTATTTTGATCACCGCCCTGCACGACGACGACGGCCGCGTGATCGGGTTCTCAAAAGTTACGCGCGACCTCAGCGAACGCAAGAAAGCGCAGGATGCCATTCAGCGTAAGAACGAAGAGCTGGAGAAGATGAACCAGGAGTTGTCGTCGTTCGCATATGTGTCCAGCCACGACCTGCAGGAGCCCCTGCGCAAGATCCGCGCATTCTCCTCGCGCATCCTCGAGCTCGACTATGACCGCCTGTCGGAAAAGGGACGCGATCATTTTGACCGCATTCAACGGGCCGCCGCACGCATGCAGAATCTGATCGAAGATCTGCTGACCTACTCCCGCACCACCAGCGCGGACCGCACCCTGGAGTCCATCAACCTGCAAACCGCCGTCACACAGGTTGTCGAGGAGCTTAGCGAGCGGGTGGAAGAGAAGAACGCTACCGTTACGTTCAATGACTTGCCGACGATCAACGGCATACCGTTCCAGATCCACCAGCTCTTGTTTAACCTGATCGGCAATGCGTTGAAATTCGCGAAGGAGGACGAACCCTCGCGCATCCAGGTGCAGGCCACACTGGTACCCGGCACGTTGATGCCGTTTGCGGAAGCCGATGCCGGCCGGCGATACCACTGCATCACGGTAGTTGACAATGGTATTGGCTTTGAGCCCGAGTTCAGTAAAAAGATCTTCGGCATCTTCCAGCGTTTGCACCGCCGCGACCGCTACGAAGGTACCGGAGTAGGGCTGGCGATCTGCCGCCGCATCGCCGAGAACCACGAAGGCTTTATCGAGGCTCACGGCATGTCGGGACAGGGTGCTGTGTTCCAGGTATATATACCGGCCTGACGGAAGAATTTCGCCACGCCTGAACTTTTGGGATGTAAGACGGGTTCATCCTGAAAGTCATTTTATGGAAACCACCGCTACAGACACACGCTTTATCATCAACCTGGCCCTGAGTGCCTGGGAAACACAGATCGAACGCTTCGACAAACACCTCGAAAAGCTCACCGACCAACAACTGGAATCCGAGATCGCCCCGGGCCGCAACCGGGGGGTATATGTGCTCGGGCACCTGGTAGCCGTTAACGACAACCTCTTTACCCTGCTGGGCCTCGGCGAAAGAATGTATCCGCAATTACAAGACCTCTTCATCCGCACACCCGACCGCACCGTGCCGATCCCCGCAACCGCCGAGCTGCGCAAGTACTGGTACGACGTAAATGCAAAGCTTACACCCGCGCTGCGTAACCTCACTCCGGAAGAGTGGCTGGGCAAGCACAGCTCGGTATCGGCCGAGGACTTTGCCAAAGAGCCGACCCGGAATAAACTGAATGTATTGTTGAGCCGGACATCGCACCAGGCATATCACTTCGGGCAGATTATACTGCTGTAGGAAGAGATAGCATAATGATGAAGATCGCGGATCGGAGGTTTACTTCCGTCTGCGATTTTTTATTTAATAGAGCCCATCAATCACAAGTGTTTTTTTGAGAAACGGCTATAATATCGCTTCCATCTGTATATTACACCGCTCGTAGGGAGAGGGCAGGCCGGTAACTTTCTTAAATCCCAGTTTATGGTATAGGTGAATGGCAGGCTTGAGTATCGTATTACTTTCGAGGTATAATTTAGTGGCACCGAGCGCACGGGCTTTTTCGAATGCCGCCTGGCCAAGCGTCCACCCAATGTGGCGTCCTTGCATCTCGGGCGCTACCGCCATCTTGGCAAGCTCAAAGGTAGTGGCATCCATCGGGATGAGCGCGCAGGCACCGACCGCTGTATCGTCGTAGAGGGCGATCAGGATGTGGCCGCCTTTATCCAGTATATATTCTTGTGGGTGGTCGAGTGATTTATAGTCTGTCTCTTCCATTTTAAAGTACGTGGTGATCCACTGCTCGTTGAGCAGGCGAAACGCCTGTTGATGGGCCGGTGTATAGTCAACGATGGTGACGCGGTTGCCTTCGCGGGTGCGCCGGGCCTCTTGCACACGACGCAGCAGGCTCTTTTCCGCCAACAGGAACTCCCATTCTTCCAGCGCCTTCCATAAGTTATGCTGGGTTTCCTCCAGCGCCTTTTCAACGGCCGCGTTCACATCATTGTATTGTGCCTGGATCTTTTCCTGCACCTGCTGGCCTTGTGGGGACAGGGTAACGAAATTTTTGCGGCCGTCGTCTTTTCCTTTTTTCTCCTTGACCAATCCCTGCTGCGCCATTTCCTGGACAATCTTACTGACAGAAGGGTGGGAGTGGCCGATCTCCTGCGCGATCTCGGTGATCGTGCGGGGACCGCCTTCCGACAAAGCATAGAACACGGGAAACCACTTCGGCTGCAGGTTGACGTCGTACAGGCGGTAGACGTCGCCGGCCTCTTCGGTGATCATTTCACTGAGCCGGCGGAGGCGGCTGCCAAGGGCCATTTTGCCGGTTTTATTATAGAATTCCATGGTTGGATAAATTATGTAACCAATTACGTAATTAACTACATATAATGCCAGAAGGTTGGCGGTATTTAGTAAAAGGATGTTTGTCTAAGCCTCAAAAGTTGTGGTCACGTTTTTTCAAATGCTGGAAAATAACCCTTTAGCCCACGATTTAGCCTCTAATAATTAAATTATCTATCTATTCTATAGACTTATAGTGTGTGAATGGAAAATTATAATACCTTTGCCGCATCGGCTTTGGATCCTGCTGGATCCGGGTCGCTATAAAAGAACCTATTCAATATGCTAACCGCTATGAAACGAAGAACGATTGCTACGCCCTTGTGCTGGATACTGGGGCTGCTGGCACTGTCGGCTTTCCTGGAGAAGCCCGCGGAAGAAAAATTTGTCGTAGACACACAAGCCAGTACGCTGGTGTGGACAGCCAAAAAGGTAACGGGGGCGCATACCGGGGCCGTGAAGTTATCCGCCGGCGAGCTGGCGCTGGAAGGCAAGGCCCTGAAGCGCGGCAGCTTCGATATCGACCTGACGTCGATCACAGTGACCGATATTACCGACCCGCAGTCGAATGCCAGGCTGGTAGGACACCTGAAGGGCGAAGACTTCTTTTCGGTCAATGCGTTTCCGAAAGCAAGCTTCGCATTGACGTCCGCTACCCCGCAGGCAGGTACGACCTACCTGGTAAAAGGCAAGCTGACGATCAAAGGCATTACCAACGACGTGGAGTTTCCCGCGTCTGTGGTAAAGGACGGCAGGAAATTAACGGCCACCGCCAGGATCGTAGTAGACCGCACGAAATATGACATTCGCTACCGGTCGACCAACTTTTTTGAGAACCTGGGTGACAAAGCCATTGAAAACGAATTTACACTTGATATTAAACTGGTAGCAGCAGCGCAAAAAGGAGTTTAGAAAAAGGGGAAAAAGGGATTCGTCGCTCTGGAAAAGTTTAGAATCTTCTTTCTCCCCCGTATCTGACCCGGCACATACTGGACGTATAGCAGGATCATCAGGCCAAGGTAGTCAATTTAGTTGAGACCCTAAAGACCTCGTTTCGTGGTCTTCCCACCCTGATGTTCGTGCTCTGGCATTGCCATGCCCCGCTGGACCACTTCATCCATGTTTCAACACTACCGCATGAATTCTACTTTACATTCACGCATTGATCGTCACGGTCACACGCAGCCATGGTATACCGTGCTGCTCCTGCTCGCCGGCACGCTGCTCGCGCTGTCCGCCTATGGTCAGGACGCCACCATCACAGTAAGCGGTAAAGTTACCGCTGACGACACGCAAGAGGGGATCCCCGGCGTAAACATCGTCGTAAAAGGAACCAATGCCGGCGCCATTACCGACGCCGCCGGCACCTATACGATCACGGCGCCCGCCGCCGGCACGCTGGTCTTTTCAAGCATCGGTTTTGCTTCCGCCGAGGTGGCGGTGAACAACCATACGGCGCTGAACGTCGGGTTAAAGACCGACATCAACGAATTACAGGAAATTGTGATCGTCGGGTACGACACCCGCGAGCGCAAAGACCTGGTAGGCTCGATTGCCAAAGTAGACCCTGCCGCGACCAAAGCGATTCCCGCGGGCAGCTTTGACGCACAGCTGCAAGGCAAGATCGCCGGTGTGCAGATTGCCAGCAACACGGGCGTGCCCGGCGAGGCGGTGAATGTGCGCATCCGCGGCGTGACGTCGATCAACGCCGATGTCGACCCGCTCTACATCGTCGACGGGGTCTTTGTGAACAGCAACAGCCTGCAAAAGATCAACACCGGTGGTAAAGCGACATCGCCGATCGCCGACATCAATCCCGCCGACATCGAGAGTGTCGAGGTATTAAAGGATGCTTCGGCCACCGCCCTGTATGGCTCGCGTGCAGCCAACGGCGTGATCGTCATCACGACCAGGCGCGGCAACTACGAGCAGAAACCGACCATCAGCTTCAACGCCTCCCACGGCTGGGCGAAAGCCGCAAAGCTGTGGCACCTGACGACGGGCCCCGAGCACGCGCAGCTAGTGAACGAGTTTTATAGCAATGCCTATAAAGATGCCGAAACAGCCGGCAACACGGCCGATATGGCGAAGTATAAGACCGTACCGTTCCGCGCACACGACGATCGCCCCAATGAAACGCCCGCGCCGCGTGGCCTGCCCGAAGATCAGCAGACCTACGATCGCCTGGGCGAGCTGTTCCGCACCGCGCATTTACAGAACTACGACCTGTCACTCGCCGGTGGTACAAAGACAACCAGGTACTACATCGGTGCTGGCTATAACACGCAGGAGGCGATCATCCGCCCCATTACTTTCGAACGCGCCAGCTTTAAGGTGAATCTCGACCAGCGCATCAACGATAAAGTGCTGGTGGGCGTGAGCAATACCTTTACCCGTACCTATCGCAACCAGGCGCGCGCCGGCGACGGTCCGCAAGGTGGTTTGCTACAGTCGGCGCTGCATACGCCCACCTATATCTCGCCGTACGATGCAAACGGCGTTTTGGTAGCGGGTGGCAACTTCGACAACCTGACGCTGTTGCTGGATAACTACGACGTCAATTCCCGGAGCCTTCGTTATGTCGGCAACCTCTTCCTCGAAGCCGACCTGCTGCCCGAGCTGAAGTTCCGTACCAGCGTTGGCGCCGATTATAATAACTACGAGGAATCGGAATACTGGAATACGTTTACGACCGTGGGAGGAAAAACGGGCCTGGCCACGTCGGGGATATCGCAAAACGCCACGCTGCTCAACGAGCAGGTGCTGACGTACCGGCACACCTTCGGCAGCGCCCATACAGTCGGCATACTGGTCGGCAATACGCTGCAAAGCGATGCTACAACACGTACGTATGCGGAGGGCTCTGGCTTTGCCAACAACTCGGTGAAGCTCATTTCACAGGCGGCCACCGTAAAGGGCTCACAAACCTGGACCAGGAGCACGCTGGTATCATTCTTCAGCCGCTTGGATTACAACTATGCTGACAAGTATCTGCTGGATGTCAGCTTCCGGGCCGACGGCTCGTCGCGGTTTGGTGCCAACAACCGGTGGGGCTACTTCCCGTCGGTAGGTGTGGCGTGGCGTATCAAGGAAGAGGGCTTCCTGCAGGATGTGGAGACGATCTCGGACCTGAAGCTGCGCGCAAGCTTTGGCATTTCGGGTAACCAGAACATCGGTGACTTTGCCTGGCAAGGACAATGGGGCGCCGGGGCGTCATACAACGGCAACCCAGGTATTGCGCCCTCACAGCTGGCCAACCCCGACCTCAAGTGGGAGGAGACCCGCCAATGGAACCTGGGCCTGGACGTGACGCTGCTCGATCGTCGCCTGACATTCGAGGTTAACGCATACGATAAATATACTCACGACGGTCTGCTGAAGCGAAACATTCCTTCGAAGACCGGCTTCACGTCGATTTGGGATAACGCCATCGAGGTGAGCAACCGCGGGTTCGAGCTCGGCATTACAACCGTCAACCTGCGCAAGACCGACCTGACGTGGACCACGTCGCTGAACGTTTCACGCAACGTCAACAAGATCGAAAAGCTGGAAACGCCGCTGCGCTTTGGCAGCCGCGACCTGATCTTACAACGGGAAGGCTCGCCGCTGTATTCGTTCTGGGTGTATAAACAACTGTATGTCGACCCGCAGACAGGCGACGCGGTATACGAGGACGTAGACGGCGTGCCCGGCATTACGGTCAACGACCGCCAGCTGATCGGCAGCATCTGGCCAAAGTATTTCGGCGGTATCACCAACGAAGTGACGTATAAAGGCTTTGATCTGAACGTATTCTTTGCCTTCTCGTATGGCAACAAAGTATATAATCACAACAAGTTCTTTGGAGAGGGGGGCGGGGCACGCGACGCAAGCCGGGTGATCTTTGCCAGCAACCTGGCGCGGTGGCAGAAGCCGGGTGACATCACGGATGTACCGCGACCGCAGGTTACGAACGTCAACAACTACCGCGATGGTGGAAGTCGGTGGTTGGAAGACGGTTCGTACCTGCGGCTGCGATCCCTCACGCTGGGCTACACGCTGCCGTCGTCTGTCACGGAGCGGCTGAAGCTCGAAAAGCTGCGCATCTATGCCGTAGGCACCAACCTGTGGCTGCTGACCGACTATACCGGCCTGGACCCCGAGTCCAGCTCCAGCAGCAGCCAGAATGAACCCGGCATCGACCTGGGCACACCGCCGCAACCCCGCGGCTTGCAGATCGGTATTGACCTCAGACTTTAATCATACGCATTCATGAAAGCATATCGTATATACATCGGATTTTTACTGGCGCTGATCGCGGCCGCGTCCTGCGACGACTACCTGGACGTGCGGCCGAAAGAAACGATCCCCGATACAAACCCCATTTTTGATAAGACCTCGGCCGAGCAGGCCGTGCGGGCCATGTACAACAAGTTCTATTACGGCGCTGCGTCGTATTCTGAAAACGGTACGACGTCGGGCGGCAGCCCGTCGTTCGAAGCGATCGGCTACCTTTCGGGCGGCAACGTGAAGTGGACGGGTTCACAGTCACAGATCGGCGAGTTTGAGAAACATTTTGTCAACGCCGAGAACTCGACGGTAAGCGCTACCTGGACGAACATCTACCGCGTGGTGAACCTGGCGAACAACGTACTGGCCAAGGTGCCGCTGATCACCGGCGACCCCACGCTGACCGAGGCACTGCGCGATCAATACCTCGGCGAGGCATACTTCGTTCGCGCGCTGGCATACTTTGACCTGGCGCGGGTGTGGGGCGGCGTGCCGATCATTACGAAACCGACCGAAGTAGCGACCGACAACGTCGGCATCGGCCGCGGCACGGTGGAGGAAGCGTACGCCCAGGTATTGAGCGACCTGGAGGCTGCCGAGCCCCTGCTGCCCGAGACGACAGACCGCTACCGGGCCACACGCAAGACGGTATGGGCGCTGCGCGCGCGCTACCATCTGTACCAGCGCGAGTGGGCGTTGGCCGAAGGGTATGCCGATAAGCTCATCGCCGACGAAGCGAGCTACAAACTGGTAGCGCCCTATAACTCGTTCTTCTTTCCCGCGACCGTGCGTGGTTCGGTAGAGTCTGTGCTCGAGATCTTTTTCAACGGTACCACCGAAATAAACAACCACTTCACATCGTGGCAGATTCAGGCCAACGGCGGCACGCGGCAGTGGGCGCCGAGCGACGAGATCGTGGCACTGCTGAACAACGCCGGGATCGGTGGAAACCGCAATACCCTGATCGCGAAAGATGGCTCCGGTAACTGGTACAACAATCTTTATTACCGCAAGCCTGGCGCCGACCCCGCGTTTGTCATCCGCATCGCCGAGTTATACCTGATCCGCGCGGAAGCGCGGGCACAACGGGAAAAGCTGACCGAAGCCGTGGACGATCTCGATGCCGTGCGACAACGTGCCGGCCTGGCGGGCAGCACCGCTGCCACACAACAGGAAATCCTGGATGCCATCGAGCTGGAACGCCGCGTGGAGTTTGCCTTCGAGCATCACCGCTGGTTTGACCTGGTGCGTACGGACCGCGCGGCCGCGGTACTGAGCATCAGTGACAAAGGGCGGTACGTCATGCCGATCCCCGCCGCCGAGCGCCTCGTGGACAAGACGCTTGAACAGAACGACGCATACAAATAGACGACCTTATACCCTTAACCGCTGATTGTTATGAACGTGGTAGAAACCCCCGTCGCACCCGTAAAACGGGTCAAGGCCTATGCCGCTTCGCCCGTGGTGAAGCCGGCTGGCGAGCATGATCAGGCCCCTGCCTGGAAAGGTTGGGAGAAGACGGCCTTCCGCTTCTTCTTTGTGTACTTCCTCATTCAGATCGTACCCCTCGACTGGAAATACTACCGCGACCTGTTTGAGCCGGATGGCGCCTTCCTGTCGCTGCGCGATATATTCTATGCCGCCCGTTATACGCCGCGTTTCTTTGGCGACGTGCCGGTCTTTGCCGACTGGGGCATTGCCGCGGCGCTGGCGGCGGCCGCTACGGCGCTCTGGGGTTATTGGGATCGCGAACGCAAAGAGTATACGAATCTGTACTACGCATTGCGTGTGATCCTGCGCTACCGGTTAGCCTTTGCATTGCTGGCCTATGCCCTGATCAAGTTCTATCCGCAACAAATGCCGCTGCCGTCGGTCGGGAACCTCAACACACATTATGGCGATATCAGCGCCTGGAAGCTCTTCTCCATGAGCACCGGTATCGTGCCCGGGTACCAATCGTTCCTGGGCTTGGTCGAAGCGGCAGCCGCGCTGCTGCTGGTATACCGCAAGACAGCGTCCATTGGCGCGTTTATCGTGCTGCCGTTTACGGGCAACGTGTTGATGTCGAACCTGGCGTACGAAGGCGGTGAATATGTATACAGCCTGCTGCTGATCACCTTTGCCGCGTTTGTGCTGGCGTACGATGTGCCGCGCCTCTTACGACTTACGTCGTTTGAGCTGCCGACAGAGCCCAATCGCTATCAACCGGTATGTAAGGCCGATTGGCAACGGTATGGTCGCTGGTCGTTGAAGCTGCTCTTTGTCGCGTTGGTGGGCTGGTATGGATACCAAAGCCTGCAAACCTACCGGCAGGGCGGGTACCAGTTTCCGCACGCGCCAGGCTTGGCGAACGCCGCAGGGCTTTATGACGTGCATACCTTCCGCGTCAATGGTCGCACGATATCGCCCGGCGCGACGGACGCACAACGCTGGCGTGATGTGGCGTTCGAAAAATGGGCGACACTCAGCATCCGCACCAATCAGCCCGCACCGCTGGTGATGGCCGGCACCGAAGAGCTCTTTGCAAACGACGATGACCGTAACTACGAGTATGCCGGTACGACCGGACGCCATTACCTGCGGTACGATGCCGACACGATAAACCGTGTGTTGACCTTCCGCGAGCGCGACAGCAAGCTGCTGACCCTGCACTATACACGCCCGGACACCCAGACCATTACACTGGCGGGTGTTACAGCGGCAAAAGATTCGGTATACGTCGAGCTGCGCAGGATCGACAAGAGATACCTGCTCGACGAAGCGGCCAAAGTTGGCCGTCGCAGAGGACTGAAACTATAAAACGACCACTCCTATGAACGAACGCAGCACATTCCGCCGCCCCTGGAAGGAATCCGAAAAGCTTGCCTTCCGGGTAGCGTTTATTTTCTTTATCAGCTTAAGCATTCCCAATAACCCGGAGTGGTATAAACATGTGTGGTCCATCGACTGGACTAACCTGCACTACCGCGACCTGTACGACATCGCGCGGTTCGGCTCGGGTCTGAACTTCTTCGGCAACGAGATCTTTGGCAGCCCGCTGGCGGGTTATGCCAACTGGGTCATAACCCTGCTGGTGTCACTGGCCGCAGGTATTGTCTGGACAGTCGTCGATCGCATTCGCCGCAAACCGGAAGAATATAACGTATTATACTACTGGTTGCGCGCCATCGTGCGTTATCGCGCCGGGATCGGCATCATCGGCTTTGGTTTTACCAAACTGCTGCCGGTGCAAATGCCATACCCGTCGACAGCGTTGCTCAATACCGACTTTGGTGATTTTACCGCGCAGAAGATCTACTGGCTGTCCATCGGCATTGTACCCTGGTACCAGGTGTTTGCCGGTGTTGTGGAAGTAGCGGCCGGCACCTTACTGTTTTTTCGGAAAACAACATTGTTAGGAGCAGCCTTGCTGTTTGGTGCGCTGGGTGATATCGTCTATGTGAACTTTGCTTACGACGGCGGTGTGCACGTCTACAGCTCGTACTTTGTGTTGCTGGCAGGCTTCCTGTTGGTGCATTATATCCCGGCATTATACCGCTTGCTGATCCTGGAGCAACCGGCTAACCTGGTGTCGTTTTACCCGTACCTGGCCAAACCGTGGCAGCAGGCCGTGCGCATCGGACTCAAGTCGCTTACGATCTTGATCTTCCTGGTGGTGCTCTTTTACCTGCAACTGGTAAACTTCTGGTACGATCCGTATAAACAACCGTCTACCAAAGGTGTGACGGCATTGCGCGGATATTACAATGTGACCGAGTTCCGTGTCAACGATCAGGCGATAGCCTACGCGCCGCTGGACTCGGTGCGGTGGTCGGAAGTGACCCTGGAGAACTGGACCACGCTGACGTTTAAAGTAAACCGCGCCACGGACCTCGACTTGTCGAACGGCGGCGGCGACCCGCAACGCGACATCAACCGCACATTCGAGCTGGCGGGTGTTGGCGGTGGCCGCCGCGTATTTCACTACTTCGCGGATACGGTCGACCATGTATTATACCTGCAAGACAAGTATAAAGCCGTACCCGACCGCCGCAACGTAACGGCCGGGGCAGGCGGCGACGGTGGCGATCCCGATGCGATACGCCTGGCGAAGAAGGGAAAACCTGAAGTTAAAAAGGAAGGCATTTACGCCGACGATTGGATCAGCCGCCAAGCCTGGGCGCATATCGGCGACGAAACCACGAAGATCAATGCCCTGGCAGCTTCGACGCGGCGCGACCGCGAGTTTGCCCGGGAAAAAGGAAAATATGATGAACGCAAGCGCATGGTGCTGCACTACGCGGTAGAGCGTGGGGGAGCGCGTGTGATCTTGCGCGGGGTTGATGAGAAACAAGATTCGTTATATGTCGTGCTGGACCGGCAGGATAAACAATACGCGCTGTCGGGCAGTACGCTGCAGGCAGGCGATTATCAGTAATCAGTAAGGGAGTCGGCATGCGTTCTTTATTTGGGTTAGGTACGGTGCCGGCTTCACTTATTGCCGGTCGCAACAGACCAGGGACTTTTCAGGCAGGCGGGCTGCGGGCGCTATACGTGGTGGTGTTAGTGTTCGCGCTTGCCTCCTGTTTTGGTAACAAGGAGGATACGACGGGCGAAGAAGCCTGGCCGGCAACGTCAGGGTTGGGGCGTGTGGCTACTGCCGCCGAGATCGCCAGGCTCGATATCGATGTTCGTCCGGATGGACAGGGGCTGCCAAACGGCTCCGGCACCGTGCCGAAGGGCCGGCGGCTATACCAGCAAAAGTGTGCGCGCTGTCATGGCCGCACCGGCGTAGAGGGACCGTACAACGTACTGGTCTCTATTCAGGGAGATACAACCCGTAAGAACAAACAGGAAAAGACGATCGGCGACTACTGGCCGTACGCCAGTACCCTGTACGACTATATACATCGGGCCATGCCGTACGACAGCTCCGGGTCACTGACGCCCGGGCAGGTGTACAGCCTGACGGCATTTCTGCTGCATGCCAACGGCATGATCGATTCGACCACGGTACTGACCAAACAGAACCTGCCGCAGGTAGTGATGCCCGCGCAGGAAATGTTTGTGCCCGACGACCGCAAGGGCGGGCCGGAAGTACGGTAACACGAGGAGGTTTTTTATGAAGCAAGATAACGAAGGGATCCAGCACAATACAACGGCACCGGTACACACGGGTACCGTAATGAAACGACGTACCTGGCTGGGAGGGGCGGCTACGGCAGCCGTTGTATTGGTGCAAACAGCGTTTGGCAAACGGCTGCAGGCCGCGGTGACCGAAGCGGAGAAGACCCTGGAGGATACTACCAAGAGGTTGGGCACGCCGCCCGGGGTATTGGGTACGCGTTCACCGTTTGAAACACCGCACAAGAAGCCGTCCGATACATCGTCGCGTACGCCGTTGCAGGATCTCTACGGCATGATCACGCCGTCCGATCTGCACTTCGAGCGCAACCATGGCGGCGTGCCGCGGATCGACCCGCAACACCATGAGCTGATGATCCATGGCATGGTGGAGAAACCGATGATCTTTACGGTGGCGGAGCTGAAACGCTTCCCCTCGGTATCGCGGATCTGCTTTGTTGAATGCTCCGGTAATTTTCGCGGCGGCAGCGAGGCGCTCACGCCGCAGGAGATTTGTGGCCTGACGAGCCAGAGCGAATGGACGGGCGTCATGCTCTCCACGTTGTTTCGCGAGGTGGGCGTGAAGCCTGCGGCGGCGTGGTTCCTGGCCGAAGGTGCCGACGCGGCCGTGATGACGCGCAGCGTGTTGGTGAGCAAGGGGTGGGAGGACGCGATGATCGTCTACGCGCAGAACGGCGAAGCGATCCGGCCCGAACAGGGATACCCGCTGCGGTTGTTGCTGCCGGGGTGGGAGGGTAACACCAGCGTGAAGTGGCTGCGCCGCATCGAGCTGTCGGACCAGCCCTTCATGACGCGCGAGGAGACATCCAAATACACCGAGTCGATCGGTGGCGGCAAGGTGCGGCAGTTCAGTTTTGTGATGGATGCCCGTTCGATCATTACATTTCCCGCGTACCCGGCACATGTCGGCAAGGGCTGGATCGAGATACGAGGCCTGGCCTGGAGTGGCCGGGGCAAAATTCAGGCGGTGGAGGTGAGCACCGACGCCGGCAAGACCTGGGCGCCCGCGCGCCTGCAGGAGCCGGTACTGGACAAGGCGCACACCCAATTTCGCTATATATGGCAGTGGAATGGTGAAGAGACTGAAATTATGAGTCGTGCAATCGATGAAACCGGTTATATTCAGCCTACTTTTCGTCAGCTTTCGGACGCCCGCGGGGGAAGTAAAGGTGGCTATCACTTTAATCCCGTCACGGCGTGGCGCATCAAGCGTACCGGCGAGGTACTGCTGCAGCCGGAAGCGGGAAGAAGGTGATCAAATAGGTAACGACGTGGGGAAAACAGAATATGACGCAATCGTAGTGGGATCGGGGCCGAACGGCCTGGCCGCCGCGATCACTTTGCAGCAGGCGGGATGCTCGGTGTTGCTGATAGAAGGGAAAGATACCCTGGGTGGCGGCATGCGCTCGGAAGCGCTGACGCTGCCGGGCTTTACGCACGATGTATGCTCGGCCATACACCCGCTGGCGATCGCATCGCCGTTCTTCTGCAAGCTGCCGCTGGAAAAGCACGGCCTGCGATATATCCTGCCCGACATTGCGGCGGCCCACCCCTTGGAAGACGGTAGCGAAGCTTTTCTCGACATGTCGCTCGATGTGACCGCCCGCGCGCTGCGCCGCGATGAGCACGTCTATCGCCACCTGATCAAACCCGTAGCCGATACCTGGCCGCACCTGGCCGAAGATGTGCTGGGACCGCTGACCATACCGCGCCACCCCGTGGCCATGGCCCGGTTTGGCGTAAATGCGCTGCGTTCAGCCAACGCCATTGCACGTCGCTTTTCTACGCCGCAAGGCAAGGGTCTCTGGGCCGGTATGGCCGCACACGGCATACAACCGCTGAGCAATCTCTCATCGGCTGCTATCGGGTTGGTGCTGATGGCAAATGCGCATATAAAAGGGTGGCCGGTGCCGGTGGGCGGATCACAATCCATCGCCAACGCGCTGGTGTCATACTTTAAGTCGCTTGGCGGAACCATCCAAACGGAGTTCTTTGTCAGCAACCTGGGCGACCTGCCTTCGGCGAAGGCCGTGCTGCTGGATGTCACGCCGCGCCAGCTGTTGCAGATCGCGGGCCACACGTTCTCGTCGTTCTATACCTGGCAGCTGCAACGCTATCGCTACGGCATGGGTGTCTTTAAGGTCGACTGGGCACTGAACGGACCCGTGCCCTTTACCGCACCGGCCTGCCGCATCGCCGGTACCGTGCACCTGGGCAACACGTTTGAAGAGATTGCCCGGTCGGAATATGAGACTTCCACCGGCCGGCATGCAGACAAGCCGTTCGTACTGCTGGCACAACAAAGTATATTTGACCCCACACGCGCCCCCGCCGGGCATCACACCGCGTGGGCCTATTGCCACGTGCCGCACGGCTCGACGCGCGACATGACAGAGGCCATTGAAAAACAGGTCGAGCGGTTTGCTCCAGGCTTCCGCGACCGCATCATCGCGCGGCATACCATGAACACGCTGCAGATGCAGGAGCACAACCCCAACTATATCGGCGGCGACATCAACGGGGGAGTCATTGATCTCGGGCAGCTTTTTACACGGCCCGCGCTGCGCTTCTCGCCGTACCGTACCTCCGCCAAAGGCATCTATATCTGCTCGTCGTCTACGCCGCCCGGTGGGGGGGTACACGGCATGTGCGGATTTCATGCCGCCCGCCGGGCCTTAAACGATATTTTTAGACATACATTTTTTTCGATCCGATAACCACCTGGGTATGAGCAACACAACAATCGCCAAAGAAAGAACCCCGCTACACGAAGATTGGGCCGTCGTGGTCCTCGGCTTCCTGATCATTGCCATCAGTTTTTTTTACCTCGTGCCTGTACCGGCCTATAGTTGGAAAGATGCCGAGGGCCTGGCCGACGTATTGGCAAAGGCCAACCTCGGCGCGATCCTCGTGCAGTTCCTGTTTGTATTTGTCCTGGGCCTGTTTGGCGCGTGGTTGACGGGAAAATCGGTGACGGCATTTGTGAAGGCGTTTCCGCTGATCGCCGTGCTGACGATAGTGGCATTGATCATTGCCGGCAACAGCGGCATCAAGGGGCTGGGCCTCGAGGCGGTGATCTTCAGTCTTTCCATCGGCTTGCTGGTGAGCAATACCATCAAGTTGCCCGACTGGTTCCGCGCGGCATTGACCGCCGAGATGTTTGTAAAGATCGGCCTCGTGCTGCTGGGTACATCGGTGATCTTTACCGACATTCTCACCGCCGGTTCCCTGGGACTTATCCAGGCCCTGGTGGTGGTGGTATCCGTATGGTACTTTGCCTTCTGGGTGTGCAGGAAGTTTAAGCTCGACGGAGAGCTGACCATGATGTTGTCAAGCGCCGTATCGATCTGCGGCGTATCTGCGGCGATTGCCACTGCCGGTGCCATCAAAGGCGACACAAAGAAACTTTCGTATATCATTTCCCTCGTGCTGATCACCGCCATTCCTATGATGATCTTTATGCCGTACATCGCCCGCTACTTCCATTTTCCCGAAGCGGTTACAGGCGCCTGGCTCGGGGGCAGCATCGATACAACGGGAGCAGTAGTGGCGTCGGGCACGCTGGTGGGAGAAACGGCGCTCAAGATTAGTACCATCGTCAAGTTCTCGCAAAACGTGCTGCTGGGACTGGCAGCATTTGCTATCAGTCTCTACTGGACCTATACCAACGAAGGAAAGACCCAGGATGCCGCCAGACAGCCCACCTTGGCCGTGATCTGGGAACGCTTTCCGAAGTTTGTACTGGGCTTCATCGCAGCATCGTTGTTATTTACGTTCCTGTCCTCGGGCGGATCGATCATCGGGTTCAGCAAACTACACTTGGAGTTTGAAATACCGCATGTGATCTCGAAGGATGCCCTGAAGCCGATAACAAAAAACCTGAAGAGCATCCAACTGTTGTGGTTTGCCCTGGCGTTTACCAGCATTGGACTCGAAACCAAGTTCTCTGACCTCTTCAACGCCGAGAGTCGCAAGCCGCTTTATGCATTTCTGATCGCACAGCTGTTTAATATTATCGTGACATTGATCATTGCCTTTATCCTCTTCGGAAATGCCTGATCCAAGTGACTTTCCGGGGGAGTTGCATACGTTGGAAATGGCAATAAAACTGTATATTCGCGGGGTTGCCCCCGGGGCAATACGGCATTTGTCTATCGTCATTTCCCGCTAAACTTTGATTGCTCATGAATGGCATAACCGCCACCGCCACGCTGAATAACCCCCGCACCGTACGGGCTTGGTACATGTTTGACTGGGCAAACTCGGTGTATTCGCTGATCATTATCACGGCCATTTTTCCGATCTACTACAAGGAAGTAGCAGTATCGAGTGGCACGGACCAGGTGAACTTTCTGGGTTTTACGTTGCAGAACTCGGTGTTGTATTCGTACGCCCTGTCGTTCTCCTTCCTGGTCGTAGCGGCCATCCTGCCGTTGCTCTCCGGCGTGGCCGACTATACAGGCAGGAAAAAGACTTTTATGAAGATCTTTGTCTGGCTCGGAAGTTTATCGTGCATGGGACTATACCTCTTTGAAAACGTATCGTGGTTGGAATGGGGCATTGTATGTTCCATCCTGGCAAGCATAGGGTACTCTGGCAGCCTGGTGTTTTACGACGCCTTCCTGCCCGAGATCGTAACCCGCGACCGTTATGACGCGACCAGCGCGAACGGTTACTCCATGGGGTATTTCGGCAGCGTGCTGCTGATGGTCATTTGTACCGTGCTCATTCTGGGCGCAGATACCTTTGGCTTTACAGAAGGTGAGGCTACACGCTTTTCGTTTTTGCTGGTAGGCGTATGGTGGATAGGTTTTTCGATGATACCGTTTGCCTTGCTGCCGGAGAATGTCGCGGAGCGCAAGCTGGAAGGCAGCAGCATCTGGACGAAGGGCTACGAGGAGATCCGCAAGGTGTGGCGCAGCCTGCGTCAGCAGCCCGACCTGAAACGCTATCTGTTCGCATTTTTCTTTTACAACGGCGGTGTGCAAACCGTGATGTACCTGGCTACGTTGTTCGGCACCGATGTACTGCATTTAGGCACCACCAGCCTCATCGCTACCGTCGTGATCATACAATTGGTCGGGATTCTGGGAGCATGGCTTTTTGCACGCCTGTCGCAAGCCAAAGGCAACCGCTTTTCGCTGACGGTCATGATCATGATCTGGATCGGCATCTGCGTCAGCGCGTACTTTATCACGACAGAGTATGAGTTTTATATCCTGGCATTTGTCGTGGGCATGGTGATGGGCGGCATTCAATCGCTGTCGCGCGCAACCTATTCCAAGCTGATCCCCGACAACACGATCGATCACGCGTCATACTTCAGCTTCTACGATGTGACATATAATCTCGCCATTGTGTTTGGTACTTTCTCTTATGGATTTATCGATCACCTGACCGGCAGCATGCGATATAGCGCGCTGGCACTGGCGTTGTATTTTATTGTTGGCGGAGCAGTGTTGTTTACGGTCAGGACGAAAGCGATTCGGAAAGCCTAGTGTGCTATAGCAGGGCCAGGAGCCTTTTACTGGTCAGTGGCAACCCACATTTTTCCAACGTGGCGAGTACCTGCAGGTAGGTCTTGGAAGGGTTTCTTAGATATGACACTTGTTGCTTGAATGCCCGAATAGATTCGGTAGGATTCAGGTCAATCACATTCGAAATAAACACATCGGGGTGTTGCGCCTCTATATCAAATTCCCGCAGGTAGCTATTCGGAAAATCCTTCGTATTAGAGGTAACGATAAGCTCTGCCTGGCAGCGAATGGCTGCCGCCAGGATATGCCGATCGTCGGGATCGGGCAAGGTAAAGGAGGAAACGAGCGCTTCGTATCGTTCGACATTGGCATCGGGAAACGCCGTGTTCATACTGTCTACCGTCTTTTGCAATTGTCCCACGGTAATGTCGGGGCGATTTTGGAGTAGATTCCGGATCCATTCGTGCTGAATCGTATCCGTCCACTTGGGTTTATACAGCTCGACTGCCGCGAGGTGTAACAGCAAGTCTCTCACAGGCGCGGGATAGAGAACACAAGCATCGAGGATAACAGTGAAACGGGGGGAGTGGATCATTCGTAGCCTAAACTCAAATCTTGAGCCTGCTGAGCCAGCTGTTTGAGGCTTGCAGTGCGCTGATCCTTTTGTTTGGCCTCATAGGCGACCAGATCTTCTAATAAGATCCTTCTGTGGCTGCCTACTTTTTTATAGGGGATCAAACCTTGCTCTAATAATTTTACAACGTGAGGCCTTGATACATTCAGCATGTCAGCCGCTTGCTGCGTACTGACCTCTGCTTCTGACGGAATGAGTGTGATGGATTTTCCTTCGGCCATATTGGAAAGAATGTCAAACAACAATTCAAGCGCCTTGCCCGGAACGGTCACAAACTCGTCACTTTCCTGAATCTTGATCTTTACAACGTTGGGCTTCTTTTTCAAGAAAGCTGCTGTAGAGTTCAAGGCAGAAATTGACTTGGTTGCAATTTCCTGATCTTTCCGTGTCGTCCGCTGAATTACCGTCTCCATATCGCCTTCGTTACCCTAAAGTAATAAACGAAATAAACGAAACAAAGTTTCTCCCTCAAATTACTTTATAACCCCTTTGATAATACGGCGGTTAATACCGTAAGTGCCTCACAGTCATTCCATTGTTGATCAACTGGCGGAGCGAGTCTATGCCGATGCGGAGATGAAGCTCCACAAAGTTTTTCGTAACGCTCAGGTCGCTGACTTCGGTCTTGACCCCCTCGGGCACCATGGGCTGGTCGGATACCAGCAGCAGGGCACCGGCGGAGATCTTATTGTAGAAGGCAGTAGAGAAGATGGTGGCCGTTTCCATATCGATGGCCTGCGCGCGGATCTTGCGCAGATATTCTTTAAACTCTTCGTCCCACTCCCACACGCGGCGGTTGGTGGTATAGACGGTGCCGGTCCAGTAGTCTTGTTTGTGATCGCGGATGGTCGTCGAGATCGCCTTCTGCAGCGCGAACGACGGCAAGGCGGGTACTTCGGCAGGGAAGTAATCGTTGGAGGTACCTTCGCCGCGAATGGCCGCGATGGGCAGGATCAGATCGCCGATGTGGTTCTTGGCTTTGAGACCGCCGCACTTGCCCAGGAAGAGCGCAGCCTTGGGTTTGATGGCGCTGAGGCAGTCGATGATCGTGGCGGCGTTGGGGCTGCCCATCCCAAAGTTGATGATCGTGATGCCTTCGGCCGTGGCGCTGCGCATGGCGCGGTCCTGGCCGATGATGGGCACGTTATGCCACTCAGCGAACATGCGCACATAGTTGTCAAAATTGGTCAACAGTATATATTCCCCAAACTCATTGAGTGCCTGCCCGGTGTAACGGGGCAGCCAGTTCTCCACGATGTCCTGTTTCGTCTTCATGCCCCTAATGTACCAAAAGTTTATGTGCGAAAACTGCCTATCTTCGCCCGGGTATGTATGACCTCAACCTTCCGCCATTTGAATACCAGGTCAGGAAAGCCGACGATCGCTACTGGATCTTCGATGTGCTGCGAAAGAAGTACCTGGTATTGACCCCCGAAGAGTGGGTGCGGCAGCATTTTGTGCACCACCTGTTGCGGGACCTGGCATATCCGCGGGCATTGATCCGTGTGGAGGGTGGGTTGTCGTATAACCAGTTGTCGAAGCGCTCGGACATTGTTGTATTCGACCGGCAGGGTGCACCCTGGATGGTGATCGAGTGTAAGGCGCCGACCCAGGCGATCAATCAAAATACCATTCACCAGGCCTCGACATACAACGCCACGCTACGGGCTCCCTACCTGGTGGTAACGAATGGCCTGAGCCACTATTATTTTCAAGTAGACTGGCAGGAAAACAAGACGGAGCGCTTGCCATCCCTGCCAGCCTATATACCGCATTAGTGTGTGATCACCAGCTTGCGGTGCATCACGCCGCCTTCTGCCGAACGGAGCTGTAGAATGTAAACGCCGTCGGGGAAGTTTGCAGTGGAAATGGTCTTTCGTTTGTCGCCGCGTGTGAACACCTGCTGGTATACCGTGCGACCAAATCCGTCCACCAGGCTCACCGGCAGATCCTGCGCTGCCTTCATCGGCAGGTCGATGTTTACTTCGCTGCGGGCGGGGTTGGGGTATACACGCACCTGTTCGCCGAAGGCCGGCTCGATGCCCGTTACAAAGTCCGGCTCTACCGTAGCGTCGATCACTTTTGCCTGAAAAACTTCTTTATTACCGCCTTCGATGCTTTGCACGAATACCACCACGGAACCCTCGCCGCTGGTCAGCAGGTCGCGTTTGCTCCAGACCACATCGTCGAGGGTGATGGTTTGCATTGGCGCGAGGTCCTCGGTGATGCGTACGCCCGCCGCGGTCGGCAGCATCTCTTTTGCCACATACTGGAACTCGGCGTTGCCGCTGCTGCCCAGGTAAGCAGGATCCGTAATGGTTTTTTCGACGACAGTGGTGAATACGTTCACCCCGGTCATGGGGATCACTTGTGTGGTGGCGTTGGTAATCGTGGTTTTGATCTTCACCACTTCGCCGTCTTTCGTCATCGTTACATCCAGGCGGATGGGAGAGGGGGTCAGGATGCGTTCGTTGTACAGGGCTTCCAATGCAGGCAGTGTGTTAACCACGTTACCGTCGAGACTGAAAGTAGGCGAGGTGGTAATGCCATAGAATGCCGTGCGGGCGTTGTTGATCTCGGCGTTGAGCGTGTTCAACGGATCGCTGCCGGGGAACGCCGTATGGAACTGGATCTTGGCAATCTCCTGAGAGCCCTGTGAGAAGTTGTTGAACAAGGCATTGTGCGCGGTGCCGTTGCCGGCAGCCGACGAATTCGTAAAGTTCTCGACCAGCACGGTACGGGTACGCTCGCCGACGAACACGTTGTCAAAAGCAAATCCTTCGCGACGCGGCGCATTGCTGGCAAAGGCAATGCGGAAGACGACATTCGGCTGGCCGATGAGGTTGTCGAGCTTGAAGGTAGCGGTCTTCCACGCGCCGTAGGCGCCCGTCCAGCCCAGGTCGTTGGCAGCCTGGTTACCGGGGCGGCTCGAAATCCCGCTCTCGTCATACCAGTTCACACCCTGGCCGATCTGCCCCACCACCTGCCACTCCGATTCGTCCTCGATCCGGCCGCTCGTGTTGTACTGCAGTACGGCACCGTCGTTACCGGCAGGCGTATCGGACCAGATATCGAAGGAGAAGATCGGCTTCTCCGCCTGCGAGAAGTCGAAGCAACGGCTCATGACCCACGATTGCTCGCCGGCGTTGCTGGTGCCGGTCAGGTTGGTGTCCCAGGCATCGCCCTGGCCGTTAGCCGAAGCATCGACGTTCACCGTCGTGCCCGCCGGGTGGCCATGCGCCCACGACGAGCGTACACCGCCGGCGATCCAGCCGTCAGCCGTGCCGTTAAAGTCTTGTGTATAGGCGGTCTCTTCCGTCACCAGGCCGAAGGAAGGTACCATGTACACCGGCTTTTGGATCGTATCCTTACACGACGCTGTCGTAGTAATGATCAAACGCACCGTGTCAGCACCCACAGATGTATAGTTTACATGGGGCGCTTTGCCTGTGCCTGCACTGCCGATCGCGAGCAGGTTGTGTTTGGCGAAGGTCCAGTCGTATGACTGGATGTTGGCCTCTGTGATGTTGCTGGTACCGGCGAGAAATTCTGTATCCGAGCCGCCGGAAGGGTCTACGCATACGTTACGCCAGCCAAAGAAACCGTCGGGAATCGGGTTGATCGTGATCGGGATCTGCGGCGGTGTGATAACACAGCCATCGGAAGTGACCATGGTAAATTGGGCCAGGAAGTTACCCATCCCGTTAAAGATATGGTCCGGGCTGAAGTATGTACCGGTCGTTTTGCCGTTGTTCGTACCGGCCGGGATCGCGCCACTGCCCGCTACCAGCGAAGCCCCGTCGCCGAAGATCCAGCTGGTGGAGGCGATGGTAGCCGTGGCGTTAGCCGGGACGATCGTCGAGTTATTGGTGATACTTACAGGGAAGCCGTTACAGGCCGTACCAATAGAATAGTCGGGGTCGATTGTGGGAAGTACCCGCAGCGCGAGGTCCTTGGTGTTGGAGCATGAGGTTACCGGATTCTGATACACCAGGTGAAGCGTATAATCACCCGGTGACAACACCGCGGCATTGAGCTGCACGGTGCCGGCCGCGGCGTTCGGTACCAGGGCCGACGTAATGCCGGTACCCGACCAGGTGCCGTTCGAGGCGGCGGCGCCATTGTCCGTGGCCTGATAGGTTTGCGCGCCACCGGTTACACAGATCTTCAACGGATCGCCCGTGGTCGGAAGGATGTCCAGGTTCGGCAACGGTTTTACGGTAACGCCTACTTTTGTGCGAGCACCTTCGCAGCCCGCCACCGTCTGGGTCACAAAGAATCCATAGGGCCCGGGAACGGTATTGTCGATCTCGAGGTTTGCCGCAGACGGGCTGCCGCCGGTATGTATCAGGACGTTGTTGGCATCGTACCACTTCACGGCCGTACCGGTCACCTGCAGCTCACTGCTGGGTATGTTCTGGAACTGGCAATACTCGCGGTTGAAATCCGCGGCCGGTGCCGCGGGGCTGGCCTTTACCTGCACCGACAGCGACCGGGGAGCCTGTGTGCTTTCACAACCGTTGATGCTTTGTGTAACATAAAAATTGGCCGTGCCGACAATGAGATTGCTGACGGGTGGCACAAATGTATTACCGGCGCCAACGAGGGTAGTAGGTGGGTTGTTGGAGTACCAAAAATAGGAAGTACCCGTGATCTCGGTGGCCGCGAACGAACCTATGGTCCCGCCCTGACAAACTTCGATTGAGGTTCCGGGCGTTATGCTTGCCGTCGGTACGATCGGTGGACGAGCGCTTACTTTGATGGACTGAGGCGCAGAAGTGTTCTGGCAACCCGTATTCGGGTCGCGGTATGTATAGGTCAGGTTGAATGTCACCGGCGTAGCAGTGGTAACGCCGGTAACCGATGCTGGGTTGAACGACCACACACGCGGTGTACCAGACGATGTCACGGAAGTCACGGCAGTACCGGTCGCAGTGAAGAAGTCGTCGGTGGGTGTATCCGAGTTAGCAGGATCGCCCGTCAGGATCACCGGAGCCTCGTTCGAGCAGAACTGGGTCTTGGGAATAAAAAAGTTCACTGCCGGTGCCTGCTTGATGGGCACCAGCTGCCACTCCGGAAAAGTCGACACACCGTTGGAGACCACAAAGCCGATCCAGATGCCATAGGTCCCGTAGATGGTCGCCGTCTGCGCGTAGATCGGCTGGTATACCGCTTGCTTGGGGTCGAAGATATTGGTAGCCGGTACCGTGATATCCGTTTGGCCTACCGAGGGATCGAAATACACGAATTTCTGGAATGAATACCCCGCACCATACTTGCTCGTGATATAAGACGGGCTTACGCTCAGTGCCGGAGATTGTGCTGCATTGTTACAGTACTCCAGCTCGAGGTTGGTGATGTTCGTGACGTATACCTCGAAATCTTCGGTATGCACGAATTCGCATTGCTGGGCCGTACCGTCTTTGTACGTATAGGTGATGGTATACGTATCGGCAGAGAGGGTGGAGGGATTGAAGCGATACTCGCCGCTGGTAAAGGTCACCCCGGGGCCGCTGAAAACGCCGCCGGCGGGTTGGCCGATCAGGCGTACGGCGTTGGCGCTTTTGCTAAAACGCTTCTGCGTAGGCGCTACCGGCACCTCACCGGCGAGCGCAGCCACTGTAAACGTGAAAGGCGAAGGGGCGGTGCCCGAAGCAGCGGAAACAGCCCCGTGAGATTTGGCATCACTCACCTGGTCGCCCGCAATATTGGCTGTACCACCCAGACGGGTAATGTTACCCGAGCTTGCTGTAGTCCCTGTATACCGAACTTTTAATCCCGTGATGGTGATGGTCGAAAGCTTGTCCATTCCGCTGACGGTATAGCTGAACTCCACCACGTTTGTGGCGGGATAGCTCAGGTTCGAGGGACTCGAGATATCGGCATTCCCAGCCGGAGAAATAGTGGGTTGGGTGGTAACAGTCTGATCAAAGACAAAGCCCGGGGGCAAAGCCAGCGACACCGTACCGGAGTTGGAGAAGTCGGTCACATCAGTCTCCGCGATCACGATATTACCAAGCGGTTGAGCGATACCGCCAAAGCACAGGTTTAGGGTTGATGGGGGTGGAGTGATGTTGACCCCCGCGCTGGTGATCGTTACGTTGCCGGAAACTTCGTTCAGGTC
Source organism: Dawidia soli (assembly GCF_018598185.1). Classification (GTDB taxonomy): domain Bacteria; phylum Bacteroidota; class Bacteroidia; order Cytophagales; family Cyclobacteriaceae; genus Ohtaekwangia; species Ohtaekwangia soli. The sequence continues at coordinate 128,007 of NZ_JAHESC010000001.1, forward strand.
GGGATCGGGATTGTAATTATCATCGGTCACCCGAAGGGCGTAGGTGCCGGCAACAGCGAACGAGACGTTCGACCATTCGTACTCACCATTCAGCAGATGGGGGGTCATGTTGGTGCCGCCAGGCTGTAGCGTGCCGGTGCCACCGCTCACTTCGAGCGTTACCTGTTTGTTATAGTCCAGGTCCCGGTTATTGTACGGGCCGCCATCGACGGCATGTACGATGAGGTCGAAGTCGGTACCGGTGCTCAGGGGCGTACCCGGTATCGATGTATACAGGAACTTCGAAGCTACCACATTGATCTTGTTGTCGGTAGACGGCGACGAAGCAGCGCCGCCCCCGTTGGCCGCCGCAAAGTTGGAGCCCGGCGTGCCCGGATCGGTCGTGACACCGGTGACGGTGAAGTGGATCGTTTGATTGTCGGTGACAGACGTTTTAAAGGTAGCACGGATCGAGAAGCTGGTGTTGCCGTTGTCGTTTGCCTGAATAGCACTGTTGGCCGTGAAGGTTACCGTGTTCGCCGCATCCTGCTCGGTGCCGGTGATTTCCGTCGTACCGTTGTACAACGCTACCCGGCGCAGGTTCGCAGCATTGGTGATACTGAAGGTAATGCTCTTGAGCAGCGTGGGCTTCGTGTCGGCATCATTGTTCGATGCACCACCATCGCGGAGCTGGAAGGTGGCCAGCTGAATGCTGTTGCTGCCGTCGTTGTTCAGGTTGCCGTTTTGGTAAGTCCGGTAAGCGATGGGCGTTGAAGCGGTGGAGCCGTTGGTAAACACCACCGTGGAGGCGCTCGACAGCGTCACATCGTCGTCGGTATTGAATGCGCCGCCGCGATAGTTATAGGTCTCGGGGTCCGTGCCGTTCCAGTTAAACGGTACAGCCGCATAGTAATAACGCGTGTTGGGGGTGAGCCCCGTATTGGTGTAGGTCGTTGTGCTGGTGTTGGTAATGGTCGTCACGAGCGTGGCGCCATTCAGGTTCAGCGAGCCGGGAGCAATACCGTCCTGGATGCTGGCCGCCGTGGGGGCGGAGCCTGTCGTACGGAGAATGATATACCCCACTGCGCTTGAGATCGTGCTGGCCGCCGGGAATGTCAGTCTGATCTCGGTCGTGCTTTGGGCTTCTGCAGTGATGCTGGGCTGTGAGACCGGCGCGGTAGAATACGTAAAGAATGATGCTTCGGGCGACAGCGTAGTGCCAACAGCGTTTGTGGCATACGCCCGGTAATAGATTCTTACCCCGGATGGCAGGCTGCCGCGGTTGTCCGTGAAGGTGCCCGTGCCCGTGCCGCCCTCGGCCAGCTTGTTGTCGCCGAGGGTTACACCGGAGCCGTTTTTCCATACCGTGCCACGTTCGGTAATGTTGTTGGGCGCGGAGCCGACTTCGCCGCCCAGGTCGGCGCTGTTCACCGTGATGTTGCTGGCCGGCGTGGTAGATACCATGACGGGCGCTTTGGTCGAGCCGGTAACAGAAGGCGCGGTACCGTCGGTCTTATAGTCGGGATCGGGTGTGCCGCCTGTTATGTACGGGTAGATCACGAACGTAAAGGTTTCGTCTGTGGGCAAACCGTTAAAGGTGAATGTACTGGCCGCCGCAGCTACGTGCTCAAAGCCCGCTCCGTCGCCGTAGCTCGCGTCGTTCGGCAACAACGTACCGTCTGTCGGGGGCGTAATGGTGCCCGTAGAGCTCTTGACATAGATGACATAGTTCGTGGGCGCAGGGCTACCCGCCGACCCCACCCAGTCGATCCTGATGGAGGTGGCGCTAAGTGTTGTAGCTACTAAGCCCGTGGGGTAATTGGCGGGCTGCGCAAAAGCAGACAGACCCGTCAGTGCGAGCAGAACCGTAAAACACCTTCTCAGAGTAGAATGATACATGCGTGAAAACAATAAAATATTTGTACTAAACTATAGCGTCGGAATGATCGTCTTGCCGGCAGGCCGCAGCCACCGGCAAAACGGGTTATTGTGTCAGTTCACCGTTTGCGTCGGTCTTGATAATAAAGATCGAAGACAAACCGGATACCTCGTTGGCGCCACACAGAAGTAAACCGCCATCGGCGGTTTCGCGGATGCTGCTGACAGTTTCGTTGCCCGTACCGCCCAGGATTTTATTCCACAACACATTGCCAAAAGCGTCCACCTTTACCAGGAATATATCTTTTCCACCCTTGCCGCGTGCCGGGGTGGTGAGCATCGAGCCGGCCAGTACAAAACCGCCGTCGCGCGTGGCCGTCAGCGCATCGCCCGTATCCTCGCTTTGCGAATCGCCTTCACCCACCGTCGCATTTTCTGCCGACAGGATGCCGTCGAAGTAACGCTCGCTGCCCGGTATAATGCCACCGGTTTGCGTGACCCGCAGAAAGAACATATTCGCGTTGGCGCCCGTCGGCGTGGCATACGTGCCGATCACACCAAAGCCGGACGTCGCCGAAGCGGCAGGCTGTATATCGTGTGCGTAGAGTTGTTGTTCTGTCTGTTCGCCGAACTGGGCAAAGTTCTCAAATGTGGAATTCTCCTGGATATAGGGAATGCCGAGGAACGAGCGTGAGAAGTTCTGATTTTCACGCAGCAATGCCGTAGCCCAGATGATCGTGCCCGACGGGGCAACGTGTACCGCGCGGGTATTGACATAATCGCGTTCCAGTACGTCGTACGTGCGTGTCCACACGGTATTCAGCCCCTGTGGTTCCAGCACCGTCAGATACGGGTTTTCGGTCGTCGCAGCACCCGCCTTGCGCAAGGTACCCAATACCACGACCTGGCCCTGTTCGTTTAACGTCAGGGCACCACCGTGTATATCGGTCATGTTGGTAGCGTTCTCGCGGTCGGCAATGACGAGCTTTTTCACGATGTTTCCGTTTAAGTCCAGCTTGAACAGGCGAGCGGAGTATACCACGAGGTCGAACACCGACACGTCGCCCGACTCCAGGTTGGACTTTATACTATCGCCGATTACGTAGTAACCGTCGGCCGTCACCTTCACATCACTGATCGAGCCGCCTTCCAGGACCACATCGTCGGCAACCCGTTGGCCCCGGCTGTCGGTGCGGATGATGTAGCCGTTTTGGTTACCATTGGCCAGCAGCTCGTTCCCCACGATGATATACCCGTCGGCAAGCGGTTCGGCCTGCACCCCGTACAGGTTGTGCGGGGCCTCATAAAAATGCATAAAGGTGCTGCGGTCGGAAGGCGAAGCGTCCTCGATGTTGTTGCAACCCCAGAAATAAAGCCCAAGCCCGCAGAGTATAATGCGTACCCTCATTTTCGTTTGTTCAGTTTTTTGGGGTTGAAGATGTTGTATACATACCCTGCCGTGATCGACAAAGAGTTTAATTTATAGACGCTGTCGGCGTAGCCATATTCAAAAGGCAGGCTGCTGTCGACGGCGAAGGCGGTCTTGTCGGAATTCACTTTCGTGATGCCGTACACAAACCGTAGCTCGGTCACGACAAAGCCGCTGCCCAGCGGAAAGTGTGCGCCCGCCGTGGCCACGGCGCTGATGTTGAATTGCTCCCGTTGCGGCTTCAGGTCAAACGATTTGTCTTCAATGAACTGGAAGCCCTGGCGGGTGCGGTTGCCGTTCAGCGAAGCGTTCACCAGGTATGCCGCTTCTACGCCCAGGCCCACGTAGGGCATAAACGATTTGCGCGCTATTTGATAGCGCAACGTTACAGGCAGTGTGATCCAGGTCTGTTTTTCCTCGGCGGTAGTCGTAAACGTCGTGTCGGTAAAGCTCACGTGGTTGGTATACTCGAAGTTGCGCTGTGCCAGGCCAAGCTCGGGGTTCAGTATCAGCTTGTCGGTCAGCGGGATCTCACCCGACACGTGCACCAGAAAGCCGATCTGACGGTTGTATTTGCTTTCGCCATCGTTGGCTTCCACCGCCGTGACGACGTTTGGAGCGCTGGCGTTGACGCCCAGCTTGCCACCGATACGGTAAATGGGATGCGTGCGAAAGGTGTTGTAGAGCGCAATGAACTCCGCCGGATCAGTACCCGGATTGATCTTGAAGTAATGGTCGGTGCGCAGCAGGCTGAGCATGGCTTCGTCTGCCTTTTGTGGCTCTTCCAGGTATATATACGACAGGCAAAGCAGCTTGTAGGCTTCCACTTTCTCTTGCTGGGAGAAGCCTCCGGCAAGACATTTGGCAAGCAGCGCCGGGATTTCATGCAGGCGGCCCTGCTCATACGTCGAGCGCGCCAGCCGCAAGGTCTGCGAGCAGGAAACCAGCTGAGAATATCCTTCCAGCGACATGAACAGCATCAGGAGAACGAGAGGTATAGATCTTTTCATCGGCATTAGTCATTGTTGGGTGGCAGCGCGGCACAGGTAGACTCGTAGGGAAGGTCGTCCCCCACGAAGATCTCCCACTCATCTTTGCTGATGTTACGCCGTACGCGTCCGCAGAGGATGTCGGCCATGACCGGTATTTTGGTCGGCCATGCGTGTATGGTGTGCTCGACGCCCTTCACCGTCTCCACAGAGCTATGGATGCTGGCGAGCAGTTGCTCGTCGTCGGGCGTAAAGGCTACGCTCCAGACCCAATCGCTATGGTCGCTCAGCACAATGGGCTGCTCCTTGAGGTGGTTCAGGTTCCAGAGGCGCACCGTCTTATCCTTGCTGGCAGTAGCCAGGAAGTTGCCCGCGTGGTTGAAGCGGATCTCGGCGATTTCCGACGTGTGCCCCGACAGTACGCGGATCACCATATTGGCCTGATAGTCGAAGATCTTCACGATACCGGTGTTGTCACCCAGCACAATGCGGCGGCCTTCCGGCCCGAAGGCTACTGACGACAGGTGTGCACCCAGCGCTTTTATTTCCACCGGGGCATAGTTGTTACGCGTATCCCACAGGAACATGCTGCCGTTGTCGCCGGCGCCCGCCAGTTGCGAACCGTCGGCGCTCAGGTCGATGGCGTTGATCTTCACCGGCGCGGCGATGACCTCGCGGCTGGTGCTCAGGTCGCTGTAGCGGATGCTCTTGCCGGAATTATCACGGGCATAGAAGCCTTTACCGTCGGGTGTAAAGCGCAGGTTCTCGATGGCATAGGTATAACCGTCGATGCGCTTGGGAGCGCTACCGATGTTATCGAGGTCATAGAGCTCGACAAAGTTGCGCGACTCGCTGAGGGTATTCAGACCGGCCGCCACAAGCCAACGGCCGTCGCGGCTGATGTCGAGGGTATAATACTGGTAGTTGTTTTGTTTCACCAGCACCTCTGACTTCCACTGGTTGCCTTGTTCGGTCCAGCGGATGATCTTGCCGTCGCTGCCCGCCGAGAACAAATGGTTGCCTGTCGGAGCCGACATAAGGGCACGGGCCGCACCCCGTTCGTGCGCTTCCAGGCTTTTGGTCAGCGGGTGATCCTGCTTCTTCAGCGCGGCATAGAGGCCGTTGTAGATATCGTTGTCGTAGATATACCCTTCGTGCTCCGAGTTGAACTTATAGGCTTGCTGGGCGATCAGCGCCTGTTGCTCGATGTCGTTCAATTCCTTCGACTTCACCGCCATGGCTTTGGCCTGGGCGATGTAACGCTGCCGCATGGCTTCCTTGGCGTTCTGAATGGCGATGAGCTCCTGCTCCTTGGCAAACTTCTCGTTGGTCTGCGCGCGCAGGGCGTTGAGGCGTGCCTCTTCGGCATTCTTGCGGGCCTCGGCCGCATTGCGTTTGGCAAGCTCGGCGTTTTCCACCGCGGCGCGTTCGGCCTGCTGGGCGAGCTCGCGTTGCCTGGCTTCGGCTTCCTTGGCGGAAAGGGCGGCAGCCGTGGCCCGTTCGGCTTCGCGTTGTTTTTCTTCGGCTACGCCTTTCTGACGCTCGGCCTCTTTGGCGTTATTCTCTGCCTTGAGGCGCTGTACTTGCGCCAGTTGGAACTGCTCGTCGGCACGTGCCTTCTGCACGAACGCATACATCAGGAACAACAAACAGATCACCACGGCCGTAGCCATGATCAGGGCGATGACCCGGGCGCGTTTGAGCTTGCGCTTTTGCTCCAGCTCTTTGATGCGCTGCTCGGTTTCCCACTCCTTCCGCGAATACTCCAGGAAGATCATGGTACGCTCGAAGGCCGGGTTATAACGCTGTCCCCACACCAGGGTGGGCTTGTGTTTGGCCTGCCAGTTCAGCGCCAGCTGGAGATCCGGCGGGCGCCACAAGCCGGCCTTGCCTACCTGGTGCATCGCAGCGGCCTCGGCCAGGCGGGTATACATTTGCACGGCTTCGGCTTCGTCGTCTACCCAGTTCTTCAGGCGCACCCAGATCCGCATCAAGCTCTCATGCGAGATATCGACCATGGACTTCGACGAGATCGGCGAGCCCGCGGCCGGCGTCAGCAACGAACGCCCCGGTTCGCGAAAGCGATCGATCACCGCAATAACATCTTCTTCGGTCACATCCGAGATCGCCGCGATCTCGTGCAACTTGGTAGGCCGACGGATGCCAAAGTTCTCACCCCGTTTTTCCGTGATGGCCTTGAACATCATTTCACAGATGCGCTTCTCGTCTTCGGAAAGCTCGTCGTAGGCTTCGTTGGCGTGTTGGGAGAGGGCCTCGGACATCGTGCCGATGGCCTCGTAGTGTTTCAGGTCTACCGGCTCTTCGTCAAAGTCGCGGTACTTTGACCAGTAGGTCCACGTACGCATCAGCGCGTGTTGCAGGATTGGCAGCTGATCGGGGTTGTCGCCGAGGTCATTCAGCAACTGCTGCACCAGGCGCGGCGCGATCAGGGCACCTCCCACGGCTACTGGGCCTTCGATGGCCTTGCGTTTCTGGTCGCGGGTAAGTTGGGGAATGAGGTAGTGACTGTCGTTGATCTTACGCGTAAGCTCGGGAAATTGCGCGCAGTCGCCGATAAAGTCGGAACGCATGGTGATGGCCACGTATACCGGCGCATCGGGATAGTTCACCGCTTCCATCAACAGGTTGACAAACGCCAGCGTTTCGTTCACCGAGTTGGCATCGAGGCCTTCTTTAAAGCGGAACAGCTCCTCGAACTGGTCGACGAGGATGAGGTAGTTCACGTCAGCGTCCTTGCGCGTTTGTTCGATCGCTTCCACCAGCCCCAGGGAGCTGCTGCGCAGCAACGTCGAGAAGATGGTGCGCTTGATGCGTTTCTCTTCGGCGTCGGCTTTGAGATACTCGCGGTTGTTCTTTAACAACGCCTCGGCCAGGTTATCGATGGGGCCTGCCCCCGGACGGGTAACGACCACTTCCCAGTTGGGGCTGGCATCGGTCAGGAAGCCGCCGTAGAGGATGGGCATGACGCCGCAGTATATAAACGACGACTTACCGCTACCGCTGGGACCGATCACGCCGACGAAGCGGTTCTTCGAAAGCTTGAGCAGCACCTCGTCGCTCTGGCCCTCGCGGCCAAAGAAGAGGTGGCTCTCTTCGATCTTAAACGGCCGCAGCCCGGGGAAGGGGTTGGCCGTTAAACTGTCTTCTGCTACAGCGTGCATGATCAGGCGTTAAATTCAAGTAAAAAGTTCTTCAGGGACTCCAGCGGTCTGTTTGCATCTTCTTCTATGACCTGCAGGTTTTGACTCTTAAAACCGGCCGGGTCGAGGCTGGCACCGGGTGCTGTCACGATCGCTTTTGCTACGATGGGCTTGCGCCGGCCAAAACCAGGCGCCTTTAACAGGTCCAGGGCTTTCATGCGCACCCACTGTTCGTTTACTTTTCCCTGATAGATGATGGCGCCGTCGAGGTTGCAGAGGTGGTCGATGTGCTGCTGACGCAGGTCCAGCAGGTCTCCTTCAAAGGAGGGTACTAGCACTTCAAAGCCCGACTGTCTGATCACGTCGATGAGGGGCTTCGCCTCACGGTGGTCTACTTTGTCGTGCATAAAGTAGATCGAGCGCCCGCTGGTCTCGGCAAACACACGCTTGCCGCCCGCTTCTTCCAGCTCTTCCCGCATGATGTTCTTGAAATCCTCGAGCGGGGTTTGCAATATTTCGGCACCTTCCTGCGCTTCGACGTCGCGCTTGATGGTTTCGATAAAACCTTTTTGTTTTTCACTGGCGTGGGCCAGGTGCGGCGAGATCCAGATCAGGCGTGTGAAGGCCTGGGCATGCTCTTTTGTTTGCAGGCTTTTTTCAGCCGCCAGCTTATTCTGAATGTCTACGAGCGAGCGGTCGGAACCCTCGGGTATTTCGCCATAGGCATTGCCGATCAAATGGATCGAAAGCGCAGACTCGTCCAGGTCGCGGCGCACGAGGCGCTCCAGCTCTTGTACGCTGCCCGGCAACGTTTGGTTGGGCAACACCGTGTAGCCGTGGCGCTGCAGCTCGCGTTTGATGATGTTGCGCTGTACCGAAAGGTCGTGGGCCGTTTCGGCCAGGTAGATGGTTTTGCGTTTGTACAGGTTTTTACTTTCGGTAGGTGAGGTGCTGTTGCGCAGGCGCAGCAACGTTTCGTAGATGTCGTAGGCCAGGTCGACCATCTTCATCCAATACTGACGCTCAGCCTCGGTGCTGAAGTAATCGGTATACTCGCGGATCTCGCCGGAGTCGGGATCCAGCTGGTACATTTCATATCCCAGCAGCTCGCGCAGCCGTGGCGGCTGATCCTGCACGTTGAGCGGGGTCTTGAATACTTTGAAGACGCGGCTGCGGGCCTCGGTGCCGGCATGTTTAAAGACGGCTTCTATATGATCTAAGCAACGGCCCGACTGGACAAAATCCTGCGAGAGCAGCGCCACCCACACGGCCGCGTTATCTACACCGCCACGCAGCGACGATTCGCTTTTGAGCTGTACGTTCGGTTTTTCGCCCAGCACCTGGGTTAGCATCAGCTCCAGGAACTTGCGGAACTGCGTTACCCAGCCGGGCTCACCGGCGTGGGCAGGTTCATTGTCGCGGTCAGCATAGACAATTAATACGTCAATATCGAAGGGCATGGTCTTTTGGTATAGATGCGGTATAGATGATGCGTTTAGGGTATTATTCGATCGGCGTGGGTTGTTCTTCTTTCAGGTTCTTGATGAGCCCCTGCACCAGTTCGTGGTGGTTGGCCATGACAAAATAGAAGTCCATGGCGTTGATCCGGAAGGCAACGGCTCGCCCGGGCGCGACGGCTTCGGATGCCTTTACGGCAGTGTCGCTAAAAAGTTCGCCGAGGATGTCACCTTTCTTGAGGTGGGCCACAGTCTCGCCGGCGTGGCGCAGCACGATCTCGCCGTGTGCCGCAATGAGGATCGGCGCATTGTGGTCTTCACCATTCAAACGAATGCGCTCGCCCGGATCGAAGTCCAGCGGCATGATCTTGTCCGCCAGGTCGGCCAGCAACGAGCCGTGTATCGACCGGAAAGCCGGCACCTGCTTGATGAACATAACTTTTTCGATCCACAGGAAAAAACCGTCGTTGAGGCCGTCCAGCAGGCGGTTGTTCTCGATCGACGAATCGATAAATTTCTTGTCACGCTCCGGCAGCCGGTCCAGGATGGCCTGATACGCCTGCTGATCTTTGTGGTAGATCACCCACGCGGCGGTCTCTTGCAGAAGCCTGTCCGAATTGAACATTTGCGCCACCAGTCCGCGGCTGATGCGGAACTCCGGCAGGAAGGCTGCGGCGTGAATGGCACACGCCTTGGTCCAGCGGTTGTTGAGGTTAAAGTCGCGGTTCAGGATATAATTGATGACCTGTACCGGGTTATAACTTTCACGCGGGAAGTATAGCTGCAGCGCCTTGAGCTTGACCGATGTGCGCGAGTCGTCCAGAAGGGGGAGCAGTTTGGGCTTGAGCTCGGCATCGATAAAGAGGTCGAGCAGCTCCATGGCAAAGGCAATGTTGTCGGGGTCGTTGGTTTCGATGTTGTCGCGCACCAGCTGCACGGACTGCGGATCGTATAGGATCGACAGCAGCATGTAGAGTTGGTCGTAGTTCTCGGCCACTTCTTCTTCCAACGCTTCGCGCAGGTACTGGAATGTTTCCGTTTCCGGCAGCTCGTGCAGGGCCGCCATGTTCCAGATGGCCTTGCTCATTTCGGTTTCCAGCAGGTTGATCACGTCGCGCAGCTCACGGCCTTTAGCCTGGTAGTTGATGAACCGCAGGGAGAACAGGATCTGTTTGACAATACGTTTGTCGGGATAATCGGCTTTGCTCCACAGCAGCTCCAGCGCATGGCGCCCGCCGATGCGGCCCATGATCTGCACAATGCGCAGCATGACCAGGTCGCTCTGGCCCGACTTGTGAAAGGCCGCCTCGAGGGCCGCCAGTACCGGCTCGCCCGCTTCTTGCAAGGCGGCGGAAGCATGGTGGCTATACCAGGGCGAGCCTAACAGCTCGATCAGGATCGGCCAGGTCTCCGGCCGTTTTACCTTGCGCGCAGTATAAAGCGCTTCGTAACGCACGCGCGGATCGGCATCGCGCAGCAGCTCGAGTAACACGAAGATCGTTTTGGGGCCGATCAGCTTGCGCAGCAGCTTGGCCGCCAAGAGGCGATCGGCCTGACGCACGGATTTACTCAGACGCAATAACTTTTCCGGGGCGATGGAAAGCACATCGCCATCCTCCAATTCGCCATAGGCCTTCTCGGCCAGGGTACGGATCTCGCTCTTTTCGATTTCGGCGGTAAGCCCCAGCAACTGGATCTTTTCCTGCGCGAACTTGCGCACCGCCGCCGACAGCGGCCGTTCGGCCAGGCGGGTGATGGTGCTCTCGAACACAGCCGGTTCCAGCTTCTCCATGAGCGTTAAACCGTAGAGCACTTTATCTTCTGCCGTGCTGTTGACTTCTTTCTCTAATACTGTGCTGAGGTTATACTCCTTTTCGCGCTGACGCGAACCGGTGCCCTTACTGCGCACAAGGGCGTTTTGCAGAGTATGGCGATAACTGGAGTGCATACGGTTGGCGACGAAGAACCAGAAGGCCAGCAGGGGCACCGTAAACAGCGTGATGTATAACAGGTCGAATATTTCAACCCGGTTGATCAGCAAGATCAACGCACCCGCCAGCAAGCTGGCGAAGGCGGTCACAAGCCCTTCGATCTTGGTCTGCACGTCGATGCGGATATGGCTTTCGATCGGCAGCAGGTATAACTTAAAGGTGGGGTTGTCCAGCGAGTCCTTCAGCGAGCGGATCAGTAGCTTGCTGATGGAGATGATCAGGAAGAACACCACAAACAGGTTGTCCTGAGGGGAATAGCCAAAGACAGCACCCAGGATCAACGCGGCCACGGTAAACAGGCCGATGAGCACCGGCGTTACCAGCAGCGAGATCCGCATGCCGTACTCGCGGATGATGCGGTCGGTGGCGATCGTCTGGAACAGGAACCCGAAGATCACGATCGTCATCTCGAAGGAGGAGATGAAGCTCGCCAGACGGCTTTCGTCCATGTACAGCGTGGTAACGTTCAGGAAGGAATAGTCCACGAAGTTCGCCGCCAGCATCGATACCACGACAAACAACGACATGTACAAGATGTACCGGTTTTGAATAAAGTCGCCGATGACAAGCTTCTTATAGATCGTCTTCTCTTCGGCAAACGTACGTCGCTTGTTTAGCCACTTGATGGACAGGTATAAAAATGAAACCGTAAAGGCGAGGATACTGACCAGTGCCACGGAGTATAGATTTTCGGTGTCCGCGTTTTCGGCCTGCAGGTACTGCGTGATCGAGAAGAAGGCAATAAAAGAAGCGATCATAGCGCCCAGGTCTACCGTGCCGATGAGGCGTTTGGACTGCCGCAGGTTGAACGCACGGCCGAACGAGCCCCAGAAGATGAGATAGATGATGAAAGAAAACGGTGCCAGTACGGTAAAACCAAAGAAGTAGATGCTCTCGGAGTCCTGGAGCGCCGACTCGCCAAACTCGATAAAGGCGGTCAGGATAATGATGGTCGTCAGGCTGAAAGCGGCCAGCCGCTGGAAAGGAATGCGGTTCTGAAAAAAATTGTATAACGCAGTGGCTGCCAGTGCGTAAGCACCGGATACCAACAGGGCGATCGGCAGATCGCGCTGCTCGTCAAAGTATTTCAGGAACAGCGTCTGGGATGCCACGCTGAAAGTCGCCAGGAACATGCCCATGAAGAAACTCATGATCAGGAGGAGGGCCACCCGGCTACCCTCACCATACTCAACATCCAGAAAACGCAGTATTTGTGCTTTCATGCCAATTCGACGGATAGCCATAAAAGTCGGGATATTTCAGGGAATATCCTATAATCAGAGACCATGTAGTACTTTTTTAGTACCTCTGCAAGACATTAGTTCCGAACTTCTTAACTTTGTAACCTCAAGTGATACTTTATATTCGGAAGTAAAAACCGGATTTTACCCCACTTTTCGTCGAACGGATATCGACCGGGTGGTTTTGCGTCAGAAGGGTTAACCGGGCAGGCGATGCAGCATGCATGTAGGTTTACTTCCCAAAACGACGAATCTGTGGCACGCCATGTGCTTAAAGTCGTCCATATTCTTTGTAGTATTGAAAACCAAAATAGAACCGAGTTTCTTATGATCAAGAAGTGTATTTATCTGTTGCTCAGCTTATTTTTTGCAACAGGATCCTTGTTTGCGCAAAGCAACAAATCGCTGGCGGAAGCCGAGCGCTATTTCGGAATCAAGAGCTACGAGGCCGCGTTGGCCAAGTACCAGGAAGCCATCCAGGCGGGCGAAAAAGATCCTATGGTACACTACCGGGCTGGTGTTTGTTACCAGAAGTCTCCCGAGCTGACCGAACAGATCAAAGCGATCCCGTACTTCGAGTATGCCGTCGCCAACGGCAAGAGCATACCCACCACGTTGCACTACGACCTGGGCGATCTTTACCTCAAGGATGAGAACGTGCCCAAAGCGCTCGAGAGCTTCACCAGGTTCCGCCAACTGAGCAACAAGGCCGACAAAAAGGCCATCGCGCAGGCCGACGACGCCATTCGCACATGCTCCAACGCCATGGCCCTGATGTCGGTGCCGCGCGACTTTAAAGTGAACTACTTCAACTCGATGATCAACACCCAATACACGGAGTACAACCCCGTGGTGTCGGCCGATGAAAGCGTAATGGCCTATACGGCCCTGCGCCCCAACACGGGCAAGACCCGCACCGGCGACAAGTTCATCGAAGAGCTATACATATCCTACAACAACAACGGCAGCTGGACGGAGCCAAAACAGATTCCGCTCGCCCACAACTACAACGTCGGTACAGCCGGCATCTCAGCCGACGGCCAGAAGATGATCGTCTTCATGGGCGGTGCTACCGATCCGGGCGGCTTGTATCAGATCACCAAAACAGGCGACACCTGGTCAAAGGCTTCGCTGCTGACGCCAAACATCAACACCCCCAAATACCTGGAGTCTACCGCCAGCATCACGCCCGACGGCAAGACCATTTACTTCGCCAGCGACCGCCTCGGCGGCCAGGGCGGGTTGGACATCTACAGGACCACGCTGCAGGCAAATGGCAGCTGGACCGCACCGGTAAACCTGGGGGCTCCCGTAAACACCAAGGCAGACGAAGATGCGCCCTTCATTCACCCCGACCAGAAAACGCTGTTCTTTACCTCGAACGGCCACAACTCCATGGGCGGACGCGACATCTTTATGTCGAAGCTGGTCGGTGAGAAATGGTCGTCGCCCGAGAACATGGGCTACCCCGTGAACACCACGGCCAACGACAATTATTTTACCCTGATCGCCGACGGTACCCGTGCCTATTTTTCATCGGACCGCAAAGGCGGCCATGGCGGCCAGGACATCTATTACCTCGACATGCCGGCATCATCGGCTGACATTCCGCTGACGATGATCAAGGGTAAGATCCTCAATGCCGAAACCGGTAAACCCATGCCGACGAAGATCTACCTGATCGACAACAGCACCGGCAAGAAGCTCGACTTCGTATACGATCCCGATCCCAAGACGGGCAATTACCTCGTCATTCTGCCGCCGTCGAAGAACTACGACATGGTGATCGAATCGGAAGGTTTCCTGCCCTATACGCTGAACATCAACATTCCGAACCAGACGTACTTCTACGAGCTGTACCAGATGATCAACCTGCGTACCATCAAACAATTTGACGTCGTCGTAGGGCAGGAGGTAGAAGTTAAGAATGCCTTCTACGACACAGACCAGGACGTAAAGGCCGACCTGCGTAAAACACACGAAGCCAAACTGGTACAAGGGGGTAACGTCGATGTATACGACCTGATGCTGGACCTGATGGCCTCCGGCGATAAAGAAGGTATCGACTACCTCACGGACCTGATCCAGATGAAGAACCCGATCGAGGACGTAAACTTCAATGAGAAGGAAAACTCCCGTATCGAGGTAGCGTCACGTACCTATTACTACGACGAAAGCGACGAAAGCAAGTTCGAGCAAAAGAAGATCGACGGCAAGACCATCTTCTCGCTGCCCACGTTCAGCTTCTCGGAAGAAGCCAAAAAACAGAAGGAGAACGCTGTGAAGAAATCGACCTTTGACAAAGCGTCGCTCACCAAGTTTGTCAAGATTTACTTCGACGCCGGTAAGAGCGACCTGAAAGCCCAATATAACACGCAGCTCGACGCCGTTCTGGCCGAGCTCAGCAAGTTCCCCGACCTGGGCGTCGAGATCTCGGGCTTCGCTTCAGCAGAAGGCAGCGAAGAGCTGAACCGCGAGATCTCGAACAAGCGTGCGATCGCCGTGCTGGACTACTTCAACCACAAGGGCGTTGTACGCCGCCGCATTGTAGCAAAGGGCTACGGTGCATCGCAGACTACGGCTACGGCTTCGAAAGAGGAGGGTAGACGTGTGGAGGTGCGCGTGGTCGATCTGAATGCGCTCGTAGAGAAGAAATAACTGACTATTGCATTAATATATACATAAAAAAGCCCCGGACTAAGCCGGGGCTTTTTTGTGTGTGAAAGCCTAGATCGCTATGAATAGTACTGCCCTGTACGAGGAAGTTGTTTCACAACTCAAGAGCCTTCACTTAAAATATGAAACTCATGAATTCGATTCGGGAGCCGTTATGCTCGATATTTGGAAGGGCGATGACTTTTATGTCCTGCAATTTGAAGGAACCCTTGCCGGGATATCGGTTATAAGAAAAGGAGAGGTTGCAGCCTTTTGTACACGACCGGACGAAGCATACTATGAAGCAGAAGCGTTTAGAAGCAGGGTTGCAGAATTATTGGCGTTGTAGGGGAGATGGTTGAATTGGCCCCAGGGTCGGCACTGATCCGAGAGTTCCGTTAAAGGTTCCCCTGTGTAAACAACCGGTTGATCAGCAACTGCGAAGGTTTTATACGGTCCTGGTCATCCAGAGACTTCCAGACAAAAAAGCTGCCTCGTTTCAGATACGTAAACCCCGCTTCCGATAGCTGCCGCCCCTGCGCTTTCAACACGTCGTTAGAACTAAAGTTAAAGGTGCGGATCAGCGGCACACGTTGTTTGCGCAGAATGTCTACCAGGCTGTGAATGCCGGCATGGTGCCGGTTTTCGACAGGGGTAAAGACCTGCTCGATATACCCCACGTTCGGGCGGCTGTTCACAAGCGCATCAAACGTGCCGTCGGCGGATTGATAGCTGCGGTAATGATTGCCAAAGGGGTTGTGCGCCAGGCGCCAGGTGAGGTATGCAGTGGTCTCGTGTAAGGTGAAGAGGTCCTGACCGGCATAGTGTTTTTGAAAGGCTTTGTCTTTACCGGAGAGCGGTGTCTCGGTCAGCGCCAGGCGGCCGGTAAACATAAGCTTTATGCCCTTCAGCCACGACAGAAAGCACAGACCCAGGACCTTTACTTTGTCGAGGGTCTTGTTCTGCTCGTTCAGGCTCTTCAGGTAACGATAGGCCGCCATGGGCTGGAATACCAGCAGGGCTTGCTCCGTCGCAAACGGAATGGCAAAGCCAATGCGTTCGAATGCTTTCTTCGCGGGCGTGAAGCCCCAGATGTAGCGGATGCCGGCGTTCTTGCAGGCTTCGAACAACAGGTCGTACATACGCTCGAAGATCTTCTGACCGCGGTACGCGGGGTCGACCAGCGTATCTTCCGACTTGGCGGTTAACACCCGTTCACCCCGGCCGTTGATCAGCTCGATAGGAATAGCGCACTGAATGCCCACTACTTTTGTTGTGTCGGTCACACTGTCATCGATCGCTACGACGTAAATAGCCTTGCCAAACGGTCCTTCCAGAAACTCCCATCGGAAGTTTACCAGCGGGCGGTTCGTTCCGTAGATGGCATTAAAAAAGTTATTGGCTAACTGAATTTCGTCGTCGCGAAGTAAGCGTATGGTTATGGCCATTAGTGAATGGAATACTGGTTGATGATCTCCTGTTGAGAGACGGTCTTGAGTTTATTGTCGCGAATATAAGCCAGTATTTTCTTGTAGAGGTCCAGGTAGCCCTTAAACTTATAGTTTGTAAAGAAGTTATTGTGCCACAGCACGGAAAGCACGCAATTTTCACGGTGCTGGTCAAAAAAGCTTAAAATATCTTTTTCCGCCGCTGCCGGGGTGAATTTCTTGTATTGAAAGTACGTACGGTCCATGACGTGCAGGGGTACTTCTAAAAATGGGAAAGGCTTTTGGGTCTGAAAGTTATAGGGGTTAAAGGGCAGGCCATAATTGTTGCGGAAGCCGGCTTCTTCGGCAAAGCCCACACTGGCGTCCAGCTTCAGGCCGGCAGCCTCGATGTCGTGATAGGCCTGAGGAAGGTGGAACTTCAGGTAATGGTAGCGGTTGGAAATGGCACCCGGTCCGTATTTTTGCAGCTCTTGTTCAAACGACTCCTCCGAGATGCTCTTGTGCAAACCGTTATCCGATCCACCGGCCGTTACTGCCCGGAACTGACGCTGCATGCGCGGCGAGTGGAAGGTATAGTCGGCATTCAGCCCGCCCCGGTTTACGATCCAGAAGAACACCGACCGGCAGTCGTAAAGGCTTTCAATCTTCACGATCTGGTCGATGTTGAGCCAATCGGGGCGGCCCATCGCTGCCCGCATGAGGATGGCCAGGAACTGGTCTATGCGGCCTTTCTTTAACACGTTAAAGCCGTCTTCAATTACGGCGCGATGTACCAGGTCGATGTCGTGTGAGAGCATGAATTGTGTTTTCTCCCGGCGGGGTGCGACGCCTGCCGCCTTCGAGACGGCATCAAAGCAACGTTGTACGATGTTCTCACGCGCAACATTCAGCCGATGCTGGTAGCTGTTGACATACTGGAAGCGGCCCAGTGCGTCGGGTTGCGGGGCGTTGTATTCCTGCAGGGTATTGATGAGGTAGAAAGCAGTGCGCAAGATGTCGGGTTGATCGTCGGTACCGGTCAGCATACCCATGGGGCTGAGCGCAACCTGGCGGAAGTCGTCGGGTTGAAAGCCGCCGCCGATGCGGAAGGTGGCGTCGGCCGATGTTCCGATCGTAAGGGCGCCCTCGGGCGTAGGAGCAAACGTTACAGCGCAGCCGGTGTGTTTGCCCCATAGGGACAGGATATAGGTGATCGGAGCGTGGTGTGCCGTGATTTCAGGAGACAGATAGAACTTGACCATACGGTGAATTTGGGCAAAAGATACCAATATCCCACAAACCGTGATAGCCGCCGGTAAACTGGGGAAGGTGTATACATGACGACGGCAGTGGGTTGGAGTCGAACTTAATCTTTACGCCACAACGAACGAAGCATTTTGATAGCAAAGGCGGTACCGATCACGGCAATAATCGTCAATGCAACGAACAGTGTGATCAGCATCCACGACGTGGTCTGCAAAGAAAACGTGGGACGTGTTTCTTGATCAGGTACTTCGCCGTCAGCGGCCGTGTTCGTGACCACGCCCGGCCCATGGGCTCGCTCCTCCGGCGCGACGGTTTCGACCATGCTTGTGGACGAATATGCAATATAATTCAGGATGTCAGTAATGTCGTTTTCAGTCAGAAAATTCATCGGGACCATGACCCGCCTGTGATAACGCTCGAAAAGTGCCTCCGCATATTCGTCACCGCTTCGAACTACCTTCTGTGAATTTTGAATGAAGGGGATCAGCCACTCCCGCGGTAGGCGCTTGGAGACGCTGCCCAGGGCCGGGGCATATCGCCCTTCATAGTGAATGAAATGACACGACGAGCACTGGTCGCGGAACAACACGCGGCCGCGCAGTATACTGCTATCGCTCTTGACCGTGATGCGGTCGTGTACCGGCGTTTCGTCCACCTGCACGAGTGACTCATGCTCGATATACGCCAGGATGGATGCGATGTCTTGCTGCGACAACATAGAAAAAGTCGGCATCACCTGGTTGTTATACGCATCGGACAAGTGGCGTGCGTATGCGTCGCCGGAGGCAATGACTTGCTCCGAGTTGCTGATAAAACGGATCAGCCAGGCATGGCTGCGTTTCTTGGTGACGCTGGCCAGCATGGGTCCGACCACCTCACGGTGCACGCTGTGACAGGCGTTGCAATGACGACGGAAGAGCAATTCGCCATGTTGCAAGATCTGTGTTGAATCATCCTGCATAGGCTGGGCGAAGCCGCAGCCGGTCGAGAGCACACCTGCCAGCATTACGCCAAACAAGCACCGTAGAGGTGTGGAACCGAATGTACACGCGCCGGTAAAGGCGTTGAAGAAAAGTAACAGCACGCCACCGTGCTGACGCCGGCCGGGCCAGAGCCATTTCAAGAAAGAACCGAATACCACGGGTAACCTATTCATAATCCGCTGTCAATGCTGGAAACTATACTCCATACAGGGAAAAATTGTACCCGCACGTCACGCCGGGCTGTGCCCGGTAAGCTGAAAACCGTATCTTGGGGAGCCATGATCATCCGGAAAATCCTTCGCTACGCCGGCATCACCCTTGCCGTCACCCTGGGCATCGTCCTCGTATTCCTGCTGGTGAGCATCGTGCCGCTCCGCCGCACCCCTGTGCGCGAGCAGGCTGCCTACAAAACCATGATGCAACGACTGGACAGCGTACAGCCCCTCGTGTCGGAAGAAATGAAAGGCTTCGCCGTGGGATATGCGAAGGTGAATCTGACACCGGCGGCACCCATCGCCCTGGCCGGCTATGGCAACCGCATGGGGAAGGTATATAGCAGCGTGCGTGACTCCATATACGTCCGCACCATGGTGGTCGACAATGGCACGGCCCGCGTCGCCATCGTCAGCGCCGACCTGCTCATCATTCCGCCAACAGTCAGTGCGTTGTTGCAGCGCCAGTTGCCGGACATCGGTTTTCACATCGACAATACGTATCTCGGCGCCACGCATACCCACAACAGCATCGGCAACTGGGGCGAAGGCGCGACAGGCATCCTGTACGGAAGCTATGAGGACACCGTCGTCCAGTTCATTGTTCACAAGATCAAAGAATCCATTCAAAAGGCATCCGCCAACCTTGTGCCCGCGCAGTTGCGGACGGCCGAAATTCCCGTCGGGAACGCCGTGCTGAACCGGCTGTCAAAAGACGGCGGTGTCGACTCGCTGCTGCGCGTGTTGGAAGTGCGCCGCACGGACAGCACCCGGTTATTGCTGATGAGCTTTACCGCCCACGCCACGTGCCTGTTCTCGAAAGACCTGGCGCTGTCACGCGACTATCCGGGTGAATTGGTGGACGCCATGGAGAAGGCGGGCTATACGTTCGCCATGTATATGGCGGGCGCCGTAGGCAGCCACAAAGCCGCGGCGCCGGAGTTCGGCGAACCGTGTATCGATTGGATGGCCACGACGTTGAAGGACGCCTTTCAGGCACACCGAGGCGCCCTACAGCCCGTGACCGATACCACGCTGGGCATGTACCGCGTACGGCTGGCGTTGCCGCGGCCCAATGCCAAAGTATTGGAAGACTGGGGCGTACGACCCTGGCTGTTCCGCGCCGCCTTTGGCGAATACCCGGTATACCTCACTACCCTGCGCATGGGCAACCTGATCATGCTGGGCACGCCGTGTGACTATTCGGGCGAGCTCACCAGGCCGCTCGACTCGCTGGCGGCGGTTCGGGGCCAGCACGTCATGGTCACCAGCTTTAACGGTGGTTATATCGGCTACGTCACCAACGACCGTTACTACGACCGGGAGCACTACGAAACCCGCCTCATGAACTGGTACGGCCCCGGCAGCGGCGCGTATGTAACCTACTGCCTCTACCGCCTGCTGGACCAGACCTCGCCGCCGGTCGAATAGCCTCTTTCGGACTTCCCACTCTTGTGCATTACCTTTGCCGCTGTAATGCAGTATCCAGTTCTCGAGACACTTCCGGCGCTCCGTACGAGGCTCGCCGAATCCAACATCGCTATTCTTCAGGCACCCCCGGGCGCGGGAAAATCCACCGTGCTGCCGCTGGAGCTGCTGGAGGAGCCCTGGCTGCAGGGTAAAAAGATCATTATGCTGGAGCCCCGCCGCCTGGCCGCACGGTCGGTGGCGCAGCGCATGGCTAACCTGCGCGATGAAAGTGTAGGCGATACCATCGGCTACCGGGTGCGGTTCGAGACGCGTGTCGGTAAACAGACCCGCATCGAAGTCGTGACCGAGGGCATCCTGACCCGCATGTTACAGACTGACAACAGCCTGGAGGAAGCCGGCCTGCTGATCTTTGACGAATTTCACGAGCGCAGCCTGCACGCCGATCTGGCATTGGCCCTGGCGCTGCAAGCGCAACAGTTGTTGCGCGACGACCTGCGTATCCTCATCATGTCGGCGACGCTCGACGGCGACTATCTCTCGGCATTGCTAAAAGCACCGATCATTACTTCCACCGGCCGGCAGTACCCGGTGGCCATACGCTATAGCCAGGACGACGAGTTTGTACCCATCGCTACCCGCATGGCCAAAGCCATCCGCCGCGCCTGGCGTGATGAGGAGGGAGATATACTGGCCTTCCTGCCCGGCGCAGGCGAGATCAACCGTGTACAATCGCTGCTGGAAGAAGAGGGTATAGACGCGAGCCTGCACCCACTGTATGGTGATCTACCTTTTCAGAAACAACAGGAAGCCATTCTGCCGCACCCGGCGGGCCGGCGCAAGGTAGTGATCGCGACGTCGATCGCCGAAACGTCGTTGACGATCGAGGGCATTCGCATCGTGATCGACAGCGGCCTGGCGCGGGTGCCCAGGTTCGACCCCCGCAGCGGCCTGACCCGGCTCGACACCGTGCGGGTGACCCGCGATGCTGCCGACCAGCGCGCCGGCCGCGCCGGCCGCCTGACCGCCGGCACGTGCTACCGATTGTGGACGGAGTCGATCCAGGCCACGCTCGTCGCAAACCGGACGCCGGAAATAGTAGAAGCCGACCTCGCGCCCCTCGTACTCGAGCTGAGCCAGTGGGGCGTGCGCGAGATGCGGGAGCTCACGTGGGCGACGGTGCCACCGGCAGGAACTGTAAACCAGGCAAAGGAATTGTTACAGGCGCTCGGCGCCACAAACGAAGGTATCATTACCGGCCGCGGCCGGGAGATGCTGAAGCTACCGACACATCCGCGTATAGCCCACCTGTTACTGGAAGCCGCGGCCGACAAGCAAGTGGCCCTGGCGGCCGACATCGCGGCGCTGCTGGAAGAGCGTGACCCGTTACCGAAAGAAGCCGGCGCCGACCTGGCCTTGCGCGTGGAGGCCCTGCGCAAGTGGCGTAAAGGCGAGAAGTCCTTCGCCGACCGCGGTGTGCTGGAGCGCGTAGAGAAGCTGGCGGCCAACTGGCGCCGCATGCTGAAGGTGGAAGAAGACAACATCATCCCAAAAGACGAAACGATCGGCCGCCTGCTGCTCGCCGCATACCCCGAGCGTGTCGCGCAGCAGCAAGGCAAGAACAGCGAGCGCTACAAGCTGGCCAACGGCCGCGTGGCCAAATTGCAGGAGCACGACCCGCTGCACCGCGAGACGTGGTTGTGCGTCGCACAGCTTGATGCCGGCAGCGGCGAAGGCAAGATCTTCCTCGCGACAGCCGTCAGCCCCGCAGACCTGGTGGCCCAGGCACGCGAGCAGGAAGTGGTGCGTTGGGACGACGAGCGCAAAGCCGTCGTCGGCAACCTTGAAAAGCGCGTGGGCACCCTGTTGCTGGAAAGCAAACCGCTGGGCCAGGTGTCGGATGAAAACCGCATCGCGGTTATTTGCAACTATATACGCGACAAAGGGCTGAAGGCCATTGGCTGGGATGAGGCACAACAAGCGTGGCAGGCCCGTGTCATGAGCCTGAAACACTGGCGCCCCGGGGAGTCCTGGCCGGACGTACAAGAGGAAGCCCTACTCCAAACGCTGGAGGTCTGGCTGGCACCGTTCCTGACAGGCCTGTCGCGGCTCAGTGAATTGCAGCGCCTGAACTGGCACGATATCCTTCCGTCCTTATTACCCTGGGAGCTCGGCAGCCGCCTCGACACGTTGGCGCCGGTGCGGATCCAGGTGCCGAGCGGCTCCATGATCCAGCTGCAGTATTTTGTCGACGGTCGGTTTCCGGTCATCGAAGTACGGCTGCAAGAGATGTTCGGGTTGCTGGAAACGCCTTCGATCAACGAGGGACGCACGAAAGTGCTGCTGCATTTGCTGTCACCAGGCTACAAACCGGTACAAGTAACGCAAGACCTCAAGAGCTTCTGGCAAACCACCTATCACGAAGTACGCAAAGAGCTACGCATGCGCTACCCGCGCCACCACTGGCCCGAAGACCCCTGGACGGCAGAGGCCGTGCGGGGCGCAAAACGGCGGACGTCGTAGTCGCCGGATCTGCTGGCCGTGCTTGCTGGCGCCCGTCTCCGCTTCGCGCAGACATGCCGGCAAAAAATGCAAAGGCCCCGGTATTCACCGGAGCCTTTCATATACATACTGGAAATCACTATATCCTCGGCGGGATCAACTTATACACCACCGGCGTCACGATCCGCGACAGCAGTGTCGAGCTGATCAACCCCCCGATCAACACTACCGCCAGCGGCGAGATCAACGGGTTGACCGACAACGCGATCGGCATCAAACCGCCGATCGCTGTCAGCGATGTCAGCACGATTGGCAGGAACCGCACTTCACCCGCTTCGCGGATTGCGTCATCTACCGATTTACCCTGCTGACGCAGCTGGTTGGTGAAGTCCACCAGCAAGATAGAGTTCTTCACTTCTACTCCCGCCAACGCAATCAATCCGATGATCGCGACGAACGACAGTGTGTTCCCGGTCACCAACAGTCCAATCACCGCTCCCACGATTCCCAGGGGAATCACGCTCAACACGATCAACAGGCTCTTGAACGTCTTGAACATCAGCAGCAGCACTGCCACGAAGAGGAACACCGTGACGATAATGATCGTGCCCAGTCCGCCGAACGACTCCTGGCTGGCCTCTACGTCGCCGCCCATGCGGTAGCTATAGCCGGCGGGTAAGTTCATGTGGTTCATCTTGTCCACCACTTCGGTAATGACGCGGTCGTTGAGATAACCTTTTTCAACGAACGACGAGACCGCTACCATACGGATCTTGTCGTAGTGGTCAATGCTGATGGGGGAGGTCTCCAGCTTCAGCTCGGCGATCTGCGCCAGGGGTATAGCGGCGCCATTCCGGTTGTTGACGAAGAGGTTGTCGAGCGATGCCAGTGTGGCGCGCTCTTGTTTGGGCGTGGTCACGACGATGTCGTAGTCCTCGCCGTCGCTGTCGGAGAAATTCCCCAGGTTCAGGCCGGCCACGGCCAGGCGTACGGTGCGGTCGATGTCTACGGTGTTGATGCCCGCCATGCGCGACTTCTCCTGGTTGATATCGACGCGGATGTTGCTCATCAGGTTGCTGACCGGGTTGTTTACATAGATCGTACCGGATGTCTGTTTCAGCATGGCCTCTACACGGCCGGCCAGTGCGCGGAGCGTATCGAGGTTGTCACCAAAGAGCCGTACCTCGACGGGGGCCAGTACTGGCGGACCTTGCTCAAAATTCTTGACCTCGATCTTGGCGCCGGGGTAGTCCTTGAACTTTTCCCGCAGCGAATTGATGATGGCCATTTTCGTATCGACCGAAGCGTGCTCGTCGAGTTGTACGAACGTCTGCGAGAAGTCGGTGCGTTCGTTTTCCTGGATCACGTTGTAGTATACCCGCGGGTTGCCGCGGCCTACGTTGGTAGCAAAATATTTTACTTCAGGTATAGTATCCAGCGTTGCTTCAACATAGCTCGCCACCGAGTCTGTCTGTTCCAGGCTGGTCTGCAAGGGTGTAATGGTATTGATCAGGAACTGCGGTTTTTCCGATGACGGGAAGATGCTGAACCCGATTACGGGAAAGAGCTGCAGCGAGCCGAAGAAGATCACACCGGCGATGATCAGCGTGGCGATGGGGTGCTTCAGGGCTTTATCCAGCAGACGTGCATAACTGCCCGAGATAAGGCGTTGTAATACTTTCAGGAAGATGTTCTCGCCACTGTGGTTCTTGAGCAGGCGGCTGGAAAGGAAGGGAATCACAGTCAGCGATACGATCATCGAGGCAAAGACCCCGAAGATCACCGCCAGGGGTAGACCGCGGATAAAGTCGCCGGATGCTTCCGGCAAAAATACCAGCGGCAGGAAGGCGATGATCAGCGTAGCCGTACAACCCATAACAGCCAGGCCGATCTGGCTTGTACCTTTGATCGTCGCCTCCAGGCGCGAGTGGCCTTCCCGCATCCAGCGCTCGATGTTCTCGACCACGACGATGCTATCGTCCACCAGCAACCCCAACGCTACCACCAGGCCTACGATGCTCAGCTGGTTCAGGCTGATGCCGAACAGGTTGAGCATCACCAGGCCGATCGCAAGCGACAGCGGAATCGAGATCATGACCACGATGGCGGCACGCCAGCCCAGGGGCAACAATGTGATGGATACCAGCAGGATGGCGATCAGGAAGTCCATGCCCAGACCGCTCAGGCGTTTGTTGACGTTGTCGGCCTGATCGAAGTTCTTGACCATGGCAATGTTGCCGGGCAGGGTTTTGGCAAACTCTTCCAGCACCGGCGTATAGATCTCCTTTGTGCTCGATATATTAAAACCGGCCTTTTGTGCCGCTACGACAAATACACTGCGGTGGCCATTCAGCCGTGTGGTGTGATTGCTCTCTTCAAAGGTGAGGTAAGCGTCGGCCACGTCGCGTAGCAGGATGTTGTGACCGTTGGCGGTATAGACGATCGTGTTTTTGATCTCTTCCAGGGAAGTATAGTTGCCGCTGGTTTTAATGTTGAGGGATTTGGAACCCGCCACGACGCTACCCCCCGGGATGTTGGCCATTTCGCTTTGAAGGCTGCCCGTGATGGCTTCCAGGGGAATGTGCATCTGGGCGATCTTCTCCAGCCGCAGGTCTACGCGTACGATCTGCTCCGGCAGGCCATGGATCTCTACATTCTTCAGCGGCGACAGGCGCTCCAGCTCGTCCTGCAGGTTTTCGGCATACTCTTTCAGACGGCTGCGCGAAGCATTGTCCGACACCAGGGCTACCTGCAGCACGTTTACATCCGAAGGCTGGAATTTCATGATGTCGATGCTATAGATGTCGCGGGGCAATTCCTGGCGCAGGCTGCCGATCTCGCGCACCATTTCCTGGTACTTATCGTCGGGATCGGTTTCGTACTTATAGAGCACGTTCACCACGGCCAGGCCGTCTTTGATGGTGGTCTTGATCTTCTTGATGTCGTCCAGTTCGTGGATGCGTTCCTCCATCGGGTCGACCACCAGTTCTTCCATGTCCTTGGGGCTGGTGCCGGGATATACTACGACGACAGAGAACTGCGGCGCTTCGGTTTCGGGGTCTTCACCCCGGGGCATGGTCAGCAGCGTGGTGATGCCCACCGCAGCGGCCATGAGGAACATGATCAGCGTAAACTGATAATTCTTGACAGCGTATTCGGAGATCTTCATACAGTTTACGGTATAATGGTGATAGGAGAGTTGTCAGACAGGTAGGCGCTGCCGGAGATGATGAGCTTACCGGCATCCTCCAGGCCGCCGCGGATGTTGATGTGTTCACCATCGAACGACGCGACCGTAACGCGCTGCTTATGCGCGGTCTTGTCGTCGTGGGTAACGAACACAAATCCTTCGTCGCCGCTGGCATCGAGCACACTCTCATATGGCACCGACCAGAAGGTATTGGTTTGCGCGGATTGGATCTTCGCGGAGCCGAACATACCCGTCGCCAGGCGTGCCCGGGTAGCCTCCAGGCGAAGCTCGACCGTAAACGTACCCGTCTGACGATCGACCGTTTCAGACTTCCGCGAAATAACAGCCGGGAACGACTGATCGGGAAAGGCATCGATGGTGATCGTGGCCTTTTCTCCGACCGTCAGCAGAGCCCATTGTTTGTCGCTCACGCTCACTTTCAGGATCCAATTGCCACTGGACGTAACGTTACACTGCAATGCGCGTTCGCCTACGCCTACCACCTGACCGGGATGGATGAACTTGCTCAATACATAGCCGTTGCCGGCGGCATGGATCTCGGCGTGGCTCTTGTTAAAGCGGGCCGCGGCAAGCTGTTCGCGTGCCACGTCCAGCGCGGTCTGAGCGTTCTGCCATTGTTCCAGCGTAGCGACACTGTCCGTATACAGGTGGCTGGTGCGTTCATAGTCGCGCTGGGCTTTCTCAAAGCCGTGGCGGGCTTGTGCGACGGTGGCATCGATCTCGGTCTGGTCGAGCGTCGCCAGCAGTTGTCCTTTTTTGACCGCGTCTCCTTCCTTGACCAGCACGCGGCTTACCACGCCACCGATCTTAAAGGCCAGGATGGATTCGTCTTCGGTGCTGAGTTGTCCGGAAGCAATGACCGCCGTAGCAGCAGTATTTTTCTCCAGCGCCATGACCTTTACAGGCACGGGCTCGGAGCGCGAAGGAATGGTGCGGGTGTTCCCCTTGCTGTCAGAGCAAGCCTGCATCGTGGCCAGGGTGGCGATGATCGCCAGGGAAGAAAGGACGAAAATGCGTATGCGTTTCATAAGTGCGTATGTTGAGGTCGTTAGAACCGGTTAGTTTGATGTGAGGGTATAAGAAGCTGTTTCGCGCTCCAGCCGAGCCGCGGCGCGCAGCACATCGAAGGTGCGCAGGTTGAGCTGCAGGGCGGAGGCTGTCAGCTGGTTGCGGGCGTCGAGGAACTCGATCAGGCTATTGACACCTTGCTGATATCCTTTTTCGATCAGTGTAAAGTAGCTCTGTGCCGACCGTTGCTGCTGGTGCGCCGCCTGCAGGTTCTGCGTCGCGGTTTGTAAGTCGTTTTGCGCGATGGAAGCAGCAAGCTCCAGCTGTCGCGTGGTATTGCTCAGCTCCAGCTCCGTCTTTTGCAGATCGTATCGATAGTGGCGGATGGTATAACCGTTGCGGAAGCCCTGGAAGAGTGGCAGCGAGAGCTGTACGCCCACCAGGTAATAGCGCGAGTCGTTGTTGAACTCCCAATGCGTAGCCTGCGAGCCAAGGTCCAGGAACGCGCTGAGCTTGGGTACCCGGTTGAGGCGGGTCATGCGGATCTGCGATTGATTGATGGCCCTTGCCGTGCGCAGCATCGAAAGCTCTTCACGCGCGGAAGCATCTTGCTGCACCGTGTCGGGCAGCGGCATGCTCATTACCGCCGTGTCTATTGTCACGGTGCTTTCCAGGGGTTTGTTCAGCAGGAAGTTGAAGTAACGACGCGCGTTCTCGGCGGTGTTGCTGGCGCTGTTCAGGTCGGCCCGCAGGCGATCGGCTTCGCTGCGCGAGCGCAGCAGGTTGGCGGGAAGGCCTTTGCCATTGCGTGTCAGGGATTCATTGATCTCTACATTCTTATTGACCAGTACCAGGCCGCTCTCGTGGATCTTTACCGCCTCGACGGCCGCGAGGTAATCGTAGTAGGAGCGTTTGATGTCGAACACCAGCTGGCGTTTATAAGCATCGACCTCGAACTGTTTCAACACCACCTGGTCGTGCTGAATGGCGCGGTTCAGATACAGGTCGGTGTTGATCAACGGCAGGGACGTACGCACCTTGGCGTCGTAGAAGTCGTGCGGAAAGAAGTTCTGGCTGACGTTCTGTACCTGCGGAAAAGCGTCGCTGCCCGTGAGCTGGTTGAGCGATGAATACACCGGATTAAGCAGGTCGCCGATGGGGATGTCGATGCTCCGACCGCCTTTGCCCGAAGTATAATCGCCGAGCAAGGTGACCGATGGGAGGAAGTAGGTGCGAGCGATGCGCAGGGAGTTTTCGGCTTGCTGCAGCGAGATGTTTCGCTGTTGCAGCACGATGTTGCTGCGAAGCCCTTCGGCCACGTAGCCATCGAGCACCGGCTGCGCATACATACCGGCCGGGATCAGGGTCAGCGCCAGGAGGGAGCAGGCGTTCCTGAGGCGGCGGAAGGATGATTGAATGTTCATTGATTATTTAGTTTACACTGTTAAGTCGTAAGGCAAAATTTTTTAGTCTAGCGTTTGGTGTGCATTCGATCCAAAATTTCCACCACCTGGGCAGTCGCCTTGGATACGATGTTTTCATAGGTGGCTTCGCTGAGTACCTTAACGCAACGCCCACGGATTTCGAGGCTGCAAATGCCGTGGACCATCGACCATACGGTGTAGGAAAGAACCTCTGCATCCATGCCCTCAAAATAGCCTTGAGACTGGCATTCGCGTACGGTTTGCAGCAAGAAGTTAAAAGCATTGTCACCTTCGGTCCATTCCTCCTTTTCCGCCAGTGCCTTCATGGGAGCCGGCATGGTGAACATCAGGTCGTAGAGCTCGGTATTTTCCATGGCAAAGGTGGTGTAAACCTTCGACAGGGCCTTGAGCCGCTCAAAGGGGTCTGATACATGCTCCAGCGGCCGCATGAACTGCCGCAGCAGGGCGAAACCGTCCTGGTGAAGCGCATAAAAGACGTCGTCCTTGTCTTTAAAATAGAGATAGATGGTAGTGGGAGAGTATTCAATCCGGTCCGCAATGTTGCGGATGGAGGTCTGTTCATAGCCCTGCTCCAGGAACAACGTGCGGGCTGCATCCAGGATCTTGGTCCGCAACTCGATCTTTTGACGTTCTTTTCTTTCCGCGATGGACATATTGTTCAGTGGTTATTTACTTAACGATGTAAAGTTAATTAAGGTTGCAAAGAAATCTAAGAAAGATTCTTTTGGCCCAAAAGCGCTGTTCACCCCAAAATTGGGGTAGACGTCTAATCGGGTGGGCAAAGATGATCAGAAGATAGGAGAGAAACGGCGCATGGTAAGGAAAAATAGGGCGTACGGAGGAGCATTACCCGTATCAAAGCCCTACACAAAGCCGGGAAAAGGCATACTAAAGGCATGCTCTGGTCATGCTTATGGCTCCGTGCCGGAAGGCGCTCGCGATTCCGGCCGATATGCGGCACGGTTGCCATACAAACAAAAAAGCCACCCAACGGCGGCTTTTACAACGTGGTATCTTTTATGGAAATGCTAGAGCCTTAACCCCATATAAACGCCGGGGCCATTGGAATACACCGGCACGATGGTCAGGTTGCTGTTCTTATTCTTCCACTTATATTGGTGGGTAAGATACGCCAGGTTCGTCGACAGGATCCCGATGCCGGCACCGGCCAGCACATCAGACACCCAGTGGCGGTTGTTGAGGATGCGCATGGCGCCCACCGTGGTGGCCATGCCATAGGCGCCGATCTTATACCAGACGCTCTGGTCGCCATATTCCTTGGCCAGGAACGTTGCCGTGGCAAACGCCTGGGCGGTGTGGCCGGAAGGAAAAGAAAAGTTATTGCTGTCGTCGGGACGCGGCACGCTGGTCACTTTCTTGAAGGAGAACGTCAGGGCAGCCATGATCATTTCTGATTTGGCCAGCAGCAGCGTGCGGTTTTTAAAGTCGTGTTTGCCTTTTACGCCGGCAGCATTCAAACCATACACGATCAGGATCGGGGCGTGCATCAGGTAATTGTCGGCGGTATGGTGGAAATTAGGCAGGTGTTCGTTCCGCTCTTCGCGCACTTCGTAGCGGTTAATGACATCGGGGCGGATGGTGGAATATACGCCCAGGCCGATCAGGACCGTGGGTACGCGCACCGCTTGCCAGAGGGCATGACCCTTGCTCGGTGCTTCTGGTTCGACCTCCTGGGCCTCTTCGGGCATAAGCAGGTCGATCTTTACCGGTGCTGAGGGCCTCGTACGGGCAGCAAAATGCTGGTTGTACTGTGCCTTTGCCAGCGGGCAGGCCAAACACAGGAGGAGAGCTGCAGGGGTTAGTTTCATGCGCATTATTTTGGCAAAACGTATACCAAATATACATTATTGCGGACAATGATTACGATTGCAATTGCAATCTAAAAGGTACAAGGGTTGGATTAATCCCTGCTTCCCGCCCACACGCGCCTGTTTCCTTGTAACTTGCTAACAGCCAATACTTTATCGCGCTCTCCGGCATGCCAGGAGCAGACTTTCGCCACGATGAAATAGTGTGCTGATGGACTGAAAACAAGCCAGCCGGTACAGTTGGTTCCAATGCCCGGCTGGTTTTCGAAAACGATTGTGGAGATCTCTTTTTGGCCTAATCTTCGCGCTCGCGTTTGATCTTGACGCGGGCCTGCGGGCCGACCTGTATCGGCACCCGCTCCAGCTCCAGGTTGGCGGCTTCGATGCCGTACAGCTCTTCTGTGGACAAGCTGTATTCTTTCAACAGGCGATAGCCTTGAATGATCAACCGGTCAAAGCTCGAGATCTCGCTGTCTGACGACGCCCAGGAATGCAGGATGATAAACTTAAAGTCGGCCATCATGCTGTATTTGTGCAGCGAAGGGTAGGGGCTGGTCAGATCGATTTCGCCGGCGTCAGCCATTTCGTGGATGATCTTGTTAAACAACAGGTTTACACGGTGATCGGTCTTGAACCCGAGCTTGATCCGCACAAAAAAGCACTTGCGGGGAATGATCGTGTCCACCACGTACTTGCTGGTGAACGGGTTGTCGACGGTATCGACGTGCACGAACCAGAATACATCGGCGCGCTTCGGACGCTTCTTGAAGATGGAGTATATAATGTTCGAGTCGATATAGCGCTTGCTGTCGGCCATGGCCAGGTATACCAGGTTGGTAGCCTCTTTCGGCACCGTGGTATCGGCCTGCAGGTCTTGCAGCATGCCCACATAGTGCTTTAAGTCGACGAACTCCGTATGCCGGTCGCGCAGGCGGCGTGCGTGCAGCAACACATACATCATGATAAAGAACAGGAAGGCGATGCTGAAAGCAAACCAGCCACCGTGATGGAATTTGTCCAGGTTCGAGAAGAGGAACATGCCCTCCAGCGAGAAGAAGATCGCCGCCATGATGGCCGAGCGCACCTTCGACTTTTTGGTGGTGATAAAATAAAACACCAGCAGCGAGGTGGTCATCAACATGTTGATGGTGATCGCAAGACCGTACGCGCCTTCCATACGCGACGACTCGCGGAAGATGAGCACCACGCCGATACAGCCCACCAGCAGGATCCAGTTGATCGCCGGTACATAGATCTGGCCCTTCACCTGGCTGGGGTAACGCACGCGGGTGGCGGGCCACAGCTTCAGCTTCATGGCTTCGTTTACGAGCGTGAACGTACCGGAGATCAACGCCTGGCTGGCGATGATGGCCGCGAGGGTGGCGATGATGATCCCGAAGATCAGGAAGTCGCGCGGAATGATGGCATAGAACGGAATCTGCTCGCCCAGTACTGTGCCCTGGTGATCGAGCAACCATGCGCCCTGGCCGAAGTAGTTGCAAAGCAATGCGATCTTGACGATCGTCCAGCCTACACGAATGTTGCCTTTGCCGCAGTGGCCCAGGTCGGAGTACAGCGCTTCCGCCCCGGTAGTACAGAGGAACACGGCGCCCAGCAGCCAGAAGCCGTTGGGATATTCGGCAATGAGGTGATAGGCATAGTACGGATTCAGCGCCTGGAAGATCTGCGGGTGATCGTAGAACTGCATGATGCCGAACGCGGCAATGGTACAGAACCACACCGTCATGATCGGGCCGAAGATCTTGCCCACCACGCTGGTACCGAACTGCTGGAATACGAACAGCGCCGTCATGATCACGATCACGATGGTGACGGTGGGAATTTCAGGATTGAGAATGCGCAAGCCTTCGATGGCCGATGACACCGAGATGGCCGGCGTAATAAACCCGTCGGCGATCAATGTACAGCAGCCGATGATGGCGGGATAGATCACCCACGCGGCTTTATACCGGCGCACTAACGCATAGAGGGCGAATATTCCACCTTCACCCTTGTTATCGGCGTTCAGCGCCAGGTATACATACTTGAAGGTGGTGACAAGGGTTAATGTCCAGAATACACACGACAGTCCACCGAAGATCAGGTCCTGGTTGATCGTCTGGGTGCCGACAATGGCCTTGAATACGTACAACGGTGAAGTACCAATGTCGCCATAAATAATGCCCAACGAGACCAGCACACCGCCAACAGATAACGGCGTCAGGTGTTTATCAGATGAATTAGCCATATACTATTGCACGCCGTCTTTGGGACGGGCGATAATCAAGCGGTTACTCTTGTCGTAGGAAAAGTAGCTCCACAGCCAGCTTAGCAGAACAAAGAATTTGTTCTTAAAGCCCATGATGGAGATCAGGTGAATGAACATCCACACCACCCATGCCGGAAATCCTTTGAGCTTTACCTTGCCCAGGTCCGCCACGGCGCGGTTGCGGCCAACGGTGGCCATCGACCCCAGATCTTTGTACTGAAAAGGCTTGAGCGGCTTCTGGTTGATCAGCCGGCGCAGGTTCCGGGCCAGCAATCGTCCCTGCTGGATAGCCGGTTGCGCCATCTGCGGGTGGCCGTTGGGAAAACCGGCGTCGCCGGTCATAATAGCTGCATCACCAATGGCGAAGATATTCTCATAGCCTTTCACACGGTTGTACTCGTCTACCGTCGCGCGCGCGGCACGTCCCAGCGACGAAGCGGCGATGCCTTGCACCGGCTGGCCTTTCACGCCGGCCGCCCAGATCATCGTGCGCGTAATAAGCCGCTCGCCGGTGTTGAACATCGTCTCGTGGCCGTCGTACGATTTTACGGCGCAGTTCAGGTGCACTTTTACGCCCATGTGCTGCAGATACTCCAGCGCCTTTTTCGAGGCGGCGTCGGACATGCCGTTCAGCAGCTTGGGTGTTGCTTCTACCAGGTGGATGTCCATCTGGCTCATTTCCAGCTCGGGGTAATCTTTCGGAAACACGTGGTTTTTCAGCTCGCTCAGCGCGCCGGCCAGCTCGACGCCGGTCGGGCCGCCGCCAACAATCACGATATCCATCAGGCTATTGACCAGCTCCGGGTCGTCGGTCAGCAGGGCGGTTTCGAAGTTGCGTATGATGAGATTCCGCAGTTTGATCGAGTCGACGATCGTCTTCATCGGCATGGCGTGCTCTTCGACATCCTTCATGCCATAGTAGTTGGTGGTGGCACCGTTGGCCAGTACCAGGTAATCGTATTTTATACTGCCGATGGAAGTTTCGATCGTATTTTCTTCGGGTTTTATCTGTGTTACTTCTCCTAAACGGAAGTAAAAGTCGCGTTGAGGTCCAAAGCGTTTCCGGAATGGGAACACGATAGAGCCGGACTCGAGGCCCGAGGTGGCAACCTGGTATAGCAGGGGTTGAAAACAGTGGTGATTATACTTGTCGAAGAGTACGGTTTGTGCCTTAAAACCTTTGAGGCCTTTTACGACTTCCAGACCGCCAAAGCCGCCGCCGATGACGATGATACGGGGTTTGCCCTCATCGACAATACGGGTATGAGTGTTTATCAGTTTGGGCATGTGCGTAATCCGGAAAAGTGTATATGTCTAAACCGCTGTTATTTTCCTAAAATCTAACATTTCCCTCTGCCCGACTGGTAAGAAAGCATCCATGGGGGAGAGGGGTGATGCCGGCCGCTCGGCACAACCGCGGCACAACATAAAAAAATATGCCCACCGCCCGGTGACCGAAAGTGCTTTGTTACCCCTGCTGGCTGCAAAACGGTGGCAAATGTAATTCCTTCCGGGAATGGTAAAAAGAAAAACCCGGTAATGTTGCGATGGGTACATTACGGTTACAGGACGGCACTAATGGCAATTCGGCGTATAACAAAAATAATTTGTGGTAGTGCAACCGTTTGACAGCAAAATCAACTGTACTTTTGCCCTATAACCTCTAAAATCAACGAGTTATGACTAAAAATTTAGTTTTTGCATTGCCGCTTGCCGCCCTTGTTTTTGGGTGTGATACAAAAGAGAAGGATCAACTGCGCTCACAGGTGGACTCTCTGAAAGTGGAACTTGAGACCAGCCAGAAAATGGCCAATACCCTGACCGAAGTAGGTGTGCTGATGGACTCCATCGATGCCAGCCGCCAGCTGCTTCGCGTAAACATGGTAGAAGGCACTACCTACGACGATTATACATCGCGTATGAAAGACATCAACGGCTATGTGCGCGACACGCAAAAGAAGATCGACGACCTGGAAAAATCGGTAGCGTCTTCTAACTCCAAGAACAGTGCAAACGCTAAGCTTCTGAAGAAACTGAAGGCCGACCTGGAAAGCAAAACACAGGAGATCGTGCAGCTGCAAGAGCAAGTTGAAAAATACCGCAGCGAAAACCAGAACCTGATCTCTACGGTAAGCATGCAGGAAGCCGAGCTATCGGACAAGCAAATACAGATCGAGACCAAAACACAAGAGCTCGCCCTGATCGAAGCCCGTGTGCAAGAGCTGATGATCCAAAGCAAAATGACCGAAGCCGACGCATACTTTGCCCGTGCCCAGGCCGTGGAAGAAGCTGCTAACCGCACCAAGCTGGCGCCCCGCAAGAAGAAAGAAACTTTGAAAGAGGCTGTCGAGCTGTACAAAAAAGCACTGTCGATGGGCAAGAACGAAGCGCAAGACAAGATCACCGAACTGGAAAAGAAGATCTAGTCTCCAGACGATCGGATATAAAAAAGACCTCTGTGCAGACAGAGGTCTTTTTTTATGGGCCTGCCGCAGCTACCGCTGGCGCAGCCATTCGAAGATGGATACGTTCATCACGATCATCAGCATGCCGTAGAACAGGTCTTCCAGCGGAATGGTACCCATGCGTATGCCCAGGTTATGCGCGTCGTTATACCACACCACCTCGCCCTCGATGAAGGATCCCGTGAGAATACCGTTGACCAGGAAGAACGGGATCAGGATCACGGCAAAGGCGATGTAGAATCGCCCCATATACCGCGGGCGGAGCTTCAGCAGCTGGAAGGCCAGAAAAAGTCCCAGGCCCACGAACGTCATGCCCGTATACAGTTTCTCGAGGTGATACATCCCGATGACCAGCATGGCGACGATCAGCGCGCTGGTGATCAGCTCCTGGTGCGGAAAGAGACGGTCCCGTTCGAGGAGGTGTGTCAGGGCAAAGTAAGTGAACACACAGGCATACGGTATACAGATAAAGAACAGGATCTCTTCCAGGGGCAACGAGCCGATCATAATACCCGTCAGGTATTGTGGGTTGAAGCCCCAGATGCCGGCCCGGGTAAAGACTTCATCCCACGCCAGGAACAGGATAGCGGGGATCAGGATCGCCGGCCACAGGTATTTCCACTGCTTGTAAAACGGCGCCGGCCGGTAAAAGCTGCATAAAAAGGGAAACGCAAACGAAAGCAGGTCGAGCAGTAAGTAAAGATAGTGCGGGTTCAAAATGGTTTTGATAGGGGTATTGGTCATTGCGTCTCCTGGCGGTCTTTCTTAAACTCAAATTTTCCCGGCTCGTATTTCCGGGGAGCATATAAAAAACCGAAAGCCTCACAGCCTTCTTTGGTGTGGCGGGCGTGGTGTATGTAGTGCGCGTGGATCATCCGCTGCAGGTAGCGGCTGCGTTTGGACGGCCGCCACCGGAGGCGTTGATGGACGATGATGTCGTGGAAGATAAAGTAAAAGATACCGTAACACAGTATGCCGAGGCCCACGGCCAGGAGGTATGGATTGTAGGTTACGAGTGTGGCATAGTAAAACAAGCCGATGGAAGGCAGGCTGAAGACCACGGCAAACCAGTCGTTGCGTTCGAGCGCGTGGTCATGTACAGTGTGGTGCGAACGGTGCCATACCCACAAAAAACCGTGCATGATGTACTTGTGCGTAAACCAGGCGACGAGCTCCCAGAACAGGAATGTTCCGATCACGATCAGCGCACACAGCAGGATGGTAAGGGTACTCATGGCTTATGAAAAATGGCGACTCAGCACCTCGCGGCGATAGTCAAAAATAGCATTTAGGCGACGCTTCACAAACAGCCAGTGGACGAATCGGCCCAGGATGCCCAAGGGGATGGCATAGTGCACCTCGTCTGTTATCTCTACCCCGTTGGGCACGGCGAGGAACGAATGCTGGTGATGCCACAGCGCATAGGGTCCGAAGCGTTGCTCGTCAACAAAATAGTGTGGCTCCTGTGCATGCGTAATCTCCGTAAGCCAGTTGACGGTAATGCCCGGCAGTACGCTGATTTTATAGCGGATCAGCTGTCCTGCATACATTTTCTCCGAACCTGAGATATGCTGAATGCGGATGTTCAGTTTACCGGGGGTAATCAGACTCAGGTTACGCGGGGACGAAAAGAAGTTCCAGGCGTCGTCCAACGATGTGGGTAGTACCTGTACGTGTTTTATAGAATAGATCTTCATGACGGTTTATCCAAGGGTTTTTTTATAAGTATTTAACGCCCGCTGGCGCGCAAAAGCGTGCTCGACCACGGGCCTGGCATACGCGCCGTCCTGGTATTCGGGCACCCACTTTTTGATATAGGCGTAATCGGGGTCGAACTTCTTTGTTTGCAGCGCGGGGTTAAAGACCCGGAAATAGGGGGCGGCGTCGCAGCCCGAGCCGGCCGCCCACTGCCAGCCGCCGTTGTTGGAGGCCAGGTCGTAGTCCAGCAGCTTTTGACCGAAGTAGGCTTCGCCCCAGCGCCAGTCGATCAGCAGGTGTTTGGTCAGAAAGCTGGCGGTGATCATGCGCACGCGGTTGTGCATAAAGCCCGTGGCGTTCAGCTCGCGCATGCCGGCGTCGACAATGGGGTAGCCCGTCTGCCCGGTGCACCACCGGTCGAACTCCGCCGGGTCGTTGCGCCAGGCAATGCGATCGTACGCCGGCTTGAACGACGCCGTCTGCACCTGCGGGAAATGCCACAGGATCATGGCATAGAACTCACGCCAGATCAGCTCGTTCAGCCACACCGGGTTCTTCCGCAGCGCCACCTGGCACAGCCTGCGGATGCTGACCGTGCCAAAGCGTATATGTATGCTCAGGCGTGTGGTGCCCTGTATCGCAGGGAAGTCGCGTGTGCGATCGTACTTTTCGATGATGCCCGTGCGGATCACCCGCTCCGGAAACGACGCGCCCGTGCCGCGGAAGCCGAGGTCTTCCAGCGCAGGAAACGGTTGATGTTTGATCTTCTTAAAGTGGCCGGTATATTTTTCCACCGGGTAACGCTTGAGATAGAATGGCGTAAGCCGGGCCTTCCACCGGCGGCTGTATGGGGTAAAGACCGTATAGGGTTTGCCGTCGTCCTTGACAACTTCGTCTTTGTCGAAGATCACCTGGTCTTTGCAAGTATGAAAGGCAACGCCTTTTTTCTCCAGCAGCGCCTGGACGGCGTTGTCGCGCGCGCGGGCGTAGGGTTCGTAGTCGTGGTTCGTATAGACCGCGCGTGGGTGCAGGGAACGGTAGAGCGTTACCGGGTTGCCGTACAAAACGACGAGGGAGGTGCCGAGTGTCTCCAACTGCTCTTTCAGCTCCGCCAGGGTTTGATGAATGAACGCTACGCGGCGGTCTCCGGGGTCTTCCAGCGCGTCGAGGATCTCGGTGTCGAAGATGAAGACCGGCACGACCGGCTTGTTGTCGCGCAGGGCATGGTATAGCCCGGCATTGTCGGTCAGACGCAGGTCACGGCGGAACCAGAATATAGTCGTATCGTTGCCGATTACTTCGGCGGCTGCCGCGGCGGTAAAGGAGGAGATCTTTTTTTTCAAAGGCTACCGCTCGTTCAGGATGGCCCGGCCGATGCCCTGGTTTTCCAGGCCTCGTTCCACGATGAGCTTGAACCAGTACGTGTAGTGCGCCGGGTGCCGGCGCATGTCTTCCTGCAGCGACGGTAGGCTCATGTATTTCCAGTCGGCTACCTCGTCGCGGTTGATGGCCGGCGCGCCGTCGTAAAAGCCCGTGTATACATGATCATATTCATGCTCGACCAGGTCGTGATCGAGCGGAGCGCGGTAAATAAACTTGTAGGCAAACGTCGGCTGCAGGTCGATGCCCATTTCCTGGTATAGCTTGCGGCGGGTGGCCGCCTCCATCGACTCGCCCGGTAGCGGGTGGCTGCAACAGGTGTTGGTCCACAACCCGCCGCTGTGGTATTTGTCCAGCGCGCGTTGCTGCAGCAGGAGCTCTCCCCTGGCGTTGAACAACAGAATGGAGAACGCCCGGTGCAGGATGCCCTTCTGGTGTGCCTCCATTTTTTCCATGGTTCCGATGGCCTCGTCCTGCTCGTTTACCAATATCACATGTTCCATCAGATCATATTCAGTTGATGTTTCACATAAGAGTATGCCAACAGCCGGGCCTTGTGCCGGTTTCGAATGCGAATGCGGCTTTTCATCACCAGTTCCGACGGCGTGTTGCGTATCTTCCGAAAGAGGGCAAGGTAATATACGTACGCGACATATACACCCAGTCGCGCGGCGTGCGGTAGTTTTTTGATGCCCACGTACGCGGCGCGAAAGTCTTCGGCGATGCTCGCCTCGATGGTCGCCTTGCAGGTGTCGTTAAAGATGCGCAGATCGATGCCGGGGAAGTACGACCGCCCCATGCCGCTGAAATCCGCCCGCAGGTCGCGCAGGAAGTTGATCTTCTGAAAGGCCGCCCCCAGCCGCATGGCCGCGGGTTTCAGCTGCTGGTACAGGGCATCGTTGTGCTGGCAGAATACCCGCAGGCACATCAGGCCCACGACTTCGGCCGACCCCAGAATGTACTCCTGAAAGGTCTCCGGCGTATATTCCACGTGCGTCAGGTCCATTTCCATGCTGTGGAGGAACTGGTCGATCAGCGCGCGGTCGATCTGGTACTGACGAACCGTATGTTGAAAGCTGTTCAGAATAGGATTCAGGCTGATGCCTTCCTCGATCGCGCGATAGGTCTCTTCGCGAAAGCGCGTCAGCAGGGAGGCCTTGTCGTAGTCGTGGAACGAATCGACGATCTCATCGGCAAAACGCACAAACCCATAGATGGAGTAGATCGGGTCGCGCAGCCCTTTGCCCAGGCACAGGATGCCCAGCGAGAACGAGGTGCTATAGGCCTTTGTCGTCAGCCGGCTGCACCGTATTGAAACATGGTCAAAGAGCTGTTTCATAACGATCAATGTACAAATTCCTGATGGGTTTTAATAAGCTCGCGCGCGGCTACCTGGCCGGAGATCAGGGCGGGTGGTACACCCGGTCCCGGTACCGTGAGCTGTCCTGTATAAAACAGGTTACGTACCTTTTTGTTTCGCATGGAAGGCTTTAGGTTCGCCGTCTGTAGCAAGGTGTTGGCGAGGCCATAGGCATTTCCCTTGAATGCGTTGTAATCCTGTATAAAATCCTGGTGGGCATAGCTGCGTTGATAGACGATATGCTCGCGCACCGATTGCCCCGTGAGCTGCTCCAGCCGCGTCAGCACGCGATGTAAGTACTGTTCGCGGATCGCGGTGGTGTCGGTCAGGCCCGGTGCGACGGGGATCAGTATAAAAAGATTTTCGCAGCCCGCCGGCGCCGTCGTGGGATCTGTCTGTGACGGGCAGGAGACATAGAACTGCGGCGCCGAAGGCCACCGCGGGTGATCGTATATTTCCGCGGCATGCCGGCGGAAGTCTTCGTCGAAGAACAGCGTGTGATGCAACAATCCGTGGAGCTTTTTGCCGATGCCCAGAAAGTATATCAGGCTTGATGGTGCCAGCACGCGCTTTTGCCAGTAGACTTCGCTATACTGCCGGTGCGACGCCGGCAGCAGGTGTTGCTCTACGTGGTGGTAATCCGCGCCGGCCACGATATAGTCGAACGGGTGGAACACACCGTCGACGACCACGCCGGTGGCCTCCGCGCCGTCCAGGGCAAGCTTCTCTACCGGGCTGTTAAAGACGAAACGCACGTCCAGCGTACGGGCTAGCGCCGTTATGCCTTCGATGATGCGGTACATGCCACCCTGGGGGTACCAGGTGCCCAATGCCATATCGGCGTAGTTCATGAGGCTGTATAACGCCGGGATCTTTTCGGGCGAAGCCCCCAGAAAGAGCACGGGAAACTCCAGCAGCTGTACCAGCCGCGGGTCGCGAAAGAACTTCCGGATGTATGCCGAAATGGATTGGAAGACGTGCAGGCGGAACGTGTTCCTGATCACGTCCGTACGCAGCAGCTCGCGCACGGATAGCCCGGGCTGATATACCAGGTCGCGCATGCCGATGTCGTATTTGAACTTACCTTCCTCCAGGAAGCGTTGCAGCTGCCGGCTGCTGCCGGGCTCCAGCCGCTCGAACATGCGGTACAGGGCCTCTGTGCCCGCGGGTATGTCGAGCACATCGCCGGCTGCATAGACAATGCGGTAAGAGGGATCGAGCCGCCCGAGGGTGTAATAGTCGGAGGTTTTTTTTCCAAACTGTCCGAAGAACTGTTCGAACACGTCGGGCATCCAATACCAGCTGGGGCCCATGTCGAACGTAAAGCCGTCGGCCTCGAAGACGCTGGCCCGCCCGCCCGCCCGGGCGTTCTTTTCGAAAACCGTTACATCAAAGCCGTCACGGGCCAGGAAACATGCTGCCGACAACCCGGCAAAGCCGGAACCGATTACTGCTACACGCGGCATGGTTTAATATCCCTGCAGTCTTTTCTGGATCTCTTTCCGCGCCTGGAAGATGCGATTCTTCACCGTGCCGATGGGAATGCCGAGGCGTTCGGCAATCTCGTGGTAGCGATACCCGGTGGTATACATCTTGAACGGCATGAGCAGGTCCTCTTTGATGGCGTGCACATTGCGCCAGATCTCCTGGAACTGCATACGCTCCTGCGGCCGGGCAAAAGTGTGTTCCTCCTCGAGATTGAGCAGGTACAGCTTCTTCGTGTCGTCGTGCGTGGTACGCGCCCGTTGTGAACGCCGGTAGTTATTGATGAACGTGTTCCGCATGATCGTAAACAGCCATCCGTTCAGGTTGGTTTCGTCGCGGAACTTGTCACGGTACAGCAGGGCCTTGAGCATGGTATCTTGTACAAGGTCATGTGATTCCTCACGATCGCTGGTGAACCGGCGCGTAAACATCTGCAGGGTAGGTCGCAGGCGGGCGATTTGGTACGTGAATTCGACAGAGGTCATGTCTTTTTTTGTTTAAATAACACCTAATTATATTCAACAAATATACTGAAATGACAAAATGATGCAATGATTGTTCAATTTTTTGTTTAAAAAACTAAACGAAATGGGTAAGGCATAAAATGACTGGACGAACGGTGAGCGGCCGTTGTATAGATAATTTACACAAGAAAATATCATACCCGCTAACGATTTCGCGGGATTTTGAAAGTGTAAAACGCGTTCGGGACTTAGAAGAAGCGTTGCAGCCCGGCGGGTGTGGAAAAGGTCTGCACGTTGCCCACCGTCTCGCCCTGGAACCGCGTAGTTTGTACACCTGATGCGAGCACGGTAAGATTCGGAAAGTCGTGGGTGAGTTTCTTATAATAGCTTTCGAGACTGCCGGTGAGCGGACTGGTAATGACGGTTACCAGGATGGCGGGCTGTTGCACCTCTACGATCCTGACCAGGTCTTCGTGCGGCACATTCTGCCCCAGATAATACGTGCGGAAGCCGGCTTTGCGCGCCAGGAAGTTATAGAATAACAAACCTAGCTCGTGCATCTCACCTTCGGGCAGGTATAGCAGCAGCTTGCGTGAACCTTTGGCGGGCAGGGTCAGGCCGTCGATGGCGACAATGATCTTCTGGCGAATGAGGTTGGAGATAAAATGCTCGTGGGCGGGTGTGATGTTCTGCGTCTGCCACAGGATGCCGATCTTTTCAAGGAATGGGTAAATGATATCCGAGATGGTCTTCTCAAAACCGTAGCGCAGGATGAGCGTATTCAGGTTCTTTTCAAACATCTCTTCTTCCAGGCCGATCATGGCCAGCACGAGCTGGTCGATGTGTACGGCTGCGTCGCCGCGCAGCTCGCTGATCTCAAGAACCTTGCGATTCATCTCGTCCAGGCTCATCTCGGCAATACGCGAGATCTTGATGCCGTTGTTGTTGAGCAGGGAAACGTTGATCAGCTTTTTGAGGTCGTCATCGGAATAATACCGGATGTTGGTCGTCGTGCGGGCGGGCGCAATTATTTTATGGCGTTTCTCCCAGATGCGGATGGTGTGCGCTTTGATACCCGAAAGTTTCTCGAGTTCCTTGATCGAATATTTACCCATAACCGTTTATTAACGTTCTAAAAACCCCGGAAGGCCAAAAATGTTTTTTTTATCTATCATTATCTGTGGGAAGTTCTATATTCCTGATCCCAACCCTGGTTCGGTATGTCCGTGGAGGTTCTAAAAATAGCAAAAGACTGGTTTTCCGCGCAGGGATGGAGTCCTTTTCCTTTTCAGGAAGAATCGTGGCAGGCATACCTGGACGGGTACAGCGGCCTGGTCAACGCGCCCACGGGCAGTGGTAAGACCTACTCGCTGATGATACCGGTCATGCTGGAGTATATACGCAACCATCCCGACGACTACAGAACGCGCCGCAACAACGGCCTGCAGGCCATCTGGATCACGCCCATCCGGGCGCTGTCCAAAGAGATCGAGCTGTCGGCGAACCGCCTGATCAACGGGCTGGGCCTGCCGTGGCGCGTCGGCGTGCGCTCGGGCGATACCTCTACCAAAGAGCGGGCCGCGCAGCGTACCAAACCGCCCGAGCTGCTCATCACGACGCCCGAAAGCCTGCACCTGCTGCTGGCACAGAAGGGCTACGCGGATTTCTTCCGGGAGCTGAAGGTATTGGTTGCCGACGAGTGGCACGAGCTGATGGGCAGCAAGCGCGGCGTGCAGGTGGAGCTGGCGTTGTCACGCCTCAAGACCCTGGCGCCGGCATTCAGGGTGTGGGGCATCTCGGCAACGATCGGCAACATGGAGGAAGCCCTGCAAGCTTTGCTCGGAAATTATTACTATGACCGTCCGTTCAAAACGATCCGCGCCGATATTCAAAAAAAGATCGAAGTGATCTCGGTCATGCCGGATACACTCGAACGCATGCCGTGGGCGGGACACCTGGGCATCCTGCTGTTGGATAAGGTCATCGATATTGTCCGGAAGAGTCAGACGACGCTGATCTTTACCAATACGCGGTCGTTTGCCGAGATCTGGTATCAGAAGATGCTGGACAAAGCGCCGGAGCTGTCGGGTGTTATCGCGATGCACCACGGCTCGATCAGCCAGGAGCTGCGCAACTGGGTGGAGGAGCAGCTCCACACCGGCAAGCTGAAAGTCGTGGTCTGTACGTCGAGCCTCGACCTGGGCGTAGACTTCCGTCCGGTGGAAACGGTGGTGCAGGTCGGTGGGCCCAAAGGTGTTGCGCGCTTCCTGCAGCGCGCCGGCCGCAGTGGTCACCAGCCGGGGGCCGTAAGCCGTATATACTTTGTACCGACACACTCGCTGGAGCTCATGGAAGCGGCGGCCATACGAGAAGCGATCGAACGCAAGGTGGTGGAAGACCGGCTGCCCTATATCCGGTCGTTCGACGTATTGATGCAATACCTGGTGACGCTCGCGGTGTCCGACGGCTTTGACGCCGACAGCACACTGGCGGAGATACGCGGCACCTTCAGCTTTGCCAGCGTGACCGACGACGAGTGGATCTGGATCCTCAACTTCCTCACCAACGGGGGCGACTCGTTACAG
The DNA here is from genome assembly GCF_018598185.1 of Dawidia soli. Lineage (GTDB taxonomy): Bacteria > Bacteroidota > Bacteroidia > Cytophagales > Cyclobacteriaceae > Ohtaekwangia > Ohtaekwangia soli. The sequence continues at coordinate 171,804 of NZ_JAHESC010000001.1, forward strand.
GCCTATGATGAATACCGCAAGGTGGTGCCGCACAACGGCGTGTACCGCGTCGAGAACCGCGCCATTGCCATGCGCCACCGGTTGTCGATCGGCACGATCGTGAGCGATAGCTCGATGTACGTCAAGTTTGTGTCGGGCAAATACCTGGGCACGATCGAAGAGTATTTTATTTCACGCCTCAGTCCCGGCGATGTATTCTGGTTCGCGGGCCGCAACCTGGAGCTGGTGCGCATCAAAGACATGGAGGCGCGGGTGCGCAAGTCCAACAAGAAGTCCGGCCTGGTGCCATCGTGGCAAGGGGGGCGGATGCCGCTCTCCTCGCAGATGAGTGAATTGATCCGCAACAAGCTCGACGAAGTCGTGCGCGGCGTGGCGCACGACGAAGAGCTGCTCTTTTTACGGCCGCTGTTCGACCTGCAGCGCCAGCGCTCGCACCTGCCGGGTAAAAGCGACTTTCTGGTAGAGTACTTTCAGAGCGACGAGGGATATCACGTCACGATGTATCCCTTTGAAGGCCGGTTTGTGCACGAGGGCGTGGCGGCGCTGGTGGCGTATCGCATCGCCCAGATCCAGCCGATCACATTCTCGATCGCCATGAACGACTATGGCTTCGAGCTGTTGTCCGATCAGCCGATCCCCATCGAAGAGGCACTCGAGACCGACGTGCTCGGCACGACAGACCTGTTAAAAGACATTCAGGCCAGCGTCAACTCGACCGAAATGGCCCGCCGCAAGTTTCGCGACATCGCCGCCATTTCGGGACTGGTGTTCAAAGGCTACCCCGGCAAGCCGGTCAAAGACCGGCACCTGCAGTCATCGTCGCAGTTGTTCTTCAACGTCTTTCACGACTATGAAGGGCACAACCTGCTGCTGCGCCAGGCCTACGAGGAGGTGATGGACTTTCAGTTAGAGGAGGCGCGCCTGCGCCGGGCGCTGGACCGCATCGCCCATCAGAAGATCATGATCACGTATCCCAAAAAGCCTACGCCCTTTGCCTTTCCCATCATGGTAGACCGCATGCGCGAAAAACTCACGACCGAGAAGATCGAAGATCGCATCCGCAAAATGGTGATGGAGTATGACGAGTCGTAGCCGGCCGACATGTAATTTTTTGGGAAGAATGTGTAGGAAAATGCGGAGGAGGGAAGGTTATCTCGTTATAGTGTATGGATGACAATTAATGGCAGTAACGCCTGTGTGGCTTAAAACAAAAATGTCCTGGTGTGGAGGCCAGGACATTATTTGTATTTCCTTTAGGGATTAATAGTCGTTGTTTCTGCGGTTGTAACCACCGCCACCACCGCCACCGCTTCTGTAGCCACCACCGCCACCGCGGGGAGCATCGGTCTTGGGTCTTGCTTCGTTTACGACCAGGGTTTTGCCCAGGAAGTTGAATCCGTTAAGGCTAGTGATAGCCTGACGACCAGCAGACTCATCCGCCATTTCGATAAAACCGAAACCACGGCTGCGCTGCGTTACTTTGTCCATGATGATCTTGGCCGAAGAAACTTCGCCATACTCTTCGAATAATCCCTTCAATTCCTGCTCGGACGCCTTAAAAGGGATGTTGGCAACGTAAATGTTCATTGTTGAAAAATAGTAAATGAGAAATTAGTTTGTGTGAACTGGCAAACTTACCTGGAAACTACTTCGAGGGTCTTAGTAAAGCGTGACAATTAACATATGCAAGGTAAGGAATTTTTTGAATTTTCAAATTTTCGCAGTTTTCTTCATTTTTAGCCTAAAAACACGGTTTTTTTAGTGTCCCGGACAACACCGGGATGCCCGCCGGCCCCGTTGCCCCATCCTTTTAGCCGCCGGCGGAATAGAAGTTGACGAACCAAATCAGGTTTTTCAAACCGTTGCGCCGGGTGTGGCGGAGGGGTATAGACACATCGCCTGCCCTATACGACAGTTGCCGGCGCGTCACACACAACGCACATCGGAGCGCCTTACCGTGTGTTCTGGCAAAAGCACGACAATGGCAGCAGACACATGCGCACACGGTAGTTTGGTAGAGTACAATTCCGCATATTCGCCGACCTAACCGAACAACCCAATATGACACGAACATTTTTGGCTGCCTGGCTGTTGGTCCTGGCCCTGGCAGCACCCACCCTGGCTGCGCCTGGCTTTGACGTCAGGTACCTGCAGGTGCGCTGGGAGATTGTCGAGAACAATTACCAGGGCAGAACGCAGTTCCTTTCTGCCTTTACGTTCACCAACACCGGCAAGACTGATTTTCCCAAAGAAGGGTGGACGCTATACTTCAATTTTATCCGCACACCCCTCGCGGGCACGACCACGGGTGGGGTAAACGTCGAGCGCCTGAACGGCGATTTGTTCCGCCTGGTGCCGCAAGCCGGCTTTGCCGGGATACCGGCCGGCAAGTCGCTGCGCGTAGAGTTTATCGCACGCGACTGGGTGATCAATTATACCGATGCCCCCGCCGGTCTGTACCTGGTGTGGCAGGATGCGCCCGCTGCCGGTATACCGATAACGAACTATACTGTGCTGCCCTCTACCGAACCACGCCAATACAATCGCTTTGACGGCGACAAGATCGGGCTCATTACGCCGCAGGTGTTGTACGAGCAAAACAAGCGCTCCCGCGAAGTACCGGTGCAGCAGCAGGCGCCTGTCTTCCCGACGCCGGTGTCGTACCGCAGCGGCAACAGCACTTTTATTCTGACGCCACAAGTGCCGATCCAGGCCGATGCGGCCTTTAAACGTGAAGCCAATTACCTGGCCGGCGAGCTCGCCACGTTGCTGGGCAAACGTCCGCTGCTGGCCGCGGCCACGGGAGGCGCCGCCAAGATCATCCTGCAACAGAAGGCGATGCCCGAAGAGGCCTATAGCCTGGAGGTAAAGCCAGAGGGCATTACCATTGCGGCAGGTTCTGCCAAAGGTATATTTTACGGCATACAGTCGTTGAAGACGCTTATACCACCCGCGGCGTGGGCCGCACCCAACAGCGTGGTCCGGATTCCGGAAACGACCGTACAAGACGCCCCCCGCTTCGGGTACCGCGCGTTCTTTATCGATGTCTGCCGCAACTTCCAGGAGAAGAAAGAGATCCTGAAGCTACTCGACCTGATGGCGCTGTATAAGCTCAATGTGCTGCACTTTCACGTGACGGACGACGAAGGGTGGCGCCTGGAAATACCCGGCCTGCCGGAACTGACCGAGATCGGCGGCCGCCGCGGCCATACCACGACGGGCGAAGATCATCTGCAGCCTTCCTTCGGCTCCGGCCCGGACGTGAACGGACGTTTTGGCTCGGGCTATTACACGCGGGGCGATTATATCGAGATCCTGAAGTATGCTACCGAGCGGCACATCGAGGTTATTCCCGAGCTGGAAACGCCGGGCCATGCGCGCGCGGCCGTGGTAGCCATGAATGTGCGCGCCAAACGCCTGCAACAGGAGGGGAAACGCGAAGAGGCTGCCCGCTACCTGCTGCGCGATCCGGAAGACGCTTCGGAATATCTTTCCGTGCAAGGCTGGACGGACAACGTCATGAACGTGGCCATGCCTTCTGTCTACACCTTCCTCGAAAAAGTGACCGACGAAGTGATCGCCCTGTACAAGGAAGCCGGCGCACCGCTTAAAACGATTCACTACGGCGGTGACGAAGTGCCGGCCGGCGTGTGGGAAAGATCTCCCGCCGTGCAGAAACTCATGGCCGCCGAGCCCACGGTCAAGACAACCAACGACCTGTGGTATTATTTCTATGGAAAGGTAAGCCAGATGGCCGCCGGCAAAGGATTGTATATGTATGGCTGGGAAGAGATCGCCATGCGCAAGACGCTGCTCGACGGCAAACCGCACTATATACCCAATCCCGACTTTGTGCAGAAGGGATTCCAGGTAGATGTCTGGAACAATGCGCTGGGCTGGGGCTCCGAGGACCTGGCCTATCGCCTGGCCAATGCAGGCTACAAGGTTGTGCTGTCGTGTGTGAGCCACCTGTACTTCGATATGGCGGTATACAAGGCCTTTGACGAGCCCGGCTATTACTGGGGCGCATTTGTCGACGTAGACAAGCCCTTCTACTTCATTCCGTACGACTATTTCAAAAACGCGAAGGAAGACCGCCTGGGCAATCCGTTAGACCGGTCGATCTTTATCGGCAAGGAACGCCTGACCGACTATGGCAAATCCAACATTGTCGGCATTCAGGGGTTGATCTGGGAGGAAACGGTGCGCGGGCCGGAGCAGCTGGAGTATAAAATATTGCCCAAGATGCTGGGCCTGGCCGAGCGCGCCTGGGCGTCTGACCCTGCGTGGGCGACGGAGAAAGACCCGGCCCGGAGCGAGGCGCTGTATACCGACGCATGGTCGTCGTTCTCTACTATCATCGGCACGCGCGAGCTGCCCCGGCTGGATTATTATGCCGGCGGTTTTCAGTACCGCATACCGTCGCCGGGGGCCGCCGTGGTGGACGGCAAGGTGGTCGTGAATCAACAGCTGCCCGGCTTTACGCTGCGCTATACGACCGACGGCACCGAGCCTACGGTGAAGAGCCCGGTCTATACAGCACCCATTGCCGCCAAAGGAGAGATCAAAATAAAAGCATTCAATACACGCGGCCGCGCCGGAAGAACCAGCACCGTCAGGAACCCCTAACCCGATAGCCTTATGCAAAACTCTTTGACAACCCAACGTGTGTTATCGATCGATGCCTTTCGCGGCATAACGATCCTGGTCATGATCTTTGTGAACGAGCTGGCCGGCGTGCAGGGCATACCGGCCTGGATGAAACACATGCCAGCGACAGCCGACGCCATGACGTTTGTCGACGTGGTGTTTCCGGCCTTCCTGTTTATTGTCGGCATGTCTATACCCTTCGCTATTGCCAGCCGCCGCGCGAAAGGCGACAGTGTAGTCCAACTGAATGCGCACATCCTCTTCCGCACGCTCGGGCTACTGGTCCTTGGCTTCTTTATGGTCAATGCCGAGGGTGGCTATAATGAAGCTGCCATGGTCATCTCGCTGGCGTTGTGGTCGCTGTTGTTCTACGTTGGGGTGATCCTGATCTGGAATGTCTATACTTCGCTGAGCAAGCCTGTTGTATACGCCCTTCGGGCCGCGGGCGTGGTATTGCTGTTGGTGCTGGCGTGGCTGTATCGCGGGGGCGAAGACGGCACGGAAACGATGACACCGCAATGGTGGGGGATACTGGGTCTCATCGGCTGGGCGTACCTGGTGGCTTGCCTGTGGTACCAGCTGGCGCGCGGAAGGCTGTTCGGTATCTGCGCCGGCATCGTTTTGTGCCTGGGCTTGTATATACTTGGCAAAGCGGGTATTGTGAAAGATGTGCCGGTACTGGGGTGGATCGCCGGCCAGGCAGGGCATGCCATCCATACGGCGATCGTACTCTGCGGCATCGCCACCTCGCTCATTGTCTTTGACCGCAAGCACGCGCACAGCAATGACCGCCGGTTCCTTGAAGTATTTGCGTTTGCGCTCATCCTGGTGGCTGCGGCCTTTCTGCTGCGTCCGTATTACAAGATCTCCAAGATCTATGCTACGCCTTCCTGGGCGTTCTACAGCGCGGCGAGTTGCTGCGTCATCTTCGCGCTGCTGTATTGGCTCGTCGACCTGAAGCGCATCAACCGCTGGACGGCGTTTTTTAAGCCTGCGGCCGCCAACCCGTTGCTGACCTATATCATACCGTTTATCCTGTATGCACTTCTGCGCCTGCTCCACACGCATTTTCCCACGTTCCTGTATGAAGGGGTTGTCGGCATCGTGTGGTCGATGGTGTTTGCCGTGGCCATCATGGCCCTCGTGATCGGGTTGAACAAGCTCAGGATCAGGTTGCAGCTGTAGCCAACGTGCCCGCATGGTATCTGCCTTACAACAACATATTCAAAAGTTTGTCAGGATCCCGGACGAAGACATGTCCGGGATACTGGCCTGCTTCACGCCCCTGCACCTCAAGAAGAAAGAGAACCTGCTGGCGGAAGGCAACGTCTGTCACGCGAACTACTTTGTAGTGAAGGGCTGCCTGCGCATGTTTTACATCAACGACAAAGGCGACGAGCAGACGATCCAGTTTGCACTGGAGAACTGGTGGATGGCGGACTACGATTCGTTCACCCATCAAAAGCCCGGACTGTTTTCCATTCAGGCCGTCGAGCGGGCGGAGGTATTGGCGCTGCACTACCAGGCGCAGGAAAAGATGCTGGCGCAATATCCGGTGATGGAACGTTATTACCGGTTGATGCACCAGCGGGCGCACGCTGCCTCGCAGCGGCGCATCCGCGGGCAATATAATTTCTCGCGCGAAGATCAGTACCTGAACTTTGCGCGGCAATACCCGGAGTTCGTACAACGGGTGCCCCAGTACCTGCTGGCGTCTTTCCTCGGCTTTACCCCCGAGTACCTGAGCGAGATCCGCGCGAAGAGGCGATCTTAAACCTGTTTAAGAATTGCGGCCCGGCGGCCCGGTACCTTTGTTCCATCAAACCACAACAACAATGGAACAAAGAATTAAGATCGATCAGGTATTTCCGGAAGCCATCAAAGGCATGATGGGGCTCGTCACTGCCTTGAGCAAAACCAATCTGACACCGATCCAGAAAGAACTGATCAAGATCCGTGCGTCTCAGCTTAATTCCTGTGCTTACTGCCTCGACATGCATACCCGCGACGCCCTCAAATATGGAGAGACCCCACAACGCCTCTTTGTACTGAGCGCCTGGCGCGAAACCGATCTTTTTACGGAGGAAGAAAAAGCGCTGCTGGCGCTGACGGAGGAGGTAACGCTCATTCACCAGAACGGCGTGACGGACGAGACATATAAACAGGCTGAGAAGTTCTTTAGTGCTGAAACGATCGCGCAGATCATTATGGCCTCGGTGCTGATCAATGCCTGGAACCGCATCGGTGTGAGTACACACATGACGATACCGCGGTAAGAGACGGTACCCGGGAGCAGGGCAGGAGGCCCGCAACCAGTGGCATGCAGATGCGCCTGTCCTTTAGAAACTATTTCATCTCTGGCGTAAGCCTGTCGGAAGTCTGGCGTAACGCTAAGGCATCCCTGCCTTTGTCCGTGCTGGAAGCAAAAAGGCCATTCTGTTCTCGAAGCAGAATGGCCTTTTATATGGCTGCGGTCGGTGCTTAGTAAGCGCGGTCCACCGTGCCCGATCCATAGATTTTCTTGGTGGCGGTCTTTGTATTGCCTTTGTGTTTTACGCTGCCGCTGCCCTGAATGACGGCGTCGATGTTGTTTGATACGTTCAGTTCGGCGGTGCCGCTGCCGGTAACTTTTACCTTGGCTGTTTCCAGCGGGCAGTTAAAGCCTTTGATGGCGCCCGATCCGCTGACGGTAGCGTCCACCGAAGTAGCATAGCCTTTCAGTGTCAGCGAGCCGGAACCGCTCACTTCGGCTTTTATGGTGTTGCCTTTGAGGTCGACGTCCATCGTGCCGCCGCCGTTTACACCGAGGTTGACGTAGTCGGCTGCGATCGAGTTTTCGGAAATGATCTTGCCGCCGCCGTTCACCTGCAGGTCGTTGATGTTCTTCACGCTTACGAACAGCTTCATGGTGGGGTTTAATTTGATGTCGTCGATCTTGGCCTACAAGCTCTTGTTGGGCGACTCAGGCTTGCGCTCGATGTTGATCATGAGGATGCCGTTCTCGACTTTGATATCGCTCACCGAAAAGATCTCGGTCAGGGCTTCTACGGTAACCTCCTGCTTGTTGGTTTGTTTCAGGTAAACGGTATAGTTGGAGTTTACATAGATTCCCTTGAATTCCGGCAGTTCCAGGGTCTTTTTGGTGGTTTGAGCAAATGTCACGACGGCCATCAAAAGGGCCGCGGACAGAGCAAGTGTCTTTTTCATACAGGATTTGATCATTGAATGTTCTGGGTAAATAACGATCCCCCGCTGAAATTATAAAATCATCCTGACGATTAAAAGCGTCACTGATCGCCGGAATCGTCGGCGATTGTGGCAAACCGGCCACAAACCTTACCTTCCTTTGCGGAATATGGCCTTGAATATCAGGATAAAAGCGATTCCCCCGATGCACATCACAAGCAGTACTTCGGGGGTTATTTGGTTGACGGCGTGCATCCGGAAGAAGCGATTTTAAGGTATAGTCAGTAAAGTGTAGTGGTTACAACACTAGTCCCGCAAATGTACGCGTACGACGTGCATATCCGCGGTCATAAACAGGGTTTTCTCATCGGCCGTCAGGGCGCAGTTGGACACCGGCACCGGCATTTTGATCTTGCCCAGCACTTTTCCGGCGCTGTTGAAGATCCAGAGGCCGCCGGGGCCGCTGGCAAAGATGTTGCCCTGCTTGTCTACCTTCAGTCCGTCGGGCAGGCCTTGTTCGGAGGACGCTGCTTTCGTGGCGTCGTAGAAAATGCGGGCGTTTACGATCGAGTCGTCTTCGGCAATGTCAAAGGCGTACCAGATCGCTTTCTTCGAGTCGGAGTTGGCCACGATGAAGGTCTTGCCACCCGGCAGGAAGGCGATGCCGTTGGGGCGGGTAAGCGAGTCTACCGCGACCGTGGTCTTGCCGTGCGACATGCGGTATACGCCGTTGATCGGCGTCTCTTTTGCACTGTCGGTATCGGCCTGGGTCAGCAGGCCGTAGGGGGGATCGGTAAAGTATAGGTCGCCGTTGGGGCGATAGACGGCATCGTTGGGACTGCTGAGCTTTTTGCCGCCGATCGTGTCGGACAGGGTCACAAAGTTGGGCTGCGGGTTGTTGAGCGGTGCGGCCATCATGGCCACGCGGCGGTCGCCGTGCTGGCAGAGCACCAGTTTTCCATCCAGGCTAAGCGTTAGGCCGTTGGAGCCCATCTCGCCGCCGCGGGGTGTCTCGCCGGTATAGCCGGAGGGTGTGAGGTATACGGAGACTCCTTTGCCCTCCGACCACTGGTGAATGGTGTTGGTGGGCACGTCTGAGAAGATCAGGGTCTTGGTCTCTTCCAGCCAGAGGGGGCCTTCGCTCCACTCGAAACCGGAGGCGATCACTTCGGGCTGCGTGCCGCGTTGTAAAATGGCGTCCAGGCCGGGGTCAAGACGTTCTACGGTGCCGATGGGACCGGTTTCTTTGGAGGTACAGGCTGCCAGGAGAAAAAACATAGCGGACAGGGTTGCGTATTTCATACAGGCTAAGGTTAGGCATCAAACGATTGTTCCGGTAAAGTTAACGTGATCGCCATATCGTCCAAGGGGTGGGCAGGTTTTTTACGCCGGGCCGTGATCTTCGGGGGTTTGTGCTTACTTTTGCCCGCTATACTTCGGCACCGTGCGCATCAGTAAAGGCTTTATCAAGAGTTCGTTGATCTATACCGTGGCAGGCATGCTGCCCATGGCCAGCGCGGTGATCCTCATGCCGTTCTACATCCAGTACCTGTCCACCGACCTGTACGGGGTGGGTATGGTCTGCCTGGCGTTCTCGGCCCTGGTGCAGATCCTGGCGTCCTACAGCTTCGACACGTCCCTGTATGTAAATTATCATGAGCTGAAGCACGATGCCGCGCGCCTGCGCATGTATGTCAGCTCGGCGTTTATCTTTATGCTGATGCTGGGCGTCGTGCTCATGCTGTTCTTTGCGCTGAGCGGTGAGTTCCTCTTCACGTACTTCATCAAGAAGAAACAACTTTCGTTTTATCCTTACGGGCTGATCTCGGTAGGCATCGGGGTGTTCCAGGCGATCTTCAAGGTGCACAGTAACCTGCTGCAGACACGCGAGAAGTCGGAGACATACCTGTGGGCCAACGTCATCAACTTTACGATCATTGCCGTGACGTCGGTCACCGGCATGGTCCTTTTTCCGGATACGCTGATCGGCCCCCTGGGCGGCCGGCTGCTGTCGGGCGGGCTCATGACGGCGTGGGTACTCGTGCGCGTGTTCCGCGCGTACGGATGGCATTTCAAAAGCCCCTGGCTGCAGACCTCCGCCCGGTTTAACGCCCTGGCGTTTGTATACCAGGTGCTGCAATGGGTGATCAACTATTTCGACAAAATGCTGATCCCCATCTACCTCACGTTTTCGGCGGTCGGGATCTATGACTTTGCCACCAAGTGCCTGGTGCCGGTCGAGCTTACGCTCAACGGACTGAACAGCACCATCGGCCCCAAGGTGGTACAGCGCATGAACGAGCAGAAGGTCAAGACCGCCACGCCGGAGATCAACCGGTACTACTACGGGCTGGTGTCGGTCATCCTGCTGATGTTGTGCCTGTCGATCGCCTTCATACCGTGGATCGTCGACCTGTTTGTGAAAAAGAGCGGGTATGCAGCCGCGTTGCCCTATATACCGTTCATTGCCGTGGTCTTTATCTTCCGGGCGATGCGCCTGTATTTTGTCACACCGTATACCATCCTGAAGAAGATGGGCACGCTTACCGCCATCAACGTGTTTGTCTCGGCGCTGAAGATCGGCCTGATGGTAGGGCTCATCGCCCAGTGGCAGCTGTACGGCGTGGTGGCGTCGGCGGTAGTAGCGTATGCGGTCGAGCTCGTACTGCTGTGGTATAATCTGAAGGATGATTACACGATGCGCTTCAATGCGTTTAAATTATTTATTGCGCCGCTGCTGATGTTTGTCGTCATCGTGGTGGGCGAGCCCCTGCTGGGCGTGCATTATCCGCTGCCGGTACACCTGGGCTATGGCGTGTTGTGCGCGGGATTGTTGTACGTGGCATACCGCAACGAAGTAAAACTGATCGATCCATTTAAAATAATAAAATAACGATGGCCGGATTTGTAGGCGCCTGTAGTCGTGCATTGTCTGTCACCGACGCGTCCGTGGCCCGCGCCGCGCAGGAAACGGTATATTCCCCCAAAGCTACCGCGGCCCCGGTGTTTACGGATCACGCGCTGATCGTGCACCGGTCGTACTTCGGCTTTTTAGAGACGACACGCCAGCAGGCGCAAGCCGGAGGTCTGCACGTCTGGGTCGATGGTGAGATATACAATCAGCCGGAGCTGTCCACCGCACCCGGAGAGGCATTTGCCGACACGCTCCTGCAACACTACCGCGACGGCCGCCTGGAACAACTGCTGGCCCGCGTGGATGGGGTATTCGTTGCCTTGCTATACGACACCGACCGCCGCCAGCTGCACGTCATGGCGGACCGCTACGGCCTGCGCCCCTTTTACCTGTATCATGGCCAGGGCCATCTGCTCTTCGGCGCCGAAGTAAAGTGTTTTCTCGAGCTCGAAACGTTCACACCGCGCATCCGGCGGGATATGGTCGACAGCTTTATGCATCTGGAGCATTTCCTGGGCGACACCACCTGGTTCGAGGGCGTATGGGTAGCGGCCCCGTCTACGTGGTATACCTACTCGCTGGACGACGACAGCCTGCGGCAGAAGCGTTATTGGACCTGGGCCTCGATGAAGCCCGTGTCGCTGACGCTGGACGAAGCCGCCGAAGAAATGGGCATGCTGCTGGACCAGGCCAACAAGTCGCGCGCGATGCAGGACGGCTACACGGTGGGCGTGGCATTGAGCGGGGGTATGGACTCCCGCGCGATCCTTGCCGCGGTGCACCGGCAGCATCCGCCCACGTATACGTTTGGCATAGAGGGCAGCGCGGATGTGGCGGTGGCCAGACAGGTCGTGGCGGTGGCGGGTGTGAATCACATCGCCTACGACACACATGTGGATCACTGGCTGGAACGGCGCTTCAGCGGTATCTGGAAGACCGACGGCATGTTTAACATGTACCACATGCACTACTCGCACCTCATGGACAAGATCGCCGCCGTGATGGACGTAAACCTGAGCGGCTTCCTGGGCGACGCCGTGATCGGGGGTACGTACCTCAGCAAAAAGGGCAAGACCTTCATGAGCCAACGCATCAATGCCGACGTTGCCAGACACTATTACGGTCCCTACCATACCCAGTGTGACCTGAACGATTCCTTCTTCGACCTCGACAAAGTAGACCCGTACCTGTTTTATAACCGGGGCCGCCGCATGATCGGCATGGGCGCCGAAGAGGCGGCGAAGATCATACCGCAGCGCGTGCCGTTCATGGACAACAAGCTCATGGCGTTGTCGTACGGTCTGCCGGACGAATACCGTGCTCACAGCCGCGTATATTATCGTGCGCTGCTGCGTAAATACCCGGAGTTCTACAAGGCCATACCCAACGCTTCTTCCGGCGTGCCGCTCGTGGAGCATCCTACGCTGGCCTATACGCTGCGCAAGAAATATAACAAGCTGGTATATGCCGTGAAGTACAAACTGGGCATCCCGACCTCGTACACCGACGTATACAACTGGATCAAGGTGCCCGAAACCGCTGCCGCGATCCGGCAACTGCTCGATCGTAAAACGGCGTTGTATGCACAATACACATCGGATGACTACGTCGCGAAGTTCCTGGAGCCGCACGTACAGGGCAAGCATAACTATATGAAGCAGGTTATGGGTGCGGTGACAGTGGAGATCTGGTTGCAGCAGGTATTTAATAAGAAATACCGGCGGTACGAAGCGAAGTAAACAACCTCAACAAAAAGTCTATGAACGGAACCATACGCGCGAACATAAAGCCCGGCAGCCATGTGAAGATCGTCCTGAAGAAGGATCAGAAGACGGGCACGCTCACAGAAGGCATTGTGAAAGACCTGTTGACATCCGCGCCGAAACATCACCGCGGGATTAAGGTGCGGCTGCAGGACGGGCAGATCGGCCGCGTGCAGGAGATCCTGGAATAATACGGTTTGCCATGTCTACGCCTGTTCACCCCGCGCATCTAGCTGAACCTCCCGAAGGGCTGGAGCAGGAGGTGCTGCGACTGGAGGCTGAACTGCAACGGGCGGAGGCGACGCTGAACGCCTTTGAGCAGGCGGTGCGTGCGCAGCTGGGGGAGCAGATCCGGCAGATACGCGTCCTGACAGCGGTATATAAAGCCCGGAAGGCTGCGAAGAAAGAGAAGCGGCGCGAGCAGAAGCGCAGGGGAAAAAACTATAAAGAACCGCAGGGCCTGCTGCGGCCCCAGGAGACGCGGGAAGACGACGCGCCGGTTGGCGACGGCCCGGCCGAGTTAAAGCGGCTGTACCGCGAGGCGATTGTACAGGTGCATCCCGATAAGTTTCCCGAAGCGAGCGAAGCGGAGGGACGGCAGGCGGCGGCGTTGACGACGCATTTGAATGCGTTATACGAACGTGGTGATCTCGAAGCGCTGCGCGATTTTCATGAGCACATCCTGGGCGAACAGCCATTGCGGCATACGCCGTATGCCGTGGCGGGAAATGCTACGCGCAATTTCCTACTGCATAAGAAGGAGCAGCTGGCAGCGGCATTGGAAGCGTTGCTTCAGTCGCAGAGCTATCAACTGGCTGTTGAGCCTGATCGTGGTAAGTTGATGGATGAATTGCGGGAGCAGTTTGTACAGCGGATTGCGCAGTTGACGAAAAGGACGAGGCAATAATACATCTGCCCGCCAGTCAAAGACTGGCAACCGGGTAGGCACAAGTTCCGCGCTGCGCGCTAAACTGGCGCCAGTGGCTATGAAGCCGTTGCATTCTCCCTCGTCTCTTCCTGATATACCGGCGTCAGCCGCGTGGACACAACCGTGATCACGACAGCCAATGTCAGCAGCACGCCCGCACAAATAAACACGTTCGTCGTTCCTGCGAAAAAATCACCGGAGGCGTAGATCGAGAGGATCTGGATGACCGAGAATGGCATCGAGCAAGCCAATATGTTCATGGCAAAGTCCTGGTCGAAGGTCTTTACTGCATTGTTCGCTTCCAGCCGGCTTACGGCGGCCATGTGTGCGCAGGGCCAGAAGCTGCAGGCACTTTGGGGGAAGACCACGATCAGAAGGATGGTTGGGATATCGTTTACCGGAAACAACAGCAACAATATACCACTGATCAAATACGCTACGCCGGAGCGAAAGAACAGAAATGAGAAGATCGTGCGGACCTGTTCCCAGGTGAGGCGCATGGACATGCCGATGAATAAAAGGACCAGGGGTGTCATCATGACGCTGAGCCGGTCGATGCTCAGGCGGATGAATTCCGGGAAGGCGTCGTAGCCGAGGCCGAGGCCCAGCATGGTCAGGGCGGTGACGATTACGATGTTCACAGGTTCGTTTACGAGGGAAAGGAGAAGGTCTTTTATTTTACTGCGGCCATTGGCGGTGTGGTGTTTGTTGTTTTCGTAGTACCACTTCATGGCGATGGTGTAGGAGATGATGAGGACGAAGATCTTGTTTCCGACGTCGGCCAGGGCGGCCATTGCCAGCGGGCCTTGTCCGCTATACTCCATGATGAACGGAAAACAGGAAAGGCCCGGTGCCAGGGAGGGGATGAGCATGATCAAGGTGCGATATTGATTTACCGGAATGTTGAATACCGGTCGGAGCGGCAGCTTGTCGATGAGCAGGTGCATGATGATGTTAAAGCCCAGGGATAGAATGGGGATGACGACGAGATCGGATTTAAAGTCGATCTGGAGCAGGGCGATGAAGATGGTGGCCGGCAGGGCCAGGCTCAGGATCAGGGTTCTGATGCCGTCGCGCTGATCTTTACTCCTGATCTTGTTTCGGAACAGGTAGCCGATGAGGATCAACAGCAGTAACGATATGGTCTTGGTGGTGGCAGTGCTCATGCGTAAAGTCTTCTCGGAATAGTGATGGAAATAGATAGACAGGGCGACGGTTATTACCGCCGCCGCCCTTTACCGGAGACGATCCGCTCCGGTTGGATCGTGCCCCGGCCGTGCAGCTTTTTTGTTAGCTGACGATTTCGTTGAGTGTTTTGACAAAGAGCTTGAGCTCGTCCATCGTGCCGACGCTCACACGCCCGTACGGCTTGCCGTGAATGTCATAGCCCCGTATGCCCACGCCTTTGGCCAGCATGCCATCCATCATTTGCCTGACGGGCATTTGCAGCGGGAACAATACAAAGCTGGTATACGACGGAATGGGATTGAGCCCGGCTTTCTTCAGCTCCTGGAATACATACTCGCGGTTCTTTTTATTGTTCGCGCGGGTGAAGAGCTGAAACTCGGTGTCTTGCAAGCTGGCCAGCGCGCCTTCGAGCGATGTTACGCTGATGCCCATTTCGGTGCGGACCAGGTCCTGGATCATCTTGACACGCTCGGGCTTGGCGATCATATAACCAATGCGCAGGCCCGCCATGCCGTGGATCTTGGAGAATGTACGGCTGATGATCACATCGTGCCCTTCTTTGACCAGGTTTACGGCGGTTTGAGATTCGGGTACATCGAGCAGCTCGAGGTAGGCTTCGTCGATGAAGACCGGCGCCTTAGGGGCTACCTGGCGGCAGAAGGTCTGGATCTCGGCAATCGGCGTGAGCGTACCCGTGGGATTGTTAGGATTGCAAATATAGACCAGCTTCGTCTGCGCATCGACAGCGCCCGCCATGGCGGTCAGGTCGTGCGCATAGTCGGCCCGCAGGGGTATATTCTTCCAGGTGGCGCCGATGGAGGTGGCCGTGTTGACGAGCGACATATAGGAAGGGTCTGCGGAGATGACGTTGCCGCCGGTGCGACAAAGGGCAAAGGCCACTTTCTCCAGCACATCGGTCGATCCCGGCGCCAGCAGAATGTTCTCCTTTGCGACGCCTTCTTTTTCGGCGACGATCTCGATCATCTTCAGACAGCTGCTGTATACATACCGATTGCCCTTGGCGGCGGCGAGCCCGATCGCCGCGACGGCTTTCTTGGAAGGGCCCCAGGGATTCTCATTAGCCAGCAAGCGGGCCTTGAGGTTTTCCATATCGGGCGGTGCTACGTGATATTGTTCGAGTAGATGATAGCTTCCTTTGAGCGGCGCCATACCGAAGGCGGGCTTTGCCAGGAGCGATTCGGAGAGGGCCACGCCTGTGAGGATACCGCCGGCCGTTACGGTGCTGCGTTTCAACCATGTTCTTCTGCTGATACCGGAGTTTTTCATGTTTTGTTCTTTTTGGTGGATGTAGGATGTCATGTTCTGGGTACGTTACTCGCCGATGGCGACAGGATCTGCATTCACGCCGACGTCGCCCGTCGCGATGATGTCATCATCCAATAGCACACTCACGTGCGCATCGTAGGTGTCGAGCGATTCGAAGAATTCTTTATCACTTATGATATAGAATTTGGATGTGTTGAAAGATCCCGTGGCGCCGTCGATGTCGTACAGCGGCTCGAGCTTGATAGTGGATGCTTCCGCCACGGCGCCGTCGAATATAGCAGAGGGGTACGACGTACCCTCATCTGTATTGGTGAGTGACAGCTGTATAAGCGTATGGCCGGCGTTATCCTGCCAGAAAACAATCCGGCCATGTACTTCGCTGCCGGGAGCGGCATCGATTGTATAGGCCTTGTAGGTGGAGATAGTGCCACCGCCCGGGGCGGCATTCATCTCAGGCTCAAGTTCTTCCTGCTCGCAGGAAGTGATCAGGGTAACGACCAGGCAGAGACCAAGCAGGGTCAGGATCGATTGTTTGATATAGATAGATTTCATAGCGGTATACACATTAGAAGTTAAACATGATACGACCATAATAATACGCCCCGCTGGATCCCTGCTGATTGTTGGAATACAGGTAGAATCCTCTGTTCTCCACACGCATAATATCGGGATAAGTATCGAGTATATTATTACCGCCAATGGATAATTTTATATTGGGGCTCAGGTCATAGTTAAAGCTGAGATCAAATATAGTTTGTGCCGAAAACGTTTGATCCCAGTAATTTCCGGCACCATCATCGTCGATCGAGAGCTCGGTAACTTTTCCGAAATATGTTCCGCGTGCCATCGTGGAAAGTTTACCGATGCGATAGTTTACCGATCCGATGATCTTGGTGCGGGGTGTACCGGTCTCGAATTGACCCATTACCTGGCGGTTCAGGTATTTCTCAACCAACTCTTCGTCGGTCAGATTGTCGACATCGAGGTCGAGGATCTTGCGCCTGGTAATTTCATTTTTGCTCAGGATCGCTGCGAGGCTGAATGAGATCTGTGACGTGCCGGTCAGGCTGGTAGTATAGGTGCCGACCATTTCGATACCTTTCGAGCGAACGTTCGCGCCATTGACGAAGAACTGCGCTTCGCTGCCGGCGCCGATCACCTCTTCGTAGTTGTGGCCCACCTCGGTGGCGTTAAACGTGTTCGTGCGGAAGATCCGGTCGCGCACGTCGATCTGATAGGCATCTACCGTAAGCTCAAATCCCATGGTGGGTTGGAAAGTCAATCCTACACCGTAGCTGGTGGAACGTTCTTCCGACAGTTCCCGGATACCGATGGCGCGGGCGGCAGTGCTGTTGGTCGGGAACGTGGTGTTGTCGACCGGTTGCGGAACACCGTTTGCATCGGGAAGAAACGCCGTGGCGGTATGGGTATAATTTAATTCCTGTAAGGATGGCGCGCGGAACCCGGAAGATACCGAAGCACGGACGGCCAGGTTTTTCATCACCGTATACCGCGCGGCGATTTTGCCGGTCACGACACTACCGAAGTCGGAGTAATTTTCAACCCGGGTGGCACCGGCCACCAGCAGATCTTCGGTCAGGTCTAATTCTGCGTCGACATACGCCGCCAGCATCGTGCGATATTCATCACGCTCGTTTTTAGGGCCGAACCCGGCAAAGCACTGGCAGTTGGAGGCAAAATTCTTAACAACGATCTCGTCGCCGCGTTGAACCCAGAGCGGGTCGCCATTGGCATCTACGATCGGCTCCCCTTTTTCATTCTGGAGAGGTTTGCCATCGGGTCCTACGAGATAGCCGTCTTCCGTAATTTTTAATACGCCGGCATCACCAAAGGCAAAGCTTTCATCCTGGCCTTTCATGATCTTGTAATTCTCGACGCGCATTTCTGCGCCAAATGCAATGTTGAGACCGTTGGCGATATCTTTGAAGTTGTGAGAGAAGTCGAGGTTGGTGGAGTTCTGTGTGAACTGGTGCGTGCCCAGGTTCATTTCCACCGGCGAGTTGGAACCAATAGACGCGTTAAACGTATTGACCATGCCGATGCGCATCTTATTGCGACCGAACGTATTGCTGAAGTCCATATTGAACAGGCCTGTCTTACTGCGGATGCCGACCGTATTAGAGAAGTCGGCGGTGTTCGAGGTCATCTGCGGACGGAAGCCGTTGGGATACAGCAGGTAATTGAATCGGTCTGTTTGCGCGGGCCGGCGGAAATAACAGGAGTATCCTTCCAGGAATTTATACGACATGCCGCCGAAGGTATAGAAGGTGGTATGGGGGCCGATGGCGTATTCGGAGTTATAGAACAAGCTGCCGAGTGTAATGGCGGGCATGCCGGCATAGACGGCATAGTCGTCCCACGACAGACCACGGGCGTTCATCAACCCCTCTTGTGTGAGGAGGGATGAGGCGAGTGCCTCGTTTCCCGAAGCCTGTGCTGAAATGAGTTCCGGGTTTGTAATGATCGGATTGCCGTTTTTATCCGTGCGGGTGTTGCCCAGGTAAGAAGCATCGTATACCTCCCAATCGTTTACGAAGGGGCGTAGGGTCGCACGGCGTTGGGTGATTTCGCCCGACAAATTGATAAAGCCTTTTGTACCGAGTGAGAAGCCGTAGTTTGCGGTCATCTGGTAGTTATAGCCGTCGGGATCGCCGCTCCTGGTCAACGGACCCGCATCACCGCCGGAGTTCAGGTAGCCGCCGCCGGTAAAGCTGCCGGTAAGCTTGTCGGTGCCTTTCTTAAGCACGATGTTGATCACCCCGGCCACCGCGTCTGAACCATACTGCGCGGCGGCGCCGTCGCGCAGGATCTCGACCTTCTCGATGGCCGATGCAGGAATGGTCATCAGGTCGACAGAGGTGGAGGGACTTCCGACGGCGGTCGACGTGATCAGCAGCGCGGACGTGTGACGACGCTTGCCGTTGACGAGCACCAGGGTCTGGTTCGGCGCGAGGTTGCGCAGCTGCGCGGGATCGACGTGCGAGTCGAGGTCACCACCTTGCGAACGAACGGCGTTAAAGCTCGGGGCCAGGGTCGCCAGCATCTGGCCCAGGTCGATCTGGGGGAGCTCACCCATGATATCCTGGATCGGAATAACGTCGACCGGTACCGGTGTTTCCAGCACCGTACGCCCCACGCTGCGGGTACCCGTCACGACGATCTCGGTGAGCTCGTTCAGCGACTCTTCCATCGGCGCGTCGATCGTCGAGCCCGCGCCCACCACGATCTCCTTCGACTTCAGGCCGATAAAAGAAAAGACCAGCACATCGTCAGGCGTGGCTTCCAGTGTATAAAGTCCCTGTGCATCCGTCAGCGTGCCCTTGCCGGCGCTTCCCTTAATGATGACACTCACCCCGGGCAGAGGGGTGCCATCGGTGGAATATACTTTACCGGTAATGGTCTTTGTCTGCGCAAGCCCGGGAAGGGCTGCAGCCGACAGCAGGAGTGTACATATAAAGGGTATAAATAATTTCATCTTCATGTTGGGATGGGGTATACTTTTTAAACAATACGATCTCGCTTCACCCCACGCGGGTGAATGTTCCTTACAAAAAAGAAAATAGGATACGATCAGGCGGCCTGAAAGGCAACCGACGCGCCGGGCAAACAAAGAGGATCCGTTAGATCTTAAACATGGACTGCCTGCTTAGAGGCGCAGCGGGTGAAATATAGGTTTCATATATAGCATGGATTTAGGTTTCAGAATAGTTTTTTTGCTATAGTAAGGTAACACCGACCCTACGATCGAATCAATCCGCATTTTTACCTAGGCCGCGCTGGAAAAAATACGGAGGTTTGTGTCGGTAGTGAGAAGGGAAATTGGGATTGGGGTTTTTTCGATCGTTAGCGTTGAGATAAGATAGAAAAGCTGGCTGTATCTGGCCGGTGTCAACCCTGCCTGCCGGCAGGCAGGGCCGAGTGAAGCATCGGTCTCCCGAGATGGGCTAAATGCCGGCGCCAGGTATAGTTAATACGAAATTATTAATCCACTACCTGAATCTTATGACAACACCTCGTGCCAAATGTATATATAAGGTTGGGATAACGTTGGTATGGCTTATCCCTGGCTGATGTATGGCTTTGGTATGGCTGAATATCGCTATAAGGTCGCTATAAGGTCACTGTAAGGTCGCTGTAAGGTCGCGATAATCTCGTGGGCTTGCTATTGTTGTACAACGAATCACTGATCGAAGCGAATTTACAACCGGATCTTTTGTTCTGCAATGCGTGTGATCAATTCGGTGGTGTTCTTGAGATTAAATTTACCGAGGATGTTGGCGCGGTGGGTGTCGATCGTGCGGGGACTGACATCCAGCAGGGCGGCGATTTCTTTGCTGGAGTAGCCTTCCATGATATAACGGATGATCTCTTTCTCTTTGCTGGTCAGGAAGGGGTGGCCGCGGTAATTTTTCTTGGCCAGGTTGCCGATGAGGAGGTTGGAGACTTCGCGCGAAAAGAATTTCTCGCCTTCGAGCACCCGGTTGATGCCTAATAGCAATTCCTCGGGCTCTGCGTCTTTGTGGATGTAGCCGTCGATGCCTGTTTCTACGGCGTTGAGAATGTGAAATTCCTCTTTGTGGAAGGTGAGGATGATGACCTTGATATCCTGTCGCAGCTGTTTGACATAGGTGGCGACATCTTCGCCGTCACCTTCACGGTTCAGGGAAATATCGATGATGACCAGGTCGGCCGCAAGGGTGGGTACGAGCGGACGCACGGCATGGAAGCTCTTATACTCGCCCGTCAGCTCGAACCGCGCATCCTGTTGAAGAAGCGCTACCAGACCGATCCTGGAGAGGGCGTGCTGATCGACAACGACTATCTTTACCATGTTACGTTAAATATACTTTATTCAAACAAGGAAGAAAAGGCGTCGCTGGTGCCGATAAGTTTACCGGGATCACCACAATCGTTTGAATGATTTCATAGGGTGCGCCGGCGTGTTAAAATTTCTTTAAAAGTTTTATCCCGTCGTTAAACGAGGTGGCTATACTCTGTAATATATACCTGAGTTATGGGGTGTTGTATGGTGGCTTGGTGGCACAAGTTCCGCGCTCCGCGCTTAAACTTGCGCCAGCATTAGTGTTTTAGTGGTTCAATTGTTCCTCAAATAGTCCAATGGTCCGTTGCCAGCCTTCCGGCTTTGTTTCCTTTAGAAAGGCCACAGCTTCTTTTACCGTCTTCTGCAGGTCTGCCGGTCGTCCCTGGCGGCTATAGATATCTGTTTTCAGTCGATACAGCCAGGCACTTTTCTCAATTGCCAGTGCGCGGTCGACTAATTGCAACTGCCGGGGCATGTCCTTGTTGTAATGGAGCGCCATGTATTCCACCGCCTGGCCCAGGAGGTCGGGATTGTCGGGAGATTGTTTCAATGCTGTTTCCAACCGGGCGGTTGCCACACTGTCGCTATGGGTCTGTATGCCGAATCGGATCTGTGTATTTTCCCAGGCCAGGGTGAGCTCGGCGTCGTATCGTGTCACGTCGAGCATCAGGCTCAGCGACTCGTAGTATCGTGCGGTCTTTTCGGGCGTGACGTCGAAGCGGTACAATTCTGTTGTTGTACGATAGTCGTCTGGTCGCCCGTAGACTTTTGTTGTGTCGCTATTGAGGATAACGGTCCAGCGGTTTGTATTGGGCATTGTCAATAGTGCATAGGCCCCGGCCGGGATATTCCGTCCGCCGATCGTCACGGAGGCGTCAAATTGCACGATGGTGCAGCGGCCGGCGCCGGTACGCCATACTTTGCCGTAGGGAACCAGGGCTCCGAAGATCTTTCGGTTACGGGCGGCAGGGCGACCATAGCGGAGGTTGATGCGGGTATAGCCTACGTGTTGTGAGAATGAGGCTTCGGGGCTGGGGTCGGGGAGCTCTACCTGGGCGGAGGCGATGTGGCAGAGTATGATCAGGCAGAGGGTATAGAATGATTTCATGGGGTTGAGTTTGTGTGGGCTAATATCGTTTGATTTGTGACGTGATGTCGTTAATGAGATGTTAAAGGCAGGGGGGAGCGTTGTCGATGTATGGTGACACATAACAAAAAAGCCCTCACTGGTTTCCAGCAAGGGCTTTAGCGTCGCCGTCGGGCGATGTATAGTATACTTGTTAGTTTACTTTGATCAGCTCAACTTCGAAGACGAGGGTGGCGAAGGGGGGGATTTGGCCGCCGGCGCCGCGCTCGCCATAGGCGAGGTCATAGGGGATGTAGAGTTCCCATTTGTCGCCTTCGTGCATCAGTTGGAGGGCTTCCGTCCAGCCGCCGATAACGTCGCTTACGCCGAAGGAAGCCGGTTCGCCGCGCTCGACGGAGCTATCGAATACGGTGCCGTCCAGCAGTTTGCCGGTGTAGTGTACGGTCACGTTGGAGGTGGCGCTCGGGGCTTTGCCTTTGCCGGTGGTCAGCACTTTGTATTGCAGGCCGCTGGCGGTGGTGACGACGCCGGGCTTGGTCTTGTTGCCTTCGTGGAAGGCCTGGCCTTCAGCCTTCAGCACAGCCGTTTTGCGTTCCATGGCCGCTTGCATATATTCCTGTACGATCGTCAGCGCTTCCTGTTTCTCGATCTTCAGCGTCTTGCCTTGAAATACATCGCGGAAGGCGATGTTGATCGCTTCCACGTCGAGCGAGTCTGCACCTTGCGTTTTGATGTTGGCGGCCATCAGCACACCCAGGCCGTAGCTGGCCTTCTTATGCTTGTCGGTCAGTTCGACATCTTTGGGCTTCTTCAATTCGGTGATTTCGGCTTTCAGCTTGGTGACTTCGGCCTGAAGCTCTTTTTTAGATTGGGCATGCAAGACAGTTCCGGTCAAGACAGCGGCGCAGAGAACGAGTACTTTCATAGATACTTTTTTATTAAACCGCAAAGAAAGGCAAATATTGTCAAATGTGCAGCCGAAAGCGGCAGGATGTAGCCTGGGGCTATTGCTGCTGTTTTTGCTGGCCCAGGTACAGGGCCAGCAGCACCAGGGCCGTACCGGCAAGTGTAAAAAGTGTCAGCGGCTCGTGTAGCAGGACGGCCGCATACAGGAAGCCGAACACCGGGCAGAGGTACAGCCAGAGCGAGGCCCGCACGGCGTCTGTCTTGAGCAGCCGCAGCCAGAGCTGCACGGCTCCGATCGATACGGGCACAATAAGCCAGGCAAGCGAAAGCCAGAAGGTAAGATCGAACCGGCTGGGCACCTTGTGCAACAGCCCGGCAAAGGGCGCAATCAGGATGCCGCCCAGGAATACCTGCCAGGCGTTGATCGTGGTGCGGGAAAGCTGCCAGTCCACGCCGGCATAATACACGGCGCCATACGAGTAGGCAACCATGCTGGCGGCCAGCAAGAGCATGCCCGTGGTGGTAGCCTGGCTGTCGCGCAGCAGCGGATAGGCCGCGATGATCACGCCCGCTACACCCAATGCAATGCTGAGCCACTCGATGCCTTTCACCCGGCGCTTCATCAGCAACGCCGACATGATACTAATGAACAAAGGATTCAGGGCGATCGCCAATGTCGTGATACCGGGGGTGACGTGCTGCAAAGCCACGATAAAGAGGCCCAGGTATAAGGTGGTGTTCAGCGTGCCAAAAATGGTGAGCTGTACCCATTCCCGGCCTGCGGGCAGCCGGCTCTTCTCCACCAGGGATACATACGCCAGCAGAAGGGCTCCCGCCAGCAGAAAACGCAGGGTGAAGAAAACGAGCGGCTCTGCGCCTTTCAGGCCAAACTTGCCGGCCACGGAGGCCGACGCCCATAACATCGAGAAAAGTAACCCGGTAAGAAGATAACGACGATCTGATGTACCCATACTGCAAGAACCCCGCGGCGTCCGCATCGATAATGCGCGCAAGGTAAAACAAAAAGTCCCGCTGGAAAACCTTCCGGCGGGACTCTCCTATAGATTAGTCGCTGTTGGCGGGGCGCTTTCAGGCGCCCAGTTTCCAGCCCTGGCGGTATTCGCGTTTTACGAACTGGTTGGCAGCGTCGAAGTTAGTGATCTTCATGTTGGCGCCATCCCAGAGCAACTTGATGTTCCGGCCCGGGAAGTCGAACTGGTCGGGCTTGTCGGCCTTTGGCACGCGCACGTCGAAGCTGCGGATGGCGAGGTTGCCCATCAGTACCGTTTCGGTCAACGGACCGGCAATTTCAAACGGCGAGCTCACTTCCATCTTGCCGTAACCGGCCAGACAGGCTTCGACCCACTGTGCATAGTGGCCTTCGGCACCACCGGGTACGCGCTTGATGGTCTGCGGGGTTTTGTCTTCTTTATTCCGCGAGGTCGGCAGCAGCTTCGGGTCTGCACCGTACGTGCCGCACATCATCTTGCCTTTGCTGCCGATGAAGATCACGCCGTTGCCACCGTCGCCCATGATCTCGTTCGCGCCAAGCTCTTCGGGGCGCTCGGGTTGAATGCCACCGTCCATCCAGTGCATTTTTACCGTCTTGCCGTTCTTGCCGGGGAAGGTCAATACGGTATAGGATGACGGCGGGCAGCTGTCGGGGAAATAGCCGCGTTTAAATTCATCGACGTAGACGCTTCCTACGCTGGCGGTTACGTCGGTAGGATATTGGAGGCCGAGTACACGGAAGGGGGGTTCTACAATGTGGCAACCCATGTCGCCCAGGGCGCCCGTGCCGTAGTCCCACCAGCCGCGCCAGTTGAAGGGTACGAGCTTTTCAACGTACTCCTTATACGGCGCTGTGCCCAGCCACAGGTCCCAGTCGAGGTCAGCGGGCACGGCGGTTTTTTTATCCGACCAGGCAATGCCTTGCGGCCATACGGGGCGGTTGGTCCAGCAGTACACCTCGTTGACTTCACCGATCAGGCCGGCCTGGTACCACTCCATCAGCTTGCGCACCCCGTCGCCGGACGCACCCTGGTTGCCCATCTGTGTTACCACCTTATATTTTTTGGCGGCTTCGGTCAGCATCCGGGCTTCGTAGATGTCGTGCGTCAGCGGCTTTTGTACATATACGTGTTTGCCCAGCTGCATGGCGGCCATGGCTTGCACGGCGTGGTTGTGGTCGGGTGTCGATACCGATACGGCGTCGATATGCTTGTGCTCTTTGTCGAGCATCTTGCGGAAGTCTTTATAGTATACGGCCTTCGGGAAAGCCTTCACCGAGTTGGCGGCGCGGCTGTCGTGCACGTCGCACAGATACGCGATCTCTGCTTTACCGCTTTTGGCGAAGCTGGCAATATCGCTTTGACCTTTGCCGCCCACACCGATGCCGGCGATGTAGAGCTTGTCGCTGGGCGCGCGATAACCTTGTCCACCCAATACAAAACGGGGAACGATGGTAAACGCGGCGGCCGTCATACCGGCTGTTTTGATAAAGCTTCTCCGCGAGATAGCGGACGGGGGTGTTGACTTTTTCAGGGGCATGATAATATCGTGATGGTTGTTTACAAAAAGAATTAACAGAACGATGATACGCCAAAAACGGGAGGGAGGCAAATTGAATTTGACCAACGGTACGATCAACGGCCACGATGCCGGTGTCGCCTTACTGTGCTTCGTGGTTTTTCCGGGGCACCGGATCGTACCCGCTCGTGCCCCATGGGTGACACCGCGCAATGCGACGCAACCCCAGCCACACGCCTTTGAACACTCCCCACTCGCGAATGGCCTCGATGGCATACTGCGAACAGGTTGGCGTGTGCCGGCAGTTCGATCCCAACAACGGGGATATAAAAAGCTGGTAGAACCGTATGGGCAATATAAAAAGCTTGCGCAGCATGGCCTTCAAAAAGAGAAAGCACAGCGGTAACGCCAGGCGTCGCCGCTGTGCGGTAATATTATTCCAGTGTATAGCTCATCTCGCCTTCCTTGCCGTCCATCAGCTGGACGCCCAGCCTCTTGAGGTCGTCGCGGATGCGGTCTGACAGGGCATAGTTGCGGTCTTCCCGGGCCTTCTTGCGCAGGTCGATCAGCACGTGGATCACACCCTTCAGCAATTCGTGGTCGTGCTCCTGCTCTTCGCGCAAACCGAGCACGTCTTCCATGACGGCGGTATAGGTCTTTTTAAATGTTTGGAAGCTTTCTTCCGACACGCTCTTGAGTGACAGGTTGCCCGACTTCATGTCGTTGATGCGCGACGCCATTTCAAACAGCACGGCCAATGTTTTGGCGGTGTTGAAGTCGTCGCTCATGTTGGTATAGGCGTCGGTCACCAGCTTGTCGAGGTCGCTGTTGCCGGTCGCGGCACCGCCGCCCGGATGGTTCATCTTTTTGATAATGCCCAGGGCGTTGGATAATTTCCGGAAGCCTTTCTCGGCCGCGTTGAGCGCTTCGTTCGAGAAGTCCAGCGTGCTGGAGTAATGCGATTGCAGCATGAAGAAGCGCACGGTCATCGGACCGTAGCCACGCTCCAGCATGGGGTGGTCACCGGTGAACAACTGACGTGGCAGGAACGAGTTGCCGAGGGACTTGCTCATCTTCTGACCGTTTACCGTTAGCATATTGGAGTGCATCCAGTAGTTGGCGGGAGCCTTGCCGTGGGCGCCGACCGCTTGTGCGATCTCGCATTCGTGGTGGGGGAACTTGAGGTCCATGCCGCCGCCGTGTATATCGAACGTCTCGCCGAGGTACTTCGTGCTCATCACGGTACATTCGATGTGCCAGCCCGGAAAACCTTCGCCCCACGGGGAGGGCCAGCGCATGATGTGATACGGCGACGCTTTTTTCCACAGGGCGAAGTCGATCTTGTTACGTTTTTCGTCCTGGCTGTCGAGCTTGCGCCCGCTTTCCATCAGGTCTTCTATGACGCGGCCCGACAAGATGCCGTAGTGGTTGTTTTTATCGTAGGCCAGCACGTCAAAATATACCGAGCCATTAACCTCATACGCCAGGCCGAGGTCGATAAGCTTTTGCGTGATCTGGATCTGTTCGACGATGTGCCCGGTAGCCGACGGTTCGATGCTGGGCGGCAGGATGTTAAACTGGCGCGATACTTCGTGAAAACCCTCGGTATAATGCTTCACTACTTCCATGGGCTCGAGCTGCTCCAGGCGTGCTTTCTTGGAGATCTTGTCTTCACCTTCGTCGGCGTCGTTCTCCAGGTGGCCGACGTCGGTGATGTTGCGTACGTAACGCACTTTATAGCCGAGGTGGCGGAAATAGCGGGATACTATATCAAAGGTTAAGAAGGTTCGGACGTTGCCCAGGTGCACATCGTTATAGACGGTAGGTCCGCAGACGTACATGCCGACGTGGCCGGGATTGACGGGTGTGAAAAGTTCTTTTTTACCTCCCAGGGAATTCGATAGGTGGACGGGGTATTTATCGTAAAGCTCCATAACTAAAAATCGGCCGAAAATACTTATTTAATATGTAGGTGCCCAATCTGGACATTTGCGGACAGTTATCGCTTACGTTTCCGGTAATTTTTTGTTGGGAAATGGTTTCTACAGGGGAAAATCTGACACCTGCGGCGGTCTCGTGCTTTTTTGGCTCAATAGAAAGCATTCATGCCGGTATGTTCGCGTGCACATTATCCATGTTGTCGGAAACGTGCCGATTCTGGCGCAAAACACGGCATTTTATTTCTTAATAGTGGATGTTGTCCCAAATTGAATCAATAACCGACTAGCAAACGCTTGCGCAACAACTTTCACAAACGGATTCGGAAACGTTTGTGGTAACGTTTACTAAAGTATTTTTTCGGCTTTTTACTTACATGAAAGGTGAAATATTTACTTTCGAAATAGTATGATTTCCGAAACGAAATTCTGGAGCAGGGTTTTGAATCGAAATTTTCACCTAAATCAATTAACCCAAACGTAAACCTTATGATGAAAAGATTTACTCCTTTTCTGTTTGCCTGTGCCGCGGCCTTGCTGCTGATCAGGTGCGACGACGACGAGGCATCTTCTCCTCCGAAAACCACCTTCACGGTGGACAAAACCTCCGGCCTGGCCAATGATACCGAGTTCACTTTTGTGGTGGACGAGGTAAATGCAGGCGACATTTCTCTACTACCGTACGGTACCGAACGCCCCAATCTGGGTGGGATCCGCATCACCAACTTTAAGGATGGTAAGGCGACGGTGACGTTCAAGTATGAAGAGGTCGGAACGTTCGAGGCGGTGGTAGTGACCAACAACCACAGCGCGGATGGAGAAAGTGTCAAATCAACATTTTCGGACCCAAAGACTGTAACGATCACCAGCAATCGTAATGAGATCTCTGACTTCTCATTCGAGAAGAGTACAAGCACCGAGATCGATCAGGCTGCGCGGACGATCACAGTCGTGGTGCCATATGGTACGGACGTGACAAAGCTGAAGGCCAAGTTTACAGCAAGTTCCTTCTCTACCGTGACCGTGGGCGGCACGGCACAAACGAGCGACGGTACGACAAACGATTTCACCAACCCGGTTGTCTATACTGTCGAAGCCAACGATGGCACTACCGTGAATTACACCGTTACGGTAGATGTCACACCGGTCGAGCAGACGTTTGACGTTAAGGCTGCTACCGGCAAAGTGCTGGAAGGCGACCTCAAAGACAAAGTGCTGACCGGTGCGGTCGACAACGACAATCACACCATCGTGCTCTATGGTCCGGCCGGCGCACCCGCCACGGCCTTCGACAAGATCTCCTTGAACTATGAAATGGCCGGCAAATTCTCCTACCTCAAGTTTGCCGATAAAAAGCTCAAGCAGGACACTGAGTTCGACCTGAATCCGGACGCAGCTACGGTAGAGGCTTATTCACAAGACTCGCTGGGTACCGGCGGCACACAGGACTATAGGGTCTATGCCACCGACGCACCGAAGCTGAATTTCCGGTTTCCCAGCCTCGTCCCCCCGGTAGAAGGTACCGTCGAAGACTTTACCGTCACGCTGAAGGTGTTAAAGATCGCCGGCACGGAATTCTCCACCGAGGCGTGGATTGAAGAACTGCCTGCCGGCGTTACTGCTTCGGCGAATGACCTCGAGTATCAGGATGCCAACGGCAACTGGGTGCCCTTCGCGCAAGGTGACATGGTAGACTATGCCAAGAACGTAACGTTCCGGCTGCCTGTGACCGACAGTCGTCTGGATGGTGGTGTAACGTATTGGGCCACTTACAAAGTCAGTGTTCTTTACCTCCAATAACCCAAACCTGAGCGAACGATGAAAAATCTTTATATCTTATGGTTGCGCGTCACCCTGGTGATAGGGTTGATGAGCGCGGCCGGTGTGCTCTACGCACAGAAGTCGGTCTCCGGAACGATCCTGGATGAGGCCGGCGCCCCGATTCCCGGGGTAAGCATTCTTGAAAAAGGTACAACCAACGGTACCACCAGTGACACCGACGGTAAGTATACTTTAACCTTGCGCACGGACAATCCCGTGCTGACGTTCTCCTTCATCGGTTATCAATCACAGGAGGTATCGGTCGATAACCGCACGTCGATTGCGATCTCCATGAATCCCGATGTAGCGTCCCTCGAAGAAGTCGTGGTGACGGGTTATACAACGGAACGGAAGCAGGATATCGTCGCCGCCGTATCGACACTGTCGAATAAGAACACAACAGCGATTCCGATCCCGAACGTGGAGCAGGCGATCCAGGGACGCGTGGCCGGTGTGCAAGTGATCACCTCGGGTCAGCCCGGTGCTACCAGCCAGGTGCGTATTCGCGGCTATGGTTCGTTCACAAACAATACGCCGCTGTATATCGTAGACGGTGTACCCACCTTTAACGTCGACAACCTGAACCCGAACGACATCGAGTCTACTACGGTGTTGAAAGACGCAGGTGCGGCCTCCATCTATGGTGCGCGTGCTGCGTCGGGCGTTGTGGTGTATACGACCAAGCATGGCAAGCCTGACGGCACCATTAAGGTGAGCTACGACATGAGCGTCGGTTTGAACTTTCCCGGCAAGGGTATTGAGCTGCTCAACCCGCAGCAAACCGCTGAAAAGACCTGGGAGGCGTTCCGCAATGCAGGCCAGGATACCAAGCACCCGCAATATGGCGACGGCGCTACGCCTGTGCTGCCGGACTATATCAACGTTGCCGTGCAAGATGATAAAGGCAACTGGTCTGTGGCTGCCGGAGTGAACGAAGGTGACCCGCGCATTGCCATTGCCCGTGAAAACTACAACGTGGATTTCGACAAAGGTTCGATCAGACAAGTCGTGCGTGCGAACAAGGAAGGTACCGACTGGTACGACGAAATGACCCGCGTGGCCCCCGTTACGCGCCATTCCCTCGGCTTGTCGGGTGGCAACGAACGCAGCCACTATTACATGGGGCTCGGCTATTACAACCAGCAGGGTATTGCCATCAACCAATACCTCAAACGCTATACTGCTCGTTTTAACTCGGAGTTCAAACCGGCGTCTATCATACGCATCGGCGAAAACCTGCAGGTAACGTATCGCGATAACCCGCAGATCGGTGACCCGCAAAGCGAGAACCAGCTGAACATGGCATACCGGATGAATCCGATCATCCCGGTCTACGACGAGTTTGGTGGATGGGCCGGCACGGCCGCGCCAGGCTTGAACAACCCGGCCAACCCCGTGGCCAGCTTGAAACGCCTGAGCAAAGATTACAACCAGCAAACGGCCTGGGGCCTGTTCGGCAATGCTTACGCCGAAGTAGATGTATTGAAGAACCTGACGGTGCGTACATCGTTTGGTGGTTCGCTGGCGAGCGGCTATGCCATGCAGTTCGGTTTCCGCACGTATGAGAACTCCGAAAACAACGGTGCGTACTCGATCAACGAGGCTGGTTTCTATGGTGCCAACTGGATCTGGACCAATACGGTGAATTACAACCTGAAGCTCGACGAGCACAGCTTCAAAGTGCTCGTGGGGTATGAAGCGATCAAAGATCCGGCCCGTGGCCGTTTCATCAACGGTGTAGGTCTGAACCCGTTCAGTATCGACCCGAACTACATCAGCATTTCGAACTCGTCGTCTACCGGTCGCCAGGTGAACAGCGGCCCGCAAGGCACTTCGCGTACCCTGGTGTCTGAGTTCGGTAAACTGGACTACAACTTCCAGGAGAAATACTATGCCAGCTTCACGCTGCGTCACGACGGCTCGTCGGCCTTTGGTAGCGAAAAACGCTTTGGTTACTTCCCCTCTATCACGGCTGCGTGGCGGATCTCGCAAGAAAGCTTTATGCAGGGTCTCACATTCCTGGACGACCTGAAAATACGCGGTGGCTGGGGTATCATGGGTAACCAGAACATCAATCCTACCAACCAGTATACGCTGTATGGTGGTAACCCTTCGGTGGGTTACGACATCAACGGTGCCAACAGCTCGGTATCACCGGGTATTATACCGCTGCAGATCGGTAACCCTACCGGTAAGTGGGAGAAAAACATCACCACCAACGTCGGCCTGGATGCAACCCTCATGAAAGGTACCCTCGAAATCGTGTTGGACGTATGGCGCAAGAAAACCGAAGACCTGCTGTATAACCCAGCCTTTGCGGCGACCGGCGGTGTGTTCTCGCAATATCCTTTCGTGAACGTAGGTAGTATCGACAACCGCGGTGTGGATCTGCAGATCATCAAACGCCAGCGTGTGAATACCGACCTCGACTTCGTGGTGGAAGGTAATATCGGCTTTATCCACAACGAGATCAAAACCATTGCCGACGGCCTCGACTTCTTCGACAACGGTACGTACCGGAACCTGACCTTCGTGCGCAACGCGGTAGGTCAGAGCTTGTCGTCTTTCTATGGTTATAAAACCATCGGGTTCTTCCAGGACGCCGAAGACGTGGCGAATTCGCCGAAGCAGGATGGTGCCGGCCCGGGCCGCTTTAAGTTTGCCGACATCAACGGCGACAACCGCATCGATCCCAACGACCGGGTATACATGGGCACGCCGATCCCTAAATTCACCTACGGTCTGAACATCATGGCAAACTACAAGGCTTTCACCCTGGAAGCGTTCTTCTACGGTAAAGCGGGTAACGACATCGTAAACTTCTCGAAGTGGTTCACCGATTTCTATCCTTCTTTCTCGGGTGCTGCCATCGGAGAGCGCACACTCGGCTCGTGGACGCCGGAGAACAGAGGTGCCGACACGCCGATCTTCGAAAACGTCTCGAACTTCAGTACCAACACCCAGGCTAACTCCTGGTACGTGGAAAGCGGTGCGTATATGCGGATGAAGAACCTGCAGCTGACCTACAACGTGCCGCTGCAGCTGCTCGACCGTGCCCGCATCAAACAACTGAAGGTATACCTGCAGGCCGTGAACCTGTTTACGATCACCAAGTATCAGGGCAAAGATCCTGAGATCGCTTCCAGTGTCGACACGACCCTGGGTATCGACGTGGGTAACTACCCAGCTACGCGGATCTATTCTCTGGGCATCAACCTGGGGCTTTAATTGACAGACGACTTTAACAGAAATTGCTATGAATAAGAATATAATCATCAAGACCATAGCCTGGATGTTTCCGGCGGCGCTCATGGTTGCCTATTCGTGCAACGACAGCTTCCTGGAGCAGCCGCAAAAGGGTGCGTTGGGCGACGAGCTCGTGATCACGAAGAAAGGTGCCGAGCAAAGCCTGATCGGTGCCTATGCCGCCCTGAAGGGTACCCAAGGCAACTACAACGGTGCAAATACCGGTTGGGTATTTGGCAGTATCGTCGGTGGCGACGCCCACAAGGGGTCTGACGCCGGTGACCAGTCGGATATCAACCCGATTGCCAACTTTACGGCAACGTCGACCAACAGCTATTTCAATGCGAAGTGGATCACGAACTACGACGGTATCAACCGTGCGAACTCGACGATCAAGATCCTCGACAAGCTGGATGCCAGCGAGATCTCCGACGCCGACAAAACCACGCTGCGTGCGGAGGCCCGTTTCCTGCGCGGTTTCTATCACATGGAAGTGAAGAAGATGTGGAACATGGTGCCGTATGTAGACGAGAAGATCGACTACCTGCTGGGCAACTACAAAGTTCCGAACGACCGGGACATCTGGGCCGACATCGAAGCGGACTTCAAGTTCGGCTACGACAACCTGGCTGGCAGCGGCATGGCCGCGGGCCGCGCAAACAAATGGGCTGCGGGAGCGTTTCTGGCCAAAGCCTATATGTTCCAGCGTAAGTTCACGGAGGCCAAAGCGGTGCTGGATGCCATCATTGCCGAAGGCACGACGCCCGGCGGCGCACGCTACGGCCTGATGGATAAGTTCCACGACAACTTCGAGATGAAGAACGACAACAACAAGGAATCTGTGTTCGCTTACCAGGCATCGATCAACGACGGTTCCGGCGGTAACAACTCGAACTTCTCCGAGATCCTGAACTGGCCCTATAACAACGGTCCCGGTGGTTGCTGCGGTTTCTTCCAGCCGTCGTTCGACCTGGCTAATTCATACCGAACGGACGGTGCCGGTCTGCCGCTGCTCAACGCGACGTACAACACCACAGAACAGTTGAAAGACGACATGGGCATTGCGGTAGACGACGCTTCGTTTTCACCGGACGCCGGCAACCTCGATCCGCGCATCGACTGGACGATCGGCCGCCGCGGTGTGCCGTACCTGGACTGGGGTACACACCCGGGTGCATCCTGGGTACGTCTGCAATCCAATGGTGGACCGTACTCGCCTAAGAAACATGCTTATGCCAAAGCCGACGAATCGTCTGTGACCGACGGCAGCTCGTGGACGAAAGGTCTGACCGGTATCAACGTGCAGTTCATTCGTTACGCGGACGTACTGCTGTGGGCGGCCGAAGCCGAAGCCGAGCTGGTGAAAGCCGGCACGGGTGGCGACCTGGTGAAAGCCCGCGAATATGTCAATATGATCCGTCGCAGAGCCGCCAACCCGGCAGGCTTTGTAAAGGTGAGCGTGCAGAACGGCAAGACCGACTGGGACGCTTACCTGGACGGAACGGTAGCGTCTCAGCCTGCTGCGCGATATGTTATCGCCGAGTATCCTTCTTTCCCCGACGCTACTTATGCGCTGCGCGCCATTCACTTCGAGCGCAAGCTCGAGCTCGGCATGGAAGGCCACCGTTTCTTTGACCTGGTACGGTGGGGTGAAACCACCAGCGCCAGTGGCAACCCGGTGAACCTGCAGGCCTACCTGGATTACGAAGGTACACGCCTTGGCATTTACAGAGGTGTAACCTTTGTTGTAAACAAGCACGAGTACTACCCGCTGCCGCAAAACCAGATCGACCTCGAGCAGACCGGCGGCGAATCGGCGCTGACGCAAAACCCCGGGTATTAAGATTCCGATAATACTTTCAAGAAAGGCAAGACCAGTTTATATTGGTCTTGCCTTTTTATTAGCCTGACCTGTATCCATGTATAAAGCATCCTTATTTTCGCTTGCATTGGTTGCCTTCCTGGCGTGCTCGTGCGACAAACCCTCGAATACGCTTTTCCGGCGGCTGTCTGCCGACCAGACCGGTATAGATTTTGAGAATACCATACAAGAGAGCGACTCCTTTAACATCCTGACGCAAGAGTATATCTACAACGGCGGCGGGGTAGGGGTGGCCGACTTTAACAACGACGGCCTACAAGACATTTTCTTCGCCGGCAATGCCGTGCCCAACCGGTTGTACCTCAATCGCGGTGATCTCTCGTTTGAGGATGTTACCGAGACAGCAAAGGTAAATATACCCGGCCGGTGGAACTCCGGCGTGGCCATCGCTGATGTCAACCAGGACGGCAAGATGGATATCTATGTCTGTGCTACCATGAAAGCCGACTCGGCCGATCGCCAGAACATGTTGTTCATCAACAAAGGCCTTGACGACAAAGGGGTGCCTGTCTTTGCCGACGAGGCCAGGGCCTATGGTGTTACCGATGGTGGCTATAGTGTTACGGCTGCTTTCCTGGATTACGACCGCGATGGTGATCTCGACCTCTTTGTGCTGATCAACCAGCGCATGGATCACCTGCCGACCAACTACCGGCCCAAGATCGCCGATGGCACGGCGCTGAACAACGACCGCCTCTATCGCAACAATGGCAACGGCACCTTTACCGATGTGTCTGTCGCGGCCGGAATCACACTGGAAGGTTTCGGCCTGGGCCTCTCGGTCGCCGACCTGAACCTCGACGGCTGGCCGGACCTCTATATCTCGAACGACTACCTGTCGAACGATGTGTTATACATCAACCAGCACGACGGCACATTCCGCAATCAGATTGCCGAATACATCGGCCACCAAAGCCAGTTCTCCATGGGCAACGACGCTGGCGACATCAACAACGATGGTCGTCCGGATATCATTACCGCCGACATGCTGCCGGAGAACAACGATCGCAAGAAAACCACGATCAGCAACAAATCGTACCTGAACTACATCCACAACGAAAAGTACGGATACGAATATCAGTATGTGCGCAACATGCTGCATTTGAACAACGGACTGGAGAAGGGTATCAAGTTTAGCGAGATCGGCCAGCTGGCGGGGGTATTTCAGACGGAGTGGAGCTGGTCGCCATTGTTTGCCGATGTCGATAACGACGGCTACAAAGACTTGCTTGTTACCAACGGTTTTCCGAAGGACGTAACCGATAAAGATTTTTCCAACTATCGCAACGACGTGGGTAAAGTGGCCAGTGCTGCGCAGCTCATCGACTCGATCCCGGTCGTGCGCATACCGAACTATGCTTTCCGCAACAATGGCGACCTCACCTTTACGGATGCCACCCGATCGTGGGGCCTCGACGTACCGTCGTTCTCCAACGGCGCTGCCTACGCGGACTTTGACAACGACGGCGACCTGGACTATGTCGTGAACGACATCAACGAAGCCGCGCTGTTCTTTGAAAATACATTGTATACCAATGGGAGTGACGCACCGCGCGCGACAAACTTCCTGCGTGTGCGGTTCCCGCAAGGTGCCGCGGCGGTGGGCGCGAAAGTGTGGCTGCGCGACGGAAACCGTACGCAGTACCAGGAGTATTATCCCAGCCGTGGTTTCCTGTCTACGGTCGAGCCGGTGCTGCACTTCGGTTTAGGGGCTTCCCGTCAGGCAGACACGGTGTGGATCGCGTGGCCGGACGGCAAGCTGCAGCAGTTGGTGCAGGTAGCAGCCAACCAGGTGGTGGATGCGAAGCCGGCGGCGGACGCACGGCCGGCGTCACGGCCGGCCTGGATGGACAATCCCACGGTCCCGCTAGTGATGCCCGCGACCGAAGGGCTTGTGTACCGCCACCAGGAAGAGGATAAGATCGACTTCAACCTGCAGCGTACCTTGCCGCACAAATTTTCACAGGCGGGGCCCGCGCTGTGCAGCGGCGATGTCAACGGCGATGGCCTCGAGGATGTGATCATCGGCGCCTCGGCGAACCAGGAGCCAGTGGTATTCCTGCAAAAGAAGGGCGGCACCTTTCAACGCCAACCCCAGGCACTTACGTCGGACGACAACGAACGCGAGATGGCCGGCCTGCTGCTGTTTGACGCAGACCTGGACGGTGACCTCGACCTGTATGTCGCGGCCGGAAGTGTCGAGAACGCCACGCCCGAACGGTATCGCCACAGCCTGTACATCAACAACGGCAAAGGCAAGTTTGCAGCGGCGCCCGATAGGCTCCCGGTTGTACAGACCAGCGGCGCCTGTGTACGGGCGGCGGATTATGACGCCGACGGCGACCTGGACCTGTTTGTCGGGGGACGTGTCATCCCCGGCAGCTATCCGCTGCCACCCGACAGCTACCTGCTGCAAAACAAGGACGGCCGGTTCACCGATGTGACCGACGCCGTGGCCCCCGGGTTGCGCCGCGCCGGTATGATCACGGATGCGCTCTGGTCCGACATCGACAACGACGGCCAGACCGACCTTGTCATCGCGGGTGAGTTTATGCCCGTTACGTTCTTCCGGAATCAAGCCGGCAAGCTGCAACGCCTGGGGCAGACGGGTGTTGAAACATCGGTAGGATGGTGGAACAGCCTGGTAGCCGGCGACTTCGACGAAGACGGCGACACGGATTATATCGCCGGCAACCTGGGCGATAACAACGGCTTCCAGGTAACCAGGGAATATCCCTTACGCCTTACCGCCAAGGACGTTGACGGCAACGGCAGCATCGACCCTGTGCTGGCTTGCTACATGAAGACGTCTATGACAGACGATACCAAGCGCTTGTTCCCCGTACACTTCTGGGATGAGCTAAACTCACAAAGCCCAAAGTTCCGGAACAAGTACGCACGCTACAAGCAATACAGCAAGGTGACGATGGAAAGCCTTCTTTCGTCTGAGGATCTGAAAGACGCTGTGGTGCTCGAAGCGAACCAGATGCGCTCGGCCTATATTGAAAACAAAGGAGGAGGTACGTTTGCCCTGCATGCCTTGCCGATGGCCGTACAGGTAGCTCCTGTCAACGGCATGGTGACAGCCGACATCAATCACGACGGCCACCAGGACGTGCTGCTTGTCGGTAATGACTATGGCAACGAGGTGTTTGCGGGCCGGTACGACGCCTTTACCGGGTTGGTATTGCTGGGCGATGGAAAGGGGCGCTTTAGTGTGGTATCGTCAGAACAAAGCGGTTTCTATGTGCCGGGCGACGCCAAGGCGCTGGTGCGCGTGGCGACGCCGACCGGCGAGCTATTCCTGGCGTCACAAAACCGCGATAGTCTGAAGGTGTTCCAGGCGCCGATACCGGCCGGGAGCCGCCGGATCACACCGGGGCCGCTCGACTGCAGGCTGGAGGTAGTATATACAGACGGCCGGAAACAGCGTGTGGAATTATTCTACGGGGCGGGCTACCTGTCGCAGCCTTCGCGGCAGCTCGTGCTGCCCGCTGCCGTACAGGAGGCCACACTTTATACCTTCGGCGGGGTAGGGCGTAAGGCCCTTTGATGGTGAAAAAACTGTAAAGTGGTCACATTTCTGTCATGTTCATTGACTTTTTTGCGGTAATGGATATCTTTCACGAAAATTCACCATTCTAACCTTTCCTTAATAATCATGGATTCATCTAAGATTGACATGTACCTGATGACGAACGCCAAGTTCTTCGACGGTAACAAAGTTGCCCTGATACGCGAACGCCTCGTGGCGTTGGACGAAAGCCGTTTTACACAACTCCACGCTGTAAATTTGAAGGACCCTACTACTATCCTGATCGTTTCTATCCTGGCCGGTGGTCTTGGTATCGACCGTTTCATGATTGGCGACACAGGTCTTGGCATTGCAAAGCTTCTCACGTGCGGTGGCCTCGGTATCTGGACCATTGTTGACTGGTTCATGATCCAATCACGCACGCGCGAAGTGAACTTCGAACGTCTGCTGCAAGTGGTATAAACCATTTACCGGAATCCGATCTATGGCACGCAGTAACCGCAGTGTTTATGGTTTGATCGTATTCTTGTCTGGGGCCGGGTATGCCTGGCTGGGATATCACTTCTTCGGAGGTGACGACCATGCCCACGTTACGCTGTGCGTGTTCAAGCACATGACAGGTGTACCGTGTCCGTCGTGTGGTGTTACCCGGTCCCTTCTTTCTCTCCTGCATGGAAATATTCAGGAAGCGTTGTGGATCAATCCCCTCGGCCTTGTGGCCGCCATCCTGTTGACAATCCTGCCAGCCTGGGCGTTGTATGACGGCGTACAGCGCAAGGGTACGCTGCCCGCAGCCTACCGTTGGGCGGAGCTTCGCCTGCAGCAACACAAGCTGTTATATGTACCGCTAATCGCCCTTGTCCTCGTGAACTGGGGTTGGAACATCCTAAAAGATCTTTAACCATGGCTCAAGTATCGGAATTTGTATACCGCCCCGATGACTACGAAAGTGAAAAGGCATCGAACAGCTATCTCATGTCTGTGGTAGCGGTGATCGCCGGCCTGCCACTCCCCATTATCAACCTGCTTGCTACGCTATTCTTTTACTTCGGCAATCGCAAGGGTACCTTCTTTGTGCGCTGGCATTGTACACAGGCCTTGCTTTCGCAGGTTACCGTGCTGTGTATGAACAGCGCCGGGTTTGCCTGGACGATATCCATTATCTTCCGCGACGCCACGGTGACGAACACCTACGTTGCTTATATGATCACGGTGGTGTTGTTCAACATCGGCGAGTTTATTGCGACGGTATACGCCGCGATTGTTACCCGTAAGGGACAACATGTGTCATTTTGGTTCTTCGGGCCGTTAACCGCCCTCATCTGTAAAGACTGATATCATGGAAAAAATACTGATCCAGTTTGCTGTACTGGTCATCTCTTTCTTCGGTCTGTGGTTTCTCCTCAGCCGCATCGACTTTGTTGATCGTGACCAGGTGGAGAAATTCGCCGCGGAGAGCGAACAAAAGCTTGGCGAGGTCATTCTTGAAAGCATTACACTGACCAGTGAAGAGGTGAACAACAAAAAGCTGCAGGCGATGCTTGATTCCATTAAGGTGCGTCTGTGCGAAGGAAAACAATTGGACTGCAGTAAGATCAAGTTGCACCTGGTGCGTAACAGCGAGGTAAATGCTTTTGCGTTGCCGGACGACCACCTGGTGGTGTTTACGGGGTTGCTGGAGTATGCCGAGAATGCCGAAGAAGTGGCGGGTGTCATGGCCCATGAGATCGGGCATATAGAAAAGAACCACGTTATGAAAAAGCTTACCAAAGATATCGGCCTGTCGATGCTCTTCTCCATTGCCGGTGGTGAAGCTGGCGGTAAGATCGCCCGGGAAACGGCCAGGACGCTATCGTCATCGGCCTTTGACCGCGACAAGGAAGCCGAAGCGGATGCGTTTGCCGTGGAAGCGCTGTCGGCTGCGAATATTGACCCGCAGCACCTCAGCGACTTTTTCTTCCGCCTTGCGCGCAAGCATGATCAGCCCGAGGAGCTTGTCTGGATCAGCACACACCCCGATACGGATGAGCGCGCAGAGAAGATCATCCAGCTGAAGAAGAACTATACGATAAAACCGGAACCCATTTTCCATACCGACTGGAAAGAGATCCAGCGATTGGTATTCAGCTACGAGGAAGACGATAACGACGACCTTGGCGACTATGATGCCGAAGCCGACTCGGTCGTGGATATGACCGAAGAAGTAGGCGCCGACACGGTTGCGGTACAATAGCTCAGGATCTTCGTGAGGGTCTTCGCCTGGCGGGGGCGCTCGCCGGCGGCAGATCGAACAACGTGCTTTGCTGAGGAATAAACGCGGGCTCCCGAACCTGCGTGCCGCAATGTCTGTTCAGCTCGGCGATGAAGTATTTTATCAGCTCGGGTGAGTGGAGCTCGTCGTGCTGGTGCATAAAGAAGTATATCTTGCGAATGCCATACCCCGTCCATTGTTTGATACGCAGGACCCACTCGTCGATGCGCGTGTAGTCGGTGGGATGAAGGCCATTGCCCACAAACCGGATGAAAGCCTCGGGCGTCGTCAGCCGCATATGTACGCAATCGCGCCGCCCCGAGGCATCGGAAATAACTGTACCGCGATGGTTTTGCGCTAACATATCAAACACGGACCCGAACGCCTGCGCGTCGCTGAACCAACCCGGGTTCCGGAATTCTACGAAGACATCGAGGTTGCGCGGCAAGGTTTCCAAAAAGGCAGCGAGAACATCCTGCGTCTCCGGCCCCATGTTGGGATGTGGCATCAGGAAGATAGGTCCCAGGTTATTTTGGAAGCCGGCGATACCTTCCAGGAAACGATCGGTTAGCTCCTGTACATCTTTCAACCGCTTTATGTGGGTGATCTCTTCCGTAAACTTGGGGCAGAACTTAAAGTCCGGTCCCACCTTTTCACGCCAGCTATTGGTTTGACGTACCGTCGGCATGCCATAAAACGTAGCATTCATTTCAATACAGTTGAAATGCCGCGCGTAGTGTTCCAGGAAGTCCGACTCCTTTGTGCCGGGCGGATAGATCTTGCCGATCCAGTCTTTACGTCCCCACTTGGCACACCCCACAAAGATCTCGGGCCTGGCATGGTTCGTCGCCTGCAGGATCGCCAGGGTCTCGGTCGGGTCTGCGGGGAGCGTAAAGTCGATAGTGTCGAGCATGGCCGGATCGACCTTTCCAAATTCCATAGCGGTATTGATGTGTAAAACGTGCTGGCGGTAAAACTAGCACATTCAGAACACTAATCGACCCGTGTCAGGTTCATTTCGATGAAGGGTGACCAGGTGGTGCCATCGGCGGAGAACTCGCCGGTCTCATGCCAGGTCTTTTTTGCCGGGTCGATGGTGATGGAGTAGCGGGTTTTGCCACGATTGGGAATATCAAAGCCCCATTGAAAGGCGTTGTCGCCGGTAGGCTTCACCCAGGCCTCGGTGGCGCGGCCGTCTTTCAGGTATGTTTTGAATTTGTACTCTTTGGTGTTCAGGTCGTACGACAAGACTCCGAAGGCATGGTGTACCACCGTCTCTTGCTGGGTAGCGGCATTTACCGCTTTGCCTACGCCTTCGACGACAATGATGGTGCCTTCGAGCTTTGATTCCACGCGCTCGTCCATGCGCGCAGTACGGGCGGGGCCGTTGCCCATCTTCATGGAGCTTTCGCCTTGCCAGTGGCCGATCCAGGCAGCAAAAGGTTTGAGATTGTCGGTGCCGGCATCTTGTGCGGATACGGCCGTGCTGAACAGCAGGTGCATGCCCAGCATCAGGAGGAGGATCAATGTGTTCTTCATAAGGGGTTATGATTTAAGTATTGTTTGAGGTCGTTCACATATTGCTCGAAGGCCGCTACACCCTTGGGTGTGATGCGGCAGGTCGTCAGCGGTTTCTTGCCGCGAAAGGTTTTTTCGAGCGAGATATACCCTGCCTCGGCAAGCTTGTCGAGCTGTACGCTGAGGTTGCCGGCCGTGCTGTTCGTCTTCTCCTTCAAAAATGTAAACTCGGCCGACTCCAGACTCATGAGCAGCGACATGACGGCCAGGCGCAACTGCGCATGTAACAGCGGGTCGAGGTCCTTAAACATTATTCGATCTATTGCGCAGCATATACCCGGGCACGAGATAACCCGATACGATCGCCACAAGGCCTGCCAGGTGCTGCCACGAGGCCGGTAGCAGGAAACTGGCAATGCCGCACAGCCAGAAACAAACGCCACCCCACACCAGCGGTTTGAACCGCAGGATCACGCCCGTAACGCTTGTCGGCAGCGCACACACCAGCAGAATGACGGCGTTGAGCTGAAAGTTGATTTTATACCCAAAGGCGATCAAGGTAAAAATGCAGATGCCAAAGCCGATCCAAAGCGCCCAATTGATGTGATCGAAATGCGATACGATGCGGGCGGTACGGTCCTGCCGCCACGACTTGTAAAACGTGACGAGCCAGGCCGGGATGGTGATCAACCAGACCAGGTACGGCCGGGGGTAGTTCAGCAAGATCAGGAGGTAGGCGCCGGCATGGGCTAGGCCCACTACCCAGCCCCAGAGCAGGAAATAGAAGCTGCTTTGCCGCACATTGTGCTGAGCCTGGCGGATCATGCGCGTGATGAGGTCCAGACTTTCCTGGGCGGTCATGGGGTTAGCGGTAGGTTCCATAGTGGGTGAATGTTTATATGAATGTAAAGTGGTTTATTTTATAAACCAAAATAGTTTATCATAAGGGCCTGGAAAACGCTATTTTGGAGCATGTTTACAGGGATCATTGAAGCCGCCGGTCGTGTAGAGGCCGTGCGCCAGGAGGGAAGCAATCGCCGTTTTACCATCAACAGCGCCCTTAGCCAGGAATTGAAGATAGACCAAAGTGTTTCGCATAACGGTGTCTGTCTGACGGTTGTCGAGACGGCACCGGACCGGTA
Organism: Dawidia soli; assembly: GCF_018598185.1. Classification (GTDB taxonomy): domain Bacteria; phylum Bacteroidota; class Bacteroidia; order Cytophagales; family Cyclobacteriaceae; genus Ohtaekwangia; species Ohtaekwangia soli. The sequence continues at coordinate 214,417 of NZ_JAHESC010000001.1, forward strand.
CCAGGTTGTAGCCATCGATGAAACCCTCCAGAAATCCAACCTGGGGGCGTTGCAGCCGGGCGACGTCGTAAACCTGGAGCGCTGCATGCTCAACAACGGGCGTTTTGACGGTCACGTTGTACAGGGGCATGTAGACCAAACCGGCGTGGTAACGCGCGTCACCGAGCAAGACGGCAGCTGGTTATTCGATTTTGAATACGACCCCGGCAAAGGCAATGTAACGGTCGAGAAAGGTTCGATCGCCGTGAACGGCGTCAGCCTCACTTGCTTTAATAGCCGCGATAACGGCTTTACCGTGGCGATCATTCCCTACACCTACGAGCACACCAATTTCCACCAGCTAAAGACCGGCGACACGGTCAATCTCGAGTTTGATATTATCGGCAAGTATGTAAAGCGGCTGCTGGGCAAGTAGCACCTCCGGCTTTCCAGGTGTTAGACGGCCGAGGTGGGGCGCCGGCCGTGAATGGCCTTCTTCAGCAGGCGGCAGGTCCTATGACCGGCGTACGCTGCAAGCATGCCTATCAGGGCGCCTACGATCACATCGCCCGGATAATGCACGCCGAGATAGATGCGTGTATAGGCCACGATCGCGGCCCACGGGAATAATATCCACGTCCACTTCCAGATCCGGTGGTAACGCAGCACAAAGAACATTGCCAGGCCAAACGTGTTGCCGGCGTGGCTGGATGCAAACCCATAGTGACCACCGCGGTAGCCGTCAACGATGTGTACCAGGCCGTCGAGCGACGGCTCGTGCGACGGGCGAAGCCGGGCAAAGAGGGGCTTTAGCAGGCTGCTGCATACCTGGTCGGCCAACAGGATGGTAAGGGCAATGCCGACAACGGGAATCCAGCTTTCCCGGCCGTGGCGCCGTATGATGAATACCAGCAACATCAGGTATAGCGGTACCCACGTCAGCCGGTGCGATAGCACCATCATGATCGGGTCCAGCCAGGATGTATGCTGGCCGTTGAGGTATAAAAAAAACGCTTTATCCCATTCGACAAGTTGCTCCATGCGGTAAAAGTAAAAAAGCCGTGGCGTTATGCCATGGCTTTTTATGGTTAAAACCGCATGTTGGGAAATATATGCGTAGCTGGTTCGTATTCCGCCCTACTATTTTCGCTTTGTATCCTCGGGCTGTATGTATTTTCGTTGGCGTAAGCGTCCGGTTGCATCCGGATTCAATGCCACGTCGTACCGTTTATAGGCAGCACCAAAGTTTTCGGCGAAGTGAGAGCCATAGTCCGACGACTGGATATATTCCAGGAAAGCGTCGTAGCCATCGAAATCAAAGCTGTGGATGGCGGCTGCGCTGGATACACGCCCGGTACTTTCCAGTGAAACAAATGCGAGAATGTCGTCCGGCAGATCGGGAAGCGTAAAGTCGATCGTGCCGCCCGGTGAAAAAATATACCACTCTGTATGGTTATCGTAACCGATGCGGAATTCCGTAAAATCAATGTCGTCGCCGGTGATGGTGCCCGTGAAGGTATTGTTATGCAGGTGCACGTCGATCGCACAATCCAGGGGTTCTACGTCGGGCAGACCGTTGACATAGTTGTGAATAGAATATCCGTCGCCGTAAAGGTCGGCGCGGGAGTAGTACGCCGCGAACGCTTCGCCGGGGTAACGATACCGGATGTGATCATCTTCCACGTAACTGTCTGATACCCCATATTTATTCAGGTAATCGCCGGCGGTCACGTGGCCGGTAATGTGCAGGTTACCCTCGTGGAAGCCATGCATACTGAGATCCTTGTTCCCGATCGTCAACGCGTTGCTGACCTGGCCCAGATCGATCGCGTCGTTACCGGCATTTTCGCCGATGGCCACCGGTGCGGTGAGCAGGTAGTGCGTCATGTATTCGTCCGGGTCGTTCTCGCTGCGGGTAATGTAAAGTTTCCCATCTTCCCGCTGTAGATCCAGGGAGGCGGTCGGGAGATCGCTTTGCACGAAGGTGGCTTCGACGTCGGATGTAACGACGTAAGTAACGTCGGGTAGTGCGTTGGTGAAGTTGAGGTATGCCGTGCCGGCCGGCGGTGGGGTGACGCCAAACTGGATATCGCCACGGCGCGGCGCCCAGGTATCGCCGCGTTGGATGTGGGTGTAGGTGCGGAGCTCCTGGTAATTGTCGCCCTCGTCGATATATACTTCGGTCAGGTAAAATTCTCCGCCGTTAAAGGCGGCGTTCCGGATGCGCAGGGTGTCGCCGTTCTGGTACGTGCGGCTTGCGAGTACCTGGCCCGCATCGTCTGATAGAAGGACAAACCCTTTTTTGCCGGCGCCCGGAAAATCCTCCGGCACGTCGATCGAGACCAGCGTATTCTGTACGAAAAAGGTATACGGTTGTGTTTTGGTGTTGTCCGCTCCGTCGGTCACGAGCAGGGTCAATGTATGCCGGCCGTCTGCCAGGTCCTTCGTGTCGAGCTCATAGGTAAAGGATTGATCCATGCTTGTGAGGACGGTGGCGTTATCCACCTGGATCTCTACCTGTTTTACCGACTCGTTATCGCCGGCTTCGATGGTGAGGGTAATAGTGTTCCAGACACGCGCATCATTGGAAAGACCGGTGACGGAAACGGTGGGCTGCTCGGCATCCGGCCTGGTTTCCGGGGCGTCGTCGTCGCTGCAGGCAGTCAGAAATATGATATAGCTATAAACCGCCAGGGCGCGGCCCCAGGAGAAGCGGGCATTTTTCGAAAACATCGTCTACACGGGTTTGATGGAAGGGTAAGTTACCACAATAATAACGATATACCAGCCCGGCCTTCTTGTAATTGTACTGGCACGGGGCTGTTGCTGATCGAGCGCTACGGTTTTTTTACCGGTGCGTTCTTCAGCACCAACTGTTCATTTTCCTGTTCAAGCCAAAGTGTGGCTTCCTGGAACGTGCGGAAATACCGGCTGACGATGTTCAGTGTCCGGAGCTGCTCTGCGATGCGCCGTATGTATTCCTGTACATGTTCGTCTTCGGCGTCATGTCGTATCGTCGCGATACGACGCAGACCGTTGCGCGCGGCTTCGGGTAGGATGGAGTCGAGCATCCACTGCAGCTCGTTGTCTTCGATGTGGCCCTGTTGCGAAATGTCGGCGATATAGTTGGGAGAATTGTACGTCTTGACAAAGTCCAGGCACTTGCGATAGGCGAGGCGGTATTGCTCGTCGGTGACCGGGCCGGACCAAATGACTCCCGTGGCGTTCAGGCGGGCATCGAAGAATATCTCTGCGTAGGATTCTTTATAGAGTATCTGGCGCTCGACGTCGTCGGGTTTTCGCAGGTATACTTTAAACGTTGTAAACCGGTTTAGCTCGCTTTCAACGTCCACCGTACCGCCCAGCGCCTCGGCCTGGAGCTTGACCAGGTACAAGCCCAGGCCCTTGCCTTCGGTGTGGAAATGAAAACGCTTGTAGAGCTTAAAGAGATTGTCCTTGTGCTGCTTCAGGTCCATGCCCATGCCGTTGTCGCGTACTTCCAGCACGGTGTAGCGGTCGCTTTCGCGGGCGCTGACCTCGATGACGGGAGCACGCTCGGGCGAGCGGTACTTAATGGCATTGCTCAGCAGGTTGTACAGAATGCTATGCACCATCGGCTTGACGGAATAGATATAGGGGCACGCCGTGAAGTTTGTGCGGATCTCGATGTGGTGCTGGTGAATATCCTTTTGCAGTAGCTGTACCGTATCGTGTACCTCGTTTTGAAGAATGATCTTCTGGCGGATCTTGAAGATGTCGTGGCGAATGTCGATGATCTTCGTAAGGTCTTTGATGATCGTGTCGAGGTTTTCGGCGGAAATGCGAATGTGCTGCATCACCTCGGCATCTTCGGGTCGGAATCGGTCCGGTGGTACCAGGTCTACCAGGCCCAGCAGGCTGGCCACCGGTCCGCGCAAGTTGTGCGACACGGTATAGGAGAACTGCCGCAGCTCGTTGTTGTGTTTGATGAGCTCGCTGTTGGTATCGGTGAGGTCTTTGTTTTTCGCCAGGAGCTCTGTCGAAAGCAGCTGGTTCTTGGAGAACAGCCGTTCCTTTTGTTCTTGTATGATATCGTAGGCGTTGACGAGATCTTTTTGGTTATTCTGGAGCACGTCGCTCTGGGCCTGCAGCTCTGCGCTTTGCGCTTCGATCTCGGCGTTCTTTTCGGTCAGCAGCTCATTGGCCTGGTGCAATTCTTCGATCAGCTCCAGGCTGCGCAGCTCGTTCTTCTCGGATATCCATTTTAGAAAGGCCAGTGCGCTGATCAGGATGCAATACGAGATAAAGATTACAATGTTGGTAAAGTAATACATCTCGATGGTCATGTACGGCTTGTCATAGCCTACACCAAAAGCGGCGTGGAGCGGGTCGAACAGCATCAGGATGCTAAGCCCTGCCAGGGAGCAGCCGATGAGGTATCGTTTCTCGCGGATGGAAAAGAATATCCAGGGAAAAGAACAGCTGCCCAGGATAATGAACCGGAAGGTGAAGTAATCCAGCTCTTCCTGCGTGGCGTAATAGATGTGTTTGGAGTAAATAGACAATGCCGTGATGAGGCCGGGGATGAGGACGCAGATCCATATACGGCTGGTGTGCGTGTACCCCAGGGAGTTTAACAGGATGCTGGCACAGGCCAACAGCCCCACGCAGGGGATGGAGATCGTGACGAAGTTCCAGTCAAACCAGATATAGTAGAATGCGAATAAGATCAGGCTCAAGCCCAGCAGGCTCAGGCTGATGGCATTGGAGAGAATGACCCCACGCTTGCCCGCGGCCGTGTCGACAAATTTTTGCCCTGCGTATAGTACGGGATGGATAAGACTCATTCGGCTTGGACCCTGGTGGGTTAGGAGATCAAATCTAAGAATAAATGTACAGAACTATGCGCGGGGTTTTTCACGGTATTTAAGAAGAATGATTTTTAGGGTAAATCCCGTTTTGAACCCGCGGGGTAAACCGTATCTTGTGTACAAATCATTGTCTTTTTTGGTTTTTTATGGAAAAATATGACCTGGTTGTTATCGGGGCAGGCCCTTCGGGATATGCCGCGGCGATGCGCGCATTGGATTTTAAGAAGAAAGTGCTGCTAATCGAGAAAAACAACGTTGGCGGTGCAGGTGTTACCAACGGTGCCCTATCGTCAAAGACCTGGTGGGAGCTCTCCCGCGAAACCGCCTCCTTCCGCAAGAACCTGCGGCGCTTTAACCTGGAGGTGCCCAGCATCAATTATAAAGAGATACAAGCTGAGGTCGGGCGTGCCGTGGCCGAACGCACGGACATGCTGGAAGAGCATTTGCGACTCATACACGATTCGCATTATGCCGGGCTGTTGTCCTTTAAGAAAGGCGTAGCCCGCCTGTTGAGCCAACATGAAGTAGAGATCAGCCATCCGGTGCTTGGCCGCGAAGTGGTCTGGACGGAAAACATCATCCTGGCGACCGGTAGCCGCCCGCGTTACCTGCCCGAGCTGCCCATCGACGAGAAGTATGTCATGACCAGCGATGGCGTGGAGACGATGGACGATTTTCCCGAGAGTATGGTGATCGTCGGTGCCGGTGTCATCGGTTGCGAATACGCCACGATCTTTTCCGGCTTCGGCCAGACCAAAGTACACCTGATCGATAAAGGTGACCGCATCCTGCCATTTGAAGATGAAGACATCGTGCGCGTGATCGAGCGGAATATGGAAAACAGCGGTGTGCTGATACACCGTAACTCGCGGTTGGTGCGAATGGAAGTGAAACACGAACGTGTGGAGTATGAGCTGGAGTACGACGACGGCAGTAAAGCCGTGTTTAACGTCGCCAGGGCGCTGGTGGCGGTCGGGCGTATGCCGAACTATGAAGACCTGTGGGACAGCGGTGTAAATATTACCATTTCCAAGCGCGGTATCGAAGACAACGATACACAAACCAATATTTCCAATATTTATGCCGTGGGCGATATCACGGCCGACATTTCGCTGGTGAACGTCGGTGAGCTGGAAGGGCGGTATGCCGTCGAAAAGATCTTCGGCAGCCCCGACCGCAAGCTGTTGTATGAGAACATCAGCACGATCATGTTCCTCAATCCCGAGGTAGCGGGCGTAGGGCTGAACGAAACCCAGGCGCGCGAACGGGGCATCGACTATAAGGTGGTGACGTTGGACTACAGCTGTATACCTCGGGCCATTGCCAAGCGCAATACGCAGGGGTTTATCAAATTGCTGGTAACGCATGACGACGACATGAAGATCCTCGGCATGAAAGTGATCGGCAATCAAGCCTCCAGCGCGATCCAGGCCGTGGCGTTGCTGATCTCGATGGACAAGGGCATCGAAGAGCTGGCGGAATGTGTGCATCCGCACCCGTCCATTACCGAGGGGATACAGGAGTGTGTACGCATGCTGTTGAACAAGTCGTTGTTCAAGCCTGATGCGCTGAAGGGTCGCCTTTCATGCCGCACCTATTCCGCCGGCGTATATGCCGACATCCGCTTCTGAGCCAGGATCGTTTTATTTCTGATGTCTTTTTTTCAGGACGCTCAATACGTCCTCCAGCGTATAGCCTTTGGCCGTCAGCAGTACCAGGTAGTGGTATAGCAGGTCGGATGCTTCGCCCAGGAACAAGTCCTTATTGTTGTCCTTGGCTTCGATGATCAGCTCGACAGCTTCTTCTCCCACCTTTTGCGCTACTTTGTTAATGCCCAGGTCAAGCAGGGTGTTGGTGTACGAACCCTTGCGTGGGTTGGCCTTGCGATCGTGTATGATGGCTTCGAGCGTATGGACGTCGAAAGGATGATCGTTGGTTTCCTGAAAGCACGTGTCGGCCCCGGTGTGACAGGCCGGGCCTTTGGGCGTTGCCTTGATCAAGACGGTGTCCTGGTCGCAATCGAGCAGGATCTCGTCGAGTTCCAGGAAATTGCCGGACGTTTCGCCCTTGGTCCAGAGGCGCTGTTTGCTGCGGCTGAAGAATGTCACGCGTTTGTCGCGCACGGTTTTGTCGTAGGCTTCCTGGTTCATAAAGCCCAGCATCAGTACGCGCCGTGTGCGGGTATCCTGTACGATGCACGGCACGAGGCCGTCGAGTTTGGTAAAGTTTATAGTAGGTCGTGATGCCATGGTGTTGTAACGATCGTGTTGTATTTACCGGATGCTGATGCCACGCTGCCGCAGATAGCCTTTGAGCTCGGGAAGTTTTACTTCGCCGAAGTGAAAGATACTGGCCGCCAGGGCAGCATCCGCTTGCCCGAGTATAAAGGTATCCATAAAATGTTCAGCTCCACCCGCGCCGCCCGAAGCGATCACCGGTATTTGCAGAAGCGCATGCAGTTTACTTAACGCGTCGTTGGCAAAGCCGGCCTTTGTACCGTCGTGGTCCATACTGGTAAAGAGGATCTCGCCGGCACCGCGTTCCTGGCCTTCTTTGGCCCAGGTGAAAAGTTTTTTATCCGTGGCGTTCTTTCCGCCGTGGGTGTGCACCACCCAGGCGTTGTCTACTTTGCGGGCATCGATTGCCAGGACGATACACTGGGCGCCGAAGGCCCGCGACAGCTCATCGATCAGGCCCGGGTTGCGCACGGCGGCCGAGTTGATACTGACCTTGTCGGCGCCCGCTTCGAGCAGGGGTGCCACGTCGGCAACACTGCTGATGCCACCGCCCACCGTAAAGGGAATGTTGATGTGACGGGCAATGTCGCGCACCAGCGAAGCAAAGGTCTTGCGCTGCTCGTTGGTGGCGGAGATGTCGAGAAATACCAGCTCGTCGGCGCCCTCTTGGGCATATCGCGCGCCGAGCTCCACCGGGTCACCGGCATCGCGGATGTTGACAAAGTTGACACCTTTTACGGTACGACCGTCTTTAATGTCGAGACAGGGGATGATGCGTTTCGTAAGCACGGTCAGAGCGTTGTTAATTCTGGTAAGGTAATTCGTCCTTCATAGATGGCTTTGCCGACGATGACGCCGTCGACACCGATCTGCTTCAGCTGCTGCAAGTCTTCGATACAGCTCACCCCGCCGCTGGCGATCAGCGCCAACTGCGGAAAATTGAGCAGCAGTCTTTTGTATAGCTCAACGTTAGGGCCCGTCAGCATACCGTCGGTGCGGATGTCGGTACACGTTACATACTCGATGCCGAGCTGCACATAGTTGCGCAGGAATTGCGTGATCGTAATGGGCGCGTTCTCCTGCCAGCCGGCAATGGCGATGCGTTCGTCCTTTACGTCGGCGCTCAGGATGATGCGCTGTGCGCCAAAGGTTTCGATCCACCCGGCAACCTTCTCGGGTTCTTTTACCGCGATGCTGCCGAGGTTGACCTGTTGTATCCCCAAGGCAAAGAGGTCGTTTACTTCACGGTCGGTTTTGATGCCGCCGCCGAAGTCTATTTGCAGCGAGGTATTGCGGGTGAGCATTTCGGCCACGTCCCAGTTGATGACCTTACCGGCCTTGGCGCCGTCGAGGTCGACCAGGTGCAGGTATTGCAGGCCGGCGTCTTCAAACGCGCGCGCGGCGTCGAGTGGATTTTCGTGGTATATTTTCTTTTGCGCATAATCGCCCTGCGTCAGGCGTACGCATTTACCGTCAATGATGTCGATAGCGGGTATGATTCTCACGGAGTAGGAGGGGTTAGGCGTTCAAAAAGCTTTGGAGTACCAGCACGCCGGCTTCCGCCGATTTCTCGGGGTGGAACTGTACGGCATAAAAATTGTCGCGGTGCATGGCCGCGCTGAACGGCACGGTATATTCCGTGAGGGCGCTGGTGTGTGCATAGACAGGAACATAGTAGCTGTGTACGAAGTAGGCGAACTTATTCTCCAGCGCCGGGTCGAGCCAGCTGTTGGCGGTCAGCGTGAGGTTGTTCCAGCCCATGTGCGGCACCTTCTTATCGGGCTGCGGCTCGAAGCGTTTCACGGTCTCTTCAAAGATGCCCAGGCAGGGTGTATCGTTCTCTTCCGAGTGCCTGCACAAGAGCTGCATGCCGAGGCAAATGCCCAGTACAGGTTGCCGCAAACCGCGAATGACGGCGTCGAGCTTATGGTCGCGCAAGTATTGCATGGTCGTACTGGCTTCGCCGACGCCCGGAAAGATCACCTTGTCGGCCTGTTGAATGACCTCGGCCTGGTCGGTGATTGTAAAGTCTACACCGAGCCGCTCAAGGGCAAAAGATACGGACTGGATATTGCCGGCGTTGTATTTAATGATAACAAGCTTCATGTTCGGGGCCTGTGTTTACAGTGTTCCTTTTGTTGACGGCAACTGGTTGCCTTCTTTCCTGATCGCCATGCGTATGGCCTTGGCAAAAGCCTTGAAGATCGCTTCGATCTTGTGGTGCTCGTTGGTTCCTTCCACGCGCACGTTCAGGTTGCTTTTCGATGTATCGGAAAACGACTTGAAAAAGTGGTGGAACATTTCCGTCGGCATCTCGCCGATCTTCTCGCGCTTGAACTCGGCATCCCACACCATCCAGGGGCGGCCACCAAAGTCGATCGCTACTTGCGCGAGGCAGTCGTCCATGGGCAGGCAGAAGCCGTAGCGGCCAATGCCGCGTTTGTCGCCGAGCGCCTGCTGGAACGCTTCGCCCAGGGCAAGGGCGGTGTCTTCAATGGTATGGTGCTCGTCGATGTGCAGGTCACCCTTCACGCGGATCTCCAGATCGATGTTGCCGTGGCGGGCCAGTTGGTCGAGCATGTGGTCGAAGAAGCCGAGGCCCGTATGGATAGACGACTTGCCGCTGCCGTCGAGGTTGATGGCTATATCGATATCGGTCTCTTTTGTCGTTCGCTTAACGGTCGCCTTACGCGGCGGCGCGGTCAGCAGCGCGTGAATATCTTTCCATGTGGTGGTAACAAGCGCGCAGTGCGGGGCGAGGCCCTGGCTGTCCAGCTTCTCTTGCAGGCTGCCGTTGTTTAGCAAGATGCCTTTGGCGCCCAGGTTGCGGGCGAGCTCTACGTCCGTGGCGCGGTCGCCGATCACGTAGGAGTTGGCCAGGTCGTACCCGCCGGTCAGGAACTCCGTCAGCATGCCGGTGCCGGGCTTGCGTGTGGGTTTATTTTCGCGCGCAAAGCTGCGGTCGATAAAGATCTTCGGGAAGACGATCGACTCGTTGGCAAAAGTTTGCAGCATGCGGTTGTGCGCCGGCCAGAACGTGTCTTCGGGAAAGCTGTTGGTGCCGAGGCCATCCTGGTTGGTGACCATCACCAATTCGTAGTCGCCTTCGGCGGCAATCTTTCCCAGCCAGGTAAAAACGCCGGGGTAATATTCGAGCTTCTCCAGCGAATCGATCTGCTCGTCGGGTGGTTCGAGTATCAGCGTGCCGTCGCGGTCTATAAACAATACTTTTTTCATAATTCTTCCAGGGCGTTGATGAGGCGGTCGTTTTCTCCGGCGGTACCGATGGTAATGCGCAAACAGTTATAGCATAATACCACGCGCGAGCGGTCACGTACGATGATCTTTTGGTCGAGCAGGTATTTATACGTAGCCGGGGCATCCTGCACACGCACCAGCACAAAGTTGCTGTCGGTGGGGAACACTTTCTCGGTAATGCGCAACTTCTCCAGGGCTTTGATCACCCGGGTGCGTTGTTGTACGATCTGCTTTACCGCGTCTTCCATCACGTGGCGGTTCTCGATGGCATCGAGGGCCAGCTCTTGTGTGCGGATGTTGACGTTGTACGGATACTTGATCTTATTGAGCACGTTGATGATCGCTTCCGACGCAAAGCACATACCGAGGCGCAAGCCCGCAAGGCCCCAGGCCTTGGAAAATGTTTGCAGCACGACCAGGTTGGGATATTTGTCGAGCTCCTGCAGGAAGCTTTTGCCTTTGGCAAAGTCGATGTAGGCTTCGTCGATCACCACCAATCCGTAAAAGCGCTTCAATACCTCCAGGATCTTGTCGCGGCTCAGCAGATTGCCCGTGGGGTTGTTGGGACTGCAGAGGAAGATCACCTTGGTGGTGGCGTCAAACGTTTTAGGAAAAGCGTCCAGGTCGAGGTCGAAGTCGGGTGTGAGCAATACCTGCTGCACGTTCACGGCGTTCACTTCGGCACATACCGAGTACATGCCGTACGTGGGCTCGGTAATGAGGATCGAATCCTGGTTGGGCTCGCAGAACGCGCGGATGATGAGGTCGATGGCCTCGTCGCTGCCGTTGCCCAGGAAGATCTGCTCGGGACGGACTTCTCGGACAGCGGCCAGCTCTTCTTTCACACGCCGTTGCAATGGGTCGGGGTACCGGTTGTAGGGCGACGGGTAGGGGTTTTCGTTGGCGTCCAGGTATATATCGGCTTCGCCCTTAAACTCGTCGCGGGCCGAGGAATAGGGTTTCATGGTCAGAATGTTCTTCCGCACCAGGGAGTTGATATCGGGAAATGCTTTTTTCTTACTCATACAGTAGGTCAGGGGTTGGAGGCCAGTTTGTCCAGGCGTACACGGATGGCCATTTTGTGTGCTTCCAGTTGCTCGGCTTCGGCCATGCGCTCGACCACGGGGCCGAGGGCGCGGATGCCGGCTGCGCTTACTTCCTGGAAGGTGATATACTTCATAAAGCTTTCGAGCGACACGCCGGCAAAGGCGCGCGCAAAGCCATTGGTCGGCAGGGTGTGGTTGGTGCCGGAGGCATAGTCGCCCATGGCCTCGGGGGTATAGTTGCCAATGAACACCGAGCCGGCATTGATCACCGCGCCGGCTACGGCGTCGGCCCGTGCAATGTTGAGAATGAGGTGCTCGGGCGCATAGGTGTTGACGAAGTCGAGGGCCTGCTGGCGGTCGGCCAGCACCACGGCCCGGCTGTTGGCCAGCGCCTTGCGGGCGATGTCGCGGCGGGGCAGTTGGGTCAGTTGCCTTTCTATTTCAGCTTCGACCGGCGCGAGCAGACGGGCGTCGTTCAGTACGAGCATCACCTGGCTGTCTTCGCCGTGTTCGGCTTGCGAAAGCAGGTCTGCGGCCACGAAGGCCGGCTCGGCGGTTTCGTCGGCCATGACCAGTACTTCCGAAGGGCCGGCGGGCATGTCGATGGCCAGTCCTTCTTCCTGCACCAGCTGTTTGGCTTTGGTAACGTACTGGTTTCCGGGACCGAAGATCTTATATACCTTCGGTACGCTCGGCGTGCCGTAGGCCATGGCGGCGATGGCTTGTGCACCGCCTACCTTGCAGATGCGTTTAATGCCGACGTGCGCGGCCGCAAAGAGTATGGCCGGGTTGATGGCACCGGTCTTGTCCGGCGGCGAGCAAAGTACTATTTCGCGGCAGCCGGCCAGGCGCGCCGGGATGCCCAGCATCAGTACCGTCGAGAACAGCGGTGCCGATCCGCCCGGTATATAGATGCCCACCTTGTCGATGGCGACACCCTTGCGCCAGCAGTGTACCCCCGGCGTGGTCTCGACCTTCAACACATCGCGGCGTTGGGCGGCGTGGAATTTTTCAATATTGGCGGCGGCCGTGCGGATAGCGTCTTTCAGGGCTTCGGGCAGTGCGCGGCCGGCGGCTTCGATCTCGGCCGCACCAACCTCCAGGGATGCGAGCTGTACCTTGTCATATTGGGCTGTCAGCTCGAGCAGCGCTTCGTCGCCGGATTTACGCACGCGGTTCAATACGTTGCGTACGGAGCTTTCCAGGAACTCGAGCTCGAGCTGAGGACGCTGGCAAAGCTCGGCCCAGGTGTCGGGAGTGGGGTTGGTATACGTCTTCATACAATCATCTTTTCGATCGGTACCACCAAGATGCCTTCGGCGCCAAACTCGCGCAGTTGGTCGATCCGCTCCCAGAAATCATTTTCGTCTACGACGGAATGCAGCGAGCTCCAGCCCGCACGCGTTAGCGGAATGATGGTAGGGCTCTTCATGCCCGGTATCACCTGGGTGATCTTTTCGATCGACTCGTTGGGGCAGTTCAATAATATATATTTGCTGTTCTTGGCTTTCTTCACCGCTTCGATGCGGAACAACAGCTTGTCGAGGATCTTTTGTTTTTCGGGCGACAGCGTCGGGCTCGCGATGATCACCGCTTCGGACTGCATGACGATCTCCACTTCCTGCAGACCGTTGCTGAGCAGCGTGCTGCCCGTGCTGACGATATCGCAGATGGCGTCGGCCAGGCCGATGCCCGGTGCAATTTCTACCGAGCCGCTGATCTCATGAATGCCCGCTTCCACGTTGTGCTTGGCCAGGAAGCCTTTGACGATGTTGGGGTAGGAGGTAGCGATGTTTTTGCCTTGCAGCCACTGCACGCCGGTATAATTTTCGCCCCGGGGCACCGCCATCGATAAGCGGCATTTGGAAAAGTCCAGACGCTTGATCAGGCGATTGTCTTTTTTCTTTTCGGCAAATACATTCTCGCCGACGATGCCGATGTCGGCCACCTGGTCTTCGACATATTGCGGAATGTCGTCGTCGCGGAGAAAGAGTACCTCTACCGGGAAGTTACGAGCCTGCGTTTTCAGCTGGTCTTTGCCGTTGCTGATGGAGAGGCCGCTCTCTTTGAGCAGCTCCAGCGAGCCTTCTTGCAGGCGTCCGGATTTTTGAATGGCGATGCGAAGTAGCGTATTCATACGTGTTAGTAAATAAAAAAGGCTTGTCACATCGTGACAAGCCTTGTATCTTTTGTATTCTTAGATAATCACTAATAGGCCATGCCACGCACCGTGTGGAGTACATGATGGTGGTGGTGGAAGCCGATGGTGATCGTGTTAATCATAATATTGTGATGCGAATAACACGAATAGAGTTGATAAGTCAAAGCCGTGCCGCAAATTTTTTGAGCCTTACAAGTGTTGTATGCGTATACAGCGTCCTGGCAAAGCCTGCCTGCCGTTAGGCAGGGTCTTCCTGGTGCTTGTTTGGTAGCCCCATGGGCAGGTTTGTCCGCTGGCCGGTTGGCTGAAGTTTACAGATTTTGATTAACATTGGCGACTGCTACAAAGAGCAGTCTATATTAGAGACTATGAGACAGTTTGTTTGGTGTGTTTGGGGAGTTTGGTTACTGGCAGGGTGCAGCGACAGCCGCGAGACGCGCATGCAGCGGCACCTGCTGCAGGGCAACGAGATGGTGACGCTGCAGAACATGGAAGAGGCCGAACGTCATTTTCGCGAGGCTGTCAAATTAGATTCGTGTTATGCCGATGCCTGGAATAACCTGGGCAGCCTGTATTACCAACAACGAAAATATACCGAAGCGCTCGACGCCTATGATGAGGCGCTGCGCTGCCGTCCGGGCTACTGGGAGGCATACCTGAACCGAGCCAACGCGGCCTATGAAGTGCAGGAATATTATCGCGCGTTAGAAGATCTGTCGCATGTCGAGCGGGTAAAGCCCGACACCGTGGCACTACACGTCGTACGGGGATTGATCTATACCAAGTTGCGGAAGTTCGATGACGCCATGAGGTCGTTCCGGCGTGCGCGTGCGCTCGATGCGCAGGATGTAGAGATCCAGGTGAACCTCGGCACGTTGTATTACTACAAGAAAGAATATGACAGCGCCGGCCAGATCTTTGATGCCGTGCTGGCAGTAAAACCCCAGGAAGCCAACGTCTTCAACGCCCAGGCCATGGTGGCCGCCGACCAGGGCCGCTACGACGAAGCCAGGGGATTGGTGGAGAAAGCCCTGCGGCTGAAGGCTGACGACGCCTATTTTCTCAACAACCGCGGCTATATATTGCTCATGACCGGCGATCTCGAAGCCGGCCGCGCCGACATCGACGCCAGCATCGGCATCGACCCCTATAACGGCTGGGCCTATCGCAACAAAGGCATTTACTTCCTGCTTAAAAAGCAACCCGCCGACGCATTACGGTTGCTGGAGCGGGCGGTGAAAGCCGATCCCTTCATCGAAAAGGTGCACTATTATTTAGGCGAAGCCTATCACCAACAAGGCAACACCGGCGCTGCGTGCAAAGAATACAGGCAGGCGGCCGAACGCGGTGAATTGCCAGGAGGTACGCTGCCGGATTACTGTAAGACGAAATGAACTTCGATCACTTTCTGAACGACCTTCGCACGCGGCTACAGCTACCGTTACCGGGTCATGCCGCGCACGACCTGATGAAGGCCGAGCCCATCGGCCACTGGCGTCCCAAACTGGACCACAGCAACCCGGCGCGACCGGGGGCGGTGCTGATCCTGCTGTATCCGGAAGCCGGCATTGTAAAGCTGCCGCTGATCAAACGGGCAACGTATGCCGGCGCGCACAGCGGGCAGATCAGCCTGCCGGGTGGCAAGGCCGAGGCGGGGGAGACGGCCGTAGACACGGCGTTGCGCGAGGCCGAGGAGGAGATAGGGCTGGACCGCAGCCGGGTAGAGGTATTGGGGATGCTGACGGAGTTGTTTGTGATCGCCAGCAACTTCACGGTAACACCCGTCGTGGCGGCCATGCACGGGCCGATTGTGTTCAAGCCGGATCCGTATGAAACGGCCGGGATGATCTATGGCGACTTATTTGATCTGTTGCGGGAAGAATCGGTGCTGAAAAAGGAGATATTAGCAGCCGGGCAATATCGCATGATGGCGCCGCATTTCGAGATTGAAGGAGAGGTTGTCTGGGGCGCGACGGCGATGATGCTGAATGAATTGCGCGTTATTTTGAAGGATGTGAGCCGGGATTAGATAATGAATGGAGAGCGCCGGCAAGCTTCGCAACTTTCATTTTACTATACTCATACTAAGCTTACAATAAGGTATCCATATGTTTGCTATAAGCATGCTATATGCATGCCTATAAGTATGCTATATGCATACCCCGGTTCTGTGGCAGAAAGACCAGCGTTGCGCGCCAGATGTGCCGCGCAATGTAAAAAACAGAATATGCAGACGGTGTTGCCTTGCGGCACACCATCTGCATATAATCATTAACCTATTCCTAGTATCTATATTAGCGGGCGGTTGCCGGCATCGTAGTTTTAAAGGTGATCTTACGGGTTTCCTCGGCCAAGAGATCTTTCAGGTTGTCCTCTTCGTCAGAAGTCTTGGCCTTCATTCGTGGGGCGTCGACTTTCTCGGCAAAGAGGTCAGAGAAGAACCAGATGGAACCGGCCAGCATGGTGCTGATCAGTATGCTGGCAGCCATGCCCGACATTGGCAGTTGCCAGGCCTTATAATATAACAGGTTGGTAGCCAGTGATCCGACTGCGTAGATCTTCGAGGGAAGACGCTTGCCGTTCAGGATAAACATCAGGATAGCCGACTCGATGGCAATGGCAAAGACGTGCACCCAGTTCGGGGCTGTAATGTTCTGGCCATTCACTTCGAAGCTAAGGTCAAACACTCTCACTGTTTCAAAGAGGTGCATCGTATGCACTACCTGCGATGTAATGACCGCCAACAGGGTCAAAAACACGAAGGCTTCGGATCGTAAAAACTCAACCGTTTTTTTCATGGTAGTAATAGATAAAGTATAGGTTCTGGGGTTCAACTCACTTCGTCACACAAGATTAACAGCATTTCTCGGGGGTGTATAATGACTCTCCCAAGGCAACATGCAGATGTAAGTTTACTCGTCGAAAATGAAGGATTTTGTGAGTAGAAAAATGGCGGATCTGTCTGCGTTGTCGCCTAACACCTTCGTTTTGCCGGCGAATGGTAATACCGGTGTTTTATTGACATTTAAATAGGGGAAATGCGGTTCCGAACGCCTGAAATGTTCGTCGGGTTATTGACGAATATGCCGTTCAAAGCGTAATAGTTTCTTCTGTCATTACACAAACCTGGGGCAGGAGCCCCATTTTTTCGACCCTGCGGTCGGCCGTAGCCGGAAAATTAAGGTGTAAGAAAGTCTCTCATTTCGTGACAACATTGACAGCCGGGATCAGATAAAATCTATGTCGACATTCAGGGGGTAGCGCATGAGGTAACGCAAGGCCTGGTGTACGGTCAGGTCTTCAAAAAGCACCTGATACAGCGTGTTGGTGATGGGGGCCCGCACTTTGTAGTAGTCGGCACATTTCTTCACGATGCGGATGGTGTTGATACCCTCGGCCACCTCGTCCGTTGTCGCCAGGATCTCCTGCAGCGTTTCGCCTTTGGCCAGGCGCGAGCCGATGGAGAAGTTACGGCTCAACGAGCTGTTGCAGGTGGTGACCAGGTCGCCCACACCGGCCACTCCCAAAAAGGCCTTGGTGTTGCCACCCAGGGCACGGCCCAGGTAGATCATCTCCACCATGCCGCGGCTGATGAGCAGCCCTTTGGCATTCTCGCCATAGCCCAGGCCGCTCAGGGCGCCGGCAGCAATGGCGATGATATTCTTTAACACACCGGCAAGTTCTACGCCCACGGTGTCGTTGTTTCCATATACCTGGAAGTGGTCGTTGCGCAGCATGCGTTTGCCCAGCGAGATCACTTCGTTGAAGTGGCTGGCAATAACGGTCGCGGCAGGGTGGCCCGCGGCCAGTTCTTTCGACAGGTTTGGTCCTGCCAGGCAGCCCACCCGCACGGCCACGCTTTCTTCCATGATCACTTCGCTCATGGTCTTTACCTGGCTGCGGTTCAGCTTGGCGGTATTCTCAATGCTCTGCCCATCGGGCAGCGTCAGGTCAAAGCCCTTGGTGCCGTGGATCAGAATATGATACGGATGCAGGTGCGGCGACAGCTGGCGAATGACCGACCGGAAGTGCTGCGACGGAACGATGGGAAAGATCACATCACACGTGTTGGCGATTTCGGCCAGGTCGCTGGTAGCGCGCACGTTGGCGAGCATGGTATGCCCGCGGTTTTCACGATGGGTGTTGATATGCTCCACGGCCTGGGGATCGCGGGCATAGAGCAGCACCGGGCGGTGTTGTGCCAACAGGTTGGCCACCACACTACCAAAGTTGCCGGCGCCGATCACGCCAACCGGTTTATCGTCAGATAAACTTTTCGAGGTCATAGCCAACAAGCCGGTTGTGATAATAATACAGGGTGTTAAAGTCTTTGGTAATGACGTTGCCCTCTTTGTTGAGCAACAGCGGCCGCTTCAGGTGGAAGATTCCGACATTGTCGAGGCCGTGGCGGATCACCAGGTCGATATTGCCCTTCAGGTGGGTGGCATGGTATACCTTGCCCTCAGCCTTCAGTGCATAGATCTGTTTGCGCACGCGCTTGCAGGCCTCGCGGAATTCTTCATAGCGTATGACCTGGTCCTCTTCCGGCAGGCGCAGCAAGCCGAACAGGTCGAGCTTGGCGTGCATCTTCTGCCACATCTCGAATGCCACGAAGGCTACCAGGTGGCTGGCGAACACGCGGTTGATACGGTGATACTCCGACACGATCTTCTGGCTGAGCATGCGGGTATATTCGTCTTCGCGTTGTTTGTCGATCGTGATCTGATTGTCGCTGACAAAGTAGTCGCGCGTGTCGATCACACGGCCCTGCGCGTCAAGGCTGTTGCCGTTGTCGTCTACGTAGTTGCCGATGATGTCGAGGCCGCGGCCGATCGACACCGAAATGTTCGAGCCCTTGGTAAAGAATTTAAAAAGGAACTGCAGCAACTGCCAGCTGCCATACTTGTCTTGCTCGGGCAGGTAACGCTCCTGGCCTTTTACCGACAGGTAGTCGTCGATCAGGTCGGGCGCTTCGAGCACGAAGTGGTAGTTCAGCGTGACCGGTACGATAAAGATCTTACGAACGTCTTCGCCCGGCGGTGTTTCCATATAGAGGCTGCGTTGCGCTTCGACGGTCGAGCTCAGCAAGCCCAGCTTCAATTGTTTTTCCAGCATGCCCGAGCGTGAACGGGTGCCTCCCGGGAAGAACAGGCTGTGCGCACCTTTCTGGATGGCAAGCGTCGAGTAGAGCTTGAGCGTTTCCAGGTAGGGCAGGTTCTTCTTACGCCGGTCGACCTTGTACGCCCCCAGGCTGTTCATGAAGTATGCAAAGATCTTGATGTTGAACAGGTTCAGTCCGGCGCCATAAATAAAGGCGGGCAGACCGAGCGAGTGGATCACCCAGCCGATGAGGATAGAGTCCAGGTTGCTAAAGTGCGTGGGCACCATGATGACAGTGCCTTTGGAAGCCAGGTTGCGCAGGTGCTTTACCTTGCCCACAATGTGAATCTTGTCGCGCAGCGTATAGCGGTTGCGGAAGAAGGCCCCGAATTTTTTTACACGGGCGCCGTTCAGCAGGCGCGCGAACCAGAACTTGACGACCTCGCGGGTGACCTTATACGAGCTGGCCTTGAAGTTGCCGGCAATTTCTTCGGCATAGCGCATCACGATGCGGCGCAGCAGTTCTTCGGCTTTGGGCTGCGCCTCTTCGGGCGGTTTGGCGTCGAGGCCCACGAGCTCGTCTTTGACAGAAGCCCAGAAGCGGGGCTCGTCTACAGGGTCTACACGCCAGCGGTTGCGCTTCATGCGCTGCTGCTCGCGGTACACGGTGGTCTGGAGCTCGTCGAGCAGCTGTTTGGTGGTAGGACGCAATTCCTTGATCTGGGCGATAGACTTCTGGGCCACGCTTTCGATAAACTCCTTGCGGTTCTTGCTCAACTGGTATACCGGCCAATCGGGTATATCCTCCAGGATGGGCTTGTATTTCTTATTCTTATTTTTCTTTTCTACGACTTCCATCGGGGGTGCAAAATAAGTGAAAAGTTCGAGTTGTTGGAACCCCGGGGGGAGGGGATGGTTTTAGCCAATAGCTTGCAGCCGGGTACGGAAACTCGCGTTCATGGCGGCAAAACGGGCCAGCGTGTCCTGTATAAAGGCCTCATCCACCAGCGTATACAGGTCCGACTCCTGCAGGATATCGTATTCGGCCACCTTGAAGGTCTGCTCCAAAAGGCCGCTCTCAAACTTGATCAGGTACCGGTTATTCCAGGAAAAGATGGTGATTTTGCAATCAGGGTGTGGAATTTCGCCTACTACACGCATGGGTCTTACGGATGTTTTATCGGTATGTGGGCCTTTGGCCCGATTGTTTCGGGAGCTGTTGTTTAACGATAAACCTAAAACTTTGAAACCCGAACTTCAAAGTAAATGTTAAATTGGAAAAAAATATGCCATGCAAAGATACAGCATTTTGTGGGCGGACGATGAGATAGACTTGTTGAAACCGCATATCCTTTTCTTAGAACAGCGTGGCTACGACATCACCCCGGTGAACAATGCTACCGACGCCGTAGAGAAGTGTGATGAGAAGCATTTTGACGTCGTATTCCTGGACGAGCACATGCCGGGCATGTCGGGCCTCGAGGCCCTGGCCCAGATAAAGACCAATAAGCCCAACCTCCCCGTGGTGATGATCACCAAAAACGAAGAGGAGCATATCATGGAAGAGGCGATCGGCTCCAAGATCGCCGATTATCTGATAAAACCCCTGAATCCCAGCCAGATACTGCTGTCGGTCAAAAAGATCCTGGACAACAAACGCCTCGTGATCGAGAAGACCAACCTGAACTACCAGCAGGAGTTTCGCAAGATCAGCATGGCCTTTATGGATGACATGAACCACGAACAGTGGGCCGACATCTATAAGAAGCTGGTGCACTGGGAGCTGCAAATGGACCAGCCCGACAACCAGGAGATGGGCGATGTGCTGGACATGCAGAAGACCGAAGCCAATGCCAACTTCGCCAGGTTCGTCATTCGCCAGTATGAGTCGTGGCTGAACGATACCAAGGCCGAGAAGCCGGTATTGTCGCACCAGCTCATGAAGCGCAAGATTTTCCCGGAGCTGGGCAACAAGCCGGTGTTTATGGTGCTGATCGACAATCTGCGCATAGACCAATGGAAGGTGATCGAGCCGGTCATTGCCGAGTATTTTAATATCGAGAAAGAAGAGCATTATTATTCCATCCTGCCCACCACGACAGGCTATGCCCGGAATGCGATCTTTTCCGGCCAGATGCCCTCGGAGATGGCCAAGACCAACCCTGACCTGTGGGTAGGCGACGACGAGGAGGAGGGGAAGAACAATTTTGAGCAGGAGTTCCTGGCCAAGCAATTACGCCGGAACAACCTGAATATCAAGATGTCCTACCACAAGATCAAAAACATGGAGGAGGGCCGCAGCCTGGCCGACACGGTCAACAATCTCTTCCAGAACGACCTGAACGTGATCGTGTACAACTTTGTGGATATGCTCTCGCACGCCCGCACCGACATGGCCATGATCCGCGAGCTGGCACCCGACGAATCGGCCTACCGGTCCATCACCAAGTCCTGGTTATTACATTCGCCTTTGCTGGACATCCTCAAGAAGATCGCCGAACGCGATGTGAAAGTGGTCATTACCACCGACCACGGCACCATCCGCGTAAAGCGGCCTTTCAAGATCATTGGCGACCGCACGGTGAACACCAATTTGCGCTATAAACAAGGCAAGAACCTGGGCTTTGACGGCGACAAGGTGATGCACGTCACACGGCCGGAAAAGCTCTTTCTGCCAAAACTGAATGTTTCTACATCGTATGTCTTTGCGACCGAAGACCAGTTCTTTGCATACCCCAACAACTATAATTATTACGTTAATTTCTATAAAGACACCTTCCAGCACGGGGGAATAAGCCTGGAAGAGATGATCATTCCTGTAATTTTCTTAACTTCGAAGAATGTGTGATGACCGGAGGGGGTAAGGTTTACCGCCACGTAGACCGGGAAGCATTGAAAGATGTCGGCGCGGCGATCGCCCGGCAAATGGAGCATGTACCGGTCTGGCTGTTTTATGGCGAAATGGGGGCGGGGAAGACCACCCTTATAAAAGAGGTGTGCCGGGCACTCGGGGTGGAAGATGCGATGAGCAGTCCGAGCTTTTCGATCGTCAACGAATACGCTGCCGGCATCGGCGTGGAAAAGGTCTTCCATTTTGACTTTTACAGGATCCGAAATGAAGCAGAAGCTTTTGATATTGGCGCGGAAGAATACTTTTATTCGGGCTATCCCTGTTTGGTGGAGTGGCCCGAAAAGATACCCGGCCTGATACCCCCAAAAGCAGCCTCCGTAACCCTCTCCATTGATAACGAAACACAACGTACTATAGCGATTTCTATACATGACCGAGAAGAAGAAAACGGGCTTTGAAGCGCTTGCCAAGAGCAGCCTGGTTCCGCAGGAGCAGACGCTGGAAGTCCGGAAGCGCAGACACGCTTTTTTTATTGGCCTGCCCAAAGAAATATCTTTACAAGAGAACCGTATTAGCCTGACGCCCGATGCCGTGGCATTGTTGGTTGCCAACGGGCACGATGTGTGGGTTGAAACCAAAGCCGGTCTCGGGTCAAAATTCACCGACAAACAGTATAGCGACGCCGGTGCAAAGATCGTCTATTCGCCGCAGGAAGTATACCAGGCCGATGTCATTCTCAAGATCGAGCCGCCTACCTCCGAGGAGATCGAGCTGATGCACGCCGGCCAGACATTGATCTCGGCACTACAGCTCGGGCACCTGCGGGTGGAAAGTCTGCAAGGTCTCCTGAAAAAGAAAGTAACGGCGCTGGCGTACGAATTTATCGAAGACAAGGTAGGGGGCATGCCCATCATCCGCGCCATGAGCGAGATCGCCGGCAGCACGGTCATGCTCATCGCCTCCGAATACCTTAGCACCAACAACAACGGCAAAGGCATTATCCTGGGGGGCATCACCGGCGTGCCGCCCACCAAGGTACTGATCATCGGCGCCGGCACCGTGGCCGAATACGCCGCCCGCGCCGCCCTGGGACTCGGTGCGGAAGTACAGATCTACGACAACCATCTCTACAAGCTGCGCCGCATCAAACACCTGCTGGGCCAGCAAGTATATACCTCTACGATCGATACGTATACGTTGGGAGACGCCCTGAAGACAGCCGACGTTGTGATCGGCGCCCTGCGCGCAGAAAAAGGCCGCGCCCGGCAAGTCATCACCGAAGAAATGGTGAGCCGCATGAAGTCCGACTCCCTGATCATCGACCTGAGCATCGATCAGGGAGGGTGCATCGAGACTTCTGAGATCACCACGTTGAGCAAACCGGTATTCCGAAAGCACGATGTAATTCACTATTGTGTTCCCAACGTAGCGTCACGCGTAGCCCACACGGCCACCAACGCGCTGAGCAATATCTTTACGCCTACCATTTTGCGCGCAGCCGAGGAAGGCGGCGTGGAGGCCATGATCTTCTCGCACAAATGGTTCATGAAAGGTGTGTACACCTATAAAGGCGGTCTGACAAACGAAAACGTAGCCCGTAAGTTCGGGTTGAAGTACAAGAACATCGAGCTGTTAATGGCCGCGCGATTTTAACGTCAGCGGCCTATAAAACAAAGAAGGGTGTCTATACAGGCACCCTTCTTTGTGAAATGCCTATTCGTTTATTCCAATTCTTTCAATGCGTTGTTCAGGGCTTCCTGCAGGTCGGCCTGGGGCAACGACGACTTCAATCCACTCGTCAGGAAGTTCGGCACTTTCTCGCCACGGGCGATCTTGTTCTTGATCTCTGTGATCATCTCGATCGTGCTTTCCTTACCTTCGAATGCCTGGTAGCTCTTCACCTTCTCCTCCAATACGTCCCACGAGCTGATCTTCTTTACTTGCTCCACGCGGGTGGCTACGGCCTTCTCGCGGGCCTGTGTACGTTGCTCGATGCACTGGTTGTATTCATCGATGATCGCGTCCAGGTCTTTCTTGGACAGCATGCCGTTCTCGACTTTGGCCGATACCTCTTCGCAATCGTCCAGGAAGCGGGTCATGATCTTTTTAAAGCTCAGGTTGGGGATCTCGGTGCTTTCACCGTCTTTTTTCATCAGGAAGCGGCCGTCGTACGACGTCTGGTTTTCCATCTGGAAAGCGTACAGGGTAGCATAGCCGTCTTTCAACACCTTCATAAAGGTGTAGCCTTGGGGGCCCTTTACCGGGCGATAGGTGTCACCTTTGAAGGTGTAGTATTTCACTTGCAGCAGGGGTACAGTGGTTTTCTTTTTGTCGGGACCTGTCACCTGTATTTTTTTGTCGGGGCCAAAGGCCAGGGGTTTGAGGGTACCGGTAAGGGTTTCTCCTTTGATGGTCACGACATGGTCGTCCTGGGCGGACAAAAACAGGGACGAAAGCATTAAAAGGAAGAAGAGTACGATGTGGATAATGCCAAATTTGTTCATGTGTAGGTTGTTCTGACTTCGAAAGATAGAACGAATTCGGGAAATTACTATTGCCCGGACCGGAGGGCGCCACATTGCAAAAACACATTTCTTAAACGTTATTGCGGCCGAAATGACGACACACTGTTATGGTCAATTATAACCCGAAAACCTGGTTTAAGCTCATTATTCACTCTTACAGCCGGCATGTACTGAAAACCATGCTGCCGGCCCTGCTGTTCCTGACCGGCTTCGCAAGCCTGGTGTGTTACGCCATTTTGGATCATTTCGATCTGAAAGCCAGCCAGTTCCCCGGCACTCCGGCCGTCCATTCACTGTTGGGTATCGTGTTGGGTCTGTTCCTGGTGTTCCGCACCAATTCGGCCTACGACCGCTGGTGGGACGGGCGCCGTATGTGGGGTGGGATCGTAAACAGCACCCGCAACCTGGCGCTGAAGCTCAACGCCTACCTGCCGAAAGAAGAGCACGACGAGCGGGCCTGGTTTGCCAAGATGATCCCCAACTTTGTCTTTGCCATGAAAGAGAACCTGCGGCAGGGCGTGCAATTTGCCGAGCTGGAAGAGGCCGATGACCGCCTGATCCCCGAACTGAAAAAGTTCAAGCATAAACCCAATGGCATCTCGGGCATGTTGTATACCCGTATCAATACACTCTATAAAAACGACAAGCTCACGGGCGATCATCTCATCAACCTGGACAAAGAGCTCAAAGACTTTATTGACCTGATGGGCGGTTGCGAGCGTATCAAGAACACACCGATACCGTACTCGTATTCGATGTTCATCAAGAAATTTATTTTTATATACCTCATCACGCTGCCGTTTGGTTTTGTCACAACGCTGGGGTATGTCACCATTCCTACCGTGATGCTCGTGTCCTATGTATTGCTGAGTGTCGAGCTGATTGCCGAGGAGATTGAAGATCCCTTTGGACGGGACGTCAACGACCTGCCGACCGATGAGCTGGCCAAGCGCATCCGCGATAACATACGGGAAATATTGTTATAATCTTTTTAATAAGATCAGCCATATCCTTACGCAGCACAGGCACGCGTTACACCTATACATGATTTAGCTGTTCCAACGTGTAATGCAGCACACGCTTAGAAGACCGTACTGATAATGAAATACAAGATGATCATCAGGATCAGCGAGGCGTACATAATAAGGTCTACCCGCACATAGGGTTTGTACTGCCGGTACATATCGCGAAGCTTCCTGAACATGATTACAATCGATTGTTTTGCGTGTTAATGAAGGGTCGGTGTAAAAATACCGATAATTATGCTGTATTGCCGGGCAACAATTTTTTTCTTTTTCCGTCTTAGTACTTTTCGCCCCGTAATCCTGAATAAAAAATTCCGACACACGTAGGGGGCAATCACCGATTGATTGTCTAACGCTTAACAAACCTTAATAACACATGATCCGATTTCTGATTGTTACGATGTTACTCTTTTTAAATGTTGCTGCGTGGTCGCAGGGGAAAGCCACGTTAAATGGATACCTGAAGGATGGGGCGAACGGCGAGGTGCTGATCGGAGTGTCTGTTTACATCCCCCAATTAAAGGCAGGAACCACTACCAACCCGTATGGTTTCTACTCCATCACCGTTCCTCCCGGCACGTACGATGTGGTGTATAGCTTTATCGGTTATAACACCCAAACAGTATCCATTGCGTTAACCGGCGACGTATCGCGCAGCATTGAAATGGGTGCCGAATCTACCATGATGCAAGAAGTAGAAATCTCCGGAGAGCGTGTAGATGCCAACGTCGTAGGCATTCAGATGAGTAAAAACACACTCAACCTGGGGCAAGTGCGCAAGCTGCCGGCCCTGTTCGGTGAAGTGGATATTCTCAAGAGCGTACAAATGCTGCCCGGTGTTATTTCCGCCGGCGAAGGTACCTCTGCATTCTTTGTGCGTGGGGGTGGCGGCGACCAGAACCTGATCCTCATGGACGAAGCACCGATCTACGACGCGTCGCACCTCGGGGGGCTGGTGTCCGTCTTCAACGCAGACGTGATCAAAGACTCCGAATTATACAAAGGAGGCATACCGGCACGTTTTGGCGGACGCTTGTCGTCGATCCTCGAAGTGCGCACCATCGATGGTAACAACAAAAATTTCCAGGTGCAAGGTGGTCTCGGTACCCTGGCCAGCCGCCTGTCGGTACAAGGTCCTATCAAACAAGACAAGGCTTCTTTTCTGCTATCGGGTCGTGTATCCAATATCGGTGCATACCTGAAAGCAGCCGATGTCGACAACGGCGTGACCTTCTATGACCTGAACGGTAAAATAAACCTGAAAGTCAACGACAAGAACCGCTTTTTCATATCGGGATACCTGGGCCGCGACAAGATCACCTTTGACGATGGCGACGCAGGCTTCGGCTGGGGTAACGCTACTGCCACCTTCCGCTGGAACCACCTGTTCAACGAGCGCCTTTTCTCCAACACTTCGCTCATCGCCAGCCGCTTTGACTACTCCCTCGAGATCAACGACCCGGCACAAGGCTTCAAGTGGACATCCGATCTGACGGAAGTAAGCCTGAAGAACGACCTGAGCTATTTTATCAACACCAACAACGAGCTGACCTTTGGTTATCACCTCACCAGCCGCCGGTTCCAGCCTGCGCGCATTGTGCC
Organism: Dawidia soli; assembly: GCF_018598185.1. Classification (GTDB taxonomy): domain Bacteria; phylum Bacteroidota; class Bacteroidia; order Cytophagales; family Cyclobacteriaceae; genus Ohtaekwangia; species Ohtaekwangia soli. Next base: position 241,051 of record NZ_JAHESC010000001.1, read on the forward strand.
CTCGTCGGAAGGATCACTCTTCAAACGCACCGAGTTCGAAAAGATGTATGCACTCGACCACGCGCTGTTTATCAGCAACGAGCAACGCATAAACGACCAGATCTCCCTGGAATACGGTGTGCGCCTGTCGATCTTCCAGAACGTAGGCCCCGGCAAAGTGTACTGGTACGAAGACCCCCAGGCTGCTGACAATCCGGTGCGCAGCGACTCGTCAGAGTACAATCGCTGGGAGACGATCAAAGCCTACATCAACCTCGAGCCGCGTTTAGGTGTCCGTTATGCACTGGGAGAAGACAAATCGATCAAAGCCTCTTACAACCGCATGGTGCAAAATACCCACCAGATGGCCGCCGGTACTGTGCCGCTGCCGTTCAACAACTGGGCACCGAGCGGTCCGTACCTGAAACCGCAGGTGGCAGACCAGGTAGCCCTGGGATACTTCCAGAACTTCAAAGACAATATGTATGAAGGATCGGTGGAGGTATACTACAAAGACGTTAACAACGTAACCGATTTCGCCGATAATGCCGAGATCCTCCTGAACGAAGACCTGTCTACCGAATATCGCCAGGGTGATTCATGGGCCTACGGCGCCGAGTTCATGATCAACAAAAAGAAAGGCAAGCTTACCGGTATGGCAACATATACCTGGTCGAAAGTAATGCGCAAGATCGATGGCGTGAACCAGCAGCGCGATGCCGACGGCAATGTGTACGGTAAAACCTACGCCGCCGGTTACGACCGCCGCAACGTGGCAAACATCATCGCCGCGTACGACTACAACGACAAGTGGACCTTTGGTGCCAGCTTTACCTACAGCACGGGCCGCCCCATTACGCTGCCTTCCGGCAAATACGAGCTGGATGGGTACATGCCCAACACCATCTCCGAGCGCAACGGTTACCGCATGCCGGACTTCCACCACCTGGACCTGTCGGTTACGCTCAACCCGCGCAAGAACGCCACGCGCCGGTTCAAAGGACAGTGGGTATTCTCGGTGTACAACGTGTACAGCCGCAAGAACGCCTTCACGATCTATACCCGCACCAAGCGTGACGACGATAACCACGTGATCGGCGACGGCACCCAGAAGGAAGCGCGCATGATCTACCTGTTCCCCGTTCTCCCGTCTGTAACCTATAACATCAAATTCTAATCGCAGTCAACAATATGAACAAGTATATAAAACAAACGGCACTCCTGGCGCTTACCGCGCTGCTCGTAACAGCCTGTGATGAAGAGTATAAGATGGACGGCCTGAAAACCCAATCCACCGTGGTCATTGAAGGCCTGGTAACAAACCTGCCGACACGGCAATTTGTAAAGGTCAGCCGCTCGGGAGACTTTTATGCCTCCGGCAAGACCGAGCGTATCACCAATGCTACCGTACAGGTAACCGACAACGCCGGTAACACCTACACCTACGTGCACAACCCCAATGGTCACGCAGACTCGGTAGGCTACTATAAACCCGCAGTGCCGTTCATCGGGCAGGTAGGCCGCACGTATAACCTGACGGTACAAGCCGACGGCGAGACCTATACCGCGAGTGATGAGATGTTTCACATCAATCCCATCGAAGAGCTCGAATTCCGGGTGGACGACGACCAGGTAGACGAGCCGGAGGACGAAGATTTCCCCAACCGCATCTACGAAGTGCTCATGACCGTAGAGGAACCGCAGGAAACCCGCGACTACTACCTGTTCCGTACGTATCGCAACGGCGAGCGTATCTGGGCCGAGAGCTCGGAAGAAGATCCGGAGATCTACGTAACAGACGACGTGCTGGTCGGTGGGGAGATCAATGACATCGCGATCCCGGGATACTTTGAGAACGGCGAAGTGGCAGGTGCCGAGATCTACAGCCTCAGCCGTCCGGTATTCATCTACTACCGCGATCTGAGCAAGATCCTGGCCAACGACGGCGGTATGTTCGACCCGCCGCCGGCAAACCCCCGCTCGAATATTTCTAACAATGCGTACGGCGTGTTCCAGGCCAGCGCGATCTCGTACGACGAGATCCGGATAGAGGCAGCGGAATAAACCAGTCGCATCTATCTTAACCCGGCCGGTGGATAAATACCCCGGCCGGGTTTGCTTTTGTAGCAGGGGAGTTTCATCTTTCATACGGAAATACATTCCGATGAAGAAGCTACTCCCTTTTTTTGTTGCATGGTACTGCTGTGGCGGAGTGTACGCCCAGGCCGTGCTGGAAAACAACCCTACGGGGCTGCGCTGGTACCAGGTCAATACACCCCATTTCCGCGTCTTGTTCCCCGAGGGCTTTGATGCCCAGGGTATACGCGTAGCCAACACGCTGGAGCACATTCACGCGCCCGAGGCCCGTTCGCTCGGCAGCAGGCCCCGGAAGATCTCGGTGGTGCTGCAAAACCAGTCGTCTGTTTCCAACGGCTTTGTGTCGCAGATCCCCCGGCGGTCTGAGTTTTATACCATGCCGCCGCAGGACTATAACTTCGTCGGTACCAACGACTGGCTGGACCTGCTGGCTTCCCACGAGTACCGGCACATTGTTCAATACCAGCATGCCACCCGTGGCTTCAACCGGCTGTTCTTTTACCTCTTTGGCTATCCCACGCTGGCGGCCATGGCCCAGGTGTCGGCGCCGCAGTGGTTCTGGGAGGGCGACGCCGTAGCCACCGAGACGGCCTTTACGCCGAGCGGCCGTGGCAAGATCCCCAACTTCAATTTGCTGTTCCGCACCAACCTGCAGGAGGGGCGGACCTTCAACTACCACAAACAATACCTGCGCTCGTTCAAGCACAACATCCCCAATCACTATGTGTTGGGGTATAACATGATCAGCTACCTGCGGCGCAAGACCAACGACCCCGAGATCTGGGGCAAGATCACGGCGCGGTCGTGGAGCGTACCGTTCATTCCGTTTGCTTTTTCGAATGCCATCAAGAACAAGACCGGCCTGTATGTTACCGATCTCTTCCGCGAGATGGCCGATACCTATCGGCAGGAGTGGGAAGCCGAAGTAGCATCGCTGACGCCTACGGCGTTCGAACTTGTCAACGACCGCCCGCCGCGCACATACGTCGACTATGCATACCCTCAGCCACAGGAAGATGGCAGCGTGCTGGTTATGAAAAGTGGCAACAGTCACATCGCACAGTTTGTGAAGGTCAAAGACTGCGAAGAGGAGAAGGTCTTTACGCCCGGGTTCATCAACGATGCGGGCATGCTTTCAACGGCGTATGACGCCGTCGTGTGGGCGGAGTATGGCTACGACCCCCGCTGGCGCGCGCGAAGCTACTCGCAGATCAAGGTGTATGACCGGAAGACGCATCAGCGACGCGTGATCGGCAACAAGCATGAACGCTACGGCGTGGCGGCACTGTCTCCCAAAGGCGACCGCGTGGCGACTATACGCTCGGCCAACGACTACCAAGTGAGCATTGTCATCCTGGAGCTCTTTACCGGCAAGCCGCTGCACGAATTCCCCAACCCCGAGAACCATTTCTACGCCATGCCGCGCTGGTCGGCCGATGGCCAAAGCCTGTATGTGGTCAAGACGACACGCGCCGGCAAAACCCTTTGCCGCATCGATGCCGAGACCGGCGTGGCCGAAGATCTTTTGCCCATCCGCCAGGAGAACCTGGGGCACCCGGTGCCGATCGGCCACTACCTGCTCTTCAATTCACCGGTGAGCGGCATCGACAACATCTATGCCCTCGACCTGCGCGACGGCAAGCGCTACCAGGTGACGTCCAGCCGGTACGGTGCGTACAATCCGGCGATCTCGCACGACAGTGTCACGCTGTATTACAACGAGCAATCGCGCGATGGCCTGGACGTCGTCAAGACGCCGTTCACCCCGGCCGCATGGAAGCCGTTTGAAGAGAAACAGACAAAACAAGTATACCAGGTGCTGGTAGACCAGGAGGGACACCCCGGCCTGCTCGACAGCGTGCCGGCAACGGCCCTGGCGGTGAAGCGTTATTCACGATGGAAGGGCATTATCAATCCCTATGCGTGGGGCCTTAACGTTACGAACGATCTGACCCGCATCCAGGCGGGCGTTGCATCACAGGATATTCTGAGCACAACGTCTGTTTCCGCGGGCTATGCATACGACATCAACGAGCGAACGGGCTTCTGGCAGGCCGGCGTGAGCTACCAGGGGTTGTATCCCATCATCGACCTGAGCATTCAGCGCGGCGATCGCAATGACGACGAGCGCGCGTTCGGCAACGACATCGAGTTTGAGTGGACCGAAACGACCGCCGAAGGCGGACTGACCCTTCCGCTGCTGTTGACACGCTCCAGGTATATCCAGCAACTGTCCCTCAGCGGTGCCGTGGGCATTACGAAAGTGTCGTCGTTTGAGAATACTATTTCGCGCCGGGGCGAAGTGCTTTACAAAGGCCCCGACCGCGGTGTGCCGGCGTTTGATACCCTGCTATATGTGTACAAAGATCAGCTCAACAACGGCGACCTGCTCTACAACCACTTCACGCTGTCGTACAACCGCCTGCTGAAGACCAGCTACCGCGACTTTCTGTACCGCTGGGGGCAGACGTTCGCGGCGGAGCTGTACAACACACCGGGCAGCGGCGACTTTGAAGGACGACTGTGGGCCGTACGCGGAGCGCTGTACTTTCCCGGCATCGGGCGGCATCACTACCTGTATGCGCGCGCGGCCTACCAGGAGAGCCTGGAGGGGACCGATGCGCAGTTATATACCTTCCGCAACCGCATAGCCAAGCCGCGGGGCTACAGCTATCCCAACAACGAAACGTTCACGACCTTGTCGGTGAACTACGCGTTCCCGTTGTGGTATCCCGACATCGCCCTGGGGCCGATCCTCAACATCCAGCGCGTCAAGCTCAACCTGTTTTACGACTATGGCCAGGGCACCGGCAAGGAGTACTACTACAACACGGACTCGGGTCGGATCTACCGCTCGCTGACCGATGCGACGTATCAATCGGTGGGTGTCGAGACGACCTTTGATTTTAATCTCATGCGTTTCCTACCCCGGTTTGAGCTCGGTTTCCGCACAACCTACCGGAAAGCCAACATTTACAACACCTCGGGCACCGTGCTGGAATTTATTGTCGGGGCAATCGCGTTTTAAGCATACGCACACACGTTTTCACCCTCCATCCAAACATTTGTATTACAATGTTGAAAATCGCCGTTTATACCCTATTTTTGGAAGCGAAAATTTGAAAAAGTCCTTCTGCAAAGGTTTGCAAAAGGCGTATGGAAACTCTTAAATCTATAATCGAACATGGCAGAAATAGTACGCATGCCTAAGATGAGCGATACCATGACCGAGGGTGTGGTAGCGAAATGGCATAAGAAAGTGGGGGATACCGTTAAGTCCGGAGAACTGATGGCCGAGATCGAAACAGACAAGGCTACGATGGATTATGAGTCCTTCAACACGGGTACTGTACTGTACCTGGGCGTGCAGGAGGGACAGGCGGTGAAGATCGACGACGTGCTGGCCATTGTAGGTAAACCAGGAGAAGATTATTCAGCCCTGCTGTCGGGCGCGTCCAACGCCGCGTCTTCCGGAGGAGGCCAGGCCAGCGCACCCGCACCCGCTGCCGCTCCGAAAGAAGCTGCTGCCCCGGCAGCAAAGATCGATACGTCTTCCATCAAGGCGGAGATCGTACGCATGCCGAAGATGAGCGATACCATGACCGACGGCGTAATTGCCGCCTGGCACAAGAAAGTAGGCGACAGCGTGAAGTCAGGCGAGCTGCTGGCCGAAGTAGAGACCGACAAGGCGACCATGGAGTACGAATCGTACAACACCGGTACGCTGCTGTACATCGGTGCCGACGCCGGCAAGGCAGTGCCTGTGAACGGCGTGCTGGCCATCATCGGCGAGAAAGGCGCTGATTGGGAAACCCTGCTGAAAGCAGAACAATCCGGTGCATCCGGTGGCGCAGCGCCTGCCGCCGCTCCCGCCGCTGAGCAAAAGGCTGCCGCTCCGGCGGCCCCTGCGGCCGAAGCGGTTTCCGCCGACCACGGCTCGAACGGCCGGATCAAAGCTTCGCCGCTGGCCAAGAAGATGGCAAAAGACAAAGGTTATGACATCGCCAAGATACAGGGTTCCGGCGACCACGGTCGCATTACCCGCCGCGACGTAGAAGAGTACAAACCTGCAGCAGCGCCGGCATCGGCCCCTGCAAAAGGCGACAAAGCCGCTACACCCATCGTACTGCCGCGTGTAGTAGGCGAAGAAAGCTTCGAAGAGCTGACTGTATCGCAAATGCGCAAGACCATCGGCAAGCGTTTGTCCGAGAGTCTGTTCACCGCGCCGCACTTCTACCTCACCATGGAGATCAACATGGATAAGGCCATCGAAGCGCGCAAGAGCATCAACGAGATCAGCCCCGTCAAAGTATCGTTCAACGATATGGTGATCAAGGCCGCCGCCGCGGCGCTCCGTCAGCACCCTGACGTGAACAGCAGCTGGAGAGGCGACAAGATCCGTCGCAACCACCACATCCACATCGGTGTGGCCGTAGCGGTAAAAGACGGCTTGCTGGTACCGGTGATCCGCTTTGCCGACAACAAGTCGCTGTCGCACATCGGCACCGAGGTAAAAGACCTGGCGCAGAAAGCACACGACAAGAAGCTGCAACCTGCGGACTGGGAAGGCAGCACCTTTACGATCTCCAACCTGGGTATGTTCGGCATTGACGAGTTCACCGCCATCATCAACACGCCCGATGCCTGCATCATGGCAGTGGGTGGCATCAAGGAGACCGCGATCGTGAAGAACGGCCAACTGGTGGTCGGCAACATCATGAAGGTGACCCTGTCGTGCGACCACCGCGTGGTAGACGGCGCCGTGGGCGCGGCCTTCCTGAAGACCTTCAAGGGCCTCCTGGAAGATCCGGTTCGCATCCTGATCTAAGCTACACAACGATCTTTATACTCCCTCTCCGCCCGGCGGAGGGGGATTTTATTTTTACGGTATCACAGCAACCATGGAAAAAATTCACGCAACGACCATCCTGGCCGTGCAACACAACGGACAGGTAGCCATCGGGGGCGATGGCCAGGCGACGATGGGCAACTATGTGGCCAAAAGCAATGTACGCAAGATCCGCAAGCTGCAAGACGGCAAGGTACTGGCGGGCTTTGCGGGCTCTACGGCAGATGCCTTTACCCTCATCGAACGATTTGAGGAGAAGCTGAATGCCCACGGCGGAAACATGAAGCGTGCGGCCATCGAGCTGGCCAAGGACTGGCGCATGGACCGCTACCTGCGCCGGCTGGAGGCCATGCTGATCACCGTCAACAAAGACGAGCTGCTGGTGCTGTCGGGCACGGGCGACGTACTCGAGCCAGACCATCAGGTAGCCGCCATCGGCTCGGGCTCCATGTATGCGCAATCGGCCGCGTTAGCGCTCAAAAAACATGCTACACATTTAACGGCCGAGGAGATCGTACGCGAAAGCCTCAACATCGCGGCCGATATCTGTATCTATACCAACCACAACCTGGTGATCGAAAAGCTCTAGCGGTTGGTCGCTACGACGGCGTGACAGCAGCCGGGTCCTCCGGCGTTTGTTCGATGTCGGGGGGAAGCTCTTTCTGGGTGGGAGTATCTTCCAGCAGGATCACAAACGGCTTTAAATGCCGGGTGTATGACAGCAGGATCTTCAGCAGGCCGATGCCCGGTACCGCCAGGATCATGCCCGCGATGCCCAGCACCTTGCCGCCGATGAGCAAGGCAAGAATCGCCGCCAGCGCGTTGATGCTGACCTTCGAGCCCGTAATGCGCGGCGTGATAAAATTGCCTTCCAGGAACTGCACGATCGTAAATACGATCACCACGCCGATGGCGTACCACGCGCTGTCTTTGGTGATCAGCGCCATCACGATCGGGAAGAGCGCACCGATGATGATGCCCACGTAGGGGATCACGGTGAGAACGCCCGAGAGTATACCGAAGAAGATCGCATGATCGATGCCCACGATCAGCAGGCCGACCGTATTCAGCGCGGCGATGATCATCGTGACCAGGAACAACCCCGATATATACCCCTGGATAACACGCTCCACATCTTTTTTCCAACCGAACTCACGCCCCGGCAGCAGTGCGAGAAAGAATGCCTGGAACTTATCGCGGTAGATCAGCAACAGAAAGATATAGATCGGAATCTGGACCAACGCAGAAAGCACATTGGTAGTAGACAAAACGATCGTGGCGAGGAACGTACTGACCGTGCGCATGGCGTCAGCCACCATTTTGTTCTGGTCGGCCGTGCCGACGCCAAAGTCGCGTAGTGTATTGCTGGCCTGGTTGATAAAAGTCTCGAGCTTGGTCTGCAGGTTAGGAAGGTCGGCCACCAGCCCCATGATCTGCCCGACCATGAGCCAGATCAGCAACCCCAGGACCACGATCGTCATGAGCAGGACCAGCGAGATGGCCAGCGCCGGCGCGACCCTGCGGGCCTCCAGTCTTTTCACGAGCGGCATCATAACCACGGAGAGGATACCCGCAAAAGCAAAGGGTATGATGATATCGGCCGCCCAGACCATCGCGATCAGTGCCAGGGCAATAACAATGAAGAGCTTATAGATGTAGTCGAGGCGGTCGAAACGGCGTGGAGAGGGTTCGTGCATGCCCGAATTTACGGATTCCCGATGGCCTGCAAAATGGCGTTGCACGATTCTTTGATCTCGGCCTCCGTGATGGTTAGCGGCGGCGCAATGCGAAAGCTATAGGGGTGCGACAGGAACCAGTACGTGATCACCCCCAGCTCCTTGCCGCGCAGCACGATCTCCGACACGCGCTCGGCCGAGTCGAAGTCGATGGCGAACATCAACCCGATGCGCCGTACCTCGCGAATAGCCGGGTGTACCAGCAGCTGCTCGAACAGCTTGCCCTTGGCCTCGACGGACGCCAGCAGGTTTTCATGCTCGATCACTTCCAGGGTGGCCAGGGCCGCCGCACAGCAGACCGGGTTGCCGCCAAAGGTGGTGATGTGGCCCAGCATGGGGTCGTGGGTGAGACATTGCATGATCTCGCGCGAGGAGATGAACGCGCCGATCGGCAGGCCGCCGCCAAAGGCCTTGGCCGTGGTAAGGATGTCGGGCACGATGCCGAAGTGCTCGAAGGCAAAGAGCTTGCCCGTCCGGCCCATACCGCACTGGATCTCATCCAGGATGAGCAGGGCGCCGGTCTCGTCGCAGCGCTTGCGCAGGGCTGCCATATACGCCCGGTCGGGCACCCGCACACCGGCGTCGCCCTGGATGGTCTCTACGATGACACACGCCGTGCGGTCGGTGATCCGGGCCAGGTCCTCCATGACATTGAAATGGAGGAACGATACATCCGGAAGGAGGGGGCGGAAAGCCTGCTTCTTGACCTCGTTACCCGAAATGCTCATAGAGCCGTGCGTGCTGCCGTGATAGGACTTCCGGAAGGACACGATCTCCGTGCGGCCCGTATACCGCTTGGCCAGCTTTAAGGCCCCTTCGTTGGCCTCCGTACCCGAATTAACAAAATAGCTGCAATTCAGGCTGGGGGGCAGCAACGACGCCAGCTTCGCCGCCAGCCGATTCGGCGCTGACTGGATAAACTCCCCATAGACCATCACATGCAAATGTTTGTCCACCTGGTCCTTGATAGCCTTTACCACCGCGGGGTGCCGGTGCCCGATATTGCTCACGCCGATCCCCGAGATCAGGTCTGTGTAGCGTTTGCCTTCCGGCGAATACAGGTAGATACCTTCGGCGCGTTCAACGCTGATCAGGTAGGGTTCACCAGTGGTCTGGGCCATATTGCCCAGAAAGATCTGCGGGTCAAAATCCATGTTGCAAAACTAGAAAAATCCGTGTGACACACGTCTGGCGCAACCCCGGCACGCCAGTCCGGGAACTGCAAAGTGTGGGTGTCAGTATGAGAGCGAAGAAAAAAAGCATCGATCCACTCCCATACCGTACTCACAAAAAATAAAACCCCGGCGGCGGGGTTCTTAGAAACTAAAAGATAAACCTTAAAAAATGGAATTGGTTATATTAAAAAATGGTCTTTTATTAAGCGGCGTTCACAGATACTGATATCAACATTCCGATCAGGATGGCTCCTACCAGTACCAAAACCTGTTTTAAGCGCGAGGAGACCCTTGCATTGGCAATGTCCCTGCTGAAATCAAGATTCTTCATGTATGGCATACCAAGGGTTATTGATTAATTGATGATTCAAAATTCGTCAAAATCACCCCCCGGTTGCCACCGAAAGATCGGTGAAACCATACATTGGTAGCTTTGTTTACTGATTGGCAACTGGCCCCCTGCTATGCAAACGAGTTGTTATTGCTGTTTTCGTTGAAGCGTAGATTTTTGGACCAGGCTGATGAAATCCTTTATAAGTGCATTGGGAACGGTAACAGAAAGGTGGTACTGCTCGATCTTCCACCCCGTTTTTGTTTTATGAAGCATCCCCGAGCCGCGGCACACACCCATCCAGGTTGTTAAAAGTTCGGAAAACCATACATAGTTCCCGTCAGGTGTTACGTGGACATCGCGATCGTACGGGGTAAAATCCCACGCCCGGCCCAGATCAAAGTATGGCTTAGCAAATTTTATAAACTCTTGTTTGGTCCACCGCTCGCTCGCATCCGTGCCGATGTAGATGCTGTTTTCGCTCATGCTGCCAAAGAATGCGTCGGCGCGGGCCTCGGTAGCGGCGCAATGCCACTGGTCCAGGAACAGGTGGATGTCGGCATGCTCCTGCTGCGCCTGCAGGTGGGGCGTTGCATGCAGCACAACCAGTACAAACAGGATTGCGTGTCGGAACATGAGATCAGATCTCGTAGAGTTTCAGAAAGTCCAGTACTTCCTGGCGCACATTGCGTTGTATTTTGTCATCGAAGGTAGCCGTGGCGATCGATTTGAACAGGTCGCTAACCACCGATGCCCGGAAGCCGAGCTGCTCGGCATAGATCGTGGCCACTTCCAGCTCAACATCTTCCACCACCTCGTCGAGATAGATCATGTATACCAGGTGATAAATGGCTTCGAGCTTGGCCACTTTGTCGGCAGGGTCTGCAAACTGCAGGTGCGTAAGGTCAACGTTCGCCTTGGTCAGATCCTCGGGGTTCAGGTGCAGCTGAAAGCCCCATTTGAGGAGGCAGCGCAGAAAGCGGCTTTCAATTTTGGGCTGCCCCAGGAACAGCGCCAGGATATTGAAATAGCTATTCTTTACCGATAAAAGATGTTCGCGATCAAGGTGTTGGGTTTTCATAGGGTTTTTATGGGTTTCCCGCCAGTGGTCGGGTTTGAAAGATCGTAAAAAACGTTTGTTGTGAGGTGAACGGGCCGGTATTTTTCTTTAAAAATACGTGCCCCGTCAACCGCGGCAGTGGTTGCGGATCAGCGTCCGCAGGGCCGGGTCTTCCAGCTTCCGGGCCGGGCGCAGGTCGTCGCACAGGGTAGGCCAATGGCCCCCGGCCTGGCCGGCTTCCACCAGCAGCAAATAGGGATCGGGGCGCAGGGGCCGCAGGTAGCTGGCCCAGTTGCAGTCGCTGCGCACTTCGTCGTATTGTTTCAGGCGCAGGTGCGCCCGGGCGCGGGCTTCAAAGATGTTGTAATAAATGTCCGGCGCGTCGGCGGGGTCCATGGCAAACATAAACGCCTCGCCATACACTTCGCTGAGGTTCTCCTTGAACAGCCGCTTGCCCAGGTCCAGGTATTGCAGGGCCTCTTCCGGCTCCTCCAGCTTCTCCAGGTGGATCATACCGATGCGGTACACCAGCTCGAGATTGCGCGGCTGCTGGTTGTGCAGGTGCTTTAACGCTTGCAGCGACTCGCGGAAGTTGCCCAGGTAGTACTGGCACAGCGCCAGGCGCTCGAGCGTCTGGAACGCGACAGGATCCTGGTGGTTCTTTAAGACCAGGTAATACGCTACCGCCGCGGCGAAGTCCTGCTTTTTATACTCTGCTTCGGCCAGTTTATCCAGGGCGCCCGTGAGGCTGTCGTGGGCATACAAAAAACGATAGTCGAACGGATCTTTGTCTTTCAGAATGCGCACCAGGGCAAAGGCTTCGTTGAACTTGCCCGAGGCGAAGAGCGTGTTCACCTTTTTGAGCTGAACGCTGTTCTCGCGGTAGCGCACCAGCCGCTTTTGCTCCATGAAGTAATACGCCGTGTGGATCACCGCAAAGCAGAAGCCGGCAATAACAAGGAAGACCAGGAAGGCCAGGCCCTGTATGCGAAAGTACTCCCTGCCGATGGTATATTCTTCCTGACGGGCTTGTTGCCACTGACGGTAACGGCGCATGTTGCGCTCGCGTAGGGTTTCGGCGCGGGGAAGGGGCACTGGGTCGTAGAAGCGCTGGTCGTAGCGCGCCTTCTTGAGCGGGTCGGAGAGTACGTGGTAGGCCTCGTTGATCTGCTTGAAGATCTCTTCCGCACGCTGATCACCCGCATTCCGGTCGGGGTGGTACTGCATGGCCATACGCTTATACGCCATCCGGATCTCGGTGGCGTTGGCAGACATACTCACACCTAGCACTTCGTAGTAGTTGGCCATCGCGTATTCGGGTGTTCTACTCCCTATAACGTATTCAGGGGGTGTTTTGACAAGGCGGGAGGCCTTTTTTTCGATCTTTTTAGGGGAAGAGGCCTATATCGGGGGTGAAAAAAAGAAACCCCGGCTGGATGGCCGGGGTCTCACTGGGATATTGTATGCGTTTGATCGCTTAGATCTTACCGAGCTCTTGCACGAGGTCGATAAGCTTGTTGGAATAACCCCACTCGTTGTCGTACCAGGATACAACTTTTACGAAGTTGTCGTTCAGGGCGATACCGGCTTTCGCGTCGAAGATCGACGTGCGTGCGTCACCCAGGAAGTCTTGTGATACCACGTCGTCTTCGGTGTAGCCCAGGATGCCTTTCAGCTCGCCTTCAGAAGCTTCTTTCATCGCAGCTTTGATCTGCTCGTACGAAGCGGCTTTCTCCAGGCGTACCGTCAGGTCGACAACCGATACGTCGGCTACCGGCACGCGGAACGACATACCTGTCAGTTTGCCTTTCAGCTCGGGGATTACCAGGGCAACAGCCTTGGCAGCGCCCGTAGAAGAGGGGATGATGTTCTGGTAAGCGCCGCGGCCACCTCTCCAGTCTTTTGCAGACGGGCTGTCAACAGTCTTCTGTGTCGCCGTAACCGCGTGCACAGTGCTCATCAGGCCTTCTGCAATACCGAATTTGTCGTTCAGGACCTTTGCCAGCGGAGCAAGACAGTTGGTGGTACAAGAAGCATTTGAAACGATCGTATGCTGGGCAGTAAGTTTCTTATGGTTCACACCCATTACGAAAGTAGGGGTGTCGTCTTTCGCAGGAGCGGAGAAAACAACTTTCTTAGCACCGGCGGCGATGTGCTTTTGGCCATCCGCCTGGGTAAGGAACAGACCAGTAGATTCGATCACGATCTCTGCGCCAACTTCAGACCACTTCAGGTTAGCAGGGTCTTTCTCAGCTGTTACGCGGATTTTCTTTCCGTTCACCACCAGGTTGCCATCTTTCACCTCTACCGTACCGTCGAATTTGCCGTGGGTAGAATCATACTTCAGCATGTACGCCATGTAGTCTGGCTCCACGAGGTCGTTGATGCCAACGATCTCAATATCCTTACGATTAATAGCAGCTCTGAAAGCCAGGCGACCAATACGGCCGAAACCGTTAATACCTACTTTAGTCATTGTTCAGTTGTTTTGTTAAAATTTCGGAAGCCAAAAATAAAAGACCTGATATCCAAAACCAATGAAATAAAATTGTGTTTTGAATATTTTTTTGCGCACCGGTTTGCAAATCAAAACCACAGCCCTATCTTTGCACACCTTTTGAGAGAAATACCAAAAGGCCACACACAAAACACTACCCAATACGGTCCGTTCGTCTAGGGGTTAGGACACCAGATTTTCATTCTGGTAACACGGGTTCGATTCCCGTACGGACTACTCGAAGACCTGAGCTTGAAAGAGCTCAGGTTTTTTTGTGTCTATACCTTTCGGCTTCTCCGAAAGCAGCGGCGGTTTCCCGGTTTGTTGTCTCAGGCTTTTACTCCTGTTCCGTCAGTTATATAAGGATATTGATGATGGTATAGTTCCAGAGATTACAGTGTATTCGCGAAGCTGCATACGCATGTATAGGTAGCGTTTGCGTATGGAGGCGGATAGAGATTTTTATGCTATCGATTGCAGAAGGGAAGTTTTTCTTTACATTAAGGCGTGGTCAACAGATATGCACCGTTCCAAACGTGGACGTATGCTTCGTATGGTTCAAAAAATTGCAGTGTATTTTGAATCCATTATTTAGTAAATTGGTCCAACGAAGACTCAATAATTTATTTATGAGAACACTACAACTAAATATACCTGATAGTTTGGCGATATCGGATATGGATTTAATAATGATTGTTGCGTCGAAACTATATGAGGACGGCCGATTGTCCTCCGGACAGGCAGCTGAATTAACGGGGTTGTCGAAGCGAGCGTTTATCGAATTGCTGGGCAAATACAACGTGTCCGTATTTGGCGATTCGTTGGATGATTTGAAATCAGATATTGCCAATGCCTGAGGTTGTTATATCGGATGCCAGTTGTTTGATCATCTTGGATAAGATCAACAGGATTGAAATCTTAAGTGATCTATATCAGAATGTCACGACGACCCCCGAAGTGGCAAAAGAATTCGGCAAACTATTACCTTCCTGGATAACGTTGAAAGAATCGCCGGATAAGAATTATCAAAAGGTTCTCGAAATGTCAATTGATCCTGGAGAAGCGAGTGCCATAGCATTGTCATTAAACTATACAGACCCATTATTACTTTTAGACGATCTTAAGGCCAGAAAGATGGCTAAGAAACTTGGACTAGTTTTTACCGGTACGTTGGGTGTTTTGGTAAAGGCAAGAAAGTTGGGAGTTATTAAAGAGTTGAGACCAATTATTGATTTGATTCGAAACACCGATTTCAGAATCTCGGACCTGTTGGTAGAGGAAATTTTGAAAGAAGTAGGTGAGTAAGTGTCTACATGAACTGATTTTTCTGATCTGCCATACGGAAAGACAAAGAAGGAATTGGCTTCGAAAGCAATTAAAGTTTATAATCTGAAATCATTCGGAATAGCCTATCAGAAATTTACCTCCTGGTCAGCAAAAGGTTTTTTGTCGCTTGGGTCCGTTCCGAAACGGAGTATATGACCATCAGGATCTTCTACCTGCATTTCATACGCCCAGGAAAAGTTGGTAGGAGGGAGCTTGATCCTGACGCCGTTGGCTTGTAGCTTTTCATGCAGCGCAAAGATGTCGCCGTCAAAGCCGATCCAGATCCAGGTGCCGGGTGAGCCTTGCCCACCCTTGCACAGGTATATACCGGTGTTGTCGCGGTGAATGAGTGTGAACTGATCGGTGCCCCAGTCGGCGTTGGTGAATTCCAGCACACCGGTGTAGAAGGCTACACTGCGTGATATGTCTTGTACACGGAGAATAGGCGCTATATTTTCAATACGAAAACGGGGAGTATCTAGCGGTTCCATGGTTTGTGAGGTTTCTTTCAAGATGCACATCCTTAAAATAAATGGTCGGTAAGTGGTCGGTCACTGCTGCGCTAACCGGCTCCGCTGACGACCCCAGTCAGACATGGCATTCAGCATCGGCGTCATGGTGTGCCCAAGCTCGGTGATCTCATATTCGACTCTTGGCGGAACCTCGGCATATACAACCCTGCGTACAATTCCTTCCTGCTCCAGCTCACGCAGTTGGGCCACCAGCATGCGTTCGGAAATTCCTTCAATAGATTTTCTCAGCTCGCTGTAACGCATCGTGCCGTTGGCCAACCTGCATAAAATGGCCGGCTTCCACCGGCCGCCGATTACCCGTAACGCTACGGCCATGCCGCAGGTGTCGATGATGCGCTTCTCATTCAAAGCGTTCGTTGAAGTCTGTTTTCTCATTTCTTACTATTTTGTTAGTATCTAACAATCCAATGCTTGCTTGCAAATATAACGTGGCGCGATCTACGTTTGTTCACATAATCTGAAACGCAAATAACATCAGGATGAAAAAGTTAGAGAATAAAGTAGCATTGGTAACGGGCGGCAGCCGCGGTATAGGCGCCGCGATCGTACGTCGTTTAGCAGCGGAAGGGGCACACGTAGCATTTACATATGCGCGATCTGTCGAAAAAGCGAACGCATTGGTCGCCGAGATCACCGGAGCCGGTGGCCGGGTCATCGCCATCGGCGCAGACAGCGCCAATACAGGCGAGATCATAAACGCCGTGAACGAGACCGTTGCTGAGTTCGGTCGCCTGGATGTATTGGTGAACAACGCGGCGATCTTCCTGGGTAAAGATTTTTATGAACATACCGAGGAGGAATATGATCAGATCATGACGGTGAACGTCAAGGCTGTATACATCGCCGCGCGGGAGGCGGTAAAGCACCTCAAAGCGGGCGGGCGGATCATTACCATCGGCAGTAATATGGGCGATAATGCCATCGGTCAGCAAATGACGCTGTATACCATGAGCAAATCGTCCCTGCAGGGATTTACACGGGGATTGGCCCGCGACCTGGGTCCGAAAGGCATCTCTGTCACACTGGTGCAACCCGGCCCGACCGATACCGATATGAACCCGGCCGACAGTGGCCACGCCGACTACTTGCGCAGCCGCATGGCGCTGCCGCAGTATGCCGCTGCCGCGGATGTGGCCGGTGTGGTGTCATTCCTGGCAAGCGACGAGGCCGGGCATATCACCGGCTCGTGGGTTACCATCGATGGTGGGTTTAATGCATAATGAGCCTACGGCTAAATTGCTCAAAAGAGGCTATCTCACTTTTGAGACAGCCTCTTCACTAGACTGCGCTATCGGTTTATATTTTTTCCCCTAGTGTAAATTTTATTGGTAGTGTCAATACACAGCGAACAGGTTTTCCATCTTTCTCTGCGGGTGTGAATTTACCGAGGCCCTCCACCGCGTCCACTGCCGCGCCCTTGAGCGCATCGTCGATGCCTTTTGCTTTTTCGGATGTCTGGTAGTATCCCACCACCACCATTTCCTTCAGCAAATAGCCGTCCTTTTGCGTCTCGGCTTTGATATTTTCGACAGTGCCCTTTTCGTTGACCGTGAAAGAGACCTGCACTACCCCCGAACGGTTTTCCCTGCGGGCAATGGTGGGATATTTGATCCGCGCTGTAAGGGTTTGATACATCGCCGCTTCGCCTTGTTCGTAGGTGGCGACCTTGTCAAACTGTGGCTCCTCCTGCCGGGCCGAAAATGCCCCGAGGAGTACGATCACAGACATCAACGCAGCATAAAGAGAAACGCTCCAGTAGCTGCTTTTGTGGTTTGTTCTTGTTTTTGTCATCATAGTGAATCGATTGATTAAACTTGTTTTGTTACTTAAATAATTACCGAGATCGATCGCGATACCCGTTCTGGCCTTGAACAGGATGTGCTGGTAGTCCTCCGGGCTGACGCCATTTTTCAGTACGCATGCATCCGCATAATACTCATGCTCGGCTTTGATATCCCGCCTGAAAAGCCAGACCACGGGATTGAACCAAAACATAATCGTCACCGCCTCCAGGAATATGTTGTCGATGGAGTGATATTGATCGCGGTGCACCCACTCATGCAGCAGCATCGTTTCTCTTTCGGCATTATCCATATCATCTTTTCCCGTAAACAACACGTTGAAAAAAGTGAACGGCGAGACATGGCGATCGAGGCTGACAACGGTAAATCCCCACCGTCGCCGTTTAGACGATTGGATGAAGAGCCTTAGCAAAGTAGCCAGCCCGAATACACAACGGAATAAGCACACGCCCACGCCCAGCCCATAGAGCATGAAGACAATATCGATGGTGCCCGCTGACAGGGTAGAAGAGACCGTTTCCTGGAAATTGGCCGTGCGGGCCACCACAGAATACACCCCCGGAAACCGGCCGGCGGACGAGACGTTGTTAAATTCTATAAAAGGAACAGCCATCGAGAAAAGTATACAGGCCAATCCCATAAACCGGTTCAGCTGGTGGTTGAGCTCATACCGAAGCACGACCCTGTACAAAGCGTATAGCAGGATCAGCGAAGTGCCGGACTTCACGAAATAGCTTTCCATCACTTTTTCTTTTTTTGTTCGATCTGTTTCTTAAAATGCTCGATGAGCTCCTGCATATCTTTGGTGCTGAGGTTTTCCGCACTGCTGAACTCCGACACCATGTTCTTGAACGAGTTGGAGAAGTAGTTCTCCACCAGCGATTGCACCGACTGCGTAGTATAATCCTTTCGCTCCACCAGCGGATAATATTCATGGGAGTTCGCCACCGGCGTTCGCCCCACAAACCCTTTCCGTTCCAGGATCTTGAATATGGTCGCCACCGTAGTATAGGCCGGCTTCGGGTCTTCATATTCATTGACAATATCCCGGATCAAGCCCTTCTTGATCGACCAAAGGATCTTCATGGCCTTTTCCTCTGCCTTGGTAAGGTTCAAATCCATACGTTTTGCATTGATGTAATCAAATCTACTAAATGTTTAGTAGATCTACTAATGATTTAGTAATTATTTCTTTGAACAGGTTTGAAGAGGACTGGAAATGCAAAATGAAATGGATTGGCGTATTTCGATATCCGAAAATATCTGCAATTGTGTATATTCGGTCGTTGTGGTTATTTAAATGACAACGGATAATGGCAACCTGTTACAGATGCGGAGTACCAAACGCAAACTATAGACGGACAACCTATACTGGCTATTCAAGCGGTACATGGTGGAGTAAGCGGTCTTACGGCGCTGGTTCACGAACTTATTATGGCGTCCGTTCCGTTTGCCAGGACTGTGCAAGAACAATAGACAGAGGGAATACAATCAGATTTATTTTTAAGATCGCCATTGGGGCAATTATAGCTATTTTCTTTTTTAATCATTTTTCAAGCTCATCGAGAAGGGATAGTTCATCTAAAAAAGCTGCGTCATATCAATACAGCGGACAGACAGCGAAAGTGGCTTCAACAAAAGGGCTCAATCTACGAGACCAACCAGGTTCAAGCGGTACGGTGTTGCTAACAGTTCCCTACAATGAGACCGTGGGTGTCATAGACAAAAACGGTGACAGTGAGACAATCGCAGGAAAGACGGCGAACTGGTATAAGGTGGACTATAAGGGCACGATCGGCTGGTTATGGAGCGGTTATCTTCAATAATCTAATTCGGTAGCGGCGGAAAGAAGATGTTTTTTGTAGTTGGTTGCCGGCAGCGTATCTTAACATTTACAAATGAAGATCGCCACCTATAACATCAACGGCATCAACAACCGGCTCCCGGTATTATTGCGCTGGTTGAGTGAAGCAAAGCCCGACATTGTCTGCCTGCAGGAGCTCAAGGCACTTGATGCTCAATTCCCCATAGAGGCCATAACCGCCGCGGGATACCAGGCACTCTGGCATGGACAAAAGTCCTGGAACGGCGTCGCGATCCTTTCGCGTAAACTGCCCATTCAGGAGCTGCGCCGCGCGTTGCCGGGAGACAGGACAGACGAGCACAGCCGTTACCTGGAAGCGATCGTGGGCAAGATGGTGATCGCCTGCCTGTATCTGCCCAACGGCAATCCGTACCCCGGACCTAAATTCGAGTACAAGCTCAAATGGTTCAAACGACTTTCCGTGCATGCCAAAAAGCTGCTGGCTCATGACGTACCCGTTGCGCTGGTCGGAGACTTCAACGTAATGCCTACTGCGCTCGACGTATACAAACCAGAGAAGTACCTTAACAACGCCCTGTTCCGCAAAGAGGTCCGGGCCGCCTACGCCCGCCTGCTGAAGCAAGGCTGGACAGACGCTATCCGCCACCAGCATCCCGGGGAAAGTATCTATACCTTCTGGGATTACCTGCGCAATGCCTGGGGACGCAATGCCGGCCTTCGGCTGGATCATTTCCTGCTAAGCCCGCACCTGGTGCCGAGGCTTCGTAAGACCGGCGTCGATACAGCCGTAAGGGGCTGGCCCCGGGCGAGCGACCACGCGCCCGTTTGGATCACGCTCAAATAGTATTTTTACACATGTTTTTTGAGTTTGTCCCCAACCCGCAGTTTGACTTTCTGACGAGCTTTGCCAAAAAGTTTAACGTACCCATAGAAGATGACCGGTTAATCATTCCACCCGCTCTGGGCACCGGGAGTATCAAAAGGGTGGCCTTATCTGCGGGATTGAAGCTCGTCGTCCACCGGTACAAGCTCAACCAGGACTTTATCCTGAACAGGATCGGCAGCGACGCGCCCAACGATCTGGTGAGCGTGATCTTTCATAGCAACGAAGTCGGAGCCACCGTAGATACCGGCGACCAAGCCGCCCCGCTTTCGCGCAGCAGCGCCTTTGCCATACAGGTCGCATCGACAGACCTTAATTCCAGGATCAGTTTTCCCGCCCACACCGATATATATTTTTTGGTAGTAGGCATTCTGAAGGATGCCCTGAAAGAGCTGCTGGCGATCAAAACCCCCAACGCCACGGTGCAAACGGTGTTACAGGCAGCACCGGGCTTTCTGTTTTATGAAAGCATGAGCCCGGAGATCCACAAGCTGGTCAAGCAGGTGACAGACATCCGCGCAGACAACGACCTGGCTACGTTTTATCAGCGACTTAAGGTACACGAGCTGCTCTACCTCGTATTCGAGAAGCTGCAGAAGCGGGAAGCGCAACACCACAGCGCGGTGCATAAAGACGATGTCGAAAAGCTGTTCCTGATCAGGACCGCCGTTCTTTCCGATCTCGCCGTTCCACCCAGTTTGCCGGCATTGGCAAAAATGGTAGGATTCGGCGAAACAAAGATGCGCGACCTCTTTAAACAGGTATTCGGCGATACCATCTACAACTATTATCAACAAGCCCGGATGGACGAAGCAGCCTTTCTGCTGAAGCACGGCGGGTTGTCGGTTTCAGAGACAGGCTATCAGCTCGGGTTCGCCAACCTCAGCCATTTTGCCCGCCTCTTTGAGAAATACCACGGCGTCACGCCCAAACGATATGCCGCCGGCGGATAGGACTATTTTTTCGCTATAAGCGGCTATTTTGCCTCCTTGTGTTCGGACAATTTTGTGTCGTCATCAACACGACAACAACATGAACACATTGCTAACGCCTTACAGCAAAGGCACTCTACAACTGAAAAATCGCCTGGTCATGGCGCCCATGACCCGCAGCCGGGCCATCAACAACCTGCCAAACGATTTGATGGCGGCCTATTATGCACAACGAACGGGCGCCGGTCTGATCATTACCGAAGGCACCGCGCCGTCACCCGATGCACTGGGCTACTCGCGCATTCCCGGTATATTTTCCAACGAACAAACCAACGCCTGGAAGGCCGTCACGGCCGCGGCACACGCTGCCGGAACGAAGATCTTCCTGCAGCTCATGCACACGGGCCGCATCGGCCACCCCGCCAACCTTCCCCCCGGTGCCCGCGTGGTCGGTCCTTCCATGACAAAAGCTGCCGGTGAGATCTGGACGGATGCAGCAGGCCTGCAGGCTTACCCCGAACCTCACGCGCTGACAGACGAAGAAGTGGAAGCCGTAATAGCCGAGCACGTCAGCGCCGCCCGCAATGCCATCGCTGCAGGCTTTGACGGCGTCGAGCTGCACGGCGCCAACGGCTACCTGACCGAGCAGTTCCTGAACCCGCATGTCAATACCCGCACCGACGCCTGGGGAGGTAGTATAGCCAATAGAACCCGGTTCACCCTCCGCGTCGTACACGACATGGCCGCGGCCATCGGAGCCGACAAGGTTGGCGTACGGTTTTCTCCCTATTCTACGCTCGGCGATCTGGCACCGTACGACGAACAGGAAGTACACGAGACCTATGCGCGGCTGGCGATGGAGCTGAGCCAAACCGGGATCGCATACCTGCATATCGGTGTGTCGGCGGCGATACCACAAAAGACGCTCGATGCCATACGGCGTTTCAAGGGCACGATCATCCTTTGCAACGGCCTGACGCCTGAAACGGCGGAGGCAACCCTGCACGCTGGCTTTGCCGACCTCGTCGCTTTCGGCCGCGCTTTTTTGGCCAACCCCGACCTGGAAAAACGGATTGCGACAGGAGCAGCGTTGAACCAACCCGATTTTAACACGCTCTACACCCCCGGTTCAGTGGGCTATACCGACTACCCTACACTATGAAAAAGATCACCTACAACCGTTTCGGCGGAACAGAAGTACTGCAACTGACAGACGCGCCCATGCCGGCAGGGGAGATCATCGTAAAAGTAAAAGCGGTTTCGATCAATCCGCTGGATTGGAAGTTGTGGCAGGGAGATATGAAGCTGATGAGCGGACGCAAGTTTCCAAAATCCGTAGGGATCGACTTCGCCGGTGTAGTAGAACAGGGCAGCGGAAAATATAGCAAGGGAGACGAAGTATTTGGCCTGGTCAGCATGTTCAAAGGCGGGGCGCTCGCGGAATATATAGCAGTGAAAGCAGAAGACATTGCGCACAAGCCCGGCACGATCACCTTTGAAGAAGCGGCCAGCCTGCCTGTAGTAGGTTCTGCCGCCCTGCAGATCTTTCATGACCTGTTGCAGATACGCCCCGGCATGCACGTATTGATCAACGGCGCAGGGGGCGGCATGGGCCCCCTGGCCATTCAACTGGCTAAAATGGCCGGGGCGATCGTCACGGCTGTTGTCGGGCCCGCAGCCCTCGACATGGCATCGCGGCTGGGAAGCGACGTGGTTTTAAATTACCAGCGCGATAACGTGCTCACCGGTGGAACGACCTATGACGTGGCCATCGATCTGTCCGGAAAATTGACCTATAAAATAGCCCGGACAATTTTGAAGAAGAACGGCGTGTATGTAAACACTTCGCCCGGCCCGAAGGAAATGATCGGTTCGCTGTTTTCCGGCGGCCGCTATAAGTTGCTGTTATTAAAACCCTCTGTGGCCTACCTGGAAAAGCTTGCCGCTGCCGGCTTGCAGGTATTCATCAGTAAACGCTACGACTTCTACGACTATAAGAGGGCCTATGACGAAGTGAAGAAAGGCGGCATACCCGGCAAAGCTGTTTTCGTGATCACGTAGCGGATAGCCAACGAATACCTGAAATCCACAAATCAAAAAGCCATCGATAGTAATATTTGATGGCTTTTTTTATCGGATAATAACCAGTTACCTTGCACAAACAGACGACGAGACCGGTAAACGATCCTGAAACGCCAGCCCGGAAGCCCGTGACAAAATTCGTAAACGTTAACCAGGGAACTATACGAAGTAATAAGAACAAAAATATACCCAAGATGAAAGTTAACAGCGTATCAAAACACGTAACGGTCGTGGCGTTGTTGCTGCTGAGCACGGCAGCCATGGCACAGAACACGGAACTTGTTAAGGAAAAGTGGCACTGGAACAACAAGACCCGGCAGGATACAACGGCCGGGTACGCTCAAGTGGTAAAAGTAGACAACGTACTGTACATTTCCGGCGCCGTCTCCACCGAGATCACACCCGAGGGGATTACGAATGTGTATCGTGCCCTGGAACAGTCGTTAAAGAGTTTTGGAACAACGTTTCAACATGTGGTAAAGGAGAACCTGTACACCACAGACATCGAAGCCATGAAAAAGTATAATTATGCGCGAAAGGTGTTTTACAACAACGATTTTCCCGCCGCAACCTGGGTGCAGGTTTCGCGACTATATATGTCCGACGCCAAACTGGAGGTGGAACTGGTGGCGCACCTGCCCGAAAAATGATCGCTCACATGACGTTGAATTAAATTATCACCCCGGCAACGCCCCGCTGTACGCATAGGTACTGGCCGGCTGAATGCCAGCGACGATGTCCCGAACGTTCCGTGGAAATGTAAAAAGAATGCATCTCGCGGTATCCGGGTCGACCGGTTGATCGGTTGTTGCAAATTCATTCCCCCGGATCAACAGTCGCACGCTTGTATCGCGACGGATCATCCTGATTTTGATAAATCAGTAATTCCCTGATAAAAGTCTCACATGCAGGAGGGTATTTTACGTGCGAAAACAGTTCCTGCAGACCAGATAACCATGATGATTCGGAAACTCCTCGCGGCCACAGGTTGCATCTTTTGCCTCGCATCGGCGGCAGCCCAGGAATCCCCGTCATCGGATACGCTCAAGCTTGACAAGCTCCTGGATTTATCCTTCGAAGACCTCGTGAATGTGACCGTTGTCACGCCCACCCGGAACAATCAGAAACAGGAACAGGCGCCCGCTACCGTGTTGGTGATCACAAAAGATCTGATCAAAATAAGGGGATACCGGAATCTCGCCGAGGTGCTGAACGATCTGCCTGGCTTTTTGGTCAAAGATAAATCCGACCCGCAATTTTATAACCCGGTGGGCCTGCGGGGTATTTCCCGGCAGGACTATTTTACGATCCTGCTGGACGGCGTGCGGATCTCGTCTCCGACAAACGAGGCGCTGCCCATTCTTGAAAACTATCCTATTCAACTGGCAAAACAGATCGAAGTGGTCTATGGGCCGGGCTCGGCGCTCTACGGAGCAGATGCGATGGCGGGTGTGATCAATATCATTACACAGAGACCCGGCAAAGAAGATGAGATCACCGCGGCGGCCATGGGGGGAACACAAGGGTATAGCAACACTTCTTTGATCCTGAACAAGAGTTTAAAAAGTGGTCTTCGGTTTTGTATAGCAGGCCTCTATTCGTATGACGCCCAGCCCGATTTTTCGAAGACCTATCCGGATCACTTTCGGATGGACTCGCACGAGACCGGTGTATTCAACACCACCCTGGGGCCCATGACACCCCGCAACGGTACGGTAGAGCGTGGGTTTGAGGCTCCGGTGAAAGCCTACAACGTGTATGCATCCCTGGCGAAAGATGGTTTTACGATGACACTACTGCATCACTATACGGCGGTACCGACGTCGACGACGCTGAGTCCCGACGACGCCGTATTTAACCGTGACGTCTTCTACGGCCACGGTGTGACGACCGCAAGCGCGGCCTACACCGCGGAAGCAGGCAAAGTAAAGTCCGTTAGTACACTGACCGGAAGCTTTTATGAAGTGAACCCCAAATCGAACTTCCGGAATCTGTATGGTGGAATGGAACATGGATATAAGTACAGCACGGGCTCGATGCTCAAGATAGAAGAGCAACTTATCTACTCCTTTTCTCAGACAGTCGGTCTTACGGGAGGGGCGACGTATGAGATTTTTCAGTCGCTTCCCAAGACACCGGAGCTGCAATATCCGGTAAGCCGCACCGGCGCCAGGAGTGGCGTCCTGCTCAATTCGGTTTATGACGGCAACCCGGCCGGAATCGAGGCCAAATTCTTTCCACTGGTATACACCAACGTTGGGTCGTATCTCCAGGTCCAGTATAACCCGGTCAGGAAAATTTCCTTTACCGTCGGTGGCCGGTACGATTACAACTCCAGGTTTGGCGCCACCGTGAATCCCCGCATAGGATCGGTATTTCAACCATTTCAGAAAACAACGATCAAGGCACTGTATGGCACCGCCTATTGGGCGCCGTCCCCCATGGTTACCTATGAATCGTTCGGGTCTTTTTATTCCACCGATTCGGGCGCTACCTATCGCTCCCGGCACTGGCATCTGCCGAACCCCAATCTCAAGCCCACCACATCGCAAACGGTGGAGGTAAGCATTAATCAAAAGATCGGCAAAGATCTCAGCGTTACACTGACCGGATATAGTACAAAGATCAAAAATATCATTCAACCTGTGGCCGATGAGGGAAATACCAATTTATACGGCGGCAGATTCCTGGGCTGGGAGGTAGACTATATTGAAGTGCCCATGAATAAAAGCTCACAACACAATTATGGCGGGAACCTAAGCGTTAACGCCACCTTTACCGTCGGTCGAACCAGGTTCATGGCCTACTCGTCACTGAGCTACCTGGAGGGGGAGGAGTCAAATCTTACCTCGGCGGCAAACGATGTTGAGCAACCGGCCATCACGCCGTGGCAGTACCGGCTGGGCATCGACGGAAAACTGAAGGCGTTCTATTTCTCTGCCCGTCTGCTGCAGTCCGGTCGCCAGCGAATGTATCAATTCCGTTCGCAGAGCGAACGTAAGCGCGAAACGACAGACGGATATTCGTTGGTGAATATATCGGCAGGATATACCTATAAAAGCTCCGTCACGATCTTTATGAATGTTCAAAATGCGTTGAATCAACGGTATGTCGCTACACTGCCCAGAGACCTGGAATGGGAGGGAAGTTTTCAAAACCCGCTTCGCGCGGCGATCGGCGTACGTGCCGAATTTTGAAGCGACAGATACGGTCTGGTGCTGATCTATAGAAGGATCGCCAGCTTCAGCAATCCTTCGCTTGCTTCGAGCCCCGCGGCTTCCAGCGCCGCCTTCCGGAGCTTGAAGCGCAGCCTTTCGTCTTCAACGATGAAGCTGATGCACGCGCCGCGCTTGATCAGATCCTCTTCGGATACGATCAATACGTTTTTTCCCACGACCGCCAGTCTCAGATCGACGATCGCTTCGGAGTTAGAGGCCGGCAGGTAGACGATCCGGCAGGTGGCGGCTTCTTCCAGCGTCGCGATGGTGCGGATCTCGATCTCGCGGCCCCCCACCTTTTTTCCCTTCAACGTAGTCTGCAGCGCATCCAGGATGTCGGTTTCACCCGCCACGCCGATCACGAACACGGTAGCGTTGCCGGGCCATTTGATATACTTGGCAAAATTGAAAATATACGCCGCCTGCAGCTCTCCGTAAGTAGACGCCTGTCCGCGGGAGCTCACGCTGTAGGCCAGGAGTATAAGCGGAAGGATATATTTCAGTCTGCAGCGCATGAACGGGGACTGTGTCTACAGTTGGGGCATTTCACACAGATGCCAGTAGTGGTTAAGGATAGACACGGCGCGGATAAATCCCTCGAACGACAACGGCTTTAGAATATACCCGGCCACGTTCAGGTCGTAGGCCGCGATCTTATCGCTCTCTTCATTGGACGTGGTCATGACAAAGACGCTGACCGCCTTGAGCTCCGGGTGGTTCCTCAGCTCGTTTAAGAATTCGATGCCGCCCATCTTCGGCATGTTGATGTCGAGCAGGATCACCCGCGGCGAAGGGATGATCATCGCCGGATTCTTTCCTTGTAATGCCTCCAGCGCTTCGATGCCGTTCCGGGTGATAAAAAGGGGATTGCTGATGTTATTTTTTTTGAACGCACGCTGGACATTCATGATGTCCACCTCGTCGTCCTCTACCAGGAGGATGTTTACTAAGCTTGTCATATCGTGCGGTTTAAATATGCTCACGGTTGAATTTTTTTTAAACTGACTGCGGCCACGTAAAGCTGAAGGTAGCGCCCTTGTTCTCTTCCGACCGCAGCGTTACGGTTCCACCCATGTCCTCGACACTTTTCTTAATGATCGACAGACCAACGCCGGTACCTTCCACCGTGTCCCGCGATTGAAGCGTCTGAAAGATCTCGAATACTTTCTGATGATACGCTGGTGCAATTCCCATGCCGTTGTCTTCCACCGTAAACCTGTAGAAGCCGGGCATCTTCGAGCACGTGATGTTGATAAGTCCCTGCTCTTTGTCGTTGTATTTGATGGCGTTCGAAAGAAGGTTGATAAAGACCTGTTGCAAGGGATATTTTTTGGTGTTCAACACGGGCATCCCTTTTTGAATGGTGATCGTTATGTGGGGCGGCGGGTTCAGCAGGTCGATGGTTTCTTTGAGCATCACACGGATGTCTACCGGTTCCGTTGGCACATTGATCCTGCCGATCTTCGAATACTGCAGCAGTCCGTTGATCAGGGCTTCCAGCCGGAATACGCGCCCGCGCAGGATCTGCATGTTTTTTTTTGATTCTTCCGACATCGACCCGTGCATGTCCTCTTCGATCCATTCCGATAATTTGAAGATCGCCCGCAGCGGCGCCTTGAGGTCGTGCGAAACAACATAGCTGAACTGGTTCAGCTCTTCGTTTTGTTTTTTGAGCTGCTCGGAATAGCGGACCAGGTTCTTCCGCGAATGCTCCAACCGCTCCAGCATGTCGTTAAAGGCACGCCCCAGCTTGCCCACTTCGTCATTGCTGTGTATGGTTACACGCACATTTTCCGCGCCGCTGGAGATCGTCTTCACCGTGGCATCCAGCTCGCGGATGTTGCCGCTGATCATGTTGCTCACCAGAAAGGAGAAGATCACACCCGACATGAAAAGTCCCGTGCAGAAATAGAGCGTGGTACGTTTCAGCCGGCTGATGGTATTCTGCGATTGGGTCAGGGAATACCCGAGCGTCAGCGTGCCGAAAGTAGTATTCTGATAGACGATCGTTGTTTTGTAGAAAAGTGTACCGTTTATTTCCACAGGCTTTCGGCTGAGGGGAATTCCCGATACGTCGATGCTCTCATGGCCAGGCGCTATGAAAGAAGCGATATTCTGCCCGGTATTGTTGACCACCGTGATGTACACTATAGAACTGTCATTGTGAGCCCACTCCAGTGCTTCCGACACCGCCACGAAATCCATTTCTCCCATCCCGATGCCGACGCCGATCGAGAACATGTTGATCAGGCTTTGGATCTTGGAGTCAATGGCCTTTATAGCGGCTTTCTCCTGCTGACGGGGGTAGTAGCTGTAAATGAACAGCGATACCATGGCAATCAGTATCGTTTGCCCCAGGATTACCTTGGTCCGTATGGAGAGGTTGTTGAACATCGTCTGTCCGTATAGTGCGTGCGTTATCCGGTCCTGCGCAGACCGTGCGTTACGGCTTCATTGATGGCCGAGATCAGGATTATGATCGTATTGACGAGCTTGGTCACGTCTGTCATTTCCGGTCCGGGATCGGTCATCTTCAGGAGCTTCGATATTTTATCTAGGGCCTTGTCGAGCTCAGCCATCTTCAATATCCCGTAGGAGTTCCGGATCTGGTGGCAGATGAACCGGATCGCCTCGAAGTTCTGACTTTTCGTATAGGTCTTCAGCTTCTCGACAAACGCCGGCGTCTGGCGGTTGTATTCCAGCACAAGCGCGTCGATGAATACATTGTTTTCTCCCGCGAGCTCATGAAGCGCGGTCAGATCGATCTTGTGGTGCGGAAATGTTTCCGCCTGTTTGAAAGGAATGACCCTCAAAGGAGAAGGCTGAACGAACTTCAGCAACTTTTGGTAGAGATCATCCGCCTGAAAGGGCTTGGAGATGTAGTCGTTCATGCCGGCGGCCAGGCACTTGGCCACATCGGATCCAAACGCATGGGCGGTCATGGCGATGATGGGTACCTCCGAAACAGGTGGCTGAAGCTGGGTGCGGATATGGCGCGTCGTTTCAAATCCGTCCATCTCGGGCATTTGAATGTCCATCAGGATCACCTCGTATCGTTTCGTTTTGACCCGCTCCAGCGCCAGCAGACCGTTGGATACGATATCGACGTTACAGCCTGCCTTTTGAAGCACCTTGCGCGCCAGCATCTGGTTCAGCGGATTGTCTTCCACGACAAGGATCGCAGCCCCGATCAACTGATCGATCGATTCAGGCGCGGGGGATGTCCGTCCCGGCGACTGCGAAGGTTGTGTGATCTCCTGCGTGACCTCTTCACAGGGAAGATGTACAGTAAACGTCGACCCACCACCTTCCGAGCTGCTGAGCGAGATCTTTCCGTCCTGAAGCTCCACCAGGTTTTTAACGATGGCCAGGCCCAGCCCCGTGCCACCATATTTCTTAGTGGTGTCGCTGGAAGCCTGAACGAAGCTGTCGAAGATGGCGGCATGCTTATCGGCGGGAATTCCAATGCCTGTATCGCGAACCTTGAACTCGAGCACGCAGTCCTGCTTCTTCGCGGCATTGGAGTTGATCTCCAGCGTTACGCCTCCTTTCTCAGTGAACTTGATGCCGTTGGAAAGCAGGTTGGTCAGGATTTGGTTGAGACGTACGGGGTCTCCTTTTATCGTTGTCGGTACCTGCTGGTGGAAATTATACGTCAGACGGATACCCTTCTCGAGTGCCTTGGGACGCAATACGCTGACGATCCCGTTTACGAGGTCCCGTATATTGAACTCACTCTTTTCAATGATCGTCTTCCCGGACTGTATCTTCGAAAGATCGAGGATATCGTTGATAATGACCAGCAGGTTCTCGCCGGAGAAGTGGATCGCATCGATATAGCTTTTTTGCTCCGTGGTAAGGGGCGTTTCGTATAGCAGCCGCGTGAACCCGAGAATGGCGTTCATGGGCGTTCTGATCTCGTGACTCATGTTCGCCAGGAAGATCTCCTTCACTTTCATGGAGTTTTCGGCGAGCACGCGTGCCCGCATCATCTCCTGCTCGGTGAGTTTCCGGTCTGTGATATCCTGAAAGGTCCCCACGATCTTCTCCAGCCTGCCGAGGGGATCCAGTATAGACCGCCCTTGCGAATGCGCGAATTTAATCCCAGACGGAGTATTGATCCGGATGTCGATATTATATCGTTTTCCTTCCAGCGCATCCATCCACGCAGTATGGACCTTCGCTCGTTCATCGGGGTGCACCATCGCCAGGAACATCTCGAAGGTCACCGGCTTTTGAGGGTCGAGCTCCAGGATATTGTATATTTCGTGCGACACATAAAAGGAATTGCTTTCTGCATGGAATTCCCAGTTACCTACCTTAGCGATCTCTTGCGCTTCTGCCAGCCGGGCCTCGCTTACCCGCAACGCGCAGTAGGCTTCTTCCCGCTCGCGCATCATGCTGTTCAATCGGAACATGTTCCGCAGCACCTGGCTGATCGACTGACCGTTGATTTCGTTCTTAACGATATAATCCGAAGCGCCGGCCTTCATCAGCTCCACGGCAATGCTCTCGTTACCCTGCGAAGTGATCATCACGATGGGGGTCACGATGCCCGCATCCCGGATCTTCCGCAGGAAGCGCAGACCGTTATCGCCCGGCAACAGGTAGTCGAGGAAGATGCAGTCAAAGGAGTTCAGCAGGCTGATGTCCGAGATGCTGAGCGCGTCAGAATACTCGGTGAGCTCATACTCAAATCCGCTGGCACGCAAGGCCCGTTTCAGCAGACGCTTGTCCACCTCGTCATCGTCGACGACGAGTAGTTTTACAAAATGCTGGGGAGCGTCAGGGTTTTTCATGATTGCGTTGTTCAGGATTCGTTTTCGGCCAGGTGAAAATGAATTTACTGCCCTCTTCTACTTTAGATTCGACGTTGATCGTACCGCCTACGGCGGCCAGGATCCGTTTTACAATAGTCAACCCAATGCCCGTGCTTTCATATTTGTCACGTGCCTGCAGCGTCCGGAAGATCACAAAGATCGTTTCATGATATTCGGGAGAGATACCGGGTCCGTTGTCTTCCACCCAGAACTCGAAAGCGCTCTCTTTTTCTGTAAAGCCGACAGACACCCTGCCGGCTTCCTTGTCATTGTATTTGATGGCGTTGCTGATCAGGTTGGAAAAGACCTGGTGCAGCAGGATGCGCGGTGTTTCGATACACGGCATCGCGGGCAGGATGTTCACCCGGATGTGCGGTGGCGGCGACAACAGCTCTACAATATCTTCCAATAGCTTGTTGACGTCCACCGTTTCGGAGGCGACGTTTTCCCGGCCTACTTTCGAATATTCCAGGATGCCGTTGATGAGCGCTTCCATTCTTTTGACACGGCCGCGCAACGTCGCCAGGTTATCCTTGTTCTCTCCCGACAGCGAAGGCCCCAGGTCATCCTCCAGCCACGACGACAGATTGCTGATGGCCCGCAACGGTGCCTTCAGATCGTGGGATACGATATAAGCAAACTGATCCAGCTCCTTGTTGTTTTTCTCCAGTGAATGGGTGTACTCCGCGATCATTTGGGTGTATCGCCGCTGCTCGGATACGTCCTGCAGCAGAATGATCTTGAACAGTTTTCCGCTTTCGGTGTCGCGGGTGACGGTGATGGAGTACGAGGCCACAAAGACGCGACCATCGTCCCGGACGAACGGATCCTCCCACTTATCCGAATGCCCTTCCTCCCGGAAAAAGGCGTTTTTTTTGTCAGCATCTTCCGGCGAAGCGTACAGCTCCCGGATGTTCCTTTGAAGGAGATGCTCCGCTTCAGGAGAGCCAAAGATATCGGCGGCAGCCTGATTGGCGATTTCGATCTCGTCGGAAGCGTTAAGGACCAGCAGCGCTTCCTGCATGACCTTTATCAACGATCCGATGAGTACCTTTGAATACAACACTTCCTGTGGAAAGATAATCATACGGTCTGTAACATGTCGTCTGTTTTGCGAGAGCAAAAATGGTGCTTATCGTCTTTTTTTTTATTAGGGAAATCCTGATTTTGAATAAATCAGGATTTCTCTCTCGCATACGAATGTTCCGCGACTGCCCGCCAGTCTGCGGAAAAAAGTCCACTGGTATATATGTAAAAACCACAGTTTTAAATCGTATAGACGCGTCCGTACCGGAATATCATCCAGTCCCGGTTGACATCGTTAATTTGTCCCGCCCGCGCCGTAGTGGCAACGAATGCGCTTCAACGACGTTTTTCGGTCCACACCGGTCGGGCCATGGCGTGTGCATGCCTTCAGGTCGGGACAAGTGTACGCTTGTCAATTGCTCGCACAAAGAGGATCGTACCACGCCTTGCGGCGACAACAGGTCGGGGAGGGGCGGTGGAGGCATGGGCTGGGTGGTTGTACAGTTGGCGTCGTCCCGAACATGCATCGGAACGACATAACTATACGCCACAATCTCCCGTTCCTGTTTTTCCGGTCCTTTCACCGTATATACATACCGTAATACAGGACGTTCCGCATCGCATTGAATCTCTTCTGTTTCTACAGGTGACACGCTTTCCGGCGGCACATCCGCCAGCGGGGAGGCATCTTCATCGATCGTACTCCCGCCATTGTCGCCTTCGGGCGGGGCATCCTTTCCACGCAAGGCCAGGATCGTTGCCGCCCCGAACCTTTTTACCTGTCCGATCGTACCTTTCTCGCGGAACGCTCCGTACTCGATGCCGATGGAAAGCATTAATGTCCACGAATCATCCGGCGGAAGTACATTCATCGCGAGCTCGAGCGTTGTACGTTCCATGCCTTCCAGCGACGGGTTCCAATCCGTGGAAACGCTGATGGAATTGTAGGCACGGCTGTACCATTTCGGCGGCAGGTATTCTTTGGCGGGTACATCATACGTTACATCGGGTACAATTCCCAACGTCACGGTCAGGCGGAACATGGCGTGGTCGTTCCGCGGGTGATAATTGATATCGCGCAGCAGCTCGGGCAGGTCGACGCGCGCCGAACGCTTTTGGCGATCCATCGTGTAATATATAGGCGCGCGTACGACGGAATCGAAGCTAGGCGCTTTTTGTGTGGTCGAGAAACCTTCGAGCAGGCGCGGGTGTTCGGAGAGCGTGATCCGGCGGCGGCCCCACTCACCGGTGCTGTCGCGCAGTTGCACCTGGCGCATCACGCTGTTGATGTCGCTGCCGAAATTATAGTCTGCAAGATGCCGGATCTGAAGCAGTGCCTTTCGCACATAACTGCCGTGGCGTGAGCATCCGCCGAACTCCGACATGGTACAGCGCGTATTTTTAAAGCTCTCGGCCGTTTTTACTTTTTCGCCGCTTGGGCCGCCCTTACGGCGAAGAACAATCTTGTCGACGCCGCGCATGCGATACGCGCTGAACTTGTCCAGCTTGCCGGTAAAAGCGAATGGTCCTTCAAGAAAGGGCATAGTCGATTGGTTTTGGAGTAACGAGAGGGTTTTAGATAACGGTCGATGTTCGACCAGTGTCTGAGCTCAATTTACGGAAAGGAAGGCATTAGCCTTTATACTGTATAGAATAAATTTTAAGGAAAAGGTCTTTACTATAAGATATCCAATAACTATATAATTATTCGATATCTATTCTATAATTCTTTATAAATTATTGGATATCTATTGGATATTCCGGCGAATGTGTGGTTTTATACCGGACTTTTAAGGTCTGCCGGACGGGTTTTGTACAGCAGTTTGGCGATTGTTTTTACATGACTGCCAGCACGATAGAATCGCTCTTTTGATACCGGGCGTCAGCAGCCGGGTCCGCACCGGACTAGCGCGGCAAATGGGTCAGCTGATATTCGAGGATCAGGACACCGTTGCCGAGTGGGCGTGTTTGAGCTCGAATTTTGTACGGTCGGATCGTCGTCGAATAACTTCAACCCGCCGCCGATCGAGACGGGATATAGCATCAGCCGCAGCTCGTCCACGAGGCCGCGGTGAAGCAGCGCTTTGACGCGTGTGGCGCGAGCGAGCAAATACGTCGAGGACGCCTGGAAAACTTTTAATTTCCCATCCGGATCCGCCATGCCGCCGGGTATAGATTGTTGAGGCGGTTCGGCAGCTGATTGA
The DNA here is from genome assembly GCF_018598185.1 of Dawidia soli. Taxonomy (GTDB): domain Bacteria; phylum Bacteroidota; class Bacteroidia; order Cytophagales; family Cyclobacteriaceae; genus Ohtaekwangia; species Ohtaekwangia soli. The sequence continues at coordinate 275,426 of NZ_JAHESC010000001.1, forward strand.
CCCAGCCCAGGGACAGGCCGTTGTGTGTGATGAGGCCAAAGCCTTTGCCGCTTTCTGTGGCGGGCAGTGTTTCCTTGCGCAGGTATTGTATCGCTTCGTCGTACGACACCGACAGGGTAGGGAAGGCCTCCGGTTGCAAGACTGTCGACAGCGCCAGGGCGTGTTCGGGGATCAGCTTGTCGTGCTTGAGTGTGGCCACGAATGTACCGGCGATCACTAAACGTAGATGGCGCGAGAGGAATGCGACGGCTTGTGCTTGTTCTATCGGGACAAACTGCAACAGGTCTTCGCGTTGTATGAAGCTTTTGTCTTCAGGTGTTTGCACCCACGTCGTTATCTGGTCGAGGATTTTTTTTGCCGGCGGGGCAAAGACGGGCTTTGACAGCCGCACGCTTACTTCGGTTTCTGCCGCGCGTTTGCGGATGACCGAGAGGAAGAAACCCTCGCCCTGCACGCGGTGCGGCGCAAAGCGGTAGCCTACGATACCATCTTCTTCGATCGGTTCAATACCCCACTCGGGCGGTATAGTTAGCGGTATAAATTCTACATCGTGGTTGTTGCGAAGCCAGGCCAGGTTCTCTTCGTTCTCGAGGCGGTTATAGGTGCAGGTGGAATATATCAGCAGGCCGTTGGTTTTTAGCGCAGGCCATACATCGCTCAGGATGCGGCGCTGGCGGGCGCTGCACAGCTGCACGTTGTCTATCGACCAAGCGTCCATCGCTTCGGGGTCTTTGCGGAACAGGCCTTCGCCGGAGCACGGCGCATCCACGACCATCACGTCGAAGAAGCCCTGCAGGGGTGTAAAATCTTCGGGATCGTTTTGTGTGACGACGCTGTTGGGGTTGCCCCACTTCTGCAGGTTCTCGGCCAGGATGCCGGCACGCGCGCGAATGACTTCATTGGAAACCAACAGGCTGTTGAGCGGCAACAGGCTGCTGAGGTGTGTGGACTTCCCGCCGGGAGCGGCACACAGGTCGAGTACGCGTAAGGGTACCGTAGTGTCTGCGACCTGCCGGAAGATCTGTTCGAGGAACATCGAGCTGGCTTCCTGCACGTAGTAGGCGCCGGCGTGCAGTGCGGGGTCGAGGGTGAACACGGGGCGCTCCTGCAAGTAACGTCCGGTGGCGCACCAGGGTATAGACGCTGTATACAGGTCCGGGCCGGGTTTGCGCGGATTGAGACGGATGCTGACGGGCGGGGGCGTTGTGTGGGCTGCCGCGAAGGCATCCCAGGCACCCGCAAGTTGCTGCCGCATGCGCGCTTCAAAGTCCGGTGGAAAGGTTGGCGTCATAGCGATTCACAGCCGGTAAAAGTAAGTAAAAAGATGTTCTGGCGACAACTATTAAATTCTGTCAGCCGGCGTTGTAGCAGATCGGGGTAAACCCTGTAACTTAGGCGCCTCGTACACTATACGAAAGCCCCTATAAACCGATCATCCCATGGTGCAAACCACTGCCAACGACCCTCGTTTAAGAAGCTGGGTATCCGTTCCCGCCGGAAGTGACTTTCCGATCCAGAACCTGCCCTTTGGTATCTTCCTGCGGAAAGGCAGCTCGCCGGTGGCGGGCGTTGCGATCGGCGACGACATCCTGGACCTGGCCTATCTCAATACCAACGGCTACTTTCACGGTCTGCACCTGCCGGCCGATATTTTTATACAGCCCACGCTCAACGAGTTCCTGTCGCTGGGCCGCCGGAAGATCCGCGAGGTGCGGGAGCGCGTCTCCGAGCTGCTGCGCGACACCAACGACGAGCTCGACGCCGATGGACGCGTTGCGGCGCTGGTGCCGGCCCGCGCGGTAACGCTGCTGCTGCCAGTGAAGGTGGCGAACTATACCGACTTCTATAGCAGCGAAGAGCATGCCACCAACGTGGGCTCTATGTTTCGCGATCCCAAGAATGCCCTGCTGCCGAACTGGAAGCACCTGCCCATCGGCTACCACGGCCGGGCGTCGTCGATCGTCGTGACCGGAACCGGCATTACACGCCCGAAGGGACAGATCAAACCCGCCGACAGCGATCTGCCTGTCTTTTGCCCCACACGCAAACTGGACTTTGAGCTGGAGGTGGCGTTCGTCACGTGCGGTGACACGCCCCTGGGCCAGGCCATCCATACCGCTGAGGCGGAAGAGTATATGGCCGGCCTCGTGCTGCTCAACGACTGGTCCGCACGCGACATTCAACAGTGGGAGTATGTGCCGCTGGGGCCGTTCCTGGCCAAGAACTTCGGCACGACGATCTCTCCCTGGATCGTGACGATGGACGCGCTTGAGCCCTTCCGTGTGCAGGGCCCCGAGCAGAACCCGCACGTGTTGCCCTACCTGGCCTACGAAGGAGCGAAGAACTTCGACATTGTGCTCGAAGTGCTGATGCAAGCCGGCAAAGCCGAGCCGGCCACGGTATGCCGCACGAACTTCAAGTATATGTATTGGAATGTGAGCCAGCAACTGGCGCATCACACCGTCAACGGCTGCAATATTCAAGTCGGCGACCTGTATGCGTCGGGTACCATCAGCGGTCCTTCGCCGGGCTCGTACGGTTCGCTGCTCGAGCTGACGTGGAACGGTCAGAAGCCCCTGCACCTGTCGGGCGGCGTGCAGCGCACCTTCATCGAAGACCACGACACCGTCATCATGCGCGGCTATGCCGAGAAGAACGGCGTGCGCATCGGCTTTGGCGACTGCCGCGGTACAATCCAACCTGCAACCCACGCGCGTTCATGAAGCGTATAAACTTCTACCTGTTCATTACCGCCCTGGTGGTGCTCGACGGCGTCCTGCTGCGCAGCCCCAATCTGCTGGGAAAGATCGGGCTGATCATCTATAAATACCATTACCTCCGCACTTTTCCGAAGACACTCGTCACGGTGTCGCTGGTGGTCGGCGTGGCGGTAGCGCTGGCGGAGGCCGTACGATTCCTGGTGAAGCGCGGCATGTGGAAGCGGCCCCTGGGGCAGGTGGTATTGTCGTTGCTGCTGCTCGCGGCGGTGGCGATGCTGGTAAAAACGGCCGTCGACTTTACGGCGTGGAGCTATAGCCATACGGGCTTGCGGTTTCGCCTGGGCGCCTACCTGCTGCCCGCCATCCTGGCCGTTGTGTTCGGCTATGCATGGGCAACGTTGCCGGTGCCGCACGAGCCGTTTCCCGAGTCACCCGTGATGAAACAACCGACACCCTCCGAACCTTCTGATAAAACCACGCTTTGATGCTCACGATCGACCCGAAAGAGATCTCTCTCATTCAACTGCAACACCATCTGCAATCGGCTGTAACACCGCGACCGATCGCATTCGCCAGCACGGTCGACAAAGAGGGGCGCGTCAACCTGAGCCCCTTTAGTTTCTTCAATGTCTTTGGCACCAACCCCCCGCTCCTGGTTTTTTCGCCGGCACGGCGTGTGCGCGATAATACCACGAAGCATACCTATGAGAACGTACTGGAGGTACAGGAGGTGGTGATCAACATCGTGAACTATGCCATGGTGCAACAGGCGTCGCTGGCCAGTACGGAGTATGCCAGGGGCGTGAACGAATTTATCAAGGCAGGCTTTACGGAAGCCCCTTCGGTAAAAGTGGCGCCGCCGCGCGTGGCGGAAGCACCCGTGTCGATGGAGTGCCGCGTGCTGCAGGTCGTGCCGACCGGTGACCAGGGCGGTGCGGGGAATCTCATTTTATGCGAGGTGATCTATATGCACATTCGCGAAGAGATACTCGGCGCGGACGGACGCATCGATCCGTTTAAGCTCGATGCCGTGGCGCGGTTGGGCGGGGATTGGTATTGCCGGGTGCAGGGCGATGCGATCTTTAAGGTGCCCAAGCCGGTAGACCGGCTGGGGATCGGCGTGGATGCTATACCGCACGTTGTGCGCTATAGTCATTACCTGACAGGGAATGATCTCGGGCTTTTAGGGAATGTTGAACAATTGCCGGATGCGGAGGCTTGCCAGCAGTATAGATTGCGGGCGGGGATCCACCAGGTGTTGCAGAAGGGGGTTGATGCGGTGCATCAGCATGCGCATTTATTGCTGACGCATGGGAAGGTGCAGGAGGCGTGGATGTTGTTGCTGTTGGCACACGGGTGAAAATATGCCTCTTTTAGAATTTTATTACCAACGCTACGCCTGATTGCCGGCCGAGGATCGCGTCTTGTTCGATCAGGGGTTCCAGGCGGACCTGGAGGTTGGGGTTGACGTCGAATTCTTTGAGGTGGGCGTCGACGTGGGCGTCGACGATCTGGAGTAAGTATACCGCGCCGGCCATGATGAGCCAGAAGTCGCGTTGGCGGCGGTAGGAGTTGACGATCGTGCGGAGCTGGCCGGTGGAGAGGTCGCTTTCGGCGTTCAGGTAGTTTTCGTTGTTGGGGGCTTCGTTGATGTTGTCGAAGAGCTGCGACTTATACTTCTTGTAACCGTTCTGGTAGAAGCCGATGGCGTACCCCAGGGCGCCGAATCCGCCGTAGACCAGCGGCAGCTTCCAGTACTTTTTGTTGTAGATCTGGCCAAGGCCCGGCAGCACGGCGGCGTAGAGCAGGGCTTTGCGCGGGTCGTAGCGGGTGGCGTACGACTTAATGAGGACCGTGTCCTGGGCGCGTTCAATGTAGATGCTGTCGTCTGCCGTGTTGGGTGCCGCGGGGGCTACCTCCTGCGCCTGGACGGCGGCAGGAAGGAGGAACAACAGGAGCAGACAGCACAGCGATAGTTTCTTCATGGGGTTGACGGCACGCAAAACGGTGTCAAGTTACCGAAACCTGAGGAAACTACCAGTGTTACAGCCCGACTTTCAGGATGTCTAACACGCGGTTCAGGTCTTCGACCGACAGGAAGGGTATTTTGATCTCACCACGTTTGCCGTCGCTTTTTACAACAACTCGAGTGCCAAAGTATGACGAAAGCTTGGACTGGAGCTGTTGGATCTCGCGCGATACGGGTTGTGCCGCTGAAGAGGCCCCGGTCTCGCCCTTGGTCGACTGGCTCTTCTCCGACATTTCGCGCACCAGTTCTTCTACCTTGCGCACGGAGAGGTCTTCTTCCAGGGTCTTTTTGAAGATGTAAAGCTGTTCTTCGGGATTCTCTATGCTGATGATCGCCCGTGCCTGGCCCATGGAAAGCTTGTTGTCGCGCACCGCGATCTGGATGTCGGGCGGCAGCTTGAGCAGGCGCAGGTAGTTGGTTACCGTGGTGCGGTTCTTGCCCACGCGCTCGCCCAGCTCTTCCTGCTTGAGGTTACACTCGGTCAGCAGCCGCTGGTAGCTGAGGGCGATTTCGATGGCGTTGAGGTTCTCGCGCTGGATGTTTTCGATCAGCGCCATTTCCAGCATCTGCTGGTCGTCGGCGGAGCGAATGTAGGCCGGTATGGCTTTCAGGCCGGCGAGCTTGGACGCCTGAAAGCGGCGCTCACCGGAGATCAGCTGGTACTGATTCTGGGCCAGGCGGCGTACGGTGATCGGCTGGATGATGCCGTGTACCGTAATGGATTCGGCCAGCTCGAGCAACGCCTCCTGGTCGAAGTGCGAGCGCGGCTGGAAGGGGTTCACTTCGATCTCTTCGACCGGGATCTCGATAATCGCACCTACCGTCGGCACCGGCGGAGCGGGGGCCACGGCGACAGGTTGTTCAGCTGTGAGGTTGACGCCCGCAGCAATGGCTGCGTCGGCGGCGTCTACCGCAACGTCTGTTTCTAGTTTATCGTCCGAGGAGTTGTCGCTTAGAAGAGCGCTCAGTCCCCGGCCTAATGCTTTCTTTTTACTCATTTCGACAGGCCGTTTTTATCTAGTACTTCGTTGGCCAGGTTCAGGTAGCTAATCGCACCTTTGCTTTCCGCATCGTGAACAATGGCCGGCAGACCAAAGCTGGGCGACTCGCTCAGCTTAACATTCCGTGGGATGATCGTATTGAACGTCATCTTCTGGAAGTGTGTCCGTACCTCTTCGACTACCTGGTTGCCCAGGCTGGTACGTGAATCATATAACGTCAACAAGATGCCTTCTATTTCAAGCTTCGGGTTCAACCGTGTTTGAATGATCTTGATCGTGTTCAACAATTTGCCGAGACCTTCCAGGGCGAAATATTCACACTGTACCGGGATGATGACCGAGTCGGCGGCGGTGAGCGCGTTGATGGTGATCAGACCCAGCGACGGCGAGCAGTCGATGATGATGAAGTCGTACTCGTCGCGGACGATGCCCAGGGCATCGCGCATCTTTTCCTCGCGGCGTTCGATGCTGACCATTTCGACTTCGGCACCTACCAGGTCGATGTGTGAAGGCAGGATGTCGAGGTACTTCAGGTCGTTCTTCACGAGTGCGTCCTTCGGGTTCACGCCGTCTACCATACATTCGTAGATACCCTGCGTTACATCTTTAGGATTTAGACCGAGCCCGGAAGTGGAGTTGGCCTGCGGATCGGCATCGACCAGCAACGTGCGTTTCTCCAGTACGGCTAAGCTTGCAGCCAGGTTAATAGCTGAAGTTGTTTTTCCGACACCACCTTTTTGATTGGCAATGGCAATGATTTTTCCCATTCAAGAATGACGTTTAAAAAATAAAAAGCCCGTCCGGGTCTAAACGGACGGGCACAAAGATATGGTAAAAGTGATCGGAGCGTGGAACATCGTGGAACGTGTTATCCACAATCGCTGCACAAATCACCGACAATTTTGTTGACGATTGTCGGCAACTTTTGTGCTTTTCGCATCCTATACTTGAACGATTTGCGTTAAGCGCTTCGTTACCAATTATTTCACGCTATTTCAGGGATTTCGTCTGCGATATACGCAAAAGGTAACCGCTGAATCAGCCTTTTCTTTTCTTTTTCTCTTCGTCGGCTTTGCGGCGGGCTTCTTCACCGGCCTTCATCGCTTCTTCCAGCTTGCTCATGAATTTCGACTTCTTGCCGCCGCCGTTGGCTGCGTTCTTCTTTTTGTTCTCTTCCATGATCGCACGGATCTTGTCTTCGTCTACGAAGCGTTTAATCACGGCTTGCTGTGCGAATGTTACCAGGTTAGAGACAAAGTAATAGAACGTCAGACCCGCCGAGAACGAGTTCAGGAAAAAGAAGAAGATCACGGGCATGACATACGACATCGACTTCATCGGTCCCTGTACCGACGACATCTGGTTGTTCTGCCAGGTATAGATCAGCGTCGAGATGGTCATGATGAGGGTGAATAAGCTGATGTGGTTTCCGACGCCAAAGGGAATGGCGAACGGCAGCTGGATCAGCGAGTCGTAGGTGGAAAGGTCTTCCGCCCACAGGAACGGTTGCTGCCGCAGTTCGATGCTGGCGGGGAAGAGGTAGAACATCGCGAACAGGATCGGCATCTGTAACAGTACCGGCACGCAACCGCTGATAGGGTTTACACCCACCTGCGAATACAGCTTCATTTGCTCCTGCTGTACTTTGGCCATGTCGTCGCCCACGCGTGCTTTGATCTCGTCCAGTTCGGGCTTCAGCACTTTCATTTTGGCCATGCTGAGGTACGAACGGTAGGAGAGGGGGAACAACACCAGCTTCAGCAGGATCACCAGGATGATGATGATCAGGCCGTAGTTGCCGATGTACAGTGTCAGGAAGTGGAACACCGGGAAGATGACGAACTTGTTGATCCAGTATACCGGGCGCCAGCCGAGGTATACGTTCTTGGCGAAGTCTTCTGTTACCTTGCCGATGACCTGATAGTCGTTCGGGCCGAAGTAGAATTTAAAGCTTGCTTTACCTTCGGCCAGGGCCTTTTTGGAAATGGTCAGCTGGAGGTTGGCTTGTTTTACCAGCGACGAGTCGGCGGTGTTGACTGCGGTCTGTACTTCGCCGCCGGTGAACGGTGTTCCGTTGGCGATGATCGACGACAGGAAGAATTTACGTTTAATAGCCACCCAGTTGAGCGGTGTGGCGATCTTTTCGTTTTCGGTGCCGGTGCTGCGCGCGGAAAGCTCGTCAAAGCCTTCTTCGTGCCCGTAGTAGGTCACCGTGGTGTTGTTGCGTGTATCGGTCAGGTCTTTCTCGAGGGGGCGAATGGCGTCGGCCCAACGGAAGGTCAGCTGGTCGGTGCCCAGCAGCTTGTCAAAGCCTTTGCTGACCAGCTGGTATTGAATTTCGTGGCCTGCATCCGGGACCTTGTATACATGGGCCAGGCTCGCACCGTTGCTCAACGTCGCGGTAAAGGTCAGCACCGTGGTGTCGCCTTCTTTCTTTTGCTCGGGCCGGTAGTACAGGGTGTAGAGGTCGATCTCACGGCCCTGGTACTGTGTCGACAGGTTGAATGCGGTGGAAAGCGGCTGCACGAGCAGCAACGGCTTTTGGTCATAGGTCTTGAACTTCTTGAGCTCCAGCGCGCGGATGATACCGCCGTGGTTGGTGAATTCTACGCGAAGGTCGTTGGTCTCTACCGTGGTCGCAGCGTCGGTACCTTTCATCGCCGCGGAGAGATCGCCGTAGGTAGCCGCCAGGATGCTGTCGCTGGCTTCGGGCTCGCCTTTCACAACGACGGCAGAAGAGTCTGTGGCGGCGATGCGTTGCTCGGTAGCGGTGGGGGCTTTCGGAGCCTCTTGGGGCTTCGGCGCAAACCAATAAAAATATGCCAGTAAAAGGCCGGCAATTAAGGTAAGGCCAATCGCGGAATTCCTATCCATCGTGTCTGTATACTTAAATGATTACTTGTTCAATGATTTTTTGTGTTCCAGCGACGCCTCGACGAACTTCACGAACAGCGGGTGCGGGTTCAGCACGGTGCTGCGCAGCTCGGGATGGTATTGCACGCCCACAAACCACGGGTGGTCTTTCAGCTCGACCACTTCCACCAGACCTGAGTCGGGGTTGGTTCCGACGGCTTTCAGGCCGGCTTCTTCGATCTGCTCCAGGTATTTGTTGTTAAACTCATACCGGTGGCGGTGCCGTTCTTCGATCTGCGACTCGCCGTAGGCGGCGTAGGCCTTGCTTCCTTTCTTCAGCTTACAGGTATAGGCACCAAGACGCATGGTACCGCCTTTTATTGTGATCTTCTTTTGTTCCTCCATCATGTCGATGACAGGGTTCTTGGTCTTGGGGTTCAGCTCGGTGGAGCTGGCCTCGAGGCCCAGCACGTGGCGCGCGAACTCCACCACGCAGCACTGCATGCCCAGGCAGATCCCAAAGAACGGAACCTTGTTTTCGCGCACGTAGCGGATGGCTTCGATCTTGCCTTCCAGGCCGCGTTCGCCAAAGCCGGGCGCTACCAGCACACCGTCCAGCCGTTCCAGCACAGACGCTACGCTTTCTTTGGAGATCTCTTCCGAGGAGATCCACTTCACGTTCACCTTGCAGTCGTTCTCGGCACCGGCGTGCACGAAGGCTTCGGCAATGGATTTATAGGCATCGGGCAGGGATACATATTTGCCCACAATGCCGACTGTCACTTCGTTTACGGGATTCTTGAGCTTGCCCAGGAACGATTTCCATTGCTCCAGGTGCGGCTCCTCTTTGGAGGTCACTTTGAGCTTGGACAGCACACGTTCGTCCAGCTTTTCTTTGCGCATCAGGATCGGCACATCATAGATCGTTTCGGCATCCATGGCTTCGATCACCGAGTTGATGTGTACGTTACAGAAGAGCGCCAGCTTTTTGCGGATCTCCTGCGGCAGCGGCATTTCGGTGCGGCATACCAGGATATCGGGTTGAATACCGGCTTCCAGCAATTCTTTTACGGAATGTTGGGTGGGCTTTGTTTTAAGCTCCTTGGCGGCATTCAGGTAGGGGATCAGCGTCAGGTGAATGACGATGGAGTGGTTGGGCGGCAGGTCGTATTTTACCTGGCGCACGGCTTCGATGAAGGGCAGCGACTCGATGTCGCCCACGCAACCACCGATCTCCGTAATAATAAAATCGTATTCACCGCTTTCTCCCAGCAGGAAGATGTTGCGTTTGATCTCGTCTGTGATGTGGGGCACTACCTGCACGGTCTTGCCGAGGTACTCGCCTTTGCGCTCCTTGGTGATGACGTTGTTGTAGACACGGCCCGTGGTGATGTTGTTGGCCTGGGAGGTGCGCACGTTGAGAAAACGCTCGTAGTGGCCCAGGTCGAGATCGGTCTCGGCGCCATCGTCCGTTACGTAGCACTCGCCGTGCTCGTACGGGTTGAGCGTGCCCGGATCGATGTTGATGTAGGGATCGAATTTCTGGATCGTTACTTTAAAGCCCCGAGCCTGAAGCAGTTGCGCCAGCGATGCGGCAATAATTCCTTTCCCCAAAGAAGACGTAACACCCCCGGTTACAAAGATGTATTTGGCAGTAGATGACATAGATTAATGAAGCAGCCTGAGTAAACCGGGTGCAAAGGTAGCCTTTTCGAGACAATAATTACGTGCAATTCGAAAGTTCACCCACAAAAGAATACCCGCCGCCACAGCGTTGCCGGGGCGATTTTGCAGGTGCCCGCGATGGCATTATTTAATTTCGAAATGTCTTCAAAAACAGTGGGCATAGGGTTGGATTTCGCGTAAAGTGTGGAAAAAGGTGTGGAATCAGCCCAAATACGGCATTTCCCGGTTACCTTCCTTTTTTTTCGTTGTATTCACCAACCGACCGGTCGTGCACAAAACGCCAGCCCGGCGGGCGCCAGCCATTTTTTGCCGTAGTTTTGGATTAACCTATCTAAGTTCCTTTTAAAAATGAGCCCTTTTTCCCCTCTAAGAGCTGCTTTTTTATTCGTCATTATTTTCGTGGGGCTGCCGGGGTTGCTGCATGCTGCGCCGCCGACAATCTCCGATGTCCACATGACGGGTGTGATGGAGCGAAACCATGACGTCACCGTTGAATACACCTTTTCTGACCCTGAAGGCAGCGCAAATGCATCTTTATATCAATGGTTCCGGTATGACGACAATTGCGGTAGTAATCCTGTAGCTATTATTGGTGCTACCGCCAAAACTTACCGACTTACCAATGCCGACGTGGGCAAACATATCGGTGTTCGTGTGACCGCCCGTGATGCATCCGGTGAGACGGGCAACATCGAAACCTTCCAACCCTGGTCGTGCGGCGCCGGCGCTGGCGACCCGAGTACGTCCAATGCGGTTATTCCAACCGGTTCGAGCTGTACAAAGCCCGACGGCACCGGCTCGCCGGACCCTTCCATCACCCTCGATGCGGGCGATCGCTCCTGTTCGCCCCGCACTATTACCCTTACCGTGCGGTACCGTGGCATCGACTACACCATTCCAACCAACGCGCCCACGATTTATGTTGACTGGGGCGACGGTCCAATTCAGTCGTATCCGGCTACTATCGTCGACATCCGCGAAACGAACGAAATGCGGCAACAGTGGATGGTGCAGGTGAATCACACCTACGACTATCGCGCCGGCAGTACGGCATCGACGATTCCCGGCGAGCGTTGTACATACACCATCCGCACATCATACGGTCGACCGGCGGGCCACTGTTTTGGCACCAAATTCGAGGCTGTAAAAGTGCCTGTGTGGGACACCGAAGACAACGCTCAGCTCGGTACGTTCGATATCAATCACCAGGCAGGTACCGCCGGCAGCGAGGCTAATCCGCCTGCGCCCCTGCCGGCCAACGGCGAGAACGTCAACATCTGTGAAGGCGACACGAGCCCCATTCGCCTGGTCGACAACACCGATTTCAACTGTACCCCTGGCGGCACGCAGGTCGAAAATCCCAACCCGAACAGTCGCGGTCGTTGGATGCAATGGGTATATGGTTCCACATCGTCCGTGACGGCACCCGGCGGGGCAGATGGCAGTATCATCATCAACGGTGTATCTTATACCGCGGCGCAATTGCCTGTATATGGCCGTCCGTTCTATCAACCGCAACCGTTTACCGGGCCGGCTACCTTACAGACCGACGACATACGGATGCCGGTCTCGGCAAACCCCAACGAACAATTCGTCGTTACGCTACGCACCTGGAATACCTGTAATCCATTCGACCGGGATCTGGGCGTGGACGGCTGCGGCCTAAATCCGGCACAGGGAGGCACCAACAACCAATTCGAAATATACGGGGGAACGTACCAGCCGGGCACTTCCGATGCTTGTCAACCGATGCCCACCGGATCTTATTTTGCACATAACAATCCCGTCGCCCGCGACTATACGATCACGGTGGTAGATTCGCCGGACCCGCCCGTAGCGCCGGATCTGGCGATATGCCACAACGGCACGCGTACCCTTAGCGTTGTGCCCGTCGCGGGTATGACCTATAAGTGGTATCTCAACGCTACCGATGCCTTGACGGCGGCCAACGTGGTGGGCACTGGCCCGACGTTCACCCCTGCCGATGCACAGGCGCCCATAGGCAGTACGCGCTTCTGGGTGACGTCATCGATGGTATATCCCGCCCAGGGCAACATCTCGTGTGTGAGCGATACGTCCATTGTCAGCTTAACCCGGCGTGAAAATATCAGCGCCCAGCCGCCTGCGCTTATCTCGCCGGCGACGGATGTCTGCCCGAACACGACCTATACGTATTCTTTGCCTAACGATCCCGCCACCGAGGCCTTCGGAGGCGCTACCGAATTTGCCTGGACAATCACCGGTGCTGCGACGATCACCGGTGGACAAGGTACCCGGCAGATTTCGATCCTGACAAGCAACGTGACAGTGAACTCCACTTTTACACTCCGCGTAGTGCGGCAGTGGACGACGGCGCCCATTTGTCCGTCGCAGGTACGCGAGATCACGGTAAATATTCGTCCGCGGCCTACTCCGAATATTCAGCCAGATCCGGTCAGCCTCTGTGAAGGCGAGACGGTGCAGGTCAACGGCAATCCCAATAACCCGTTTGGTACGATCGCTTCGCATAGCTGGACGGGGTTGAGCGTCGGTACTTTATTGGATGATCCGACCGTGCAGCAACCGAATATTCTCACGACGGCCTCTTCCGGTTCGTATACGATTACCTACACTGTCATCAACAGCATTGGCTGTTCGGGCACCGACAACGTCAATGTCGTGATCACGCCCGGTTTGCAAAACGTATCGGCCGGCCCGAACCAAAACCTTTGCTTCACGGCGCCACCGCTGACGACGACGTTGGCTGCGGCGACTCCATCAGCCGGAACGGGTACCTGGTCATACGTAAGCGGCCCGGATAACACCCCCACGTTTACGAATGTCAACCAGCACGACAGCAAAGTGACGGTAGACCTGCCGGGCCGGTATGTATTTGAATGGGAAGTTACTTCCGGTTCATGTACGCGGGCCTCGACGGTGCAGATCGACTTCGGCCGGGAGCCGGCACAGCCGACCGCGAACGACATCGCCTTCTGCGGTCTGACAGGGGCGCTGAACGGGAGCGCTCCTACCTTCGAGCAGTCGAAGTGGAGCTATGTGAGCGGCCCTGCCGGTGGCACCGTGTCTTTTGACGACGATACCAAACCCACGGCGCAGGCAACGGCTACCGTGTATGGTACGTATCGATTGCGGTGGGAGTATAGCAGTGGTTCCGGTACCGGTGCTTGTGCGCCGAAGTTTGTAAATGTGAATGTGGTTTTTAGCAGACCCGCCACGGCGACGCTACCGGGTACGGGTTTTGTCGCCTGTGTGGATGAAACGACGCTTGCGCCGATAGCCCTGGCAGTGGGCAGCGTTGGCGGCAGCGCGACACAAGCTCGCTGGGAAGTTATAACAGGGAGCGGAGTGTTTACGAGCAACAATGCAACCCCGGGGGCTATACTGGCGGCGGGGTCGCTGACCGATGCATACAAGCCGACGGCAGCGGATTTTCTGGCCGGCGCGGTCACGGTGCGGCTGGTGGGCATAGATCCCGACGGTGCCGGGCCCTGTGCGAACGTGAACAGCAGCAACATGACGATCACGCTCGATCGCAAGCCGGCCGCGGCCACGGTCGGTGCGGATATCAATATATGCGAGGGCAGCTCGGCTACGCTCAATGCCACGGCGGCGACCAACAATGGTACGGGTACATGGACCGGCACGGGTGGAACGATCGCGGCCACGCACAATCCAGCCTCGACGGTGACCAACCTGCCGGTGTCGGGCTCGCCGTATACGTTCACGTGGACCGTGACGAGCGCGCAGAACGGCAACGCCGGCGCCTGCGCCACCACCTCGGATGATGTACGGGTGATCGTCAATCCGCTGCCTGTGTTGGCTACGTTGCAATTCAACGACCTGTGTGAAACCACCGAAGGCAGCCTGAAGGCAACCGGCGTAACGCTGGCCGGCTATGACGCCCGGGTTGTGGGCGCGGCGAACGCGGCCGACCGCCAGGTGAAGTGGTATGCATCGGCTATTGCGCAAGTAAATAACGATCCGGCCGGGATCATCACCAGCTACGACATTTCCAACAACGATATACTATACATCCGCGTGATCGACCTGACCACCGGTGCCCTGGCCTGTAACACGCTGGCGCAAGTGCGGTTTGCGGTAAGCGGCCGCCCGGTGGCACGCGACCACAGCTTCTACTTCTGCGAAGAGGTTTCGCCGGGCGGTATCGGCATTGGCGAGGTACACGACATCGATCTGACGACCGCCGCGGTAGGAGACTCGCTCACGACGCTGGCGGCCGGCAGCCGCACCATCACCTGGTATAACACGCCCGTGGATGCCGACAACGGCATGAATGCCCTGGCCGCCAACGACATCGACCTGACGGCCAACCGCGTGCTCTATGCGCGCATCGAAGGCAGCACGACCAGCTGCTATAACGTGGCGGAGGTAAACCTTATTATCAAATCCGTGCCCGCACCGCCGGTGATCACCGGCAAGGCCGATCCGTGTATGAACAGCTCGGAGCTGTATACGGTCACGCAGGTATCGGGCGCAAAGTATCTCTGGACATACCCGCCGGAGTTTACGCACCTGGTGGGCGGAGAGGTTGGTAACAACTTCCTGTACCTGAGCTTCCCCAGCCTGCAAACCAAAGATATTACGGTCAAGCTGGAGGTCGACGGCTGCGAAAGCCTGGTGACGACAAAAACCATTACGGTATCAGACGACCCGAAGGGATATACCATCGATCCGCCGGCGGTGGTCTGTGCAGAGGGCACCTATCAATTCAAAGTATCGACGCCGTCGAACGGCTCTACCTATAACTGGGAGATCTTTCGACAGAGCGATGGTGCCGCCGGGGGTGGCGTGGTATCCAACGGACAGGGCAGTGCGACGGTATTGATCAACTTTGAAAGTCAGAATGTGCGCGTCAAGGTAACGGAGACAAACGCGTCGAACTGTCCGGCGGCGACACCGCCGGTGATCGACGTGGCGGTGCGTGCGAATCCGCAGATGGATAACGTCCTGACGGAGATCTGCAGTGGCCTGGACATTGGTGTTACACTCGACGTGAAAGCGGGTAGCGAACCGGCCTCCCTGTTCAACATTCAGGAACCTTTTATATACCCCGGCATTAACCCCGTGGTGCGGACGTTCGGCAACAACCAGCCGGGCCAGGCGCTGGCGCTCGATCGTTATGAGAATAAGACCATTGCGCAGACGCTGCCGGTGATATACCGCGTGCGTCCGGTAAGCGCGTACGGCTGTTTAGGCGAGGAGCGTACGGCGACCGTCAATATCAAGGCGGAGCCGGTGATGGATGTGAACCTGTCGGCGGCCGTGTGCAGCGACGAGGAAATCCGCATTACGCTGCGGTCGGCTACGGGCGCGTATGTGGCAGACAGGTTCTCGGTGGAGCAGATCACCTACGATCCGGCGTTGTTGACGCCGCTGCCTTTGCCGCCGGCTACGCCGAACCTGCCTGCGCTCAATACTTTGTTAACCGACAATGCAATTTACCAGAACCGCTGGCAGAATGTTACGGGTGCCTCCCAACAGATCGCCTATAAGATCCGGCCGTATAGCTCGACTACGCAGTGTTATGGCAACCCACCGGCCGATGTTATCGCGGTGATCCGGCCGAAGCCGCTGGTGACGGCGGTGCCGGCACAAGACGTCTGTAGTGGTGAGACGCTGGCGATCACGCTGCAGTCGGATAACCTGACGTCGCTGCAGTTCTCGGCCATCGTGCAGTATACCGGTACGCTGATCACCGGTGCGACGAACGACAATACCGGTGTGATCGACGACAAACTGGTCAACGGCGGCATTACGCTTGACCAGGTGCGCTACTCGATCACGGCGGTCGATCCGGCATATCCTACGTGCGTGGGACCTGCGCAGCTTATTACGATCAACGTGCGGCCTGCACCGACGGTGGCGAACATCAGCAAGACGGTATGCTCGGATACCCGGGGGGGCAATACCTATGTGGAAGATTTGTTGGACTTGCAGCCTTCGGCGGCATTGACCTATACCTGGCTTGCGCATGACGGCACGCCGATTCCAGCCGGCCAGCTCGGCGCCTATACGTTGGAGAACAACAAGGCGGTGACGATGCACGTGGTCGATCCGGATCCCAGCAGTGGCTGCTCGAAGGATGTGGAGGTGAAATACATCGTCAACCCGATGCCCCAGGTCAGCGCCACCGCCTTCAAGACCACAGACCCGCGCTTTAATATCACATGCAACGGTTTTGCCGACGGCCGCATCGACCTGTCGGCGCAGTACGGTACCAATCACACCTTTAGTACCGACGGGCTTACGTATGTGCCCGCACTGTTCTTCTCCGGGCTTTCTGCCGGTACCTATACCATCCGTACGCAAAACGCGGAAGGTTGTAAGGACTCTGTGGATGTAGCCATCGTTGCGCCGGATGCGATCATGCCTTCCACACCGGGCACGACACCGGTGAGCTGTTTCAACAGCCCGACACCGGATGGAAGGATTGCGATCACCGCAACGGGTGGTACGTCTGCCGGAGGCGGTGTGCCCTTGCAGTTTGGTTTGTTGCAAGACCCTACGGCTGTGTATAATCCTGCCACCGGCAGCTTTAGCGGCTTGCGTGCGAACCCGTCGTACACGGTCGTGATCCGCGATCGGAACGGTTGCCAGGTGATGGTGCCCAACATTGCCGTAACGCAGCCCGACGATCTGAAGATCAACGCCAGCATCACGTCAGACTATGACGGCAACGACGTAAGCTGTATGGGAGCCGCCGATGGGATCATTCAGGTGCTGGTGACGGACGGTACACCCACCTATACCTACGTGCTGGACCAGGACCTGACCAATACGACGGGTGCCACATCGGGTATATTTGAAAACCTGTCGGCGAACATCCTGTATACGGTCACGGCTACGGATGCCAACGGCTGTAAGAAAACCTCTGTCCCGCGCCTGCTCATCGAGCCGATGCCGCTGCTGCCGGGTGTGCTGGGCTTTGATCAGAACATCTGTGCCGGGTCGCCGACCGCGGCGTTTCAGGAGCTGTCACAACCGTATGGCGGTACCGGTGTCTATACCTATTATTGGGAAGAGTCGGCCGACAACGTTACGTTTGGTGCCGCGGCCGGCGCGAACACCGTAGCGGAATACGAACCGCCGGTACTGGCCACGGATCGGTACTATCGTCGTACGGTGACCTCGGGCACCAACCCGGCCTGTCCGACGGAGACATCGGAAACGCTGAAGGTAACGATCCGTGCGTTGCCGACGGCCACGCTGACCGCCAGCACCGACGCCGTTTGCCAGGGCGGCAACTTTACGCTCGACTTTAAATTCCCGACCGGGCAGGAGCCGTTCCGGTTTGAGTACAATAACGGTGTTACTCCTTCTAACCTCGTGGGGGGAGCCGATCGCCTGGTGCCGATCATAAACTATACGGCCACGCGTACCTATACGCTGACCAAGATCACCGATTTCTATGGATGTGAGGCGGTGGCTTTCCCGGCCCCGGTCACTGTAAACATGATCAACGTAGACGCCACGTTCGGACTGACGGAGCCTGCGTCGAAATGCAGTGGTGGTGTATATACCATTTCCCTCACGCCGCAGGCGAATGTAACGTACACCTTCAACTGGAACGACGGTACGCCAAACCTGGTAATCCCCGCCAATGCCTATCCGGCCGGAGTGCCGATCACGCCGGCGCCCACGCACATTTTCGAGTCCGCCAATGTCAACAGCGAAACACAAATACCCGTGATGCTGACGGCCACCAGCATCACGAGCACTCCGGAAGGGGCGTGTTCAAAATTCTCGTCGAAGAATGTGACGGTGTACCCGCGCATTTACCTGAACGTAACGGCTGACAAGACCGAGATGTGCAGCGACGAAGAGATCAAGATCACCAACGCGACGATCGGCGGTACCAGCCACGAATGGTTCTACCGGCATGCCGGGGTGACTGAGAAGCTGGATAACCGGAACCTTACGACACCTTCGTCGCAGTCGTTCAGGATCACGAACAACGGTCCGGCCAACCCGGATCCGTATGAGGTGGTATACATTGTGAAGAACGCAAATTGTCAGGAGACTGTCGTGTTGCCGATTGCGGTATACCAGGGCATGACGCCGTTGTTCAACTCGGCGGCTACTTCTTTCACGGGCGGTATGGCGTTTGCGGATTTCACCAACACGTCCACGCCGCTGGACGATAGCAAGTTCCGGTATGAATGGACCTTTGGCGAGGCGTCTAACCCGGCCAGCGAAGTCGGTATGAACCCCGGCCGTGTGCAATATACCTCGCGTGGTACGAAGACGATCGAGCTGACGATGATCAATCGGGCGGCTCCCGGTTGTTTCAAGAAGTTTCCGGGTACGCTGCTGATCACCCGCGGCGCGATTCTGGCGGACTTCACCTACACGCCGCAGGCGGTGTGTTTCCCGGCTACGATCGAGATCCTGGAAAACAAGTCCACGGGCGATCTGTTCGAGTGGAAGGTGACCGACAAGCTGGGCCGTGTAGTCAACACGTCGAACGAGGTGAAGCCTATCTTCGGAATCTCCAATCCGGGGGAATATGTCATTCACCTGAAGACGACCGATGCCTTTGATGGCACCACGGACGAGACCAGCAACGCCGACAAGCCTGTGCAGATCTTCGAGAATCCGTTTGCCGCGTTTGACGTCGTGCCCGACACGATCGTGTTTGTGCCCGACAATGTGGGGATCGAGATGCGTAACTACTCGCTGCGCGCCAGCGACTATACGTGGGATTTTGACGATGGTGCTAGCTCCATCGAGATCCAGCCCCTGCACAAGTATACCGAGGAGGGCAACTACCTCATCAAGCTGATCGCATCCTTCAACCACGGCATGAAGGACATAGACGGTGACGGCACGATCGACGGCCCGCTGGTTTGCTATGATACGGCTACGCAAACGATCATCGCCCGCACGGGTGGGCGGATCAAGATCCCCAATGCCTTTACGCCGGACCCGAGCGGCCCGAACGGGGGCTTTGGCAATGGCCTGTTTAACGATGTGTTCCGCCCGATCATGGAAGGCGTGGAGGAGTTCCACATGCAGATCTACGACCGGTGGGGCAACCTCATCTTTGAAAGCCGTGATGTGAACCAGGGCTGGGACGGTTACGACAAGAACGGCCGATTGTTACCGGCCGGTGTCTACGTATATAAGATCACGCTGCGGTTGTCTGACAGCCAGCGCACCACACAAGTAGGAGACGTAACCCTGATTCGCTAAGCGGCAAACGCGTATGAAAAACTTTACCAGCAAAATAGCCATCGTTGTTCTCGCGTGTTGCGCCTTGCTGCAACAGGCCCGGGCCCAGGATCCGCAGTTCTCGCAATACTACCAGGCGCCGCTGTATCTCAACCCCGGCTTTACGGGCATTACGCCACAGCAACGCCTGGTGTTCAACCACCGCATTCAGTGGCCCAGCCTGCCCAAGGCCTTTACAACCTATGCGGCATCGTACGACATCTTTGTCAACGAGTTGCGCAGCGGCTTCGGCATTTTGTTCACCACTGACAAGATGGGCACGGCAGGGTGGCGCACGACCAACGTCAACCTGATGTATTCATATAAAGTAAAGCTGACGGATAAGATCGTTTTCTCGCCGGGCTTATCCTTTGGGTATGGATCCAACGGCATCGACCGGAGCAAAATACGCCTGGGGGGTGACCTTTCGGTAGAATATGAAACGCCCGGCTCGTCGCTCGACCCGGAGGTGAGCAAGCTGGGACGTCATGAGTACTTCGACTTCGGATCCGGCTTTTTGATCTACAGCCGCTCGCTGTGGATCGGCGCGTCGTTCCTGCACATGAACATGCCGAACATCTCGGTGCTGAACAGCGAAAGTCAACTGCCCATGCGCACGAACATTCACGCCGGGGCGAAGCTCGACCTGAACCGCGGCCTTCGCAACGGCGGGCGCGCGTCGTACCTCACGCCGTCGTTCATTTATCGCATGCAGGGGCCGACGTTCTCACAGCTCGACCTGGGGGTGAACTATCACATCGACCCGGTGTCGGTAGGGGTATGGTACCGCGGCAAGCCGTTTGAGAAGTCGGTGTCAAACGGGCTGTCGCAGGATGCGCTCATTCTCACGCTGGGGCTATACTTCAAGCAGCTGTCGATCGGCTACAGCTACGACTTTACGATCTCGGAAATGCAGACCGCCTCGGGCGGCGCTCACGAGCTGTCGGTCGTGTTCGAGTTTTCATCCAAAGGCAACGAAAAGAAGAACAAGAAAAAATATAAGCTGATACCGTGTCCGACCTTCAACAGTAAGGAAGGTTTCTGGAACTAACGGCGTTACTGCAACAGGCGCGAGCGTGTTGCGAGTATGGCGATACCCGAACCGAGACAGGCAATGAGCGCGAACGAATAGCGTAGGCTTGCTACCTCGGCGATCCAGCCGATCACGGGCGGGCCCAACAAAAAGCCGAAGAAGCTGATGGTCGACACGGCCGCCAGCGCTACGCCGGGCGACATCGTGCCCGACTTGCCCGCGGCGCCGTACACCAGCGGCACTACCGACGACACACCAAAGCCTACGAGCAAAAAGCCGATCGTGGCGGTGATCATCATCGGAAAGAACACGGACACCAACAATCCCGTGGCGATCAGTGTACCGCTTAACTGCAACATCTTTTTACGTCCCAGCCGGTTTGACAGGGCATCGCCGATGAAACGACCGCCGGTCATGGTGCTCATGAAGGCGCCATAACCCAGCGTCACCAGCTTCTCGGGGGCTTCGACAATCTTCTGAAAATACACGCCGCTCCAGTCGAACATCGTGCCTTCGCTGGCCATGCCGAAGAAGCCGATGATGCCGAGGCGCAGCAACAAGCCATCGGGTTTGGCAAACAGCGGAGTGTCGCTCGAGCCGCGCATGGCCGGTAGCGTGCGTTTATACGCCAGGGCTACCAGCACAAAGACCAACCCGGCGATCATCGCGAAATGATGGGAGGGGGCGGTGTTTAAGGATACGAGGAACCATGCAATGGAAGCACCGGTAAAGCCGGCCAGGCTCCAGGCGCCGTGGAAGGAGGCCATGATGGACTTGCCATAGACGGCTTCGACGCCGATGGCCTGGGTGTTTACGGCGATGTTCACCAGGTTGCCGAAGAAGCCGAACATAAACAGCGCGCCGGTCAGCTGCCACCGGTCGGTTACAAGGCCGATCACCACCAGGGTGAGTGTGTACAACGAGGAGCCCACCAGCAGCATCCGGCGGCTGCCAAACCGTGTCACCAGCCAGCCCGACAGGGGCAGGCTTGTCATCAACCCCGCGGGTAGAGCAAAGAGGATCGTGCCCAGCTGCGCGTCGTTCAGCCCCAACAACACCTTAATATCCGGAATGCGGCTGGCCCAGGAGGCAAAGCAGAGGCCCTGCGTGAAGAAGAAGACGGTCACGGCCAGCCGGATCGCCACCTTGTTCTGTCGGGCGGCCGGCACGCGCGCCGACCCGAGGCCGCCGGTTTCGGCCACCGTGACGGCGGGGAGTTCAGATCCTTTGTTGTCTTCGCGGTCAATGCGGTTGCTATTCATAGAAGCGTGATTGTTTGGTATGCATGCCGATAAAAAATGTATGCCTTTTATCTGCGTGATTGTTGTAACATGAAATTTACAGAGAAAATACCAACGGTAGATGTCCGTGAATGGGATAGGTTTTGTTCACTTGTGAACAATATACGCTGTTTGAGAAGGGTCTTTACGACGCGGAAAAAAATATTTTCGAAAAAAACGGAGGGTATATATCAGAAAAACGGAGGTGTCCGCCGCTGCGAGGGTGATGTACGCTTTTGAACAAGCGATACACACGTCATCTTTTATCGCGCTTCGTGCCCGCATGGCGTGGGTTTTTGAGATGGATCATGTTGTTCGATAGTGTACGGTATAGCCGTGACGACAAGAGTATAGATGGGGTAGAAATAAAAATACCACCGATTGCGGGAGCTATAAACGCTAACTTTCTTCAAACCCGCCCCGTTAAGATCACCATAAAGAAACTTAAAACACATCAGTCACATTAAATATCGACAACTATGAAAAAGGTAATTTTGGCAGGCTTCGCATTCGTATTAGCCATGGGGTTGGCAATCGCAGCAAACGCTCCTTTGAGAGAAACGATCAAGGTTCCCTTGGAACAAGTGCCCGTGTCGGTACGCAATGCATTTGAAAAAGACTTTGGCGCCGCGCCGGAAGGTGGCTACTGGACCGCTCTTATCGAAAAAGAATCGAGCAACGGCCGCACGATCGTAACACCGCTGAACTATAGCTTCGTAAAGAAAGCTAAAGGCAATAAGATCGAGGTGAAGTATACACCGACCGGCACCCTGGAATCTTTCAGCGGCCTGGAAAAAATCACTCCCGTGGCCGACGCCGCAGCGGTGCCTAACTAGGGCACTACACGCACACACAGAAAACAGGTATAAAGGCACGAGGCCGCTTCAGGAGACTGGAGTGGCCTTGTTGTTTTTAAAAAGGTCACTGGCAAGTCTGAGCGAAGCGATGATTTGTGCCTATACTGTGGCCATC
The DNA here is from genome assembly GCF_018598185.1 of Dawidia soli. GTDB lineage: Bacteria > Bacteroidota > Bacteroidia > Cytophagales > Cyclobacteriaceae > Ohtaekwangia > Ohtaekwangia soli. Next base: position 298,231 of record NZ_JAHESC010000001.1, read on the forward strand.
CGCCAGCCGGCTGACGGCAGTTGCAAACTGCCCACCGACCGCGGCACAAGTCACCGCTTCGCTCAGACTTGCCAGGTGCATCCTGTAAAACCGAAAAAGGGTGCCTCTTTCGAAGCACCCTCTTGTCGGTTTAGGTATATAAGAAAAATGAGTTCTCTAGTTCGCGGTGAGGAGCTCGGCAGACTCGATGGCTTCGTCGGCTGTTTCTTCGGCCGGGCGTTTGGCGTCGGTGTGCGCCTTGATCTGCAGGTGCGAAATCATGTCGGTGATCTTCAGGATCACCATGCAGCCTACGAAGGTAAAGCCTACGACGATAGCCAGGGCTTTCAGGTGTACGAAGAACAGGGTTGTCTCGCCGAAGAACAGGCCGTTGCCGGTGGTGTTTGCACCGTTGACGGCCGTGTGCGCGAGGAGGCCCGTCATCAGCATGCCGACCGCGCCGCCTACACCGTGGCAGGGGAACACGTCGAGGGTGTCTTCGAGGGAAGTTTTGGTGGTCTTCCAGTGCACCATCAGGTTGCTGATGAGGCTGGCGAATGTACCGATGAAGAGGCTTGAAGGAATGGTTACGAAACCGGCGGCAGGGGTGATGGCCACGAGACCTACCACGGCGCCGATACAGAACCCAAGGGCGGAAGGTTTTTTACCTCTTACCGAATCCAGCAGGATCCAGGCAAGGCCTGCCGCCGCGGAAGCCGTGTTTGTGGTGGCAAAGGCAGAGGCGGCCAGGGTGCTGGCACCCATGGCGCTGCCGGCGTTGAAGCCGAACCAACCGAACCACAGCAGGCCGGTGCCCAGCAGTACATAGGGAATATTCGCGGGGGCGATGTGTTTCTTTTCGCTGTTGCTGCGCAGGAAGATCGACGCTACGAGGGCGGCGATACCGGCCGACATGTGGACCACGGTGCCTCCGGCGAAGTCGAGTACGCCCATTTTAAAGAGGAAACCTTCGGGGTGCCAGGTCCAGTGCGCCAGCGGCGAGTAGATGAACAGGGTGAAAAGCACCAGGAAGATGATATACGACTTGAACCGTACGCGCTCGGCAAAGGTACCGGTGATCAGCGCCGGGGTGATGATCGCGAATTTCAATTGGAAGAAGGCAAACAGCACCAGCGGAATGGTGGGGGCAAGAGCCCAGGGTTTGCCGTCCAGTACGTTCTGGAACATAAAGAAGGAGCGGGGGTCGCCGATGATGCCGCCGATCGAATCACCGAAGGCAAGGCTGAAGCCCACTACGATCCACAAGACACCGACTACGCCCATGGCGATGAAGCTCTGGAACATGGTGTATATGATGTTTTTCATGTCGATCATGCCGCCGTAAAAGAACGCCAGTCCGGGTGTCATCAGCAGCACCAGCGCCGAAGCCGCCAGCATCCAGGCGATGTCCCCTCCATTGAGCCCCTCCGTCACGATCTGCTTGGGCAGCGACGGCATAAACACCGCCAGCACGCTGAATCCCACCAGCAGCAAAAGAAAGATTAACGATTTTTTCATATAGGAATAAGATCTGGTTGTTGTAGTGACTCAAAAATCGGTGTTTTTTGGAAGAATAGATTCGATTTTGAGGCATTTTTAATTAAAATGACCGAAAACGTTTTAGTGATGGGGTGTTTTTAGGCTAGGTCAGTTAAAATTTGAAATATTTTAAATGAGAAGCAGGTGATGAAGACGCGTGTTGGGATTACTGGTTGTAAAACGAGGTGAAAATGAGATACGGCCCGACGTTTTTCGGGTCAATAGGTATTTTTAGGACGGCACTTCACGGATAATCGTCATTTCACCGGCGGCATGGGTGCCTTTTAGGGTGTAGGTCAGGCTGGCTATACGAGCTTTGTATTTCGCGCGGTTGGAGAGCATGACGACGATGGATGCGCCTTCGCGTAGGGTGCCTGCCTCCAGGTCATGGCGATGTAATGCGATGGGGCAAACGACGGGTTGGCCGGCGAGGAAGGCGGCATCCTGGAGTTTGTTCTCTAATGTGTAATATTGCATCATCATTCGTATCTTAAGTAATAGTTCCTTTTGCAGGAGCTTTTGTATTCACCACCATGATCAATGGAAAAAAGGCCTCCCTCCAGCCGTTTCCAGCCGACCACAGGAATGTTGACTCCTTGTGGCATGCGCTGCAAACTACGCTGACCGGAAAAACCGGCCAGGCCTTCTTTGACACGGCCGTCACCAGCCTCAATGTACTACTGGACGCCGATATAACCTTCATCGGCACCTTTTCTGCCTCGCAAACAACGGTCAGTACCCTGGCGGTCTGCGATCGCAGCGGCATGCTGGAAAATATACAGTATCCGTTGGCGGGCGGCCCGTGTGATGAAGTACGAAAAAGCGGGGCGATGGTGTTTTACGACGGCATTGCTGCCCGCCACCCGCACATACCTTTTCTCCGTGCCCGGGCCATCGACGGCTACGTGGGCATTCCTATTTGCGACCTGGACCGCAGCCCTGTGGGTATTATCGTCAGCTTGTTCAAACGGCCTGTGCTCGATTCTGAGCGTGTTCGGCTTACGTTCGAGTTCCTGTCATTGCGCATCGGCAGCGAGCTGGAGCGCATCGCACTCGAACAACGGCTGCGCGACCAGCAGGTGCAGGGCGAGAGCCGGTTGCGCGAGGCCTTCAAGCGTGAGCTGGCGCTCAGCCACCAGCTCAAACAGCGCGAAGAGTGGTACCTGTTTGCGTTGCAGGTGGGAAACCTGGCGGTATACGATTGGTATCCGCAAGAGGATAAGACCGTCTTTAATACAAAATTATACGAGCTGATCGGCCACGACGCCGGCGAATTCAACCCGACGTTTACGCAGTGGCTGTCGCTGGTCCATCCGGAGGAGCAAGCATGTTTTGCCGAGCGCAAGCATGCCTATGCGCCCATGGCCAGCCAGCCGGCCATACAAATATATCGCCTGCAGGATCGCGCCGGCACCTACCGTTGGATCGAAGACCAGCACATGCCCATCGAGTGGGATGCCGAGGGCCGCGTGACGCGCATCATCGGCATCATCAAGGACATCGATGCCGAGAAGCGTTCGGCCGATGCCCTGAGCAAGCTCAACAAGGACTTGCGCGAAAGCGAGGACCGCTGGGCCTATGCGCTGGAAGGCAACGGCGACGGTGTGTATGAATGGAGGATCAGTACCCGGCAGTTCTATTTCTCGCCGCGTGCCAAAGAGATCATGGGCATCGACCTGGGACCGGAACAAGACTTTAGCCGTTTTATCCGGCACGTGCATCCCGACCTGCGCAGCGAGTTCAGGGCTAACTTCGAAACAAGCCTGCGTCCGCCGTACCACCCGTTTACGATGGAAGTACAGGTGCTGGACGACGCCCGCGACTACCGTTGGATCATGTTCCGCGCGAAGGTGGTGGAGGTAGACGATGATAACAACCCGCAACGCATGGTGGGCACGGTCACCGACCTGTCCGATCACAAGGTGATCCAGAAGGAGCTGACCATCTACGAAGAGATGATCAAGCAGAACCATTCGGCCATTCTCTTTACTTCGATGGACGGCACGATCGAGTTCCTGAACGACACGGCCGTCGAGCTGCTGGGGTATAAACAACACGAGATCATTGAAAAGGATATTGCCACCTTGCTGCCAGAGCCATCGGCCGAGCACCTGCTGCAAGAGCACTGCCGCAGCCAGCAGGAGTTTATTACACAGTCCGGCCGGCGGTTGCTGACGCAGGTCGTGACATCGTTGATCCGCCAGGATGGCGACCCCATGGGCTTTGTGATCAACATCCTCGACATTACCGAACGCAAACGCCTGGAGGACGAAGTCACCGCGCTGACGATGACCAAGCTCGAGATCGAGCTGGAGATGCAGCGCAAGCTGACGGAGATGATCATCCTGGTACAGGAGAATGAAAAAGAAAGCATTGCCCGTGAGCTGCACGACGGCGTGGGACAATTGCTGAGCCTGGTCAAGCTGCAGCTGGAAGGCCTGCACGACGTACTGACGCCGGAGCAACAACGGCAATGCAGGAGTGTACAGGAGCTGCTGCTGCACGTCACGACCGATATCAAGAGCCTGACGAGCGACCTGATGCCGCTCAGCATTCGCAACCTGGGGCTGGAGAGCGCGATCACCGCGCTGCTGGAGCGCTACCAGGTGTTCCGTGGCAAACAGGTAACGATCCAATGCAAGATCAACCTCGACGGCTTCGAGCCGGAGCAGGCGCCGGCGATGCACATCTACCGCATTGCGCAGGAGGGTGTCAACAATGCGATGAAGTATGCGCAGGCCACGTCGCTGTCGGTGATGGTGATGAAGTTAAAGAACAGCCTGCACCTGTTGATCGAAGACAACGGTAAAGGTTTTGATGTAGACGAAGCATTGAGCAGACAAAACAGTTTTGGCCTCAAAACGATGGTCGAGCGGGCGCGCCTGCTGCACGGCAAGCTGCTGGTGAACTCGGCCAGCCGGGCCGGCACGACGATCAGCCTCACTATACCCCTAAACGCAGACGTATCATGATCAAGATTGCACTCGCCGACGACCACGGCATCCTGCGGGAAGGCATGGCCTCTATCCTGCAGGCCTCCGGCAAAGTGGAGGTTGTAGCAGAGGCCGGCACCGTTGCCGAAGCGAAGACCTTGCTGGAGGAGCATCCCGAAGTCGAGATCTTATTGTGTGATATCAATTTCCCCGATGGCGACGGCTACGAAGTGCTGGAATATGCCAAGAAGTATAACAAAGCCGTGCGCATCATTTTCCTGACGATGCACGACAAGTCGTCGTTTGCCACCAAAGCCATCGAGGCCGGTGCCATGGGCTATCTCACCAAAGACGCTGCCAAGGAAGAGCTGCTGGCGGCGATCGCGGCGGCGAGCAGCGGCAAGAAATACTTCGGTCAGAATATCATGAGCAACATCGTGGAGAACATGAACAAACCGCGGGAGGGCTACGACTTTTTCCGCAAGGTGCTGTCCAAACGCGAGCTGGAAGTGCTGGAGCTCATCATCGAGGGCCTCGACACCGACGAGATCGCCGGGAAGCTCTTCATCAGCGAAAAGACCGCGGCCAACTACCGGAACAGCATCCTCCAAAAATGCGACGTCAAGAACGTCGTGCAGCTTATCAAGCTGTACCTGCAGCACGCCTGACCCTGCGGATCGCCCAATTCGAATTGGGAAATTTCCCAATCCGAATTGGGAATTCGCCCACCTATTTCTGAAACCTCCTATCGTTTGCGGCAGCGGGTTCCGCCTCATTTGTAGTCCAAAAAGCACGGGACTGACACGACCATTTTGACAATGGTGCGACTGTAAAGGCGCCAGACGCCAATTGCCCGACTGAAACGTAGGGATTTTCGCAATTAAGAACGGTGATTTCCCCTGCAAAACAGATATCCCTATAAGAACTGTTTATGAATGTGATCCCTTCGTAACATGATACGGCCTGGCGGAGATCAACAGCAAGCGGTGGACGACTCATACCTGACGTTCATGATGCACCACCAGCATTTCGCAGTACATGTAAGCAAGGTTACCGAGCTGATGGAAATGTTACCGGTGACCCGTGTGCCGCGCGCGCCCGAGTACATGCGGGGCGTGCTCAACCTGCGGGGTAGTGCAGTGCCGGTGATCGATATGCGGGTGAAGCTCTCGCTACCGACCGCTGACGACACCATGGACACCTGTATTATCGTGCTACACGTGAAGGCGGACCAGGAATTACTGAAGATCGGCGCGATCGTCGACAGCGTTTTCGAGGTGATCGAGGTCACGCCCGAAGCGATCCTGCCACCGGCCACGGTGGGCAACAAAGAGCTCACGCGTTTTATCGATGGTGTGATCAAGCTCGACAACAAGTTTATCGTAATCCTTGACATGGACAAGATATTCTCTCACGCAGAGTATACCGACATAAGGAGAGATGACCCGATAGACAGCCGGAGAGGATGAAGGAGATTATCGGATGAGCATTGCCAGTGGAGTGAGCAGAAGAATAAACACATCCATAACGGAAGTAAAATAGAGATTGTGATGGAAAGAGAAGGGGAGATCCTGCAACGGATGTATGAGCAAACGCGGCACTATGCATTTCACAACGACCAGATGTTGCATGGGCCGCTGTTTCGGGTAAAAGGCATGTTGCAGCTGCTTCAGCAGGAATCGCGCCCTGCCGAGCAGGGAAAGCTGCTGGAGATGCTACTGGCCGAAGTGGAGCAAATGGAACTGTCCGGCGACATGATGGCCCGCATGCTGGCCGAGTACGAGGCACGCATGCGGCAACTGATCGAAGGGGGAGGACAGAGCTCACTGCCCGGGCCGAAAGCCTGAAAGACCTCGTCGTTCTTTACGATCGACGATAGGGAGAAGGACTACGCAGCCGAAGACTATACCGTGCGCAAGTTCCAGCAGTGGGCACCGCGGTATACAACGCATGCAAACGGTAACGGTAAAAAGAGGCGGTTCGTATGGACAACATTCGTGCAAAGAAGGGTGTTGCCGTAATGCCGGACGACGCCGTAAGCGGTGAAGATTTTACGCCTATTAACCCCTAGGCGCAGGGTTATATATACCGTGCAACTACCCTGCACAGGGGAGGGAGCGGGTTGACAAAGAGTAAAATATATAGTAAAGACGGGTTATAGGTGAGCGCTATAGCCTGTCTTTTTTATTTTATCATTGCCAGACACGGACAGATTTTAGCCGACCGGCAACGTTTTTTTTGAAAAAAGGTAGATACCTGATATATCCGGTAAACGAGTTCTGCGTTATAGAGTTTAATTTTGCACTAAATATATTTTGACAGGCATGAGCGGGACCGAGACGATTGTGACATTGAGGCCAGATGGGAAGAAGGGTGTCGTTATGCCCAAACATCACTACGACGAGATCTGCGCCGTAGTACTTTCCATCCTGGATACCGAAGAAGAGACCTTTACGCTCCACGCGCTGCTGGAACGTGCACAATCGAACCTGCCCGACATGATCGACAGCGATGTGAGCTGGTACGTACTGCAGGTGAAACTCGACCTGGAAGCACGCGGTTTGATCAAGGTAGTAACGCCCCCGTATAAAAAGCGCCTGTTCCTGCTGAAGCTGACCCGCCAGGGTGCCAAGCAGCTTCGGAACCAAAAAGCCCTGTCTGCACTGCGCGAAGACTGATTTTTTAGCGCCGATCTTCGGATCACCCCCTAAAATTTGCTTCATTTACTGATCATGAAGCAGTCTATCAAGGTTGCCGTAGACGCTGTCGTCTTTGGCTACGACCCCGAGAAAGGTATTTCCATTCTGTTGATCCGGCGGAAGTATGAGCCGTTTCAGAAGTCCTGGGCACTGCCCGGTGGCCTGGTCGGCAACGACGAATCGCTTGAAGACGCCGTGCGCCGCGAGCTGCTGGAAGAATCAGGCGTGGACGTTCATTACCTCGAACAGTTATATTCCTTTGGAAAACCCGGCCGCGACCCGCGTAACCGGGTGGTGACCGTGGCTTATTTTGGCCTGGTGCGCCCGTCGGACTATCAACTGGCCGCCCAGACGGATGCCGAAGACGTTGCCTGGCACGGCATCGCCCAGATACCCAGGCTTGCCTTTGACCACCGGGCCATTATCGACATGGCGATCACCCGCCTGCGCGGTAAGCTTGCCTATGAACCGGTAGGCTTTGAGCTGCTGGATAAGAAGTTTCCGTTCTCGGATCTCGAAAACCTGTACCAGACGCTGCTTGGGCGCGAGATCGACCGGCGGAATTTTAAGAAGAAGATCATCGGCTACGGCTTTCTCGAAGAGCTGGACGAGACCATCCAGCGCAAAGCCGGCCGCCCTGCACACCTTTATCGCTTCAACAAAAAGAAATACGACGAGCTGAAAACGAAAGGCTACAACTTCGATCTCTTTCTGTAACCCCGGGGCTATGTATAAAAGCATGTAACTCCATCGATTGCAGAACGGATCGAGAAGAGTTGTTGTAGAAAATACGCAAATTATTTGAAGATGGTAAAACCTGTATGACCTAGTTTGCGTAAATATTACGCAAATAGTAACCAATTTCAATATGACTAAAACAGGAGTTGTCATCGCCCGCTTCCAGTCGCCTTACCTGCACGAAGGCCACCAGGCGCTGATCACCTCGGTGCAGCAGCGGCATAACCAGGTAGTCATTGTCCTGGGCGTATCGCCCGTACGCGGCAGCCGTCGTAACCCGCTCGACTTTCCTACCCGCGAGCGGATGATCAAAAACGAGTTTCCCGACATCGTCGTATTGCCGCTGTCGGATCACCCGCTGGACACACGGTGGTCGCAGCAGCTCGACGCATTGCTGGCCTCTACGTTTCCCGGCGGGCAGTTTGTACTCTACGGCAGCCGCGACAGCTTTAAGGCCTACTACAGCGGTGTGCACGAAACGGTGGAGCTACCGGAAACGGGCCGTCACAATTCGACCCTCATCCGCGAGAAGATCAGTGACAAGGTGCTCGACTCGCGGGAGTTCCGCACGGGCATTATCTACGCCTACGCCAACACATACCTGAAAGTATACCCCACGGTGGACGTGGCGCTGTTCCGGAACAACCGCACAGAGATACTGCTGGGCCGGAAAGACATCGACAACAAATGGCGCGTACCGGGTGGCTTCGTCGACCCGACCGATGCCGGCTATGAAGAGGCTGCTGCGCGGGAGCTGCGCGAAGAATGTGGCAGGCTGGAGATCTCTCCAATGCAGTATATGGCTTCCTTCCGCATGGACGACTGGCGGTACAGACGCGAAGAAGACAAGATCATCACCACGCTCTTTGCCACGGACTTCCTGGCCGGAACGCCGGTCGGCAGCGACGACATTGCCGAGGTAGCCTGGTTTACCCTGACCGATGTTGCCGCACTCATGGCCAACGGTCAGACGGCACCCGAACACACGCCACAGCTGAGCGCTGTCCTGAATACCTACCTGAAGTGACACTTCCCATCTCTAAATACCATCGGTATGAAAACGAACAATCTCCTTTTGCTGGCCGACGCCTATAAATATTCTCACCATGCCTTGTATTACCCCGGTACCGAAAAAATATACTCCTACCTGGAAAGCCGCGGCGGCACGTTTGATGAAACAGTATTCTATGGATTGCAATATTTTCTGAAAGAGTATCTGCAAGGCGAAGCCGTTACCCGCGCGGATGTGGACGCTGCCGAGCAGCTCATGAACCAGGTGTTTGGTCGCAAAGGTGTCTTCAAGCGTGAGATCTTTGAGTATATCATCGACAAACACGGCGGCCGGTTGCCGGTGCGCATCAAAGCGGTGCCAGAAGGCATGTCGGTGCCGGTACGCCAGGTATTGATGACGATCGAGAACACCGACCCGAACTGCTACTGGCTGACGAACTTCCTGGAAACGCTGCTGATGCAGGTGTGGTACCCCAGCACCGTGGCCACTGTCTCTCACCAGGTACGCAAGGTTGTAAAGCGTTATTACGACGAGACCGTTGACCAAGCCGCGCACGGCGGTATCGATTTTGTATTGAACGACTTTGGCTTTCGCGGTGTAAGCTCTGTCGAGAGCGCCGGCCTGGGTGGTTCCGCGCACTTGCTCAGCTTCCTGGGCAGTGACACGGTATATGCATCGGTCTTTGCACAGAAGTATTATAACGCCGACCGCGTGTACGGTATGTCCGTACCCGCTACCGAGCACTCCATCATGACGCTGCTGGGCAAAGAAGGGGAGGAGAAGGTTTTTGACCATGTATTACGTGCTTACCCGGAAGGTATCCTCTCTTGTGTATCCGATTCCTACGACGTCTTTCATGCCGTGAGCAACCTGTGGGGCGGTGTATTTAAAGACCGCATCCTGGCCCGTAACGGCCGGTTGGTGGTACGCCCAGACAGTGGTGACCCGGTGATGACCCTGAAAACGATCTTCCAGCTCCTGTTCGATAAGTTCGGTTTTACGGTAAACAGCAAGGGCTACCGCGTGTTGCCGCCGCAGATACGTGTCATCCAGGGAGACGGTGTCGATTATGATTCCATCCAAACGATCTATGACGCACTGAAGAAAGACGGTGTGTCTGCAGAAAACCTGGTATTGGGTATGGGTGGTGCGTTGTTGCAGAAAGTGAATCGCGATACGCAGAAGTTTGCACTGAAGTGTTCGTATGCGGAAGTCGACGGTCGTCCGGTCATTGTACAGAAGTCGCCCAGGGAGATGGATGAAAACGGCAACCTGGTGCGGTCTTTCAAAACCTCGAAGGCCGGCCGCCTGAAGCTGGTGCGGGATGCCGCCGGGTTCCGCACGGTGGCGGAAGGAGCGGAGGCAGGGCTGCCCGACGTGTTAGAAACGGTCTTTGAGAATGGAGAGATCAGGAAAGAGTATACCTTTGCATCCATACGCAACCAAGCCTAGTACGACCCTTTTATGGAAAACAACGTCAAGATTTACAGCACCTCGACCGCACGGGTTCTCAGCGAACGCATCGCCTCTCACCTGGGCATGCCGCTGCACCACATCCACTGCGAGAAATTTTCAGACGGCGAGCTCTTTGTCCGCTTCAACGAAAGTGTCCGGGGACAGACCGTCTTTCTCATCGCCAAGATCAACATGCCGTATGAGAACATCTTCGAGCTGCTGCTGACCGTAGATGCTGCCCGTCGTTCTTCGGCCCGCGAGGTAGTGCTGGTGCTGCCGTACCTGCCGCATAGCCGACAGGAGCGGCGCGACAACCAGCGCACCTCCATCTCGTCGCGTATCATTGCCGACATCATTCAGCAGATGGGGGCCGACCGCATCATCACCCTCGACTTGCACACTAATGCCATCGAGGGGTTTTACAAGATACCGCTCGACCCGCTCTCGTCGCTCAAGCTGTTCGTGGGCCATATCAAAAATCTCAACCTGCCGGACCTGTGTCTGTGCAGCCCCGACTTTGGCGGCATTAAACGCATCAAGCAATACAAAAAGCACGTGGATGCCGACATGGTGGTGATCAACAAAGAACGCCTCAAGGCCAACCAGGTGGCGCACATGGAGATCATCGGCGATGTGACAGGCAAGAACATCATCCTCATCGACGACCTCGTTGACACAGCCGGTACGTTGTGTAAGGCGGCCGACCTGCTGATGGAGCATGGTGCACGGTCCGTTCGTGCGTACTGTACGCACGGTGTGTTGAGCGGCCCCGCGCTGGACAACCTCATGAAGTCGCGGCTGGAAAAGCTGTACATGGCCGATACCGTGGTGGCGGCGCTGGATCACCCGAAAGTGGAGATCGTGACGTGCGCCGAGCTGCTGGCCCGCGCCATCTCCAACCTGGTGACGAACAAAAGCCTTAGCGAGATGGGCTAAAAGCGCTATCTTTGAGCATGTACCTGCTCTTTCCCGGGCGCCATCAGCTCCTGACCAACTTTCAGTTTCAGTATCTCTCCGGCCTGTTGTCCAACGGTCTGCATACAGCCCGCGACATCCACGGCCAGGTATTGCCTACGGGCGACGTCGAGGCGATCGTGTTTGCCGTGACCTCGGCCAACCACAGCAATACCCGGCGCAACCCCTTGCCGTTTTATTTGCGCGCGCTGGCCATTCGTGAGTTTACGGCTACGCTGGGCATACCGGTATATATCTATGGCATTGACGATGTCGGCAGCCTGAACAACTTTGCGACCTATACACTGAAGCGTATCCGCCACGAAAGCGACGGCCAGCTGGACCTGCGGCCCGACAACACCGCGGTGATCTGCTCCACGCCGGTGCTGGACATGTACGAGTCCCTGGGCTTTCCGATCCTGCCGGCCGAGCTCACCGACCGCCGCACCGGGCAACACAGCACGGCCCTGCCGTGGGACGTCGTCGAAAAGATCGCCACGACCGACGCCTGGGAGGACGATGCCTATATACACGATCACATGCATCCGTCGTCCCGTGCACTTTGGCGCCAGTACCGCCTGGCCGGCAAGGTACAGCTGCTGTTCCGCGACCACATGATCGGCGAGGACGGCGACATTACGACGACCCGCGACTATAACACCTACGTGCGCCAGATGGACACCATCGCCGCATTGAAGTATACAGACACCGCGCCCTATATCCGCCCGGGGCGCGTAGGTGACATCGGCTGTGCGGTAGGCTCGTGGATCAAGCTGGCGTGCGACGATGCGCGGCTGCGCGAGTCGGACTTTTATGGCATCGAGGTAGCACGCCACCTGTTCGATATCTGCCAACAGCGCAAACACAACGGCGAGTTTAAGAACCCTTTTGTATTCTTCTCGCAACGCAACGCCGTCACGGGGCTGGCTTTTGAGCCGAATTCGATGGATACGATCCACACCTCGTCGCTGACGCACGAGATCGAATCGTACGGCAGCCGCGCCGACCTGTTAACCTTCATTCGCAACCGCTATGCGGAGCTTCGCCCCGGCGGCATCTGGATCAACCGCGACGTGGTGGGACCGGAAGATAAGCGCCGGCTGGTCCTGATGAAGCTGAACGACGCAGACGGCAGCGACGAAGACATCTTCAAAACAGCAGACACGCGCGAAGCGTTGGCCGAACACCTGGAAGGTCTCTCCACGGCCGCGCGCTTCCGCCGCTTTGCGCGGGACTTCCGCAGGAAAGAAGGGTATACCCTGGCATACGAAGAAGTGGCGCTCCGGGGAGAGCGTTATGTCCGCCTGTCGCTCGGCGACGCGTGTGAGTTCATGAGCCGCAAGGACTATACCGACAACTGGGAGAGCGAGATGCACGAGACCTTTACGTTCTGGAGCGTTACCGATTGGAAGCATGCGTTGGAAGAAGCGGGCTTTACGGTGTTACCGGTCTCAAAGCCCTACGTCAACGAATGGATCGTAGCCAACCGGTTGGCCGGAAAGGTGGAGCTGTTCGAGCCGGTACAAGCAGGGGTTGCTCCGCTGCCGTATCCTGTCACGAATATGCTGATGCTGGCGGAGAAAAAATAAAAAGGCTGCCCGGTCGTGAGCAGCCTCTCTATTCACAAATTGTGACGCTTGACTATTCGCCCTTTTTGAGATCGTGGATCTCGCGGTCGATGTCATACAATGCATCTTTCGCATTCATGAGGTCGAAGATCTCGATGCAACGGCGTGCCTGACGCTCTTCTTCGAGCTGTTCATCGAGGTACCATTGCAGGAACCGTGCTGTCTGAAAGTCGCGGACCTTCTGGCAGTGCTCGGTCATTTTATTGAAATTCTCGGTGATCTGGATCTCCTGGTCGAGTGCTTTCACGAGGATCGCGCGCAGGTCGTCAAAGCTAGCTTCCACCTTGGGAACTTCGGGCGATACAGCCAATGCCCCCGCGTGGGTAATATAGTGGAAGATCTTCATCATGTGCTCGCGCTCTTCGTCCGATTGCTTTCTGAAAAATTCGCCGCAGCCGCGCAGGCCCTGTGCATAACACCAGGCCGACATCGAGAGGTACAAAGCCGATGAATGAGCTTCTACGCCCATTTGTTGGTTGAGGATGTCCAGGACACTCTCCTGGAGAGATGTCTTCTGACGAAGTATAGAAGTTGTTGCCATTTCTTTTTTGTTTAGGACCATTCGCCTGCTGAGCGACGGTCGATTTCTTAAACAAAAATATCGCCTTCGATCACAACGATCTAAGAAACAGGGCGAAATGAGTGTTATTTAAAACAAGTCTATATATAGACTTAGCGGGATTGCCGCGTGGCGGCATCGTACGTGGTGATTCCCTGACGCATCAGCATATCTTCCAGCTTGAGATCAAACATGCGCTGACCGTACAGCGAGCGAAGCCGGGCGAAATCGGAAAGGGGCAGTGTAACAGCTCTGCCGCAGCCGGAAAGAGGGACACGTACCTGGTCGAACTCGTTTGCCAGGTTGTTCATGTACTCATCCATGTCTTTTCCCTGGAGGGACCAGTAGGTGAGCATGAACTCACAGGTATTCTGCTGGAACGTTTTCTCGCCCACCATCAACTCAAATCTACCGCCGGCACGTGTAAGCGTAAGTACGAGGGTATCGGTCACCTGATTTTCCAAACTTTGCATATTCGAAAGCAAATGTAGCGACAAGTTAGTATTCATAAATACCTTTCTGTAGAAAAAATCTAAATAAAGACAACTTTTCATGCATTTGATAATCAGATAGTTGTATTTAACTGACTCGCATTACGTGATTGAAGACTGTCCAAAAATGACTCCGGCCTGTCAGTTAAATGCAGTTTATGGCTACCCAGGGCGAGGGATCATCCGCCGCCAAGGGAAGGGAGCTACGTAACGCCTCGGGCCGGGGTCGGCCGGCAATCTTGGTGCACTCTTTTCCATGATTTCCGCCCCTTGCGCAGCATGCGTCGGGAGCTAAATCACCCCTCACGTGTGACGTCCTACCCGCTTTAATGAAAGAAACCTTGATTCTGAACGAATTCGTCGCTACTTTTGTTTGGAATTAGTCTAAATAGGTTGGCTTCTAGGACTTTAGAAGCTTGTCCGAACCGGATCAACGAAGCAAAAGATATCCAATGAGGGATCCCATTCGCATTCTACTGGCCGACAACCAGCCCCTAACCGCCGCAGGACTTACACAATTTCTTGGCGGTAATGACAACGCCAGCATCATCGATGAAGTAACAAAACGCGAACTGCTGGAGCCCCTGCTTCGTAAACATACACCCGACCTGCTCATTGCCGACTATAACCTGAGCGGCTTTATTACCCGCCAGGACATTCACGCCGTCAAGAACATTTCTCCGCAGACCCAGGTACTCATCATTTCGTCGGATGATAATAAGAGTAACATACTCGATGTGTTACAGTCCGGTGTGAAAGGCTATCTGACAAAAGAGTGTAGCCGCGAGGAGATCATGATGGCGATACAATCGGTGGCCCGTGGCGAGAAATTCTATTGCCACAAGATCCTGGACATCATCATGGAGAAACATTTCGGTGCCGAAATACCGCAGGCCGCCGTGAATGTTCTCACGACACGTGAAACCGAGATCCTCAAGTTGTTGGCCATGGGTAACTCTACGCAAAAGATCGCAGACGACCTGCATCTCAGCCCGCATACCGTACAAACGCACCGTAAGAGTATCATTCGCAAATTGAGTATCAAGTCGCCGACCGAGTTTGTGATCTATGCGATCGACTTCGGTCTCATTAAACCGAGGTAACGGGCCTCACCCTTAGAAGGTATATACCTAACCCCAACGTACGATGGTATATCGCCTGAATGTGATACACCCGCTGTATACACACTAGCCCCCATAAGGTAAATCAAAAATGCCCGCTGCAAGCGATTGACGCAGGATGACGTGCTGCTCTACTTTTGTTTAGAATTAATCTAAACAGAATGAGCAAATCCAGCGCCTGCCGCCTTGTATTATTTCTCCTTGTTATAGGTATATCTGTTTCTTCGTCGGCACAGCAGCTCCGCATTATTACTGCGGGCAGTGCACTAACGGAGACCGTATGTGCTCTGGGAGATTGTGACAAGATCATTGCTTCGGACCGTACGAGCCTGTATCCGGCCGAGATCCAGAAGTTGCCCTCGATTGGTTACCGCACCGGCATCAGCGCCGAAGGTATCCTGGGCTTGAAGCCCACCCTGATCATCGCCGAGAAAGATTATGTTGACGAAGCCGTGTTGCAACAACTTGCCGGCAGCGGCGTGAAGCTGGTGATCGTTGACCGCAAGTTTACCGTAGACGACACACGCAAGTTTATACAGCAGATCGCCACGGCACTGCATCGTGAAGCAGAAGGTAAAAAACTGATCGCGAAGATCGAAGGCGAACTGGCGGAAGCGAAGGCCATGCTGAAGCGCGCTACCGCTGTACCCAAGGCGGTTTGTATCTACAACAGAGGGACGGCTACGGTCAGCGTAGCGGGTACGAACACCTTTGGTGAAATATTATCCTACGCCGGTGCTGTCAGCGCGGTAAAAGATGTAGAAGGTTATAAGCCTTTAAATACCGAGGCGCTCATTGCCGCCAACCCCGACTACCTCGTGATGATCGATGCGGGCCTGCAAAGCATCGGCGGTGTGGAAGGTATGCTCACCGTACCGGGTGTCGCACAAACGACTGCCGGCAAGAAAAAACAGATCGTCTCCCTCGATAGTTTAATGCTCACCAACTTCGGGCCCCGTTTCGGCGAAGCCGTGAAGGCATTGGTAGTGTTACTGCATCCCGAGCTGCAACCCAAGTAAGGCGGATCATGAACGTTGCATTGTCTTTGCGCGATCTTCGTGCCACCGTCGTCCTGGTGGGATTAGGCGTCAGCTTGCTGGTAGCGACAATCTTTTCGCTGACCATCGGCGCGGTGTCTATACCGGCGGGCGATGTGGTTGTGATCCTGCTGCAGAAGCTTGGCCTCTTTCAGGGCACGGCCGTCGACGAGATGCACGCCGTGGTTTTGTCGTCGATCCGTATACCGCGCATAGCCATGACGATCCTGATCGGCGGTGCGTTGGGTGTAAGCGGCGCGGCCTTGCAAGGGCTGTTTCGAAATCCGCTGGTAGAGCCCAGCCTGATCGGTGTATCCGGTGGCTCGGCCTCGGCGGTGGTGATCCTGATCGTGTTTGGCGGTCCGTTGTCGGTATACCTCGCACCCTGGGTCTATGACTCGCTGTTACCCATCGTTGCTTTTGCCGGTGGGCTTGCGGCAACCTTCCTGGTGCTGCGTTTAAGCAGCGAGCTGGGACGTACGAACGTAGCCGTATTGATCCTGACGGGTGTTGCGCTGAATGCCTTATCCGGGGCCATTATCGGTCTGGCGATCTTCTATGCCGACGAAAATCAATTGCGCACGTTTACCTTCTGGACACTCGGCGACCTGGGCGGTGCTACCTGGCAAAAGCTGGGCTTTGCCGCGCCCTTCCTGATCGGTTCAACGGGTGCATTATTATTCTTTGCCCGTTCCCTCAATGCGCTTGCCCTGGGCGAGGCCGAAGCCTACCACATTGGCGTCGACGTAGAACGCACAAAAAAACTGGTCATACTTTTTTCCGCGCTGGCCGTAGGCGTGAGCGTATCGCTGGCGGGTATGATCGGCTTTATCGGGTTGGTCGTGCCGCATTTTATCCGGCTGTCGTTCCAGGTGGATAACCGATTGGTCTTGCCGGCGTCGGTATTCGGTGGCGCATTGCTGCTGGTGCTGGCGGATGTCGTGGCCCGCACGGTGGTGGCCCCCTCGGAGTTGCCCATCGGTGTGGTGACGGCGTTTATCGGCGCGCCTTTCTTTATAGCCCTCTTGTTAAACGCAAAAAAGAAACACGAGCTCTGATGTACGAGGCCCACCAGATAACGTTTCGCACCCTCGGCAGAGCGATCCTGCACGGTGTATCCTTGCAGGTAATGCCGGGTGCCTTTACGGCTATTGTCGGACCGAACGGCGCCGGCAAAAGTACGCTGCTGAAAGTACTGGCCAACGAGCAACGTCCCAGCGAAGGCGCTGTCAGTATTAACGGACAGGATATAAGCTCCTATACGCCGCGCGAGCTGGCGCAGGTACGCGCGGTACTTCCGCAAGCCACGACGGTGCAGTTTGCCTTTACGGTGGAACAGGTGGTGGCGCTGGGCCGTCACGGCCGGCGGTCGTCGCCGGCAGAGGACCGGGCCGTCTGCGAAGCGGTCATGACCCTGACCGGTACGCTGGCGTTTCGCGAACGGCAGTATCAAACCTTGTCGGGCGGAGAGAAACAACGCGTACAGCTGGCACGCGTGCTGGCGCAGGTGTGGGATGAAACCGTTTACCCCCGGTACATCCTGCTGGACGAACCGACCAGCAGCCTCGACATTGCCCAACAGCAATACATCTTCAACCTTGCCCGTGCCGTCTGCGCCCGCAACATCGGTGTGATGGCGATCGTGCACGACCTCAACCAGGCGGTGCAATACGCAGACACGCTATACTTTCTGCGCGACGGCCTGGTGACAGCACACGGTCCGGCCGGGCAGGTATTTACACAACGTAATATAGAAGAAACCTTCCGATGTCGCGTCAATCTATACCGCGACCCGGTTACCGGCCACCCCTATATCATTCCGGCGAGCGATCCTGCTAACCGGTTTGTGGCGGTGGGCAAATAATAATAACAAATGACTCAACGGAATAACTAACATAACGTGGAAACTTCAATTCAAACCAACACCGCCGGCGCCAGCGCGCTGGCCGAGGCCTGGGCATCGCTCTTACAAACTAAACCCACGCTTCGAATCCGCGAAGCGGCGCGGGCGCTTGGTGCCAGCGAAGCCGAGCTGCTTGCCACCAAGATCGGCGCACAGGTAGTACGCCTGCAGGGGCCGTGGCCCGAGCTGCTGCGGCGCTTTACGACGCTCGGCCGTGTCATGTCGCTCACGCGCAACGACGCATGTATCCTCGAGCACAAGGGGCCCTTTCAGGAGATCGATATCATTGACGCCGGCCCGCGGTCGATGGCGACGGTCATTGGCCCTATTGAAAGCCGCGTGTTCTTTCACGCCTGGCACGTAGCCTTTGCGGCGACGGAAGAGAAGAGCGACCGGGTGTTGAAGAGCATCCAGGTGTTTGACCGTTCAGGCGAAGCCGTGACCAAGATATACCTGCAGGAGAAGAGCGATGAGCAAGCCTATGCGCGTCTGATCGAAGACTTCCGTTCGCCAGACCAAAGTCCCGAGCAGCCCGTGTCGGTCTATGCAAACGAAGTGCTGAAAGGCCCCGACAACGAAGCGGCGTTCCTGCAGGAGTGGGGCGAGCTGAAAGACACGCACGACTTCTTCGGCATGCTGCGCCGTCACAAAGTAGACCGCTACCAGGCGCTGGAAGTGGCGCGGGGAAAATTTACCTACCAGTTGAACGCGAAGGCTACACCGCAGCAGATCCTGGAAACAGCGGCAGCGCAGAAGCTGCCCATTATGATCTTTGCCGGCAACCGCGGCAACCTGCAGATACATCAGGGCAAGGTGCGCACCATTCGTTTGCTGGAGCGCGGCCACAACGGCCCCGAGCCGTGGCTGAACGTATTGGACCCCGACTTCAACATGCACTTGCGCATGGACCTGGTGGACACCGCCTGGGTGGTAAAGAAAAATACCACCGAGGGGTTTGTCACCTCGGTAGAGTTGTTTGACAAGCAGCGCAACCTCATTGCCCAGTTCTTTGGCCTGCGCAAGCCGGGTATACCCGAGAAGCTGGAGTGGCGCAGCATGGTCGAAAACCTACCCGCCTTGTAATATGAAACTCCGATTGGCAATCGCCGGCGTGTTACTGGCGTGGTACGGTATGCTGTATGCACAGGATTCACTTCGGACGACGCAGCTGGATAACGTAGTGGTTACGGGCCAGTTCGAGCCGCTGTCGATCAAGCAGTCTGTATACCAGGTGCGTACCATCTCGTACGCACAGATCGTACGGCGCGGCGCCACGAACCTGCAGAGCGTGCTCGCCACGGAACTGGGCGTGCGCTTCTCGAACGATCTGGCCCTGGGCGTAAGCGACATCCGGTTGATGGGCATGGGCGGACAGAATGTAAAGATCCTGCTGGATGGTGTACCGTTGCTGGAGCGTGGCGAAACCCGCGAAGCCCTGAACCAGATCGACATCAACACCGTGGAGCGTATCGAGATCGTGGAGGGGCCGATGTCGGTGATGTATGGCTCCGACGCCCTGGCCGGTGTATTTAACATCATTACCAAAAAGTACGACGGCCACTGGAACCTCGAAGCACGGGTGCTGGAAGAGACCGCGGCCCGCGAGTACGATCCCTTTACGGACAAAGGCGTGCACAACGAAAGCGTGGGTGCGCACTGGCAACGCGGCAAATGGTCGGCGGGTGGTTCGGTCACCCGCAACAACGCGGGCGGCTGGAACGAAGATCATTACTCCAGCGACCTGCCGTCGCAGCCGATGCGGTGGCACCCCAAAGAGCAATGGCTCGGCATGGGAAACGTAGGTTTTGGAACAGATAAAATGACGCTGCGTTACCGGCTGAACTACACCGACGAGACGATCACCAGCCTGGGAACATACAACCCGCGGGTAGGGCAGGCGATCGATAAGGAGTATATCACGCACCGGTATAATCACCAGCTGCAGGCGGACTGGAACCTGACCGAGCGACTTGTATTCAACGGTGTGGCCAGTTACCAGGATTACTCGCGCCGTACCCGCACGTTGCTGTACGACATGGCCACGGGCGCTACCTGGCTCTCCCCGGAACCGGGCACGCAAGACGAAACGGACTTCAGCATGGCGATGAGCCGCGGCACGTTCCTGTACCGCTTATCGGATCGCGTGTCCCTGCAGCCGGGGTATGATGTAAACCTCAGCAAGGGCGCCGGTGACCGCATCGACCGCGAGCGCGAAATAAACGACTATGCTGTTTTTGCCGCGGCAGAGATCAAGCCCGCTTCGTTCCTGAATATACGGCCTGGCATTCGGTTCATTCATAACTCGGTATACGATGCACCGCCCGCAGTGCCTTCGCTCAACACCAAGATCCAGCTCTCTTCGCGGCTTGACCTGCGGTTGGCCTATGCGTATGGCTTTCGCTCGCCGGCGTTGCGCGAGCTGTATTTCAGCTTTCACGATGCCAGCCATGACATCTATGGCAATGAAAACCTGAAGGCAGAATACTCTAACAGCTTTACCGGCTCATTGGCCTGGCAGGCATTGACGGGCGCGGGCCGCAAAGATCAGTTGACCTCGACGTTGGCGGGTTTCTACAGCACCTTTCAGGATCAGATCATCCTGGCGACGGTGGCCGATCCGTCGATGCCGTCGGGTGTGATTTCGCGGTATGAGAATATCACAAGATCACGTACCATCGGTACGACGCTGGACAACAATTACCTGTACGGTGGTCTGCAGGTTTCGCTGGGCTTCTCCTATATCGGCGTCTCCGACCCGCTGAAGTCACAGGAGGGGGTGTTGGAGCTGCTCTGGTCGCCGGAGGTGCGCACCAACGTGTCCTATACCTGGAACAAGCCCGGTACGACGGTTAGCCTGTACTATAAATACACTGGCAAGAGCTCCAACTATGAAACTGTTATACCGGAGGGAAGTACCGAGCCCATCACGCGCCTGGCCTCCCGCGAGAACTTTCAATGGGCCGACTTTACCGTGGCCCAGCGCATCAACCGCCTGCTGGACCTGACCGTGGGCGTACGAAACCTGCTGGACGTAACGACGCTGCGCAATACGTCGCTGGATGTCGGCAACGCGCACAGTGGCGGCGGAGATCAACCGATGAGCTATGGCCGCTCGTACTTCCTGTCGCTGCATGTGCACTTTACCAAATAACACAAAACACCTATAATTTTTACATAATCTAAACTCGTATGAATAGCTTGAACAGATTTCTGAAGTTGGCTGCTATCGCTTGTAGCATTGTTTTTTTAGCGTTGGTGATCAACGCGTGTAGCGACGACGATCCGCCGCTGCCGGCCAACAAAGCGGACTTTGAATCCTCCACACTGGGTCTGGAAGACGGCCAGGACGAAGTTGAAATAAAATTGAACCTGTCGCGCGCGGTGGACGTGGCTACCGACTTTACCGTGAGCTTGGTTACGACCGGAGTACAGTACGGCACACACTTTACGACATCACCGGCCGCCACCGATGGTAAGTTTACCGTGTCTGTGCCGGCAGCTTCCAGCACGGCGTCGTTTAAAGTACTTCGCACAAGCAACGTGTTCCTGGAAGGCGATGCTTCGATCGTCTTTACGGTTGGAACAACTTCGCAAAGCGCTGTAGTAGGAGAGAAGTCTACCGTGACGGTGTCGTTCTCGCCGATCGTATCGGAAGGACAGCAGATGACGCTGAACGGCATCATCAGCGATGAGCTCGGTTCGAGCGCAGGCAACTCGGTGTTTGTCGATTTTAGCAGCAACCAGCAGACGGCGGTAGCCCGCAAGTCATGGGACCTCGGTTTTTATAGCGGTGACGAGTTCCGGGTGATTATCAACAACACAACCGCCGCGTCGGTCATCGCAGTCGATGCCACGGATCTGGCCGAAGTTACGGCGGAGAATGTGGAGACAGGCGGACTGGCGCTGGGCCAGGGCCAGGGTACGTTTGACATCATTGACGACGTGACCGGCGACCTCAACAATACCGCCATCGAGGAAATCTCTGATAACGACGCTGAAAATAAAGTATATGTGATAAACCGCGCCGGCGGTTTCGGTATCGTCGATGCGGCAGAGAATCTGATCAAAGTTCGTGTGCTGCGCAACGGTGCAGGATACAAAGTGCAATACGCTCCGCTGAACGCTACGGAGTTCACCGAGCTTGACGTGGCGAAGTCCGCTACGAACGACTTTACGTATGTGTCGTTTACGACAAATGCAGTCGTAGCCGTAGCGCCGGCGCGTGAGAAGTGGGACATCGAGTGGACTTACAGCATTTACAAGGCGCCGCAGGGCATTCCGTATGCATACTCCGACCTGGTGTTCATCAATAACCGTGGGGGTGTGTCATCTGTTCAGGTGATGGAAGCCACCGTGGCGTACGACAACTTCGCGGCAAGCGATGTAGCGAATATTACATTTGACAACCAACGCGATGTGATCGGTTCCAGCTGGCGCGTGACGTCGGCGCCGCAAGGTAGCACAGAGACCGTCGGTGTGCGCACGGATCGGTATTACGTGGTGAAGGATGCCTTTGGCAATGTTTATAAGCTGCGCTTTATCAACTTCCATGCGAACGATGGCGGTACGCGTGGTAAGCCGCTGATCGAATACAAACTTGTTGTGAAGGCCTAATGGCTCACGCTAACCCTCGGGCCGGGGCAACCAATGCCCCGGCTGTTGCAGGGACTAACGATCTCATTCTTTACTGTTACTTGATATGATAGTATGATCCATCAGGCTATTCCGCAGCTTCCGTCGCTTGATCTGGAGCGCTCGCGTGACTTTTATCAGCGCAAGCTGGACTTTGTGTTGCATCGTCGGTATGAGAACCTGATCATTCTGAAGCGCGATGATGTCGAGATCCATTTGTGGCGGTGTAGTGATCCGGCTATTCCGCAGAGCTCGAGTCTTTATTTCCGGGTGTCGGGCGGGATCGAAGCGCTCTATGAGCATTGTGAGCGTAAGGGCATTGTGCGGCTTCACCTGGAAGACCGGCCGTGGGGCATGAAGGAATTTTACGTCAGCGATCCCGACGGCAACCTGTTGAAGTTTGGCCAATCTTCGTTTGGCGTATAATGAACATGCCGCTGCCTATTGAAGAACGGGCGCTGTATCAGAACGACCTCTTTAAGGTTGTACAGCTGGCCGGGGCTGAACGCCAGCGGTTGCGCACCCGATATGCAACGGGCGAGCAGTTCATGCTGGTCAAGAAGGGCCGCGTCATGATACACCTGAACGGTACCGATCATGAATTGTCGCGGGGCAAGACGCTGGTGGTGCCGGCCGGGCAGCCGTATGGACTGCGCGCCATGACCAGCTTCGAGGTAATATCGATCATGAGCCCGGCTGTTGTTATCACGTTTGCAGATGAATAGAAAATTATGCTGAGCTCAACCTCCGCCCGGTATTTTATCACGTTGGCCGAAAGCACCCTGGCGGATCAGAATATCGTTCTGACGGCCAAGAAAAAGCGTATCCTGGAAGAGATCCTCAACGGCCAGGGCTCGTTCGACGCCGAATCGGTATACCTGCGGTTGTGTAACCAGGGCCGGTGTGTCAGCCGGTCGACGGTATACAATACACTGGCGGTGCTGGTGCGCGCCGGATTGCTGATGATCGGTCACGACCCGCACCGAAAGCTTCAGATATACCATTTGCAATACAAGGGCATTCCACTTTCTGCTTCCGGATCGCCCTAAAATCCAGGTTCGTGGGCAATACAAGGTGCATGACGTTGTTTTTATGTTCGCACATGTCTAATTTGCGACTTGTATCCCAGCTGTATTATGGCCGTAAAGGATAAAATTGAGAAAGATCCCGGCGATTTTAAGATCGACCACAGCAGTCCCATACCGCTGCATGTACAAGTGGAAAACCATTTGCGGGCGTTGATCGAAAGCCCCCATTACCAGAATGGGAAGCTGCTGCCGAAAGAGGTGGAATTAGCCAAGCGCCTGGGTATTTCGCGCAATACCATCCGCCAGGCCACGAACAAGCTGCAACACGAGAATCTGCTGACGCGGAAGAAGGGAGTAGGCACGACCGTCGTCAAAAGGACCGTCAGCACGCGCCTGGACAACTGGTTGAGCTTTAGC
>NZ_JAHESC010000020.1 GCF_018598185.1 Dawidia soli
GCCCAGGCCGGACGTAATGCGGATATAGCTGCGGGGTACGTCGCTGAGGTAGATCAGGTCTTTTTCCAGGAAGCATTGGCCTACGAGGCCTTCGCCCAGGCCCACGCGCATGTCGACGTGTTTCTTTTTCTCATAGGCATAGGCGCTGATCAGCTCCAGGTGGGCATCGTCGGGATCGTCGTCGTTGAGGACGAAAATGGCACCCTGGTTTACGCCGAGGTAGTTTACCAGCTTGGAGACCACCTGGTCAAACAACTGGTGGATATCGTCCTGCTGTTGACGCAGGATGTCCGAGAACGTGGCCAGGCCGCGGTTGATCCAGTTCCGTTGCTCTTCCTCCTGGTTGAGCTCGACCATGCGGTCGCGCAGCGAGGTCAGGGCCAGGCCGAACTCAGACTGCCGGTCGCCCTCGTACATAGCCTGAAGGTTGCCGGATTTAATGGATTCAAGGAATTTAATGGCCTCGGTAAGTTCCTGGCGCAGGGAATCATTGGTATTGGACACGGCATCCCACCGGTCCTTTTGCAAGAGCATATACCTTTTCATACAGGGCGGATAGACGTTCTGGTTGGCAAACGCAACTTCAAAGATAGGGAAATAATTTACCCGTTTACGGGGGAAAGTACCCTTGCTGTATAATTTTTTATACTATAAAAATTCCCCCATCACGAATTGCCGGATGTCAGGATGACGATGATGATATAGACGATCCGGTCCAGTCTGATCCGGAGTTTTTTCAGGGCGACGGTGATGTGATACTCCACGGCTTTGGCCGACACCTGCATACGCTTGGCGATCTCTTCGTTGGTATACCGGTCAAAGCGGCTCAGCCGGAAGATCGTTTGGGTGGTGGCCGGGAGCTTGGCCAGCTCCTGGTTCAGCAGGTCGAGGGTCTCTTCATAGGCCAACGTTTCGTCGGTGGCATATACCTCTTCGCGGTAGCTGTGCGTGGCATGACGGATCAACTTTTCGCGGCTGGCCAGGGAGTCGTACTGATCGTAGATGCGGTTCCGCATACAACGGAACAGGTATGCTGGCAGGTCCTGTACGTGAAGGAGCTCGGCGCGTTTTAACCAGAGGTGTACAAAAACATCCTGTACCAGTTCCTGTGCCGTGGTCCGGTCGCGGAAGTAGTTGTAGGCAACGGAATAAAGCTTCGCCCAGAAGACTTCATAGATCTCCGCGAACTCCACATCGGTCATAGCTTCCTTACGGACGTGCAACATATTGGGTCAGGTATTGGCGTAGGGAAGTTAGAAAAAAATGTAATCGATGTAAAAATATTTGCAATCGTTTTAGGGTAAGAGGCCCCGACAACCTTCATACAGATAGAAACCTTATAGTAAAATGGACTATTACCCTCTCGGGGACCTGATCCGGCGGCATCGGGCAGGAACACTATTGCCGCACGAGCGCCGGCAGCTTGAAAATTTCTGGCAGCGCGCCATGGAAGATACATCTTACCTGGACAACCTGTCGCCTGAAGACCGGGCTCTTTTAAAAGAGACCATGTTCGCGGAAACGCGCCGGCAAATTGCCCGACTGGAGCAGCCTGCGCGTCCGTGGATATATACTGCAGCGGCTTATCGTGTTGCGGCGGCGGTGTTATTGCTGATCGTCGCGGGGGGCATCTTGTATTGGAATGCAAGTCGCATGACCACGATCTATAGCCCGCCCGGTGAACAGGTCAGTATTATACTGCCCGACAAGTCGCACGTGACGCTCAACGGAAATTCGACGTTGCGGTATGCAACCGATTGGAAAAAAGAGGGGTTACGGGAGGTCTGGATCGACGGCGAGGCCTTCTTTGCAGTACGCCATACCGAGCTCCACGCCAAATTCGTGGTGCATGCTGCCAACGAATTAAATGTAGAAGTGCTCGGCACCAAGTTTAATGTGCGCAGCCGGTCGGAGCGGTCCGAGGTGATGCTGACGGAAGGAAAAGTACGGCTCGAAGTCGAGAGCAGCACGGAGGCGCCGGTATACCTGCATCCCGGCGAGCTGGCTACTGTCGTCGGCAACGCCGTGTCGACGCATAGCGTCGAAGAGCGCCGCTATACATCCTGGTTACACCAGACGCTGGTGTTCGACCGCACGCCCCTGGCGGAAGTGGCCATGCTGCTGCGCGATACGTATGGACTAGACGTCACTTTTGCCGGCGACGATCTCGCGGCGCGCGAGCTCTCCGGCGAGATCTCGTCGGCGACAGTAGACGACGTGTTATATGCCATCGCTGAAACCTTCAACCTGAAGGTGGATCGGGACGGACAGCAGGTGACGATCTCCTCACCTTAAAGAAGAATACTACTCAATCAATCATAAACCCAAAACCCAAACCCAATATGTTATATCGCTACAATTACGACGACGCTATACGGAAGTTTAGCGGGTTGCTGGTATTACTCCTGCTACCGCTGTTGCTGCCGGCCCAGCAGGATATGCTGGCGCAGGCAGAACGCACAACGGGTACCCGACCGTTGTCCGACGTGCTGGAAGAGATCCGCGGTCAATTTCAAATCACGTTTGTATACGAGCCCATCGCGGTAGAAGGAAAACAATTCACCGGAAGTATACCGAACCGGGCGAAAGTGGAGCACGTGCTCTCCGATGTACTGGATCCCCTGGGATTAAAATTCAGAAAGATCAACCATCGCACGTATTCCATTTTTCCGAAGACCCGCACGCGTGCTGCGTCGGACACGAAGCCGGCACCAGCCGATGCTGAAAGCGACGCCACGATATTCCTGGCCACAACGGCACCGTTGCGCACAGCGGATGCGCTGGCGCCGGCCTTTGCCGACATCCAGGTGACGGGTATCGTGTCGGATGACGCGGGCAGTCCGCTGCCCGGTGTGAACATCCTGCTGAAGGGCACGGCGCAGGGTGTAACGACCGACACCGAAGGTCGCTTTACCATTTCCGTACCCGACGGCAGCGCGGTGCTGGTGGTGACCTTCATCGGCTATGTGTCACAAGAGATCACCGTCGGCACACAGACAAGCCTGAACATCGTCTTACAACCCGATGTGCAGCAGCTGAGTGAGATCGTCGTCGTGGGCTACGGCACGCAGCGACGCTCGTCTGTTACCGGCGCTGTGACGACCGTATCGTCGAACGAAGTTGCGGCCTTGCCCGTGGCCGGCGTGGACGCCGCCATCCAGGGGCGCGTGCCCGGTGTACAGGTGACCAACAACGGTAGCCCGGGTACAACGCCCTCGGTGCGGATCCGCGGCATCGGGTCGATCACCGGTTCGTCGCAACCGCTTTATGTCATCGACGGCTTTCCGCAAGCCGGAAACCTCAATAACATCGACACCAAAGACATCGAGTCGGTGGAAGTGCTGAAAGATGCGGCGGCTTCGGCTATTTATGGATCACGTGCTGCCAACGGCGTCATCATTATTACCACCAAGAGCGGTGCCCGCGACAACAAGGTACACATCGACGTAGACGCCTACTACGGCGTGCAGAAGGCCTGGCGCCAGCTCGACTTGCTGGGCAGCGCCGACTATATCAACTACGGCACGGCGTTGCTGACAAACGCCGGCAGCGAATTGCCCAAACGATTCTCGGCGTTGGACGAGCCGGTTTATGTGGGGGCTACGCAAACCTACCGGCAGACGGATACCGACTGGCAGGATGCGATGTTCCGCACGGCACCGATCTCGCAAGTGCAGGTGTCGCTGTCGACCGGCACGGAGAAGTCCAAGTTATATACCTCGGTGAGCCGGTTCCAGCAGGAGGGGATCATGCTGGGTACGGACTTCGACCGGTATAGCTTACGCCTGAACTACGAGGCGCGCATCAGCGACCGCTTTACCTTTGGCGAGAACATGAGCATCTCGACCGCGACGGTCCAGAACCAGCCCGAGAGCGGTGCCCGCACCATGGTGCAGCACCTCATCCGCTCGGTGCCCTATATCCCGATACACGACCCGACGCTGGCGGGTGGCTTCCGCGCGCCGAGCGGTAACGATGGATCCGACCCGGAGAACCCCGTGCGCATTGCGACGATGGATATCAACAAAGACAATATCATGAACCTGATCGGTCGTGCGTATATCGATGCACGCATTGTCGACGGGCTGCACTACCGGTTTACCGCGGGGCTGAACTATTCTGTCGTGCGCCATACCGAAGACCTGCCCATTTACAGCGACAGCTTCAACGGCCGCACCACGCACAACCTGGTCGACAACCGCACCACGACGTTGTCGCCATACTATTCCAATCAGCTGACATTCGACAAGGTCATCGGCGCGCATACGCTCAACGTTGTGGCAGTTGCCGAGCGCCAGGACAACGCCATACAGGTCCTCAACAGTTCTGCACAGCACGCGCGGAACGACATCGGCCAGATGGACGGTACGGCCAACCCGGCCGTAGGCGGCAACCTGAACGAGAACGTGCTGCTGTCGTTCCTCGGGCGCGTCAACTATGAGTATAAATCCAAATATCTGCTGAGCGCTTCGCTCCGTCGCGACGGCTACTCGGGCTTTTCACCCGATCACCGGTGGGGGAGTTTTCCCGGCGTGTCGGTGGGCTGGCGCCTGAGCGAAGAAGCCTTCCTGCAGTCTGCGCCCGCGATATCAGAATTGAAGGTGCGCGCCAGCTACGGCTCACTGGGTTCGATCGCCAGCGTGGGCTCGTATGAATACCAATCGTTCATCAGCTCCAACACGGCGTACGACTTTAACAATGCCGCGACGCCTGGTTCGTACTACGACCGTCTGTCGAATCCAAACCTCACGTGGGAAAAAACCGATATGACCAACTACGGTATCGACCTGGGCTTGTTTGCCAATGCGCTGACGTTCTCGGTCGAATACTTCGTGCGCAACACGGACGATCTGCTGCTCGACGTAAATGCAACGCCTTCCCTGGGCTTTACACAGCCTACGAAGATGAACGTGGCGAAGATGAAGAACTGGGGTACCGAGTTCTCGGTAGGGTATGCCCGGGCGGTCGGCGGACTGACGTTTAATCTGTCGGCTAACGTGGGTATTATCCGCAACGAAGTGAAGAGCCTCAATACACCCAACGCCGCGCTGTTCAGCGGCAACAATGCCGACTTTGGCGGGTTTAATATTACCCGCACCGTGGCCGGCCGGCCCATCCAGGAGTTTTACGGGTACCAGACCGACGGCATCTTCCAAAGCGCCGAAGAGATCCTGGCGGCCAACGCCGCGGATGGCGACCCGACTACAAAATACCAGAACAATGCGGCACCCGGCGATATTCGCTTTAAGGACATCAACGGCGACGGTGTGGTCGATGCTTCCGACCAGGTGAGCCTCGGCAACTACCTGCCCGACTTTACCTATGGTCTGAACTTCTCGGCCAACTACCGCAACTTCGACCTGGCCATCTTCCTGCAGGGTGTACAAGGCAACTCGATCTATAACGGCACCAAGGTATTGGAGCAGGGTATGCTGCGGTTGTTTGGGGCCGGCACGGCGGTGACAAATGCCTGGACGGAAACAAACCGGAATACCGACGTGCCCCGCGCGGTGAACGGCGACCCGAACCAGAACTCGCGCACGTCGAACCGCTTCCTGGAAGACGGCTCTTTCCTGCGGATGAAAAATATCAGCATAGGCTATACGTTGCCGGGAGCGCTGGCACAGGACATGACGCGGGGCACGCTTAAAAAGCTTCGCCTGTATGTGTCCGCGCAGAACCTGTTTACGATCACCGACTACACGGGCTACGACCCCGAGATCGGCAACCGTTATCAGAATACGACCGGCAACACGTTGATCAACGGTATCGACTTCGGTCAGTTCCCGTCACCCCGCACGGTAATGGCGGGTGTCCAGTTAGGTTTTTAAGGATCGATAAAGAAACAGCATCATGAGAATCAACATCACAACCATACTGCTTACGGCCACGGCGGCGTTCCTGGCAAACGCCTGTGGCGATTCGGCCCTGGACAAGAAGAGTGAGAACTATGTACAGGTGGATAATTATTACCGCACGGTGGACGAGCTTTCGCGCGCGGTAACGGGCGCCTACGCCATTTTACAAAGCAACAACCTGGGCGGGCGGGAATACTTCTTCCTGCACGACCTGCGCTCGGACGACGTGGCCTCGGGTGGCGGGCAGCTGGAGACGCCCCGCAACCAATTGCTGATCGGCTCGCACGGCCCGACGAATGCGGTGATGACGTCCGTCTATAACGGCCTGTTCCGCCTGGTACATCGCGCCAACGCCATCATTCAGAATGCGCCCGACGCTACCGGCGATGAAGAGCTGAAGAAGCGCCTGGTGGCGGAGTCCCGCTTCCTGCGTGCCTGGGCGTATTACCAGCTGGCCGGTTTCTGGGGCGGTGTGCCGCTCTATACCACTACGCCGATCCAATTCGAGGACTCTGAACCCCTGGCCCGCAGCACGGCTGCCGAGATCTGGAATTTTGTATATACAGAGCTAAATGCCGTTGTGCCGGACCTGCCCGCCGAGTATAATAAAAACGACTTCGGCCGGGCGGGCCGCGGCGCGGCACTGATGGTGCTGGCCAAAGCCTATCTTTTCAACGGCGACCATGCCAACGCCAAGACGCGCCTGGAAGCCATCAAAGACCTGGGCTATACGCTCGTGGACAACTACTTCGACAACTTTACCGAAGAGACGGAATACAACGCGGAGTCTATCTTCGAGCTGTCGTATACCTCGGGAGGTAACTATAACTGGGATGCCGACGGCAATGCCACGCAGGTGAACGAGTCGTGGATCCGCTCGCAGGAGTATTCGGCGGTAGGCTGGCGCAACCTGATCCCCTGCAATACATTACTGGCCGAATACGAGCCCAACGACCCGCGTCTGAAAGATACGTTCTACTTTATCGGCGATACGTATGGCGACCCCGGTGCGCCGCTGGAGCTCACCGAAGACAAGGTACAGGGTAACAACAGCATGTTTGACGGCGTAGAGCAGAAGGTGAGCTGGAAGAAATATTCTGTGATGTATAAGCTCGACCCGGGAGGCTTTTGGGATAAGATCGGCATCAACTACCGCATGTACCGCTATGCCGACGTATTGCTGATGCTGGCCGAGTGCGAGAACGAGATCGGCTCGCCCGATGCCGCCATTGATTACCTCAACGAGGTCCGCAACCGACCGAGCGTGAACATGCCGGAGTACCCTACGGCCGAATACCCGGTCAACTCGCAGGCGGAGATCATGCGTGCCATCATCCACGAGCGCCGTGTCGAGCTGGCGGGCGAAGAGGTTCGTAACTTCGATATACTGCGCTGGCGGAAAGACAACAAGCTTACGACCGAGCCCATT
Organism: Dawidia soli; assembly: GCF_018598185.1. Taxonomy (GTDB): domain Bacteria; phylum Bacteroidota; class Bacteroidia; order Cytophagales; family Cyclobacteriaceae; genus Ohtaekwangia; species Ohtaekwangia soli. The sequence continues at coordinate 7,288 of NZ_JAHESC010000020.1, forward strand.
TCATATTACGCGCCGATGTATGAGCTGCTGCCCTTGCCGCAGGACGAATTGAACAACAACCCCAACATCACCCAGGACGATCAAAACCTGGGTTATTGACCGGAATGCATTCCGGTGTTAGACATGAGACGACAGGTCTATACGATAGCGTGCCTGGCTATGGCGGCAGCGATCAGCTGCCGCCAGCCCGCACGTTTTGAGCTGTTGCTGGCGACGTATACCGGCATCGACTTCGAGAACCGCCTGACCGAAAACGATACGCTCAACGTGCTGACGTTCGAGTATATCTACAACGGCGGCGGTGTAGGCATCGGCGATTTTAACAACGACGGTCTGTCGGATGTTTTTCTGGCGGGCAACATGGTCAGCAGCCGGTTGTACCTCAACGACGGCTCCCTTCGCTTTCGCGATGTGACGATTGCTTCGGGCATCACTACACGATCGTGGTGTACGGGCGTGGCCGTGGTTGACATCGATCAGGACGGCTGGCAGGACGTGTATATTTCCACCGTGCATCCGGACCCGAAGCGTTCGTCGCCCAACCTGCTCTTCCACAACAAAGGTCCCGACGCCCGGGGCATCCCCATCTTTGAAGAGGTAGCGGCCCGCGCAGGGCTGGCCGATCACAGCTACTGCACGCAGGCGGCGTTCCTGGACTACGACGGTGACGGCGACCTCGATCTGTACCTGCTCACCAACGCGTTGGAGAACTATACCCGCAATGCCCCCATCGGCCAGCGCACCGACGGCGGTGGCAAGAGTGTCGACAAGCTATACCGCAACGATGGAACGCCTGGCGCGTTGCCGCGTTTTACGGATGTATCTGCCGCGGCCGGCATTCTGACGGAGGGGTGGGGACTGGGCATCGTCGTGAGCGACGTTAACCTGGACGGTCGTCCGGATATTTATGTCGCCAACGACTTTTTGTCCAACGACCACTTGTACACCAACAACGGTGACGGGACGTTTACCAATACCATCGCAGCCGCATTGCGGCACCAGGAATACAATGGCATGGGCGCCGACATCGGCGACATCAACAACGACGGTTTACAAGATATACTCGTCGTCGACATGATGCCCGAAGACAACCTGCGGCAGAAGACCATGTTCTCTGCCACGGGCTATGACCGGTTTCAACAGAACATACGCATGCGTTACCAGCCGCAGTACGTGCGCAACGTGCTGCAGCTCAACAACGGCAACGGCACCTATAGCGACATCGGCTATCTGGCCGGCGTGTATGCTACCGACTGGAGCTGGAGCGCGCTGCTGGCCGATCTCGACAACGACAGCCGGCAGGATATGCTGATCACCAACGGTTATCGCAAAGACATTACCAACCTGGACTTCACGGCCTATAGCAAAGAAGCCTCGAAGTTCGGCACCGACGCCATTCGCCTTCAGCATGCGTTGAAGGCCGTCGAGGCGCTGGAGGGAGTGCCCAAGCCCGACCTGCTGTTTCACAACGAGGGCGGCCTGCGGTTTGCCAACGCGTCGCAGGCCTGGGGCATGACACAGGAGGCCTATGGCAACGGCGCCGCCTATGCCGACCTGGACAATGACGGCGACCTGGACCTGGTGGTAAACAATATCAACGAAAAGGCATTTATATACCAGAATACCAGCGTTGACCGCGATGCTGCGCACCACCATTATCTGCGCGTACGGCTGAAAGGCCCTGTCGCCAACCGCGATGGTGTGGGCGCGCGCGTAACACTGTATCAGCATGCTCAACAGCAGGTGCGTGAGTACGCGCCCCAGCGCGGGTATCAATCTACCGTAGAGCCATATTTACATTTCGGCCTGGGCGGCGCTACGGTCGTCGACACTGTGCACGTGTGGTGGCCCGGTGGTTACGAGCAGGTACTCACGGCCGTGCCGGCCAACCAGGTGCTGACGCTCGATATACAGAACGCCGTGCCGGTAAAGCCGCTCCCCGATAAAAAAATAGTTCGACTCTTTCGGGAGATGTCGGCATCGCTTCGGTTGCAGTATCGGCACGAAGAAGACAACTATATCGATTTTAAAGCCACGCCGACATTGCCGATGCAATACTCGCAGGCGGGTCCGGCCCTGGCCGTAGGCGACGTGGATGGCGACGGCCTGGACGATGTGATCTTGTGTGGTGCGGCCCGTCGTGCGGCCCGCATCTTTCGCCAGCAGCGCGACGGCACGTTCCGCCCGGACTCCTTGCCGGGAAAAGGGAACGAAGACGCCGGCCTGTTATTATTCGATGCCGACGGCGACGGTGATAACGACCTGTACTGTGTCAGCGGCAGCACCGAGTTCAGCGCGGGGCACGCGTTGTACCAGGATCGTTTTTATCGCAACGAAGGCGGTATGCTGCGCGCCGACACAACGGCCCTGCCCCGCGAAGCGAGCAGCGGCAGTTGCGTTGTGGCGAGTGACTTTGACCGCGACGGCGACCTGGACCTGTTCGTCGGTGGCCGCATCGTGCCCCGGCAGTATCCTTCCGCGCCGGAAAGCTTTGTACTGCAGAACAACGGCAAGGGGATCTTTACGAACATCACCGGTGCGGTAGCCCCGGCGCTGAAGCAAGCGGGTATGGTTACCGGTGCGTTGTGGACGGACTTCGATAACGATGGCTGGACCGATCTGGCCGTAGTCGGAGAGTGGATGCCGATCACATTCTATCGCAACGACAACGGCCGCGCGCTGGCGCCGGTGTTTGCCGAGGCGCCCGGCTGGTGGAACAGTATTACCGGTGGCGACTTTGACCACGACGGCGACACGGACTACATCGCCGGCAACGTCGGTTTGAATACGTTGTTTCGCGCATCGGCGCAAGAGCCCGTGTCCGTTTACGCGAAAGACTTTGACGGCAGCGGCTCCTTCGACCCGCTCATGTCCCGCTATATCAACGGCACAGAACATTTAATACATCCACGCGAGACGCTGACCGACCAGATCGTACGCTATAAACGCAAGCTGACACGGTACAGTCTTTACGGAGCGGCTACGCGTGCCGACCTGTTGCCGGCAGAAGAGCTGGAGGGTGCGTTGGTCTACCAGGCTACGACGCTGACATCATCGTATATCGAAAACCTGGGCGGTGGCCGGTTTGGTATACGTCCGTTGCCTGTAGAAGCGCAGACCGCCCCCCTGAACGGTCTGCAAGCAACGGATATCAATAACGACGGTCACGCGGATCTGTTGGGCATCGGCAACTGCTATGCCGTCGATCCTTTGGTGGGGCACTACGATGCCGGCATCGGTCTCTGCCTGCTGGGCGACGGGCGCGGCGGATTTTGCGCGGTGTCCACAACGCGTTCGGGATTCTTTGTGAACCGTGATGCCAAGAGCCTGGCGTTGCTGGCAGGCATAAACGGCACATCGCATTGGCTGGCCACGGCGAACCAGGACAGCCTGCGCGTCTTTACACGAACGGCCGCGCCGACCGGGTGGATCATGCCTGCGTCGCTCGATGTGGCGGTTGAATTTGCGTGGCCTTCGGGTAAACGCCAGCGGCAGGAGCTATACCATGGCAGCGGCTACCTGTCGGCGTCGACGCGCCAGGTGCCTGTGCCGGCCGGCGTAACGTCGGTCACACTTACCAATAGCCAGGGCGTGACCAGAAGTGTCTGGCGGACGCCGGGCATTACCGAGGTTTCGCAGCGGCGCGGTCGCGTGCCTCGAGCCGCTTCCGGATGCGGCTCAGCGAAGGGTTCTTGATGTTGAGGTACGATGAGATGTGGTAGAGCGGTATGCGTTCCACCAACTGGGGGTGGTTCTGCACCAGCTTGACATAACGATCTTCTACAGAGCTGAAGAGCTGGTCTTCGATGCTCGACTGGGAATATTCAAAAAACAATTCGGCGATCTGACGGCCAAAACGCTCCCACGGTTTGTAGGTGCTATAGAGGTAGTTCAGGTCGTGGTGCTGTATGGAGATGATCTCCGAATCTTCCAGGGCCTGAATAAAGTAATAGCAGGGCATGCGGTGCAGAAAGCTGCGGAAGGAAACGATGAACTGGTTCTCGGAAAAGAAAAACACATTGCGTTCTTCCTGCGTCTTAGCATCGATATAGTATATGCGAAAGATGCCCTTGATGACCAGCCCCAGGTCGGAGCAGACGATATTCTGCATGTTGAAAAAATCACCTTTGCCGATCTTGCGGGTTTTCCAAAGAGGCAAGCTCACTGCGATGTCGTTCGCGGTGAGCTCGGAAAAAGCCGTTAGCCGTTCGGTAAGATACGCTTTGTTCTGATCCATGTTTGCTGTCGTATCCGCAAGCTGGCGGATGCGACACAAAGATAAGCCGGCGCTTGGAATCTGGTAGTATGCCGGCGGCGTTTAGGCGAGCAGCTCGGCTTCCAGCGTGATCTCCATGTTGTTTTGGTACGCTTTGCTTACGGGGCAGTTGACTTTTGCGTCCTGCGTGATCTCGTTAAACCGTTCTGGGGTGATGCCCGGTACCCGGGCCTTGAGCTTTAACGCAGATTGGGTAATGGCCACAATTTTCGGGTCGAGCGTCACGCTGCATTGTGTTTCCAGCGTGGTGGGGTTGAACCCGGCAGTCGACAGCAGCAGGTTCAGCTTCATGGTAAAACATCCGGCGTGGGCCGCGGCCATTAATTCCTCGGGGTTGGTGGACGGCTGGCCGTTGTATTTCAGAACACCGTTCTCGAAGCGGCTGGCAACGGAATAGGATGTTTTGTTCAGGACGGCGCTTTCGGTAGAGATCTGGCCTTGGCCTTCTTTGATGTTGCCGTTCCAAACGGCGGTAGCAGTACGTTTCATATTTGATTTGTTAAGTCGTTGTCGTATTGACGACACAAACATGCCGGATTACCGCCACAAGAATTTTCACCTGGGTGAAAAAAGCAAAAAAAGTTACTGTTTGCCGGTGAACAAGGGGTTCTCCCGCGCGAAGCCGCCGCCATCGAAGCTGATCACATAGTCGGAGCTGAAATGCGTGCTTTTGCGGTAGTAGTCTGTTGTAATGATCTGAGCACCTGATTGTAAGGCCGCGTCGATTGATCGGAGGCGAATCACCGGACCATACAGGGCATTGTGCTGGTATGGCTGGCGTTGTTTTTCCTGATCGTGCTGATGCCGGTCTGGAAACGGTTCAACACGCCGTGGTAAAAATCGGTGATTCTTAAAGAAATAGTACATTTATATTCGTAGCGATATGGTTTTTGTATCTTTAGTATAAACTATATCGTACTGATGATCTATCGATGTGTGTTAAAGTCAGCGATGTTCCTGGTCGTTACCGGGCTGTGCGCTGCGTGTGCGTCGTCGTCTAAATACCAGGTTGTCACGGCTAAGACGTACGCTGAGGCGGCGAATCGGCCCATACAAAGTAGACTTTTTCTGGTGGATGCGCAGAAATTGCCTGACGCTACGCTGATCAACCACGTCAATAAAGGCCACTGGGAGCAATTCAATGCTAAGATCGGTCAGGTAAAAGACGGCCCCACCCGGGTGATGCTGCAATGTATCCGGCTGTTAAACGAAAAAAAATACCTGGCCTCTTATCAGATGCTGGTAAACATTCCTGACGACTGGCAGGACTGTCAGGCGCTGATCCTGAAAACAGACTGCCTTTACAAGCTCAAGGCCGACTCGGTAGATGTTCGTGCCCGCTATCAGCAGGCGTTTGACTGTACGTCGAACGAGACGATAAAAGCAATCGCCAAAACCCGTTTTCGCTTTGTGAACTATGAACGTTAAGGTATCACTATCATGGGTTGTCCTGACCGCGGTGGTCCTGGGTGTAACATCCTGTGGTTCTACCGCCAGCTTCTACACCGACGTTACCCGTCGGAAAACCAGCTTACAATACCTGCACGATACGCCCCCAAGTCGACAGGTGTCTGCGTGCCAGGTGCAGGTCGCGAAGCCGGTCGTAACAGATCCATCGTTTATCCGGCCAGGATCCGTCCGCACGGCACGTTCGTACATCGTTCCGGTGATCGTGTATACCGAATGGGGGAGTCAATTTGATTACAGGCTAGGCAGTGCTTCGATTCAGCAGGATGTCGCTTCGTTTGTCCAATCGGCGCTGATCACCGAAAGCGCGCGCAGCGGGATCTTTACCGCGGACAGTGTCCGTACGACAGGCGATCTGGTGCTGGAGATCGAAATCGACAGCGTCGGCGCCCTGGGGCAATATTTTAAGAAGGGATATTTTATCTATCTGTTTTTTGCCTATGCGTACGATCAGAAGGAAGGGATTGCAGGTTCCATGGCCTACGCGCGGTGTCGTTACCGCCTGCGGAAAGGTGATACGATCCTGATCGATGACGTTGTTGAGAGCCAACACGCTCCGCAAACGCCGGATCGGGTTTACAGCTCGCCGAAATTACTGCGCGCCGATTTCAACTCCGCACTGATAGAGGCCTTGTCCCTGTCGCTCAAGGACAATATTGAAAAGATCGTACAGGAAGTGAACGGCTATTGTCGTTTTACACCCTGATGCGCGCTGTTTCCGGAAATCAAAACGTTTCTTCACCTTCTGCCGAAGCCGAATACTGGCCGCAATCCAGTTCGGTGTCCAGCTTTTGCGATGGTCTGCGGAACGGTCCTTTGTCATAACCATCGTTACGGTCGCGGTATACCAGGGTCATATACTTGTCCCAGATGGGGCGTGCGGTGCGCGTGCCGGAACCAAAGCTCCAGGACGGGAAGTGAATGTTACGCTCGTCGCCGCCCACCCATACGCCGGTGACCAGGTTATGGGTGATGCCCATGTACCAGCCGTCGGAGGCATTGTCGGTCGTGCCCGTTTTTCCGCCGATCTCGTTGTTGTCTTTCAAATCGTAGCTGAGTCCTTCCGAGGTACCGCCGGCTTCTTCTACGCCGCCGCGCAGCATGTAGATCATTTTATAGGCTGTCAGCTCGTCCATTACCTGGCGCGTTTTGGGTGTGAAGTTCTCCAGCACGTTGCCGTTCTTGTCTTCAATGCGCGTGATATAGTATGGCTGCGTGTAGATGCCGAGGTTGACGAAGCTGCAATATGCGGCGACCATCTCGTACAGCGTCACATCGCTGGTGCCGAGGCAAAGCGCGGGGACGGCGTCCAGCTTGCTCGTGATGCCGAGTCGCTGGGCAAACGATACGACGTTTTGCGGTGTGACCTTTTGCATGACCTGCGCGGTAATGGAGTTCAGCGACAGCGCCATGGCCCGGCGCATCGTCACCATCTCGCCGGAGCCCTGGGAGCCCGAGGAGTTGGGGGGCGTCCAGGTGGAGCCGTCGGGCAGGCGGATCGTGGGAGATATATCGGCAAATTCCTGGCATGGGCTATAGCCGGCTTCGATGGCGGTGCCGTACACAAACGGTTTGAAGGTAGAGCCAGGTTGCCGGGTGCCCTGCCGTACGTGGTCGTACTTGAAGTATTTGTGCGAGATGCCGCCCACCCATGCTTTGATGGCGCCCGTGCGCGGGTCCATCGACAGGAGGCCGGTCTGTAAGAACCGGTTGTAGTACGCCAGCGAGTCCATGGAGCTGAAGAGCGTATCGCGCTCGCCGCGGTAGGTAAAGATGGTCATCGGCTTTTTGGCGCGGAGCAAGATGCCGACGGAATCGGAGTCGGCGCCGTAGCGTTTCACCAGGTTGCGATAGGCGTCGGTGCGTTTGATCTTGGCATCGAGGTAGCCCTTTATTTCCTGACCCGTGCGCGGGTCTACCCAGGGGTTGAGGCCGCGTTGGCGCCACTCGCGGTTAAATTGTTGTTGCAGGGTGGCCATGTGGTTGGCGACCGCGTCTTCGGCATCGCGCTGCAGGCGGCTGTCGATGGTGGTATAGATCTTTAGCCCGGCATCGCGCAGATCGTAGCCGTGCTCGGTGCACCACTTGTTGAGCTCGCGTTGGATGACGTTTCGGAAATAGGTGGCCATGCCTTTGTTTTGGTTTTGCACCGAGTAGTTCAATCCAAGGGGTAGCGCTTTCAGCGAGTCGTATGTTACGCGTGAAATGTGACCGTATTCCATTACTTTATGAAGTACCTCATTTCGCTTTTTCAAAGACCGTTCAGCATAAAAATGAGGATTGAAGTAACTGGGGTTCTGACACATCCCGATCAGCACGGCCGCCTCCTGCCAGGTAAGCATGGAGGGCGGTTTATTGAAGTAAGTCTCGCTCGCGACCTTAATGCCGTACGCGTTGCTGCCGAACTCGACGGTGTTCAGGTACATCGTCAAGATTTCGTCTTTGGTATAATTGCGTTCGATCTGAATGGCAATGATCAGTTCTTTTGTTTTTTGAATAAGACGCTGAGGCAGCTTTCCCAGGTCTGCAGCCGGTCCGTCGAGCTCCAGCGTATACAGGTTCTTGCCCAGTTGTTGTGTCAGTGTACTGCCGCCACCCTGATATGTAAACGTCAACGCCCCGAGAATTATCCGTAGATAAGCCCGTGCGTCGATGCCAGAATGATCACGAAAACGACGGTCTTCCGAGTCAAGAAGGGTCTGGACCAGAGCTGGCGAAAGCTGTTCGTATGAAACCTGGCTTCTGTTATAGCGAAAGTAACGTCCCAGTGAAACACCATCGGCGGAGATGACCTCTGACGAGAGGTCATTTGTTGGATTTTCAATGGCCCGCAGGCTGGGCATCCCTCCAAAAAGGCCAAACAGGTTGATGCTGACCACATAAAAAAACAAAGGTGTCACCACGACAAAGCTCAGGAGCAGGATCCAGACGGCTTTTGTGAGTTTCTTAAACCAGGAGCGTTGAAAGCTAAGGGCGCGGAGCGCTCTGTGCGCAAAGTTCCGCGGCGGGGCATTACGGGTAGGTTGTACCATACATACTGTAGGAGGTCTAAATATAGCGAACTTAGCGGTTTGTTGTATATTAATGTTAGATTACTACTATCCGCCAGCGAACACTTTCGTCCGACGGTGGGCGCCCGCCGGTGTATAACAGCCTCTAGCCGCTCCGTAGGGCGGTTTATTCGTGGCGTGAATATTGGGTAGCGAGATAAGACTTTAGAGCCTATGATTAAGAACTATTGCATCATCGCCTGGCGAAACCTGAGGAAATTCGGCGTCTATTCGGTCATCAACCTGGCGGGGTTGTCGGTGGGGATTGCCGTCAGTCTGATGATCTTGTTGTATGTGTCGCACGAGGTTATGTACGACCGGTTTCATGTGCACGGTCCGCAGATCTATAAAGCAAACGGCGCCTTGAACTGGGGTGGGCAGCAGGTCAATATCATGGCCCTGTCCGTACAGTTCGCGCCCATCACAAAAGAAAACAACCCTTCGATCAAAAACTATGTACGCGTGCGCGAACGCGGTAAGCGCGTGGTGGAAACGGATGCCGGGCACCGGTTCTATGAAAGCCGGTTTGTCTTTTCCGACAGTGCATTCTTCAGCATGTTCTCATTCCCCTTGCTGCAGGGTGAGTATAGGGCACTGGGTCGCCCCCATACCGTGATCCTGACAGAGGCCATGGCGCATAAATATTTTGGTGCAGAGGATCCTGTAGGCAAGACGTTGCTCTACGACCGCTCGGTGCCGTTGGAGGTAGTGGGCGTGGCCCGCGATTTCCCCTCCAACTCTTCTCTCCAGTACGACTTTATTGCGTCGATCAGTACCCTGGCGTCTATCCCGGACGAAAAGGAAGGGTATGATTACCCCAAGGCTGCCCTCGGTTCGTGCGCGACGTATTTCCGCATAGACGATCCCACCGCGCGGGCAGGCATTGAACAGTCCATGATGCACGCGGCCGACATGAAGTCGGTGGACGGGCAGCTCCAGCTCGTTCCCCTGGTGTCGGTGCATTTCAACTTGTCTGATATGGCCGGCACGCGGTACCTGGGGTTGTTTATCAGCATCGCCGTGATCATTCTGGCATTGGCGCTGATCAACTATGTGAGCCTGACCACAGCCCGGGCCGGGATCCGCGCGCGTGAGGTGGGGATCCGGAAGGTGACGGGTGCCCGGAGATCTTCGCTGATCTTGCAGTTTTATATCGAGTCGGCTATGCTCACGACGTTGGCATTTGGCGTAGCCCTGATGATGATCCAACTGGGTATGCCCCAGCTCGTGCAATGGCTCCACATGCATGTCGACGCCGGATTTATCTGGACGCCGGCGTTCGTGGGCGTGATGGTGGCGTTGCTCGTTACGTGTATTGTACTGGCGGGGAGTTACCCCGCCTTGTTGTTGACGCGTTTTAGTCCTGCCGCCGTGCTAAAAGGCCGGTTCGGGATGGCGGCGTCCGGCCAGTGGGTGCGGAAGGGGCTGACCGTACTGCAGTTTGTGGCTTCGGTGGCGCTGATCGTCGGCAGCCTGGTGGTGCAGTCGCAGCTCGAGTTCATGCAGACCAAAAAGATCGGGCTCAATAAAGAGCAGGTAATGGTGGTAAGTCTCGACCCGGCGGCGAAGGGGAGCCCCCATGCATTGATACAAGAGATCAGAGATCAGGCCGGTGTGCTGCAGGTGGCATCGTCGTCGCTGCCGCTCTATAAATATGGTACCGGCGGTTATTTTATCAAAACGCCGAAGCACGACGAGGAGCTGTTTGTCAATGCCGCCCCCGTCGACCCGGGTTTCTTCAAAACGCTGGACATAGAATGGTATTATCAATCGGCCGACTCGCTCGCCGGCGCTCCCGCCGAATATGTTATCAATGAAACGGCGCTTCACGATCTGGGGCTCACAGCAGAGGACATTGGTAAACCGCTCCACCTGGTAGAGGAGAACTCCGTGATCAAAGCGGTCATCAAGGACTTTAATTTTTCTTCGTTGCACCAGGCGGTCAGGCCTATGATGTATTCGATACGAGCGGATACATCCAAAAGCCTTGCCGAAGGAGTGATCTATATACGCCTGGATCCGGCCGCACAGCTGCGTGACAAGATTGTTGCGCTGGAAGCCATCTTCCACAAGCATCAGCCGCAGTCGCCGTTCGACTATTACTTCCTGGAGGATGCTTTTAACCAGTTATACCAGTCCGAGGACCGCCTGGCCAACATCTTTAGCGGCTTTACCGCCGTGGGGCTGGTGATCGCCTGCCTGGGGTTATTCGGCCTCGTGACATTTTATACCGAGGTGCGCACCAAAGAGGTGGGGATCCGCAAAGTGTTGGGTGCCGGCCTGCGCAGCGTGTTGGTATTGCTGTCGAAAGATTTTGTTTACCTGGTGCTGGTCAGCGTGCTCGTGGCCTCGCCGCTGGCGTATTGGCTGATGCAAACCTGGCTGAGCAGCTTTGCGTATCGCACGACCATTGCGTTGTGGTTTTTTGCTGCCGCAGCACTCGGCGTATTGACCGTGGCGTGCCTCACCGTCGGCATACAAGCCTGGCGGGCGGCACGGTCCAATCCGGCGGAGGCGCTGCGCAGCGAATAGCTCCCGCCATAATAAATATTGTGTATACCTGGGCGCTTGCCTATCTTCCCGCAGTTGTAACACACCTACCCATGAACCTGGACAGAAGAAAATTCCTGAAGACGTCCGGCACCGCATTGCTGCCGGCCATGATCCCTGTATCGTCGGTCCTGGCAACGGGCACCCGGCAGCACCTATCAAATGCCCCAACGGGGCCGACTGTCAAGTTCTTCGGAGCCGGGGAGTCGTATGAGCCGCAGGAATACCTGGCCGAGCTGCAAAAATACCAGGCGGCAAAAGGTATCGAGCGCGACCGGTATGGCACGGGTGGTGTAATCGAAGCATTGGAAAAAAGGTTTACGGAAATTACCGGCAAGGAGAAAGCGGTCTTTATGCCCAGCGGCACAATGGCCAACCAGTTGGCGATCGCCGTGCTGAGCGGTGAGGAGACGAAGGTCATTGTTCAGGAGACGAGCCATGTGTTTCGCGACGAGAGCGATGCGGCGCAGACTGTTTTTGGCAAACGGCTGGTGCCGCTGGCAAAGGACGCCACGTACTTTACAGCGCAGCAGTTACAGGAAGGTATAGAGTCTTTGAAGCAAGGCGAGGTGTTTAAAACTTCTGTGGGTGCGGTGTCGATCGAAAACCCCGTACGCCGCGCCGACGAGCGCGTAGTGCCGATCGAAGAAATTAAGAAGATCAGCGCCTATTGCCGCAGCAACAACATCGGCCTGCACCTGGACGGTGCGCGCCTCTTTATAGCCTCGGGCTGGACGGGTGTGTCGGTGAAAGAGTATGCATCATATTTCGATACGGTGTACATCTCGCTGTATAAATACTTCGGGGCTGCGGCCGGTGCCATACTCTGTGGTCCCCGCGAAGTGATGGATAAAATGACGCACCTGGTGAAAGTGCACGGAGGCTCCATGTACGGCAACTGGCTGAACGCCGCCATGGCATTACACCGCATGGAAGGTTTTGAGACCCGCCTGCAGCAGGCTATCCAAGCCTCTAAATCAATCTTCGCTACGTTGAACAAGTTGCCGGGCGTAAAGGTCAGCCCGCTGGACGGCGGTACAAACATCTATACCCTGGAGCTCGACAAAAAGATCGACGGTAATAGGCTGCAGGCGAGTCTGCGCGAAGCGAAGATCCTTATGCCCCGGCCAGATGGCAATAACCACACGATGCTTACGGTCAATGAAACGCTGCTATACCAGCCAGTGGACTATATTGTAAACGCTTTTAAGAAGGGTCTTTAACGGACCCTTCTTGTTTATTCCGACCTTAGTCGTGTAGCCGGGTTCGCCAGCGCCGCTTTGATGGATTGGTAGCTGATCGTTAGCAGGGCAATCGCCAGCGCCGCGGTGCCCGCCAGGGCAAAGACATCCCAGGTAAGCTCGATGCGGTAGGAGTAGTCGTCCAGCCAGCGGTGCATGAGGTACCAGGCCAGTGGTGCTGCCAGAACAAACGAGATCAATACCAGGCGTACGAAGCTCTGCGTCAATAATCGCAAGATCGTATTGAAGGACGCGCCTAATACCAACCGAATGCTGATCTCCTTGCTGCGTTGTTCGACCATGAAGGATGAGAGTGCAAACAATCCCAGGCACGCCACGATGATGGCCAGTACCGCGAAGCTGGCAAACACGCTGCCCATGCGTTGTACGTCTTCGTACAACTTTGCGTAGCTCTCGTCGAGGAATGTATACCGGAAGGGTTGGTTCGGCATGACTACATCCCATTTGGTTTGAATGGCCTGCAACATGCTTTGCATGTCGGCGGTTTGGGTTTTTACGGCCATGACCGATCCGCCGGAGCCGAGTGTCATACACAGCGGGCTGATCTTGCTTTTCATGGATTCGAAGTGGAAATCTTCCACGACGCCGATGACGGTAAATGTCTCCCAGTTTTGAATGCGTTCGCCCAGGGGTTCTTGTAAGCCCAGCTCGCGGGCCATGGCCTGGTTGATGATGACGGCCTGTGAGTCGGACGCGATCTGTTTATCGAAGTTCCGGCCCTGTAACAGTTTCATATCCATGGCGGCCAGGTAGTCGGGGTCTACAAACCAACGCTGGGCGGAGACGCCTTTGTCGATCTTGTTGCGCCCTTCTTTCCAGAAGGAGTTCTGGTCGCGGTGCGATCCGGCTACGGGCAAGTAGTTGCCTGTCGTTACATGCTGCACGCCGGAGAGGGTCGTGATCTCGTCTTTCAGTGTTTTCAGACCTTCATCGGTTAGGGTATTGGTGCCCTGGATCATGACGACCTGGTCTTTGCTGAAGCCGATCTTTGTGTGCAACATATAGCTCATCTGGCGGTAGATGATGAACGTGCCGATGATCAGCACCAGCGAGGTTGTAAACTGGAATACCACCAGACCGTTGCGAAGGCCGGCGCTGCGACCGCTGCGGCTTATACCGCCTTTCAGCACGTCGATGGGTTTGAAGGCCGACAAGTAGAACGATGGATATATACCGGCCGCGATGCCGGTCAACAGGGCACACCCGAACATCAGCGGCGACAACCACCAGGCTGTCCACGGCATGGCGAGTGTACGGCCCGCCAGTGCGTTGAAGGACGGCAGCGCAACCCACACCAGCAGTAACGCCAGCGCAAAAGAGAGGAGGCTATAGACAACGGATTCCATCAGGAACTGCTTCACCAGGTGGATGCGCATCGAGCCGACTACTTTGCGCAAACCTACTTCCTTTGCGCGATTCGCCGATCGGGCGGTGGAGAGATTTATAAAGTTGATACAGGCGAGTGCGAGGATAAAACACGCAACGGCGCCAAACAGCCAGACATACCGCATGTCACCATGCTTCAGGGAATCGTTGACATCGGCCCCCAGGTATATATTTCCGATGGGCTGCAGGCTGAAGTGGTGGTGTTTTCGGACGTCTTCCAGGGACTGGTCGCCCACTTCCTTCATGTAGCCCAGCAGGTGTTTATCGCGCATGCTGGCGAACTTTGGCTCCAGTACTCGTGGGTCGGCTCCCGGACGCAGGCGCAGGTATACATCGTAGTTCCAGCAGCACCAGCTGGTTTGTTCGCCGGGCCAGAATTCAACGTCTTGCAGGGTGATCAGAAAGTCGAAGTGTAAATGCGATGTAATGGGAAAATCCTGCATGACGCCGCCGATGGTATAGGGCGTTTTGCGTTCGTCGTTTAAGACGATGGTACGACCGACGGGGTCTTCGCCCGGAAAATATTTATCGGCTTTGCTTTTGGAGATGACAACGGTGTTGGGCCGGTCCAGTGCGTGGAGCGGATTGCCATACACCATCGGTATTTCCAGGATCTGAAGCAGGTTCTGGTCGGCATACGCAAAGCCCTCTTCAAATGTATTCTCGGTCTGCTCTTCGCGGCGGAACAGGTTGCTGCCGGCTTTAAACCAATTAAAGGGAATGAGGCGGGCCGAGAGCTCTACTTCGGGATAATCGGCTTTAACGATGGAAGCCACGGAAGCGGGCATGGAGGTCCAGCTGCCGCCGTCTTTTGTAAAGTGATTATAGAGACGATAAATGCGGTTGCCGTGGAGGTACGCCCGGTCGTGGCTCAGCTCGTGCCGGATAAATAAGAAGATGAGCATGCACGTGGCAAGTCCCAGCGCAAAGCCGCCGATATTGATGGCGGTGTACATTTTCTGCCGTGACATCGACCGCCAGGCAATGATGAGGAAATTCTTCAACATATGCAGAAAGGGTTTACGGTGGAGAATAGGGGTACCTGTGTGAAGATACCTCCTAAGGGGGAAAGGTTGCATGGGGTTATAAAAAGATTTGCGAAACCACGTAGTTGCGTATATATTGCAACCAAATAGTTTCAAATTAAGCGTATGATTGAAAGAAGGGACGTATTTCAGGCGATCGCCGACCCCACGCGGCGGGCCATTTTAACACTCATTGCGATACAGGCTATGACGCCCAACGCATTGGCCGAGCACTTTGATACCAGCCGGCAGGCGGTCTCCAAACACATCCGCATCCTGACCGAGTGCGAGCTGGTGCAACAGGAACACTCCGGACGGGAGATATACTACTCGTTTAATCCCACAAAACTAAAGGAGGTGGACGCGTGGCTGGACCAGTTCCGGCAACTGTGGGAAAAACGGTTTGATCAATTGGATAAAGTTTTAAAACAACTCAAAACAAAACCTCATGGCAAGTAATCCTGCATTACAATTCGACAAAGACCTGGCAAACAAAACAATGACCATCACCCGGCACTTCGACGCGGAGGTAGCGTTGGTATGGCTTACGTGGACGGAACCGGAATTGCTCGACCAGTGGTGGGCTCCGAAGCCCTGGCGGACCGAGACCAAAAGCCTCGACTTCCGCGAAGGTGGTCAATGGTTATACGCCATGGTGGGGCCTAACAACGAGCGGCACTGGTCGGCTGCCGTTTTCGGTAAGATCGTATCTCAGAAGAGCTTTGAAGCCACCGATTTTTTCTGTGATGAAACGGGTACTAAGAATAACGAGATCCCCGAGACATACTGGCATAACGAATTTTACCCGACGGCTACAGGCACGCGTGTGGTTATAACCATTACGGCGGCAGAGGAATCGGGGCTCCGGAAAATGCTGGAGATGGGCTTCGAAGAAGGCTTCACCCTGGCCCTGGGCAACCTGGATCAGTACCTCCAGGCACAGTTCAAGATCCGCAAGCAGCTTCGTACCTATGGCAAGCCGCCGCGTGTGTCGAGCTATCTCAATTTCCCGGGTACAGCGGAGGAAGCTTTTACGTTTTACAAGTCGGTGTTCCAGACGGAATTTTCCGGCGAAGGGATCAAGCGGTTTGGTGATATACCAGCCGACAGCAGCCACCCGCCGGTGGCCGATAGTGTAAAGAAGATGGTGCTGCATGTCGAGCTGCCGATTACAGGCGGGCACTTGCTGATGGCTACTGATTCGCCGAAGGGGATGGGGTTTGAGCTGGTGCAGGGTACAAACATGCATATCTGCGTGGAGCCCGATAGTCGTGAGGAGACGAAACGCATCTTTGATGCTCTTGCTGTAGGTGGAAACGTTACGATGCCGCTGCAGGATATGTTCTTTGGTGCCTACTTCGGGACTATTACGGATCGGTTTGGGATAAACTGGATGTTTAATTTTATGGAGTAGATACTTTGTCGTTGGTAGTAGCTGAGTTGACTGCGCCAGGGGCGAAGGCGGTCAGGAGACCGCCTCCATACCAGGCACCGGTGGCGCGCCTGCGCTTCGCTAGGCGCTAACACCGGCGCCAGTTTTATAGCGTCCTTATTAGTGTGTTGTTGTATTCGGATACCAGTTCCGGGTGCGGACTTCGATCGATTTATTCTTGGCCTGAACCAGTTTCCTGAACTGCTTGGTGTCGCTCAGGCCATTCGCGCCGCGGTAGTGATAGGGGTATACAATTTTAGGTTTGAAATCCAGTACGGCGGCGGCGGCTTCGGGTACATCCATGGTATAGGGCAGGTTCATGCAGACGAAGGCTATATCTATATTCTTCAGGCTGCGCATCTCGGGAATGCCGGCGGTGTCGCCTGACAGGTATACTTTCTTGTCGCCGAACGTGAGTACGTAGCCGTTGCCGCGGCCTTTGGGATGTTTGGAGTCTGCTGTTTCGGGGAGGTTATACATGGGGATGGCTTCGATCGTGATGCCCAGCTGGCTGGTGACCTTGCCGTTGTTGAGTACAATAGATTTTGCTTTTAGTGCCTCGGGCATCTTATCGGCGACGGCCTGGGGAACGATGATGATCGCTTTTGTAGCGGGAATGGCTTCGAGCGTTTTGGGATTAAAATGATCGCCGTGTATGTCGGTGATCAGGATGAGGTCGGGCGGTGCTATACCTTGAAACGCGGCATCGCCGCCGTCGGGATCGGCGTAGAGGGTTTTTCCTTGCCAGGTAAGGGCCAGCGTAGCATGCTGCAGGGGTTGGATGGTGAGCGGGCCCTGCGAGGTTTGTACGACGTCGGCCGGGACGCGTTGTGCCCTGGCACCGGCGGCGAACAGCGCCAGAAGAATATACAGTGTCGTTTTCATATAGATGAAGTTTTGGGAGTGGAATACGTCAAAGGTAGAGCATTTCGGTTTTTGCGCAAATGCACAACCATTTCGGGTGGATTTCGTGAAAGTCAGCATCTAGCCTTACGATCGCTATGCACGAACATCACTACAACGTAGAAATTACCTGGACGGGCAACACCGGCAGTGGGACTTCCAATTATCGTGCATATGAGCGAAGCCATACGGTGACGGCAACGGGCAAACCGGTTATACCCGGTTCATCTGACCCAAGCTTTCGCGGCGACCGCACCCGCTACAATCCCGAAGAGCTTTTCCTGGCGTCGGTCTCTTCCTGCCACATGCTGTGGTACCTGCACCTCTGCGCCGAAGCGGGGGTCGTCGTAACGGCGTATCATGATCAGGCTACGGGCGTTATGGCCGAAACGGCGGACGGCGGCGGCCACTTCACGGAGATGACGTTATTTCCCGTGGTAACCGTGGCCGATGCCAGCATGATCACCAAGGCAACCGCCTTGCACCACGAAGCGAATCGTCTTTGTTTCATTGCCAATTCGTGTAAGTTCCCCATTTACCACAAGCCGTCGAGCCGCGTCGCCGAGGCGTAATCAATTGTCGCGATCGCCCCGCGAGGTTGGCGCTTTTCTCCCTCGCCTGCGCGTCGATGGCCGCTATCTTTGGTACATGCTTTACCGCCTGGGATGCTTCCCGGCGCGGGCATGAAGTTTTGGTACACTATACGATTACGGCTTACTTAAACGACAACACGTATGACTACAACAAAAGGAATCACCCTCGTCGCGGAACCGGGCAAGTATGACCTTACCATGATCCGCGAGTTTGACGCACCGCGCGAACTAGTCTTTAAAGCACACGTCGATGCCACCTGGTTGGCGCGATGGCTGTCGCCGGGGGACTATGATATGCGGATCGACAAGTTCGATGCGCGCAGTGGCGGTGCCTACCGGTATATTCACATCGGTCCGGAAGGAGAGGAGTATGCTTTTCACGGTACGTTTCATGAAGTGTCGGATCCCGTGCGCATCATTCAGACATTCGAATTCGAAGGCTTGCCGGAAACCGGCCACGTATGCCTGGACTCCATCAGCTTCGAGATCCTGGCCAACAATCGTACGCGCGTGACGACACACTCTGTATTTCAATCTGTCGACGACCGCGATGGCATGATCCAATCGGGCATGGAAAGGGGTGTGAACGACGGCTATGAAAAGCTGGACGAACTGTTGGAGAGAGAGCTGGCGAAGTCGCCGGTATAGCGACGATATCGCGGGGGGCGGAACGATCACCCCTTGGGCTGAACGAATACACGTTGCAATACCGCCTTGCACGGTGTAGAGGAGGTTACGCGCACCTGGTGATTGATGTGCAGGGGAATGGCAAAATAGTCGCCGGGCCGGAAGCTGTGCACGTCGGTGCCCACGGTGATGTCGCACGTGCCTTCGAGAATAAGAAAGTGCTCGAACTCGTCGGTGTGTGTCTCATCGGGCGCACCGTAGCGCAGCCACAGCAGGCCGGTGGTCTTCTGGCGATCGTGGCCGATGATCTTCAGATACATCGTGTCAAAGTTTTCAGGAGTGTTGAGGTCTTTGCGGTCCAGCCAGGCCGAAAAGTCTTCTATTTTCGATTGTGGGCTCAACAGGGGCACGGGTGCTAATACTTCTCCCCCGCGGACCCGTTCGCGGAAATCGATCCTGGCCATGAGCAGGGGCTTGGCTGTCGGCGGCGGCTCGATGGCGTGTGCTTTCGCCAGCAGGAATAATGCATGTTCGATCTGTTCGAATTCCCGTGCAACGGCAGGATGGTGTGCGATGGCGTGTCGCACCTTGTCGTGTTCGTCGCCTTCCAGCTGACCGAGCGCATAAAGCTCTAATAATCCCGATTGCAATAATTCGTTCGGATCCATCTCACCGGCACAATAACGATAGAACGATAAATAACCGCACCAACTTTTCCGAACCTGTCATCCGCCTGGGGGAGCTCATACAAAACGTTTTCACTGGAATAACTGTTTACACTGTAGCCGCACGACAAACGCGTGTGTACGTCTGATCGCTAAAGCTAATAATATTATATGTAAAAGCACGTGCCCGGAATGACGAAAGTCACCCCCTTGCCTGAGGTAGTTCATATTTTTATCGGTTGCCACGCTATACTTTTGGTCAGGGAGCGGATAATGACCACATACTCCCCGGTCATCTCTGTATAACCTTTTAACGACAATTTTATGAAAACCATATTGGTGCCTTGCGATTTTTCCAAAACTGCGCTCAACGCATTTTCTTTTGCCCTCGACGTGGCAGAGCGCTCGGAAGCCGTTATTCACCTGGTGCACGTCATCGACGTGCCCGCCGTATACGATGCCGCTTTTGTGCCGGCGATACCTCCTGACAGCACCGTGTATACGGAGCTGGAAGCGAAAGCCGAAGAGGAGTTTCGCAAGATCATCGATAAACACCGGTCGTCGGGTATACACATTGAAGCCAGGCTGGCGTATGGGGCGCCCGAAGCGTCGTTGCTGGAATATATTCAGGCCGCCGGTATCGACGTGGTGATCATGGGCTCGCACGGTGCCCGCGGCCTGCGTGAGCTGCTGATCGGTTCTACGGCCGAGAAGATCATCCGCCATGCTGCCGTGCCGGTCATGGTCATCAAAGACAAGTTCCTGGGGAACGTGCGCAACATCGCTTTCCCCAACACGCTGGAGCCTACCTTGCAAGACGACCTGATGCGTAAAGTAAAGGCGCTGCAGGAGTTCTTTCGCGCCACGCTCCACCTGGTATATATCAATACGCCCGCCAACTTTCTGGACGACTCGGTAACGCACGAGCGGCTGAACCGGTTTGCGCAGCAGCACCAGCTGGCCAACTACACGCTGAACGTGTACAACCATGCCGACGTCGAGGAGGGCATCAACCAGTTTGTGCGGGAGACGGATGCCGAGCTGATCGCCATGGGTACCCACGGCCGCACCGGTCTGGCACACATCGTCAACGGCAGCCTGGCCGAAGCGGTGGCCAATCACACCGACCGCATTGTCTGGACCTATACGCTGAAGCATCACGGCTAGCGCCGCCGGCACGCGGAAAACTGTTTTGTGCCGGGAAATATTACCCGGCGAAAGGAAGGAGTAGGAGGGGAAGAAAAATTGACAGATACTTGCAGGCTCAAAAAACGGCCTGCCTCATGAATGCTTCCTGTGGAATCGATTTTGGAACGTCCAACTCCAGCGTTGCGCTGGCGACGCCGGAGGGCATACGGCTGGCGCCGGTGGAAGGCACGTACGTGACGATTCCCAGCGCGTTGTTCTTTCACGCCAAAGACAACATTCCCACCTATGGCCGCGAGGCCGTGGCCATGTTCTTTGCCCGTCGCCCGGGGCGCTTTATGCGCAGTTTAAAACGTGTGCTGGGTACCTCGCTGATGAAGCAGGGTACCATGGTCAACGGTAAGGTGATGAAGTTTGAAAAGATCATTACGCCCTTCCTCAAAAACCTCAAGGACAAAGCCGATGCCGCCAGCGGCCTGGACCTGCAGCACGTGGTGATGGGGCGGCCCGTACACTTTGTCGATAACGACCCCGACGCCGACAGCCGCGCGCAGGCCGAGCTGAAGGCCATGGCCGAGGCTGTGGGCTTTCGGTATGTAGACTTTCAGTTCGAGCCCATCGCCGCGGCGTTTGCCCACGAGGTGAACCTGGCGGGCGAGAAGCTGGCGCTCGTGGCCGACCTGGGTGGTGGTACGTCCGACTTCACCGTCATCCGTCTCTCTAACGCTTACGTAAAGAAGACCGACCGCACGGGCGACATCCTGGCCAACACGGGCGTGCGCATCGGCGGGAACGACTTTGATAAGGACCTGAGCTTGTCGCTCATCCTGCCCGAGCTGGGTTACCGAAGCACCTATGGCGAGAAACATCTGGAGGTGCCGCTCAAGCCCTATCACGATCTGGCGGAGTGGAGCAAGGTGAACTTTCTCTATACCACCAAGACGGTGGCGCAGACGCGTCAGCTGTTATACCAATCGCATGATAAAAAACGCTTCGGCCGGTTGCTCACCGTGCTGGAACAGGAGACCGGCCATGCGCTGCTGGCGTCCGCGGAGGAAACCAAGATCGCATTGACATCGGCCGCCACCTATCAGGCACCATTTGAATTTATAGAGTCCGGCTTTTTCATCGATGTGTCGCGTCAACTTTTTGAGGAGGCCATTCGTACCGAGATTGAAAAGATCGCGCAGGCTGCCACGCAGTGTATCCACGATGCCGGGGTGGGTGCTGAAGCGATCGAGCTGGTGATCCTTACGGGAGGCTCCACGGAGGTGCCGCGGGTACAAGCGGAATTTCGCCGCCTGTTTCCCAATGCTGCGCTGGCGGATGAAAACAAACTTTCGTCTGTCGGGCTCGGCTTAGCGTATGACAGCCGGAATAAATTCGGCTAGGATACGGCCGGCTCGTATAATCAATTCCATTCGATAACGCTATACTATCAATATTCCGTCGTTATCCGTGAAAACCCCGATTTGTAAGAATTAGCGCTGTTTCCGGGGTGTTCATGAGTGGGAGAAGGGGGGAAAAATACCCTTTCGGGCACCCTTAGTTTTCTGGTGCTGGTTTTCTGTATAGTTTAGTCGTTAAACACAGCGAACTCATTAACGGTTATACCATGAAAACTGGACGTTTTACGGGGACCCTCCCGTTTGTGCTCGTGCTCTGCATGTTGTCTATCGGCTGTCAGAAAGACCACGGTCACCCGCCCAAGCCCTCGGGGCTGATCAGTTTAAAGCGCGCGCGCGAAATGTACCAGGCTTACCAGCCGCGGTTCGACGCCGTCACGAAATTCCGCGAAGGCAAAGAAGACGCCCGCTATGGCTGGCACTCGCTGGACTATTACAAGGAATACATTGCCTACCTCGAAGAAGAGAGTAAAAAGATCGGTGTGGAGGTCTCCGGCCTGCGCCTGTATTATGTTGCTTATCCTGACGACGCCGAGTCTGAAAACCAGCGCGGCTACCAGACCTTTATATACCTCCCCACGTATTACGATAAAAAACAGGATAAACATATTGCCTTCGACCCGCTGTACCTGGATAAAGACGGAAAGCCTATACCGGTGCACGATCTGATCACAAAGGGCGAAAGCAAGGAAGCGATGTTCCTCAAGGCAGGCCTGCTGATGTCGGTGGCGCCGGGCTCGGTCGGGAACATGGGCGAGATGTGTAAGCCAAACTGCTCGGAGTAACAGGCGGTCATGAGCCTCTTCGGACTGATCAAATACCTGGAGCTGCTGGCGGCCCTGGTGGCGGTGCTGTACTATCGCAAGTACGCCACGTCACACCTGCGGCATTTTGTATACTTATTGTGGGGTGTGGCGGTCGTGGAATTTACGATGGCTGAGGTGAAGCATTTATATGAAGGTGTGGTCGTGCAGAACAATTTTGTGTATAACCTGCTGACGTCGGTACAATATGTGTACTTCTTTTTCGTGTATTATTATACGTTGAAGACCCAGCGGTACAAAAAAATCGTGGCGGGCTTTCTGGTAGCGTTTCCAGTAGCCGTAACGATCAATTTTTTGTGGATGCAGCGGCTTACGCTCACGGCGCCGTTTCATTCCTATACCTTTACCCTGGGAGCCATTCTGCTGATGGTAACGATTGGGTTATTCTTTGCCGAAATATTGAATACCGAGAAAGTATTGTATTTTAAGCGCTACCTCATGTTCTGGATCAGCATCGGGTTGTTCCTGTTCTATACGGGGATCATTCCGTTTATGGTAGGGGTGAACTTTATGCCGCTGTTGCTGAGCTCGGACATGTTGTCGATCATATTCTTTACACTGAACCTGGTGATGTATAGTTGCTTTATCACCGGGTTCGCGTTAGCCAACACATATACGGATTAATGCGACGGGCGGCATAACCAAACAGGCGGCACGGCACATTTTTTTAGGGCGGGATTGAGGAGAGATTAACGAGAGAAACGATGATGGAACGCGAAGTAATTTTGGCAGCTACCCTTACATTGATCACGCTGGTGGTCATCATCATTATCTTTTTTGTGATTTTTCAGAGTAAAAAGAACCAATTCATCCTGGCCCGTATCGAGGCCGAGAAGCGCCTGGCCGATGAGCTGGCGAAGTCTAAAATGGAGATCCGCGAGCAGGGCCTGAAAAACGTGTCGTGGGAGCTGTACGACCATGTCGGCCAGTTGCTGTCCATTGCCAAGTTACAGCTCAGCATGCTGCAGCCCCGGCTGTCGGAGGAAGACAGCCAGTACGTCGAGGAGGTCAACAACCTGATCGGCGCCAGTTTGAAGGAGATCCGCCTGTTGTCCAAGACCCTGAGCCCCGAAGCCCTGGGCGCGGCGGGTCTGATCAAATCCATCAATGTCGAGCTTCAGCGTTTTAACCGGCTCAAGTTCCTGGATGCCAACATGACCATTATCGGCGAGGAAACCTCGCTGGAGCAGGAGGAAGAGATCATTTTATTCAGGATACTGCAAGAGTTTTTTCTGTATGTTGTCAAGCAATCCGGCGCCAGCAAATTGCAGGTGACACTGAGCTACCACGCTGATAGCCTGCTGATAGACGCCTATCACAATGGCACCCGGGGGGTGCCGGGCACCTCCAGCCTGGACAATATGCAGCGCCGGGCGTCCCTCATTGGTGCTACTTATGACCTTGAAACTTCCCCAAATCGCGGCGTTCACCTATCTTTAGGGTACACTTTTAAAAAAACGGCGCATGCCTGACCAGTATTCTATTGTAATTGTCGACGACCACGCACTCTTCGCCCAGGCTTTAAAGACCCTTATCAATACATTTGACAGGTACACCGTACTTTATCACGTCAAGAACGGCGAGGAGCTGATCGAAAAGCTGAGCATTCCCGAGAATGTACCCGATATTTGCCTCCTGGACATCAACATGCCTGTGATGAACGGCATCGAGACCATGCAGTGGCTCACCCGTCACCAGCCCCGTATCAAGGGCCTGGCCCTGTCCATGGACGACGAAGAGACCACCGTGATCCGCATGCTGCGGGCCGGTGCCCACGGCTACCTGCTGAAAGACATCAATCCCACCGTGTTGCAGGATGCCTTCCGCGACGTGCTGGAAAAGGGCTTCTATTACTCCGATAAGATCACCAATACGGTCCTCAGCTCCCTGCACCGGGCCGAAGAAGAAATGGTCCTGAAGGACCGCGAGATCGAGTTCCTCAAGCTTGTCTGCACGGAGAAGACCTATAAAGAGATCGCTGCGGAGATGTTCCTGAGCCCAAAGACTATCGACGGGTACCGTGAGGCGCTTTTTGAAAAGCTTCAGATCAAGAGCCGCGTCGGGCTTGTTATCTATGCTATTAAGAATAAGGTTTATAAGGTAGAATAGGCATTATATAGC
Source organism: Dawidia soli (assembly GCF_018598185.1). Lineage (GTDB taxonomy): Bacteria > Bacteroidota > Bacteroidia > Cytophagales > Cyclobacteriaceae > Ohtaekwangia > Ohtaekwangia soli. The sequence continues at coordinate 32,021 of NZ_JAHESC010000020.1, forward strand.
CCTTACAGGGCTGGCTGAAATTAGGAGAGCTTATAACCCTTGCATAAGCCATAGAAATCGTCGGACGATTCGTGCTGCTATACAAAAAACGAGGCCAAAGATTTGCAACTGTGGGGTTTGCAAAAATCCTTGGCCTGTGCTTTCGAGAGAGGGATTCTCTTTGCGTGATACAAAGATGGAGCATTCTGCCCCTTGTCTTCAAGGGTGATTTTCCCCTTTAGCATGGGTACTTCTCCTCTTACCCTTTCCCGTCATGACGTGTACCTTTGACCCATCAAAACGCTATAAAATCTTCTGTCTTTATATGTCGTAGTTGGTTTAGGTCTATAGGTTAATAGAAAGGGTGTCGAAAGACACCCTTTCTGTTTTTTAAGCCTGCTGCTTTTCCTGCCGGCTCCAATACCAATAAAAGGGCAGACCGCTGCACATCAGTGCCAATCCTATCAGCGCCTCGCGCGGTTTGCCGATCAGTGTGATAACAATCAATGCGATACAGAAAAGTATAAAGATGGCCGGCACCAAGGGGTACCCCCATGCCTTGTATGGCCGGGGTACGTCGGGCATCTTGTGGCGCAGTACAAATACGCCCAGGGTGGTGGCACCGTAAAAGATAAACGCGGCAAAGATGAGCATGTCGGTCAGCTGATCGAAGCTGCCGGAAAACACCAGAATGGACGACCACACGGCCTGGATCCAGATGGCCTTCGAGGGCGTATTATACTTCGGGTGAATGTACGATGCGGCTTTGAAGAACATTCCTTCTTTGGCCATCGCATAGTACAACCGTGGCGGGCCCAGCAGGGTGGTGTTGGTGCAGCCAAAGGTGGTGAGCAAAATAAGGATTGCAATGAAGAATGCCCCGGGCTCGCCGAGAAAGTGGCGGACCACGGCTACCGCGGCAATGGTATTCTGCGACGTTTTGGAGGCGATGATCTGGTCTACCGGCAGGATGTACAGGTAGGTGAAGTTGATGCACAGGTATACCACCATGACAAACATGACCCCGAACACGAGGGCCAGCGGCAGGTTGCGGTTGGGATTCTTGATCTCACCGCCGATATAGCCGGTCGCGCTCCATCCTTCGTACGCCCAGAAGGCACCGAGCAAGGCGGCAAACATACTTTGAATGAACGAGGCGCTCATCCAGTCGCGTGGCTGGAAGTTGACGGACGGTGTCTGGAATGTTTCCAGGCTGCCGCCGCCGATGGTGAGCCCGAGGATGACGATCATAAAGATGCTGAACACCACGATGATCAGCACGGCCTTGCTCAGGCCTTCGCCAAATTTCAGACCGATATAGTTATTGTACGACAACGCCATGATCAGCAGGACGGTCAGTACTTTTACACCGAAGTTGTCGAAAGGAGTAAAGACACCTCCGATGGAAATCGAGGCCCACTCGGCCGGCAACATGGGCAGAGGCACGAGGGCATTGAACGATTGCGAGAAGACATAGGCAATGGAGGCTACCGCCGCCGAGCGGATCACGGTAAAGGTTGTCCATCCAAAAAGGAATGCAAAAAAACGATTGTATAGCTTACGGAAGTATACAAACTCACCACCCGAGTCGGCCAGCAAGCCCGCTACTTCGGCGTTGCTGAGCGCACCGCACAGCGTAATGAGGCCGGCGAGGATCCACGCCAGAAGGACCAGGTCGGCCGAGAGCAGCTCGGTGGCCATGGGGGCTACTTTCTTATATACGCCTGAGCCGATAACGGAGCTGACGGTCAGGATGAAGGCCGAAAAGAGCCCCAGCGAGCGGACGAGTTGTCCTTGTGAAGATGGTTGTGCCATAGTTTCAGGTTGGCGTAAAGAACGGGAAATTATGTTCAAATACCCAACCCGTCCCCCGGGCGGCAACCCCTATTTGTCGTCGGTGATGTTTTTTTCACGGTATAGCTCCAGGATACGCTGCCGTTGGTAAAACACAACGGCCTTTAGCTTCTTGAGCTTTTGCCGGGCGGCCTTCAGCCGGGTGTGTGCGAGGCGAAGCTGGGCCTTCTTTTTCTGTAGCTTTTGCTCCAGCGTGTCCGTCGTGTGTTTGACGGTATTGTCAGGTGTGGGCTTCATGGCAGGTGGGGTGTGACGAGTGAGGTCAGGGCCGGTGCGATCGAGAGGGTATCGGTCGTCATCGGAATGGGGACGGCGCGACGTGGTAGCCGGTATGACAGGGCGAGCTTGTTGTAGTGAATGCCGATGTGGTATTTCGATAACACATCCGATCCGATGATGCCCGCGATGCGGATCTCTTCGTGATCATGGATCGTCCGGAACAACATGTGCATGTCCTGACTGTGCCAGGCGACATATTTCAACGGTAGCCGCCCAATCGCAAGATCACATCCTGACACCTGGTATACGTTGGTACGCCCACCCAGGCCATTGATCGAAAGCCCTTCGTGGTACACCGTATTGGCTACTTGAAAACCGAAGTGCTCGGCTTCACGGGCGTCCAGCACCGAAACGGAGGCGCCTGTATCAATGATGAACCACGCAGGTTTGCCATTGATACGCCCGCTTACTACCGGTATGCGGTTGACCATGCGAAAGGAAAAATATTCCTCTTCTTTCCGGGAGATGTCCGTATGTTGCGGTGCACAGCGTGTGAGAACAGCGATCAGCAGCAGCCCCGCGAGCCACTTGCCGGAATCATGACGGTAAAGAGTTGGTGCCATACACAGTTTGTTTTTAGAGACATTGTACTGCGAAGAAAAGCAACGGGTTTCTTACAGTACTGCCCAATTAGACCAAGGTTACGTGCGCAACGTTACATACCGCCTGGGCCGCACAAAAGCCCGCAGCGGTCGACTAAAGTCGTTTGTATGGCCGGTAGTGTCGTTTGTCTAAAAAGAATGCAGTTCTATAACCTATTTCAGACATTCACAGTATATGCTGAGAGATAATGCCTGCCATGGATAGAAAAATGTCCTTTTTTGACCTCCGGCAAGATCGCTACCGCATCTGGCTGCACGTGATCTTCTGGATGGCCTACGTCTTCTATGAGGGCATTGTCTGGGGCCGCGTCGATGGCGACTACGCGCGCCGCCTGGCGTGCTCGCTGATCGATCTGCCGGTCAAGCTGGTGGCGGCGTACTATACTCTCTATGTACTGATCGACCGCTTCTTCATTCAGCGCCGGTATGCTGGGTTCCTCTTCCTGCTGCTGTTGTCGATGACGGTCTTTGGGATCATCTCCCGTGTTGTGGGGTATTATGTTATCTATCCGCTTTATTACCCGGAAGCGATGAGCGTGGGCGTCTTTTTTACACCCAAGATCCTGATCACCATCTTCTCGATCTATTCCGTGGTGGGCATTCTGGCGTCCTTTCACCTGGTGCGGCAGTGGTACCGGCACGAGCAGGCCACGCGGGCGCTCGAAGACGCGCGGCAGCAGTTGCAGAAAGAAATGCTCGAAGCCGAGCTCAAGCTGCTCAAGTCGCAGATCAATCCTCACTTTCTTTTTAATACTCTCAACAACTTATACGTGCTGGCCCTGCAGCAATCCGAGAAGACACCCGAGATCGTGTATAAGCTCTCCAGCCTCATGAGTTACATGCTCTACGAAGGCAATCACGCCGAAGTACCGCTCGAACGGGAGATACACTACATCCGCAACTACATTGCCCTCGAACAGATCCGCTACGATGCCCGCCTGGAGGTGGCCTTTAATATATACGATGATGTAGGGCACTTAAAAGTTGCACCGCTCGTGCTGCTGCCCTTTGTGGAGAATGGTTTTAAGCACGGCGTCAGCCACCAGCTGACCGGTGCGTGGATCCGCATCGACATCGGCTTTCAAGACGGCGTGCTGATCATTAAAGTCGAGAACAGCAAGCCCCCGGAAAGTGAGCGCCCTTATCGCTCCAACCTTCATTCGGGCTTTGGCCTGGATAATCTGAAAAAACGTCTCGACCTGATGTACCCCGGCTGTTACCACCTGGACGTGCTGGACGAAGAAGACTCCTACCTGGTCGTATTGCGATTGACCCTCGAAGAAAAAGAAGAAGACTCCTATACAGAATTGAACCCTAGCCCCGTAGCGTATGAAATGTCTGATCGTGGATGACGAACCCCTGGCCCGGCAGTTGCTGGAGCGTTACATCGCCAATGTGAACGGCCTGACCCTGGTAAAAAGTGCAGAGAATTCCATCGACGCCTTTACCGTTATCCAGAACCGGCCCGTAGACCTGATCTTCCTGGATATACAGATGCCCCAGATCACCGGCATCGAGCTGCTCAAGTCCCTCAAGCAGCGCCCCCGCGTGATACTCACCACTGCCTACCGTGAATACGCCTTCGAAGCCTACGACCTGGATGTCGTAGACTACCTGTTAAAGCCGATCTCTTTCGATCGCTTTCTGCGCAGCATCAGCAAGATATACCAGCTCCGTCAGCCCATTGCCCAGACCGAAGAAGTATTGCCCGGCGTGCAATCTTTTGACGGTGCGTATATCTATGTAAAAGAGGATCGCGAAATGATCAAGGTCTTTCTGAAAGATATACTATACATCGAAAGTCTGCGCGACTACGTTCGCATCAAAACCGAGCAGCGTCAGATCATTACCTACCAGAAGATCAGTTGCCTGGAGCAGAAGCTGCCGGAGAGCAAGTTTGTGCGGATACACCGGTCGTTTATTGTGGCGTGTGACCATGTGTCTTCGTTTACGGTGCACTCGGTGCGGGTAGGGGGTCTGGAGATACCGATTGGACGGAATTACAAGAATAGTACGCTGAAGGTGCTGCATCGGGATAATGTGTTGTTGTAGGTTTTACTTTTAACGCCTCACTCCAACTAAGATTGTTTCTTGAAGTATAGCTGAAAGGATGCGCCCTGGCCGGGTACGGACTGTACCCGAATCGTTCCACCATGCAGGCTCATGATCTGCTTCGACAAGCTCAGCCCTATGCCCATACCTTCCTTCCGTGTGGAGAAGAACGGTATAAAGATATCGTTGATCTCTTTCGGCGGAATGCCCTTGCCGTTGTCGGTCACTTCCAGGATCGTGTGCCGGTCGCCTGCATAGGCGCGGAGCGAGATCTGCTTCTGTTGCGTGGCCTGTAGCGCATACGTACTGTTGCTCACCAAATTAATAATGACTTGCTCGATCAGCGCTGCATCGCCGGCAATCGTCAAGGCTGTATCGTCTGCCGTTGTCGTGAGTGTAATGCCCTGGCGTTGTAGATCGGGTGTGAGGAGGTTGCTGAGATGGTCGAAGAATGTGGGGAGGTGAATGGAGCCCATGGCAGGCCGGGGTATGCGCGACAACGTGCGATACTTGTCGACAAAGCTCAGCAGGCCTTCACTGCGTTTGTGAATGGTGTTGAGCGAGAAGCGGATATCGTCCAGGTTGTCGGCTGTTACAGTGGTATACGGCTTGGGTTGCCCGTAGGCATCGGTGAGCATATCTTGTAATGTTTCCGTCAGCGACGCAATGGGCGTAACGGAGTTCATGATCTCGTGGGTGAGAATACGGATGAGCTTATGCCAGGCTTCAATCTCTTGCTGCTCGATCTCGGTGCGAATGTCTTGCAGGCTGATCAGCCGGTGTGGCTTGCCCAGGATGATGGTCGTACTTACGGCCACGGCCAGGTGCCCGGTGCCGGCATCCTGCGCGGGCGCTACCAGGGTGCGCCCGTGGTCACCGAGGTTTTCGAGTGCTTTTGTCAGGTGCGGGTGCTGTGCCTGCAGGTGCTTCCAATCGCGGGTGTCGTCGACTTGGAGCAAGCTGGCGGCCGTTTGATTCATGAGCACCAGCTCGTCACCCGCCAGGGTGAGAATGCCGATCGGCAACTGGCCCACGAGCATTTGCAGGAAACGATACTGCGCCTCCTTTTCGACCTTTACCTGCTGGTACGCTTCCAGTACCTGTTGCATGCTTGCTTCCAGGGCGCGGAAGCTGCGGCCGCCGGAGGGTTGCTGAAAGGTCATGGTCAGGTCGCCGTGACGGATGCCAAGGAAAAAACGCTCCAGCGCGCGGTTGGTCTTTTGCACGTACCAGATCAGGCCGCCGGCTTGCAACACTACGAGCAGGGCAACGGTAAGCTGGTTAAACCGCATGTGAGGATACTGCAAGAGCCAGGCAAACGCTACCATGCTCATGAGCAGCAGTGTCGTGCGTATCACGATCTGTACCGTAAAGTTTTGATTAAATGCCATGGCGTTTCATTCGGCGGTAAAGTGCAGTGCGTGTAAGGCCCAATGTCCGGGCCGTGGTACTGACGTTGCCCTGGTGGTTGGCCAACGCTTGCTGAATAAACAGTTTCTCCATTTCGTCGAGCGTCTGCGGAGCAGCCGTAACGGGCTGGCGCGTGACGCCGCCGGTAAGCAGCCCTTCGGAGGCGATAACTTTACCTTCGGTAAGGATCACTGCGCGTTCTACCGCGTGCTGCAGTTCGCGAATGTTGCCGGGCCAGGCATATTTCTTCAAACGGCTTAACACGGCTTTATCGAACTTCATACCCGGTCGCTTATACTTCTGTGCATAGCGCGCCAGGAAGTGCTCGGCCAGCAGGGGGATGTCGTCGGTCCGCTCGCGCAGCGACGGCACGCGAATCTCAACGGTGTTGATGCGATAGAGCAGGTCCTGCCGGAATCTCTTGTCGAAGACCATCTCGTGCAGCGGCATGTTCGTGGCACAGATCAGCCGGAAGTCTACCGCCAGTTCTTTAGCCGAGCCCACCCGTTGTATCCGGCGGTGTTGCAGCACCGTCAGCAATTTGGCTTGCAGGGCGAGGGAAAGGTTGCCGATCTCGTCCAGGAAGATGGTGCCGCCCGCGGCGATCTCAAAGCGGCCGGCCTTGTCGTGGCGTGCGTCGGTAAAGGCGCCCTTTGCATGTCCGAACAGCTCGCTCTCAAAAAGCGTCTCGCTAATGGCCCCCAGGTCTACGCTGATAAATACATGGTCACGCCGTGCGGACTGCCGGTGAATGGCCCGCGCGACCAACTCCTTGCCCGTGCCGTTTTCACCGAGGATCAACACGTCTGCGTCGGTCGCGGCCACCCGTGTAATAAGCTCTTGGACGCGCTGTATGGCGGGTGAGGTGCCGATGAACTCATGATAGTGATGATCGAGGTCGCCGCTAAGTTTTTCCTGTGTTTCTTTTAACCGGACAACTTCCCTTTTCGAACGGCGTAGCTGCAAGGCCGAGAGGATGGTGCCCAGCAGCTTCTGGTTCTTCCATGGTTTAAGTACAAAGTCCGTCGCGCCATTCTTCATCGCCTTTACCGCCAGATCCACTTCGCCGTAGGCGGTAATGAGAATGACAACCGCCTGTGGATCGAGGCGTAGAATTTCGCTGAGCCAGTAAAATCCCTCTTCACCGTCGTTCACGCCGCGCGTGAAATTCATGTCGAGCAGGATCACGTCGTAGTCCGTTGTTTTCATCCGCGCCGGCAACTGTGTGGGGTCGCCTTCGATATGTACGGTGCTCAGCTCTTGCTTCAGGAACATCCGCGCGGTTTCCAGGATGTCCCGTTCGTCATCAACAATCAATACCGAGGCGGTGGTCATACGCGTGTTTTTGTCGTCGGGAAAGGTAGAGAATTGTATCGGAAACAAACAAATGAGTGTATCGGAAGTGATACACTTTACTGTGTGAATTTATGGTGCTTTATGTGTAATTGATTGGAGAATAGATAATTGCGAGTGTGGCACTGCATTTGGATGACCTGGATCACTAACTTTCGGCTTTATGATCAAGAATTATCTGCTGCTTGCCTTTCGAAACGTCCTCCGCAACCGGAGCTATACGCTCATTAACGTGCTGGGATTGACTATCGGCCTGACGGCCTGCATCATCATTTTCCTGTTGATCTCGTATGAGGTGCGGTTCGATCGCTTTCACAAACACTATGACAACATCTACCGCATTACACAGCGTACCCGTTCGTCGTCAGGCGAAGAGCTGAATGCCGCGACCCCGTACCCCGTCGCCAAAGCATTTCGCAACGACTTTTCCCAAATCCCCCTGGTCACGCAGATCCACGTGCAGGACGAAAGCCTGGTGGCCGTGGGCGACGACAAGCGGATGTTGAAAGATATAGTATACGCCGACTCGTTATTCTTTGAGGTATTTGATTTCAAGGTACTGTCGGGTAACCCCAGAATTGAGCTGGGCGAACCGGGCAAAGTATTTCTGACCCGGTCCACGGCTGACAAATTGCTGAAGGGGCAGGATCACGGCACGATCCGGTACAACGGTGTGGAAGATCTGGAGGTGGTGGGCATTATCGAGGACCCCGTGCCCGAGTCGCACATCCAGTTCACGATGGTCATTTCCATGGCTTCCCTGAAGAGCGATATCTTCGGCGGGTTTCCGCTCGACTCGTGGGACATGACGGCGGCCGGCTATACGTATTTTGTCTTGCCGGATAACATGACGCCCGAGACAGTTTTAAAAGGACTGGAAGGATTTATCGACAAATACTACAAGAAGGACGAAAAGGAGCATAATCGTAATCGTGTGTTCGAACTGCAATCGCTGCGCACGATACATTTCGATACGCAGTTTACGGATCATGCCACGGTGACGAAAGCCATCGACGCGTCTAATCTGTGGGTGATGGGGATCCTGGGGATCTTTATCCTGATGATCGCATGTGTAAACTTTATCAACCTGGCCACTGCGCTGGCTATGCGCAAAGCAAAGGAGATCGGCGTACGCAAAACGCTCGGCGCACGCCGCCGGCAGCTGACGTTGTATTTCTTAGGAGAGACGTTCCTCATTACGCTGATCGCCGTATTGATCTCGCTCTGCATCACTGAGTGGACGTTGCCCTGGTTGAATGGATTTCTTGAAAAAAGCCTGCGCGTGAACTTGCTGTCGAACGGTATGCTGCTGGTTTTTCTGTTGGTGCTGATTCTTTTTACAACTGTCTTCTCGGGATTTTACCCGGCCGTTATCCTGTCGGGCTTTAATCCTGCGACAGTCCTTAAAAGTAAAGTGACAGCGCAAGGCACGTCGGGCGCCGGCGTACGAAAGGTGCTGGTGGTATTTCAATTTGGTATTGCCCAGGTGCTGATCATCTGTACGCTGGTGATTGCCGGGCAGATGACCTACTTCCGCGACAAATCACTCGGTTTTAGCCAGGAGGCTATCATCAACGTGCCGCTGCCCAAACCGGACGTATCGTTGCAGGCGTCGTTGCGCACCCGGTTGGAAGCCATCCCCGAAGTACAGCATGTATCGCTTTCCCTCGGACCGCCCACATCGGACAATGTCTTCCGGACAAATTTTCAGCGGAACGAAAAGTCGAGTGAAGGATACACCACCACCGTCAAGCCCGTCGACTGGCATTACCTGGAGACCTACGGCATCAAGCTGCTGGCCGGCCGTTGGCTGAACGATACGGACGAAAAACAAACCGGCCTGGATTTACCCCTGGAGCAACGGCATTACGTGTATATCTTAAATGAAGCGGCGATCCGGCGGCTGGGCTTCCCAAATCCTCAGGCGGCCATCGGGCAAACGATCATCACCGGCGTATATGGCATCGAAGCGGAGATCGCGGGCGTCGTGGCGGACTATCACACCACATCGCTGCACGAACCCATAGTGCCCGTGATCATGATGAACTTTCCAAGGTTCTATTATGATGCAGGCATCAAAGTGAACAGCCAGAACCTATCGCAAACCATTGCCGCCATCCGGACGGCCTGGGAAAGTGTATACCCCGACTTCTACTTCGAGTATACGTTCCTCGACGAGGAAGTCGCCGGACAATACCGGCAGGACGAGCGCACCTTTACGCTCTTCAAGATCTTTGCGGGCATCTCCATCTTTATCGGTTGTCTGGGATTATATGGCCTGATTTCCTTCATGGCGAATCAGAAGCTAAAGGAGGTAGGCATCCGCAAGGTCATGGGCGCGTCGGTGGCCAGCATCGTCATGCTCTTTACGCGCGAGTTTATCAAGCTGATCCTGATAGCGTTTGCGTTGGCCGCCCCACTGGCTTATTTCTTCATGGACAACTGGCTGCAAGGTTTTGCCTACCGCATCGACATGCCGTGGTGGGTGTTCCTGTTGGCGGTCGTTGTCACGCTGATCATTGCACTGCTCACGGTCGGCTATCGGTCCATTCGCGCCGCGGTGACGAACCCGGCCGAGGTATTGGCGGCGGAGTAAAAAATTGTTACGCCCTTACAGGGCTGCGTATTCGTGCATCACAGACCCAGGCCTTCAGCCTGGGCTGATATGTTGCGTCCCTAAGGGACTAGTGCTTTACTATATATTGCCGGATTTGTTTACGAAGTCAGGGGCAGTCGCACGGTGCAGCGTGTGCCCTCGCCTTCTTCGCTGGCGATCTGAAAAGTGCCGCGATGTACCCACACGATACGGTCGACTAAGGACAATCCAAGCCCTGCCCCCGGAATGGACCATGCATTGGAGGCGCGGAACAACGGCACGCGTATCCGCTGCAGATCGTCGGGCGGAATGCCGATGCCGTAGTCCTGGATCACGATGGTCACGTCGCGGTCGGTGCTGCTCAGGATGACCGAGATGTCGCCGGAGGAGTATTTATAGGCATTGTCCAGGATGTTGAGCAACGCGGTCTGCAGCAGGTGAAAGTTGCCTTGCAGCGGCGCCGAGCCTAATTTCCCTTCACGGATCACCGTGCGCTCGGGGTGGTGGAGGCTGAAGGCCGCCAGCGTTCGGTCTACCAGCTCTGACACGTCAAGGGTGTTCATTTCGGTTTTCGGTCCTTCTTCCAGGCGTGCCAGCGTCAGGAGCCCTTGCGTGATCGTAGCGAGTCGTTCGGTTTCCTGCAAGACTACGTGCAGGGTGCGTTGGTATTCCTCAGGTGGCCGCTGCCGGGTAAGTGCCAGCTCTACTTCCGCCATGATGGCGGTGAGGGGTGTCTTTAGCTCGTGCGAGGCGTTTTGTACAAACCGTCGTTGATTGACAAAGGCGCGCTCGATACGCCCCAGCAGGGCGTTGAACGTTAGGATCAGTTCGTCGATCTCGTCTACCGCCGCGTCCTTGCGGTCGGGTTCCAGGCGCCGGCCCAGATTGTCTTCCGTGATTTGGTTCACTTCTTCTACGACGCGTGTTACCGGTTGCAACGCTTTCCCGGAGAAATATACTCCCGATAAATAGGAGAGGACCAGGCTGACGATCCAGCCCGTAACGGTCGCTTTGCGCAGGAACGTCAGCTCGCGCTCGCCGGGCAAGTCTTTGGCGGAGACAAAAACAAAATATAAGACGTCGTTCACTACGTGCTTGCGTCCGGCGGTGGTATACTCACCACGCTCGGCATTAAAGACATCGTTCTGTTGCAGGAAGGTGAGCCAGGTAGGGGGAATGTTGTATTCGCCCCGGCTGTACAGCGTCTTCCCGTCGCGGGTATAAATGGATACGGATGGGTTTACCAGGTTGAACGAGCCAGCAGGCATCACGTCGCGTACATGCGGTGTGGCATAATGTAATACTTCCAGGCTGGACTGTTGTGTCAGGCGATCGACAAAGTCGGCATGTACAAAGCCACGGGTAAAGAGGTAAATAAAGATCAGGATGGCACCGGTTACAAGTGCGCTCACGATCATAAAACGCAGGGCAAGGCGCTGTCTTATTTTCACAACTCCGGTAATTTTAGCACGTAGCCGAAGCCTGTGATGGTATGGATAAGTTTGGGCGTAAACGGTTTGTCGATCTTATTGCGCAGGTAGTTGATGTATACATCGATAAAGTTGGTGCCTGTCTCGAAGTTCAGCCCCCACACGGCCTCGGCAATTTCCAGCCGCGAACGCACACGCCCCGCGTTGCGGGCCAGGTACTCCAGCAAGGCATATTCTTTTGCCGTAAGCTGTAACAATTTACCCGCGCGTTTTACCTCGCGCGCGTCGAAATCGATTTCCAGGTCGGCCAGTATGAGCTTCTCTTCCGGTGGTGTGACGCTATCGGTTGCCACGGCCAGCGGTGCCTGTACATGCCGGCGGCGTGTCAGCGCTTTGATGCGTGCATACAGCTCGTTAAAGCGAAAAGGTTTGGGCAAATAGTCATCGGCGCCTGCCTCTAGTCCGGCGACGATGTCATCGCTCATGCCCAGCGCGGTCAACATCAGCACGGGTGTGAGCTCATCTTTCTCACGCAATTGTTTGCAGAGCTCCAGGCCATTTAGCAACGGTAAATTCACATCAAGCACGATGAGGTCGTAGCTGCCGCTCTTGGCCAGACGCAATCCGATCTGTCCATCGTAGGCAACGTCGGTTTCATACCCGGCTTCTACGAGGCCGCGCTTTAATACTTCGGCGACTTTTGTTTCATCTTCGACGACCAATATTCTCATAACACCCCTATAATAAACGGTTTCGGAATTTAATGCGAGTTGTTGCGGGATAATACTGACATCCTAATGCATTTCTAATGTCCTAATATAATTCTAATCGGGTTATAAGTGGATCCTAATATCGTTTACCGCGTGTGTACCGTAAAATTGGGGGAGGAAACAAACGATCAATACATATGAAAAAGCTAGGGTTAATGATGTTTTTTGCGGGCTGTGTGATGTTTACGGCGTCGGCACAGACAGGTGAGAAAAAAGACAGCGCTCCGGTGTGGATTTCAAAAGATGTACAACGATTGCAATTCCGTGAAACGGGCTATACACCTGCCGTTGTCACTACGGGTGCTGCTGGTCCCGTCGTATCGAAGGGTGTAGCGGCCGCGAGCACTCGCCGCACGGCCCGTCCCGCAGTGCGTGTTGTTACCGGCGGCACACCGTCCTGGGTTGTGTCCAAGGGCGTAGCCCGCATGCAAGCGGAACGTCAATAATGCATAGACCGCGCAAACGCTTTTAAATAGTTTTAGGTTTTAGGTTAGAGCCCCTTCGGGAAAGGGGCAGAGGGTTAGGTAGGGGCCGTCTCACAAAAGGTGAGGCGGCCTTTTTTTTATGGCCCTGGCTGAAGCAAGCTTTGCTGCTCCTTGTGATCGCATCAAGCGCTTTTTTTAAACCACTTTACTCCACTTTGGCATTTCTGCCTGTCAGAAACCCGCTGTTTGAACCAAAAACGCAGGGTCCATACACTTTCTTTCATGTCGTTTAGCCACTTAAAATGACTTTTGAAGTGCGTTTTCGGGTGCTTTTTCGTTAAAAATGCAAAAATGTGGTAGGAAGTGGTTGAAAGTGGTATGAAAATACTTATGTTTGCTTAGGAGAAAAAGACAACCACTACACGTCTATGACTTTCTTCACCAGTGAATATGAGAGCAAACTTGACGCGAAGGGCAGACTTGTCCTGCCTGCGCGGATCAAGGCGCAATTGCCTGAGACTGACGGCAATGTGCTGATGATCCGTAAGTCGCTCGATCCTTGCCTCATAATCTACCCGATGGTGGAGTTCAACAAGGTCTTCTCGAAGATTTCGGGGTTAAATGAGTTTAACAAAGAGGCTGTACCGCTGCAGCGCAGTTTTTTCGCGGGGATCACGGAGGTCGAAATGGACAACAACGGCCGGATCCTGCTCCCCAAGAAATACCTGGCGCACGCCCAGATCGAAAAGGACATTATCCTGGTCGGTATGGGAAACAAAGTAGAGGTATGGAATCCTGCCCTTTACGAGAAGCACCTGATTCAAGATCCAGGTGAATTGTCGACTCTGGCGCAGAAGTACCTGGGCGAGTAGCTATGACAGAAGGTTATCACAAACCTGTCATGCTCCGCGAATGTATCGAAGCGCTGCGTATTCAACCCGAAGGCACCTACGTCGATGTGACGTTCGGTGGCGGGGGGCACAGTAAGGTTATACTGGAGAATCTCCAGGGCGGCCGGCTGGTAGCCTTCGATCAGGATGAAGATGCCAAGCGTGAAGCCGCCGGCATCACGGATCGTTCTTTTACATTTTGTCAGGCAAACTTCATGTACTTGAAAAAGTACCTGAAGCTAAACGGTATTACCAAGGTTGACGGCATTCTCGCCGATCTCGGCATTTCTTCACACCAGATCGACGCACCGGAACGTGGCTTCTCTACCCGCTTTGACGGCCCGCTCGATATGCGCATGGATCAGAACCTGGCGCTTACCGCAGCACGGGTGTTGAACGAATATACAGAGCAAGACCTGCACAAGCTCTTCGGCATGTACGGCGAACTCAAAAACGCCCGGACCGCCGCGAAGCTGGTGACCCAACAACGCGCCAATCGCCCCTTCGTCCGAACGGAAGACCTAAAGGCGGTGCTGCAAAGCATAGCCCCGCGCGGCAAGGAGAATAAATATTTCGCCCAGGTGTTTCAAGCGCTCCGCATCGAAGTGAATACAGAGATGAAAGCTCTTGAAGATTTTTTGCACCAATGTGGCGAAGTCATGAATACCGGAGGCCGGCTGGTGGTGATGTCCTATCACTCACTGGAAGACAGAATGGTGAAGAACTATATCAACAAAGGAAAAGTGTTTGGCGAAGTAGAGAAAGACTTCTACGGCCACGAGCTGAAACCCTTTGAGGCGGTGAACCGGAAGCCGATCGAAGCATCGGAAGAAGAAACTGAACAAAACCGGCGGGCACGCAGCGCAAAACTGCGGATCGCCGAGAGACTGGAAGACAGGAAGTAATACGAAAAAGCATACGCCCGGTAATACGATGAGCGAAAACAAATTTAAGATCCGCCCCAGCAAGAACCCGTCCGTAACCGCCGGCAACGGTGGTGGTGGTTTGTTTGCTGCCCTGGAGCGCGGCATCAAACTGGAAACCTACTTCGAAGAAGGTTTCCCGGTGCAGTATCTGCCGAAGATCCTGTTTGTATTGGCGCTGGGCATCTTGTATATCAGCAACACGCACTATGCAGAAAAGACCGTGCGGGGCATCAACGCCATACAGGCGGAGGTAGAGGATCTGCGCGCGGATTACACCACGCTGAAGGCCGACTTGATGTTTGCCAGCAAACAATCGGAGGTAGCGCGTAAAGTAAAAGACCATGGATTGGAAGAAAGCTTGACTCCACCCTATAAGATAGTAGTAAGAGACGGTGAATATTAAGAAGTCCATATTATTAAGAGTACGGATCGCATTTCTGTTTGTCGTCCTGTTTGCCATTGCGGTGGTCATTAAAACAGGACATATTCAGTTTGTGGAGGGGGAGAAGTGGGCGAAGATGGGCGAGCGCATTTCATTCGACTACCGGCGCGTGAAAGCCACGCGGGGCAACATCTATTCCGACAACGGCAGCCTGCTGGCTACATCGTTGCCTTTCTATAAAGTGGCGTTTGATGCTACCGTGGTGAAGGAAGAGGTTTTTAAGAAAGGTATCGATTCGTTGGCAAGACATCTGTCGTTGTTCTTTAAAGACAAGTCGACGGAAGACTATCGCCGGATGCTGATCGACGCCCGGAAGGGAAACAAACGATACGTGATCCTCAATCGCCGGCAGATCAACTACCAGGGTAAAAAAGAGATGATGGCCTGGCCGATCTTCCGCGAAGGACGTTTGCGGGGTGGCGCGATCTTCGAAAAGATCGATCGCCGTTACCGGCCGTTCTCAAACCTGAGCGACCGTACCATTGGGTATGTCAATGAAGACGAAGTCGGCGCAGGCCTGGAATACAGCTTTAACAAGCAGCTCGGCGGTACCGATGGTTATGCCTATTACCAGAAACTGGCCGGTGGTGTATGGATGCCGGTGCAGGATGCTAACAACGTAAAGGCTGTTAACGGTCTGGATCTGCAAACTACGCTGGACATAAACCTGCAGGACGTTGCCGAGACGGCACTGCTCAAGGCCATGAAAGCACACAATGCCGACGACGGCGTGGTGGCGGTGATGGAAGTAAGCACAGGCGAGATCAAGGCCGTGTCCAACCTGAGCAGCAACGGCCAGGGTAGCTTCTACGAGAAGTTCAACTTTGCGGCCGGCGGCCTGTTCGAACCGGGATCGACCTTCAAGCTGGTAACAATGATGGCCCTGCTGGAAGACACTAACATCGAGCTGAGCGACACAATAGACGTAGGCAACGGTGAGTACACCTTCTATAACCGCACGGTACGCGACCACGAAGAAAACGGCCTGGGCCGTGTTTCTATTCAGCAGGCGTTCGAGCATTCTTCCAACGTAGCGATGGCCAGGCTGGTAGACAAACACTTTGGCCTGAAGCCGCAGAAGTTTGTAGACTATATAGATAGACTCAAGCTGTCGAAGCCTCTCGGTGTGCAACTGGTAGGCGAGCCGATGCCGAAGATCAAACGCCCCGGACAAAAAGGATGGAGCGGGATCAGCTTACCCTGGATGGCCTATGGTTATGGTTTTGAGATCACGCCGCTGCACACGCTGGCCCTGTACAATGCCGTGGCAAACGGCGGCAAGATGATCAAGCCGGTGTTTGTGCGCTCGGTGAGCCGTGCCGACGAAGAGGAGGAAAAGTTTGAAACAGAAGTATTGAACAGCCAGATCTGCTCGGGCAAAACACTCGATAAGCTGCAACTGCTGCTGGAGGGTGTTGTTGAAAAAGGCACGGCCAAGAACATCCGGGGGACTCACTACCGCATTGCCGGTAAGACGGGTACAGCGCAAATCCTGGAGAACGGCCGCTATACGCGGAAGTATATCACGTCGTTCGTGGGATACTTTCCGGCACACAGTCCGAAGTATAGCGCCATCGTGCTGATCAAAAATCCGCGTGGGTGGTATCAATACGGTAGCAGCGTGGCGGCGCCGGTGTTTAAAGAGATTGCCGACAACATCTACGCCCGTGACATCAACCTGCACGAGCCGATGGATGTGCGGAAGTTTGCGAAGACCGATGTGCTGCCGGTGATCCGTGCGGGTAACCAGCAGGAGCTGACCATGCTTTGCAACGAACTGGGTATTTCAAACCACTCGCAGACGGAAGAGGAGTGGGTACGATCATCTCGCACCGGTGACGGCGTGAATTGGAAGAAGGCTGCAGGCGGTCGCGACCTGGTGCCCGATGTTATGGGCATGACATTTCGCGATGCGATCTTCTTGTTGGAGAAGTCGGGTTTAAATGTGTTTTACGAGGGCAAAGGACGTGTGCAACAACAGTCGATCACGGCCGGGGCACGCGTAAATAAAGGCGCCAGGATTTATATACGCCTGGGGTAAAATATTCTCAATGTGGAATTGTGAATAAAAATTGTGGATAACTTTAGAAGTATACTTCGGGAGAGACCGTAGAAAAAAATATACCGGATTATAAACGTGGCAGAGCTCAAAGATATCGTCTATAAAGTTTCGCTGACTTCCAGCTATGGCAATATGCACGTGGAAGTATCGAATCTTTGCTTTGACTCGCGCAAAGTAACGCCTGGAACATTGTTTGTAGCGGTACGCGGCACACAGTCTGACGGACATGTGTATATCGAAAAGGCCGTAGCGCAAGGAGCCGTGGCCGTGGTGTGCGAGAAGCTGCCGGAGATGATCTCGGAGACGGTAACCTATGTAACCGTAAAAAACAGCGCGCATGCACTCGGTGTAATGGCTGCAAACTTCCACAACAACCCCTCGGATAAACTCAAGCTCACCGGTGTGACGGGCACCAATGGTAAAACAACCACGGCGACGTTATTGTTCCAGCTCTTTACCAAGCTGGGATACGCCGTAGGCCTGATCTCGACGGTTGAGAATCGTATAAATGACACGATCGTTCCATCAACACATACTACACCGGACCCCATTCAGCTCAACGCACTGTTGCAGCGCATGGTGGAGGCCGGCTGTTCGCATGTATTTATGGAAGTGAGCTCGCACGCGGTGGACCAGGAGCGTATTGCCGGATTAAAATTCGCTGGCGCGATTTTTACCAACATCACGCACGATCACCTGGACTATCACAAAACGTTCGAGAACTATATCAAAGCCAAGAAGAAATACTTCGACGATCTGAACAGCGACGCGTTTGCCCTGGTCAATGCCGACGACAAACGCGGCATGGTCATGCTGCAGAACACGCGCGCGGCCAAGCACACCTTTGGCTTGAAAAAGATGGTCGACTTCAAAGGCAAGATCATTACCAATTCCATCGAAGGACTCGAGCTGGAGATCGGCGGTAAGAATGTATGGTTTAAGATGATCGGCGATTTCAACGCCTACAACCTGCTGGGCGTCTATGGCGCGGCGGTGTTGTTGGGTGAGGACTCCGAAGAGGTGCTGACACAGCTTTCGTCGCTGAAGGGTGCCCCGGGCCGGTTTGAGCTGGTCATGCCCGGCTCGAAGTTTACCGCCATTGTAGACTACGCCCACACGCCCGATGCATTGAAGAATGTATTGGAAACTATCGCGCAATTCCGCACCGGTAACGAGCAGGTTATTACCGTGGTGGGCTGTGGCGGCAACCGCGACAAGACGAAGCGGCCGCTGATGGCTTCGATCGCTTGCCGCTTTAGCGACAAGGTTGTGCTGACGTCGGATAACCCGCGGGATGAAGACCCCATGGAGATCATCCGCGAGATGCAGACCGGTGTAACGCCTACAGAAACACGCAAGACCCTGGTGATGTCCGACCGCGAGGAGGCCATCAAAACGGCTTGCATGATGGCCAAAGACCACGACATTATACTCGTGGCCGGCAAAGGACACGAAGACTACCAGGAGATCAAAGGGGTGAAGTACCCGTTTGACGACCGCGAGGTGGTGGCCCGTATGATAAAACTGATGACACACTAGCGATACTGATCGAGGAATGCTTTACTATTTATTTGATTATCTGAATGAGCTGAACTTCCCGGGAGCGGGGGTGTTTCAGTATATTTCATTCCGCGCGGGCATGGCGGCATTCCTGTCATTGCTCATTACGATCACCTTCGGCAAGAACCTGATCAACTTCCTGCGCCGCAAACAGGTGGGCGAAAGCATTCGCGACCTCGGCCTGGAAGGGCAGATGCAGAAGAAAGGCACCCCCACCATGGGCGGCCTAATCATCATCGCGGCCATCCTGGTGCCCACGCTGTTGTTCGCCAAGCTGGATAACGTCTACGTAGTGCTGCTCATCATCGCCACATGCTGGTTGGGGTTGATCGGTTTCCTGGATGACTATATTAAAGTATTCCGCAAGAACAAAGAGGGCCTGGCGGGTCGTTTCAAGATCGTAGGTCAGGTGGGCCTGGGGTTGATCGTGGGCCTGACGCTGTACTTCAACGACTTTGTAGTGGTGCGCGAAATAGACAATGCATCGTCTCTCACCACGCGGGAGGTACAGGACTTCCAGCGGGAGACGGGACCGACCACGGACAAGGTGCATTATAAAGACAAAAAGACGACGATCACCACCGTGCCGTTTGTCAAGAACAACGAGCTGGACTATGGTAAGATCCTGCCCGAGGCACTGCGCCAGTACACCTGGGTGCTGTACGTGCTGGTGGTGATCCTGATCATCACGGCGGTGTCGAACGGTGCGAATATTACCGACGGGATCGACGGCCTCGCCGCAGGTACCTCGGGTATTATCGGGATCACGCTGGCGATCCTGGCGTATCTGTCAGGACGCATAGACTTTAGTAGCTATCTCAATATCATGTACATCCCGAACCTGGCCGAGCTGGTGATTTTCTGTACGGCGTTCGTGGGGGCATGTTTGGGTTTTCTGTGGTACAACGCATATCCCGCGCAGGTATTCATGGGCGACACGGGTAGCCTGACGCTGGGCGGTGTCATTGCTGTGCTGGCGCTGGCCGTACGCAAAGAGCTGTTGATACCCGTGTTGTGCGGCATTTTCCTGATCGAGAACCTGTCGGTGATCATTCAGGTGTCGTACTTCAAGTACACCAAGAAGAAATACGGTGAGGGGCGTCGCATCTTTTTGATGTCGCCGCTGCACCACCACTACCAGAAGAAGAACATTCACGAAGCAAAGATCGTGACGCGCTTCTGGATCTGCGGCATCTTGTTGGCCATCCTGACGCTGGCCACCCTGAAGCTCCGCTAACAGAGATTGAAAGAACGCTTGAGTATAAAAAGCAAAAAATGATTGAACGGATTGCCATTGTAGGTGCAGGAGAAAGCGGAACGGGTGCTGCCATACTCGCGAAAGCGAAGGGGTACGACGTCTTCGTGTCAGACCAGGGTCCGATCAAAGACAAGTACAAGGCTGAGTTGACGGCTGCCGGTATTCCGTTCGAAGAAGGCAAGCACACCGAAGAGCAGATTTGTATGGCCAGCCTGGTGATCAAAAGCCCCGGTATTCCCGATAAGGCCGAGATCATCAAAAAGATCAAGGCGGCCGGCATCACGATCATCGACGAGATCGAGTTTGCCTCGCGGTACATCGATGGTAAGATCATCGCCATCACGGGTACCAACGGCAAGACGACAACAACGCTGCTGACATATCACTTGCTGCAAAGTGCCGGCCACAAGGTTGCGCTGGCGGGCAATGTAGGCTTTAGCCTGGCACGCCAGATCACAACCGAGAAGTTCGACTGGTATGTACTGGAAATGAGCAGCTACCAGCTGGACGGTACGTGTGATTTTTCACCGGCCATCGGTGTGCTGCTGAACATTACTCCCGACCACCTGGACCGCTACGAGTATAGCATGCAGAAGTATGTCGACTCGAAATTCCAGCTGATCCGGAACATGAAGGTTCCGAACCACTTTATCTACTATACAGATGACGTGGTCATTTCGGCCGAGCTGAAGAAACGCGAGATCGCCGCCAAGCAGGTGGCGGTATCGTTGCAGCGCGACAAGGCGGCGCCGGCGTACTATGACGGCTCGGTGATGCGCTTTGATCTCGGCGAGCACTTTAGCATTGCCCAGGAGGACACGACCCTGAAGGGCCCGCACAACCTGATCAACACCATGGCCGCCGTATCGGCAGCCTACCTGGCGGGTGTTTCAGTGCCGGCGATCCGCGCGGGACTGAAAACCTTTAAAAACGCCCCGCATCGCCTCGAGGCGGTGGCGACGATCAACGGGGTTGATTTTGTAAACGACTCGAAGGCCACCAACGTGGACTCTGTCGTATATGCGCTCGGCAGCTATGACAAGCCGCTGGTGTGGATTGCTGGCGGTGTCGATAAAGGCAACGACTATGGCCTGATCGAAGATGCCGTGAGGCAAAAGGTTCGTGCCCTGATCTGTCTGGGCAAGGACAATGAGAAGCTGAAGAAAGCTTTCGGCAACGTGGTGCCTGTCATACAGGAGACACAGAGCGTGCCCGAGCTGGTGAAGATGGCCCTGCAGGAGGCAAAGCCCGGCGACGTGGTGCTGCTGTCTCCCGCGTGTGCAAGCTTTGATCTCTTCCGGAACTACGAGGACCGGGGTGATCAGTTTAGAAAAGCTGTATTGGATTTGAAAAAAGAAGTGGAGGGGTAATGATGATCAAGGTTAAAGAGTGGGCGGACAAAAACCTCGAAGGTGACAAGGTCATCTGGGCGGTTGTATTTGCATTGTCGGCTATCAGCATCCTGGTGGTCTATAGCTCCATCGGTACGCTGGCGTACAAACATTCGACCATGCCCGAGCGCATCCTGCTGACGCACACCATGCACGTATTCATCGGCCTGGCGGCGATGTGGTTTGCGCACCGTGTGGACTACCGGTATTATTCCAAGCTCTCCAAGTTTGCCCTGTGGATCAGTATCCCGCTGTTGATCTATACGTTCACCAACGGTGTATCGCTGAACGACGCTGCGCGCTGGATCTATATTCCGATCGTGGGCTCGTTCCAGCCTTCTGATTTTGCGTCGCTGGCATTGATCGTAAACCTGGCCAGTATGCTGTCGAAGCGTCAGCAGAACATCGACGATATTAAAGAGTCGCTCATTCCGATCCTGTTCTGGTGCGGCGTGATCTGCGGTTTGATCGCCTTGACGAACTTGTCGACGGCGGTGCTGCTGCTGGTGACCTGTATGCTGATCATGTTTATCGGCCGCGTGCCGACCAAGTACCTGGCGATGCTGGTGTTTGTGGGATTGCTGTTCGGCGCATTAGCCCTCAAGTTCGGTTCACGCGGTGAAACGGCCAAGAATCGGATCAAGAGCTATATCGAAGGCACACACCTTCCGTTCCAGGCCATACAGGGCCGCATTGCGGTGGCCACCGGGGGTATACTGGGCAAGGGGCCGGGTAACAGCGACCAGCGCAACATTTTGCCGCACCCGTACTCTGACTTTATCTATGCCATCGTCATCGAGGAATATGGCATGGTAGGAGGCATCGTTGTACTGGCCTTGTACCTGCTGTTGCTGCATCGCGGCATGAAAGCGTCGTATGCCAGCGAGCGGGCCTTTGGCGGATTACTCTCGGCGGGGCTATGCTTCGATACGGTCTGTCAGGCGATGGTGAACATGGGCGTGGTGGTGGGCCTCGGGCCGATCACGGGGCAGCCGTTGCCACTCATCTCCATGGGGGGGACATCGATGGTCTTTACGGGACTTGCCCTGGGTATTGTGCTCAGCGTAAGCCGCGGTGAGAAAGACGCCCACTGGGAGCAACACACAGAAGGCGGCGAAGAACGCGAACAACATAAACAACCGAAAAACGTACCGGCTGCGAAAGCGGCGTAAGATAGTATGTAGTAATAGTGCAGACGAAGTCAACACCATATCGACTCATCATCAGCGGCGGCGGCACCGGTGGCCATATCTTTCCGGCGGTGGCGATTGCCAACGCATTTCGCGAACGGCATCCCGATGCGGAGATCCTGTTCGTGGGGGCGCAAGGCAAGATGGAGATGACACGTGTGCCGGAAGCAGGCTATAAGATCGTCGGTCTTTGGATCAGCGGGCTACAGCGCCGGCTGACATTGTCGAACCTCTTGTTCCCGCTGAAAGTGCTGGTGAGCCTGGTGAAAGCCCGCCGCCTGGTAAAAGACTTTCAGCCGCATGCGGTGATCGGCACGGGTGGTTTTGCGAGCAGCCCCGTGATGCTGGCGGCTACACGCCTGGGCGTACCGTCGCTCATTCAGGAACAGAATTCCTATGCGGGCCTGGCCAACAAGCAAGTGGCAGGCAAAGTGTCGAAAGTATGCGTGGCATATGCCGGCATGGAAAAATACTTCCCGGCAGAGAAGATCGTCTTTACCGGCAACCCCGTACGGAAAGATATCCTGACGGTGGCGACAAAACGCGACAAGGGCCTGAGCCATTTTGGCTTCGATGGACACATCCGCACGCTGTTGATCATCGGCGGGAGCCTCGGCGCCCGTACGATCAATGAGAGCATTTTGCACGGCATCGAAAAATTAGTCGACGCAGGGGTGCAGGTGATCTGGCAAACGGGCAAAGGATATTACGAGACGTACAAAGCCCAGCTGGGCAAGTACGATCTGCGCAAGATACGTGTGCACGACTTTCTGCGCGAGATGGACCTGGCGTATGCGGTCGCCGACGTGGTGATCTCCCGGTCGGGAGCGCTGTCGGTTTCCGAACTGTGTGTGGCCGGGAAAGCATGTATCCTGGTGCCTTCGCCC
Source organism: Dawidia soli (assembly GCF_018598185.1). Classification (GTDB taxonomy): domain Bacteria; phylum Bacteroidota; class Bacteroidia; order Cytophagales; family Cyclobacteriaceae; genus Ohtaekwangia; species Ohtaekwangia soli. The sequence continues at coordinate 55,377 of NZ_JAHESC010000020.1, forward strand.
AACGTGGCGGAAGACCACCAGACGAAAAACGCACTGGCGTTGTCGGAACAGGATGCTGCCATCCTGATCACCGACCGGGACGCGGGTGCAACACTCGTAGAGACGGCGTTGAAGCTGCTCTTCGACGAACAACGGGCGGCCCGCTTGCGGGCAAACATCAGCCGGCTGGCCAAGCCGGACGCGACGGCGAACATCGTACAACAAATTGAAAAGCTGATCAAGTGAAGATAGAGCAATACGATAATATTTATTTCCTCGGCATCGGTGGCATCGGCATGAGCGCACTGGCACGGTGGTTTATGAAAAAAGGCCTGAAGGTATCGGGGTATGATCGTACGGCCACCACATTGACGGCGGCGCTGGAAGCAGAAGGCATGGCGATCCACTACGATGACAACGTGACGTCTATCCCGGCTGAAGTACGCAACCAGAAAGACAAAACGCTGGTGGTATTTACCCCCGCCATTCCCAAAGATCACCGGGAGCATGCGTACCTGAAGGAGCAGGGATATACCATCCTGAAACGCTCGGAAGTATTGGGGCTCATCACCAAAGGGTATAAGACCATCGGTGTAGCCGGTACACACGGTAAGACCACCACGTCGTCCATGGTGTCGCACATTTTGCATACCGCAGGGCGCAACATGGTGGGCTTCCTGGGCGGGATCACGACCAACTATCGCTCGAACCTGATCATGCAGGGCGACGTAACGCCCGACACGACGGTGGTGGTAGAGGCTGACGAGTTTGACCGTTCGTTCCTGCGGTTGTTTCCGCAGATCGCGATCATTACGTCTGCCGATGCAGACCACCTGGACATTTACGGCGACCACAATGCCCTGATCACGTCGTTCCGGGATTATATTAAACAGATCAACACAGGCGGTGCACTGATCATCCATGAATCTGTTGCCGATCAACTGGCGGCGGGTATGGATCACGTGACCAAATATGTATACAGCATGAGCCGGGGACAATTTTTTGCCGGCAACATTACCGCGAGTAGCGGATTTTTTGAGTTCGACCTCCATGGACTGGGTTCGGTCGAACACGTAAGGCTCGGTGTCCCAGGTTTTCATAACATCGAAAATGCGATTGCCGCCTCGGTGGCCGCGCATTTATGCGGTGTTCCGACGGCGACGATTGTCGAGGCGTTGGGTTCGTTCAAAGGCGTGAAGCGCCGCTTTGAATATATCGTGAAGGGTAAGAAAGTGGTATACGTAGACGACTATGCCCACCACCCCACGGAGATCGAGGCGTTCCTCCGGTCGATGAAGTCGATGTACCCGGAGCGGAAGCTGACGGTCATCTTCCAGCCGCACCTCTTCAGCCGTACGCGCGATTTCGCCGAAGGCTTTTCGACCAGCCTGAGCCTGGCCGACGAGCTGCTGCTGATGGACATTTACCCGGCACGGGAGCTGCCGATACCGGGGGTGGATGCTGACATGCTGATGAAAGACATCACCAGCCCGGTCAAGATCCGCTGCAGCAAAAATGATTTGATGGACAAGCTGGCGTCGCTCGACCTCGATGTGGTCGTGACGGTGGGTGCCGGCGATATAGATACTTTTATTGAGCCTATCAAGAAGCTCGTTGAAACGAAGTATGAAGTTTAAGTTTAACCTGAAGCGCGAAGTAAAGATCATCGCCGCGGTTGTCGTGGTCGGGATATTTATTGCCTTTACGGAACGCCGGCAGGGGGATATCGCCGTACGCGACATTACGGTAAAGATCGAGAACGAACAGGAGAACCACTTCCTGGACGAAGCGGATGTGATGAAGCTCATGCAGCTGAACCTCGAGAACCTGCGGGGTACCGGTCTGAACGAAGTCAACCTGAAAGAGATCGAACAGCGCGTGAAGAGCGAGCCGTTTGTGAAAGAAGGTGAACTTTATAGCGATCTGAAGGGAAATATGGTCATTCGCGTGGAACTTCGCAGGCCCATTGCACGTATTGTCCGCAACGATGGGCCTGATGGCTATATCGCCGAAGACGGTACGATCATGCCGGTGTCGGAGAAGTTTACCTCCCGGGTGGTGCTGATCAGCGGCGGATTTGTGCGGCAATTACTGAAGCAAAAGAACGTTAACGATACAGAAGAGGGCAAGCAATTGATCGCGCTGATCAATACGATCCGCGAAGACGAGTTTTGGAATGCCCAGATCGCTCAGCTCGACATGGACAGCAAGGCAAGCATCACGATGTACTCGCAGGTAGGCGATGAGCGCATCGAGTTCGGCCGGCCGGACAACCCGGAACTGAAGTTTAAGAAGCTGCGGGTCTTTTATAAAGAGATCCTGCCGCGCATGGGATGGAACAGGTACGACCGGGTAAACCTGGAGTACGAGGGGCAGATCGTCGCGGAGTAATAAAAAAGAACAACACAACCACTATAATAAAGATTTACTACCATGGAACACGAGAAAATAGTCGTCGGACTGGACATAGGCACAACCAAGATCTGTGCGATTGTCGGTCGTAAGAATGAATTCGGGAAGCTGGAAGTCCTCGGTATGGGCAAGGCTGAGTCGGAGGGCGTGGTGAAGGGGATCGTATTCAACATCGACAAGACCGTGCATGCGATCGAAAAGGCGATCCGCGACGCCGGTGATCAGGCCGGTATCGACATCGGTGTGGTGAACGTGGGTATTGCCGGTCAGCATATCCGCAGCTTTATCCAACATGGTGGTATTACCCGTTCTTCCAAAGAAGACGAGATCACGATCGACGACGTGGAGCGTCTGACGCAGGATATGTATCGCATGGTGGTGCCTCCGGGCAGCCAGATCATCCACGTCATGCCGCAGGATTATATGGTAGACTATGAAGACGGCATCAAGGAGCCGGTGGGTATGTCGGGTGTACGCCTGGAGGCGGACTTCCACATTATTACCGCCCAAACCAACGCCATCAACAATATCAACAAGTGCGTACGCCGTAAGGGGCTGGAGATCGAAGACCTGATCCTGGAGCCGCTGGCGTCCAGCCTGGCCGTGCTGAACGACGAGGAGAAGGAAGCCGGTGTCTGCCTGATCGACATCGGTGGTGGTACGACGGATATCGCGATCTTTTACGACAACATCATCCGTCACACGGCGGTGATTCCGTTCGGTGGTAACATCATTACCAACGACATCAAGCAGGGGCTGATGGTACTGCCGCAGCAGGCGGAGCAACTGAAGACCCGTTTCGGTAAGGCGATCGCCGAAGAGGCAAGCCCGAACGAGATCGTGTCGATCCCCGGTATCCGCAACCGTGCGGCCAAGGAGATCTCTGTGAAGAACCTGTCGAACATCATCCAGGCCCGCATGGAGGAGATCATCGAGATGGCGCACGCCGAGATCATCGCGTCGGGATTTGAGAACCGGCTGGCGGGTGGTATCGTGATCACCGGCGGCGGTTCGCAACTGGCCAACCTGAAACAACTGGTGGAGTATATGACGGGTATGGATACCCGTATAGGTTACCCGAACGAGCACCTGGGCAAGACCAAGATCGAGGCTGTGAAGAGCCCGATGTATGCGACGGCCGTAGGGCTGGTGTTATCGGGGTTCCGTTCGCTGGACGAGCGGGAAGCGCGCTACAAGGAAGCTCGCGAGGTGGTGAGAGTAGCCCCCAAAGCGAAGAAGCCCGTCGCATCGAGGAATTTCTTCAACGACATCTTGAACAAAACCAAGAGCCTGTTGATCGATGACCTGGACGGTAAGAACGAATATTAAATACAGGGAACTGGCAGAAGAGTATTGGGACTTGAGATTCGGAACGATATTTTTGCCGGTCACAAAAAAAGCAACAACCACTAAAAGTAATAAACATGTTCGAAACAGGATCCTACAAATTTGATGTTCCGAAGAACAGCCCGACGCGGTCGATCATCAAGGTGATCGGTGTGGGTGGCGGCGGAAGCAATGCTGTAAACCACATGTACAAGCAAGGCATCAAAGATGTCGAGTTTGTCGTCTGCAATACCGACGCCCAGGCGCTGAACCTGAGCCCGGTACCGAACAAGCTGCAGATCGGCCTCAACCTCACGGAAGGGCTGGGCTGCGGTGCGAACCCCGAAGTAGGGAAGAACGCTGCGCTCGAAAGCAAAGAGCACATTCGCGAGATGCTGACAGGAACCAAAATGGTTTTCGTCACCGCCGGTATGGGGGGTGGTACGGGAACCGGCGCGGCGCCCGTCATTGCCAAGATCGCCAAGGATATGGACATCCTGACGGTCGGCATCATTACCTCGCCGTTCTCATTCGAAGGAAAGAAAAAAATGGCACAGGCCGAGCTGGGTATCGAAGCCTTGCGTCAAAGCTGTGATACAGTACTGGTCATACTGAACGACAAGCTGCGCGAGATCTACGGTAACCTCTCGATCAACCAGGCCTTTGCCCAGGCCGATAACGTATTGACTACCGGTGCCAAAGGCATCGCCGAGATCATCACCCTGGCCGGCTACGTGAACGTAGACTTCCAGGATGTGCGCACCGTGATGCTGAACGCCGGTGCCGCCGTCATGGGTTCTGCCGAAACCCGCGGCGACGACCGCGCCAAGAAGGCGGCCGAAGGTGCCCTGGCCTCGCCGTTGCTGGACAGCCGCGATATCATGGGAGCGAAGAAAATCCTCCTGTCGATCATCTCGGGTGTGGAAGCCGAGCTGCAGATGGACGAGCTCACCGAAATCACCGAATATATCCAGGAGCAGGCCGGCGAAGAAGCCGAAATGATCTTCGGCCACGGTGTGGACCCCGACCTGGGTGACCGCATCCGCGTAACGGTGATCGCGACGGGTTTTAACCACGAGTCGCCGAAGGTAGGCATGGCCGTTCCTGCCGCGAAGAAGGTAGAAGACGCGAAGAAAGTGCACGACCTGGATCGCAGCACAGAACGCCAACAAGGTTGGTTGTTTAACGGCAACGGTGCCCAAACGCACAGCGACAACTCGGTGAACGAACGCAACTTTGAAGTAAAGGCCAAACAAGAGGTCAAGCCCGAGCGTCCGGAAGAGAACCGTCCGCCCGAGCGTGAGTTTACCTTTACCGGCCCGTTCAATAACAATAAGCAAGAGCCCACCGTGCGTCATGACGACGAGGGGGACGAAGGCCTGTTTCGCGACGACGAGTTTGACGACGTCTCAGTAAAGTATGGCGACCAGATCATCAACGACGACGGTATGATGGAGCTGCGCAATACCAAGCAGCGCCTGCAGCAGCAAGCGCGCGAGCGTCAGGACAAGCTCAAGCAAGTGCGCAAGAGCGAAATGACCAAGGAAGAGTTCAACGAAAAGTGGGCATTGCCCGCCTACCTGCGTCGCGGTGTAAAGATGCAGGACGTGCCGCACTCTTCTGAGCCGTTCATTTCAAAGTATAACCTGAATGATGACAACAGCATTCTGGGTAACAATAAGTTTTTACATGACAATGTAGATTAACAAACGCTGCAGGCACTTGCCTGTAGAGAAAGATATGGCATTCCGGCGCGACAGGTCATTTACTCCATTCGTAGTGGTTGTTGGTGGTAAATATTTTTTGCCGGCACCGGATGCCAATTTTTTAACTGTAGAATAGCGCGCACTTTTTGTCTGCAGCTTTTTATTCAGCAGATGCGCGCAAGGCAGTGCCGGACGTTGACCACGTCCGGCATTTGTTTTTTAGCCGTTTAGTCGCGCAGGTCTTTGCGCATGTATTTGGAACAGATAGGGCACTCCGTCCAGCGATGGCCGCGGGCCGGGCAGAACTTTCGCCCGAAGTAGATGATCTGCAGGTGAGCTTTGTTCCACTTCTCCTGGGGGATGAGCCGTTTCAGATCGTGCTCGGTTTGCTCGACACTTTTGCCATTGGTCAGGCCCCACCGGTAGGCCAGGCGATGGATGTGCGTATCGACCGGGAAGGCCGGCAGCCCGAACCATTGGGTCATGACCACGGACGCTGTTTTGTGTCCTACGGCCGGCAATGCTTCGAGCGCTTCAAAGGTGCCCGGCACTTCGCCGTCGTACTGGTCGATCAGGATCTGCGAAAGGCCGTGAATACCTTTTGACTTCATGGGCGACAGGCCGCACGGTTTAATGATCTCGCGGATCTCCTCCACGCTCATCTTCACCATGTCGTATGGGTTGTCGGCCTGCTTAAAGAGGGCGGGCGTAGTTTTGTTTACCCGCTCGTCGGTACACTGTGCCGAGAGCAACACCGAGACGAGCAGGGTATAGGCGTCTTTGTGATGCAGGGGGATTTCGGGGTTGGGAAAATGATGTTCGAGTATGGCGAGTATATCCGCCACTTTTTCGGCTTTGGTCATGGAACGATACGATCAGGGATACAGCAGGTACTTCTTGCGTTTTTCTTTGAAAGCATCCAGGCCGGGTTGCCAGCTGGCGCGGATCTGCTCTTCGGTCATCCCGGCTTTGATCTGTTGCTGCAGCTCTTCCGTGCCGGCCAGCACGTTAAAAGATTTGATAAAGAACTTCTCTTTATGAGGATACAGTTTATAGATCTTCAGCAGGTATTGCAGGTCCACCTTACGGGCTACCGGCACCTGCCGCAGGTCCATGCCGTAGCAGGTCTCATTCTTGTGCGGTGGCTCGACCGACATGCCCTTGATCACTACCGGGGTGAACCGGAATGTCATGTTGGGTACGTCTTTCAGCGCCGGGCTGCCCAGTATGTTAAAGGGCATCTGCGTGCCACGGCCCAGGCTGATGTCGGTACCTTCAAAGAGGCAGATCGAGGGGTACAGGCGTATGGCCTGGTCGTTCGGCAGGTTGGGAGAAGGCTTGACCGGCAGCGAGTAGTCGTCGGTATGTTTCCAGTTCAGGAGCGGCACCACTTCGAAGTCGCATTTGCGCTGGCCGTCGAGCCAGCCTTCGCCGTTGATCATGCCGGCCATTTCGCCCAGCGTCATGCCGTGGGTGAAGGGAATGGGGTGCATGGCCAGGAAGGACTTGAACTCGGGCTTGCGTACAGGGCCATCGACATAGCTGCCGTTGGGGTTGGGCCGGTCGAGGATGATGAGGTGTTTGTTGTTTTCGGCGCAGGCCTCCATAAGGTAATGCAGCGTGCTGATATAGGTATAGAAGCGGGCGCCGACGTCCTGGATGTCAAAGATAACGATGTCGATATCGGCCAGCTGCCGGGGTGTGGGCTTACGGTTTTTGCCGTAGAGCGATACGACCAGCACGCCGGTTTGGTGATCGATGCTGTCGTTCACATGCTCGCCATCGGCGGCGTTGCCGCGAAAACCGTGCTCGGGCCCAAAGATCTTGACCAGGTTGACGCCCCGGCTTTTGAGGGTATCGGCCAGGTGGGTTTTGTTCACCAGGGCGGTGTTGTTGACGACCAGGGCCACGCGCTTGCCGGCCAGTTTGGGCAGCAATACGTCGAGCCGGGCCGCGCCGACAACCACGTCCGGAGGCGGGGCAGGGGCCTGGGTTGCGACCGGCGGAGGTTCCGTTGCCGGTGTACGGGGGCCGGCGTGGCACCGGACCAGGGCCAGCAGGCAGAGGGCTAACAGCCCGGGTTGGAGCAAAAGAGCGGTTCGGATGGCTGTAGTACGTACTTTCATAAGAACGGGCGGTTGTTTTGCGGACAGTTGATTATGGACCGTTCAAGTCCTACTTTTACGACCATATTTAGCTGAAAAGGTAATAATTAGGCTTGAACCTTTCGTATTTCATATCTAAAAGAATCAGCCGGGAGCAGCGGTCGGGTTTTGCCTCGACGATCCACAAGATCGCCATTGTCAGCATCGGCATTGGGCTGGGTGCTGCCATCGTCTCGTTCCTGATCATGAAGGGGTTTCAGGAAACCATCCAGAATAAAATATACGGCTTCAACGGCCACTTGCTCATCACCAAGCTTACCCCCAGCAACTCCGTGGATGAAGAGCCGATGGATTTTCACATCGACGCGTATGATCATCCCGAGCAATATCCCTATATCCGCCACATGCAGGAGTATGCACACAAGACCGGGTTGGTAAAGACCGAGGATGAAGTGTTGGGGGTCGTGTTTAAAGGTGTCGGCAAAAGCTTTGATCAAAAGGCCTTTCGCGAAAACCTGGTGGCGGGTGAGTTCATCGACTTTCCAGACTCCAGTCATTCCAACCAGGTAGTGATCAGCCAGATCATCGCCGACAAGTTACGGGCGAAGGTCGGCGATTTTATAATTGTACACTTTTTCCAAAACCCGCCACGCTTTCGCAAGCTGAAGATCGCCGGTATTTATGAGACAAATCTGTCGGAGTATTTTGACAGCAAAGTAATTCTGGGTGATATTCGCCTGATCGCCCGGTTGAACGATTGGGCTGAGGGCGTCAGCGGTGGGCTGGAAGTGTTCGTGTATGATCCGGAGCATGCGGAAGAAGCGCGCGAGGTGCTGGCGGAGTCGACCGATTTTGATATGCGTATAGACCTGATCAGCGAGCGCTATCAACAGGTGTTTGAATGGTTGGGGCTTGTAAACCGACAGGTGGTAATTTTGTTATGCATTATACTCACCGTGGTATGTGTAAACATGATTTCGATCGTGTTGATTTTGGTGATGGAGCGTACACAAATGATAGGTATGTTGAAAGCGTTGGGAGGTAACGATCGCCTGGTACGATCGATTTTTATATACCAGGGTTTCAGTCTTGTAATAAAAGGCCTGTTTTTAGGCAATTTGATCGGATTGGGCCTCTGTAGCTTGCAGTATTATTTTAAAATCGCTAAACTGAATCCTCATGACTATTACATGAGTTTTGTGCCCATTAGCTGGCACTGGGAGACCGTAGGGATGCTTAATTTATTGACACTCATGGTTGTTACCGCAGTATTGATTATCCCTACCGAGGTTATTGTCCGTATCCGGCCCATTAAGGCTATTCGTTTTGATTAGTTAATCCGTGGTTATAAGCGTTTAAACTTCAAATAATTTCCTATTTTTGTTGATGTAAGGAGCCCACCTTATATCGAAATGTTTTAATGTTATGCAATTAAAATTCAAAAATCCGGTCAGGCCTGACCTGACCTCAACTATCCAGAAGCGCAACCGCCGGCTTCAGGCGTTCTTTAACGCCAAGAATCTGGATGTGCGGTTGCACGGCGACGCTCAAAATCCGCTCATGGTATTGTGCGGATGCGTAGGACTGTCTGCTTATGTTCACAACTTTGACCTGCGTATGTTGGACAAACCCAACCAGGGAGAGGTTATGCGCATCTTTAAGCTGACAGAGATCGTACAAGGTACACGCGAAGATGTTGTAGAATGGCTGCAGCAGTATCCGCAAATGCCTTTGTATCGTATCCAGCACGCAGGTAGCAAGCTGTTTTTATGTGGTTTCAACTTTGTTGACCGCGAGCAGAAATTAGGCCGGTATCCGGTCTTTGCCCGTGAAGACTACCACATTTACAAACAGCGTGAAGCTGCGGAAGACATCCTCAACATGCTGAAAGAGGACGGTTACGAAGTGGAAATTACCGAGCCCGATCTCGAGCTGGTGAAATCACACGTCGGTCCGATCACTTTTGTCGGCCTGGAGGATTAGCTGACGTGATTTGATCCGTTGGTTCGCGGGCAGGTCAGCTTGTCCGCGAACCAGCGGGTTGGATGTGAGTTGTCCTGAACGCTTAGCGTGCCGCCGTAACGGCTGGGTTGGGAATATACTTTCTGAACCAGCTTTGAATGGTCATTTGCAAGACCCCGAAGAAGGCTTCCTTGAAGATGCCCGGAGACATCTTTGACTCACCGCGTGTGCGGTCGGTAAAGATGATCGGCACTTCTGCCAGCTTGAAGCCGAATTTCCAGGCAAGGAATTTCATCTCGATCTGGAAGGCATATCCCACAAAACGTATCTGGTCGAGCGCGATCGTCTCGAGCACGACACGCCGGTAGCAAACAAAGCCCGCCGTTGTATCGTGTATCGGAATGCTCGTGATCATGCGCACATAGCTGCTGGCAAAGTACGACAACAACACCCGCCCCATGGGCCAGTTCACAACATTTACCCCCGTAGCATAACGCGAGCCGATCGATACATCGCTGCCGTGCTCGGCGCACGAGAGGTATAGATGTACCAGGTCCTTCGGATCGTGCGAGAAGTCGGCATCCATTTCCAGGATGTACTCATAGCCTTTGGCGAGCGCGAATTTGAACCCTGCGATATAGGCGGTTCCCAATCCCTGCTTCCCCGGGCGTTTTAACAGGTGCAGGCGGGTGCCTTGCGTGTTGTAGGTGATCTGAAGTTGCTCGACAATTTCGGCGGTGCCGTCGGGAGAGTTGTCGTCTACAATGAGAATGTCAAAATCCTTGGGCAGTGCAAATACGGTATCGATGATCGCGCGGATATTCTCGCGTTCCTTATACGTGGGAATAATGACGATAGCGTTACTCACGACTGATTTTGGATTATAGCAAAACTAAAAAAAGACTGCGTTTATACAATTCATTCGCGGGGCCAAAGGTCGATTTTTTGCCGTGTGTGGTCGTTTGCGACGGCGCTTATGTCGCGATTGTGTCGCGTGAGCCCAGTTTTTCCCTTTTATTCACCGAACGCGCCCCGGTAAAATTTAACATACGGTGTGCGGCTCGCCGGGGTCTATTTTTGCATTGGCGAAGAATCCGTTACTTTGGCAACGTTCGGCCCGCCGCCACCGCCCAACGGATAACCTGGCTGGCACGGTAATCGTACTACAGAACGCTGACATAAAAACCCTTAAACATTTATAAACATCGTATGAGACAACTATTCTTCGCCGCCGTGTTGCTGGTCCTGGTTTTGCCGGGATACGCGCAACTGTTCGAAGGCACGATCCACTGGAAGATGGAAGCTGAGATCACCGATCCCGCTACCAAAGCCAAGATGGAAGAGGCACAAAAGAAAATGAACGATCCCGCCACGCAGGCGCAGATGAAGGAGCTGGAGGCAAAAATGAACGACCCCCAGTTTAAGGCCATGATGGAAGCCAACCCCCAGATGAAAACGCAAATGGAGGCGATGATCAAGGCTGCGAAAGGAGGCAGCATTCAGTCGTTCATACCGACGGGCTTCGAGCTCAAGACCAAAAATGGCAACGCCCTGACCAGAATGGAGGGCGGGATCATGGCCAATATGGAGGTACTCTACCTGAAGGACAAGAACCAATCGTACCGCATTGACCGCGAAAGCAAAACCTACTCGGTATTGCCGAAAGGAGACGAACACCAGGACGATAAGACCAAGACCCCCGAGGTGAAAGTTACCAAGACGGCGGAAACCAAAAGGATCCTGGACTATACCTGTACCAAGTATGTTGCCGAAAGCACCTACCAGGGCAAAAAGAGCACGCAGATCTTCTGGACCACCACCGACATCAAAGACTTCGATATGAAGGGCATGTCACAACAGCGCCTGGGCAACAATCCGCAACGTTTGTTCTATGAGAAGATCGACGGCGTGCCGCTGCGCATCGAGATGACAGTTCCCGAAGGGAACATGACCATGGAAGTTACCTCTGTGAAACGTCACGCATTACCCGCTGCCGACTTTGCTATACCGGCAGGGTATAAAGAGACACCGCTTTCGATGTTTGGCCGGTAATACGGCGTGTTATCGTGAGAGGAGGATCGGCTTACCCTTCGGTATACCGATCCTTTTTTATTTATCAGCGACAAAAAAAGACCCGGAACGTTAGATCCCGGGTCCTTATACCTGTAAAAGGAAATATAGAATTAGTATCCCAATACTTTCAGCATGCTCTCGGCCGTCTGCTGGGCAGCAAACAGGCGGGTCGTGATCTCGCCGTCTTCGTTGCGGTCGATCAGCACGTGCTGCGGGGCCGGTACGAGGCAGTGTTGAATGCCGCCGTAGCCACCGAGTGATTCCTGGTAAGCACCCGTGTGGAAGAAACCGATGTATAAAGGCTCTTCGTCATTGATCATCGGCAAAAACACCTCGCCCGTGTGGGCTTCGGAGTTGTAGTAGTCCATGCTGTCGCACGTCAGCCCCCCCATGTTCACTTTGTGGTATGGATCGTCCCACTTGTTGGCGGCCAGCAATACGTATTTCTGGTTGAGGCCCCATGCATCGGGCAGGTGGGTGATGAACGAGCCGTCGATCATATACCACAGCTCTTTGTCGTTCTGCAGCTTCTGGTCGATGACGCTGTACAGCACGGCACCGCTTTCGCCTACGGTATAGCTACCGAACTCGGTAAAGATATTCGGTACCGGTACATTATTCTTGTCGCAGATCCACTTGATGTTTTCCACGATCTGCTCGATCATGTACTTGTAATCGTAATGGAATGTGAGCGATGTTTTGATCGGGAAGCCGCCGCCAATGTCGATCGAGTCGAGTGAGGGGCAGATCTTTTTCATTTCGCAATACTTAAAGACGAAGCGGCTCAGCTCGCTCCAGTAGTATGCGGTATCTTTAATGCCGGTGTTGATGAAGAAGTGAAGCATCTTGAGCGATGCCTTTTCACTCTTCTCGATATTTTCGCGATAGAACGGAATAATGTCGCTATAGCGGATGCCCAGGCGCGAAGTATAAAACTCGAACTTGGGTTCTTCGTCGGCCGCCACGCGAATGCCCACGCGGTAGGGATTCTTAACGTTCTTTTCGTATTCCTCGAATTCACCCATCTCGTCCAGGATCGGAATGCAGTTGTGGAAACCGTCGTTGAGGAGGTCGGAGATGTATTGTGTGTACAGCGGCATTTTAAAGCCGTTGCACAATATGTACGTGTCTTTGGTGATCTTGCCTTTGGCGTAGAGGGATCGTACGATGGGAATGTCGAATGCCGACGACGTTTCCATGTGCACGTCTTCATTTTTTACAGCCTCTTCCAGGACAAAGGAAAAGTGCGAAGACTTGGTGCAATAGCAATACGTGTATTTGCCGTTGTATTTGAATTTCTCCAGGGCAGCCTTAAAAAGAGCCTGTACCGAGCGAATATTCTCGCTTATTCGGGGCAGGTAGGTCAGCTTGAGGGGGGTTCCGTATTTTTTGATGATGTCCATCACGGGGACATCGTTAAACAGCAATTCGTGGTCGCGGACCTTAAATTCTTTTTGAGGAAACTCAAAAGTTTGCTCAATCAGTTCGCGGTAGCTCTTCATTTACTCCGTTGTCTGTTAGTCTGTTGAACGTCTTTAAAGGTAATGGCTTTAATTCGGTGCGGAGGGCTTCCTGCGCCGGTCTTTTTATTGTCAGTAGTCTACTACAGGTCGCTTGCGGCTGTTGCAGCGAACAGATAGTGACGAACGCTCTGGCAAAGGGTGCAATATTGGGATAAATTTGCCATCTTTGCAATAATTCATTTGGAACCCATGGTTAATCGCTTTTCCGATCTCATTGTCCCGGCCCACACCGGTCAGCCCGACCTCTAAGGGCGGACGGAAGCGCGTTTTTTTAACTGAATCCTGCGGTTAACCATTTATTCATCAAACCTTAATAGACATTGTCGTGAAAGAGCTAAAGATCATTGAAGTGAAGTCCGAAATCGGTGCCGGAACCCGCGGCGCCAGCCTGGGGGTAGAAGCCATGAAGATCGCCAGCCTCGATCTGCAGTCGGATTTTTTTAAACAACACGATTCCGTAGAAGTAGAAAATGTCAACGAGCTTCTCTTTGACGGTGCCAAGCACGTGCACGCCAAGTTCATCGACGGTGTCATGATCATGGAAGAGCGCGTTTGCCTGGAGGTATACGAAACCATCTTCGACGAATTCTTCCCCCTGGTCATGGCCGGTGACCACAGCACGGCCTACGGAACCATCGCCGGCATCAAGAAAGCACACCCCAAGGCGCGCCTGGGCGTGATCTGGATCGATGCCCACGCCGACATCCACACACCGTTCACCACGCCGTCGGGCAACATGCACGGCATGTCCCTGGCCATGGCCTGTGGTATCGACAACTTTGAGTGTAAGGTCAACGACCCGCTCGGCGAGACCCTCGAGTACTGGGAACAGATCAAGGACGTAGGCATGCCCGGTCCGAAGATCTATCCCGAGGACATTGTGTACATCGGCGTACGCGAGCTGGAGAAACCGGAGAACTACCTGCTGAACAAATACAACGTCAACTTCATCGAGATCGAAGATGTACAGCGCGAAGGCGCGCAAGCCATTGCCCGCAAGGCGTTGGCCATGCTCGACCACTGCGATTTTATCTACGTGTCGTTTGACGTCGACAGCCTCGACAGCCACGTGTCCACGGGCACCGGCACACCGTCGCCCAACGGCCTGACTGTTGCAGAAGCGAAAACGCTTAACACCGAGCTGGCACGCGACCCGAAGGTTTGCGCCTGGGAGATCGTAGAGGTCAACCCCACACTGGATACAGAGAACCGGATGGCGGAGAGTGCCTTCGAGATCATGGAGGCGACGGCCAAGGCCATCGTCAGCCGCCCGGTACTGGCTGAATAATCAGATTTTTTATCATTTAGGCGACGGTTCCTCGAGTAAGGCAATGTACTCGCGGATCGTCGTCATCATGTTGCCGCGGATGATCGGGTCGGTCACAAACTTGGGTATGTTCGCGGGTTTGGACAAAATGCGGTAGGTGGCTTTGGTGCGGTGGGGCGAGAGTCGTTCCAGGCGCCAACTGCCGGCCAGCTCCATGCGCGTAACGCCCTTGCGCACGGGCGCACGCACGGCGTCGACGTACGATTCAAAGGTGATGAACAGGCTGCCTGGGTTTTCGCGAACAAGGCGGTAGATCAGGTAATGGTCCTGGTCGCTGACCGGCCAGGGTATGTCGTGATAGGAATATTCGAACCACGTGGTTGTATCGGGTTGTTTGTACACTTCAAACTCGGATACATGGCTTTGCCAGCGCTCGATCAGCGCTTCGTTCTGAATGAGGTGTAGTCCCTCGTAAATGGTGTTGTTAAAGAAAAATTCGCCCTTTACTTCCCGCGCATCCAGCGGTGGAGTGGTCTTCGGAAACGTGATCCAGCGCTCGTAGATGCTGATATCGCCGTCTTTTTTTACCAGTTCAAACCCCTCGTTGTCCTGTGCTTTCGTGGCAAGGGCCGCGAAACTACAAAACACCCATACGTACATCTTCATAGATCTTTAATAATTTACCAATAAGCGCGCTGGTTTTGATAACGCGCAATCTTTAGTTTTTCTTAATTTCGCCCCGGAATTTGAATAACACAAGTCATGAGCCAGAACAGACCAATATCGTCGTTTATTGAAAAGAATTTTCTGCATTTTAACGCTGCTGCGTTAGTAGATGCCGCAAAAGGCTACAAGCAACACATTGCCGAAGGCAAGAAAATGATGGTAACGCTGGCCGGCGCCATGAGTACAGGCGAGCTGGGCATCAGCTTTGCCGAAATGATCCGCCAGAACAAGGTGCACATCATTTCCTGCACCGGTGCCAACCTCGAAGAGGACATCATGAACCTGGTGGCGCACTCGCACTATAAGCGCATTCCCAACTACCGCGACCTCACCCCTGAGCAGGAGTGGGGCCTGCTGGAGAACCACCTCAATCGTGTAACCGATACGTGTATTCCAGAAGAGGAAGCGTTCCGCCGTCTGCAAAAGCACCTGTTCCAGGTGTGGAAAGACGCCGAAGACGCCGGCGAGCGCCTGTTTCCGCACGAGTTTATGTTCCGCATGCTGAACAGCGGCGACCTGAAACAATATTACGAGATCGACCCCAGGAACTCCTGGATGATCGCAGCGGCCGAGCGCAACATGCCGATGGTCGTGCCGGGCTGGGAAGACTCTACTATGGGCAATATCTTCGCATCGTACGTATTAACGGGCGAGCTGAAGGCCAGCACCATGAAGTCCGGTATCGAATACATGGTATGGCTGGCAGACTGGTATACCGAAAACTCCGGCAAGGACGGTATCGGCTTCTTCCAGATCGGTGGCGGTATTGCCGGTGACTTTCCGATCTGCGTGGTGCCGATGCTGCACCAGGACCTGGAACGCGACAATGTTCCATTTTGGAGCTACTTCTGCCAGATCAGCGACTCGACAACCAGCTATGGCTCGTACTCGGGCGCGGTACCCAACGAGAAAATTACGTGGGGCAAGCTGAGCATCGAAACGCCTAAATTTATTGTTGAATCGGATGCGACCATCGTCGCGCCCCTGATGTTTGCCTACATACTCGAGTGGTAGCACGGGTATCTTTTTTATGAACGTAGATCAGTCACTTCGCACAGCGGTCAAACAAGCGGCCGAGGCCCTGTTTGGACAACCGCTGGAAACCATACAACTCCAACCCACCAACGCCGAGTTTGAAGGGTCGCATACCGTGGTGTGCTTCCCCCTGACCAAACTGTCGCGCAAGGGCCCCGAAGAAACAGCGCGCCTGGTAGGCGACTACCTGGTGCAGCATGCCGGCATTGTCAGCAAATACAATGTGGTAAAGGGCTTCCTGAATCTTGTCCTGAGCGACCAGGTATGGGTAGATGTACTGCGCGCGATTGTTGCCAACCCGCACTACGGTCAGCTGCCGGACAACGGGCAGGAGATCATGATCGAATACTCGTCGCCCAATACCAACAAGCCCTTGCACCTCGGCCACCTGCGCAACAACTTCCTGGGCTGGAGCGTAAGCGAGATTTACAAGAACAACGGCTATACCGTACGTAAAGTACAGATCATCAACGACCGCGGTATCCACATCTGTAAGTCGATGGCTGCCTGGAAGCTGTATGGCGACGGCGAGACGCCGCAGAGCAGCGGCATGAAGGGCGATCACCTGGTGGGCAAGTACTATGTGCTGTTCGAGTCGCAGTTCCGGAAAGAGATCGGAGAGTTGATTGATAAGCGCAATGCAGAACAACCTTTCATTGAGGTGATGAGTATTTTCTTCCGTGAAAATCCAACTGCAACTAATTTCGTTTTCGACTATGAGGGAGACGCGCCGTTCGTTGTAGAGCGTAGCAATACTTCTGTGCAATATGTTGAGTGGGAAGCGCTCAGGAAGATATTAGTGAAAACATTCGATGATATTTCCAGGCTGGTGCAAGGAAAAAAGAAGGGTGCTTCACTGATGTATGAATGGCTGAAGCCTGTACTGAGCGAGGAAACTATATTTACAAAAGCGCAAGATATGCTGCGCAAGTGGGAGCAGAAGGACCCCGACACGGTGGCCCTCTGGCAAACCATGAATGGTTGGGTGTACGATGGTTTTGGCGCTACCTACGCCCGCATGGGTGTAGATTTTGATAAGTTGTATTACGAATCAGACACCTACCTGCTGGGCCGCGACGAAGTGCTGAGAGGCCTGGAGAAAGGTATATTCTTTAAGAAGGAAGACGGCTCCGTCTGGGTAGACCTGACAGCCGACGGTCTGGACCAAAAAGTATTGCTGCGTTCCGATGGCACATCGGTATATATGACGCAGGACATCGGCACGGCCATTTTGCGTTTCCGCGATTTCCCGAAGATCACCGGTCAGGTATATACCGTGGGCAATGAGCAGGAATATCACTTCAAGGTGTTGTTCCTGATCCTGGGCAAACTGGGCTACGACTGGGCCAAGCGTTGCTTCCACCTTTCCTACGGCATGGTCGACCTGCCTACCGGCAAGATGAAGTCGCGTGAGGGAACCGTGGTAGATGCCGACGACCTCATGCAGGAAATGTACGAGGAGGCAGAAAAGCAAACCCGTGAGCTGGGCAAGTTAGAAGACATGAGTGGCGAAGAGGCCAAGCGTCTTTTTAATATGATCGGACTCGGCGCGCTGAAGTTCTTCCTGCTGAAGGTAGATCCCAAAAAACGCATGTTATTTGACCCGCAGGAGTCGATCCAGCTGCAAGGCTTTACCGGTCCGTTTGTACAGTACACCCACGCACGCATCCGCTCCATCCTTCGCAAGGCCGACAGCATGGGGCTGCGGGTATCTGCAGCCGATCTGAATAGTGTGATCGCGCTGGAGCCCGCAGAGCGTGAAGCGCTGCAAGTGTTGAGCATATTTGAAACCAAAGTGCAGGAAGCAGCGCGGGAATACGCCCCTTCCATCATTGCTAATTATGCCTACGACCTGGCGAAGGAATACAACAAATTCTACCAAAGTGTTCCGATCTTGCCCGAGACAGATGCAAATAAATTAAAGTTCCGCATTGCCTTGTCCCGGTCTATTGCCGACGCCATAAAGCGTGCCATGTACATGCTGGGTATCGACGTACCCGAGCGGATGTAAGTCGTATCCATTGCTGGCGCAAGAGTTAGCGCGCAGCGCGTCTCTTGTGCCTATACTGTCGCCAGTTTGCAACTGGCGGGCAGAAACAAGATCTGACGAAAAAGGCCGTCCTGATATTGCCGGGACGGCCTTTTTTTTATTTCAGCGTAGATTTATTCCTTTATGATTTTCTCTTTGCGGATAGTCAGGTCATGCCTCTCAACCACCACAATGTGCACACCAGGCTTCAGCTGCTGTACAGAGATAGCGCTGCCGGGGTTTTCCACCGTCATCATTCGCTGACCGCCGATGGTGTAAATGCTCACGCGTTTCACATGCTCCGCAGCGTGTATGGACAGCTGGTCCCGCACAGGGTTCGGCGAAAGCACCACGGCGTTCTCTTCCTGTAACGTTACCGCAGCGACCGTCTTGTTTTCAGATTGACTACGCGCGCTGGCGGCGGCGGTACTCGCCACGGTTATGTGGTTCAGGTTGAATCCGCCGGTGGAGGTCGCAATCCCGATGGAGTACGTACCGGCAGGCAACGTTACGTCGTGCGATACATTCGTCCAGTTTTGCCAGCCGCCGGTGTTGGGAATCGTCACGCTACCCAGCTGGGTGGCGCCGGCATCTTTCTCCAGCCGCAGTGTTGTGCCGCCATTCGGCGACGCCACACGATACGTGACGCGATACGTGCCAGCCTGCGGTATCGTAATGTCATAGGCCATCCAGTCACCCGCGTCGATCCAGCCCACGTTCAGTCCGCCACCGGTGTCGGTAGTGGCTTCGGTTTGCACGCCTGCCATATAGGTCCACGACTCCGCCTGGATCACCGTGCTGAACCCGTTGCCACCGGTTGTACCGGCAAAGCCCCCGATCGTAACAGTCGCCCGTATAGGCGAAGAAGCATTGACGGTCGATGACTGGTCGAACGCATCGTCGTAGCAGAAGCCGTACGAGAAGCCCTCGTGGCTCAGGGCAGTGTTGTGCCAGAATTTAGCATACCAGTTATAGGGCGATGTGCCGTAATAGCCCGTAGCAGGTCCGAAGTTCTGCGTTGCGCCGGTGGCCAGGTTGAGGTTGATGGCGTGGCGGTTAATAGCAGCACAGATTTGCGTCTGCACGGCTTTGTCTATACCGCTGCCGGCGGCCAGTACGCCGCTGCCTTCCAGCGCTTCGATGGTGGTGGGCTTGCGTGTGATCGTCGCGATCGCCCCGTCAGAGGCGCGCGTAAACGTAAAGGTTTGTCCGGATACGCGCCCGCGCCACGTGCCGACATCGCCGCCGTTGAACACGAGGTCGCCGGAAGTATATTTCGACCAGATGGCGTCAATATAGCCGCCAAAATAATTGGCTTGCGCGCCGCCGGGTAAGAAGGCTTGTGTCTTCGACGGGCAATGGATAATGCCTTTAGCAACATCATAGCAGCTCGCAAATTGCGACGGGGCCGTAGACTGCCACAGGGCCAGGACTTCAGCATGCGTTTTAATCTCGCCCACTTTTTTATAGAAGTTGTTATTACCCCAGACTTCCAGACCCATCGGATATTGATAGGCATCGACACGCGTCGTGTTGGCCCATAATCCGTTGGTGGCGTTGGCCAGCTCGATGATCTCATAGCGAACGCCCTGGTTCGGGTCGTTGGGGTTGGCCAGGTTCGGCGCGGCATAACCACCCGTGGCGCCGAAGAAATACAAATAAAGTTGCGAGTTGAATGCGATCAGGATCCGGCATCCGACGATACCCGGTATCTGGATCGTTTTATTGGGAATTTCACTCAGGCGTGCAAAACAGTTGGCATACCGGCCATTGCCACCGGGGCCCTGGTCACCGTTGTATACCGGCCCCTGCACGGTATTGTCGGCCGTGCTCATGGTCCGCACCGCGCCGGTGCGCGTATCGATCCAAACGTGGTTATCGTTGATGATACCAACCACTGCTACATACACATTGGCGTCGGTATAGGCCGATCTGTTTTGCAGCGTAAAGGGTATCGTAGGCTGGCTCCAGGCCTGACTGGCATAAAGCACGAAGGCGATAGCAATGATCGCCGGCAGGCGGAAATTCCACCTGCGGTAAAGTAGGGTGTTCATAGATGTTGTGTGTTTCGGGTACTCCGTAAAGCTAAGGGAATAGCCACACCAACACCGGGCGACTGATTGAGCGGTACCGCTCAGTTATTAAAAGGCAGGAAGCAGACAAAAAACAGAGGCCTTCCCGAAAATAGGGGAAGGCCTCTGCTGTTCTATTGCAAAGAAGCGATTAGCTCTTCACCACTTCTACGTTCAGGTTCAGCTTCACGTCGTCACCGACAACCATGCCACCCGCTTCTGTCAGGGCGCTCCAGCTCAGGCCGAAATCTTTACGGTTGATCTTACCGTTCAGTTCAAAACCGGCCTTGATGTTGCCCCAGGGATCTTTCATGATGCCACCGTATTCTACATCCAGGGTAACAGACTTTGTTACGCCGCGTACCGTCAGGTCGCCGGTCAGCGCATAGCTGTCGGCAGATTTTTTCTTCAGCACACCGTTCTTAAAAGTGATGCTCGGGTGTTGAGCCGCTGCAAAGAAATCGTCAGACTTCAGGTGGCCGTCGCGGTCGGCCTGGTTGGTATCGATGCTGTCCACGTCCAGGCTGAACGAAGCCTTGGCGCCGTCGAAGTTCTCACCATCAGCCTCGATGCTGCCCGAGAACTTTTTGAACGCTCCCGTAACGGTAGAGATCACCAGGTGTTTTACTTTGAATTGTACCTCGCTGTGGGTAGGGTCGATGTTCCAGATAGTTGCCATAATCTTTAAAGTTTTTATTGTGTTAGAATGTTTTTCGTCGTTTTGACAATACAAAAGTAGCCGCTCACCCCACCGGGATCGCTTGACATAGAACAAGAAAGATTAGATAGTTTATTGAACTAGGTTAAGACCGGCCCTGCAATCAGGACTTTTCCATCAGCCGGCGACGCACCTTGCTGAGGAATTCCGGTGTAATGCCCAGG
This sequence comes from Dawidia soli, assembly GCF_018598185.1. Classification (GTDB taxonomy): domain Bacteria; phylum Bacteroidota; class Bacteroidia; order Cytophagales; family Cyclobacteriaceae; genus Ohtaekwangia; species Ohtaekwangia soli. The sequence continues at coordinate 76,474 of NZ_JAHESC010000020.1, forward strand.
TAGGAGGCGATGTATTTCAGGGGCACGTACTGCTCCAAAGATGGGTATTTTTCACGGAATTGCTGATAACGCTCGTCGGCCGTGGCCGAATAGCTCTGAATAATGCGGTGCTGCTGGGTGATGAGTGAATTCTGGAAGATAATGCGGAAATACCGCTCAAAACGCGGTATCCGCTCCAGCAGCTGCTCCATGCTGGCCTTGGGCAGCAACCATACCTCGCTGTCGGCCAGGCCCTTGGTCGTGTAAATGGACGGGATCTGTTTGGTAAAGCTGTGCAGGTCGCCCGTCCACCAGCCCGTGGTGGCAAACTGGATCACGTGGTCGACATCCTCCTTATCCGTAAAATAGGTCATCAGGCAGCCGGCATTGACAAAGATAAAACACCGTGTCAGCTCACCCTCCCGCTCGATCATCTCGCCCTGGCGTACCCGCTGGGGCAGCAGGAGGGAAGTGAAAAAGGCCGTCTCATCATCCGTCAGGGAGATGTGACGCCCAATGGCGGAAAGGATCGTGGCCGTGTTCATGGACGGTAAAAATAATAACTTTGCGGAATGGATGTAGACCGGTTTCGTGAGCAGGCAAAAAAACGCGCCCCCGAGAACAAGAAGTTTCTGCAAGGGTTGAAACGCAAGGATCCGCGCGTGGTGGATGACCGTTTCCACCAGGCCCACGAGGATGTCTTCGAAGAGATCGACTGCCTGGCCTGCGCGAACTGCTGCAAGACCACCAGCCCCATATTCTACCAGCACGACATCGAGCGCGCCGCCAGGGCCCTGCGCATGAAGCCGGGCGACTTCGTGGAGAAGTACCTGCGCATAGACGAAGACAAAGACTACGTGCTGCAAACGGCCCCATGCCCCTTTCTGGACCACGATAACTATTGCAGCATCTACGAAGACCGACCCAAAGCGTGTCGCGAATACCCGCACACCGACCGAAAGAAGATGGTGCAGATCCTGGAGTTGACCTATAAGAACACGCTGGTCTGCCCTGCGGTGTTGGAAATGACGGAAAGATTAAAGAAGATATTCTAAGAACAGACTCTGCGCGGAGCGGTTACAAAACCCCACGCAGAGTATCTGCTATTTGCTTCGCGCTCCGAAGTCTTGGCGTAGGAAGGTTATTCTAATCCGATCATGATGAACGCACCCCAGTAGATAGGCTCGGGATAGTCCGCACGCAACTCCTTCTTGGCACCGATAAAGCTTTCGCGCAGGTTGCCCGTGTTAAGCCATTTCTGGTAGAACTTCAGCATCAGCTTCTGCGTGGCTTCGTCGTCTACCTTGAACATGCTCATGATCAAAATCTTTGCACCGGCCACGAGGAAGGCCCGTTGCAGACCGTATACCCCTTCACCGGCTTCCATATCGCCAAGGCCCGTCTCACAGGCGCTGAGCACCACCAGGTCGGTTTTATCGAGGTTGAGGCTCATCGCCTCATAGGCCGTCAGGATGCCGTTCTCCATGTTGAAGTTATACTGGGTCTTGTCCATCAGGTCGCCGGCGCCGCGCAGCAACAAGCCCGTCCGCATCAGCGGATTTTGCGTCAGCACCGCTTCGTTGCCTTCGATCTCCTGTTCCAGGTTCACCGGCACCGAAGGGCGGTAGAAACCGTGCGTGGCGATGTGGAAGATCTTGGGATTGTTCAGCTCCTTGATCTTTTCTTCCGACGCCAGCTTTTCCATGTACTCTGCCGTCAGCCAGCCCTTTTGTTTCAGCATAAACTGCACCTGCGTTACTTCCTTCTCGGTGCCGGGCAGTGACGAGATACGCTGATCGGCAGAAGCCGTGAGATAGAACGACGGGTTGCCAAACATCGTGGCCGTGTTTTCGTTGGTCGTAGGGCGCGTCTTGATGCTGCGCAGGTATAGATCCTTGGTGTTGCTCACCAATACGATGTTGGCATTGTCTATGACGTATTTACCATCCGGAGTGGGAATGGCTTCCAGGTTGATCTGGTTATAGACCCCATCGGCACTCAGGTATACCGTGGCCGCCTGGCCGATCTCACGGGCAATAGGCTCCCAGAAGACTCCATACGAGTAGGTGTCGGGCACCTTGCCGATAATAGCGTTGCGATAGAACTTGAAGAAGCGGGTCTCCAGCTTCTTGCCGTCTTTCAGCATAACCACCTTGGGCTTCGCCATATCTTTCTTGATATACAGCGCCGCATAGATGATCGAGTCCGTAAACGTGTGGTTGAAATGACGGTAACGCACCATCTCGATCGCCACATCGTTTGGTTTGAGGATTTTTTTGATGTCCTCAAAGGTGATGCGCTTGTCGTCAAAGTTCTGGCCGAACAGCTCGGACCGTTGGCTCAGGTCTTTTTCCAGGCGCTCCACTTCCTGTTGCAGGCCCATCGGGTCGATCTGGTTCTCTGCCAGCTGCGCCGGACTCATCGAGAGCGCCAGCGTCAGCAGCTCTTTCTTCTGCACCCAGGTAGTATACTGGTTTTTTAACGCTTCATCCGTGCTGTTGAGAATGCGCTCGCGTATTTTGATGGAGGAGCTCAGCAGCAGCGCCTTGGTCAGCAACTGGTAGTTGTAGATCTTGCCCGCCAGGTCCTTGAAGTCTTCCAGGTTGCTGAAAGCAAGCGTATTGTAAAACTCAAAATCGCCCTTGATGGTATTCCAGTATTTGGCCTTTTCGCGCTCGCTCAACGCCGGGAAGAATTCCTTGATGAACTTCTCGTAGTTGTTCAGCGACTCTTCGATCATATTCTTCGATCGCTTGTAGTCCTGCTGCATGTAATACACCTTGCTGAGCTTGGAAAGCACCTTCACATACTCGGGGTGCGTACGGCTGAAGAACTTCTCGTACAGGTTTTTGGCCTGGTTGTAAAATTCTTCCGACTTCTTATAGTTCTTCTGCTGGTAGTACACATCGCCCGTCAGCGTATATATGCCGGCTGCGTTGATGTTGTTTTTTGTACCCGTCTTGGTACGCCAGATGGTTTCGGCCACCGTCAGTGCATGGAAGGCGATGTCGAACTTCTTTTCCGAGATATACAGCACGGCTACGCTCTTCAGGATCTCTGCATACTGCGGGTTGTCTTTGCCCAGGCGGTTCTCGATGATCGTGCGGGCCTCCAGCATCAGTTTTTCTACCTCCTTGCTGTTGTCGCCTTTGTAGAATTTGATCAGCGCCAGTTGCGCCAGCGAACGGGCTACTTCGATATGGTTACGGCTGAATTGCTTCTCCTGGCTGCTCAGTGCCTTGGTAATGTTCTCTTCGGCCTTGTCATAGTCACCAAGCGTATAGTATATATCGCTCAGCAGCTTTTGGGTAGGGGCCGTTTTGGTAGAGGTCATGCCGTATGTCCTGACGGCGATCTGATTGGCGCGGATGGCCGTGCGCTCGGCCTCGGTATAGTCGCCCTTGGCCAGCAATAGCCGCCCCTTGTTCACCAGCGGATCGATCAGGCGGCGGGACGTATTGCCATAGAGCTTTTCGGATGCAGGAATTTGGTCGCTCACCAGGCGGTCTGCTTCCGAGAAACGGCCCAGCTGGATAAAGAGCGCAGACAGCTCTTCTTCGGCCGAAAGCTCGCTGTTCAGGTCGGTCTTCGAACGTGTGATCAGCTTGTTGGAACGCTCGAGGTTGCTCTCCGCTTCATCAAACATACCTTTGATACCGTACAACTTGGCTTGCGTCTCCAACGCATTGATATAGGTGGGACGCCACTCTTTGTAATCACGGTTTTCTTTCAGATCGATGATTTCGAGCGCTTTGATCAAACCTTTCTCGGCGTCCTCATATTCACCCAGCTTGAGCTGCAGCTCCGCAATTTTGTTCAGTTCCGCAGCGTAGAGGATATCTTCGTTACGATATTTTTCACGGGCCGCGAACAGCGCCGCCTTCAGTGTCTTGGAGGCGCGGGCGTACGAGTCCACGGCCTCGTAGTAGGTAGCGACGTGGTTGAGGATATCGAGCAAGTCCTTGTGGCGGTCACCGATCTGTTGCGCGACTATTTTAGTATAGCTCTCCTCATAGATCTTGCCCGCTTCTTCAAATTTATCAGTGTAGTCCAGGAAAAAATTAGCCATCGAAATGCGCGACAGATGATAGGCCGGCGAAGTTTCACCATAGAGCTCTTTCTCGATCTCCAGGCGCTGGTTCAGGTAATTTTCCGCGTTGGAATAGCGTTTTTCCGCCAGCGCACCGTTGTACAAAAAACTCAGGATCTTGAGCGCGGTCGGGTGATTGCGCGGCAGGGTCTTCGCGTTTAACACCGCCAGTGCTTCGCCCTCCAGGTTCTTGGTTTTATCACGTCCGATTCTGGTATCGAACTCTACCGCCTGCAGATTGATGCGTACCACGCTGCCTTTTGAAAAATACTTGCTCAGTACTCTTTCGAATTCCACCTTGGTATTGACATAACGATTTTTTTCTTCATCTACCAGCAGCTTGTGCAGATAAGTGATATAGAGATCTTGAGCAAGGGTATTCGTGGGATTTACTTTTTTCTTCAGATCGTCCAGCGTGCGGTTGAGCTCAAGGGACTTTGGAAGCGTAAAGTTACCGTTTTCGATGAGGTAGAGTGCCCACTGATAGTTGTTGCGTTCCGCCGAGATGTCGGTCTCACCCAGGAAGCGCCGTTGGCTTCTGAGCCACGTGCTCGCCGCGGTAAAGGCCGAATCGGCGCTGATCAGGCTCCCTTTTTTGCTGTAGGCTATGGCAATCTGTGTCAGCAGGCGTCCATAGTCGCCGTACCGTTGCACCAGCTCTGTTTCCGGCACACGTTGAGTCTTGATGGTACCACCCTCAACCTTGGTTTCCTTATCTACCGCACGACCGGCAAAGAAACTTTCCTGCTCGCGCATGATTTCCAGGGCGTCGTTACAGAATCCCTGGCCGATCATGGCTTCGCTTTCGATCAGAGCAATATCGCCTTTCAGCAGGTCGGTCATCTGCCCCGTGCGGACGAGTTGCTCTTTGGCCTTCGTGATGTATTCCCGGCTGATGTGATAGTTACCGTAAGCGTTATAGATTTCGGCAACGTCGATCAGTGTCGTGGCATAGCTGGCGCTGTTTTCGCCAAACACGGCCAGGCTGGAGGCCTGCGCGTTTTCCAGCGCTTTGTCAAAGCCACCCAACATACCCAACGCCAGGCCAATGCGGGCCTCGCGCAGGTACAGCCCCGGCATATAGGCGTTCTGCGGACCCATCTTGGCCACAATCGTCTTTTTGAGCTTCGCAAGCGAGCTTTCGGCTTTCTCAAAGCTGCCCCCGGCATACAACGCATCGATCTTGGCGAGCGACTTGTCATACTTTTTATTTTGCGTGAATGCAGGTTGGGCACACGCCAGGAACAGCGCAACCAACAGGAGGATCCCGTTTTTCTTCATGATAGGGGATGTTAGATATTTTTGGGCGTATAAATTTACGAATTCCCCGACACTATCGTACGCCCACGGAAGCAGTTTGTGCAGCACCCTTGCAGAAAGGGTAAAAATACGGTATCTGCACTCCTGTTGCAGCCGTTTTGTGCCGACTTTTGAGCCATGGGGCATCATCATCACGACCATCCGCACGACCACGATCATACACATGATCACGGGCATCGCCACGGACACAGCCATGCGCACGGCCACCATCACCACTACAGCGGTAATAACATTGCTGTAGCCTTCTGGTTGAACCTGGGCTTTGCGTTGCTGGAATTGGTCGGAGGCCTTTATACCAACTCGGTGGCTATATTGTCCGACGCGCTGCACGACCTCGGCGATAGCTTGTCATTGGGCACGGCGTGGTTCTTCGAACGGAAGTCGCGGCAGCAACCCGATGCCATCTATACTTACGGCTATAAACGGTTCTCGCTCGTCGGCGCGTTTATCAACGCCGTAGTGCTTACTGTCGGCTCCATCTTTATTCTGGTAGAAGCGTTTAAACGACTGTGGCATCCCGAGCAGCCCGATGCCACCGGCATGCTCGTATTTGCCGTTATTGGTATACTCGTAAACGGAGCAGCCATGCTGCGTCTCAAACGCGGAGACTCCATCAACGAAAGGGTCTTGTCACTGCATTTTCTGGAAGATGTACTGGGCTGGGTAGCAGTATTGATCGGAGCCATCGTCATGAAGTTTGCCGACGTACCCATCATCGATCCGTTGCTGTCCATGATTATCGGCGGCATTATCCTGTTCAACGTATACCGCAACATCCGCGGAGCATTCCAGATCATGCTGCAAGGCGTGCCCCGGAATATACCCGAGGCGTCGGTGCGCAAAGAACTGGCTACCTTCGAAGAAGTAGAGGCATTGCACGACCTGCACATCTGGACGCTCGACGGCACGTTCAATATTCTGACAACGCACATCGTACTGCGGCAGCCGTTGGAGCCCGAGCCCCTCGAAGCACTAAAGACGCGTATCAAAAAACAACTGCAAACCCTCGGCATTCAGCATGCCACGATTGAATTTGAAATAAAAGGCTATGCGGCGTGCGACACCACGCCGGTGGTACATTAACCCCTCAAAGTACACGACATTATGCCTGCGGCTCGACCAGCAGGAACTCCTTTGTTACCAGGAAGTCGAACGGAAAGAAATTGATGTTGTATTTCTTCAGCAGCGTAGCGCGATTCAGGATCGTATGACTCTTGCGAAACAACGTACGCAGCCCATTGGCATGCAGGATCTCCTGCAGCTTGGCGTGTGTAAGGTGATTGAGCCCGGCATAGACCTCTTTGATCGTGCCTTCTTCCTCACCCACGATGGTATGATTCCGCTCCTCCAGCATCTTGTTCAGAATAGGCTTAGGCAGGAATTGGCACCAGGGAATCTTAATAATATGCGTAAGGTGCGACGCATAGGGACTGCGCCACGGCGGATAACTGATAAAGATCTTGCCACCGGCCGCAAGTGATTTTTTAACGCTGGCCAGCAATCGGCGCAGTAAGTTGATTTCAATATGCTCGACCACGTCGTTGATAAAGACCAGGTCGAATTTCTCCGGAAACGGGTTTAATAGAATATTACGCTTTTCAAACCGGGCATTTTCAATATGCAATTCCTGCTGCAAGTGCTTGGCGATAGTGATATGGTGATTATCGATGTCTACGCCCGTCACTTCACAATTCCAATGCTTGGCGTACCACAACGTCATGCCGCCCATGCCACAGCCAAAGTCCAACACCTTCATACCGGTCAGGTCGAACTTTTCTTTGATCAGGGCTTTATCGAGAATTAAGTGAGAATCTTCTGCTTGAAAATTGTTCCGGGCGTAGGCCACACCTTCAGCAAACTGGGCTTCCGTCAACATGGGGGTAAGGGTTGTTTTTGGTTACGTTACATACTAAACACGTGCCGCGCACTACGCGCTGCGACATACTTCCCCAAACGCGCACATTCCATGCGCACGGCAGGGCCACCAACTCAGATTCGTACTTAGTAGTCACAAGGGTTCACCCGGAATCGCTGCGATAGAATGGATGCAAAACGCATCACACAAGCGATTACAGACTAAAACGCTTACACACATCCGGCAGAAATACGCGCACGACAGGTACGGGATAGATAGTACTGTCCACCGGTTGTAGCAAAGATAAGATGAAATCACGAATGTGCTGACGGGAACAGGAAAATCACCCGTGTGTATTATTCTCTACAGATGTAGACTATGGTCGCTACGACTTCATAAGCTTCCCTAGTATTTCCTTCGCCGCATCCGTAATAACAGTTCCCGGCCCGAAGATAAACGAGACACCGGCGCTATAGAGAAAATCATAATCCTGCTGCGGTATAACCCCTCCCGCCACAACCATAATGTCCGGCCGCCCGATCTTACCCAGCGCCTCGATCAGCGCAGGTACCAATGTCTTATGTCCACCCGCCAAACTGGACGCCCCCACAATGTGCACATCGTTTTCGGCGGCTTGCATGGCAACTTCGTCCGGCGTCTGAAACAGCGGCCCGATGTCGACATCAAAGCCCAGGTCGGCAAAGCTTGTCGCAATCACCTTGGCGCCGCGATCATGACCATCCTGTCCCATTTTTGCCACCAGGATCCGCGGCCGTCGGCCGTCGAGCGCGGCAAACTGATCTGACAGCGCACGCACATCTTCAAATACTTGCTGGTTCTTCATTTCGCCTGCATATACACCTGCAATAGAACGTACACTGGCCTTGTAACGTCCAAATACTTTTTCCAACGCCGTCGAGATCTCGCCCAACGTTGCACGTGCACGCGCCGCGTCGACCGCCAGCGCCAGCAAGTTACCTTCACCCGTCGTAGCCGATGTGGTCAGCGCATGCAGCGCAGCCTCCACGGCCCCATTGTCGCGCGAAACCTTCAGCGCCGCCAGCCGGTCAACCTGCTCTTGTCGCACAGCAACGTTGTCAACCTCCAGGATGTCAAAGTCAGTCTTGTCCGTAACAGTATATTTATTTACACCGACGATCACATCTTTGCCCGCATCGATCCGCGCCTGCTTGGCCGCAGCCGCCTGCTCGATGCGCATCTTAGGCAAACCGCTTTCAATGGCCTTTGTCATCCCGCCGAGTTTTTCTACTTCCTGGATCAGCTCCCATGCCTTCTCGGCAAGCTCCGCCGTGAGATTCTCCAGGTAATACGATCCAGCAAGCGGATCGACCGTGCGGGTGATTCCCGTTTCCTTTTCAATGAACAGTTGCGTATTACGGGCAATGCGGGCCGAGAAGTCGGTCGGCAGGGCAATGGCCTCGTCGAGCGAGTTGGTGTGCAGCGATTGCGTGCCGCCGCAGATAGCCGCCAGCGCCTCGATATACGTGCGTGTTACATTGTTATACGGGTCTTGCTCGGTCAGGCTCCACCCCGACGTTTGGCAATGCGTTCGCAGCGCCATCGACTTGGGATTGGCTGGCTGGAATTGGTTTACCAGGTACGACCACAACAACCGGCCCGCGCGCATCTTCGCTACCTCCATAAAAAAGTTCATACCGATGCCCCAGAAGAACGACAGGCGCGGCGCAAAGTCGTCGATGGCGATACCGGCAGCAAGCCCTGTGCGGATATACTCCAATCCATCCGCCAGGGTATAGGCCAGCTCCAAATGCGCCGGCGCACCCGCCTCGTGCATGTGGTAGCCGCTGATGCTGATGGAATTGAACTTAGGCATGTGGCGCGAAGTATAGGCAAAGATATCCGCTACAATGCGCATCGACGGCCCCGGCGGATAGATATAGGTATTACGGACCATAAACTCCTTCAGGATGTCGTTCTGGATCGTGCCGCTCAGTTGTTTTGGCGCGACACCCTGCTCTTCCGCGGCCACAATATAAAAGGCCATGATTGGAAGCACGGCGCCATTCATCGTCATCGACACCGACATCTTGTCAAGGGGGATCTGGTCGAAGAGGATCTTCATGTCCAGCACCGAGTCGATCGCCACCCCGGCCTTGCCCACATCGCCCGTTACACGCGGATGATCGGAGTCATAGCCACGGTGCGTAGCCAGGTCAAACGCGACCGACAGGCCTCGCTGCCCCGCCGCCAGGTTGCGACGGTAAAAGGCGTTGGAGTCCTTGGCCGTCGAGAAGCCCGCATACTGGCGGATCGTCCACGGCTTCGTGGTATACATCGTGGCATACGGCCCGCGCAGATAAGGCGGCAACCCCGAAGGATAATCGAGGTGGACCAGGTCGTCCACGGTTTCCGGCGCGTAAGCCGGAAGCACCGCGATCTTCTCCGGGCTCAGCCAGGGAAGATCTTTACCTTCCGGCAGGGGTGTGACCGGAGGATATACACGCGCCGGCAACTTTTGCGGCAGCAGCCGCTTGACTTCAGCAATGATCGCCTGGATCGCCGCCTCCGCGGTATATGCGCCCGCCAGCGGGTCGGCAACCTTGTCGAGGTAACTTTCTTCACGCAGGATACTGCCCGCATTGCGGGCAATGCGGCGCAGCGTCGCATTGTTCTCGTCTTCGGGAAGCACCGACAAGGCACTACAGCCCCCGAGTATAGAAGCCAGCGAGACCGCCGTAGCCTTGAGCATCGTGCCATGCGGTGCATAGGCCTCTGCCGCAAACGCCTCCGACCTCACATGAATATGTAGGGCGTCCAGCGGCAGATCCTGTATACCGTACGTATCGACCAGCTCCAGGTATAAATACCGCAGCGCCTTGAGCTTGGCCACCTCCAGGATAAAGTCATTTTCTGTCTCTACCGAGATGGCTACTTGACGCACAGCGCTGGCCGTCGTGCTCCCGGCACGTACCGTCGCATCGATGGCCGCCGCGGCGCGCGTCAGCGACTCGACAACCTCTTGTACCGGCGTTGTGCGGTGAACGATCATACCCAGCGTGCGAAGCCTGCTTTGATTCGCAACAGGCGTCACCGCAACAGAAGTGGGTAGAAAGAGCGCGCCCGAAAGGGAATCAGCGGGATAGGCCTGCCGTTCTATATAAGAAGTTAACGCCGCCAGGTGAACGGGTGTTGATAACCAGAAGCTTACGCTGCAGTAAGGCCAGTCGACACCCGCCAGCAAAGCGGCCATGTCAACCGGCGACGCCTCCGGCAGCTTAAATAAAATTCCATCAGCGCCCTGGGCCAGGTGTTCCAGGGCAGTTTGGTTTGCGATACGGACATCAAAAACCGTGATCAACGGCTGATTCCACCAATGCCGGGCGCCGGCATACGGATCGGAAGCAGGCGGAAGCGTGAATGGAGCGCCGTTCGGGCGATTATGCGGACCGTAATAAGGACCAAACGATAGATTGTCTTCCGTGGCCCAGGCCAAAGTTTCATCCGGGTTTTTTCCGTCAAGCTCGTGTGACGCGGTGCGATACCAGTCGGCCTGCGTGGTTTTCGGAAAGGCCTCCTGTAACAACTCCTGGAACGTTTTTTCAGCCATGCTGTGCAATTCAACTCAATTTTAGCTAAGTTTTTTTCAACCGTTTGCGTTTTTATTTTAAAAATTTGGAAGCACATTTTTTTCCGGAAAATCAAGACGAAAGGCGCTTGTTTTCTTAATCTCTTTTTTCACATCTTTGTCTCCCTTTCCCCGGCGGGGAACTCAAAATCCTAACAAATTCAGATCTCATGGAAGTTAGCTGTGGTACAGTATGGAACGATTGTCTGGAAGTCATTCGCGAGAATGTTGGCGAAGAGAATTTCAGCACTTGGTTCAAGCCCATCGTTCCACTTCGCGTGGAGGGGGATATACTGACCATACAGGTACCTTCGCAGTTCTTCTACGAATGGCTCGAAGAGCACTATGTGCCCGTATTAAAGAAAGCCATACACACCGTACTCGGCCCCACCGGCCGCCTCGAATATTCCGTGGTAGTAGACAGCGGTAACAAGCAGGCACCCGCCGTGTCCGTAAACTACCCTGTACACGGTACCATCACCAACCGCCGCAGCGGTGTGAACGGCGGCTTTGAAAACAGCGACTATTCACCGTTTACCTTTAAAGCGCTTAACCCGCAAACCGTAAACTCACGGCTGAACCCAGCCTATACATTCGATAACTTTGTAGAAGGCGACTGTAACCGCCTGGCGCGCTCCGCAGGACTCGCCGTAGCCAAAAAGCCCGGCGTAACCTCGTTTAACCCGCTCATGCTCTACGGTGGAGTAGGGGTAGGCAAGACCCACCTCGTACAGGCCATCGGCAACGAGATCAAAAACAACATGCCGGGCAAAGTAGCCCTGTATATCGACCAGAACGATTTCACCACGCAGTTCCTCAACGCCCTGCAAAATCACAAGGTCCAGGAATTTCAGAACTACTACCTGCAGGTAGACCTCCTCATATTGGACGACGTGCAGTTCCTCGCAGGCCGCGAGAAAACACAGGAGATGTTCTTCCACATCTTCAACCAGCTGCACCAGTCGGGCAAGCAGATCATCATGACCAGCGACTGCCCGCCCCGCGACATGAAAGGCTTCCAGGAACGCCTGCTGTCCCGCTTCAAATGGGGACTTACCGCAGACCTGCAAGAGCCCGATTTCGAAACAAAGCTGGCGATCATCAACCGCAAAATGCTGGCCGACGGCATCCAGATCCCGACAGAAGTGTCGGAGTACCTGGCCTATAGCGTCGACACCAACCTGCGCGACATGGAAGGCGTTCTGAACTCGCTCATCTTCCACGCCACCCTGCTCAAAAAAGAGATCGACCTCGACCTGGCCAAAGAGGTGTTAAAGAATATCATCAAGGAAATACAGTCCGACGTCAGCGTCGACTTCATCCAAAAGACTGTAGCCGAGTACTTTAAAGTCGACCTCGACGCCATGAAAGGCAAAGTGAAGAAACGCGAGATCGTGATCCCCCGCCAGGTGGCCATGTATTTCTGCAAACGCTTCACCCAGCTCACCCTCGCCCTGATCGGCGAGAACTTTGGCGGCCGCGACCACAGCACCGTCATCCACGCCCTGGAGTCCGTAGAAGACATGATGAAAACCGACGCCAACTTCCGCGGCTCCGTAGAAGAGCTCGGCAAAAAACTGAAGCTCCGCGTAGCATAAACCTCTGGCTGAACACCTGGCGCAAGTGTCTAGCACTAAGCGTCAGCGCGGGTGCGGTCACTTGTGCCTGTTACTGTAGGCAGTTTGTAACTGCCGTCAAAAGTCCGTTCTCGTTTCAAATGCCCACCTTACGGCGACCTTACAGTGACCTTATAGCTACCTTATAGCGACCTTATAGCGATATTCAGCCATACCAAAGCCATACTTAAAGCAGGGATTAGCCATGGCAACGTTACCCCAAGCCTATCCTTTTGCCGTTTTCTTCCATAGAAATACACATCTTCTCCTATCTTTGATTCCGTTATGGCCGATCGGGATCATTATCTATCAGCATTCGGAGAAATCCTGCTCTATACCCTCGCGGGGATCATCTTTATTGTAGTAACCCTGTTGGTATCCAGGCTCGTACGTCCCCATCGCCCCAACCCCGAAAAACTCACCACCTACGAAAGCGGCGAAGAGCCCATCACGGCCGCGTGGACGCAGTTCAACATGCGCTTCTATGTCGTAGCACTGATCTTCCTGCTTTTCGAGGTAGAGATCGTCTTTTTATTCCCCTGGGCAACAGTATTTGCCAATAAAGCGCTCGCCGCGCAAACCAACGGCGCGTGGGCGTGGTTTTCACTCATAGAAATGGTGGTGTTTGTCGCCATCCTGGCGCTCGGCCTGGCCTACGCATGGGTCAACGGGCACCTGGACTGGATCAAACCCAACCCGCGGCCAACCGAGTATAAATCGCCGGTGCCGGGTGCGCTGTACGACCGCGTAAACGAACGCTACCGCTCCTCGCACAGCACCACACCGGGCAACGCCGCGTCAACTGAAAAATAGCGTGTATGAAGGGACTACTGGATCAGAAGTTTGAACAAGGAGGGGTGATCGTTACACGCCTGGACGACCTGCTTAACTGGGCACGTCTGTCGTCCATGTTTCCGATGACCTTTGGTATAGCATGCTGTGCCATCGAGTTTATGAGCACTGGCACAACCGTATACGACATGGAGCGCTTTGGCATGGCCCCGCGCTCATCGCCGCGCCAGGCAGACGTGATGCTCATCGCCGGCACCGTAACCTTTAAAATGGCCGATCGCATCAAGCGCCTGTACGAACAGATGGCCGAGCCCCGCTACGTCATCTCCATGGGCTCGTGCGCCAACTGCGGCGGCCCATACTGGCAGCATGGCTATCACGTGGTGAAAGGTGTAGACCGCATCATCCCGGTAGATGTATATGTACCGGGTTGCCCGCCCCGCCCCGAAGCGCTTATCGGCGGCTTCCTGAAGCTACAGGAAAAGATCCGCCAGGAAACGCTCATGGCCCCGACGGCCGTAGCCAGGCTGCTGGCTGAAAAAGAAAACGTACAAGCCTGACCGTTATGACCCTCGATACCATCGCTTCGATACTCAAAAGTGCACTCGGCGATATACCGCTGCAGCCCGACGCCAACGCCACCCCACAAGCGCTGATCGTGGAACGTGCACACATACTGGCCGTTTGTAAAACGGCGCATCAACATCCCGAGCTATATTTTGACATGCTGTCGTGTGTCACTGGGCTGGACAACGGCCCGCAAGCGAACACCCTGGAGGTGATCTATAATTTATACTCCATACCCTTCAACCTGCACCTGATGCTAAAGGTCGTTCTGCCGCGCGAAAGCCCCGAGGTAGACTCGGTTGCGTCCGTATGGCGTACCGCCGATTGGCATGAGCGCGAAGCGTTCGATATGTACGGCATTCACTTTACGAACCATCCCGACCTGCGCCGCATCCTGATGCCCGCAGACTGGGAAGGATATCCGTTGCGAAAGGACTACCAGGATCCGCAATATTACCGCGACATTAAAATAGAATACTGACCGCAGCGCAGGCCCATGACAACAAACACGGTACAATACAAATACAAAGAAGGCAACCTGTCGCGCTCGGAGCCCAACAAGCTGCGGCCCGAGAACCTGCGCTCGGAAGAAATGATCGTCAACCTCGGCCCGCAGCACCCCTCCACGCACGGCGTGCTTCGGCTCGAAGTGTTGCTCGACGGCGAGATCGTCCAGGACGTCGTGCCCCACATCGGCTACCTGCACCGTTGCTTTGAAAAGCACGCCGAAAATCTGCCCTACAACCAGATCATCCCATTCGTCGATCGCCTGGACTACGTGGCGTCGATGAACAACGAGCATGCCTATGCCATGGGCGTAGAGCGCATGCTCGGCATCGCCGACCAGATCCCCAAGCGCGTAGAATATATCCGCGTGCTGGTAGCCGAACTGAACCGCATCGCCTCGCACTTCATCGCCATAGGCACGTACGGCATGGACATCGGCGCTTTTACACCGTTCTTCTGGATCATGCGCGACCGCGAGCACATCCTGCGCTTGCTGGAGTGGGCGTCGGGTGCGCGATTGTTATATAATTATATCTGGATCGGAGGATTGTTCTACGACCTGCCCGTGGGCTTTGAAGAACGCTGCCGCGAATTTGTACAGTATATAAAACCCAAGCTGCAGGAACTGGACGATGTCCTCCTGCAGAACAAGATCTTCATCGATCGTACCGCCAACGTCGGCGTGCTGCCACTCGACCTGGCCATCAACGCGGGCGTTACCGGTCCCGTGCTGCGGGGCTCCGGCCTCCGCTTCGACCTGCGCCGCGTCGACGGATATTCCGTATATCCGGAATTGGAATTTGACGTACCGGTGGGAGAGGGAAAAATGGGCAACGTGGGCGACTGCTGGGACCGCACCTATGTACGCTACCGCGAGCTGCACGAATCCATTCGCATCATCGAACAGTGCCTCGTGCAGCTTACCGGCGATCATCAACGCACACGCGATTTTGACCCGCAGGCATTGGTACCCAAAAAGATCCGCCCCAAAGCGCAGGACTTTTATGTACGGGCAGAGATCCCTAAAGGAGAACTGGGCTTCTTCTTCCGCGCCGACGGGCGCAACGATATACCGTTCCGGTGCAAGTGCCGCTCGTGCAGCTTCGTCAACCTGTCGGTATTGCCGGAAATATCCAAGGGCATACTCATTGCCGACCTCATCGCCATCATCGGGTCGATCGACGTCGTCATGGGCGAAGTAGACCGCTAAGCATAACCGGCAGGCATGATGTTTTCGCCACTCGTAACATACAAAACCGCCGCATGACGAAGATTCTGACAACCGACCAGATCCGTGCCCTCGATGCCTATGTTATCAAGCATGAACCCATCGCATCTATTGACCTCATGGAGCGTGCAAGCCAGCAATTCGTGGATTGGTTAGAGGATAACGCGGGTGACGCACACTGCTATGGAATTGTTTGCGGCACCGGCAATAATGGAGGTGACGGCCTGGCCATCGCGCGTTTGTTGGTGGAACTCGACTATGACGTAAAGGTATGGATCGTGGAGGGAGGCAAACCCAGCGCAGACTTCGAAATCAATCGGGCTCGTTTGCCAGAGAAAGTTGAAGTACACATGATTACCGGGACCCCGGCTCCGGGAATTTTCGATTGGTGTACTTTGTTGGTTGACGCACTCTTCGGTTCCGGCCTTTCGCGGCCATTGGAAGGTATATACGCCGATGTGATCGATTGCATCAATGCAGCAGAGGCGTTGTGTGTAGCCGTAGATATACCCTCCGGGTTACGCGCCGATGGTCCGTCACAAGGTGCTATCGTTCGTGCCACGGATACGATATCGTTTCAGGTGCCTAAGTTAGCGTTCTTCTTTGCGTCCAGCGCTCGGTATATCGGCGACTGGCATACGGTTAATATAGTTCCATGGAATCTGTGCGAAGATTTTTTTGAAAAGACAGAAACCGATCACCACGTGGTCGACAATGTCTACCACCTGAAGAAGCATCGCGAGAAGTTTAGTCATAAAGGCACGTATGGTCATGCATTGCTGGTGGCGGGCAGTTACGGTAAAATGGGAGCTGCGATCCTGGCGGCACGTGCGTTACTACGAGCAGGAGTAGGGTTGCTGACGATTCACACGCCCGCACGTGGTTACGCTATTTTGCAGCAGGCCGTGCCTGAGGCTATGGTGAGCATTGACCCCCTTGAAGATTATGCCAGCGCGTTGCCATCGTCAGACGGGTATTCCGTCATAGGCATAGGGCCCGGCCTGGGTCAGGCAGACGTCACGGTAAAGATGATGCATAAGATTTTAGAAGCTTACCGCAAGCCGATGGTGATCGACGCTGACGCGCTTAACATCCTGGCGGCGCATCGCGAGCTACTGTCGCTGGTGCCGCCCGGCAGCATCCTGACACCCCATCCCAAAGAGTTTGAGCGCCTGGCGGGCAAGACCGCCAACGAGTTTGAGCGATTGGAGAAACAAAAGGCATTGGCACGGCAGCTAAGGTCTGTGGTCGTGGTAAAGGGTGCGTATTCATCCATTGCCAGCCCCGAGGGTGTGGTCTACTTCAATACCACGGGCAACCCGGGCATGGCTACCGGCGGCACGGGCGACGTACTCACAGGTATTCTGACGGGCCTCCTGGCTCAGTCCTATCCGTCCCTGGATGCTGCTATTCTAGGGGTGTATTTGCATGGTCTGGCAGGAGACCTGGCAGCACATAAGTTGGGTGTAGATTCACTGATTGCTTCCGATCTCATCCGATATTTGCCGGCGGCCTTCCGGAAAATCTAACCTAACCCCAGGATTCCTCGCGAAAGCGCTTATTTTTAGTGCCTCAAACCCGCAGGCATGCAACTATCCGACAAGATCAAACATACGATCCGCGATGTGCGCGATTATCCCAAACCGGGCGTCGTGTTTAAAGACATTACCCCCATCCTGGCCGATCCGCTGCTGATGAATGAAATGATCACCCAGCTCAAAACCGATCTGAAAGACCTTCGGCTCGATGCCATCGCCGCCGTAGAGGCCCGTGGCTTCATTTTCGGCGCCATCCTGGCCCATGCGCTCAACTGCCGGTTTATTCCCATCCGCAAGGCCGGAAAGCTTCCCTATAAGACCGTACAGCAGGAATACAGCCTGGAGTATGGCACCGCGGCCATCGAAATGCACGAAGATGCCCTGCAGCCCGGCTGGCGTGTACTCGTGCACGACGACGTGCTGGCCACCGGGGGTACCGCCGGGGCCGCCGCCAACCTCGTACGGCATTCCGGCGCCGAGCTGGCAGGTTTTTCCTTCATTATTAATTTGAGCTTTTTGCCGGGAGAGCTAAACCTTCTGCACCATTTTGGAGTTAAGCCTCAATACCTGGTGACCTATTGACGGCGAGGTGGGATGAATCCCCCAGGTACCGTGCTTTATGGAGGATGTCGTCCATATTCCGATGTTTCCGCTATCCATTCTACCCCTGCCTGGCGAGTGGGTACCGTTGCATATTTTTGAGCCTCGTTACCGCCAGCTGTTGGAAGATGCCTCTGCAAAAGATGTTTCCTTCGGTATTTACCTTTCGCACCACATGAACCTGGCCCAGATCGGTTCGCTCGTGCGCCTGGAAAGCATCCTGAAACAATATCCCGGCGGCGAGTCTGATATCATCGTACGGTGCCTGGACACCTTCGACACCGAAAAATTACAACGCACCTTCGATGCCGATAAGTTGTACCCCGGGGGCTACGTGCGCTACCATCATGTAGACGCCGCACGCCGGCCCAGCACCATACTATACGATATATTCATGCTATACATGCAGCGCCGGAATATTACCCGGCAGATTGCCCCTTTTAGCATATATCATATTGCGCAGGAGCTGAGCCTCGACTTGCGCGACCGCTATAAGTTTTTACAGTTGCCAGAAAGCCGCCAGGAAATGTTTCTACAGAACCGCATCCATTACCAGGAGCAGTTGCTCGAAGAGGAGGAGAAGAGCAAGGATCTTTACCACCTCAATTAATTTTTCTTATTAATTTATTGTTAAAACCCTTACATCGGCCAACCGGGCGTTCGGCAGGGAGTTATTCGTTGCCCCGTCGGGCGCAGAATAGTTTTGTTCGGTGAGGCCTGCATGCCACGGAATAAAAAGAAGCGTGAAGGTTGTAAGCCCCTGTGCAAAAGGCCCCCATTAACGATTCAATAACGTTTGCAACGAAACTTTTAGCAACCCTACTACGTGTTAGCACCAAACTTTTAAAAAACGAGTCATGAAAAAATTGGCACTGGTATTTGGTATGTTTCTGGTAGCGGGCGTTGTATTGGCAAAAGAAAATCCGGCTCCTGTTGAACGTGTAGGTGTTATGCAATTCGGTACTACTTTGAAGGTGTTCTACAAAGGAGTGGAGTCTAATGATGTAAAGGTCTCTATCTATGACGAGGCAAACCGCCTCATCTATAAAGAGACGATCCGGAAAGTTGACGGTTTTATCAGACCTTACAACCTGTCTCAATTGAGCAAAGGCAACTATACCGTCGAAGTGATCGACGGCGCTGTACGCGAGCTCGAGCACGTAACCATCTAATCGCCGCAGCAAGCAGGTAACGTTTGTTGTTGCAATAATATTTCGTAACGACCACGCTACTGCTAATGAAATACGGATAGAATAGTAGATTGCAGAATTATATAGAAGGCGTCCTTTTACGAGGGACGCCTTTTGTGTTTTTACCGCCAGGCTGCAAAATAGCCTATTGCAAACGTTGTATTAAATAATTTTCTCCTGATAGCGTTTGCACCCGGGTTTGTACGAGCATTTTGAGCATTTCGCGAAGGAAATTTTATGCAAACGTTGTTTGTAGAATTAAATGAGGTTTCCTTACAAACTCCAACCATCCGCATAACCCACCCGTATATTTGTATCGTAATCAAAACACAAACACATACAATTATGAAAACAAGATCACTTTTCATCGCAGCACTTTTCGCAGCAGCGTCTTTAGCAGCTTTTGGAAAGGAAGAGCCGAGCAACCGAGGTTTGGCTGTAGTACCTGTTAAAGGCTCTGAAGTATTCAAAGTTATCTACAAAGGCGAAACAGCCGGTAAGGTAAAACTGAATATCTACAATACGCAATCACAACTGGTCTTCACAGAATCATTCACCGGTACAGATGGCTTCATCTGCCCGCTGAACTTCACAGGCCTGGCTTACGGTGATTATACCATCGAACTGATCGACGCTACGGGCAAGAGAACTGAGAAAGTAAGCTACAAGCCCGCAGTAGCCGCCGCAGCGAAAAACGTACACATCTCGAAACTGGCTAAAGAAAACGGCAAGTACCTGGTGTCGATCGCTGCTCAAGGTAACGAGCAGATCAGCGTAAAGATCTATGATGCAGCCAACAACCTGGTGCACAGCGAAACCAAAAACGTAGACGGTAACTTCGCGCAACTGTATACAGTGAAAAATGTAAACGGTGCATTGACTTTCGAAGTGACCGACAACGCCGGTAACACCAAGACCGTACGCTTCTAAGCACCGGTCCCGTCACGCGGTTTCATACCCGGTATGAAACAAAGGCCTTTCCGATTCGTTCGGAGGGGCTTTTGTGTTTTATAAGGGGACGAACGGCGTATAGCCTCGCCCCAGGCACGACCCCACCTGACTTCCTACATTTTTATTTTTCCCCGAAATCGCTACTTTTACCCTATCACAAACGATAAACCTACCGGTATGAAAAAAATTCTTGTTCCAACCGATTTTTCCAAAGAAGCCAATCTTAGTGCTGACGTCGCCGCCGACATCGCCCGGCGTTCCGGTGCCGAGCTCATCCTGCTGCACGTAATCGAAGAAGCCAGCGAAAGCTCTTTCAGTGTAGAAGGCGAAGCAACCTACGAAGGAAATTGGGAGGATAAGGTGTTTACCTTGAAGCTCATTGAAAAAGCCAAAAAGCAAATGGCCAAGCTTGCCGGCGACGCCAAGTTCGAAGGTGTAAAAGTGCGTCAGGAACTGCGCGTGGGTACGCCCTTTCACGGCATGAATGCTATCATCACCGATCGCAAGGTTGACCTCGTTGTGATGGGTACTGCCGGCCGCACCGAGCTGGAAGACATGATCATCGGCTCGAACACCGAAAAAGTAGTACGCCACTCACACTGCCCCGTACTGACCGTACGCAACAAACCCGCCCGCAAGGAATTTAAGAACATTGTATATGCTACCGCGATGGAAAAAGACGAAGAGATCTTCTCGCGCTTTGTACGCCGCACACAGCAAATGTACGATTCCACCATCCACCTGGTGCGCATCAATACCCCCGGCAACTTCCAGCGCGACACCGTCGTGAAAAAGTATATGGAAGACTTCGCGAAGAAACTGCAACTGAAGAACTATACCATCAACGTGTTCAACGACCTGACCGAAGAAGAAGGCATTGTATACTTTGCTGACAGCATCAACGCCGACCTGATCGCCATGGCGACACACGGCCGCACAGGCTTCGCTCATGTATTGGCCGGCAGCATTGCCGAAGACGTGGTGAGCCACTCCAGACGCCCGGTAATGACCTTCGTCACCAAACGCCGTAAATAACCTTCACCAGGCCCATCGGCACAAAAGGCCACTTCCATTGCGGGAGTGGCCTTTTTTATGGATCAACCGTTTCCTGAAAATGATTAAATTGCTAATCCTTTGCCCTGTCTAACCAATAAAAACACGAATTCCTGCCCATGGAAGAGTTTTTTAGTTTCCTGATCTTTATTATCCTGGTCATTCTTGTTGTGCTGATCGCCAACCTGCGCACCAAGCTGCAAAACCAGATCACCGTCCTGCAATTGAAGATCGACGATCTCAAAGCCGAGCTTGGTAAAGTCCGGTTTAAAGAAGGCCCCATACCGGCACCCACGTCCCCCCGCGAAGAGGTAAAGCCACAGCCAGCCATCCCCTCGGTACCGCCCGTGCCCGTATCGCGGCCCGTTACGCCGCCGCCCATACCCACACCGGTGCCACCACCGGTTGTGCCGCCCGTACAGGCCCCGGCGCCACCCAAACCCAAAACCGTAGCACCCCCGGTGCGGCAGGAAGCCGCTGCAATAACGGTCCGGCCACTGTCGGAAACCATCACGCCCCCGCCGGCATACGTGCCCCCGGCCCCCAAACCGGCCAAACCCGGGTTCTTCGAACGCAACCCCGACCTGGAAAAATTCATCGGCGAGAACCTGGCCAACAAGATCGGTATCGGCATCCTGGTACTCGGCATCGGTTTCTTTGTGAAATATGCCATTGACCAGCAATGGATCAACGAGATCGGCCGCGTGTTCATCGGCATTCTCTGCGGCGGCATCCTGCTGGGCGTCGCGCACCGCCTGCGCAAGACCTTCGCGCCCTTTAGCTCCGTGCTCGTAGGCGGCGGTATCGCCGTGTTATACTTTACGATAGGAATAGCCTTCCACGACTATCAGCTCTTTTCACAGACCGCCGCGTTTTTACTCATGGTAGTGATCACCGGCTTTGCCATTGTGTTGTCCCTGGGCTATAACCGCATCGAGCTGGCCGTACTGGCCATCCTCGGCGGCTTTGCCACACCCATCATGGTCAGCACCGGCGAAGGCAATTACGTCGTATTGTTCACCTACATCCTCATACTGGACATCGGCATGCTTGTCCTGGCATATTACAAGAAGTGGAACCTGGTGAACATCGTGTCATACGTATTCACGATGATCTTGTATTTCACCTGGCTCGCCGGTCGCTTCGACAGCGAGAACATGGGCATGGTGGCGGGCGCGCTGATATTTGCCACGTTGTTCTATATCGTGTTCTTCCTCATGAACGTCATCAACAACCTGCGCCAGCGCACAACCTTCAAGGCTATCGAGATCAGCCTGCTGCTCAGCAATACATTCCTGTATTACACCGCCGGCATGATCATCCTGCGCGAAGCCCCCGCCAGCGACTTCCGCGGGTTGTTCACGGCAACGTTGGCAGTCTTCAACTTCGTCTTTGCATACAGTCTGTATAAAAACACACGTGTCGACCGCAACCTGGTTTTCCTGTTGATCGGCCTGGTGCTGACCTTCATCAGTCTGGCAGCCCCGGTGCAGCTGGAAGGGAATTATATCACACTCTTCTGGGCAGCCGAAGGCGTACTGCTGTTGTGGCTGTCGCAAAAGTCAGGCATTCGCCTGATGAAAGTGGGCTCCGTGCTCGTCATGATGCTCATGGGCTGCAGCCTGATCATGGACTGGGAACAACTCTACCGGCCGGCGCAGGAATACATGCCGGTAGTGTTGAACAAAGCCTATATCACCGGCGTGGTATCGCTCATCTCCATCGCCTTAACCGTGTACTTCCTCCGGTTTGAAACGGATGAACGCGACGCCGACTACATGGGCCCGTACCGTCAGACATTGATTGTTGCGGGCGTATTGGTCCTGTATGCATCACAATACCTCGAATTACAATATCAGATTTACCGCTTTGTAGAAGCCGGGAGCGCCGGGCTGATCATTATCGGCGCCTATAACATGCTGTTCATCGCCGGCCTGCTGATAGCAGTAAAACGCACGTCATATCCCGATCGCATAAAACAAGCCTTTGCGCTGTCGGGACCCGTGGCGATGTTCTCCTTCCTGTTATTCTATCATAGTCAGATCATCGACGCACGCGATGGCTACCTGATGGGCGATATATCCGGCACCGGGTTTGCGTTCCACTACATATATGTCGTATTGCTGTTGGTGGTATGCATCCTAACCCTGCGCCAGGTACGCGAGATGAAAGCCTTTAACGCTTCCACCGGCAATCTGTACGCCTGGTTCTACGTATTCTTCTTTGTATTCCTGGCCAGCGCCGAGCTGGATCACGGCATTCTGCTGTTGGCAGGACCGGCAGATAGCGATGCCCTCGACCACATACTCCGCCAGAACCACAAGATCGGCTTCCCCATCCTCTGGGGACTGGCAGCATTCCTGCTGATCTTTATCGGCCTGCGCCAACGCAGGAAACACCTGCGGATCATCTCGCTCACGTTGCTCCTGGTCACACTGCTCAAGCTGTTTATTATGGACTTGAAAGGAATCTCCGAAGGCGGCAAGATCGCAGCCTTTATCTCGCTGGGAGTATTGCTGCTGGTCGTATCGTTCATGTACCAGCGTCTTAAAAAACTGTTGCTGACCGACGAGCCCGCAGCGCCGGAAACGTCCACACTACCGACAGGGAATGAAGAGATACCGGGTACGGAAATAAAAGGAGAGAACGCATGAGAAAGTTTGTAGGCGCATGGATAGCAGGGTGGCTGATCGGCATCGCCGCCCAGGCGCAGGAGTTTCACGCCGTGGCTACGCTGCCTTCAGTAGCCGCCGACGGTTTCTATCGGGTACAGCTGTCACCCGCGGTAACACCGTATCTCAACAGCACGTTTTCCAACGCGCGCATCTACGACGCTCAGGGACGGGAAGTGCCCTATGTCTTCCAGGAAGAACAGCCGTTATATGCGCACCAGCAATTCCGCGAATATACCATCGTCGAAAAAACACAGGAGCCGAAGTGTTGCACCTCTCTTGTGCTGAGCAATCCCGATCGCCGCCCCATCAATAACATCAGCCTGCAGATCCGCAATGCCGATGTGAGCAAAGAGGCTATATTGTCAGGCAGTGATGATCGTACGAATTGGTTTGTGATTCGCGACCGGTTTAGGTTGACGGCGTCGGATAACGCGAATGGCACCGCAGAGGTCAAAGCCGTAAACTTTCCGCTGAGCGACTACGCATACTACCGGTTGCAGATCGCCGACTCGACCAGCGGCCCCCTGAATATTCTGAAGGCCGGGTATTATGACGTGCTGACCTATACAGGCGCGTACGCGGAAGTTCCCGTACGACAAATGCTCGTGACCGACACGACCGCCAAAAAACAAACGTATATCCGGTTGATGTTCGATACGCTGCACGTAGTGGATAAGGTCATGTTGACAATGACCAATGCACCCTATTTTCTGCGCCAGGCAACGGTTTATGCACGGCACACACGTACCACGAAGAAAGGCGACGTAGCCTATTACACACCCGTAACAAAGCTCGAAGTCAGCTCGAAGCAAGCATCGGAGGTATACCTGGAGGCCGTAAAGACAACCGAGCTCATGATAGCCGTCGACAATGAAAACAACCCGCCGTTGACCGTGGCGACCGTCAAAGCCAGCCAGTTGAACCGGTATTTGATCGCCTGGCTAAAGAAGGGCGAAGCATACACCATGAAGTTCGGTCCCGACGACCTGGGCATGCCCGGCTACGACCTCGCATACTTCCGCGATAGCATCCCCAACAACCCCGGCCTGATGGCCGTCGGTCCCATTACCGCCCTACACAAACCACAGGCAGAGGACTCCACCCCCACGATCTTTACAAATCGCAACATCGTCTGGGTAGCAATCGTAGCAATTATTGCCATACTCGGCTTCATGACGCTACGCCTGGCCAAAGACGCCAAAAAAGATTCTTAAAAGTCGGATACAAAACAAAGAGCTAAGGGGGAGTAGGGGCGTAGCCCCTACAAACACAAACCTGGCGCAAGTCTTCCGACGGAGGGAGGGCGACTTGTGCCCAGCACTGTTCATGTGCGCAAGGGAGGGGGTCTCCGACCGCCGGCCGCCCCGCAAATTGTTTTCGAGCCCCACGGGCAACAGCCATCAGTTGCCATCACAGGTATTTATAACGCGCCCACAATGTCTTCTTATACAAGCGCACAACGCAGCCGGTAGTGCCCACCGCCGTAGCCAGTCTATACACCAACAAGCAGTCAAAGCTTATAAGCCTGTCTTGCCAATAGCTTCCAGGCGCCTTTTTGCTTTTGCCACACCAGCAAGATTCCCAGTGATACATTTCCAGGCTTTCCACCATCGTTGGTCTCTGCCTGGAATTTATGACGCACGAGCGCGGTATTATCCGATAGCGTGATCTTCTGTTCCGATAAAGTGATCGAAACAAAATCCGACTGCCCACCGGCAATCGTCTCTACAAACGAAGCCCGGTTTTCGATCTTACCACTGGAGTGGCCGTAGCTGAGATCGTCGGCCGTCAGGTTCTCTAACGCAGCACGGTCTGCATTGACCATGGCCGCGCGCAGTGCTTCCACCGCAGCCGCCACGTCTTTCTCTCCGCCCTTCTGAGCCCAGGCAGGCGCAGCCAGCAGCGCCATCAGCATAATAAGGATACTTGATTTCATAGGATATAAAAGGATATTGGTATACACTAAACAAAAGCACTCTGACCGGTGATCGAGCGGCCTACGATCAACGTGTTGATCTCCTTCGTGCCCTCATACGAATAGATCGCTTCCGCATCGGCCACAAAGCGGGCAATGTCGTATTCGATCAGGATGCCGTTACCGCCAAACAGCTCGCGGGCATGGCTCACGATGTCGCGCGTACGTAACGTGCAAAACACCTTGGCCAAAGAAGCCTGCTCGTCCGTCAGCTTGCCATTGTCCTGCAGTTGTGAAAGCCGGCACACCATGGTCTGCATAGCCGTAAGGTTACTCAGCATTTGTACAAGCAAGTCTTGTACCATCTGGAAGCTGCTGATCGTGCGGCCGAACTGTTTTCGCTCGTTCGTATAACGCAGCGCGCTTTCATATGCGCCACGCGCACAGCCCACGGCTTGCCAGGCAACCCCGGCGCGTGTCATGCGCAGTACGTTGGCAGTGTCTTTGAACGAGTTGGCGTTTTGCAAGCGGTTACGTTCAGGTACGGCACAGTTTGTAAGCGTAATGAGCGCGTTCTGCACAATGCGCAGCGCCATCTTACCACGGATCTTGTCAGCCTGAAAGCCTTCTGATCCCTTTTCAACAATAAAACCTTTGACGTTTCCATCATCGAGGTCACGCGCCCAGATCACCACGAGGTCGGCAAACGTAGCGTTACCGATCCATTTCTTCTGGCCATTGAGGATCCACGTATCACCTTCACGCTTACACGTACACGTCAGGCCGCCCGCCGCACCCGAGCCCACTTCTGGCTCGGTCAAACCAAAGGCGCCGATCTTTTCCATGCGTTGCATCGGCGGCAGCCACTGCTGCTTTTGTTCTTCCGAACCGCAGTAATAGATCGAGCCCATCGCCAGACCGCTTTGAACACCAAAGAACGTGGAGGTAGAACAATCGACACGCGCCATTTCCATTGCCAGAAAACCTTCTAACAAGCTGGACTTCCCCGGGCAACCATATCCCTCGTACGTCAGGCCGCAGATGTTGAGCTTGGCCATCTCGGGAATGATGTGATGCGGAAATTCATCCTTGAGCCAGTACTCGTTGGCAATGGGCGCGATATGCTCGCGCATAAACTCCCGCACCTGGAGCTGGATGGCCCGTTCTTCGGGCGTAAGCCACTGGTGCAGGTCGTAGAAGTCGCCGTCTATTTCCGGAAAGGCGTGTTTCTTCTTCCCGCCTTCCATGAACTTCATGAGCTTTTGCAGGTCTTCCTGCTTCATCGAGCTGACCAGCCCGACCATTTTATTCAGGTCTACCTTTTCGGCCAGCACACCGATCTTGTCGAGGTCGAGCTGCTGGAATAGTCCTACCGTGGCTTTTATTTTTTTGAAGATAGACATATACAGGGTGTTGACGAATACAGCCAAAGTAAACATAATTTGGGTTCGCCTGACACCAGCTGTGGAAGATTGGATACGGACCCCACGGGGAATATGTGAGGGGTGCTTTTAAGATATTGTTTTACAGGCACTTGGAGGTACTTTGGACGGCATTTTTGATGGCACAGAAATTTAGCCCCCATCGGGAAATAACACTAAAAAGATACCATTATGGCAACGATAGAAAAAAATTACGAAGTGGATAACCGCACCGGGTTAAACCACGAAGGACGCGATGCAAACACGCCGGTACGCCGTCTCACGGCAACGTCTATTATCGGCGACCGCGTAGAAAACGAACAGGGCGACAACCTGGGTAAGATCGAAAACCTCATGGTCAACCTTGAAGACGGAGGCATTGAATACGCCGTCATCGACTTTGGCTCATTCCTCGGCATGGGCGGCAAGCTCTTTGCTATACCTTTCTCCGAACTGCTCCTCGACGAAGACCGCGAGCTGTTCATCCTCAAGCGCAGCAAAGACTACCTGAAACAGATCCCAGGCTTTGACAAGAACCACTGGCCCGACACGAACGACCACTCATACTTCAACGACGTAAACACGTATTGGGGCGCACCCTATCCGCACTATTAACAATACTCAGGTATAGACGTAATAAAGGCGGTCCCGAAATTCTCAGGGCCGCCTTTATTTTTACGGAGCACCGAAAAAGTTTGGGGTGATAGGGGCGGAGCTCTACACGGGACCTGGCGCAAGTCTTCCGACCGAAGGGAGGGCGACTTGTGCCCAGCACAGTTCGTGCACTCAATGGAGGGGGTCTCCGACCCCCGGCCGCCCGGTAAATTGTTTTCGAGCCCCACAAGCAACAGCCATTAGTCCACACCTGCCGTATAATTATTATATATCCGAATATGCCGTAGCATTCAACAGATACTGCGTATTCTTCAACATGTTATTCTTATACTCCGGCGCCGCCAGCAACTTCTTCCACGCTGCGTCCTCCGTAAACGTCTTCCAATGCTCCTCGCGCGAAGCGCGGTTATCAAACGAGGTCATATACATGAAGTTCGGCCGGTTAGCGCCTGCCAGCACTTCAGCATAGAACACTGCATTAAAGCCAAGACGGTGAAAGAGCTTGATCTCTCCCCCTTCGTTAAACATATGGATCTTGTTACGCGAGATTTTTTCCGTATGCCCCTCATAGCTGCGCAACTCGTAAACACGGTTAGACTGTGGACCGGTAAGCTTTGGCAAGGTCATGACCGGCGCGTCGGCAAACGCCTTCAGCAGGATCGTCTCGATGCGGCTATACGGTGGTGAGGTGTAGGGGGCATCGATGTAGTCGCGCCCTGCCGCTTGATATTGTTTATCTTTTTCCAGGGTTTCGTTAAGGGTCGTGAACTGTTCTACTGTCTGGTAGGGGATCAGCACGACAATGCGCTTGCCGGCATAAGCGGTGTCGGTGGCGATGGGCGTGAAAACGCCTACGCGGGCAATACCGGCGCGGTGCAGGGCAGGCAGGTAGGCATCCTTCAGGAACCGGTGCAGGCGGTCGGCCTGATCGGGTTGGTTGATATGGTAGATGCGGATCTCATAGAATTCGCGCTTGGGAGCCGTCCTGGCATACGTGGCCAGACCGGCCAGCAGCAGACAGAAGAAGGAGAAAAATTTCATCATAATCGGATGGTTGTGTTCGAACGAAGGTAACAAACGTTTTCATAACGCAATTCAGGGGATGTGACCAACCGGCGAAAAGGCAGGAGCAATGGTCGGAAAGAAAATAATTGAATATGGAAATATAACTGAACGAACATTCATTTATATTTGTGCCGTTATGCGAGCACGCGACGAACAGAAGGAAGAGGCCATCCGGCAGGAAGCGCTCAAGATGATCGTAGAAGAGGGGTTCGATGGATTGAGCATGCAAAAGCTGGCAAAGGCCGCGGGTGTATCACCGGCGACTATCTATATCTACTATAAGGACCGCGACGATCTGATCGTGCAGCTGTGGGTGCACGAAATGAATAAAATGATCGACGCCACCTTAAAAGATTTTGATCCCGATGCGCCCTTTGCCGAGGGACTACGCGTACAGTGGATGAATCGGGCGCACTACAGCATCGACAATCCCCTGAACTCGGAATTTCTCGAACAGATAAAACATTCTCCCTATCATTACGTCTCCATCGACAAGGTGGATCCCCGGTTCCTCGACGCCATGCAACGGTTTGTACACAACGGCATTCGCCGCAAGGAGGTCGTGAAGCTGCCGATGGAAGTATACTGGTCTGTCGCATTCGCGCCCCTGTATAACCTGGTGCGCATGCACATGGCCGGTCGTGGACTCGGAGGTCGTCAGCCGTTTACGCTCGACGATAAGATGTTGGAACAAACACTCAAACTTGTGATTAAAGCGCTGACGCCATGAGAGTAAGATCCTTAACCCCTTCTGCTATGACACGATACCCGCAAGAGACGCCGACCATTCTGGTGTTGAAGACCAACATTGCCGACCAGGCATGCCTCAACAAAATTGCTCCCGTGTTGAGCGGTGACAAACGCATTCTGCGGTGGAACGTAGACCAGCAGGACATAGACAATGTGTTGCGCATCGAGTGCGAGGAGCTCACGTATGAAGACATCTTCCACATGGTCTTAAAGGCCGGCCTGTGGTGTGAAGAATTGCCCGACTAAGCCGGCCGTATAAACTCGACTAGAATTATGACCAAAGAAAAACTTTTCACCCGATATGAATCCTTCGTGATAGCCGTCTTGGCGTTCATCCAGTTTACCGTTATTCTTGATTTTATGGTGTTGTCGCCGCTGGGCAACATCGTGATGCCGGCGCTTCAAATGAGTCCGGCCCAGTTCAGCCGCGTCGTGGCAGGCTATGCCATAAGTGCAGGCATCTCGGGCCTGGTGACGGCCAGTTTTGCCGATAAGTTCGATCGCAAAAAAATGTTGCTTTTCTTTTATGTAGGCTTTGTGATCGGAACAGCGTTGTGTGCGCTGGCAACAGACTACACGTCGCTGCTCCTGGCGCGTATCGTAACCGGTATATTCGGTGGTGTAATCAGTTCCATTACATATGCCATCATTACCGACCTCTTTCGCCTGGAAGTGCGTGGTCGTGTCATGGGCTTTGTACAAATGGCGTTTGCCGCCAGCCAGGCACTAGGTATTCCCGCGGGATTAAAACTGGCTACCATGTTTGAATGGCATGTGCCCTTTACCATGATTGTAGGCATTAGTATCGTTGCCGGTATCATCATCGCGCTTTATCTGAAACCCGTGGCGGATCACCTACAGGAACGCGCGCGCGTCAACGCCTTCCGGCACCTGGTCTCAACCCTACAAAAGCCGCATTATCTACGCACATTTGCTGCGACTACGCTGTTGGCCACGGGCGGTTTTATGCTGATGCCGTTCGGAACCGAATTCATGGAGCATAATCTGAAGATAGATAAAGAAATAATTTATCTGGTATATATATTCACAGGTATCTGTACCATCATTACAGGGCCACTCATTGGAAAATTCAGTGACTCGGTTGGTAAATACCCGGTGTTCGTTGCCGGTTCGATTCTGAGCATTATCATGGCCATCGTCTATTGCAACCTGGGCATTACACCTCTATGGGTTGTTACCATCTTGAGCATGGTCATGTTTGTGGGCGTATCGTCTCGTATGATTTCGTCTTCCGCACTGATTTCGGCAGTACCTGTGCCGGCAGACCGGGGTGCTTTCATGAGTATAAACTCAGCGGTTCAGTACATCGCTGGTGGGATTGCAGCGGTCATCGCCGGACAGATTATTGTCAAGCGACCGGATGGCTACCTCGAACACTATAACAGGCTGGGCTATGCGGTAACGATCTCCATGCTGATAACGATCGCCCTGATGTATTTGGTGCATCGCTACGTTCAGCGAAACTCGTCTAAAACCGAGGGCAAGCCAGTGGTGAACGCAGAATCAGAAGTGTCGGTGGCAGCTACTAAGTAGGGGGAAACGCTCGCTTCAGCGGAACCAGCAAGTACTCAAGCCCGTTGATCTTGATCTCATAGATCGTAGATAAGATCATGCCCAGTTTGCCCGCGGGAAAACCCTCGCGGGCAAACCACTCTAAATAGTGCACGGGCAAATCACAGATGATCGTGTCCTTGTATTTGCCGAACGGCATCCGCATGGTCACGATCTTTTTTAATATATCGGGGTCGGTGGCCTGGGGCATTACGGGTTCCATACGTCGTTGGCTTATACAGATTGCAATAACTCTTCACGATACTTGGTCAGGATACTGGACTTCGATACAAACCCCAGGTACGTCGTGTTGTCGACCACCGGTAAATTCCACTGGTTGGTCTCTTCAAACTTCTTGAGAATGGTATGAAAGTTATCCTGCGGCGAAATAACTGCCGGCAGCGGGCTCATCAGGTCACGCACCCAGACCTTTTCATACTGGTCATGCTTGAAGATGATGTTCCGCACGTTGTCGAGATAGACCAGGCCCACCAGCTCGTTATCGTTCAGCACCGGAAAGATGTTGCGCTTAGAAATCGAGATGGCTTTCACCAGGTCTTGTAACGACTCGTTGGAACGGATCACCGAGAAGTTTTTCTCGATCAGGTCCATCAGCTCCAGGCGGCTCAGCAGCGACTTGTCACGGTCCTCGATCGGCGACCGCAGCTTCAGCGACAGCTTCTTGCCCTCCATCGACAGCGGCTCGACGTAGTGGGTCACCACGGTGCTGATAGCCGCTACCAGCATCAGCGGGATCATCAGCTCATAGCCGCCGGTGATCTCGGCAATAAGGAACACCGCCGTCAGCGGCGCATAGAACACACCGGCCAGCAAACCCGCCATGCCGACCAGCGCAAAGTTAGTCTCGGGAATATGTGTCAGTCCTGAAAGGTTAATCACTCGGGCAAATATAAATCCCAGGTACGCCCCCATAAACAACGAAGGGCCGAAGCTGCCACCGTTGCCACCGCTGCCGATCGTGAGCGCGGCCGCCACACATTTCAGCAACGCAGCGCCCCCCAGAAAGATCAACAGGATAGATTCCGACGAGATAGCATCTTGAAAGATACTGTTCTGAGCCAGCTCGGCCGGCTTCAGCTGTGACAATACCTTGATCGTTTCATACCCTTCGCCAAAAAGCGGCGGAAAGATCAGCAACAGGAGCATGAGACACACACCGCCGATGATGACCCGCACGGTATTGTTGCCGATACCGCGCATCTTGCCGGTCACCCACTCAAACGTGCGCGCAAAGTATAGCGAGAGCAACCCCGTCAGAACACCCAGGGCGATGTACCACGGCACATTGTAGTAGTTGAACGGTTCTGTTAATGCGAACGAAAGCACAACACCTTGTGCCAGGATGATCTTGGAGAGCAGAGCACCACACGCCGCCGAGATGATCAGCGGTATGAACGCCGAGGCGCTCACATCGGTCAGCAACACCTCGATCGCAAAAAGCACCCCCGCGATCGGTGAGCTGAAGGCCGCGGCAATGCCAGACGCCGCGCCACACGCCAGGAGGATCGTGCGCTCCTTGTACGATAGCCGGTACGTGCGCCCGTAGTTGGAGCCAATGGCCGACCCGGTTGTTACCATCGGCGACTCCAACCCCGTCGAGCCACCAAAGCCAACCGTGAGGGCAGCCGTGACCAGGTGCGTGTACATCTGGCTGGAAGGCAGCACACTTGATTTTTTGGCAATGGCATAAGCAATCTCGGCCGTGCCTTTTTTGAATTCACCCTTCAGCGCCTTCTGCACGTAAAAAACAGTCAGGCCAATGCCGATCATCGGAAACAACGTGAAGAGAAAGAACTCTTCATAGTTGTGCGAGTAATAGACCACCAGCCGCTCGATGGAGTGAACGAAGTATTTCAGAATGATGGCCGCCAGCCCCGACGAAAGTCCCACAATGATGCTGGAAAGTATAAAGAACTGTCGTACCGAGAGTTTTTCACGCACGTACAACATCAATCGGCTTACGAAGCCATGAACACGTCTAATCATTCCTGCGGCGTTTGGAGGTGGGCAAGATAGGAAAGATCACCGGTTCTCCCAACCTGCATACTTCGAACGAAAGTAGAGCATCGACGCCAGGATGAGCACTGCGCCCAGCAGGGATACGATGTAGCCGGAGTGGATGAACACGTGTACCCAACTGACTTCGGCGTAGCCAAATTCCTTGAAGAACAGTACACTGATACTGCCCAGGTAACCAAAGGAGTCGGCCATGTACATGATAAATCCCACCGTACCGGCGTAACGGAACGTGGCGATAAGACGGTCAAAAAAAATGCTGTTGAACGGCACATAGCCCAGGTACAATCCCAGGCCGATCAGGATCATCCACGCAGGCGCACCGATGGTATGCTGTTCAAATAAAAAAGTACTCACGCCGATCAGGATCATGCCTGCGGCAATGATGAGGTGATTGATCATCAACGCACGCGCATTATTCCGGATCAGCATGATGCTGCCGATAATGATCAGCACAGCAATGGACACCGGCACTTCCGTGGCCGTGAAGATGCCGGCCGATTGCCCATACCCCAGCGTCTTCCAAACCTCGGCCGAGAAGTTATCGCGAAAATCGCGGAACGTCGTCAATAAAATATACGTCAGCGTAAACAGAATAATGCCCGGCAGAAAGGTGCGCACAAAACGTCTGCGCTCGGCGCCATCCATCGGTTGCCGGCGCGTACGCAACGCCTCGTCCAGGGGCGATGGTGGCGGCAACTTGTCGACAAGCCACAAGAAGATGAGCATCGGTATGGCAAAGAGTAAACAGGCCACAAAGGGCATCCACATCTCGGGTACGTGCCAGTCGCGCATGATAAAGGCCCCCGAGGAACGCGAGAGACCTCCCGAGAAGATAAAGCTCACCGACAACGCCGCCGTCAGTACTTCGGTGGTGCGTCGCCCCTCCAGGTAGCCGAACACCATGCCCCACACCATGCCGAGCGGGAAGCCGTTGGTAAAGATGAAGAGAATATTGTACGGCGGCGGCACCAGGGCGAAGAGCAGCCACGAGAGGCTGGCCACCCCGGTCATCAACAGAATGCCAAAGGCGCGGGAACGCGCCTTGAGCTCGGCGATAACCTTGATGCCGATAACCTTCGAGAGCGCATAACCCAATACCTGGGCGATGACGAGCCAGACCTTATAGCTGACGCCCGCGAAGACAAGCCCCTCAAACGTCGCGGCGGTGAATGCCTTACGAAATGCAAAGATGCAGGTATACAGACAAAACGCGGCTACCGATGCGTAGAGCGTAAACCAGAATGTATTTGCGCTTTTGAGCCAGCGCGTGAGCGGATGTTCGACAAGGGAAGAAGCCATACACATACCGGCGCGCCGGCGCCTGGTGCAATATGGCTATTTTTTGATAAAATCTATTTCGACAGCAGGAAGCTCACAACCAGCATCACCACCTTGCGCCGCGATCGGTTGACCGGCAGGTGAGGAGCAGAGGTGTTAAAGTAGATCGAGTCGCCTTCGTCCAGGCGGATCGTTTCCTGGTTGATCTGATACTCGCAGCTTCCCGACAGGATATATTGAAACGCATAGCCGTCGGTGGTGGTGGGTCGACCCTTCGCGCCGGGGTCCAGCGTCAGCAGCATCGCCTCCATGGCGCAGTTGGGAATGTTTTGCGAGAGAATATATTGATAGTGAAAACCGGCGCCGGCTTCGCGGTCGATGGACGTGCATTCGCCCTTCTTCACGAGCAGGTATTCGCGCCCGTTCAGCAGCACCATTTCTTCAAAAAATTCCTTTAAGGAGATATCGAGCGACTGCAGGATCATGATAAAGACCGGCAGGGAAGGGATGGTGCGTGAATTCTCTACTTTGGAGAGCAGCCCTTTGCTGACGTTCGAGCGCAGGGCGAGTTGTTGGATGGTGTAGTTCTTTTCGAGCCGTACAGACCGTATCTTTTTAGCGATCCGTGACACTACTTCATTGTCGATCATACCCGGTTGAGGTTTCCTGGCGGTAAACATAAACAATCCTTGCAGCCCTGCGTACCTCCCAAACCACGCCGCACGGCGTGTTAAACCAATGTTATCCCCCGCAAACCATTTCCCGAGGGAAAACCGGCAGGCCCGTGCAGCCAGCTCGTAAACGTTAATAGAAGTTTAATGTGCCGCAGGATGGGTAGGGTAGACGGGAAACGAAAAAAGCCGCCCCAGCGACTGGGACGGCTTCCTATATATACACCGCCGGCAGCTTATGCCACCTGAGCCGATAATTTTTGATTCAGCACCGACTTGGGCACAGCACCAACTTGCTTGTCAACCACCTGGCCGCCTTTGAACACCAGCAGGGTCGGGATGCTCCGCACACCGAAACGAGCCGTTACAGTCGGGTTTTCATCGACATTCAATTTGCCGATAACTGCTTTGCCTTCGTAATCGCCGGCGAGTTCTTCTACCACCGGTCCGATCATCTTACAGGGACCACACCATTCGGCCCAGAAGTCTACCAATACAGGCTTATCAGAATTTATGATCTGATCGAAGTTAGCATCTGTAAGTTCAATTGCTTTTCCCATGAGAGTTATGTGTTATAAATTATGTTCTTTCAATAAGTGTCGTCTTCTTTTGTTATCAGAAGGTGGTTCACATTCACTTATCCCAACACAAAGGTAATTTATTTAGTTCAAAGTTCGTGCCTGCCCCTGCCGGCAGGCAGGCTTGCCTGCGTACCGGTTAAAAAACCACTTCCACGTCTATTTCTCCCGCTTTTTTCATTTGTTTGACCATGTCGTTTACCGGGTTGACACGAAATTTTCGGCTCATCAGCTCCAGGTTGATCCTTTCCTGGTCGTCCGTCAGCTTCAGGTACAACGGCGTGTTACCCGAAAATTCCTGGCAAACCGTCTCGATCTTGCCGATCAGGTCGCGGGTCAGCTCCCGGGTATTCATGCGGATCTTAACCCCCTTGCTGCGCTTCACACCGATCTCGTTCAACAGGTCGATGTTGCGTATCTTAAACTCCACGTTCTGCTGGCCCCAGTTGTTTTTCACCACCGCCCCCTCTATAAAGAGAAACCAGCCAAGGCTCATAAAGTTCTTGAACTTCAGGTAATCTTCGCTAAAGAGCACGAACGAATAGTTGCCGGTGTAATCCTCGACCGTAAACTTGCCAAAAGGCTTGCCGGTCTTGGTCGTGCGGTGCTCGACTACCGACACAATGCCCCCGAGCTTCAGCTCCCGGCCCAGCAGCGGGTCCAGCTCGGACAGCTTATTACACGTAATGGTGCAGAAGTGATCCATCTCAAACTTGAAGTTGTCAAGCGGGTGCCCGGAGATATAGATACCGACCACCTCTTTTTCCAGGTTGAGCTTTTCGATCTCGCTGTAAGGCTCCACGTACTCGATACGCGGCTTGGGCATCGATGTGCCGCTGCCGCCGCCGAAGAGGCTTGCTTGAGCGCTTTGCTCGTCTTGCTGCGTTTTGATGGCAAACTTGATGGCCTTTTCCAGCAGGCTGATGTCGCCGTCTTTGGCAAACACATACTGCCGGCGGTGTACACCTTCAAAACAATCGAGCGCTCCCGACAGCGCCAGGCATTCAAGCGTCTTTTTGTTAACCGACCGTTGCGCCATGCGCTTGGTCAGATCGAAAATGTCTTCAAAGGGCCCACGGGCGTCGCGCTCCTGAATGATGGCATCCACGGCTGCTTCGCCGGCACCCTTGATAGCCCCCAGACCGAAGCGGATCTCGCCGGCCTTGTTTACTTCAAAGAATATACCCGACTCGTTCACGTGCGGGCCCAGTACTTTTATACCCAAACTGCGGCATTCTTCGATAAAGAAGGTAACGTTCTCGAGGTTGCTCTGCGAGTGCGTCAATACCGCCGCCATATACTCGGCCGGATAGTTGGCTTTCAGGTAAGCGGTATGATAGGCAACCAGCGAATAACAGGTAGAGTGCGATTTGTTAAAGGCGTATTGCGCAAAAGCCTCCCAGTCGGTCCAAACCTTTTCACAGATCTCCTTGGCGTGGCCGCGTTCACCGGCACCCTTGATGAATTTGTCTTTCATCTTGTCCAGTACCGCCTTTTGCTTTTTACCCATCGCTTTCCGCAGTACGTCGGCATCACCCTTGCTAAAGCCCGCCAGGCTCTGCGACAACAACATAACCTGTTCCTGGTACACCGTGATACCGTACGTCTCTGCCAGGTATTCCTCCATCGGGGCCAGGTCGTAGGTGATCGGCTCGCGCCCGTGCTTGCGGTTAACGAACGCCGGAATATATTCCATCGGCCCCGGACGATACAGGGCGTTCATGGCAATAAGATCTTCGAATTTGTCGGGCTTGAGCTGACGCAGGTATTTCTGCATGCCCACACTTTCAAACTGGAACGTACCTGTGGTTTCGCCGCGTTGAAAGAGCTGATAGGTAGCCGGGTCGTCCAGCGGGATCTCGTCGACAACGATGTCGATGCCGCGGCTCTTCTTCACGTTCCGCACGGCCGTGTTGATGATGGAGAGGGTCGTTAACCCCAGGAAGTCCATCTTCAGCAGCCCCGCGCTTTCCACCACGCTGTTGTCAAACTGCGTGACAAGCATTTCAGAATCCTTGGCCGTTGACACCGGCACG
Organism: Dawidia soli; assembly: GCF_018598185.1. Classification (GTDB taxonomy): domain Bacteria; phylum Bacteroidota; class Bacteroidia; order Cytophagales; family Cyclobacteriaceae; genus Ohtaekwangia; species Ohtaekwangia soli. The sequence goes on from NZ_JAHESC010000020.1 coordinate 113,983, forward strand.
AACTTGGTCAGATCGTCGGGCGTAATGATCACACCGCACGCATGCGTACCCGTGCTTCGCACCGAGCCTTCGAGGATCAACGCCTGCTTCAGAACGTCTGCGCGCAGGTCGGTGCCGTTCTTGATGTCTGCCAGTTCCCTGACTTCGTCAAACGCCATGTCCAGCGACGTGCCCGGTTTCTCCGGGATCATCTTCGCCAGCAGGTTGGCATCCGCCAGCGGCAGCTCCATCACGCGCGCGCAGTCACGAATGGACGACTTGGCCGCCATGGTACCATACGTAATGATCTGGGCAACCTGCGTCTTGCCATATTTATCGATCACGTATTTTAATACGCGGTCGCGACCCTCGTCGTCAAAGTCGATATCGATATCGGGCAGTGATACGCGATCCGGGTTAAGAAAACGCTCGAACAGCAGATCGTATTTGATCGGGTCCACGTTAGTGATACCGATGGCGTACGCTACCGCCGACCCCGCGGCCGAACCCCGGCCCGGCCCAACCGATACACCCATTTCGCGCGCACGCGAGGTAAAGTCCTGTACAATGAGGAAGTAGCCCGGATAACCCGTCTTCTGGATCGTATCCAACTCAAAGTCCAGGCGCTCACGGATCTCCTGCGTGATCTCGGGATAACGCTTCTCAGCACCCTTGTAGGTCAGATAGCGCAGGTAAGCATCCTGGCTTTCGAACTCCGGTGGAATGTCGAACTTGGGCAGAAGCACGCTGCGCTCGAGCGTATACGGCTCGATCTTGTCAAGGATCTCGCTGATCGTCTCGACCGCTTGCGGCAGGTCGCGGAAGATGGATTTCATCTCGTCCTGCGACTTCAGATAATATTCGTTGTTGGCCAGGCCGTAGCGCGTGCCCCGGCCGTAACCGATCGGCGTCGACTTGAACTCGCCTTCCTTGATACACAGCAATACATCGTGGGCGTTCGCCTCCTCTTTGTCGAGGTAGAACGACTCGTTGGCCGCGAAGTATTTCACGCCATACTTCTCCGCAAAGCGCAGCAGCACTTTGTTGACGTGATCTTCCTGCGGAATACCGTGCCGGTTCAGCTCGATGTAAAAGTCCTCGCCAAACAGGTTGTGCCACCATTTGAAAGCCTCCTCGGCCTGCTTCTCACCCACGTTCAGGATGAGGTAGGGCACCTCGCTTGACAGGCCCCCCGTGGTAGCGATCAGGTCCTGCTTATATTCTTCGATCAGCGCCTTGTCGATCCGCGCGTGGATCCCGTACAGACCTTCCAGGAACGCCAGCGAGCTGAGCTTGGCGATGTTGTGATAACCGTTTTTGTTTTTGGCCAGCAGCACCTGGTTAAAGCGCTTGTCCGGAGCGTCCTTTGTAAACTTGTTTTTCCGGCGCTCCTCCGACACATAGAACTCGCAGCCCACAATGGCCTTGATCTCGTGGTTGGTCGCTTCACGCACAAACTTAAAGGCGCCGTACATGTTGCCCAGGTCCGTCAGCGCAATGGCCGGCATGCCCAGGGCCTTCGCCTTGCTGATGATCGATTTGATGTCCGGCGTTGCCTGCAGAACCGAGTACTGCGAGTGCACCCGCAAGTGCACGAACGGCTTGTCCGTCATCGGAGCAACCTCCGTAGACTTCAGGCTGTAGCCGGCGTCTTGTTTCTTGTCGCGCTTGGCAAAGTTGGCCGCTTCCAGGTTGGGAGCTTCGTATACGATCTCTTCCACCGGCGTGGCGTCCAGGGGTTTGACCACCTTGTGGGTCAGCAGGCCAAAGAAGCATCGCGCAGTAGCCGCTACGTCGTATGCCGCGTCGTGGGCAGCATCGAAGCCCAGCCCGAAGAGCTTTTCGTGCAGCTCGATCAGCTTGGGCATCTTCAGCCTGCCGCCGATACCGCCCTGAAGCTGGCAGAAGTCAACAGAGGAAATACCCGTGTCGAGGCGCGCCAGCGTCGTAAACTGCTCGGGCGCAAGCTGCAGGCGCAGGAACTCGGCACCGATAATGTTGATATCGAACTCGATGTTGTGACCCACGAGCAACTGCGTCCGGGTCAGGTCCTGAATAAAGGTACTGAGTACGGTTAACAGGTCGTGACCTTCTTCCTGGGCGCGTTGCGTCGAGATGCCGTGTATTTGCTCGGCGTTGAAGGGAATGTCAAAGCCGTCGGGCCTGACAATATAGTTGTGCTGCGAAATGAGCTTGCCGCGATTGTCGTGAAGCTCCCAGGCCAGCTGCACCAGCCGTGGCCAGTTGTCGAGGTCAGATAACGGGGCCGTTTTATTACGAGGAAGACCGGTGGTCTCCGTATCGAAGATCAAATACATCTACAAAAAATCGTTCAGTGGTTGAGGGTGTAAAGTTAATACACCCCGGCGGCAGGAAAAGTTTTATTTCAATTCAAATCCAAAACTGACATGTAAACGGCCGCCCGCCTCCCGCAGGGTACGGGCATCCGGACCATTTCCATAACACCGCGGTGTTAACCACGCTGGCACCGATCGTACGATACAGCACATGTTTCATTTTGGGAATAATGTTCAAATCTGGATCTGCTATTCGAGAAATTAATTCTCTGAAACTTTGTTATCTGATTGACAACCAAGTCCTTGCTTGTTGGGCCTGATTGTTGGTGTTAACGTGATGTATAACGTAAAATTATGAAGAACTGGCTCAAATGGGTCGTCTCTTTCCTCCGTAAAGAATGGTTCCTCCTGGTGGCGATCGTCGTCATCGCGCTCATCATCTTATTGTTCGAATTCGTTTAGTTTTAGTACATGCAGACAGCTTGAACACCCTCGCCTCACGTGTACCCTATACACACGTATCTATCTGTAAACCATCGACTCTCTTCTCCACGCAGGAGCACAAACAGCGGGTCAGATTTCCCTATTTAGAACATTTATAAAGTAATGTTCAACTTGGTGAAATAGGCTTTGCGAACTAATTTTCGCAAAAATTCTGAAAGCCTAAATATGAATTGGTTTACCAAGCTTCTGACGAGCACCCTCGGCAGAAAACTGATGATGGCCCTGACGGGTCTTTTCCTGATCCTTTTTCTTGTCGTACACTTGATCGGTAATCTTCAGCTCCTCAAACACGATGGGGGAGAGGCGTTCAATGTTTATGCGAAGTTCATGACAAGCAATCCGCTGATCAAGACAGTGTCCTACGTGAACTATGCCTGCATCCTGATCCACATCATCTGGGCCTTGTTGCTCACGATGCACAATCGCAAAGCGCGCGGTTCCGAGGGATATGCGGTAAGCAAAAACTCCTCGGCCTGGACATCGCGGAACATGGGCATCCTGGGTACCTTCATCCTGATCTTCCTGGTCATCCACCTGCAAGGGTTTTGGGCAAAGATGCATTGGGGCAACATCCCGGTGAAAGTATACGACGGCCAGGAAGTGAAAGACCTGTACGCGGTCGTGGCGTTTGCCTACAGCAACATCCTCTGGGTAGCCATCTATGTCTTCAGCATGCTTGTCCTGGCCTTCCACCTGTGGCACGGCTTCGCCAGCACCTTCCAGACGCTGGGCCTGAACCACCTCAAGTACAACCAGCCCATCCGGTTTGTCGGCAGAGCCTTCTCGATCATCGTGCCGGTGCTGTTTGCGATCATCCCGATCGTCATGTACCTGACGACCCCTCACTAATTAATTAAATCAGCGCAATTCGCGAGTCATTTATATGAAACTAGAATCAAAAGCTCCGCAAGGCCCCCTGGGTGAAAAGTGGACCAAGCATAAGTTCAACGTGAAGCTGGTAAACCCGGCCAACAAGCGCAAGTATGACGTGATCGTGGTAGGTACCGGTCTGGCCGGTGCTTCCGCCGCCGCATCGCTTGGTGAGCTGGGCTACAATGTAAAGGCGTTCTGTTTCCAGGACAGCCCCCGCCGTGCGCACAGTATCGCCGCGCAAGGTGGTATCAACGCAGCCAAGAATTACCAAAACGACGGTGACAGCGTGTACCGTCTTTTTTATGATACGATCAAAGGGGGCGACTACCGCGCCCGCGAGGCCAACGTTCACCGCCTGGCCGAAGTCAGCGTCAACATCATCGACCAGTGCGTGGCGCAAGGTGTACCCTTCGCCCGCGAATATGGCGGAACCCTGGCCAACCGCTCCTTTGGCGGTGCGCAGGTATCGCGTACGTTCTACGCCCGCGGTCAAACCGGACAACAATTGTTGTTAGGCGCATACTCGGCCTTGAACCGCCAGATCGCCAACGGCAAAGTGAAGATGTATACCCGCTCCGAAATGCTGGACGTCGTGCTCGTGGACGGCAAAGCACGCGGCATCGTCGTGCGTAACCTCATCACCGGTAAGATCGAATCGCACAGCGCCCACGCGGTACTGCTGTGCACCGGTGGCTACGGCAACGTCTTCTTCCTGTCAACGAACGCAAAAGGCTCGAACGTAACCGCCGCATGGCGCGCCCACAAGAAAGGTGCTTTCTTCGGCAACCCCTGCTATACGCAAATTCACCCGACCTGTATCCCCGTAACGGGCGACCACCAGTCGAAGCTGACGCTCATGTCGGAATCACTGCGGAACGACGGTCGTGTATGGGTACCCAAAGTGGCAAAGCCGGGCCTGCGTGCAAAAGACGCCGCCAGCATTGCCGAAGACGATCGCGACTACTTCCTCGAACGCAAATACCCTTCGTTCGGTAACCTGGTGCCCCGCGACGTAGCGTCGCGCAACGCCAAGTATATGTGCGACGAAGGCCGTGGCGTAGGCCAGACCGGCCGTGCCGTATTCCTCGACTTCGCCGACGCCATCAAACGCGATGGACGCAATGTCATCGAAGCCAAGTACGGCAACCTGTTCGACATGTATAAGCAGATCACCGGCGACAATCCGTACGAAATGCCGATGATGATCTACCCCGCCGTGCACTATACCATGGGCGGCCTCTGGGTAGACTATAACCTGATGACTACCGTCCCCGGCCTGTATGCCCTCGGCGAAGCCAACTTCTCCGACCACGGCGCCAACCGCCTGGGAGCCTCCGCGCTCATGCAAGGACTGGCAGACGGTTACTTCGTGATTCCGTACACGGTGGGCGACTACCTGGCCGGCATGAAAGCAGGCGAGAAGATCAGCACCGATCTGCCCGAGTTTAAAGAGGCGGAAAAGCAAGTGAACGAACGCATCGCCAGACTGCTGAGCATAAAAGGCAAAAAGACAGTAGACCACCTGCACCGCGACCTCGGCCACATCATGTGGGAGTACTGCGGCATGTCACGTACCGACGCCGGCCTGCGCAAAGCAAAAGGCCTGATCCAGGATCTGAAGAAAGAGTTCTGGAGCAACGTCAACGTATTGGGAGGCTCCAGCGAGCTGAACCAGGAACTGGAAAAAGCCATGCGTGTGGCCGACTTTATCGAACTGGGCGAGCTGATGGTAGACGATGCGTTGAACCGCACCGAATCCTGCGGCGGCCACTTCCGCGAAGAGTCTTCTACGCCTGACGGCGAAGCGCAACGCAAAGACGACGAGTTCATGTACGTTGCCGCATGGCAATACACGGGCGAAGATCAACCCGAAGTCCTGCACAAGGAAGAACTGATCTATGAAACTGTTAAACCGACTCAGCGGAGTTATAAATAAGAGGCTTCCATGAAGATTACACTTAAGATCTGGAGACAAAAGAACAACACCTCCAAAGGTGCCTTTAAGGTGTACCAGCATGAACACGTGTCGGAAGATATGTCGTTCCTGGAAATGCTGGACGTGCTGAACAACGAACTGGTAGTAAAGGGAGAGGAGCCCGTGGCATTCGACCACGACTGCCGCGAAGGTATCTGCGGTATGTGCAGTCTATATATCAACGGCCGTCCGCACGGCCCGCAGCAGACCACCACATGCCAGCTGCACATGCGTACATTCAAAGACGGCGAAACGATCGTGGTCGAGCCATGGCGCGCCAAGGCGTTCCCCGTCGTAAAAGACCTGGTGGTAGACCGCACCGCCTTCGACCGCATTCAGCAAGCCGGCGGTTACGTGTCGGTGAACACGGGCGGCGTACCCGACGGTAACGCCATACCGATTCCCAAGAAGGTGGCAGACGAAGCCATGGACGCCGCGCAGTGCATTGGTTGCGGCGCCTGCGTAGCCGCCTGTAAGAACGCTTCCGCCATGCTGTTTACCAGCGCGAAGATTTCGCAGCTCGCCCTGCTGCCGCAAGGCCAGGCCGAACGCAAAGAACGCGCAGAGAAGATGGTTGCACAGATGGACGCCGAAGGTTTCGGTGCCTGTACCAACACCGGTGCCTGCGAAGCCGAATGTCCGAAAGGCATCAGCCTGACCAACATTGCCCGCATGAACCGCGAGTACTTTATGGCCACGCTGACCTCCTACGAAGTACAAGCCAAAGGCGACGGCGCCTGATCGCCCGGTCCCGATAACCATAGAAAAAGCCCCACGCGGTAGTACCGGGTGGGGCTTTTTTATGGCATTTCTTCCGAATCTTATTCGCTCTTGCAGCTGGCAAAAAAGCCGCCGCGGGCAGAAGTGTCGTTGGTAAAGGCGCTGCCGATATTGCCGCCGGCCAGTACCACGTCGCGGCCGGGACCGCTGGCCGCCAGGTGCACTTTAATACAGGCGTTCAGGTTAACGAGTTTCTGGTAATCCATGGGCGTCTCGTCGCCAGCGTGGGAGAGGAGGGTCTCGCTCAGGCCGGTCTTGCCCAGCACCGGGTTGAGGAGCGCGTAAACGTCGGCATCCGGCTCGCCAATGCTGCCCAGGTGCAGGTGCACGGGCAACTGAACGTCACCATCGGTGCCCGACAGCGCCACCACGATCACCGCCTGACCGTCTTTTTTCTCCTTGAACGTTACCGTGCCGCTGATGTCGTAGGCCGCGTCCGGAGGAGCCGCCAGCGCATATACGCTCTCATTGCCGGTAAAATCGCTCGGGGTGCTCTCCTGGTTCTGATCCTGGCACCCGAATAGGGCCGCCGCGAGGGCCACACACGTAAAGAATCGTTTCATAAAAGCCGGATTTGCTGATAAAGTTAAAATAAAATGGGTTTCCCTGGTCGTTTAACCGTCTATCACCCGTAGATTTGTTTTGAGTGGTCCGCGACGTGTGTGATGGGTGTGGGCGTGTGCTTAAGTACTTTTGGCACGGATGTGGCTACTGTCTAACGCGAATTCCTTTGAGTTATTTTGTGAAACGACTTTTTATCCTCCTCCTGATTGCGTTGGCCGGGTGCAGCCCCAAGGTGCAGCCGCCGGACCCTGAGTCTTTAAAGCCGGCATGGCTCAAGACAGCCCCCTACCAGGATGGCTATTATACCGGCATCGGCCACAGCCTGAAAGGTAACGACACCAACTATATCCAGGCAGCCAAAAAGAGCGCCCTGGAAGACCTCATCTCCGATATCAAGGTAAACGTATCCAGCACCTCGGTGCTGAGCCAGTTCGAAGCCGACAAGAAATTTACCGAGCAGTACGAGCAGATCATCAAGACCACCGCTGCCGACGAGATCGAAGAGTTCGAGCTGGTCGAAGCCTGGGAAGATCCCAGCAACTACTGGGTATACTATCGTCTCTCCATCGCGCGCTACCGCCAGATCAAAGAAGAACAAAAACGCAACGCCACCCTGCTGGCCACCGACTACCTGCAAAAGGCCCGCGATGCCGAGCGGGCGGGGGAACGGCTGCAGTCTGTAAACTATTATTTCCAGGCCTTCCGCAGCATTGAAAAATACCTGGGCGAAGCCATCCGCGTGACGATCGACGGCAAAGAGGTATTGTTGGCCAACGAAATCTACGCATCGATCCAGGCGACGCTCGACAGGATCTCTCTGCGGGTAGACCCCGCCGTGATCGAGCTCAACCGACGCGTGCAGCAAAGCGCGCAGACGGTCGTCATGGCCAAAGCATACTATAAAGACCTGAACAAACCGGCCGCGGCGTTACCCCTGGTGGCCGCGTTCGAAAAGGGCGCCGGCGATGTATTCCCGAATTACCGCACCGATCAGCTCGGGCAGTCCAAGATCCTGCTGAATAAGATCGGCTCGAAAGACATCGAGCAAACCGTGGGCGTGCGGGTGGATATCGACGCGCTCAGCGGCAGCGGCAACTCACCCATCTACACGCTGGTGGCGCGTACGCTCCACGTACCCGCTGCGCAGGTAGCGCTGAAGGTACAACGCCCCCTGGTATACCTCACGGCCGAAGAGCGTAGCCTCGGCGTCACCAAAGCCACCGTACAGATCAGCAATAAGCTCCGCAACCTGCTGGCCAACAACGGCTTTGAATTTACCGACGACAAACGCAAGGCCGACCTGTGGTTCGACATCCAGTCCGATTCCGAAAAGGGCTCTGTAACCGGCAGCATTTATGTTACGTATCTGACGGGAGTCATCAAGGTGGTGACGGTAAAAGAAAACAAAGAAATATACGCCACCACGCTGGACCGCATCAAGGGCTACGGCCTGGATTACGACAAATCCAGCATCGATGCCTATGCCAAAGCCATCGATACGCTCGAAAAAGACCGTATGAACGAGCTTCTCAATACCGTACTTCAATAAGAGTAAACATACATGCGTGATTTCTCGCACTTCGCTTCAGTTTGGTATCTCATTTGCATCTCATAATTTGTAACTAAAATTTCCATTTGAATATGAAAAAGTTCACCTACTCTACCCTCATGTTGGTTGCCCTGGGCGGCGCGTTCCTCGCCGGCTGTAAAGGCAGCAAAAAAACGCAGGCACCCAAAGGCGAGATCGAAGTAGTCGTACCTTGCTCAGGCCCCGATTTCTTCACTACCAATAAATTCTTCCGTGCCAACTCCATCGGCCAAAGCCAGGACCAGGTAACTTCTAAGAAGAAGGCCCTTGCCAACGCCCGCGCAGAACTGGCGTCCAGCATTCAGACAACCGTAAAGGCTGTAACCGACAACTATACCAACTCCCGCGAAATGAACAATAAAGAGGAGGTAGAAGAGCGCTTCGAACAGCTGAACCGCGAGATCGTAGACCAGAAGCTTACCGGCCTGAAGACCATCTGCGAAAAGCTGATGAAAACAGAAGACGGTAGCTATAAGACGTACATCGCCATCGAGCTTTCGGCCGATGAGCTGGTGGCCAGCTACAACGAAAAAATGTCAAAAGACGACCGTCTCAAGATCGACTACGACTACGAGAAGTTCAAAGAGACCTTCGAAAAAGAAATGGATAAACTGAGCAACCAGTAAGCTTGCAGCCAGACCTGTTCTGAGAAAAAGCCACGGGTATATGCCGTGGCTTTTTTATTTTTGTTATCTGCATGAAAGACTATTACGCGATCCTGGGTATACGTGCTACCGCGCACGCTGCGGAAATCAAACGCGTATACCGGCGGTTGGTGGTGCAATACCATCCCGACAAGAATCCCGATCCGCAGGCGCACGCCTATATGGCCGAGATCAACGAGGCCTATGATGTATTGGGTGATCCCGACGCTCGTGCGGCGTATGACCTGCGCCGGACGCAAGGATGGACCGACCTGGTCGCCACTACGACCGCCGCCGGGCAGACACCCCCGCCGCCGAGACACCGCGATCCGAAATATCGTCCGCGGCCGGCACCGACCATGAGCGCGCGTCGTCAACGGGAAGCGTTAATGAACAAGTGCGTGCCGTATATAAAGTGGTTCAACTACGTGGGATTACTGGTGACCGTGTTGTTCGCGCTGGATTATGTGTTACCCTACTCCGTAGTGGAAAGCGAAGTAGAAAATTATTATTTTCAACGGCCCGGAGGACGCGGCCGTAACCTGTCGGCCGTGCTGCACCTGTCGCTGACCAACGGTGATCATCTGAAAGTGTACGATTATGACGGACCCCGGCCGGTCCAGGCGCGCGTGCAATACAGACGCACCCTGGTGTATCACACGGCCATGTCGCTGTATTACCAGGCAACGGATTTCAAAATGGGCTATAACTACCGGGCGCTGGCCCTCTTTCCCATCGTACTGTTAGGCACGTCGCTGGCCGCCGTACTGCGCCGCAAGAACATCGAGTTTTTCTTTAATGCCAGTTTTGTCAACGGCCTGCTGCTCGTCATCACATTATGGTTAATTTTGTAGCATGAGCAAAAAGAACAACGACTGGAAAAAACGCGACGGGGTGGTCTACTCCACCAGCAGCGATTTTGAGTTCTCCTATCAGCAGGACGACGAAGCTCAAACGTTGCCGCCCCAGCAACAGAACCTGCGCGTGCAGCTCGACAAGAGCGGGCGCGCCGGCAAACAGGTAACGCTCGTCACCGGGTTTATCGGCACGGCCGCCGATCTCGATACACTCACCAAGCTCATTAAAACCAAATGCGGTGTGGGCGGCTCGCAGAAAGACGGTGAGGTGCTCATACAAGGCGATGTACGCGACAAGGTAGTACAGATCCTGCAAAAAGAAGGATACAAGGCCAAGCGCATCGGCTAAGGCCGCGCCTTCCAGCCATTTTATAGGCCTTTCCTGTAGGCAGCATGTAGCGCAGCCGAAAACCTGATTATCTTTCCGCCCAGAACTTAACCATTAACCTACGTTTTAATGAAGACTCCTTATGTCGCCGCGCGGCTGAGCCTGGCGCTGGTGTGGCTGCTTATCGCAGGCCCGCTGTTGGCTCAGGAAGAACGCGAGCTGCTGCCAGTTACCGGCACGTACGCCATTACCCACGTCACCATTATTCAAAGTCCCGGTCGCATTGTTGACAAAGGCACCGTGGTGATCAAAGACGGGCTGATAAAGGCTGTCGGCAAGAATATACCTGTACCCCCCGAAGCCATGGTGCTGAAGGGCGATAGCCTGTACGTATACGCAGGCTTTATCGACGGCCTTTCCCACGCCGGCGTAAATAAACCCAACAACGAGAACCGCGATCGCGTCAAAGATCCGGGCAACCCACCGCCCGACCGGGCCGGCATTACGCCGCAAACGGATGTACGCAATTTTCTGAACCCTGCCGACAAGGCCGTGGAAGAGCTGCGGGCGATCGGATTTACCACGGCGCACGTTGTGCCGCACGGGGGCATGTTGCCCGGTGCGGGTGCACTGGTCTGGCTGGGCGGACGCACGGCCGACGACATGGTGCTGCAGCCCCAAACATCATTCTTTTCAACGCTGGCCACGGCCGATCGCATCTATCCTGTTACCGTCATCGGCGTGATGGCCAAGTGGCGTGAGCTATACCGCCAGGCCGTACAGGCAAAAGGGTATGCCACGACCTACGCCTCCGCGCGCAACGGTATGAAGCCCGCCGCGACGGACCGGGTGCTGGAAGCGTTTTACCCCGTGATCGATAAAAAGATGCCCGTACTCTTCCAGGCCGAGAAGGCCCTCGACGTGCATCGCGTGCTCGACCTGCAAAAAGGCCTGGGCTTTCCGCTCGTCGTAGCCGAGGTAAAGGAAGGTTGGGATGTGGCCCCTAAGCTCAAAGCCGCCAACGCCAAAGTATTCCTCAGCCTGCAGCTGCCCGAAGAGAAGAAAGAAGAAAAGAAAGACGAGCCGCTCAAATCCATGAGCGCGCAAGAGAAAGAAGCGCTGGACAAACGCAAGACAGAGTTCACAGCAAAATATACCGGCCAGGCCGTAGCCTTTCAAAAGGCCGGCGTGCCGTTCGGCTTCTCGGCACTGCAGGTAAAAACCGGTGACATCCGCGGCAACCTGCGCAAGATCATCAAAGCCGGGCTTACCGAAGATCAGGCCCTGGCAGCCCTGACGACGACACCGGCGCAACTGCTGGGAGTATCGGATATGCTGGGCTCCGTCGATGCAGGCAAGGTGGCCAACCTCGTCGTCACACGCAAACCGTACTTCGATGAGAAGTCCGTCGTGCATTATGTGTTTGTAAACGGCATACTGTATAAAATGGACCTTGCCGCCGCCAAGAAAGAAGCGGCGAAGGTAGCCCTCGAAGGCGAGTGGACGGTAACGTCCGAAACACCGCAGGGCAAGACCGAAGCATTGCTCACGATCAAGAAAGAAGGTGCGCAGCTCGGCGGCACCGTGTCGGGCGATTTCTTACCGCAGCCCGTGACACTGACCACCCTTATGCTGGAAGGCAACGTGTTGAAGTTCTCGTTCACCATGAACCAGGACGGCCGCGACATCAAGGTAGAAGTAGAAGCCAAGGTAGAAGGTACGACGTTCAAAGGCGAGGCGACACTCGACACAGGCGACAAACTGCCGGTACAAGGACAAAAGAAACCCAAGCCCTAAACACGTGAACCACATGAAAAGAATGATATACTATACGCTGTTGGTCATGGTGGCGACACTGCCGGCGCTGGGCCAGCAGACCGGCAACATGCTCATCCGCAATGCCACGGTGCTGACGATCACCAAAGGCACCCAGGCGAACACCGACGTGCTGATCAAAGACGGGAAGATCGCGCAGGTAGGCAAGAACCTCACAGCACCCACAGGCTATGCCGTACACGATGCCACCGGCATGTTTGTCATGCCGGGTATAATCGATGCGCACTCCCACCAGGGCATCGATGCCATCAACGAATGGACGGCGCCCGTGACGGCCGAGGTAGCCGTAGGCGACGCCATCAACCCGTTTGACGTATCGCTCTACCGTGCGCTCGCCGGCGGCGTAACGACCATACACGCCATGCACGGCTCGGCCAACGCCATCGGCGGCCAGTGTCAGACACTTAAGCTGCGCTACGGCGTCATGGAGCCCGAAGCGCTCCGTATGCAAGGCGCGCCGCGCACCATTAAGTTCGCCCTGGGCGAAAACCCCACGCGCGTACACGGCGGCGGCAACAACATCGTGCCCCGCACACGCATGGGCGTGGAGTTCGTCATGCGCGAGGCTTTCTCCAAAGCCAGGGCCTATGCCGCCGCGTGGGACACGTATCAGAAAGCCAAAACACAAAAAGGTTTTCGCGGTGCTCCCCCGGAGTATAGCTACCGCCTCGAGACGCTGGCCGAGATCCTGAAAGGCAACATCATCATTCATTGCCACAGCTATCGTGCCGACGAGATCTATATGATGCTGCAGGTATGCAAAGATTTTGGGATCAAAAAGATCGTCTTTCAGCACGTAAACGAAGGCTTTAAAGTAGCGCCCGAGCTGGCCGCACAAGGCGCCATGGCCTCGGTATTTGCCGACTGGTGGGCCTACAAATTCGAAGTATACTACTCCACCGCCTACAACGCCGCCATCCTCACCCGCAACGGTGTAACGACCTCCATCAACTCCGACGACCCCGAGCTGATGCGCCACCTGTATCACGAAGCCGCCAAAACACAGAAGTACGGCGCCCTGAGCGACGACGAAGCGCTTGCACTCATCACGCTCAACCCGGCCAAACAGCTGGGCATCGACCAGCGCGTGGGCTCGATCGAAGTCGGGAAAGATGCCGACCTGGTCATCTTCCAGAACCACCCGTTGTCGGTATACGGCGTGCCGCAGGTAACGATCGTAGACGGTGTGGTGCGGTTTGACCGCGCCAAAGACGCAGACGACGTACGCCTGGCCGTAGACCCCAACGAGCCGGTCGAAGCCGTCGAGTTGGAGCAACGCGACCACGACAGCTGCCTGGAAGGCCTCGACGATGCATTTGATACTATTTTCGGACTTAACTAACGTCCCCCGCTCATGAAGAAACTAACAGCCTTTATATATGCGAGCGCAACGGTAGCAATGGCCCTCGCCATCCAGCCGCTGGCCGCCCAAAGCCAGAAGAGCACACACGCCACCTATGCGCTGACGCACGCCTCCATCGAAACGGTGACAAAAGGAGTCATTCACGATGGCACCGTGATCATCAGCAACGGCAAGATCGCTGCCGTAGGCACTTCGGTGACAGTACCAGCCGGCGCCGAAGTCATCGACTGCCGCGGCCGGTGGATCTACCCCGGTATGATCGACGCCAACACCAAGCTGGGCCTGAGCGAAGTGGCCTCCGACCCGCGCACGCGCGACTTCAACGAAGTAGGCGATATCGTGCCGCAGATGCGCGCGCTGACCGCCGTCAACCCCAACTCCGTGCTGATACCCGTTACCCGCGTCAGCGGTGTAACCACCGTCATCGCCACGCCCGAGGGCGACCTGATGCCCGGCACCGCCGCGCTCATTAACCTACACGGCTATACGCCCGACCAGATGTTTGCCGGCTTCGAGGGCGTCGTGATCATGTGGCCGCAATCCAGCCGCCGTGGCGGCTGGGACAAACGCACCGACGAAGAGATCAAACGGGAATATGACAAACGCGTCAACAAACTGAACGAAGCCTGGCAAAAGGCCGAAGAGTATCACAAGATCGATTCCGCCCTGAACGGCAAGGGCGTAACATACTACCCTGAGCTGCAGGCGTTGCTGCCGGTCGTGCGCGGCCAGCGCCCGGTGATCATCCAGGTAGAAGTGGCTAAAGACATCCTGAACGCCCTCACCTGGGTGGGTGAAAAGAAAGTGAAGAAAGTGATCCTGTCGGGTGCAAGCGAAGGCTGGCGCGTAGCGGCAGAGATTGCCAAAGCCAACATACCCGTCATCGCAGGTCCCGTGTTGGCATTGCCTACACGCGACTATGACCGCTACGACAAAGCCTACGCAAATCCCGGCCTGCTCCACAAAGCGGGTGTAAAAGTAGCCCTCGGCACGACCGACGAC
>NZ_JAHESC010000021.1 GCF_018598185.1 Dawidia soli
GCCCACCAGGATCAACACCGGGCAGGTGACGGAGGGCAGCACGTGGCAGGTGTCCTTGCGGCCGGCCAGGGCCATGAGGGTCTTGGTGACGTTGTCGTCAGACCCGCGGGCGATGGTGTGCCGGATGTGGTCGACGGCTTCCGGTCTGTCGATATGGGATGCCGGGGCGAAGAGGTTTTTAACGGACTCTTCGGCATACGGTGCCAGACCTTTCTCGCGTATAGCGTCGATGGCTTTCTTGCGTTTCTCACGGGCGGCGTCGGTATCGGCAAAACACTGTGTGTCGCTCAGGATCAGCGCGGCAAAACGTTCGGGGGCTTTTTCGATGGCGTGCAGGGCTATATATCCGCCCATGGACAATCCACACACCACGGCCTGGGGTATACGCAGAGCGTCGAGGAAGAGTATAAAATCGTTGGCGAACTGGGAGATCGTAAACTCGGCCGTGCCGGCGCCGGAGCTGCCATGGCCCCGTACGTCGTAGGCGATCACGCGGTAGGATTCTTTAAGGGTTTCAAGCTGGGGTTCCCACATGTGCTTGTCGAAGGGGAAGCCGTGCAGGAATACCACGGGCAGGTCGCTGTGCCCCTCGTCAAAATAGCTTACTTTATTTCCATTGATTTCGGTCTCTTTGGCAGTGAAGGGCATATCGTTTCAGGGGTTTAGATGCGTTACCGGGACTAAAAATAGGTAAAAAACTGTGCCTTCTGTCTGCCGGAAGTGTGGTACAGTATAGCATTTTGGCCGAAATGTCGAAATTCCCCGGAGCTTTTGCATTCTGGCCCGTACTTGGCTTTACATCCTCGCAGAAACAAAAACACGACGATCATGAAAAAGTATGCAATGACATTTGTATGGTTGCTGGCCTGTACACTGGTGTTCGCCCAACATGGTGGCGACCGCAAAGACAAAGGACAGAAAGGCCCCCGCGACCCGAAAGCTGCCGCGGCCAAACACGCTGACAAGCTGAAGGCCGACCTGACGCTGAACGATACACAGTATACAAAAGTGAAGGCCATCTACGAACAATACGAGCAGGATCAGGCCACTCTGCGTCGCGACACCTCGTTAACCAAAGGCCAGGAACACACCAAAATGAAGAAGCTACGCGATGACCGCGATGCAAACCTGAAAGGTGCCCTGACAGCCGAGCAGTGGACAAAATGGGAAGCACTCAAGCAGGAGAAAAAAGATGCGAAGGAGGCCAGAAAAGATGGAAAGAAGGGAAAAGACGGAAAGGAAGGCAAGGGCGGTAAGGACGGTGCCGCGAAGGATAAGAAAGAGTAATGCTTGCTTTGTGCTTGAATGGTTTTGCAGGGCTTGCGTTGGCAAGCCCTTTTTTCTTTTTGGCTGGCGCTTCAGGGGTGGGATCGTATTGGAATAACTTTGGGATGGCTTATCCCTGGCTCAAGTATGGCTTTGGTATGGCTGAATATCGCTATAAGGTCGCTATAAGGTCACTGTAAGGTCGCTATATTGTCGCTGTAAGGTGGGCTTTTTGGGTGCTGGGCGTAGCTCTTACGGGAGATTCATTGATAAACAGGAGGTTATCGCCCTGGATGGTGAGGGAGAAGTCGTAGTCCAGGAGGGCTTTGAAAACGGCGTGGGAACAGCCGTGCTTCATGCGGTCGTGCAGCTCGATGATGAGGCAGCGGGTGTAGGGCAGCCAGGTGTCATAGTTTTCGCTGAAGACCTCTTTTTCGCTGCCTTCGATGTCGAGCTTGAGGATGTCGATCTGGGTGATGTTGTGGGCTTGGAGCAGGTCGGAGAGGGATTGGGCCTCCAGCACGGTGCCGGTGGCGTTCTTTTCGATCATGAAGCCGCGGTCGCCATAGCCTTTGTCCACGACGTGGATCTGCTCTTTTTTATGCCAGATCGCGCTCTTTACGGGCGTGATCCGGGGGTAGGGGCGCACGTTGTCGGACAGGACGGCGAAGTTGTTCTCGTCGGGCTCTACGCTGATGATGCGGGCGTTGGGATAGCGGTTGGCAAAGAAGATGCTGGTCAGGCCGATGTTGGCGCCGCCGTCGATGATGACCTGGGGCTGCAGCGTTTTGGGGAGCGGCAGATCGTACAGGCGACGCAGAAAGATCTCGCGAAAGGAGATGCCGTCGGCGCGCTGCGGGCGCAGCCGGAAGGGATGTTTAATGCCCGGCAGCGAGACGCTGCGGGTCATGCGGGTCCGGACCTTCCAGTAGATGATAAGGCCGCGCCAGCCGAAGGCTGTGAGGCAGTTGATCAGTAATCCGAACATAACGTCGTTGTTTTTATCGGCCACTCTAAACGCGCGTGCGGAATGTTGCACCCGTATTTTTACTTTTGCCGGAAACCGGTGCTGCAGGGTTTGCCTGGCTGCTTTGGCTGGAACAAAGAAAAGCATTTTGTAGCCCATTCGTAAACTTAGGCGGCATTATCATAACCCTAATACGGTCAAACGTAAACTTTGTGAAGAGCAGATCGGCTGAACAGGAAAAAAGACCCATCGTGATGCTGGCCAACGGCCATCCTCCTTTTGATACCCGGATCTTTATAAAAGAAGCGCGGTCGCTGGTGCAGGCCGGCTACACCGTGTCGATGATCCTGCCGCACACGCAGGACACCGAAAAAGACGGCGTGCACCTGTATGCGGTAAAGCCGCTCGGAGGTGGATTCGATAAGCTCTTTGTCAGCCCGTGGCGCATCCTGGGCAAAGCCCTGAAGCAACCTGCCCGGTCGGTGTTCTGTATCCACGACTCCGACATCCTGGGGGTGGGACTGATCCTTAAATTGTTCGGGCGCAAGGTGGTATACGATGCGCACGAAGATACTCCACTGCAGATCAGCTATCAGCATTGGTTGCCCCGCTGGCTGCGCGGGCCGTATGCGATGTTCTATTACCTGCTCGAGAAGATCTGCGGCTGGTCGTTCGATGCGATCATCGTAGCAGAGCCGGTCATTGCGCAATACTTTCCGAAACGTAAGACTTACCTGGTGCGCAACTTTCCCCTGGCGCATGCTTTTCGTACGCATGTGCCGGTGCCCTATGCTACCCGGCCCCAGGCATTAACGTCGGTAGGTACGCTGAGCAAGGTGCGGGGGCTGATCGAGATGCTGGAGGGCGCGCGGCTCGCAGCACCGCGTGCATCGTTCGAGTTTGTGCTGGGCGGTAAGTTTGCCCCGGCGTCGTTGCAGGAAGAGGTGCTGAAGAAGTATACGGTACGCTTTCTGGAGTGGCTCTCGTTTGATGCGATGGTAGAGGTGTTGTTCGCTTCGCGCGTCGGGATCATCATTCCCAATCCTATCGAACGCTATAAAACGAACTATCCGGTAAAGATGTTTGAGTTCATGGCGGCGGGCTTGCCGGTGATCGCGTCGTCGGCAGGAGAGTCCGCGGCGTTTATCAAAGAAGCTGACGCGGGTATCCTCGTCGATCCGCTCAATGTGCAGGAAGTGGCGGATGCCATTGTCTGGCTGTTCACGCATCCGGCAGAAGCCGAGGCGATGGGGCAACGCGGTCAGGCGCTGATCTTCAACAAATATCATTGGGAGAAGGAGAACGAGACGTTGCTGACGGTATACCGCAGCATTCCCGCGTAGGCATAGCCCTGGCGTTACACTATGCGAAGCGGCCGGCCTGAGATCAGGCAGGCTTGATTCGGTCGGGGTTCTCTTTTAGAAAGGACTCCCAGGAGCTGGCGGCACGGCGTGGTTTTGTCTGGGGGCGTTGGGCCGAGGCGCTTCCGGCGGTGAGCTCGGCTTTGCCGGCTTGAAAATGATGGCATACCGCGACGGCCAGCGCATCGGTGGCGTCCAGCAGTTTGGGGAGTTCCTGGATGGCAAACAGGCTCATGAGCATTTTAGCGACTTGCTCTTTGGACGCATTACCGTTGCCGGTCACCGATTGTTTGATCTTGCGGGGTGCATATTCGGCAATGGGAATGGACCGCGACAACGCGGCGGCCATCGCAACGCCCTGCGCACGGCCGAGCTTGAGCATGGACTGCACGTTCTTGCCGAAGAAGGGGGCCTCGAGGGCGACCTCGTCGGGGTTGTATTCGTCGATGAGGCCCGACACGCGCTCGAAGATCTTCTGGAGCTTGAGGGCGTGGTCGTTGTATTTGCTCAGGTGGATGACGCCGAACTGGATGAGCTCGACTTTGGGGCGGCGCACGGCGACCAGGCCATATCCCATAACGGTAGTGCCGGGGTCGACACCCAAAATGACCTTGTCGGTGATAATATTTCCCACGGGAGCAAGATAGGCAGCATCTGGAAATTATTGAAATTGCATCATGGTTTACCTACTGGCATTCCTCGCGGGAAGCTATGTCAGCTTTATCCTGGGGCTCAGCCTCGGGTGGCGGCGGCTGTTTTCGATCCCTCCGGGTCCCGACCGGCCGCGGATGCACCGGGTGTCGGTGGTCATTGCCGCCCGCAACGAGCAGGGCTGCCTGGAAATGCTGCTGCAGGACCTGACCCGCCAGACGGCCACGAACTTTGAGGTGATTGTGGTCGACGATCATTCCGACGATGCCACGGCCGCCATTGCCGACAGTGTGGCGCAGGCCGACAGCCGCTTCCGGTGCATTCCGGCGGCGGGAGAGGGGAAGAAGTCGGCCCTGACGACCGGCATTCTGCATGCCACGGGCAGCATCATTGTGACCACCGATGCCGACTGTCGGGTGCAGCCGGGCTGGTTGCAGACGCTGACGGCGCGCTTTGCCGACTCGCATACACAACTGGTGTTTGGCGGTGTAGCCATACAGGCCGATACTTTTTTTGCCACCCTGCAGTCGCTGGAGTTCCTGAGCCTGATCGGTTCGGCGGGGGCGGCCATGGCGCTGGGCTTCCCGTTGATGTGCAACGGCGCCAACCTCGCCTTTCGCAAGAACGCCTTTCAGGAGGTGGGTGGCTATGCCGACAACGTTCACGTGGCTTCGGGCGACGACGAATTCCTGTTGCGCAAGATTGCGGCACAATATCCCGGAGCGCTTTACTTTGTTACTCATCCTCAATCAGTTGTAACTACGCGGGCAGCGCGGACGCTCGGCGCATTTGCGCGTCAGCGGTTGCGGTGGGCAAGCAAGTGGCGGCACAACACGTCGGTGTATACGGTGCTGGTCGCGCTGTATGTATGGATCATTCAGGTGGCGACGTGTATCAGCCTGGTGTTGGCGCTGGCCGGTGGAACGCTGCAAGGTATTGCCGCTATCTTTCTGGCAGGCAAGGCGCTGGCGGATGCATGGTTCCTCTGGCCGGTAGCCCGGTTCGTGGGAGTACGTTGGCACTGGCCGGCGTTTTTATTGTTGCAGGTATTGTATCCCTTGTATGTGATGGCCACAGGCTTGCTGTCGAACGTCCTACCGAACAACTGGAAGGGCAGAAAGATGTAAAGTTTTTACAGGCATTGCTGAAGGGATTTTTTACCTTTACCTGTACAACACGTTATGGAGGAACTCGAGATACGGAAGCAATTTGAGATCAAGGAGCTGGAGCTGAATGCTTTGCTCGAGATTACGCAGGCCATCAACAGCAACCTGCCCGAAGAATCGCTTTACAAGATCTACAACTTCACCCTCCGGTCGAACCTCAACATCACCAAGCTGGCATTGTTCGTGTTCGACGAAGACTGGCAATGCAAGGCCCACTTCGGTACCAAACATCCCTATCACAAGATCAAGCTGTTGCCGGAGTTCAAGACCATTCAGGACATTACGCACCTGCGTGAGTTCGAGAAATGCGAGTTTACCGAGTTCGATATCATCGTGCCCGTGGCGCACAAGACCACAACGCTTGCGCTGGTGTTTGTGGGCGGCCTGGATCAGTACGACGTGCGGTATGAAAGCGAAGACGGCATCCGGTTTATCCAGGCGCTGAGCAATATCATTATCGTGGCCATCGAAAATAAAAAGCTGGCCCGTAAACAACTCGAGCAGGAAGCCCTGCGCAAGGAGCTGGAGATCGCACGAGACGTGCAGCAGTTCCTGTTCCCCAAGAAGCTGCCCAACACCGACCTGTTGAAAGTAGAAGCGAGCTATTTGCCGCACGACCGCATCGGTGGTGACTACTACGACTACATCCCCATGAACAAGAACCAGTTCCTGATCTGCGTGGCGGATGTGAGCGGGAAGGGGATTCCGGCGGCGTTGATGATGTCGAACTTTCAGGCATCGCTGCGTACACTGGTGCGGCAGACGCCCAACCTGACCGACATCGTGGAGGCGCTCAACTACCAGGTACTGGAAAGCACCAAGGGTGAAAGATTCATCACGTTCTTTGCCGCGATCTATGACATCCGGCTCAAGACGATGGTGTATGTCAACGCCGGGCACAACCCGCCGATCCTGTGGGATCGTCAGCATGGCATTCGCCTGCTGGAAGACGGGTCGACGGTGCTGGGCGCCATGCACCCGCTTCCCTTCCTGAACGAAGGGTTCCTGACCGACATCGACGACTTCCTGATCTTCTGCTATACCGACGGCCTGACCGAGACGACCAACGAAGCGGGTCGCGAGTTCGGCGTCGATACGCTGCTGAAATATTTTCAGAGCGATCATACCTACACGCGTGATCTCAAGAAGATCCACGAAGACATTATCGTAGCGCTGGACGAGTTTAAGGGTAATAAAGGATACCACGACGACATCACGATCCTGTCGTGCCGCGTGGGGTAGTCATGATACACCGCACACCGTTTATCCTGCCGATGTTATACCCCTCGCTGGAGTGGCGTGTGCCCACGGCGACAAAAGAGATATACCTCACCTTTGACGACGGCCCCGTGCCCGGCCCTACTGAGTTTGTGCTGGAGACGCTGGCGGCGGCCCGGGCCCGGGCTACATTCTTTTGCATTGGCGACAATGTTCGCCGTCATACATCGGTCTATGAACGCCTGGTCACGGCGGGACATGCCGTAGGCAATCATACCTTCAATCATCTGAACGGTTGGAAAACGCCCACCGATCGCTACCTGCAGAACATACAGGCTTGCGCGGAGGCTATTGCAGCGCCCGCGGATACACAACCCGCGCGGCGTTTGTTCCGGCCGCCCTACGGCCGCATTACCCGCAGCCAGATCCAGCACCTGCGCGATTATCGCATCATTATGTGGGATGTCCTGTCGGTGGACTATGACAAGTCGCTGCCTGCGGAGCGCTGCCTGCGCAATACATTGCGGGCGGTTCGCCCGGGCTCGATCGTGGTCTTTCACGATAGCCTGAAGGCTGAAAAGAACATGACGTATGCGTTGCCACGTGTGCTGGAACAACTGGCGGGAGAGGGTTATCGCTTTAAATCGTTGCACGAATGAAGCGTGTGCTGGTGGCTCCGCTGGATTGGGGGCTGGGGCATGCCACACGTTGTATTCCCATCCTCCGGGCGCTGCAGGCCAGGGGTTGTACCATATTGCTGGCGGGCAGCGGCGATTCGCTGCAGTTGTTGCGGCAGGAATTTCCTTCTTTATTTTATGCGGTGCTGCCGGCGTACCAGCCGCGCTATCCTGCGAAAGGCGCTTCGATGGTGTGGGCCATGGCACGGCAGCTTCCGAAGTTTTTAACGGTGATACGTCGCGAGCACGTTGCGCTGGAACGCCTCGTGCGCGAGCAATCGGTAGACCTGGTCATTGCCGACAACCGGTATGGATGCTGGTCGGCTTCGGTGCCTTGCATCTTTATTACGCATCAGTGTAACATTCTCATGCCGCGCCGTTTCGGTTGGCTTGCGTCGATGGTCGCGCGGATGAACCGGCGCAGCATGAAACGTTTTACACGCTGCTGGTTGCCCGATTATCCCGGCGAGGCAAGCCTGGCGGGGAAGCTAGCAGCATGTGGTGAACATACGCCGGGCGGCACGCATCGCTATATCGGCGCGCTGTCGCGATTGTCACCCGCGATGCCCCGGCAAAAACGATACGACTTGCTGTGCGTATTCTCGGGCCCGGAGCCGCAGCGTACGTTGCTGGAGCAGGCGGTCACCGCGCAGGTGAACCGCAGTGTGCTACGTGTACTGATTGTACGCGGGCTGCCGGGTGGAAGGACGGTGGCGCCGCTCGAAACGCGGGCGGAGGTGGTCGACTTCCTGGCCAGCGATGCTTTACAAGAGGCCCTGGAGGCGTCGCGCTGTGTGTTGGCGCGGAGTGGTTTTAGTACGGTGATGGACCTGGCACATGTGGGCGGGAATGCTATTTTTGTTCCCACACCCGGCCAGACGGAACAGGAATATCTGGCGGCCCGGTTGATGGAAAAGAAGATCGCCTACAGCACCGCGCAGCAAGACTTTGACCTGGAGATTGCCTGGCAGCACGTGCCGCTGTATACGGGTTTCACACCGGCCGCCGGTGCGCAGGATACATGGCTGCACCCGGCGATCGATGAAGCACTGACATTATGAAGACCTTCTTACAAAGTGTACAGTATGCGCTGCAAGGACTGCGGGCAGCCTTTGACGGCCGTAACTTCCGCATTCAGCTCGGCCTGGCGTCGCTGGTGCTGGCAGCGGGCTTTTATTTTTCGATTACGCGCCTGGAGTGGTGTGTGTTATTGTTCAACATGGCGCTTGTATTGAGTTTGGAGATCGTCAATTCATCCCTCGAAAACTTAGTAGATCTCGTAACGCGTGAGCGGCATCCGCTGGCGGGTAAGGTAAAGGACCTGGCGGCGGGAGCGGTGATCGTCGCATCGGGCTTGGCCATCGTGATGGGGGTGATCGTTTTCTGGCCGTATATAGCGGCGGGGTTGCGCTAACCGCTGCGGCGGGCAAGCTCTGTCCCAAAGATTACCCATTTTGGGCGTGCGTGCTGTGTCTTTTGATCGTTTGACCGGATGGCAGGGTATTTATCAATGTTACGCCGGCGAAAATGATTATGCGCGAACGAAACCTCTCTGTAACAACCTCACCGGCCCTCTATCCGGAGCCGGCCGGCAAGAGCCGGAAAACAAAGATCCTGATTGCCGACGACGACCAGGATATGCTCTCGATCTTATGCAAGGTCTTGCAGGACAAAGGGTATGAAGTGCTGGGGCTGCCCAGCGCCACGGCCATTATCGACGGTCTGCACGAAGAACCCGATCTTTTTATACTCGATAAAACGATGGATGTCATCGACGGCATTGCCGTGAGCAAATACCTGCGGTTGAAGTCGGGCGGGCGGCGGATACCGATCATCATGATCTCGGGCAGTGACAGTCAGGCGCGCGCGAAGGCCGCGGGGGTGGATTGCTACCTGGAAAAACCCGTCGATATAGGCCGGCTACTGGCCGCCATACAACACCACACCGGCGACACGCAGTCCATTGCCATCGATCGTAATGCCCTGCCGGACAGCGCGCGTCTGTGCGGATAAGGGTGGGGTATTTGCGTAACTGAATAGTTTCCTATATATTCGGGTCACGATCGAAGAACAAAACCATCGTGCCTTATGGAAACCGCACAACCCTTTGTGATCGAGCGTACGTATAACGCTCCGGTCGAAAAAGTCTGGAAGGCCATTACCGACAAGGATCAGATGAAGGAATGGTATTTCGACTTAGACGAGTTCAAGCCCGTAGTAGGGTTTGAGTTCACCTTTGCCGGCAAGGGCCATAAAGGTGAGCAGTATATTCATCGCTGCAAGATCCTGGAAGTGATTCCGCAGAAGAAGCTGATGCATACGTGGACGTACGAGAACCACCCGGGGTACTCGACGGTCACGTTCGAGCTTTTTCCAGAGGGTGGCCGGACGCGCGTGAAGTTGACACATGCGGGCCTCGAAACATTTCCCCAAACCAACCCGGACTTTGCCAAAGAAAGCTTTGCCGGTGGATGGACGGAGCTTATCGGCAAGCTGCTGCAGCAATACGTGGAGAAATAGCGAGCGGATACGATACCGGATATATACGGTATCGGTATCGTTGTCAACGATTGAATAAAAAGAATTATGCACCGGTGATCTTGCTGTCGGTATAGCCTGTAGGAAAGAAAGGGATTAACTGCTTACATTTAGCAGAACCTAGCAAACCTACGTGTTATGAATTTTGCTCACGCCAGAACCGTTGTTTTTATCACCGGTGCTTTTGTCTCTCATTTCGGATGGGACCCCTGGAAAGATCACTTTGAAAGCAAGGGCTTTATGTGCCTGGCCCCACCGTGGCCTTTTAAAGATGCTTCGCCCGATGAGCTGCGGCAGCGACATCCACACGATCTCGAGCTGGCAACGCTGACGCTGGGCGAAGTGATCGATCACTATGCCGCGATTGTGCAGAGCTTACAGGAAAGACCGATCGTGATCGGCCATTCGCTGGGCGGTCTGATCACGCAGGTGATCGTCAACCGGGGGCTCGCCGCGGCGGGCGTCGCGATACACTCCGTGCCTCCCTTCGGTGTGATCCCGTATGCGCTCTCTTTTTTGCGTGCGGGGTGGAAGGCGCTCGGGCTGTTCACGTCGTTGCGCGAGACGTACTTCATGTCATTCAAGGATTGGCAGTATGCTTTTGTCAACGGCATGCCGCTGGCCGGGCAACAGCAGGCGTATCAGCAGAACGTTATTCCCGAGTCGAAAACGGTGGTTCGCGGCGGGTTGACGCGCGTGGCAAAAGTAGATTTTGAAAAGCCGCATGCACCGTTGTTGCTCACGTCGGGTTCGGAGGATAGGATCATACCGGCACGTCTCAACTACCGCAACTTCAAACGCTATCCGCAAAACGGGTCGGTGACGGAGTATAAAGAATTTACGGGACGCAATCACTTTGTGTTAGGACAGTCTACCTGGAAGGAGGATGCGGATTATATTCTGGAATGGCTCGCGCGGCTGCGATAAAACAGAAGCGCTTCCCGATCTGCGGAAGGGGGAAGCGCTTCTTGTTCCATGAAGAAACTATACAAAGAATTCTTCGGATACGATCTTTCCATCCTTCACCTGGTACACGCACAATTCAGGGGTGGTCATGCGCGGCTGGTTTTTCATGGTGACATCCATCGCCAGGGTAAAGGCAATGGTGTTGCCCGCGATGAGTGGCTCAGAGACATCGATCTTGTGCATCTGGTCGACCATGCCATCAAACTTTTTGCCCTTCTCCTGGATGGCTTTCAGGCCGACCGTTTCCTGGTCAAAAGCAGGTGTGGCATAAGGCTCGATGCTTTTGGCATTGTTGGCGTATAGCTCTTTGTGGGCGCTGTCCCAATCGCCTTTCCGACAGTAGTCGACGAGGCGTTTTGCGATTTCCTGTGTTTCCATGATACTTGATTTTCGGGTTTAATTCCGAAGGTCAAATAACATGCCCGGGGTGACAACCGTGTGTCAGCAGCCTTTGTAGTTTTCAGGAAATGGCGCGCCAGTTGGCGGGGTCTACGCGCCAGGCCTTCAGGGAGATGAGCTGGTCGGCGGAGATGAGATCGTGGGAGGAGGCATAGGTGATCAGGCTACTGTAGTCGCTGAGGCTGACCAGTGGCACATTGGCATCCTGGAAGTTGCGTACGGCCACTTCAAACCCGTAGGTGAAGATGGACACCATACCCAGTACCTCAAAGCCGGCATCGCGGAGGGCTTGTACGGCTTTGAGCGAGCTGCCGCCGGTGGAGATCAGGTCTTCGATCACGACGACACGTTGGCCTTTGACCACTTTCCCTTCAATGAGATTTTCCATGCCGTGGTCTTTGGGTTTGGGACGCACATACACGAATGGCAGTTGCAGCACATCGGCCACGAGGGCACCTTGCGGCACGCCGGCGGTGGCTACCCCGGCTACGGATTCGGCGCCGGGAAAGTTGGCACGGATGGCCTGTACAAGGCCGTCGCGGATGGCGGTGCGGATGGCCGGAAAGGAGAGCGACAGACGGTTGTCACAATAGATCGGCGATTTCCACCCCGATGCCCAGGTAAAGGGTTTTTCGGTGTTGAGCTTAATGGCCTGGATTTCCAGCAGCATAGACGCTACCGAAGCGGCGGTCTGCTCTTGTACGAGTGTGGTCGATGGCATGGGCGCGAAGGTACGGCCAAAAATCTTTTCCGCAACCGCTTGTCTCCTTACGAATATTTTATTCTTTTGCGCTGAATGGAAGGTGTAAAAAGGAAACGGCCATGATCATTTTTATTAACGACATTCCCGTCAGAATACTCAAAAACGACGAAATGCCGGATGCCGGCCGGATCAACTCCATTGTCGATGCTGCCGCCAAACCCCTGGCGCAAGCCGACCTGATCCACCATGTATGGATCAAGAACGTGACCGACCGCGACTTTGACGCGATCATCGGCTTTCTCGACTCCAAGGTCCCGACCAACGTGCTTTCGCTGGTCCTTTCGGTGACCGACTATCCGGGCATCAAGGATTACCTGCGCAGCCGCTTTAAAGTGGTAAAAGCCGCCGGGGGGCTGATCCGGAAAAAAGAGAAGTTCCTGATGATCTACCGCACGAAAAAGTGGGATCTGCCGAAGGGCAAAAAGGAAAAAGGAGAACGCAACCGCACGACGGCCGTGCGCGAAGTGGAGGAGGAGTGCAACGTATCGGTGAAGCTCGGCTCCAAGATCTGCACCACGTGGCATACGTATACCATGAACAAGAACGCTTACCTGAAAAAGACGCGTTGGTTCGTCATGGACATCGTCGACGACTCGCGTATGCGCCCGGCCATGGATGAGGATATCGAGGAAGTGCGCTGGATGAACAGCAAGGAAGTATACCATGCGCTGGAGCATTCGTATAAATCCATCCGCTACGTTTTTGAACAATACTATGCCTCGCTCGAGGTAAAATCGGCGCCCCGGTGATCTGCGGGGCGACAGCAGAACAGAATTATAATTTATAGGGAAGGAACTGCGATACATCGCCGCCGTACTTGTGTACTTCGCGGATGATGGAAGAGCTGATCCATGCCAGCTGCGGCGTGGTGATGAGGAACACCGATTCAAGCTCTTCATACAGCTTGCGGTTCACCTGCGAAATGCTGTTTTCGTATTCGAAGTCCGTGGTGTTGCGCAGGCCGCGCAGCAGGAAACGCGCGCCGTGCTTGCGTGCGAGCTCGGCCGTCAGCTCGGAGTATGTCAGTACCTTGATATTCGAATGGTGCCGGAACGCCTCGTCGATGCAGGCGATCATTTTTTCGATCGGGAAATACCGGTTGCTCTTCTGGCTGTTGTAGCCGATGGCGATGATGATCTCATCGAACATTTGCAGACCGCGAAGGACAATGTCTTCGTGACCTTTGGTAAAGGGATCGAAAGAGCCCGGGAAAAGCGCAATACGTTTGCTCATAAGAACGGAATTACGGCATCAGGTGCACGCTGTAAAGATCGAAGAAATGATGGTCCTGGATATCGTCGAACATATAGCTGAACTGCAGGTTGGCCGGCCGGCTTCCAAACCACACGTTGCTGATATATTTGTAGAACTCGTGGTAATGCGGTGAGTTTTTGCCGATGTAGCCCCAGAGGATCACCTGGCTGGTCTGCTGGTTGAGGTTGAGGGACTTCATGACCAGCATGATGTATTTGATATAGTCGGAAAACTCCTTGATGGCAAACTGATTGTAGTACAGCAGCTTTCCGTCGCGGCAGACGAGGATGTGGAGCTTGAACCGGTCTACGTAAATGTATAGCGGTGTATCTGCGCGGTCTTGTGACGACCGGAGTGTACCCTCGATGAGGGCGGCCGATTGGTGCGTGAATTCCGGCGGATTGCTGGGGTACATGTTGAGCAGCCAGCGGTGCAGATCTTTGTTGATGGCGAAGACGGTCACGGCCTGCGCCGCGGGGTTGAGCGTTGCCAGAAAGTCTTCCCGGTCGGGGTCGACGTGGGCGTTGAACTTCAGGTAATCTTCCAGGGATTCTTCGGCAAACAACGCCAGCGGTACTTGTACGAATTTCTGGTTCTTGATCGAGATCTTAATCTTTTTCCAGAACCCCGCCTTGAGCAGCGCGTGTGAGTCGAAGAGTTGGTCGAGGAGCTGCAGCAGTGCCTCGTGCGAGGTGAGGTTGGGGAGGACAAAGTCTTCCAGCAACAGGGCGCGGTTATCGGTCGGATCGATCACCAGGAGCTGAAAGTCACGGGTGCCCAGTTGGATCAGCAGATGATATTGATGAATATATTCCTCATCGAAACGCTCGTCTCTGACCTTTTTAATGAGCTTATAGTGAAGTGTGGATGGTTGCAATGTCTTCCTGTTTTCAAAGGGGTAAAACCTGCCCAAACAGCGTGGTTCTCTGCAATAATAAAGATTTTAGCGGGGAAATCACAAGTCGGGGCGCGCGGCTCGCCGATTAAATCCTGTAAAAACCACACAGTTGGCGCACTTCGGCGGCGGTGGACGCGAGACGAAAAATGCCGTGTGCGTCCGGTTCGGCTTTGGCGGCAAGTGTTGCCACGGGCAGGAAAGCCGCGTCGGTCAGCAGGGGCAGCTCGGGGTCGTCTCCTGCCTGCAGAACGCCGCCCGTGATGGTGGCTTCAAAAAAAAGCTCGAGGGCGTGCAGCGGAGGGTGCAGGAACTCGCAACCGAAGAGGAAACGGCCGGCGCGCACGTGCAGGCCGGTCTCTTCCAGAAACTCGCGCACGAGGGCATTTTCCAGTGTTTCGCCGGTTTCGAGGCCGCCCCCGGGCGGAGCCCAGAAGCCGTTGGGCGACAGGGCACGGTGGCGCACCACCAGCAGGTCGTCGTCCTGCCAGCACAGGCCACAGACCCGCACACGTAGCCGGTTTCCGTAGACCCGGGCTATTTCTCCGTCCATAACAATTCGCTCAAGGTTTTCTGCTACCGCGTGGTTATGCGCGGCAGAAAGTCAGAAATTTCGATCATTCTGGCAGCATTGTTGGTATGAACTCGTTAAATTTGAAAAAAAATAGCGTATGAAGAAGTATCTGTTTCTGATAGTGATGGTGGCCTTT
This sequence comes from Dawidia soli, assembly GCF_018598185.1. GTDB lineage: Bacteria > Bacteroidota > Bacteroidia > Cytophagales > Cyclobacteriaceae > Ohtaekwangia > Ohtaekwangia soli. The sequence goes on from NZ_JAHESC010000021.1 coordinate 14,832, forward strand.
GCCGCCGGTGCCTATGCGCAACAGGCAAGCACTAAAAAAGTAAGCGGTCCCGTGATCACGTTTGAAAAGAAAACGCATGATTTCGGCGAGATCGTACAAGGCGACAAGGTGGAAGAAACCTTTAAGTTCACCAACACCGGAACCGAGCCGTTGCTTATTACAAACGTACAAGTAACATGCGGTTGCACCACGCCGAAAGGCTGGCCCCGCGATCCCATCCAACCGGGTGGCAAAGGCGAGATTGTCGTAGCGTTTAACAGCGCGGGCAAGATCGGCCGCCAGGACAAGGTTGTTACGGTTGTATCAAACGCCGCGAACCCGGATGAAGCGAAGATTTCCTTTACCGCACAGGTATCGGAAAAGAAACAGCCTCAATAAGCGGCCGTTTCTGAAAAGCATTCAAAACAAAGGCTCCCGACGGGAGCCTTTGTTGTTTTTAGCGGTTTTGCCCGTCGCGGGTGTAAACGGCCAGAAAGACAAACACCCAGCCGGTGATGAGCAGGATGCCGCCGACCGGAGTGATGGGGCCGAACATGCCGAGCTGCGAGAAGCACAGCATGTACAGGCTGCCGCTGAAGAGCAGTACGCCCACCAGCAGGAAGAGTGCCGCCTGGCGCAGCTTCTTGCCGGGATAGGTCAGCTGCAGAATGCCTACACCCAGCAGGGCCAGTGCATGGTAAAACTGGTAGCGCGTGGCCAGCTCGAACGTGTCGAAGCGGCCGGCCTGGAGCAGAAAGGGTTTTAGCGCGTGCGCCCCGAAGGCGCCCAGGCTGACGCCGGCAACGCCCAGCAGGGCGGCGGCAAGTAACGTTGTGCGATGGTTCATATACAGTAGGGATAAACGTAAAAAGTATACGGCTTCGCGGCGGTTAGCGCCCGCGTTGCCGGCGTAAAGATACATCAGGTTGTTTTGAAGAGCGATGTGCCAATGCGGATCATGGTACTTCCTTCTTCGATCGCAATTTTATAGTCGCTGCTCATGCCCATGGACAAGATCGTCATGGCGGTGTTGGGAGGCAGGTTTTCCTGCTGGAGGCGATCGAAGAAAGCCTTCAGCGAGCGGAACTCCCGGCGTACCTGCCCGGTGTTGTCGGTGAGCGAGCCCATGCCCATGAGTCCCTGGATGCGGATATGTCGGTAGTTGCGCACGGCGGGCGAGGCGATCAGTGTGCGGGCTTCCTCTTCGGTCAGACCGTACTTGGTCTCTTCCTGGGCGACGTGCAGCTGCAACAGGCAGTCGATGACACGCCCCGTTTTGCCGGCCTGGTGATCGATCTCTTCGAGCAGACGCGGGCTGTCTACGGAGTGTATAAGCGATACGAAGGGGGCTATGTATTTTACCTTGTTGGTTTGCAGGTGGCCGATCATGTGCCAGGTGATGTCCTGCGGCAGCTGTTCATACTTGCTGGTCAGTTCTTGCACGCGGTTCTCGCCAAAGTCCCGTTGTCCGGAAGCGTACGCCTCCTGGATCTTGTCCAGGGGTTGGGTTTTGCTGACCGCCACCAAACGACAGCCCGGCGGTAAAGTTTGCCGGAGATTCGTGATGTTATTCTTGATATTCATGCCTATTTTTGCCCGTTAGATCCATCAAAGCTAAAGCAAAAATATGGCGATCCTGGGAACCTTGCTGAAAAAAGGAATACGCATTCGGGAAATGCTTGAACAGGAATATACGTCTCCGTTCGACTTGCAAAAGAAAGAGCTCAAAGAGCTGCTGATCGCCGCCAGCCAGACCGAGTTTGGTAAATATTACAACTTTGCCGATACGCTGAACAGCTTCCGCAAGGGGGACAAGGAGTTTTACCGGCGCTACAAGGCACACGTGCCGATCCATAGCTATAACAAAATACACGGCGACTGGTGGAAGCTGGCGCTGAAAGGTGTCAAGAACGTATGCTGGCCCGGCCGTGTGAAATATTTTGCGTTGAGCTCGGGCACGTCCGAAGCCTCGTCGAAATACATACCCGTGACGAAGGATATGACCAAGGCGATGCAAAAGACGAGCATCCGGCAGATCCTGACGTTATCGAAATACGATCTGCCGCCGGCGATCTTCGAGTCGGGCATTCTCATGCTCGGGGGCAGCACGCACCTGAACCACAAGGGCAGCTATTTCGAAGGCGACCTGAGTGGCATTCAAGCCGCGAAGATCCCTTTCTGGTTCCAGCATTTTTACAAACCGGGCAAACAGATCGCCAAGACCCGCGACTGGGATGCCAAGCTGTATGAGATCGCCCGCAAGGCGAAGGACTGGGACATCGGCATCATCGTGGGGGTACCGGCGTGGATCCAGATCCTGATGGAAAAGATCATCAAGTATCACCGGTTGCAGAACATACACGAGATATGGCCCAACCTGATGGTATATGTGCACGGCGGTGTTTCGTTCGACCCCTATCGCAAGGGTTTTGAGAAACTGCTGGAGCGTCCGATCTATTACATCGAGACATACCTCGCGTCGGAAGGTTTTCTGGCGTTCCAGGCGTTCCCGAACCGGCGCACGATGCGTCTGGTATTGAACAACGGGATCTTCTACGAGTTCGTGCCGTTTGAAGCGCGTAACTTCGATGCGAACGGCGAGATCTCGCCCGACGCCGAGACGTTCATGATCGACGAGGTGGAGGAAGGCAAGGAGTATGCCATCCTGTTGTCTTCGTGCGCAGGGGCCTGGCGTTACCTGATCGGCGATGTGATCAAGTTTACGTCGCTGGAAGAAGCCGAGATCGTCATTACCGGCCGCACCAAACACTTCCTGAGCTTGTGCGGCGAGCACTTGTCGGTAGACAACATGAACAAGGCGATCGAGCTGGTGTCTGATGATTTTAATATCGTGATCCCCGAGTTTACCGTGGCGGGTATACCGCACGGGTCGCTCTTTGCGCACCACTGGTTCGTGGGGACCGACGACCACGTGGATACAAAAGCTTTAAAAGAGAAGATCGACCTGCACTTGAAAGAACTGAACGACGACTATGCCGTCGAGCGCAGCGCCGCATTGAAAGAGATCATTGTCGATGTCTTGCCTGTAAAGACATTTTACGACTGGATGGAATCAAAAGGGAAAGTAGGAGGGCAGAATAAATTTCCGAGGGTGATGAAAAATGCACAGCTCGATGATTGGAAAATGTTCCTCCAAACCCAGGTGAATGGAAATCGTCATTAATGGAGTCGTGTCCGGCATCGTGCTGGCATTTCTGATCGGTCCTGTATTTTTTACTATCATTCAAACCAGTATCGAGCGCGGGTTTAGCAGCGGTGTGCTGGTGGCCGTAGGGGTATCGTTCAGCGACGCCTGCTATATTTTCTTCTCGTACCTGGGCCTGGTGCAGTTTATGGAAGCAGAGAAGTTCCGGCACTACCTTTCCTATGCGGGGGGCATTGTGCTGCTGCTTTTTGGATTGTACTATCTGCTTATTAAAAGCCGCAAGCTGGTTCGCGCCGAGGGTGGTCATATCCGCTCACGCGGCTGGCTGAGCCTGGTGGCCAAAGGTTTTATTATCAACGGACTGAGTCCGATGGTGCTGTTCTTCTGGATCGCCACGGTAGGGGTAGCCACTACCCAGCTGGCCTATCACTCCAACCAGCAGGTGTTCGTTTTCTTTGCTTCGATCGTGAGCACCGTATTCCTGACCGATGTGATCAAGGCGAAACTGGCCGACCGGTTGCGCCTGCTGATGACGCCGCGGGTGATACAGATCATGAATATGATCCTCGGCGTTGTGCTGGTGATCTTTGCCGGCCGCCTGATCTTCTTTCCCGACAACCTGCCGCATTAGCAGCGCGCAGGGAGCTAGTCCTGCAGGATGTTGCTGATAAAGGTCGACTTCAGCAGCAGCCACAGCAGGAAGAACGCCACCGCCCAGCTCACGTAGACGAAATAATAGTCTGAGGTGTCTTTGAAGCGGGTCTCTTTGATCTCTGCCTTTTCGTATTGGTTGATCCGGGCAAAGACCTGTTCCAGGGCGCGGTTGTCGGTCGCGCGGAAGAACTCGCCTCCGCCGATGCTCGCCATCTTGCGCATGGTGCTTTCGTCGATGGTATTCTCTACCATGTTAGGCCGGCCAAAGAAATCTTTACCGTACGGCACAAGCCCTTCTTTTCCCACGACAATGGTATAGATCTTAATGCCATAAGCTGTCGCCAGCTCGGCGGCCGTGATAGGATCGATGTTGCCGGCGGTGTTGTCGCCGTCGCTCAGGAGGATACATACTTTGGATTTCGCGCTCGACTCGCTCATGCGGTTTGTCACCACGGCCATGGCGCTGCCGATGGCCGTGCCTTTGCTTTCGATCATCTCGTAGGTAATGTCCTTGAGGTATGCGCGCAGCAGGTCGTAGTCGGTGGTGAGCGGCGCCATGGAGAAGGCGTCGCCGGAGAAGACGACCAGACCGATGCGGTCTTGTACACGGCCGTCGATGAAGTTCTTGGCTACCTCCTTGGCGGCTTCGAGCCGGTTCGGAACAAAGTCTTCGATCAGCATGGACTGCGAGATGTCGAGGGCGATCATGATGTCGATGCCTTCGGTCCATTGCTCTACCTTCTCGTTACTTTTTTGCGGGCGTGCCAGCGCGGTCACGAGCAATACCAGCGTGAGGAACATGAGCACGTCGGGTATCAGGCGCAGCAGCGCGAGGGGCGAGGCATGCAGGTCCTGCCGCGTTACCGCCACGGAGAGCTTCTGGTTGGTGGTTTGCCGGATGAACCAGCGCGCTACGAATACGACGGGCACGGCCAGCAGGAGCCAGAGCATCCAACTGTTCTCCCACGTGAAGGAACGAAGGGTGGAGGGGAAGAACCACTCCGGTGAGTACCACGGTGTGAGATCCTTATCCATTTTTCACCTCCTGTAGTTTTAACGCGAAGCGCTGGTCGGCCATGTCGCGCAGGTTGGCGAGCTGCTCGGTTGCCGCCTGTGTGCTATGGCCATAGATCGCGCCGTCGATGGCCTTGAGGGTACGTGTGACGGCGTCGTCTTTCAAAGCGGCTTGTATTTCGCGCGTTGTCATTTTTGTATACGGGCGGATCTCCAACTGTTCCATATAACGCTTCCATTGGGCCAAAACGTGTTCGGCATTGGCGGCCGAGAAATTATCGCGGATCGCCGCCACCGCGCCGCCGTACGACGCCATGAATTGCTGGTGCATCTTCAGCATGCGACGGACGCGGAAGTACCGGCGGATCCGCCGGCCAAAGAAGATCCATGCCAGGACGACGATCAGCAGGACGACCCCGAGTATGATCAGGGCGATGACGTAATTAAATGCCTGGGGGACGTCGTGGTATGCGACGTTTTCGCGCAGGGGTAATTTGTCGATGGTAATGCTGTCCAGGCCGGGCATGGGTGACAAGGCCAGCCGGATACTGTCGCGCGGCGACTCGAAGACCGTACAATCCTGCGGGGTCAATAAATATACCGGCAGACTGAGCGACGGATGTTCGTCGAGCTCGAAGGTTGTGACATGATACACCACGCTGTCGTAGCTCATGCCGTCGCGGGTGTCGGTGGGCGTGTAGCTACGATGGTCGAGCTCGAAGGGAGCATAGGCAAAGGTGGAGTCGGGGAACAGCACCTGCTGGCCCTGGGCATAGCGCGCCGTCAGGTAAAAGCGTACGGGGTCGCCTACACGCAGGCTGTCTTCGATAAAGCCGGCGCGCACGGTAACGTTGGTGTCCTGCGCGTGGGCGGCGAACGGGAGGAGTACTAGTATACAGGCGGCTACACCGATCGTTTTCATCCTCATGTCGTCTTCATCGATTTGTTCCGCACTTTGAATAAACGCAGCAATTTAGGCACATAGTCTTCGTCCGTATCGAGCGTGATGAAATTGATCTCGTGTTTGCGGCTGAACTTCTCCAGGGTGGCTTTCCGCTCGGTGTGGTGGCGGATGATCTTTTCGCGGAAGTCGCCAAACGATGTATTGATCCACACGGTACGTTGTGTCTCTTTGTCCAGCACGGGGATGATGCCCAGTTTGGGCAGGCCGGTTTCGCGTTTGTCGCTGATGTGGATCACGACCAGGTCGTGACGGCGGGCCAGTGCCTTGAGGTTGTCTTCATATCCTTCGTCGATGAAGTCGGAGATGAGTATGACCACGCTGCGGCGGCGGATGGCGTTCAGCGCAAACGAGATGGCTTTCGACAAGTTGGTACCGGTGGAGAGCGGCTTGAGGTTGGACAGGGCCGAGATGATCTCGTAGGCTTGCGACTGGCCTTTGGTGGGCTTGATGAAACGCTCCTTGATGTCGGAGTAGCAGATCAATCCCACGTGGCCGGACTCTTTTACGGCCGACAGCGCCAATACGCCGCAGATCTCTTTACCGATGTCTACCTTGGTGCGTCCGGGGCTTCCAATGTCTTCGGAAGCCGATACGTCGAGGATGAAGAATACGGTTTGCTCTTTTTCTTCCTTGAAGGTTTTGACGAAGGTGCCGTGGCCTTTGGCCGATACGCTCCAGTCGATGGTTCGAATGTCGTCGCCATACTGGTAAGGGCGCACATCGTCAAATTCCAGCCCTGATCCTTTAAAGACGGAGTGGAAGTCACCCTTCATCTGGCTGTTGATCGCCTTGCGTATCTGTATCTCGTACCTCCGTAACTTTTTTAGAAGATCCTTCATATATACGGTAGCCGTTCGTTAAAAATCGCCGTTAATACCCAGCCTGGGCGGCGTACACAGACGCTGAAAAATCAGGCCTGCGGTTTGCTTGATCCCGGATGGTTTGCCAGGGGTCAACGCCAAAAATAGAACAATTATGATTATTTTGCCGGTGGTTATGAATGAAATGATGCGGAAATGGTGCCCGGCGGTAGCCGTCCTTGTGCTGCTCTCGTGTGGTGGCCGGCAGGAGGTGCCGCCCGGGGTGCTGAACCGGGATGAAATGGTGAAGGTGCTCGCCGAGATCCTGATCACGGAAGACAAAGTCAGCAAGCTGGGCGTCGCCAGTGATTCGGCCTATAAAGTGTCGGACCTGTTCCGGGCGCGGCTCTTTGAAAAGGAAGGTATGACGGACTCGCTCTTCCGACAGTCTATGAACTACTATATTGAACATCCGAAGGAGATGCAACAAATCTATACGATCCTCGTTGACTCCCTGAATTTACGTGAGCAGCGTGCCTCGGTGGCCGCTGAAAAGAAATGATTTACCCTGAGACATTTGAAGATAAACTTGGATTTGGTCAGATACGTCAGAAGCTAAAAGGCTACTGCCTGTCGGCGGCCGGGGCAGCCTGGGTGGACGATATGCGCTTTAGCCGCGAGGTGGAGGTGATCCGCACGCAGCTGAAACAGAACCTGGAGTTTCGTCAGATACTGGAGAAAAGCGAGGCGTTCCCGTCCCGCTATTTTTTTGACCCGACCGAGTGGCTGCAGAAGATCGCCCTGGAGGGCAACTGGCTGGAAGCCGATGAGTTTTTAAACCTGGCCTATTCGCTGGAGACGGTCATGGCGGCCCGCCAGTTCCTGAGCAAGGCGCACGATATTTACCCGGAGCTATACCGGCTGGCACAGCCCGTGATGATCACGGGCACGTTGGTACAGTCCATTACCAGCCGCATCGACGACAAGGCCGTGGTACGCGACAGCGCCAGCCCCGAGCTGGGCCGGATCCGCAAGCGCCTGCGCGATGAGCAAGGGCGTCTGCGCAAGCTGGCGGACCAGATATACCGCACGGCGGTGGAGCAGAAATGGGTGCCCGAAGGCGCGCTGCCCACGATTCGCGAGGGGCGGGTGGTGATCCCCATCCAGGCCGAACACAAACGCAAGCTGAAGGGCTTTATTCTCGACGAGTCGGCCACCGGTCACACGGTGTTCCTCGAGCCGACCGAGATGCTCGACGCCAACAACGAGATACGCGATCTGGAGCACGCCGAGAAGCGCGAGGTAGTACGTATCCTGCGCGAGCTGACAGACGAGTTCCGGCAGCAGCTGCCGGTGTTGCGCGTAGCCTATCAGTTCCTTTCACAAATAGACTTTATACGGGCCAAGGCCCGTTTTTCGGTAGAGATCGGCGCCGACCTGCCCCTGCTTGAAAAGCAACCGGAGCTGGTGTGGTATAACGCCCGCCATCCGCTATTATACCTCAGCCTGAAAGGCAAACGCGATATTGTGCCGCTGAATATCGAGCTGGACCGGCAGGACCGGTTGCTGCTGGTGTCGGGACCCAACGCGGGGGGTAAATCGGTTTGTCTCAAGACCGTGGGCTTGCTGCAGTACATGCTGCAATGCGGGTTGCTCATACCGGTGTCGGACCGGTCGCGGGTGGGGATCTTCAACGATATCCTGCTCGACATCGGCGACCAGCAGTCGATCGAGAACGACTTGAGCACCTATAGCAGCCACCTGCGCAACATGGATACCTTCATTCGTTCGGCTTCGGATAAGTCGTTGGTGCTGATGGACGAGCTTGGCTCGGGCACCGACCCCGATTTTGGCGGCGCCATCGCGCAAGCGATCCTCGAGGCGCTGCTCCGGAAGCGTGTATGGGGCGTGGCCACGACGCACTACTATAACCTGAAGCTCTTTGCGGGCCAACGGCAGGGTATACGCAATGCGGCCATGCGCTTTGATGACCAGCATCTCATGCCCCTCTATGTGCTCGACATCGGCAAGCCGGGTAGCTCGTTTGCGCTGGAGATTGCCCGCAAGATCGGACTGCCGCAAGAGACCTTGCAGGAGGCGGAAAAACTTGTCGGGAAAGACCTGGCCGGGTTTGAGAAGCTGGTGCGTTCGTTGGAGCGCGAACGTCAGGAGCTGAGCGAGCGACTGAAGAAAACGGAACGTCAGGAGAGTGACCTCAAGCAATCGCTGGCGAAATATCAAACCCTGTCGAGCGAGCTGGAAAACCGACGCAAGGAAATCATCAACAAGGCAAAAGAAGAGGCGTCGAGCTTATTGCGCGACACGAACCGTGAGATCGAAAAGACGATCCGCCACATCCGCGAGAACCAGGCGCACAAACGGGAGACACAAAAGGTGCGCAAGAACCTGCAGGACATCACGCAACGCGTCGAGCCGGAGGTAAAACCGCAGAAGCGTGCGCCCGAAGAGTTGAAGGAAGGTGACCGCGTACGCATCATCGGCCAGGACGGCAACGGCCGGGTGTTATCCATTCAGGGTAAAAATGCCACGGTGCAGTTCGGCGAGCTGAAGTCTGTTACGAAAATCGATAAGCTGGAAAAGATCACGGCGGCGGTAGAAAAGGAAATTGCCACGCGTTTGCGTTCGGTGGGTGTGGACGTATTTCAGAAGCGATCGACCTTTAACGATACACTGGACATACGCGGCAAGCGGGTGGAAGAAGTGATCCCGCTGCTGGATCAGTTTATGGATACGGCTATTTTGCTGGGACAGGGCGAACTGAAAGTACTGCACGGCAAGGGCGAGGGAGTGCTACGCAAGGTAGTCCGTGACCACCTGAAACGGTATAAAGAAGTGGCGTCGATGAACGACGAGCACGTTGAGCGTGGAGGCGACGGCATTACCGTTGTCGTACTGAAGTAACGACGGCTGCGCGCAACGCCAGGCCTGGAACAATAAAAGAACGGCTGTCGCGATAGGATCGGGACAGCCGTTCTTTTTATACTATCGACTATTCGACTACGGGCGTGTGAAGGTGAATTTCCAGTGGCCGGATACAGAACCTGTTCTGCCGCCGATGCTGTAGTTGACTCCTTCCGGCAGGTCGAATTCGAGGATCAGGGTTTTATCGCCGCTTTCCAGCGAGTAGGACATCGGAACGTCTGCGTTGTTGCTGCCTCCACCACTGAGTTTCGAATCCAGGCGGGTAACGCTGCTGGTGGCGCTGGAGCCAAATTTCCAGAGGCCGTTTGCGGGCCAGGGGCTTGTCACTACACCATCCGGTACAGTGAACGTGTATGCGAACTCTCCGTTTTCCGAGAAGCTATTTCCGGCAGCCAGGCTCAATACCCCGCCGCTGAATTCATCGTTCCAATCCGGGCCGCCGGGTGTACCGGTTACGCTGGATACAGTCCAATCGGCCTGAAGTTTTGTAAACTGCGTTTGCTGTACAGATGTGCCTCCGCCGTCATCGCTTCCACAGTTGGATGCCACAAAACCCGCAGTTATGAGCAACAGGAGAGATAAAAATCTTGCTGAATGTTTCATGTTTAAACTAAAATTATAGGATACGAATATGAAAGTAAATATTCAAAAATCAAATTCCTGCCATCTCCGGCCGTAATTATCATTCTGTTAATTACGGCGTTACGACATCAAGTAACCGCTATTTATAGCGCATTATATCGACTTTATGGGCTTCGGCCGGATATTCTGCCGGTTCATTGCTGGCCACCCATACGGTACAGCCGGTGGTGAGCAGCTGGCGCAACCCGTCCAGGTACCAGGTGAAGGCGCGGTCGTCCAGATTGGTGCCGGGTTCATCCAGGAATACCAGGTCGGCCTGCGTATAAAAGGCCAGGGCTAGTTTGACCCGTTGGCGCATGCCCGACGAGAAATTGCCGATGACCTTGTGGCGCGCATCGGCCAGGTACATACGCTCGAGCATATCGGCGGGGCTGAGGCCATAACGGGCCTTTTTAAGGGAAAAATGGAATCGGAGCTGTTCTTCGAGGGTAAACTCTTCGATGAGGTCCATGTATGGGGTCGCAACGGCCACATGGCGGTATACGTCCTCGCCGGATAACGCTGTGCCGCCACGGGCATAAGTAACAACGCCTTTGCTAGGCGGCATCTGGCCCCACAGTACTTGCAGCAAGGTGGATTTTCCCGACCCGTTGGGTCCTGTGACGGCGTAGATCGCTCCCGGAATGAACGTAGTGTCCAGGTTGCGGAAGATCCACTCGCGGTTAAAACGCTTGCCCAGTCCTTCGGTGGTGATCGTAATGCCGGTAGCGGAGGAAGGAGTGCTCACCCGTGCGATCAGTCGATTCCGCCGTAGCCTTTCATGATACCGCGCTCGGAGTTACGGATGAAATCCAGGATGTAATCACGCTCCTGGCTACCCGAAATTTCCTTCTCGATCAGGTCGATGGCCTTCGAGTTGTTGAGGCCCTTCAAAAAGATGAAGCGGTATATTTCCTGGATCTCGTTGATCTTCTCGGATGTAAAGCCCCGGCGTCGCAGACCCACGGTGTTGATACCGGCATACGACAGTGGCTCGCGGGCGGCTTTGGTAAAAGGCGGCACATCTTTGCGCACCAGCGACCCGCCGCCGATGTAGGCGTGGGAACCGATCTTGGAGAATTGCTGCACGGCGCAGGCGCCGCCGAAGATGGCGTAGTCGTCTATGAGCACGTGGCCCGCCAGCTGCACCGAGTTGCCCAGGATGCAGTGGTTACCGACAATGCAATCGTGCCCCAGGTGGGCATACGCCATGATGAGGCAGTCGGTACCGACTACCGTTTTATACTTGTCGACCGTACCCCGGTTGATCGTGACGCACTCGCGGATGGTGCTGCGGTCGCCGATTTCCGTGGTCGTCTTTTCGCCTTTGAATTTCAGGTCTTGCGGAATACCGGAGATCACGGCACCGGGGAAGATCTTGCAATCTTTGCCGATGCGTGCGCCATCCATGATGACCGCGTTAGGGCCGATCCAGCAGTTGTCGCCGATGACGACGTCTTGCTGTACGGTGGCAAATGGCTCGATGGTAACATTATTACCAATCTGTGCCTCGGGGTGTACGTTGGCTAGGGGGAAGCGGCTCATGAATCTTTACGGACTATACTAGCGGTCATTGTTCCTTCGCAGACGAGCGTGTTGCCGACATAGGCGCGGCCGGTCATCTTGGCGATACCTCTTTTAATGGGGGCCAGCAGGTCACACTGGATGACCAGCGTGTCGCCTGGCAATACCATTTTACGGAATCTGAAGTTTTCAATTCCCATGAAATAGGTCCAATAGTTTTCGGGGTCGGGTACCGTGTTCAGCACCAGGATGCCACCGGTCTGTACCATGGCCTCTACCTGCATAACACCGGGCATGACCGGGTTGCCAGGGAAGTGTCCCTGGAAGTGAGGCTCGTTCATGGTCACGTTCTTTACGCACGCTACGCTTTCGTTGTCGAGGTAGATGACCTTGTCGATCATCAGGAACGGGTAGCGGTGCGGCAGAATGCTGGCGATCTTGTTGATATCCATCACCGGCGGCAGTGAGGGGTTGTATTTCGGGCGGCCCGACTTATCGGCCTGCTCCATGGCTTTCTTCAGCTTCTTGGCAAACGCTACGTTGGCGGCATGGCCCGGGCGTGCGGCCAGGATCTGCGCCTTCAGCGGGCGGCCGGCCAGTGTCAGGTCACCGACAATGTCCAGCAGTTTGTGGCGGGCCGGCTCGTTCTTGTAGCGCAGCTCGATGTTATTGAGGATGCCCTCCTGCTTCACCGCGACTTTCGGCTTGCCCAGCATTTTGGCGATGTTGTCGAGCTCATCGTCTTGTACGACGCGGTCTACGATCACGATGGCGTTGTTCAGGTCGCCACCACGGATGAGGTTGTTTTTGTAGAGCATTTCCAGCTCATGCAGAAAGCAGAACGTACGGCAGGACGCAATCTCTTTCTCGAACTGACGAATGTCGGTAATCGATGCATGCTGGCTGCCCAGTACCGGCGAGTTGTAGTCTACCATGACCGTTACGCGGTAGTCGTCGAGCGGCAACGCCGCGATCTCTACGTTGCGGGCGGTCTCACGGTAGAAGAGGGGGGCTTGCACTTCAAAGAAATCGCGCAGCGCGTTCTGCTCTTCCATGCCGGCTTCCTTGAGGATCTCCACAAACTGGATGGAGCTGCCGTCCATAATAGCGCATTCGGGGCCGTCGAGCTGGATCAGGACGTTGTCGATCTCCAGACCGGTCAGTGCCGCCAGGGTATGTTCGATGGTGCTCACCTTGGCACCGCTTTGTTCAATGGTTGTGCCGCGCGAAACGTCGGTTACGTTATCACAGTCAGCGTCGATGATGGGCGACCCCGGAATATCAATGCGTTGGAACTTGATACCGTGGTTCGGTTTGGCCGGCAGGAAGGTCATATTGGTTTGAACCCCTGTGTGCAGGCCGACCCCGGAAAGGGTCACGGACTTTTGTATGGTTTGCTGTTTTATATTAAGCATGGTCTGGAAAAGTGGGCAAAGTTAAGCCCATTATCCAGATTATGCAATTCTGCATTTTTATCGCGAATATGTGCTGTATATCAGTGCTTTATACGTATCAGGCACCTGCCGGGAGGTCCTGGCCCGCAACCTTTTTTTCCAGTTCGCGCAGGCGGTAGTTCAGGTCCGGCAATTTTTTGAACACGGCATACGAGCGGAAATATTCTTTGATATCGATGGCGGGATATCCTAACAGACGCTGACCTTCTTCGGTGATAGATTTGGGGATACCGGCTTGTGCCCCGACACTGGTGTTGTTGGCGATGACCAGGTGCCCGGCGATGCCCACCTGTCCGGCGAAGATACAGTTCTCGCCGATCCTGGTCGATCCCGAGATGCCCGCTTGCGCGGCGATGACGGTGTTCTTGCCGATCTCGACGTTGTGCGCGATCTGGATGAGATTATCGAGCTTGACCCCCTGTCGCACCAGAGTAGCGTCGCCAAACATAGTCGCGCAATCAATCACGGTGTTGGCGCCAATGGCCACGTTGTCTTCGATAATGACGTTGCCCAGCTGAGGAATAGTTTTGTAGGTGCCGTCTTCCTGCGGCGCGAAACCGAAGCCGTCGCTACCGATGACGGTACCGGCATGGATCACACAGTTGTTGCCGATGCGGGTGTCGGCATAGATCTTCACGCCCGCGTGAAGAATGGTATTGTCGCCGATCACCACATTGTCGCCAATGTACACGTGGGGATGGATCTTGACGTTGTCACCGATCCTGGCGCCGTTGCCCACGTAGGAGAAGGCACCGCGGTATATATTCTGGCCGATGGACGTTCCTTCGCCGACGTAGCTGGGTTGCTCGATGCCCGTTTTCTGGAAGCTCACCATTTTGTGGTACTCTTCCAGCAATGCCGTGAAGCTGCTATACGGATCGTCTACCAGTATCAGCGAGCTGCTTACTTCCTTGCGCGGCACGAAGTCCTTCTTGACGATCACCGCCGTCGCCTGCGTGGTATAGATATACTGCTCGTACTTCGGATTCGATAAAAAAGCAAGCTGGCCTTTCTTGGCATCCTGTATCTTAGCCAACATGTTGATCTTCTCCTGACCATCTCCCCGCACTTCACCGCTTAGCATGGCGGCTATTTGATTGATCGTAAATTCCATAGGCGCTTGTTTGTTAACGGCTCGTGACAAAAAATCTTCCGTAGCAGTCCGTCATTCTAACAGTTAAAAAATCTCACAAAGATACATTTTTAGGCCAGCAGAGGTAGTTTTTTTTGACGATTTTGCTAATGGCCTTAATGTTAGGAAGATCAGACGCGTCGGCAATGTCGAGGAGTTTGCCGCTGCGCATGAGAATGTTGATGTGCTGTCCTTCGGCATAGGCCTCGTTGGTCACGGTGCCATAGGAGTACAGGTAAGACGTCTCGGCGCGCAGGGTCTTATACTCGCGGGCGATCGCCTCGCGGATGCGGTCTACCGACGTCCGGCCGATGGGCTCCTGGCTGAGGCGGATCTGGAACAGTTTCCGCGTCAATAGCATGTCCGTGAGCAGCGACAGGATGGGGTCGGGGTGGGTACGCCAAAACTTCATGGCCCCCCACAGGTCGTGGTCGTCGAGCTGGCCGAAGGCGGCCAGCAACGAAGGGTCGTCGGTAAAATCGGAAAGGGCGTAGTCATGGGCCAGGAAGCGGCGCAGGCTGTCGCTGGCCGTAACGTCATGCCCCGCGTGTACCAGGGCCTGGGCCCTTCGTACGATGTTGACCAGCATGCGCTCGGCACTGACCGCCGTTTTGTGCAAATACACCTGCCAATACATAAAGCGCCGGGAATTGAGGAAGTTCTCGATGTTGAGAATGCCTTTCTCCTCCACGACCAACTGCTCCTGGTATACATTCAGCATCGAGACGATCCGGTCGACGCCGATGGCGCCTTCTTGCACGCCTGTGAAAAAGCAGTCGCGTTTGAGGTAATCCAGCCGGTCGACGTCGAGCTGGCTGGAGACCAGCTGATGAAAGAATTTTCGTGCATAGCTATTGCGGAAGATCTGGATGGCCAGGCTCAGGGCGCCGTTAAATTCTTTGTTGAGCTGTTCCATGAACAGGTAGGAGAGACTTTCGTGCTTGACGCCGGGCAGCAGAACATGCTCCAGCGCGTGTGAGAACGGTCCGTGGCCCATGTCGTGCAGGAGTACGGCCAGGCGCGCGGCCTCTTCTTCTTCCGGTGAAATGTCGGTTCCTTTCTGGCGCAGCGTGCCCAGCACGCGTCCCATCAGGTGTTGCGCGCCGAGGGCATGTTGAAATCGCGAGTGAAGCGCGGCAGGATACACCAGGTCGGACAGGCCCAGCTGGCGGATGTGTCGAAGCCGCTGGAAGGCGGGGTGGGAGATGACGTCGAAGAGAAGGTCTGAAGGAAGCTGAACAAACCCGTATATGGGGTCGTTAATGATCTTTTTTTTATTCACAGCATACAGTTTAACGCCCCAGCACTCACACTGTTGTCGTCAATACAAGGTCTCCTCCAACGTGAGAATTTCCTTCTTGAGTGTCACCAGTTCCTGTTCCAGATTTTTATAGACGGTGCTTTGGTGTAGCTGATCAAGTTTCATTTGACGGATAAGTCGCTGGAGCTCCAGTTCGCGTTTAAGCAAGGAAGCCCGCAAGGCCTTGGGGTCAGGGTTCATGGGTCTTTTAGAGACAGGTTAGGTCGGTCGGGCGAAGATCACATAAAATGCGCTAGTGTAAAAGCCTGCGGCCGTCTTTTTTTAGCCTTCCCGCCGGCATGTTGGTCGGTAATTCATCCGGCCGGCATATTTTTTTAGCTAAAAAACCGTTTCTCTGAAATAAAAAAACGCTAACTACCGTTAACATAGTTACCGTTTCATATCATCGGACTGGTATTTTATATTTAAATTATTGTATTCAAGTAATTAACGCTGCGAGGATATACATTTACGTCCATGAAGGCTCTTCTACGTTCCCGGATTAGATTCCTACGCTACCTGCTTGCGTTGGTCTTTCTCCTGCCGGAGGTTGTGCAGGCCACCCACCTGCGTGCCGGCAATATCTTAATGACGTTGATCGACTGCGAAACGCGCCGCTACAGAATACGCGTGGAGGTTTATACCAATACGACAAACACCAACGTGCTGTTTGGGGGGGAGCAAGATTACCTGGATTTCGGCGACCGTACGGGGCGCATCCTGGTGCCCGAGATCGGCCCGGGTGACCCGCGGTACTCTACCGACGGTCTGCCTGCCGGTACGGCCCGTGCCTACTTCGAAATAGACCACACATTTGCCGGACCCGGCACCTATACCGTAAGCTATGTCGAACCCAACCGGAATGCCGGCGTGGTGAACATGGATCAATCGGTAAATACCACGTTTTATCTTGAGACCCAAGTTGTTATCGATCCTTTTTACGGTTGCAGCTCGCCGGCCATCCTGGAAGTGCCGCCCATCGACCGCGCTTGTACGACCGTGGCGTGGTTCCATAACCCCGGTGCCAAAGACCTTGACGGTGACCGCCTGAGCTATCAGATGGTAATTCCTTTCCGCGACCGTGCGACAACGGTATTGAACTACAGAGAGCCTAACGACGGAAAATTTTATACAAACTTCAATAATGGACAAGAGCCTAACGGCAACGATCCAACCGGTCCTCCGCAGTTTAATATCCATCCCGCCGATGGTACCGTGACCTGGAATGCTCCCGGCACGGCGGGTGAATACAACATCGCCTTTATCGTCATCGACTGGCGTCTGATCAAAGGGCAATGGCGACAGATGGGGTATGTGCGACGGGATATGCAGATCCTCGTAGAAGAGTGCGATAACAAACGACCGGAATTGATCATCCCCGAGGACATCTGTGTCACGGCGGGAGCAACGATAGAGGAGACGATCAAGGGCACAGACCCGGATGGCGACAGGATCAGGATCACGGCGTTTTCCGAAACGTTCGACTTTCCGGCGCAGCAGTCGCCGGCTACGCTGACACCAGCCAGTGCATTTCAGCCCTCGCCGGGACAGGTTGCATTCCGTTGGGTAACAGACTGTGAGCACGTTCGTCAGCAGCCGTATACAGTGAACTTTAAAGTAGAGGACGAGAAAGGTCTTGTGAACTATAAAACGTGGCGGATCACCGTGGTGGGGCCGGCCCCCGTATGGGTAGATGCCCAGCTAAACACCGCCATCCGAACGGCTACGCTTACCTGGGAGCGCTACCAATGTCAAAACGCTGAATTTATCCAGGTCTGGCGAAAGGTAGACAGTACCAGTTTCCGCCCCGATACCTGTCAAACCGGTATGCCACCGGGGCTCGGGTATGAATTAATCAAAGACGACGTGCCCGCCCGTATTCCGCCTTCGCAGGCGACGTGGCAATTTGTCGATAACAATGGTGGCAAGGGGCTCGCGCCGGGGGCCATGTACTGCTATCGGCTGGTGGCCGTGTTTCCGCTGCCGCAGGGCGGCGAAAGCTATGTGACCGAGGACATCTGCGTGGGGCCTATACCGGCCGATGTGCCGATCATTACCAACGTATCGATAGAAAGAACCAGTGTGCAGGATGGTTTGATTCGGATAAGCTGGAAGCGACCGTTCGACCTCGATCCGGTGGTATATCCACCGGGGGACCTGAAATATGAAGTATATCGCGCGGACGGGTTTGAACGTATCCGTGAAGGTAATAATGCGTCCGACTCGACGCTTGTTGCGTCGTTGCTAGACGGAGATACAACCTACCTTGACGGAGGTATGAATACAGAGGCTAGTGTTTATAACTATAGTGTCGTAGCCTACAACGGTCACGCGACAGGCTCGCCGATTATCGGGGCCTCGGAGGTCGCGTCGTCGGTACGATTGGGGTCGTCGTCGCAAAAAGATCAGATTACGCTCGATTGGACAGCAGAGGTTCCCTGGTCAAACCAGATCGAGGCGCATCCTTATCATTATATTTACCGCGGAGATGAAGACGATGCCGAAGACCAACTGGTGCTCATAGATTCCGTCCAGGTAACGGCGAGCGGATTTCAATATGTAGATGCCGGGTTAGAGACGGGCACCACCTATTGTTACCGGATCCTGACCAATGGAGGATATGGTAACCCGACTAAGATACCCGAGCCGTTGGAGAACTTTTCCCAACGCATCTGCGTGCAACCGGGTGACAGTATTCCGCCGTGCAAACCGATACTGACGATTGCAAGAACCAACTGTGATAGTCTGCAAGCGTCAAATTTGTGTAGACCCTCGGTCGGAGGCTTTTTAAATACCGTTTATTTGTCCAGCAGCAATGCAGGAGAATGTCAAACAGACGTTGTACGTTATTATGTGTACCGAGGTGACTATAAGGGTAATTATGTCCGAATCGACACGTTGGATGCGACAGCCATCAAGTTTGAGGACAAGGGTTTATCGTCGCTTGCATATTGTTACCGCATATCGGCAGTTGACTTCTCAGGCAATGAAAGCGAGATGAGTGATGCAGTCTGTAACGACAACTGCCCGGCGTATGGCTTACCAAACGTCTTCAGCCCGAACGGCGACGAGTTCAATCCTGTATTTAAGGCGTTTAGCTATGAAGACTGTGAAGGAGGAGAAGGGGGAGGAGAAGGCGGCCTGACGTGCCCCGATTATGTTCTTGAGCAGTGTGCACGGTTTGTGAAGAGCGTTCGGTTTAATGTATACAACCGCTGGGGACGTGAGGTATATACCTATACGGCCAGTGTATCAAATGATGAGTCAATCTTAATCAATTGGGATGGAAAAGATAAAAATGGTCGCATGCTTGACCCCGCCGTCTATTACTATGTCGCTGAAGTGACCTTTGATGTGCTAAATCCCAACGATGCGGTAAAGACCTTTAAAGGGTGGGTACACCTGCTCAACGACCGGCAATAGGCCGGTCGTGGGGCAAGCCATCCGGGCCGTGGAAACGGCCCCTCTTTCATCTGTTTACTTTTTCACTATTTTTGGCGGCTGATTAACCAGGGGTATCCCGTTGCAATCGTTGTTTTGACACGATTGTGCTGGTTTCCCGCTAAAAAACACAACATGAAGGCATACGTATTCCCCGGACAGGGCGCGCAATTCACCGGCATGGGCAAGGATCTATATGAGACCAACCCGGCGGCCAAAGCCCTGTTTGACCGCGCCGATGAAATCCTCGGCTTCAAACTTTCGCAGGTCATGTTCGAAGGAACGGCCGACGAGCAAAAGCAAACGAACGTAACACAACCTGCGATCTTTCTGCATTCAGTAGCGATCGCGTTAACGAGCGACGCCTTTCACCCCGACATGGTGGCCGGCCATTCGCTGGGCGAGTTTTCAGCCCTGGTGGCCAACAAGGCGCTGTCGTTCGAAGATGGCTTACAACTGGTGTCAAAACGCGCTGCTGCGATGCAGCATGCTTGCGAGCTGAAGCCTTCCACGATGGCTGCTATTCTCGCCCTGGAAGACAAGGTAGTGGAAGACATCTGTGCGTCGATCGAAGGAGAGATCGTCGTCGCCGCCAACTATAACTGCCCCGGACAGCTGGTCATTTCCGGTTCGTCTAAAGGCATCGACCTGGCGTGCGAGAAACTTCGCGCTGCCGGTGCGAAGCACGCCATGCACCTGCAGGTAGGCGGGGCGTTCCACTCGCCGTTGATGGAGCCTGCCCGCGAAGAGCTGGCAGCCGCGATCGAAGCGACGACCTTCAACAAGCCTATTTGCCCGGTATACCAGAATGCCACCGCGGCGCCCGCCATCGAGATCGCCGAGATTAAAAAGAATCTGATCGCCCAACTGACGGCTCCTGTTCGCTGGACCCAATCGGTGCAGCACATGGTGAAGGACGGTGCGACAAGCTTTATCGAATGCGGCCCGAAGAAAGTACTGCAAGGGCTGGTAAAAAAGATCAACCCCGGCGTGGAAGCACGGAGCCTCTAGGCCCGGCGTTTACGCTACAGTTTTTTAACAGCGAGCTGGTCCGGGCATTCCGTGAGCAGCTCGCTGATTGTTTTATGGAGTACCGGGTGCACCACGTCGCCGGCGATCTCCGCCAGCGGCATGAGCGCAAAACGCCGCACGGGCATGCGGGGATGTGGTACCTGCAGGGAAGGGGTATCGATAATCAGGTCGTTATATAATAGCAGGTCGATGTCGATTACGCGCGGCCCCCAGTGTTCGCGGCGTTCGCGGCCCAGCGACAGCTCAATTTCCAGTATGATTTTTAGCAGTGTTTGTGCCTCCGGGGCTGACGATAACGCGATGGCCTGGTTTAAAAAGGCGGGCTGGCCGGTGCGCCCCCAGGCCTCGGTCTCGTATAGCGCCGAGGCGTTGACTACGTGTCCGGCCCTGGCAGCCAGTGCTGTACGGGCCGCGGCGAGGTAGCCGGCACGGTCTCCCAGGTTAGTGCCCAACAAAAGGAAAATATCGTGTGTCATGCAGGATGGGGCGCAAAGGCCCCCGCAAACATACTTTTTTATTCGGAGGGGTATTGCTTAATTTCGGGCCTTAAAGGAATGGTATGAACTTTTGGAAAAGCCTGTTGGCCGCCTTTCTGGCGCTCGTCATTTTCTCGTTTTTGTCGTTTATTCTTTTTATCGCCGTACTGGCCGGTTTGTCGGGTGGTGACGAGGTCGTTATTCATCCCCATACCGTGCTGCACCTCAAGCTCGATGCAGAGATCACGGAAAAAGAATATAGCAACCCGCTGGCCGGTGTACCGATCGTGGGGCAGGCTGACGTGCCCCGGATCGGCCTGATCGAATTAAAGGAGACTATCCGCCACGCGCAGGAGGATGATAACATACAAGGCATTTATCTCGACATCAGCCATCCCCGCGCCGGGTTCTCGTCACTGGAAGAGATACGGCAGTCGTTGCTCGAGTTCCGCGAAAGCGGCAAGTGGGTGGTTGCCTATACCGAGACCATGACGGAAGGAGCGTATTACCTGGCGTCTGCGGCCGACAAGATATACCTTAATCCGGAAGGGGAGATCGAGTTCAACGGCCTGACGGTAGAGATCATGTTTTTCAAGAAGCTGTTTGATAAACTGGAAATACGCCCCGAGATCTTCCGTGTGGGCGCATTCAAAAGTGCTGTCGAGCCGTTCATTCTCGAGAAGATGAGTCCCGAGAACAAACTACAGCTGACGGAGCTGATGAACTCGGTATATGGCCATATGCTGAACCGCATGGCGGATGCACGTCACATGCCAGTAGCGCGTCTGAAAGAGATCTCCGATAAAATGTTAGTGCGCAATGCAACGCTGGCCCGTGAGCTTGGCCTGGTGGACAGCTTGTTATACCGCGACCAGTTCCGTGACCATCTTAAAACACGTCTGGGTTTGGGCGCAAGTGATTCGGTAACATTTGTGAAGTACAGCAAATACCGCCGCAGCTTCTCTGATTATAAAAAAGCTTCGCACGAGATCGCAGTGATCGTTGCCGACGGTTCCATCATGCCGGGAAAAGCGGAGGCAGAACAACGCATCATTGGCGCGGATACCTTTGTCGAGGCCATTCGCCGTGCCCGCGAAGACGATGATGTAAAAGCTATCGTGCTGCGCATTAATTCACCCGGCGGCGAGTTCCGCGCATCGGATATGATGTGGCGTGAAATCACATTGGCCCGTGCGCAGAAACCGGTTATCGCTTCCATGTCGGACTATGCGGCATCGGGTGGTTATTATCTGGCGATGGCCTGCGACACCATTGTAGCACAACCACATACTATTACCGGTTCCATCGGTATCTTCGGAATGATGTTCGACATGAGCCAGTTCCTGTCAAATAAAGTGGGCATCACCTTTGACGAGGTGCGTACGGGCGAGTTTGGCGACATGTATACCTTGTCACGGCCGCTGACGGAGGCCGAACGCAACTTCTGGCAAACCAACCTGAATGATCACTACGCTTCGTTTACACGCAAGGCGGCCGAGGGTCGGAACATGCCTGTGGCGGAAATTGAGAAAGTAGCTTCCGGCCGCGTGTGGTCCGGCGCGCAGGCCCTCGATCATAAGCTCGTGGACGTACTGGGCGGCTTTGACGATGCTATTCACATCGCTGCTGCCAAGGCGGGTATCGCTGCAGACTACAAGCTTCGTTATTACCCGGAACAGGAGCTGAGCGTCTTCGAGCAATTGATGTCGCAATGGGAAGAAGACGCCCGTGCCGAAGCGCTGAAGGCCGAGCTGGGCGATCTGTACGGCTGGTATCAGCAAGTACACAACCTTAAAAGCTATCAGGGCGTACAGGCGCGCATGCCGTTTGAACTTCGCCTTCACTAACCTATTTTTGTCTATTCATTTATCCTCTAACTGAGAAAACATGACGATACGCAATAACTGGACGCGGGAAGAGATCGCCGCCATTTACAACAAGCCCGTACTCGACCTGATGTACGAAGCGGCGACAGTGCACCGGCAGTATCACCAGGCCGGCGAGGTGCAAGTGTGTACACTGCTGTCGGTAAAGACCGGTGGCTGTCCGGAAGATTGTGCCTACTGCCCGCAGGCGGCCCGGTATAACACCGGCGTGACGGCGCACAAGCTCATGGAAGTGGGCGAAGTATTGCAGAAAGCCGTAGAGGCCAGGGAAGCCGGCAGCACACGTTTTTGTATGGGCGCTGCGTGGCGTGAGGTGCGCGACAACCGCGACTTTGACAAGGTCATCGAAATGGTGAAGGGTGTGAATACCCTGGGCCTGGAAGTGTGCTGTACGCTGGGAATGCTCAGCCCGGAGCAGGCACAGAAGCTGAAGGATGCCGGGTTGTATGCCTACAACCACAACCTCGATACAAGCGAGAACTTCTACGACGACATCATCACCACGCGCACATACCAGGACCGCCTCGACACACTTGAGAACGTCCGCAAGGCAAACATCTCGGTTTGCTCAGGGGGTATCATCGGCATGGGTGAAGGCGAAGAAGATCGCATCGGCATGCTCCATACGCTTGCCACATTGCCGCAGCACCCAGAATCGGTGCCGGTCAACGCGCTGGTGCCCGTAGAGGGCACACCGCTGGAAGATCAACCGAAAGTGTCTGTGTGGGAGATGGTACGGATGATCGCCACCGCACGGATCATCATGCCGCATGCCATGGTGCGCCTGTCGGCCGGCCGTGTGCGTATGAACCTGGAAGAGCAAGCGCTTTGCTTTATGGCCGGTGCCAACAGCATCTTTGCGGGTGACAAGTTGCTGACCACGCCGAACCCGGGCTATATCAAAGATCAGGAAATGTTTCAGATGCTTCAGTTACGGCCGCGTCAGGCGTACAAGGAGCAGCTGGTATAAACCGGTAGGTCTACCCGCCGTTAATCACGCGGGAGGCTAGTTCTACGGAACCGGCCTCCCGCGTTTTCTTTTTACAACGCTACGGGCACCGGTCGGGCCTGACAAGGGCTTTTTTCAGGCTGCGCACGTCTGACGGCGATTCCGGCAGCTTGCCGGCAACTGTGGCAAAAACTCCCCACAATGCTCGCCGAATGCACTGATTTACGCTTAAAATCTGGAGATGTGTTGTTTCCCTGCAAAATTTCCGGTTACCAAAACAACCCCGCTGGATAGGGTGAAAACAGGGATTATTGAGCGTTAAAAAGACACTAAAACCATTGTAATATTACGATTTAGTCATGTAATAAATGGCCTGTTTTTTACAAAAGACGGTGTTAAAGTATTAGTTTAAGTATCTCCTATTACACGGATGCCCGGCTGGTTGGTTGCCGAAAAAAGAAAAAATAAGTGACCGGAGTCCTGAAAAGGGCCGGATAGGGAGGATGAATTCAAAAAGGTGGAACCAGATATCGACGGAAAATGCAGGAGATGGCGGGAATGCCGGTTAGATAGCGACCAACGGATCAGCGGGCATTCACCTCTTCACGAGTCCTTCAGGAGGCTCAGCAAAGGGGTGAATGCGGGCTGAGACAATAGCGTAGCTTGGGGGTTGCTGGAATACAGATAGGCATAACGGATATGGATTTTAAGCGCTTAAAACCCATTAG
Organism: Dawidia soli; assembly: GCF_018598185.1. GTDB lineage: Bacteria > Bacteroidota > Bacteroidia > Cytophagales > Cyclobacteriaceae > Ohtaekwangia > Ohtaekwangia soli. Next base: position 38,895 of record NZ_JAHESC010000021.1, read on the forward strand.
TATGCCTGGTCTTCCATTGCAAAGCCGCCTGCGGGAGCTAAGCCAGCAGCTCTTGTGTGCGTTTCGGTTTTGACAGTCTGAGGGGCTTCCTTGCCGCGCACAGTCACGAAGGTGAAAGAAAGGGTAATAACAGCTGAAACGGCGAGGAGGATTATAATTTTAGTTTTCATAGTGTTGATAATCAAAATATTGAGGACTGTTTTAAAGATAGGGGTGGGCTAGTACGGGCCGTCTGCCGATCCGCGGCCGCCACCATTGAGGCCCTGCTGGGGTGTTACTTCGTCTTCGGTGCAGGCGGTGATGGTTACGCTTGAAACCAGGGCAAAAAGGAGGATATAGATGATTTTTTTCATGGGAGTAGATCGTTTGGGTATAGGTTCAATAGGGTTGTTTAAGGGGGGATTAGTAGGGGCCGTCTGCCGATCCGCGACCGCCGCCGTTAAAGCCCTGCTGGGGTGTTACTTCGTCTTCGGTGCAGGCGGTGATGGTCAGGCTTGAAACCAGCGAGAAAAGGAGTACGTAGATAATTTTTTTCATAGGGATAATTCGTTTAGAAATAGGTCAGTAGGTTTACTTTAGGGGATTAGTACGGGCCATCAGCCGATCCACGGCCCCCACCGTTGTCGTCGCAAGCCGGTGTGATCTCTTCTTCGGTACAGGCTGAAATGGCCATGCTTGAAACGAAGGCAAACAACAGTATATAAATGGCTTTTCTCATAGTAGGTAGTTTTAGATATGTTCGATAATAGTTTCCTTTTGTTCAGCCCGGGAGACCCTGATTTATGCGGCGGTCGCTTGCGAGACCGTAGCGTCTGTGTGGCGGGGTCGCCGACCATGCAAGAAGCCGTGTGTGGCAGGCTACTTTTTCATGAGTTTGTCGGGTTTATGTTTTTGTAATAGGTTTATTAGAATTAAATTGATACCTCAAAATTGGCTGGTTTAGTTGAAACTTTTCCCGTATTAAAATTTGTAACCGCACCCGTGTACCTAAATTTTTTAAACTTTCGTAAGCTAGCCGCCATTGTTCTTCTTCTGATTGTAGCGGGAAATGTGAGTGGACAAGAGCAACGATCAACGACGATCGACTCGCTGAAAAATCTGTTACCGGGCAAGAGTGATAGTGAGAAATTTAATATACTATTCGACTTGTCTCGTGCGCTTATCCTGGACTCACGGCAGCGTGAAGCGTTGTCGTATGCGACAGAGGCTGCGCGCATCGGCTGGGACCAGGGTGACAGCCTTCGCATCATCAAAGCCACGATGCTCGAAGCTTCGGCGCTGCGGCGCCTGGAGCGACTCGACGAAGCACTGAAGAAGTCGGAGCAGGTGCTGGGCATCGCCCGCAGAAACGGCTATGCTGCCGAGAATAAGATCCTGCTAAACTCCATTGCCCTGATATATACCTTGAAGGCGGATTACGGAAAGGCACTGGAGTATAATTTCGAGACGCTCATCGCGCGTGAGAAGGACGGCGTCAAAAGCGAGATCAGCATTGCGCTCAACAACATTGGCCTGGTGTATTTCAAGATGAGGCACTATTCGAAGGCAATTGAGTTTTATACCAAGGCATTGAATCTCAAGCGTGAATCCAACGACACGTACGATCTCGACCGGCTTCTCATCAATCTCGGCTTGTGTTATAACCAGATAGCGGGCGCAGACGCCGACGATTTTAACCAGGCGCAAAAATACATCAGCGAGGCGTTAAAGACCTGTGCCGACAATTGCAGCCCCAGCATCCTCATCGAAGCTCATTTTGGATTAGGAGTGTCCAACATTCATTTGGGTGAGCTTAGCGAGGCTCGCCGGCATTTTGAACGCTCGCTGGAAATCGCCCGACAGGACAACGACAAACGCTTTCAGTGCGAAAACATGGTGTACCTGGGGCAGGTAGCGCGCGAAGAGAACGATATCAAGGGTGCAGAGCTGTATCTGCGACGCGCCGAAGCGCTCTCTTCCGAATTGGGATATGGCCAGCTGCTCATGGATACCTACAGACAATTTGCGGTGCTGTATACGAGCAGGAACGATTTTCAGAATGCGTCTTTTTACCAGTCCCGATACATTCAGTTGAAAGACAGCGTCATCAGCGAAGAGCTCGTCAAGAACGTGGCCAAGATCCAGACCGATTACGAGGAGCGCGAGAACATCAGTATCATTGCCGCAAAGGAGCAGGTCATCAAACAACAAAGCGACCTCAACTTCGCCATTGCCATCATCGCCATGCTGGCCGGTATGCTGGTGTTGGTGCTTCAGCGAAGCAACCGTACCATTAAGCGTGTCAACGCCCAGCTCTCGGAGGCGAAGGAAACCATTCAGGCGCAGAACGAGCTGCTGGAGAGTAAAAATAAATACCTCGACAAAGAGGTGGAGGCCAAGACCATCGATCTCGAGCGTGCCAACCAGTCGCTGAAACAGGTGAACGACGAGCTCGATAATTTCATTTACAAGACCTCGCACGACATTCGCGGGCCGCTGGCCAGTCTCAAAGGTATGTGCAACGTAGCGCTGCTGGATGTAAAAGATCCTGTGGCGCTCGACTACCTGCGCAAGCTTGACACGACGGCGGAGCGGCTCAACACTATCCTGACGCGGTTGTTGATCATCAACCAGATCAACAACTCAAAGTTGTCGATCAGCCAGGTCGACTTCGAGTCGATCGTCAACGACGTGCTCATGCTGGAAAAGAAAAAGGGACTGCCACAAAAGCTGGTGATCCGCAAGCAGATCGACGAGCGTGCCGTGATCCGCTCCGACCGCGAGCTGATCCGCATTGTATTGGAAAACCTGATCGACAACGCCATCAAATTTTACAACGAGGCAGCCACTGTCGAGTCGTTTGTGGAGATATATATCCTGCCCATGGACAAAGGGTATGTAAAGATGCGCGTGGTGGACAATGGGATCGGCATCAGTGAAGAAAATCCCGGCAAGCTGTTCCGGATGTTCTTCCGGGCGTCCGAGCGTTCGGAGACGGGGGGCATCGGCTTGTACATTGTGAAAACGGCTACCGCCAAGCTCGGAGGCAGGGTAGGGTTGCAAACGACACCAGAGGGATACACAGAGTTCTACGTGATCTTCCCGGCCTATCCGCCCAATCTGGACGAAGGCATTGAAAAGCCGTCGATCTGATACCCCCTCCGGGAATTTTTTTACGTCCTTTACTATTATCATCTTTGCACGCCATGAGTCAATTCAAACGTCATACCATCACGGCCGCGTTGCCTTACGCAAACGGCCCCCTTCATATCGGCCATATTGCCGGCGCCTACCTGCCGGCCGACACCTACGTGCGCTACCTGCGCCTGCGGGGTGAAGACGTGGTCTTTATCTGTGGTTCTGACGAGCACGGCGTGGCGATTACCCTCGGCGCCAAGAAAGAAGGGGTGTCACCGCGTGTCTTTGTCGACAAGTACCACCACCTGATGAAAAAGGCGTTTGAAGACTTCGGTATAGGCTTTGACATATACTCCCGCACGTCCAACCCGGTGCATTATGAGACCGCCCAGGAGTTCTTCAAGAAGATCTATGACCAGAACCTCTTCATCGAAGAGACCTCCGACCAATACTATGACGAGCAGGAAGGGATCTTCCTGGCCGACCGCTACATCATCGGTACCTGTCCGAACTGCGGCAATCCGAACGCCTACGGCGATCAGTGCGAAAAATGCGGTACGAGCCTTAGTCCGCGCCAGCTGATCAATCCACGCTCTACGGTGTCGGGCAATACACCGGTGCTGAAGCCGACGCGGCACTGGTACTTCCCGCTGGACAAGTTTGAAAACTGGCTGCGCGAGTGGCTCGTGGAAGGCCATCAGGACTGGAAGACCAACGTGTACGGGCAGTGCAAGTCGTGGCTCGACCAGGGGCTGCAGCCGCGGTCCATTACACGCGATCTGGAGTGGGGGATCCCGGTGCCGCTGCCCGATGCCAAAGGGAAAGTGCTGTATGTGTGGTTCGATGCCCCCATCGGCTATATATCGGCGACCAAAGAATTAAAGCCTAACGATTGGGAAAAATACTGGAAGGATCCTGAAACCCGCCTGATCCACTTCATTGGAAAGGACAACATCGTGTTTCACTGCATTATCTTCCCCTCGATGCTGAAGGCCGCGGGCGACTTTATTTTGCCCGACAACGTACCGGCTAATGAGTTCCTGAACCTGGAGGGCGAGAAGCTGTCAACCTCGCGTAATCACGCGGTATGGTTGCATGAATATCTGCTCGACTTCCCCGGTCGTCGCGACGAGCTGCGGTATGTGCTCACGTCGATATCACCCGAGACGAAGGACGCTGATTTTACGTGGAAGGATTATCAGCAAAAGGTCGACAGCGAGATGGTGTCGATCCTGGGTAACTTCGTAAACCGCGTGATGGTGCTGACAGGTAAATACTTCGACGGCAAGGTGCCGGCCGAACAAGAGCTGCCGGGTACGGACGACCGTCGCAAGAAAATAGTCGCTCACTACCACCAGGCGCATAACGACCTGAACCAGGCTGTAAAAGAAATGGCTGCCTGCCTGAAAGATTTCCGCTTCCGCGAGGCACAGTTCCAGATGATGAACCTGGCGCGCATCGGCAATAAATTCCTGGCGGACACCGAGCCCTGGAAGTTGGCAAAAGAGGATATGGAGGCCGTTGCGGCCATCCTGAACTATGCCCTGACGATCGTCGGCAACATTGGCCTGGCGTGCGAGCCGTTCCTGCCGGACGGTGCCGCGTCGATTCGCCGTCAGCTCAACAGCGACCTGTTTGACACCGCGCGCAAGCAGTTCTGGCAGAAGGAAGAACTGGTACACGTCGTGCGCCAGGGGGCGGCCTTAGGCACGCCGGAGCTGATGTATAAGAAGGTAGAGGATGCCGACATCGAAAAACAAATGGAGCGCCTGCGCAAGACGCCGGCAGTCGCACCAGAAGGAGCCGGTGCCGCTGCCGTGACGGCGACGAAGCCCCTTAAACCCGAGATCGCCTTTGACGACTTTGCCAAGCTCGACATTCGCATCGGCGAAGTGGTAGCGGCTGAAAAAATGGAGAAGTCCGATAAGTTGCTCAAGCTTACCGTGGACGATGGCCTGGGCCGTCGCACGATCCTGAGCGGCATAGCCAAACACTACAGCGCTGAAGAAATGGTCGGCCGGCAGGTGACGTTTATCGCGAACCTGGCCCCGCGTAAAATGATGGGTACCGAGTCGCAGGGCATGATCCTGATGGCCGAGGACAATGACGGCAAGCTGCGTCTGATCCGCCCCACCGAGGACGTGGCGCCTGGCTCTACCGTGAGCTAGCGCCCCGCGTTTATTTATTCCTTTTCCTCCCAGGTGATGTCGCCCTGGCGGCGCGCATGCACCTTCATGGTCACTACAACGTCATCGGCACCCGCCGCCAGGCAGGCTTCCTGTGCACGTTTGGCTACGTCCATCAATACGTCATACGGGCCTTGCATGACCGTTTCCATCGCGCCGACGCGATGGTCTATACCCGACTGTGCAATCACATCCAATGCCTTGTCGATAATGGGGTAGGGGTGACCGCCGCCGATGGGGACGATCTGTATGGCTACGTGTACCTGGTGTTTCATGGACGAAGTGTTAGTTGTTGAATTGACTCATGGTTTTGGCTGCGCCGATCAGACAGAACGAGAGGACCATATCGTTGGCCTTCTTCATGACCTCGGGCAGCTGCGTCATCTCTTCCGGGGCGAAGTTGCTGAGCACAAAATCTACCTGCTGACCCTTACCAAAGTCACTGCCGATACCGAACCGCAGGCGCGAATAATCCTGACCATTTAATAACAGCTCGATATTCTTGAGGCCGTTATGACCGGCTGAACTGCCCTGCGTGCGCATGCGCAGGCTACCAAACGGCAGCGCCAGATCGTCGACAATGACCAGAAGATTCTCCTTGGGAATCTTCAGCTCCTGCAGCCAATATGCAATAGCCTTGCCGCTGAGGTTCATGAACGTGGTGGGCTTGATGAGGTGGATCGTTTTACCTTTGTGTCTGAACTCGGCCTTCTCGGCCAGGCGGCCTATGGTAAAGTCAGTCTGATGTGCATCGGCCAACTGATCGAGTACGAGGAAACCAATATTGTGGCGTGTCAGCTCATATTCTGGTCCGGGGTTGCCGAGTCCGGCGATAAGGTATTTCATGCGTCTTAAAGCTACTGAGTCCTAAAGCTAGTGAAGCAGGATTAAATAATAATCCCATGATCAACAAACAATGAAGGGACCGGTTAGGCCTGTGCGTGGATACAAACAAAAATCCCTCCGACGAAGTCGGAGGGATTTTGTATTGCCTGGCTTTGAAGTGAATTACTTCTTGCCTTCTTCTTTCTTGGGAGCTTCCGCTTTCTTCGCATCGGCAGCGCCGGCAGCAGGAGCTGCGGCAGCTTCGTCAGCAGCCATTTTAGCCGCGCGCGGTACTTCTACGGCCGCGATGGTAGCCTGGTGCGGATCGAGGAACTCAAGACCTTCTACGGCCATGTCGCCGATCTTGACAGCGTGGTGGAAGTCAAGACCTGAAACATCTACGTCGATGTGATCAGGCATATCTTTCGGGAAGCCGTATACTTTCAGGGCAGCGCGCTTGCGAACCAGTGTACCACCTTTTGATACGCCGGGGGCCTGACCAACCAGACGAACCGGAATATTCATCTTGATCTTGCGATCTTCTGAGATGCGCAGGAAGTCAGCATGCAGGATCACTTCGCTCACCGGGTGGAATTGAACCTCCTGGAGGATCGCCTGACACTCTTCGCCTTCGATGTTCACGTGTACAAAGTGCGCGTCCTGTGTATATACCAGGTCGCGGAACAGGATCATCGGTGAGTAGAAGTGAATTTGGTTGTCGCCTCCGTACAATACACACGGCACGCTACCCTCATCGCGCAGACGCTGAGAGTCCGTCTTGCCGAGATTTGCTCTTCGATACCCTATAATCTCAACAGTTTTCATAATAGTTATATAGTTTAATTGAAAATTCGTTTTACAGTTTGATAAAGAGCGAGCTGATCGACTCGTTATCGTGGATCTTGCGGATTGCCTTGGCAAACAGGGTCGATACCGACAATACTTTGATCTTCTTGCTCTCTTGCTTCAGCGGAATGGTATCGGTTACCACCAGCTCTTCCAGCAGGGAACCGTCGATGTTTGCGTATGCCTTGCCCGACAGCACGCCGTGCGTACATACCGCCCGTACAGAGCTGGCGCCTTTTTCTTTCAGCAGCGCCGCGGCCTTACAAATGGTACCGGCAGTGTCTACCAGGTCGTCCACCAGGATCACGTCTTTACCTTCCACTTCACCGATCAGGCGCATGGAGTCTACTTTGTTGGCTTCTTTCCGGTGCTTGTCGCAGACGGCCAGGTCGGCGTCAAAGAACTTGGCAAAGCTGCGGGCACGTTTTATACCGCCTACGTCAGGCGATGCGAACATGATGTTCGGCAAGTTCAGCGACTTGAGGTAGGGAACGAAGATATAGGAACCATCCAGGTGGTCTACCGGGATGTCAAAGAATCCCTGGATCTGGTCGGCGTGCAGGTCGCACGTCATGATGCGGGTGGCACCGGCAGCGGAGATCAGGTTGGCGTGCAGCTTGGCGGCAATGGCCACCCGGGGTTTGTCTTTCCGGTCCTGGCGTGCGTAGCCAAAGTAGGGGATCACCACGTTTACGCTGGAGGCGCTGGCGCGCTTGGCGGCGTCGACCATCAGGAGAAGCTCCATGAGGTTGTCGGCCGGGGGAAAGGTTGACTGGATCAGGAAGACTTCATGTCCACGTACCGACTCGGTAATGAACGGCGACATCTCGCCATCGCTGAACTGCTGGTAGTTGACTTCACCCAGGCGTTCGCCGTAGGCGCTGGCGATCTTCTCGGCCAGGTAGATAGTGGCTCTTCCACTGAAAATTTTAACTGCCATGGGCTATGCCATTTTTCGTTAACCGTTCCACCTTCTGGTTGCCACAGGGGACTTAGGCAACACTTAAACTTAAAAAAGAATCCCGCCAGTGCGGGATCCTTTTTTGTCGTTGTCCGACCAGGGCTCGAACCTGGACTTTCCTGAATCAAAATCAGGCGTGTTGCCAGTTACACCATCGGACAATCCTCACCGAAACCACTTCCGTAAGCTTCAGCCCCTTGAATTTGGGATTGCAAAGGTAGAATTATTTTTGACAAATGTAACTCCTGAGCGAAAAAATTAGAGATCATTTTCCTGATTCGAGGCGGTCGTACCTTCGATGAAGCCTTCGGCCCAGAAACGGTATTTATCCAGGATGGAAATCACGGCGTTTCGCAGGTGGCGGCTGTTGTTAAAGTCGATGCTTCCATACATGGTTGTAGCATAGCCTTGCCAGATGGAGCGGTTCTGCCGGCGATCGTAAAACTGGATCAGCAACGTGCCGGTATTGAGATTGAACTTCTGCGGATTATAGTCGATGTTATCGTTCTGCGATTTTACCCACTCTTCTATGTCGGGTTGGTTATACCCATTGAAGCGCAGACTGTCATTGAACATTTTGAAACCGATGATGAGATGGGGCTTGCTGGCAGACTGTCGATAGCCCAGGAATTTCATGCGGGCGACGATCGACTTTTCGATGATCTCGTTCATCATCGTCGAGTCGGTGGGACCCGCGGGCTTCATAATGTCAAACGTGCGATAGCGTTTGAAATTACCTTTGTAGCTGTAATCGTATTCTACGGGAAGTTCTTTGTATCCCAGACAGGATGAAAGAAACAGCACCAACAGTAGCGGAGCGAAATTTTTCTTCATAAAGCCATCCATTATTCGTGACGTTGAATATAAGGCTAAACAAGCGTCAGAACAACAGATGGCTTTAACCTTTTAGGTTCACTTTATATTATTTTTTTCCACCCACGTACGGGCGTTGGTGAATGCCTCAATCCAGGGAGAAATCTGGTCAGCTTTACGTTCCGCCGGATAGTGCGGCCAGTTCCAGGGGAACAGCGTACGTTCCAGGTGGGGCATGATCGCCAGGTGGCGCCCGTCGGCCGAGCAGAGGGCCGCCACGGCGTTGTCTGACCCGTTGGGGTTACCCGGGTACTCGGCGTACGAGTAGGCGGCGGCAACATGATAGGATGAGCGGTCGCCCGGTAATACAAAGCGGCCTTCACCGTGTGCCACCCAGATCCCCAACCGATGGCCTGCAAACGATTTTAGCATCACGGAGTTATTCTCCGGAATGGTCACGTTCACAAACGTCGACTCGAACCGGCCTGAGCTGTTGTGATGCATTTTGGGATGTTCTGCGCCGAGCGAAGGGTACAGCAGGCCCAATTCCATTACCAGCTGGCAGCCGTTACAGACGCCCAGGCTGAGCGTGTCGGGGCGTGCAAAGAAGTTATCCAGTACCTGTTTGGCTTTGGGATTGTATAGAAAGGCTCCCGCCCAACCTTTGGCAGAGCCCAGTACGTCTGAGTTGGAGAAGCCACCGATAAAGGCGATCATGTTGACATCCGTCAGGTCTTCACGGCCCGAAATGAGGTCGGTCATGTGGATGTCCTTCACGTCAAATCCCGCGAGGTAGAGTGCGTAGGCCATTTCGCGGTCGCCGTTGCCACCTTTCTCACGCATAATGGCGGCTTTGAGTCCGGTCGGCTTACGGCGCTTCGGATCGATGCCATACGTTTTGTACAGTCCATCGAACTGCTCCGGGAAGGTATAGTACAGGGGTTGATCTTTATACCGTGTAAAGCGCTGCTCTGCAAAGTTGGCCGGGCGCTGTTTGCTATCGAGCAGGTATGACGTTTTAAACCAAACGTCGCGCAGCGCATCGATAGGCCATTCCAGCGTAGCGGCGCCGTGGGTCAGCGTAATCGTGCGTGTGTGTGTGATCTGACCCAAGACAACGTACCGGACGCCCAGCTTGTCCAGGGCGGCTGTTGCCTGCCCGTTGCTGGCCACTTGTACCAGTATACCGGGATTTTCGGCAAATAATGTTTTTACGAGGTCGTCGCCCGTGCCCAGCGTGAGCGCGAGGCCCGTCTGCGGCACCGGGAAACACATCTCCAGGGCGGCGGTGATCAAACCACCTTCCGAGATGTCGTGCCCGGCGAGGATGAGCCCCTGGGCGATCAGTTGTTGCACCGCCTCGAATGCACGGGCGAAGTAGGTGTCGTCGCCGACGGTAGGGGCGTCGTTACCGAGCAGGTTCAGCACCTGTGCCAGGCTGCTGCCGCCGAGGGTGCGGGCGCTCGACGAGAAGTCGATGTGAAGAAGCGATGTACCCGCCAGCGGTTGCAGCGCCGGCGTGACCGTACGGGTAATGTCAGAGACCTCGGCCGTGGCCGAAATGATCACTGTGCCCGGCGAGTACACGACATCGCCATCGGGATATTTCTGTGTCATCGACAGCGAGTCTTTACCGGTCGGGATGTTGATTCCCAGGTTGATGGCAAACGCGCTCACCGCTTCTACCGCTTCGTAGAGGCGCGCGTTTTCACCCGCTTGTTTGGCGGGCCACATCCAGTTGGCGCTGAGGGAAACGCCCTTCAGTCCGTATGTAAGCGGAGCCCACACGATGTTCGTCAACGACTCGGCGATCGCCAGCTTGCTGCCGGCCGCGGCGTCTACCAGGGCGGCACCGGGCGCGTGGCCGATGGCCGTGGCTATGCCTCTGTTATTCTGATAATCGAGCGCCATGACGCCCAGGTTGTTCAACGGCAGCTGGATCGGGCCACAGGTTTGCTGTGTCGCTACCTTGCCGGTAACAGAGCGGTCGACTTTGTTGGTCAACCAGTCTTTGCAGGCAACGGCTTCCAGTTGCAGTACCTGCTCCAGGTATTCGCGCACGCGTGCGGCGTCGTACTGCACCGGTGCATACTGCGTCGTTTGTGTCTCGTCGCGCAGAATGGTTTTCGGCGATGAGCCGAGCAGGTGCTTCACGGCAAAGTCGATCGGCTTTTGTGCCTGGCCGTTCTTTTCGAAGTGCAGGCGGTTGTCGCCCGTAGCCTCTCCGATAACATACATCGGCGAGCGCTCACGCTCGGCTACGCGTTGCAGCAGGTCGATGTCGGCCGCCTTCATGGCCAGGCCCATACGTTCCTGCGATTCGTTGCTGATGATCTCTTTGTCGGAAAGGGTAGGGTCGCCGATGGGCAATTTGTCGATGTGAATGGTGCCCCCGGTTTCCTCCAGCAGCTCGGACAGACAGTTGAAATGTCCGCCGGCACCGTGGTCGTGAATGGACACCACCGGGTTGATATTCGATTCCACCATCGCGCGAATGGCGTTCATCACACGCTTCTGCATTTCGGGGTTTGAACGCTGAATAGCGTTCAGCTCGATGGCGTTGCCATACTCACCCGTCGCGACTGACGACACTGCGCTGCCGCCCATGCCGATGCGGTAATTGTCACCGCCCAACAATACGATCTTGTCGCCCGCGGCGAGGTGTTCTTTCTTGCTGTCTTTCTCTTTGCCAAAGCCGACGCCGCCCGCCAGCATGATCACTTTGTCGAAACCGAATTTTTTGTCGCCCTCGAAGTGCTCGAAGGTCAATACGCTGCCTACGATGAGCGGCTGGCCAAACTTGTTACCAAAGTCGGATGCGCCGTCCGAGGCTTTGATGAGGATCTCTTCGGGTGTTTGATACAACCAGGGGCGAGCCTGGAATTTTTTCTCCCACGGCCGGCCGTTCTGCAGGCGCGGGTAGGAAGTGATATATACCGCCGTGCCGGCCAGGGGCAGGGCACCTTTGCCACCGGCCAGGCGGTCGCGGATCTCGCCGCCCGCCCCGGTAGCCGCACCGTTAAACGGTTCGACAGTAGTGGGGAAGTTGTGCGTCTCCGCCTTGAGGGAGATCACTGATTTGATATCTTCTACAGCAAAGAAGTCTGCCACATCGTGACGTGCCGGGGCAAACTGCTCGATGGTCGGGCCTTGAATAAAGGCCACGTTATCCTTGTACGCCGACACGATATAGTTCGGGTGGGCTTGTGATGTTTTTTTGATGAGTTGAAAAAGGGTCGAGGGCTTTTCCTGGCCGTCGATAATAAAGGTACCGTTGAAGATCTTGTGGCGGCAGTGCTCGGAGTTCACCTGTGAGAAACCGAACACTTCGCTGTCGGTCAGCGGTCGGCCAAGCTCGCGGCGTACGCCTTCCAGGTATTCGATTTCTTCGGCACTCAGGGCCAGGCCTTCGCGCTCACTGTAGGCACGGATGTCGTGTACTTCCTGGACGGCCTCGGGGGTATGATGAATGGTGAACAGGTCCTGGTCAAGCCGGGGGTAGAGTACCTGCAGCATGCGGTCGTACGCCGGTGTGGCTTCGGTCACCACGCCAAACTCCTCGATCCGTTGAATGCCGACGATGCCCATGGTTTGCGTGATCTCCACGGCGTTGGTGCTCCAGGGGGTGATCATTTCTTTGCGGGGGCCGAGAAAGCGTCCCTCGAGAACTTGCTCCGCCATGGGTTCGGCACCGCCAAAAAGCCACGTAAGTTTCTGAACATCAGTTTTTTGCAAAGGCTGCGCCGTGCCCACCGCGTAACGCGTGTCGGCCTTCGTACGGAAGAATAAGATCATTGCGGATGTTTGAGATTTGAGCCGCAAAATTACGGAACCCGGCTGTCAGGAGCAAACTAAATCCCCATCCCGTTGGATGGATAGAGCAGGGCAGGAAGCCTTTTGCCCGGAAATTTCAGCGCAGGGGCCGCATCCTGCGGAGGGCATTTTTTTCCAAAAGTTTCCCCAAAACTACACGCTGATAGCACTGGTATAGGGGTGGTATAGGGGTGGTCCCGCCGTGGTATAGGGAAAAGCCCGGGGTGGACGATGGGCTGCTGACATACCTTTGTCAGTACCCGCGTTTTACTTTGGATGATTCTCAACCCTTTAATCATCAACACATGAAAGCACCGCTCATCGTTAAAAACACCATCACCATCCAGGCGCCGGCCGCCGAGGTATGGGACGCACTCGTGAATCCTGCTAAAACCAGGCAGTATATGTTTGGTTGTGAGACTGTTTCGGACTGGAAAGCAGGCAGCCCGCTGTTGTGGAAGGGCGTATTCGACGGCAAGGAACTGATCGCCGTCAAGGGTGAGATCCTCGAGATCCAGCCGGGCAAACGCCTGGTTTACACCACCATCGATCCAAATTCGAATATTGACGATACCTCTGAAAATTACCTGCGCGTGACGTATGAATTAACCCCGGAGGATGGCCATACCGTGCTACACGTAGAACAGGGTGACTATGCCACCGTGGCCGAAGGCGAACGGCGTTACCAGGAGGCCTTTAACGGCGGCGAGGGTTGGAACCCGATCCTCGTGGAGATCAAGAAGTTGGTGGAGGCGCAATAGGCGGCTGTTGCAGCAGGGGCAGGCTGTGTGCGATGAGCCCGGAATGACCGGCATCGAGCGTCGCGAGGTGATGACGTTGCACCAGCCGTAAAAATCGGGGCATGCCTTCAGCGCGAATCACCGGGTCATGCTTGCCCACGATCATCACGACGCCGACGCGGTGCATGTTTAACGCTGCTGCCAGTGCCCGGCGCGAAAACGTGAGTCGCCGAAATACCACCCAGGCAGCGTATACCCGGCGGCGGCGTTCTTCCGTGCTCATGTGGTAGCTGGCGAACTTCACCTGGTTGGGTGTTACCAGCCGCAACGACTGCAGCGCCTGTGCTGCCGACAGGAAACGGCCGTGGTGTGCGATCATACCGTGAAAGATCCGGCGGGCGGGGACAGTGCCGGTTGCCAACGCATACCAGGTGTTGCCTGTGATGCCGTCGGGGGCGATCAAAAACACCGTGGTAGTGCGCTCGGGAAAGGCTTCGGCGGTGGCCAGCGCAAAGCGGGCGCCAATGCTGTAGCCGGCCAGTGAAAAATGCTCCAGCGCGTGCCCGGCCAGGAGCAATTCCAGGATGGCACGCCAGTCGGCCTTTTCGATGGGGCTGTCAGCGGTGGGCCAGGTGCTCTGACCATGATAATACAGGTCTACTATATAGAGTGTGTGGGTATTGGCGAGTGCGGCCACCCAGGTATCAAAGGCACGATGGTCCTGGCCAAAACCGTGGAAAAGCAGCATGTTTTCGGGGCCGTGTCCCTGGCGGGTGTAAAAAAGGGTAGAACCATTGTAGCGAATGAACATGGGTGCCGGCCGGGGTGTTAGGGAACAAAGATAACGAAGCGGCTGGCTGTGGAGCATTGTTCTTTGCCCCAAAAACGCTGTTCGGCACAAAAATGCCAGCCTCTGGCCACAGATATATGCAGTCTGCCCCAGGGCTTTATTTCTATTTTCGTAAAATAATTACTATTGATGCCGCGTCTCTCCCGGTAAGAATCCAAATTAGGGAAGCGCGATGGACCTGGCGATGGAACAAGTAAAAGAACAGACCTTTCTCAAGGAAAAGGACCGGCTATTGAGTTTTATCCGGAACCGGGTTTCTTCTCTGGAAGAAGCCGAGGATATTCTCCAGGACGTGTTCTACCAGTTTGTGGCCGGTTATGAGACCATCGAGTCCATCGACCGCGTTACTTCCTGGCTGTTTTCGGTTGCCCGCAACAAGATCATTGACCGCTACCGGCGCGACGCGGCCCGACCGCAGCGTGCCGACCTCCGGGGCCAGGCAGGTGTCGAAGAAGACGCCCCCCTTACGTTACAGGAAATCCTGCCCGATCTGGGCAACACCCCGGAAGACTCCTACCTGCGTGAAGCGATCTGGGAGGCCATCATGGAAGCACTCGACGAGTTACCTCGCGAACAGCGTGAGATATTTATTCAAAACGAGATCGAAGAACGAAGCTTCCGTGAGATAGCCGAGCAAACGGGTGTTTCCATCAACACGTTGCTATCACGCAAACGCTATGCGATCTTAGCGCTGCGAAAAAAACTGCAGCGATTGTATGACGATATTTAAGGGACAGACGCTATGAACAAGGGAGCCTATTTTTTGAAATGTGCGGTGGGCATGCTACTACTGGTATTGGTGGTAGGGTGGGTGGTACAGATACTTTGGAACTGGCTGGTGCCGGTGCTGTTCCACGGACCGTTTATTACCTACGCCCAGGCGTTGGGTCTGCTGGTGCTTAGCAAGATCCTGTTTTCAGGTATCGGTGGCAAGCGCTATGCCGACGAGTGCAAGCCTTCGAACGGGGCACCGTACTGGAAGCAACGCTTCTACGAAAAGTTTTCTACGATGAAGCCGGAAGACCGCGAAGCCTTTAAACAAAAAATGAAGGAGAAGTGGTGCCGCTGGGAACAGAACCCAGCAGAAGGCGAACATACCCGTTCAAACGATTGAAGTAGCTTTCCTTGAATTTTTAGGAAAAAGAATCATAGACTATGGAACTGTCCAGCTAGTTTTTCGTTTATGAATGAAAACCAAGGAAACCCCAGATGAAACAAAAGTTTCCTGGCTTTGTATCCATCGGGGAAGTACTCGAATCTAGAATTTAGAGAAGTTGATTTGCAGGGGAGGGGTACCGGCTCGGGCGTAAGTCCGGGCCGGTTTTGTTTTAAGGCTTACCGTTGTTAAAACACCTTGCTGAGCCTTAAAACATGTTCAAACAGACGAATAAACAAAGAAAAAGCGCCCGGTCCGGGCAATATTCCGGCATGCTTACCGACTCAGAGGTTATAAAAGGCGCTTCTGCCGAGATAACAGGCGCATCACCCGGATTTCATGAAAAAATATCTCAAAAACTTGAACCTGGACGCCTTTCAGGCGTTGAAGGAAACAATGGAAACTTTTTTTAGTAATAACGTTTCCGTAGTTTTGTTGCATGGAAGAATCTGAACAACGGGAAAAACTGCTGAAAGGGGCCACGGAGCTTTTTATGCGCTACGGCTTGCGGAGTGTCTCCATGGACGACATTGCGCGGCAGCTGGGGGTATCGAAAAAGACGATCTACCAATATTTTACCGATAAGGACGATATGGTAGCCACCGTGGTGAAGACACACATGGAGCGACAGCAACAGCAGTTCGATGAGATCACGCGTGTAGCGAAAGACGCCGTGGACGAGATGGTTCGCCTGTCATACTGTTTGAAAGAGAGTATGCGGGAAACAAACCCGACCGTGCTGTACGACATGCAGAAGTACCATCCGCGGGCGTGGGGTGAGTGGCTGGCTTTTAAGAACAAGGTGATCCGCGAGAGCATTGTCCGCAATCTCCGGTCGGGCATGGCCGAAGGCTATTTCCGTGCAGACCTGCATATAGACACTATCGCCAACATGCGGCTGGAAGCGGTGCAGATGGGCTTCGACCAAAGCATCTTCCCGCGCGATAAGTATAGCCTGCCCGATGTACAGGTACAGCTCTTTGAACATTTCGTCCAGGGAGTCCTGACCGACAAAGGCCGTACGCTATACCAGCAATACAAAGAGAAAACCGTAGAAATATCAAACCCTTAATAACCGCTATGAAACGCTTGTATCAAACACTTTTACTCACACTTGTCATACCGTTGTGGACGCACGCGCAACAACAGGATACGACTTCTGGCCTATCGCTAGACGATTGTATCAAGTACGCGCTAGAAAACGCTGTAGACGCTAAGAACGTTCGCGTAGATGAGCGGATCGCGGAGGCGAAAGTTAAGGAGACTGTAGGGCAAGGACTACCACAGATCAGCGGCGATGTGCAACTGGCACACAATCAAAAGCTGCAACGATTCTTTAATCAGTATTCCGTGGTGCAGGGATTTGCCGGCGTCGACCCAGAAACGGGGCTGCCGCTGTTAAATGTTCCGGGCGTTGAAGGCACTGATATCGTGGCCATGAACAGCCCTTTTCAGTTGAAGAGCACGGGTGACGCGAAGCTCACGATTACGCAACTGCTGTTCAGTGGCTCGTACCTAGTGGGATTAAAGGCGGCATCTACCTATAAGGAACTGGCATATAAAACTACAGAGCAAACGGAAATCGAGTTGATTCAAGCCGTAACGAAGGCTTATTACTCAGTGCTGATTGCCAATGAACGCATCGCTTTATTTGATAACAACATCGCGCGCGTAGACTCGTTGCTGCGCAGCACGAGTGCCATGAATAAGAACGGTTTTTCGGAAGAGATCGATGTAGACCGCATTCGGGTGCAACTCAACAACCTGAAAATCGACCGGATCAAGGGACTCAATGCTCAGGCGCTAAGTTTGGCATTGTTGAAATTTCAAATGAATTACCCCATGGCTGAACCGCTACAGGTGAAGGGCAGCATCCAATCGGTGAAGATCGATGACAGTGTTTTGGCCGGTCTTCAGGAGGGCTTTGATCCCAAGAATCGCATAGATTACAAGGTGCTTGAAGTGCAACGTGAGCTGCAACGCCTGGATATCAAGAACAAGTATGCCGCGGGCATGCCCAAGTTGTCGGCCTTTGCCAACTTAGGGTACTCGACACAGTCACCCAACATTGGCGGATTGTTTAAGACAGAAACAAACCTGAAAGACAACGGTATATTAGGGCCGGATAAATGGTATAGTTACAGCATGTTTGGCGTAACGTTAAATGTACCCATCTTCAGCGGTCTGCAACGCACTTACCAGGTGCAACAAGCGAAACTTTCAATGTTGAAGATCGAAAACAACTTTACGAAATTGAACCGCACTATCGAGCGAGACATTGAGCAGAATAGTATCACGTTCCGTAATTCGCTGGAATCACTTAAGGCGCAGGAGGAGAATATGCGGTTAGCCGCAAAGGTAGCGCGTGTAACGAAGATCAAATATGAGCAAGGTGTGGGCTCGAACATCGAGGTGACCGACGCAGAGAGTAGCCTCCGCGAATCGCAGGTAAATTACTATAATGCGCTGTTCGACGCTATCGTAGCCAAGATCGATATGGAAAGAACCTATGGCAAGATTGATCCGGCCAACTATACCACTACAACCAACCAAAAGTAAGAACCAATCCGTATGAAAAATATCCGTACTATGAAACCGAATGTATATACTTCCCTGGGAGCCCTTACAATCGCCGCGTTTATGGCAGCTTGTGGTGGCGGTGGCGGTACCAAGGACCTCACCAAAAAGCAAGACGAGCTGAAGAAGAAAAAAGCCCAACAGGTCGAGCTGACAAAAGAGATCAAGGATCTGGAAGCCGAAATCGCGAAGCTGAGCCCCGATTCCTCCAAAGTGAAGGCGAAAGACATCGAGGTGAAGGAACTCGCGCCGCGCGCGTTCGAGCACTATGTGAAAACACAAGGGCAGATCGAAGCCGAGGATAATATTCTGGTCAGCGCCAAATCCGCCGGCGTAGTAACACAGGTATTTGTAAAAGAAGGTCAGCAGGTATCGAAAGGGCAGGTGCTCGCCCAGATCGAAAATTCGGTCATACAGCGCAACATCGAGGCGCAACGCTCGGAACTCGACCTGGCTGTTACGATGTACGAACGTCAGAAAAATCTATGGGATCAAAAGATCGGCACCGAGGTGCAGTATTTGCAGGCCAAAACTAAGAAAGAAGGGCTGGAGCGTCAGATCGCATCCCTTCAGGAGCAGCTCGACATGAGCCGCATCAAGGCGCCCATCAGCGGTACTGTCGATGAGGTTACCGTAAAGGTAGGCGAGAACATCGCCCCCGGCATGCCGGCCGTGCGCGTGGTAAACGCGTCGGACCTTAAAGTAAAGGCCAACGTGTCAGAGGCGTATGTAACGGCCATCAAGAAAAACAATAAAGTGCGCGTGGTGCTGCCGGACCTCAACAACCGTGAGATCGAAGCCACTGTCACTTTTGTGGGCAAGAACATCGATCCGCTGTCGCGTACCTTCCCGGTGGAAGTGAAACTGAAGCCGCAAGCCGACCTGCGTCCCAATATGACCGCCGTAATCAAAGTGATCTACCACACAGAAGCGTCCACACTCGTGATCCCGGCCAACATTGTGCAGTCGATCAATGATGAGAAAGTGGTATATATCGCCGAGGCGGCCGGTAAAGACACCGTGGCACGTCGCAAGGTTGTGAAAGTGGCCGGTGTGTTCGACAATCTCGCCCAGGTAGAAGGCCTTAAGCCGGGTGACAAAGTCATCACGACCGGCTACCAGGGCCTCAACGACGGCGAGCCGGTAAAACTGTAATCGTGAAGACCTATCTCAACCCGAAGCTGATATGCAAGATTTAGAAAAAGAATTCAAACCCACCAGTTGGTCGATCGATAACAAGGTGAGCATTTATATTGCTACCGTGTTTATCTGTCTGGCAGGTATTATGACCTACCTGGCCCTGCCAAAGGAACAGTTCCCTGAAGTCGTGTTCCCGCAGATCTATGTGGCCACGGTATACCCGGGTGCTCCGTCGGATGTGGAGAACCTCATCACCAAGCAGCTCGAAAAGGAAATGAAGTCCATTTCGGGTGTGAAGAAAATGACCAGCAACTCGCTGCAGAACTTTTCGAACGTCATCATCGAGTTCCAGACGGACGTTTCGCTCGACAAGGCCAAGCAGGATGTAAAGGATGCCGTGGACCGCGCCAAGCAAGACCTGCCCAACGACCTGGAAGACGATCCGCAGGTAATTGATATCGACATTTCCGAAGTGCCGATCATGAACGTAAACATCGCCGGTGACTATGACCTGGAGACGCTGCGCGAATATGCCGAGGACATGCAAGACAAGATCGAGTCGGTGAGCGAGATCCGTCGCGTGGATATCATCGGTGCGCTGGAGCGTGAGATCCAGATCAACGTCGACATGTACAAGCTTTCGCTGGCCGGCGTGGCATTTTCCGACATCGAGCAAGCGATCTCCGGCGAGAACCGCATCATCTCGGGGGGTGAGCTTTCCATGGATGGTGTAAAACGCTCGCTGACAGTAAACGGTGAATACGATGCGGCCGATCAGATCGGCAACACGGTGATCACCTCTGTCAAAGGTGGCAAAGTGTACCTCAAGGATCTGGCGGAAGTGATCGACTCGAACGAAGAGCAGGAGAGCTTTGCCCGTCTGGATGGAAAAAACGTAATCACGCTGAACGTCATCAAACGCGGTGGTGAAAACCTGATCAACGCGTCGGATAAGATCAACGAGATCGTCAAAGATTTCGAAGACAACATTCTGCCCAAAGGTGTAGACATCACCATCACGGCAGACCAGTCGGAAAACACGCGCATGACGCTGCACGACCTGATCAACACGATCATCATCGGTTTTGTGCTTGTAACCCTCATCCTCATGTTCTTCATGGGTGTGACCAACGCTATTTTCGTAGGCCTTTCCGTGCCGATCTCCAGCTTCATTGCCTTCATCATCATGCCGACCCTCGGCTTTACGCTGAACATGATGACGCTGTTCTCGTTCCTGCTGGCCCTGGGTATCGTGGTGGACGACGCCATCGTGGTCATTGAAAATACGCACCGTATTTTCGACAACGGTAGAGTGCCTATCAAGCGCGCTGCAAAGATCGCTGCCGGCGAAGTGTTCCTGCCCGTCTTGACGGGTACCATGGTGGTACTGGCTCCGTTCGTGCCGCTGATGTTCTGGCCGGGTGTGATCGGCAGTTTCATGTTCTACCTGCCCGTAACCCTGATCATTGCGTTGTTGGCATCGCTGCTGGTGGCCTATATCATGAACCCGGTATTTGCCGTGGACTTCATGGGCGAGCACGAGCACGACCACAGCGACTCTAAATTTACACGTGGCTTTAAGATCACCTCCATCGTGATGGGTTCGATCGCGCTTGTGTCATACATAACCGGTATTATCGGGTTGGGTAACTTCACCGTTTTCATGTACCTGCTGTACTGCTCGTATCACTTCCTGCTGGTACGTGTCATTAGTTCTTTCCAGACAAATGCCTGGCCCGGCGTGCAATCGTGGTATAAAGCCCGTATCAGCTGGCTGCTGCAGGGCAGACGTCCCTGGGGAGTGGTAGGCTTCGTGCTCTTCCTGTTCGTCTTCTCGTTCTGGTTCACCGGCGTGCGGAATCCTCCGGTGGTGTTCTTCCCGCAGGGCGATCCGAACTTTATCTTTGCGTACATCCGCATGCCCATCGGCACGCACCAGGATGTGACCGACTCTGTTACACGTGTGGTGGAACAACGCATCACGAAAGTAGTGCAGGAGGACTCGGCACTCGTAAAGTCGATCATCTCCAACGTCGCCATCGGTGCCAGCGAAGATCCGTTTGAAAGCGGCCAGCAAGCGAGCCCGCACCTGGGTAAAGTAACGATCGCGTTCGTCGATTTTGCGAAGCGCGACAGCCGCAGCACGCGTGTGTACCTGCAAAAGATCCGCGAGGTGGTGAAAGGTATCAAAGGTGCGGAAGTATCGGTGGACCAGGAGCAGAACGGTCCGCCTACGGGCAAACCCATCAACATCGAGTTTTCCGCCGACGACTTCGACGCGCTCGTAGAGACTTCCATCAAAGCAAAGCGTTACCTCGACGGTCTGCAGATACCCGGTGTAGAAGAATTAAAATCCGACTTCCAGGCCGACAAGCCGGAAGTTGTGATCAAGATCGATCGGGAGAAGGCAAACCGCGAAGGCATCTCGACCGGCCAGATCGGTATGGCCCTGCGTACGGCGATCTACGGTGTGGAAGTGTCTAAATTCCGCGATGAGAACGATGACTATCCTATTCAGCTGCGCATTCGTCGCAGCCAGCGCAACGACCTGAATACACTCATGAACCTGCCGATCACCTATCGGGACATGGCAAGTGGTGGCGCTGTGCGAGAAATACCGCTGTCGGCGATTGCTACGGCAGAGTATTCCAACAGCTACGCCGGCATTCGCCGCATCGACCAGAAGCGGGTGGTTACGTTGTCGTCAAACGTATTGAGCGACTACAACGCCAACGAAGTAGTGGCATCGATCCAGGCGGCCCTGGCAGACTTCCCCAAACCCGACGGCGTGGATGTACGCATGACGGGTGAACAGGAAGACCAGGCCGAAACCGGTACATTCCTCGTGGTGGCGTTGTTCGTAGCCCTGGGGTTGATCTTTATGATCCTCGTGATCCAGTTCAACTCGGTAGCGAAACCTTTGATCATTATGTCGGAGATCTTCCTGAGTATCATCGGTGTGTTGCTCGGCTTCTCGTTGTTCCGCATGGAGATCTCGATCGTTATGACTGGTGTAGGGGTTCTGGCACTTGCCGGTATCGTCGTACGAAACGGTATCCTGCTGGTCGAATTTACCGATCTGCTCATTTCACAAGGGATGGAGGTCAAAGCCGCCGTTATCGAAGCTGCACAGACCCGTATGACGCCCGTGTTGTTGACCGCGATGGCTGCTACCCTGGGTCTTATTCCGCTCGCGGTCGGTTTTAACATCGACTTTGTGACGATGTTCACCGAGCTCAACCCGCACATCTTCTTTGGCGGTGACAACGTGTCGTTCTGGGGCCCGCTGTCCTGGACAATGATCTTCGGTCTGATCTTCGGTACGTTCCTGACACTGATCTTTGTGCCGGTGCTTTACCTGCTTTCCGCACCCAAAAAAGTGCACGTAGCCGATACGCATCAAAACACTGCGCACGAAGAAGGCAACGCCCCTTCACCGCTGCCGAGCATATAAGCTTCCGTCAATAAACTATTTTTCCGCAAAAGTCGTCTTACATACCGTGGGACGACTTTTGCATTTATGAAGCAACGCATTATGACGCTGATATTGTTCTTTACGCTTTTCCTCCTGATCGATTACTATGTGTTTCAGGCGGTCGTGACGGTGAGCCGTGACTGGACGCCGTTGTGGAAAAACGGTATCCGCTACGGATTCTGGGTGCCGACGGTGCTCGCGGGCATCGCGCTGGTGTGGTGGCTGTTCGCGGATCCGTATCAATACAGCGCTACCGTGCGTACGCTGATCTTCACGGGCCTTGCCGGCGCGTATATCTCCAAGCTATTCGCGGTGCTGGTGCTGTTCATGGACGACATACAACGCGGTGTGCGCTGGGCGGTGGCTTATTTTCAGAAGGGAGATCATGCCAGCGCCGCACCCGGCGAGGGCATCACGCGCTCGGAGTTTCTTGCCAAAACGGCCCTGGTAGCAGGCACGCTGCCGTTTGCGGGTATTGCGTACGGCATTATATCGGGTGCACACGACTATCGCGTCAAGCGCACCACGGTGTACCTGCCTAACCTGCCGAAGGCTTTTGACGGTATCAGGATCGGGCAAGTATCGGACATCCATTCGGGGAGCTTTTTCAACAAAACCGCCGTGCAGGGCGGAGTCGATATGATGCTCGGCGAAAAGCCGGATGTGATCTTTTTTACCGGCGACCTGGTAAACAACGAATCTTCCGAGGTAAAGGACTACATCGATATTTTCAACAAGTTTAAGGCGCCGCTGGGTGTCTACTCCGTTACCGGCAACCACGACTATGGCGACTACAAGGCGTGGGCGTCGGCAAAAGATAAACAACGCAATTTCCAGGATTTGCTCGAAGCGCACCGGCTCATGGGCTTTAACCTGCTTATGAATGAACATCGCTTTATCGAACTGAACGGCGAGCGCATGGCCGTGCTGGGTATCGAGAACTGGGGCGCCGGCCGCTTCACGCGCTATGGTAAATTGGACAAAGCCTATCAAGGCACGGAAGAAGCCGCGGTCAAATTACTGCTCTCGCACGACCCCAGCCACTGGGATGCACAGGTGCGTCCGTTGTATCCTGACATCAACATGGCCTTCGCCGGCCATACGCACGGCTTTCAAATGGGCGTAGAGATCGGCAACATACGGTGGAGTCCCTCGCAGTATATCTACAAGCAGTGGGGCGGGCTTTACCAGGAAGGTTCGCAGTACCTGTATGTAAACCGCGGTTTCGGCTACCTCGGTTATCCCGGGCGTATCGGCATGCCGCCCGAGCTCACGATCGTGCAATTGAAACGCGCATAAACCAAAGAAAGTAGTACCTTCCGGCTTACATTGTCTGGTAAGCGATGGATGGATTGGCACTTTTCAGGTTAGATACCGCGCTGGTCGCGACCCTCATCATCGTTATCGTCGATGTATACATCTTCCGCGCCCTGCGGGGTGTATCGCAGTTTGCCTCGCGCGCGATACGAATCATGGGCTACACGCTGCACTGGGCGATCATGACGGCCGCCATTGCTGCGGCGGCCTGGTATTATGTAGCCGACCCCCTGAATTTTTATTCCATCACCCGCGAGTGGATCGTCGGTATCTTTTCCACCGTATATCTCTCCAAGATCACGGCATTGGGCATATTGCTTCTCGATGACATACGTCGCCTGGCGGCGCGTATACGTAACAGGCTGCGGCCAGTCGCTATGGAAACATCCGGCACGGATATGGCACGCTCGGAGTTTCTGAACAAAGCCGCAGTTATCGCCGCCTCCGTGCCGCTCACGACGCTCACCCTGGGGATCATCTCCGGCGCGCACGACTACCGCGTAGTACGTCGCGCTATATACCTGCCCAACCTGCCCAAAGCTTTTGACGGTCTGCGCATCGGTCAGATCTCAGATATCCATGCCGGCACGTTGTTCAATCGCACCGCGGTGCAAGGGGGCGTTGACCTGCTCATGGCCGAAAGAACCGACCTCATCTTTTTCACGGGTGACCTGGTGAACTATTATTCACGTGAAATACAACCCTATATATCCCTCTTCGGCCGGTTGCGCGCACCGCTGGGGGTATTCTCTGTTACCGGCAATCATGACTATGGCGATTACAACTGGTGGCCGGGCGACGAGGCCAAGCGAGCGAACTTCCGGTCACTGCAAGCGGCACACCGCGCGATGGGCTACCAACTGCTGCTGAACGAAAGCCGTGTGATAACCGTAGGCCGTGAACCGTTGGCCATTCTGGGCACCGAAAATTGGAGTTTACGGCGTAATCAGAAATATGGCGATGTGGCCAAAGCGCTGCAAGGCACACAAGACGCGGATCTTCGTCTGCTGTTGGCCCACGACCCCACGCACTGGGATGCCGTTGTACGGCAGCAATACCCCATGATCGACGTAACGTTCTCGGGTCATACGCACGGTTATCAGTGCGGTGTGGAGGTTGGCGGTTTCCGGTGGAGCCCCGCCCAGTATCGCTATCGTCAGTGGGCGGATCTGTACCAGGAAGGGCAGCAATATATTTACGTCAACCGTGGCTTTGGCTGCATCGGCTATCCGGGGCGGTTGGGCATGGCTCCCGAGCTTACCGTGTTGACGCTCCGGGCAGGCTATCCGCCACGGGCTTAGTCGGTGCCGGCGCCATAAGCTCGGCGTGTACTGCCATGTCGAGCGCGAGATTGCGCGTCAGGCTGCGAAACAGTGGAAACGCCCGGTCGCGGTATACGGCGTGATGCGCCGGCCGTGGGAAGTATGTGTGAAACGTCCTGGGCTTCAACGTGTCCAGGGCCGGTATCATCTTCAGGGCATGTAGCGCCAGGTATGCCGCGCCGATGGCGGAAGCATCCTGCACATTTACCAGGCCGATGGGTTTGCCAAAGATATCGGCCATCAGCTGCAGCCATTCTTCCGAACGCACAAAACCCCCGCTTACATTCACCTGCGCAATGGACAGGCCGGACTCTTCCAGCCTGGTGGCGATGTGATACAGTGCCATCGAAATACCTTCCAGCACGGCGCGTGTGAAGTGGGCCTGTGTGTGCCGGCCGGTTAAGCCAAAGAATACGCCGCAGGCATCGCTGTTCCACAGGGGTGCACGCTCGCCGGCGAGGTAGGGGAGGAATACGAGCCCTTCCGCACCCGCGGGGATGCGCCCGATCTCGCCCAGCAACGTTTCATAGCTTTGGGGCGATGACAGGTCGAGCTTCAACAGATCTTGCGCGTACCACTTCAACGCGGCGCCACCATTGTTTACCGGCCCGCCCGAAATAAAAATATCGTTCGTGAGAATGTAATTAAACGTCATGGCCTCGAAGTTGTACACGGGCTGGTGGCTCGCCACGCGAATGGCGCCACTGGTGCCGATCGTCAATGCAGCAACCCCCGGGGTGATCGCAAAGCTGCCCAGGTTGGCCAGGCAGCCGTCGCTCGCGCCGATACAACAGGGGGTGGCTGCCGGCAGGCCCGTCTGCTGCGCGGCGGCTGGTAAGAGCGCGGTACGAACGTATTGCGTCGGCACGGGCGTAGACAGGTGGTCGGCGGTGATGCCCGCCAACGCCAGCGCGGGCGCGTACCAGTGGTGCGCGATGATGTCGAACAGGCCGCAGGCCGAGGCCAGCGAATAGTCGATCTCGTATACGCCAAAAAGGTTGTACCAGATATATTCTTTGATGGAAATAAAACGGGCGGCCCTGGCCATGATGTCCGGTTCGTGGGCCTGCAGCCAGGCGATCTTGGCCAGGGGCGACATGGCATGTATCGGCGTGCCGGTGTGGCGGTATAGATCCTGCGCGGCTGCGCTGTGATGGATGCGTGTGGCTACGGTTGCGCTGCGGTTGTCGGCCCACGTCATCAGCGGCCGCAGCGGCCTGCCCCCGGCGTCGACGGGCAGTACGCTGTGCATGGCACTGCTAAAGCTTACGCCGGCCGGGGCCTGTTTCAGATGGGTCAGGGTTTGCCGGATGCTTTGAACACACGCCTGCCAGATCACGTCGGGGTCTTGTTCGCTGGCATCGGGCTGAGGGTGATGCGTTGGGTATGCCACCTGTTCGGCGTGCAGTACGTCGCCCGTTGGGTCTATGGCCACGGCTTTTGTGCTGCCGGTGCCGATGTCAATGCCAAGGATGTAGGTCATGTGCAAATGGATCGATCCCCCAAAGTACATAATCCTACGGGATATGAACATAAAAAAGGGCATCCGTTCCGTAACGAATGCCCCAGGTTCAGGTGGAGGTAGAAAGAAAAAAAATACCGGTAGAGTCAAGGATTTGCTGCCATCATTTCTTTTCTACGTTTAGCATCGATGGAATAACGCCCTGCACCGAATACCATAAACACAACCAAGCCAACCAATACGACGAGGGATGCCCATAGTTCCATATGTTGTGCCACAGACAGAAAGCCCTTGGGATAGTTCACCAGGAATACGGCTCCGAGCAGTATGGGCATCTGGATGACGCTGACGATGCGCGTAAACAGCCCGACAGCGATCAGCGGCCCGCCCAGAATGTGAGCAAAGGCAACGTAATGACCTACTGCCAGGCCGGCGAAATAGACGCTTAAGCCAGCCGTCGTTTGCAGCAGTTCATTCATATGCGTGATGAAATAAAGACCCTTATAGGTCAGAAATAGTCCGAGGAGGATGCGAAACACATCCAGAAAGCCAGGGCGGTGATTGTTACCCCAACTTTCTACATCAGTGATAACGCTCATATAAGTATTTGTTTGATTTATACAAAGTTTAAAAAAAAATCGGGGTAAAAGCAAGGGTAACGAGCCTTTGAGTTGTCCTAGCCACACCTGTAGCAAAAAGGCCCACCGGGGCTGTGACTATGCATGTGGTTTATCTGTCCGGGCATATGATCGGGGAGGAGCGGCACCAGCATGGCTGTGAGTATACGCCGTGCGAAGGCAGCCTGCCAGGATTATGACATGTTTAACATAATGCAGCGGTACGGCCGTGGACGGTATAGATTGTATGGCTGCGACGAAATGGAGTATATATCGTCGTGCTATACCTCGGACATGAGCGGTATACTTCGCCTGTTAAACGTCACATGGAAGGAGACAGACGGTGACCGTCTGTTTTAAACGCGAAAAAGAAAGGAATGAAAACAATGTTATTGAGAGCAGATCAAACGATTGTTTGTGTTTTAAACAATATTAAATAAACGTTATGCCGAACCAAAAGGATGCGCTTTTCGTATTGATAAACGTCTTCAGTGGCCTTCCGGGTATTAATTTTTTTTTAACTGCTTTAAATCAAAATTATGAAAAGATACGCTACTTTTAGACCGAAAAACGAAATCGTTCTAAAGAGATTGGACTAGAAAACGGTTTTGTTCGAGTAAACCAGATAAATCCGGGGTGGCTTGCGGGGTCGGCTAGGGAACAAAACAGAAATTTATTCGAATAAGTTTACACTAAACGTGATATTATTTCGACTATCATCCAATAGGCATCAACCAACTCCTCACATGCAGGAACCATCCTTGATTGCGACACTATGAGTAAACCACTACAAGCGCGAATTGCGGCCTATACTGCGGCAAAGGAAGCCCGGGCGCAGGGCATATATCCCTATTTCAGGCCCATCGAGTCAGCCCAGGATACAGAGGTGGTGATCCAAGGCAAGCGCGTGCTGATGTTCGGGTCCAATTCGTACCTGGGCCTTACCAATCATCCCCGGATCAAAGAAGCTGCCTATAAAGCTGTCGAAAAGTATGGAACAGGCTGTGCCGGTTCGCGGTTCCTCAACGGCACGCTCGACATACACGTCGAGCTCGAAGAGCGCATCGCTGCCTTCACGGGCAAACAAGCCGCCCTTATTTTCAGCACCGGCTTTCAGGTGAACCTGGGCGTAATGTCCAGTTTTACAGGCCGCAACGATTATCTCATACTCGACGAATACGACCACGCATCGATCTACGACGGCACACGCCTTTCCTTTTCGCGGGTCATTAAGTACGCACACAACGACATGGCCGACCTTGCGCGACGCCTCAGCGTTCTGCCCGAGGAGTCTATCAAGGTCATCGCTGTAGACGGGATCTTCAGTATGGAGGGCGACATTGCCAAGCTTCCCGAGATCATTGCCATCGCCGACCAGTTTGGTGCCACCGTCGTCGTAGACGATGCGCACAGCCTGGGCGTAATAGGTGTGAAGGGGGCCGGCACCGCCTCACATTTTGGCCTCGATGACAAAGTAGACATCATTACCGGCACCTTCAGCAAATCGCTCGCCTCTCTCGGCGGCTTTGTGGCCAGCGATGCGGACACCATAGACTATCTCAAGCACCATGCGCGCTCGCTCATCTTTAGCGCCAGCATGACACCTGCCTCGGCTGCCAGTACACTCGCAGCACTCGACATTATCGAGACGGAGCCCGAGCATATGGAAAACTTATGGCGGAACACACGGTACGCGATGAATCTTTTACAAGAAGAAGGTTTCGATATCGGTGCCACCGAAAGTCCCATCCTGCCTATTTATGTGCGGGACAATGCCAAGACATTTGCCGTCACCAGCCTGCTGCAACAAGAAGGAGTCTTTGTAAACCCGGTCGTATCGCCGGCGGTACCGTCTGATTCTTCCTTGCTGCGTTTTTCGCTCATGGCCACCCACAGCTTCAGTCAGATCGAAGAGGCGGTTGAAAAAATAGCACGCGTATTCCGTCAGGTGGGCGTGCTGGAACTAAAAGAACGCATTAAATGAAACGTATCGTAAACGTCAGCGGCAAAGACCAGCTGAAGGCGTTCATTGACTTCCCGCACGACCTGTATAAAGACGATCCGTGTTATGTTCCCGAGCTGTTCATCGCCCAGCGCGACCTGCTCACCCCGGGTAAGCACCCCTTTCACGAGCACTCTACCATACAGTTGTACCTGGCGTACGACGGCAACAAGATTGTCGGACGGATTGCCGCCATCCTCAATAAAAATCACAATACCTTCAACAATACCCGCGACGGTTTCTTCGGCTTTTTCGATGTCATAAACGACGCCGAGGTAGCGCGCATGCTGTTCGAGCAAGCCGACGGCTGGCTGCGCCAGCAAGGCGTTACGGCGGCTATTGGCCCCGCAAACTTCTCTACCAATGAAACGTGCGGCCTGCTAGTGGAAGGGTTCGACACGCCGCCCGCGGCGATGATGACCTATAATAAACCTTATTACAGCGCGCTTATCGAAGCGGCGGGGTTTGGCAAAAAGGTTGATATCCTCGCCTATCGCTTTGGCGCCGACGGTTACGACGACCGTTCGGTGCGGGTAAAAGACACGATGCTGAGTCGTCTCAAACAAAAAGGTATCACGATCCGCCCGGTCAATGTCAAAAACTTCAAAGAAGAGGTGCGACAGATCCGGAATGTATACAACAACGCGTGGGACAAAAATCTCGGGTTTGTGCCGATGACGGAAGCCGAGTTCGACTACATGGCCAAGGACATGAAAATGATCCTCGACACGGACTTCTGCCTGGTAGCCGAAAAAGACGGTCGGGCCATCGGCTTTGCCCTGGCCATACCCGACATCAACGAAGTGTTGATCAACGTAAAAAGAGGCCGTCTGCTGCCCCTGGGGCTCTTCAAGTTGCTGTTCGGGTTGAAGAAAGTGAAAGGCATCCGGGTCATTACACTGGGGGTGGAGGAAGGCTTTCGTAAGCTCGGCATCGAAGCCTGTTTTTATGCCAGCATCATCGAGGCCTATCGAAAAAAGAAACTGACGCGGGCGGAGGCGTCGTGGGTGCTGGAAGACAACGCCGCGATGAACAACGCATTGCTGAATATCAAGGGTGTTCCGTACAAGAAGTACAGAATATTCGAGAAGGCGTTATGAAAGAACGGGTACTGATCACAGGCGCGAGCGGCTTTGTGGGATATCACCTCATTGAAGCCGCGCTGGCCAAAGGCCTGGAAGTAACCGCGGCCGTGCGGTCTTCCAGTAAGATCGACCACCTGCGGCAGTGGCCTGTACAGTTCATTACGCCGGACTTCACGAGCGTAGCGTCGTTGCGCGCCGCGCTGGAGGCGGGACAGTATCAATACGTCATACACGCCGCGGGCACGGTAAAGGCCAAAGACGAACGGGCCTATACCGCTGCAAATGCCGACATAACGCGTAACCTCGCCGTGGCCATTACCCAGGCAACGCTGCCTTTCCGGAAGCTGGTCTTCCTCAGCAGCCTTGCCGCGCAGGGGCCCGGAGCCAACGGCGAATCCATCCGCGAAGACGATGTCGCCCACCCGGTGTCGCCCTACGGCAAGAGTAAATTGCTGGCTGAGCAATACCTTGGGGCCATACCCGGCCTGCCGGTGGTCACGCTGCGACCCACCGCCGTGTATGGACCGCGCGACCGCGACATTTTTATATTGATCAAGACGTTTGCCCAGGGCCTCGAGCCGTACATCGGCCGCGGGGACCAGCAACTGAGCTTTATATATGTCAAGGACCTGGCGGCAGCCACCATCGCCGCGCTCGCTGACGGTGTTACCGGTACCTACCTGGTTGCCGACGGCAAGGACTACGGCCGCTATGCGCTGGCCGATATAACCAAGCGCATCCTAAACCGAAAAACCATACGCGTACACCTGCCGTTGGGCGTGGTCAAAGCGCTCGCATTTGTCCAGGAAACACTGGGCACTATCCGGGGCCAGGCGCCCGCACTCAACCGCGACAAGCTCGCCGAGCTGACGGCGACCAACTGGACCTGCAACGTGACGCGCCTGCAACGCGAGCTGGGCTATGTACCGAAATATACGTTAGAGACCGGCCTTGCCGAAACCATACAGTGGTATCAGGAGAACCGCTGGCTATAAACACAAAACCTGTACATACATAACTATAACCTTTATGAAAGAACAAATTGAACAAGCCAATGGCAAGCTGGGGATCCTCATTCCCGGACTCGGTGCCGTGGCCACGACCATGATCGCGGGTGTGGAAGCAGTGAAGAAAGGGTTGGCACAGCCGGTAGGTTCGCTTACACAGACTGGAAATATACGCTTGGGTAAACGCACGGAAAACCGTTTCCCGAAAATTAAAGACTTTGTGCCCCTGGCGACGCTGGAAGATATTGTGTTCGGTGGTTGGGACGTATACGAAGACAACGTGTATCAGGCGGCCGTGCACGCCAAGGTGTTGGAGACTTCTCTGCTCGAGCCCATTAAAGCGGAGCTTGAGAAGATCAAGCCCATGAAGGCGGTGTTCGATAAGGACTACATTAAAAACCTCGACGGCACCAACGTCAAGCAGGCTGCTACGAAGTATGACCTTGCCCTGGCGGTGATGGAAGACATCGACAATTTCAAAGAAGCCAACCACTGCGACCGTCTTGTCATGGTGTGGTGCGGCTCTACCGAGAAGTATATCGAAGAGACCGACGTACACCAGAACATCTACGCTTTCGAGGCCGGCCTGCGCAACAACGACCCGATGATCTCGCCCAGCATGATCTATGCCTATGCCGCGATCAAGAAAGGCGTACCGTATGCCAACGGCGCCCCCAACCTCACGTGCGACATTCCCGCGCTGGTAGAGCTGGCGCGCGAGCACGGCGTACCCGTAGGCGGTAAAGACTTCAAGACCGGCCAGACCCTGATGAAGACCATCCTGGCACCCGGTCTGCATGCCCGCTCACTGGGTATCCGCGGTTGGTTCTCCACCAACATCCTCGGTAACCGCGACGGATGGGTGCTGGACGATCCCGATAACTTCAAAACCAAGGAAGTATCGAAGCTCGGCGTACTCGAAGACATCTTACAACCCGAGAAGAATCCCGAACTGTACGGCGAGCTGTACCACAAGATCCGCATCAACTATTACCCGCCCCACGGCGATAACAAAGAGAGCTGGGACAACATCGACATTTTCGGTTGGCTGGGTTACCCCATGCAGATCAAGATCAATTTCCTGTGCCGCGACTCGATCCTGGCAGCGCCTATCGTACTCGACCTGGCGTTGTTCATGGACCTTGCCAAGCGCGCGAACATGAGCGGTATCCAGGAGTGGCTGTCGTTCTACTTCAAGTCGCCGCAGACAGCACCGGGCCTGCGTCCCGAGCACGACATCTTCAAACAACTCATCAAGCTGCAGAACACGCTGCGCCACATGATGGGTGAAGACCTGATCACACACCTGGGCCTGGATTATTACCAGGATCTGGTAGAGGTACTGTAAGATTATGCATCGGATCATTGCTACAGGGCTCAGCATAGGCTATATCGGCAGGGGCGGCGGCACAGTGGCCGCCGCTGCCTGCTGCCTGGGCTGGTACCTGGCATTTTCCGGCGGAGTAGATCCGCTCGTGGCCCTGCTGGTCACGATCATCATTACAGACCTGGGCGTGTGGGCTGCCGACGGCGTCGAGCCGCTGTGGGGCGAAGACAGTCCACGCGTTGTGATAGACGAGATCGCAGGCATGTGCATCAGTTTGCTGTTCCTGCCGGTCACGCCGGCAACCGTGCTGGCGGCGTTCGTGTTGTTCCGGTTCTTCGATATCGCCAAGCCGCTCTATATACGCCGGGCGGAGAGCATATCCGGGGGCTGGGGTGTCATGGCCGACGATCTGCTCGCCGGGATCTATGCTAACGTTATCCTGCAGGTAGCTGTACGGCTTTTTCCTTTCTGACCGCCATGTTCACCTTCGTCAAATCACAAGCAGCCTCGCTCATCGCCACCGGTGCCGACTTCGGCGCCACCATTCTGCTTGTGCAGGTGTTTCACGTGTGGGATGCTTTTGGCAGCGTGTTGGGCAATGTCGTGGGGGCCGTGGTGAACTTTACGGTCAGCCGTCACTGGGTATTCGCGGCAACGCATGTGCCGCAGGGTCACCAGCTGTGGCGCTATGGCGTTGTATGGCTGGGCTATATCGCGCTGAGCTTTGCGCTGTTCGTGAGTACTACGCGCTATGTGGAGGTTCATTATGTTGTGGTCAAGATAGGGGTTGCGATCGTGTTAAGTGTCAGCTATAACTACGTGTTGCAGAAAAGATTTGTATTTAAATAGATATTTGCGTGAGAGCGGTTGTTTACGGAATATGGATAGTGATCGGCGTGTTGACCGGAGCCTGGCAGGCATCCGCGCAGACCACCGTGCGCGGCGTCGTCGCCGACGCCGATACAAAAGAACCCTTGCCCTTTGTGAATATAGTCTTCAAGGGAACTACCATCGGGAGCACGACCGATATAAACGGCCGGTATACCATCACCACCCATACCACCAACGAAGAACTGCATTTTTCCTTTCTGGGTTATAAAACCGTCATCCGTAAAGTAAAGGTCGGCGAGACCCAAGAAATGAACGTTCGGCTCACGTCCGACGCACAAGTGCTGCAGGAGGTGACTGTCACTACGCAGGGTCGCGAGCGCTATCGCAATAAAAACAACCCGGCCGTAGATCTTGTGCGCGAAATGATCGAGCACAAGGAGCAGAACCGCATGACGCATTACGACTATGTCGAATACGAGCAGTATGAAAAACTGCAAATGTCGCTCAGCAACCTGTCTGATAAATTCAAGGAACGCAAGCTGTTCCGCAAGTACAAGTGGATGTTCGAGAATGTCGACACCACCACCATCAAAGGCAAAGCGCTGTTACCCATTTACCTGCAGGAAAACCTGACGGATAAATACTACCAACGTTCGCCCGAACAAAACAAATCGGTTGTGAAGGCCCACCAGAAGGTGAGTTTCGACGATTACATCGATAACCAGGG
Source organism: Dawidia soli (assembly GCF_018598185.1). GTDB lineage: Bacteria > Bacteroidota > Bacteroidia > Cytophagales > Cyclobacteriaceae > Ohtaekwangia > Ohtaekwangia soli. The sequence continues at coordinate 73,091 of NZ_JAHESC010000021.1, forward strand.
TGTCAGTACTTATCTGAACTACCTTTACAACGACATCGACATCTACGAGAACAACATCACGCTGCTGACAAACCAGTTCCTCAGCCCCATTGCCAACAGCGCGCCGACGTTCTATAAGTTTTATATAACAGACACCCTCAAAGACCAAACGCCCAAGCTCGTCGAACTGTCTTTTGCCCCGCGCGATGCCGGGGGCTTCCTCTTTCAGGGCAGGCTTTACGTCACGCTCGACAGCAACTATGCCGTGCAGCGGGTGGACATGACGGTAAACAAAAATATCAACCTCAACTGGGTGCGCGAGCTTTTCATCAACCAGGAGTTCGAGCAGATGGAAGACGGCAAGTTCCAGGTCGTGAAGAGCCGCATGCGCGCCGACTTCGGCATAACGCAGGGTCGCGGGGGCCTGTATGGCGAACGCGTGGTGTCGTATAAGAACTTTGTTATCAACCAACCCCGCCCGGAGGGCTTTTTTGACGGCGAGAAAAAGCAGCAGGAGAAGGAGGCCGAAGGACATACCGAAGAATACTGGCTCGCCAACCGGCACGACTCCCTCAGCCATGCCGAATCGAAAGTATATCAGAATATCGACAGCCTGCAAAAAGTACCGTCCTTCCGGCGCACCATGGACATTGCCACGCTGCTGCTGGCGGGGTACAAAAGCTTTGGCTGGTGGGAGCTGGGCCCCGTCAATACATTCTATAGCTTCAACCCTGTCGAGGGCTTTCGCCTGCGGGTAGGGGGGCGGACCACCCCTAAGTTCAATGAACGCCTGTATTTCGAGACCTACGGCGCCTACGGCTTCAAAGACGAAAAATGGAAATACTTCCTCAGCGCCACGTACTCGTTTACCGGCAAGTCTATCTGGCAGTTTCCCGTGCGTACGTTGCGGGTCAGCTATCAGCACGACATGAAGATCCCCGGCCAGGAGCTGCAGTTCATACAAGAAGACAACTTCCTGCTTTCATTCAAGCGCGGTGTAAACGACAAGTGGCTCTACAACGACATCTGGGTCGTAGACTACCTGCACGAGTTCGATAATCACATTTCCTATCGCGTAGGCTTTAAGAATTGGAAACAGATGCCTGCCGGTGGCTTGCGCTATGAGCGCGAAAGCGAAGATCTGCTGCAGCCCGTGCCCAATGTCGTTACCTCTGAAATAAACCTGGAGTTCCGCTGGGCACCCGGTGAACAGTTTTACCAGGGCAAGCTCTATCGGATACCGATACCGAACCGTTATCCCATCTTTACGGCGCGCTTCGTGGGCGGTATAAAGAATTTGTTCAATAGCCAGTATAACTATCAAAACGTGGCGTTGAACATCTACAAACGTGTGTACCTGTCGCAGTTCGGCTATACGGACGTGGTGCTGGAGGGCGGCTACATCTTTGGTACTGTACCGTTCCCGTTGCTGGCCATCCACCGCGCCAACCAAACGTATTCGTATCAATTACAGTCGTATAACCTGATGAACTTCCTCGAGTTTGTCAGCGATAAGTATGTAAGTCTGAGCTTCGATCATTATTTCAATGGGTTTATCTTCAACAAGATCCCCCTCTTGAAAAAGCTCAAGTGGCGCGAAGTGGCTACCTTCAAGTTGCTCTATGGCAGCATCCGTCAGGAGAACGACCCGCGCTATAATTCTGCCGTGTTCGCTTTCCCGACAAACGATCAGGGTGTCGAGACGACATATTCGTTGCGTCCCGAGCCGTACATGGAGGCCAGTGCCGGGATCGCGAACATTTTTAAGCTGATCCGGGTTGACGTAGTAAAGCGCCTTTCCTACCTGGACCATCCCGAAGTATCGCAATGGGGCATTCGCGCACGCTTTAAATTTGATTTCTGACGTATGAATAGTGTTATCGAAAAACCTTTAAACAACCGGGCCATGGAAAAGACGCCCCTGCGGATCGTGCTGCAGCAGCTCATTTACAAGATCATCAATCCCTTTGTAAAGTTCCTGATCAAGATCGGGTTCACACCCAATGCGGTCACCACTACCGGCCTGCTATTAAACGTCGGCGTGGCCGTCATCTTTGTCATGGGGGCGGAAGAAGGTAATCGTGGTGACCTGCGCTACGTGGGATGGGCCGGCGCGCTGGTGTTGTTTGCGGGGTTGTTCGATATGCTCGACGGTCAGGTGGCCCGCCTGGGCAACATGAGCTCGAAATTCGGCGCGTTATACGACTCTGTATTGGATCGCTACAGCGAGCTGATCATGTTCTTCGGCATTTGTTATTACCTCATCGGGCATCATTATTTCCTCAGCTCATTGTTCGCTTTCATTGCGCTGATCGGCTCGATGATGGTGAGCTACGTACGGGCGCGCGCCGAAGGCTTGGGCATCGACTGCAAAGGAGGGTTGATGCAACGACCGGAGCGCGTCGTGACGGTAGGCGTGGCGGCCATACTCTGTGGCATCACCGCGCATTACATCGGTGGAGACTACAAGCTCTTTATACCGGGCATACCGTTCCAGGTATTCGAGACCATCTCCATCTTTACCATACCGCTGACGGTCATGGCTGTGCTGACCAATATCACCGCCATCAACCGCCTGCGGGAGTCTAAGAAAGAACTGGAAAAACAATCCTAAGGAGTCATGACGATCATGTTGCACTTCCTGGTCTGGCTGACAGCCGGTTTCACTACCGGCGACGCGGGAGCGGAGCAACCTTGTACATGCAAGGGACAGGAGACATTCCCCGTGCCACCGGCCAGCAAGTCCACGTTGTTTTACATTCAGCGCACACCCAACACCAATACCATCCTGTACGATTTGAACCTGGATAAAGGTGTTCCGGATGAAGAAGATCCGGTGCATGCCTATTGGATCCGCTACCAGGAAGAAGGCCAGCAAGAGGACTTGTCGTTCATTCAGCGCAATTACGCGTATGGACTGAAGACCAAAAAACTTTCTGCTGACAAATACGAGCTGCGCTTCGTGTCGTATAAAAAGTTGCCGTTTTATCTCGTAAAGGCAGCCGACAGCCGGTATCATGTGCTGGCAACGATCAACGGTCGCAGCATCCATGTATCGCGCGTGTTCTTACAGATCGAAGGGGGGAGCTTCTGGCTTCCGAACGTCGTGTGTGCAGAAGTAAAGGGAACGGATCCGGTGACCGGGCAGGAGGTAATACAGAATTTTAAACCGTAGTGTTATGAAAAAGAACTTTGTTTCAAACAGTACTGAATCGACGCGTATCTTTAAAAATGGATTTCTGGAGAGCCTTTCAAAGGTGCATTATAGCGTGCCGTTGATAATCTTTATTCCGATCATAACCTGGTTTGTATACCGGGCGTTGACCGTTACGTATACAAATGTGTTCACCTTTATCGCGAGCTGTATCGCCGGCCTGCTGGTCTGGACGCTGACAGAGTATGTGATGCACCGGTTCGTTTTTCATTTTGAACCCAAATCGGCCGTGGGAAAAAGATTACACTTCCTCTTCCACGGTGTACACCACGATTATCCCAACGACGCCATGCGCCTGGTATTGCCGCCTTCTGTCAGCATTCCCCTTGCCACTGGTTTTTACTTCCTGTTCCATGCGTTGCTTCCCGCGGCCTACATGGATGGGTTCTTTGCAACTTTTCTCGCAGGCTACCTCGTGTACGACATATCGCACTATGCACTACACCATAGCAAGTTTAACAACCGCTTCTGGAAACAGCTGAAACACCACCACATGCAGCACCACTACGCCGACCCTACGAAAGGTTATGGTGTAAGCTCCGCCCTGTGGGACAAAATATTCCGTTCCGACTTTGAAAAATAGCTTAGACCTGCCTGTGCTTCCCGCGGCCCGCTGGATCTCCTGGCGCGACGTGCTCATCGCCGCCGCAGTGTCCGTCACATACCTGGTGGTGTCCGCGTTGCTCATCGGTTTTAAAACCGACCAACTTTTCCTGGTGCTGATATTCGACACGTTGTACCTGGCGTCGCGCATCACGCGCAAATTTATCCTGGGCTTCTCCGTCTTCATCGTCTTCTGGATCTTGTACGACTATATGAAGGCTTTCCCCAACTACGTATACAATGCCGTCCACATCCAGGATCTCTACGAAGCCGAACGTGGCATTTTCGGCCTGGTACAAGACGGTAAACGGGTCACACCCAACGAGTACTTTCAGTTGCACAGCGCCGCGTGGGCGGATGTGCTGGCGGGTTTCTTCTACCTGTGCTGGATTCCCGTGCCGCTCGGCTTTGCCGCTTATCTGTTCTTCAAAGACCGGCCTCGTTTCCTGCAGTTCTTACTGACGTTCCTCCTGGTGAACCTCCTGGGCTTTGTGGTATATTATTTGTATCCCGCAGCCCCGCCGTGGTACGTACAGCTGCACGGCTTTGATTTCATCGCCGGTACCCGTGGCAATACTGCCGGGCTGATCCGGTTCGACCAGTTCTTTGGCGTCACCATCTTCCAGTCGCTGTATCAAAAGGGCTCCAACGTGTTTGCCGCGATGCCCTCGCTGCACTCTGCTTATCCGCTGATCGTGTTTTATACTGCCTGGAAGGCCCGCCTGCGCGCCGGTACTGTCGTGTTTGGCATTATCACTGTCGGCATCTGGTTCGCCGCCGTTTACACCAGCCACCACTACATCCTCGATGTCCTGGCCGGCATCGCTACTGCCGCCGCCGGCATCACTCTTTTCCAGCAGCTCCTGCAAAAACAACCTTACTTCCGCAGCTTCGTTCAGCGTTACACACAGCTGATCTCGTGACGTACGAGGCGCCTATAGTGAAAAGCGTTATGGCCTGGTCTTATCAGGGCGCCTGCGGCTGAATAGTATAGTTTTCGGAAATCGGCTTGAGTCGTGTCTGCCCGCCGAAGGCCTGTAAAATCGGTAGGAGGGTGTTAATTCTTAATCCCGTGACACAACAAATGCAGAATAAAATCGAGCCTGTCGCCCATCTTTTTGATCCGGCAATCTTCCAACGTGGCCAGCTCGATCCCGCGGGACGCACTCAGCATGATATAGCTCATGCTATCCAGGTCTTCATCGCTAACCTTCTTAAATTCTCCTTCGGCCACGCCAAACGCGAGGATATTCTTCAACAGTTCTAATTCCTGCGCTTCGTAGTCTTTCTTGAGCTTTTTAATGAGCTGCGGGTTTTCCGAGATCTCACCAAAAACGACGCTGTTGAGCGTGGCTTTCTGCGCCAGGATCTTCAGCTTGGTAAGACTGAACGTTTTGAGCTTTTCTTCGGCGGTGCCGGCTTTGCTCACGGCAGCTTTCACCTGGCTCATCACCTCTTCCATGTCTTCCTTGATCACGGCATCAAAGATCTCGTCTTTGCTGGCGTAGTAATAATACAAGGTACTTTTGCCTTTCCCGGTCGCCTTGGCGATGTCCTCCATCGTGGTCTTGAAAAGACCAAAACGCTGAAAAAGACCCCGCGCCGCCGTTACGACTTCGGCGCGAATCTGTTCATCTTTCGTTTGCGTAAGGGGAGGCATTGTTCCTTTGGACTATTTCCGTATTTCATTCTAAAAATAGCCTTTTCCCGGAGGCTTACCTAACGCATCGTGCGTTTTTTCTTTCGTGCGATCTTTTTACCGGAAGGAAGGAGAAAAAACCGTGTCATAGGTGTCTCGTGTACGTGTGCAAAGAGCATAGGTATACATCTTCCCTACATGGTTATGGTGGCCGGTACAGATCAACATGCTGAACGCGAAGATTACAACCCGCCGTTTATACGCGGAATGTTTCGCCCGGCGGTTTGCCCGGTGTGAAACACCTGTGGGGAGACGCCGCAAAGGGAGCACCATTGGCCCGATTTTATTACATCATCCCATTTTCGGGGCTTTTGTTCCATAATTTCCGGGGTGTTAACTTACCGCGAGTGAGGGGTCTATTATTGTCCTATGCAAGAGTTTTTGAAGAGAGTTAAACGGCAGGTCCGATATGGTTATGTCTGGGCGTATCGCAAAGCCCGCCCCCTGCTGCACTACCTGGCCGTGCGCTATGCCCGGGTGCGGGAGTATTACCGCACGCACCCCAAAGCACGCAAATGGACCCTCGCCGGGCTTATCGTCATGGGCCCCCCGCTGCTGCTCCTGCTTGTCGTATGGATCGAAGTACCCGGCAAACGCGCTTTGCGCAACATCCAGAACCAGGTGGCGTCGGAAGTCTACAGTGCCGACAGCGTGCTGCTGGGCCGCTATTACCTGCAAGACCGCACCGAAATACGGTATGAAGAGATCGCTCCGGTCGTCATCGATGCGCTGATCGCCACCGAAGACGTCCGCTTTTACGAGCACGGCGGCGTAGACTACGAAAGTCTGGGCCGTGTGTTTATCAAATCCATCCTGTTGCAGGAAGAGTCTGCCGGAGGCGGCAGTACCCTGTCGCAACAGCTCTCCAAGAATCTATACCCGCGCAAGCGCTATTGGGTATTGTCCATGCTGATCAACAAAATGCGTGAGCTCATTACAGCGCAGCGCCTTGAAGACCTCTACAGCAAGAAAGAGCTGATCCGGCTGTACCTCAATACGATCCCCTTTGGGGACCAGAGCTTTGGCATCGAAGCCGCCGCCAAGCGGTTCTTTTCGGTCCGCGCAAAAGACCTCACCGCCGACCAGGCGGCGGTGCTCATCGGCATGCTCAAAGCCACGCACTCCTATAACCCGCGACTGTTCCCGGAGCGGGCGCGCACGCGACGCAACGTCGTATTGGCGCAGATGGAGAAATATAAATTCCTGACGAAAGGCGCGCTCGATTCGTTGCAGGCCAAACCGCTGGAATTGAAATACAACATGGTGTCACACCACCAGGGCCTGGCGCCCTACTTCCGCGAGTATCTCAAAGGAGAGCTGCTGGAGTGGTGCCGCAACAACACCCGCCCCGACGGCACACCCTACAACCTCTACACAGACGGGCTGAAGATCTATACCACGCTCGACTCGCACCTGCAGGAATACGCCGAGAATGCCGTCGCGCGGCAGATGAAGGAAGTACAAAAGCAGTTCACCGACCACTGGCGTAAAGAGAACCCCTGGCAGGATCATGAAGAGGTCATCCAGGACGCGATACGTCGCTGCTCGCGCTACAAGGCGCTGGCCGAGAAAGGCAAGTCTGAAGAAGAGATCCTCGACGAGCTGCAAAAGCCATTGCCCATGCGCATGTTCTCGTGGGACGGCGAGAAAGTGGTCAAGATGAGTCCGATCGATTCCATTAAGCACCACATTCAGTTCCTCAATGCAGGCTTTCTGGCCATCGAGCCGAAGACCGGCCGTGTGCGCGCGTGGGTAGGGGGGATCGAACACGACTTCTACCAATACGACCACGTGAAAGTTTCCACCAAACGGCAAGTGGGCTCGATCTTTAAACCCATCGTCTACGCTACGGCCATCGAGCGCGGTGCACAGCCGTGCGACCTCATCTCTGCCGCGCAGGAGACCTACATCGACAAAGAAGGCGAGAAGTGGACCCCTCGCAACATGCAGAACGACTACCAGGTGAAATATACCATGCGCGGCGCGCTGGCATACTCCATCAATACCGTAGCCGTCAAAATGATCCAGCAAGCCGGCGTACTCAACACCATGGAGACAGCCCGCAACATGGGCATCACCAGCGAGCTGCCCGATGTGCCCTCTATCGCGCTCGGCTCATCGTCGATCTCGCTCATGGAAATGACCACTGCCTATTCCTGTTTTGCCAACAACGGCGTGGCTGTGCAGCCGTATTACATTGCCGGCATCCAGGACCGCACCGGCACCCGCTATACCGACTTCCAACCCAAAGAGAAAGGCAAACGCGTGCTGAAGTCCGAGACCGCCGAGCTGATCGTCGGTCTGCTGCGCACCGTGGTACACGAAGGAACCGCTTCGCGTCTGCGCTGGAAGTACTTCGCGCACAACAACGACGTAGCCGGCAAAACCGGCACCACCCAAGCGAATGCCGATGGCTGGTTCATGGGCATGACACCCGAACTGGTGATGGGCTCATGGGTAGGGGCTGACGACCCGCGCATCCACTTCCGCAGCACCGAGCTGGGGCAGGGGTCGAACACCGCCTTGCCCATGGTAGGCTACTTCCTGCAGCAGGTAAACGAAGATCCGGCATTTAAAAGCATATCCAAGGCCACCTTCCCGGCGCCGTCGCGTGCGGCCCAACAAAAGCTGTCCTGCGACCTGTACGAGCTCGACGACAACTTATGGACGCAATTAGAACAGCTAACGTTTAAGCAAGACTCGCTGCGCGCGGCCGACACGCTCAACCAGGGCCCCAAAGAGAGTTACATGGAAAAGCTCTACAAACGCAAGCTCAAAATGCGTCAGGCCAGCCAGGCACGCGACAGCGCCGCCCTGCGTACCCTGGAGATCGAAGACAGCGGCGGGTAAAAACAGCGCGAGCTTGAGCGCGAAAGCGAACACACCCGATGGTTATCGGGTCGCCTCACAGCGCGCCCGCCCGTTTTACTGTAACCTCTTCGACCATCGTTTTGATATGCTTGCGCGATGAGAAGATATTCTCGTATACTGCCATGATCTTTTGGTCTTTGTCCAGCAGGTACGTAGTGCGTTTGGTGAACAGCGGCACAAAGGGCAGTTGTGTTTCATACAAGGCGCACACCTTACCGCCGTCGTCTGAAAGCAGGTCGAAAGGCAATCCCAGTGTTTTCTTAAACCGCTGGTGACTCTCGATCGAGTCGCGGCTGATGCCCAGCAGGGTGATCTTTAACTCCAGGAATACTTCAAACGTATCGCGAAAGCTGCACGCCTCGTTGGTACATCCCATGGAGAAATCCTTTGGGTAGAAGTACAGGATACAGGGCTTGCCTTTCATAGTCTGGTAAAGTGAAAAGTCCCTGCCGGATGTGGAAGGGAGGATAAAATCGGGGGCCTTTTGGCCGGCGGCGAGTGGCATAGTGGTAGATCGTTCACACAACATACGACATAGCCCCGTAAGATGGATCTCATCTCCCGCCGCAGGAGCTGCAACGGGAGATGAGTCAACCCCCGGCCGGGACGACCGACCGTAATGAGCGTTTATTTTTTACGGATAAAGATGTCACCGTGATAGTTACGCATCGTAAACTCGGGCCCGCCTCCGTTGATATCGCAGCGTTTCCATTCATCTACGATCACCTTGTATACACCCGACTGACTATCTTTTTTCTGCACCGGTCCGCTGGTCTTGAACGTTATGTCGAAGTTAGTCAGGATCTCACCCTGATCGGTCCTAACTTTCATGCTACCCTTTATCGTGGCCGGAAAGGAAATATCGATGTCGCCGTTGTACGTCGTAAACGACATCGGCACACCTTCGTTGACCTTGTCGAACGTCACCTTGATCTCACCGTTATACGTCGTCGCAATCGCAGAGCCGGCCACATTCAGCGCCGTGATCGGGCCGTTGTAATTGGTAAGCTCCAGCTCGCCCTGAATGTTGTTTACGATCAGGTCGCCGTCGTTGTACGTATGTAGATCGAGATCAAACCCGCTCGGCACTTCGATCGAAAAGTTTTGCTTGTGGCTCCACGAATCCGACTGAACTTTTACCTGGTTGTTGGTTTCCGTGGCTTCAATGCTCGTGCCCCCGCCGCCCACGCGGCGCATACCGTCGGCGTTCTTGCGGTTGTCGCCTTCATCCTCGCCGTCGGTTTCGCTGGTATACTTCACCAGTACGTCCTTGCGCGCCGTGCCCTTTACCGTAATAGAACCATAGTTGATGTGGACCTTCAACTTCCCGCGCTTGCCCGGGTCGCTCAGCGGTATGGTGAACTCGTTCTGCGCATGCGCCAGTAGGCTTACGGTGACGTAAACGAGTGTGAGTGCAAAAGTCTGGATATACTTTTTCATGGTAGTCAAGTCAATAGAAATAAGATGTAAATACGGATGTAAGAGGAATGTTACTGTTCTTTGATATATACGTTCCCGTTAAAGGTTTCAAAAGCAAGCAGCGAGCCGCCGGCGCCAATCTTATAGAAGTTGTCGCCTACCTTGAACTTCATGCCGTCCTTGCGCGCTACCTGCTGCACGGCGGCCGGCAGGGCCTCGATCTTATCGATGTTGGTGAACAGCTCGCCGTTAAAGCTCTCAAAGCTCATATTGGCTGCCAATCCTTTCTGAAAGCTCGCGTGGATGTCGCCGTTGAGTGTATAAAAGCGACACTCGCGATCGGGATTACGGGCATAGGTAATATCGACGTTGCCGTTGATCGTGTGGGCGCGGGCCTCGCGGGTCAGGTTGACCAGCCGGATGCTGCCGTTTACGTTGTTGGCCGCCAGGGCGTTGCCGATGTTTTCGATGACGATGTCGCCGTTGTTGACCGTGCTCACTGCGACGTGGATGCCTGCGGGCACGCGAAGGCTGAAGTCGAGCTGATATTCATATCGTTCGTTACATTCGCGGCACGTGGTGTAACCCCAGGAGCCGGACGCCTCGGTGTGATTGTTGGCCGTGCGTCCGTAGCCGGCGCAGGTGCCATCGGTGTAGAGAATGAGTGTATCCACGTCGTTGATGACGCCTAACTGGATCTTTTTCTTACCTTCTTCCAGCCGCTCAGCGGTCTTGGCCCGAATGGACCTGGTAACGGTTACGAGGATCTTGTCACCAGTATAGGCTTCGACGTGTATCGACCCGTTGATGTTGTCGACGATCAGCGTGTTGGCCGCGCTTTGTTTTTCAAACGTCAGCTCGCGGGTGATCTTTTCGGTAAACGCCTGCGCCTGTAACAGCGTGCCGGGCAGCAGCAGGAGCAGCGTGATGAATATCTTATGCATGATGTTTTTTGTTTGGTTGATAATGATCAGATCAATATCTGAATAGTCTCCTCGATCTTCTTTTTGACATCGCCCGGCGTTTTGTCGCTGTCCAGCAGCTTTTGCAGCTCCCTGACCGACGACTTTGCCTGAATAGACTGCATCAGCTCGGCCAGTGCCACCTGTACCAGCGGCGAATCCTGCTTTGCGATGGCGTGGATCAACGCTTCGCGTACCGACGGCTGTCCCGCATACGGCCGCAGCGCGTCGAGCGCTGCCAGGCGCACGTTTACGTTGTCGTCCGTGTTCAGCGTTTGCAGCAGTGCCTGCGTTACCTTCTGGCTTGCCTGGTCCATTTCCTGCGTCAGGCTCACGGCCTTCAGGCGTTCTGCCGCGGACTCCTTTTCCAGCAGCGTCAGCATCATCGTTTCGCGCAGGTCGGTCACCTCCTGGCTAAGCGCCGCCAGCTGGTCCGACGAAGCCGGTCCCGGCGGGGGTGTCCGCAGGAAGTAGCCTGCCGCCATCCCGGCCACCAATACCGCCGCCGTAAACGCCAATCGCGGCCACAACCAGGACCAGGTAAATGAATCGGAGGCAGCCGGGCGGGCGTTGCGCTTTTCTTCCGTCAGTAGCTGGTAGAACGCATCGTCCAGGTTCATGGAAGGAGTGGGCGCGGGCAGTTGGTCGAGGGCCTCCTGCCACGGGTGCAGGGTCTCGAGGTCCTCCAGTCCAATGGCACCGCTCTCCAGCAACCCCTCCAGTTGCCGTTGCTCGGCCGGTGTCGTCGTGCCGGCATTATGCCGTGCGAGTAAATCGTCTATTTCCGCTCGTGTCATACGCAAAATCAATAACGCATCTCCAGTTTTTGATACACTTCCTTCAATTCTTGTAATGCCCGGAACACTTTTACTTTTACAGCCCCTTCGGTACAGCCCAGGATATCGCCGATCTCTTTATACTTCTTTTCCTGAAACTTGCTCAGCAGCAGCACCTCGCGCTTGTCTTCGGGCAGCTGATCCAGGGCCCTGGACAGCAGCTCCTTTTCTTCGTGCAGATGCCATGCCGCGGACGGGTTGTCGCTGTCTTCCAGACGATCCTGCCAGGCCTCCAGCGGGTCGTCCTTCTTCAGCTTGTTTTTCCGGTAGTGGTCATGGCGCACATTGCGCGCAATGTGAAACATCCAGCTTCGAAAATCCCCATCGCCGCGAAACCGCGCGCGATACTTCAGGATCCGGTAAAAGACGGTCTGCACCAGGTCCTCGCTCAGGTCCTGGTCCTTTGTAAGGTGGTAAAAGAAGCCATACAAGGGCCTCTTATACCGCTCGAACAGCAGGCTCATCTTGTCAAGATCGCCGTCCCTGACTTTCGACATCAGGGCATTGTCGGTTAATGCATTCAAATCCGGATAAGCGTTTTCTGAAAAGGATAACCCACCCTCGCTGCAATGGTTACACGTCGGTGGAAAGTTTCTTAAAATTCTACAAAAAGTGTGAAATGGGGAAGGGGCGGGATGTGCGGTGGCGGACGCCAGCCAGCGATGGCAGTTGATGGTTTATGGCAGGCTTTGGTGTTTATGACAGTGCCTCGTGCCGGACGTAAAACCTAAAAATTCAAAATGAAATCCTGTAAGTTCTGGTTCCTGTCTAACAGCAGCTTCTTTCGCAGCCTGTACCGGCTGATCTCTACCCCCCGGACGGAAATGTTCAGCAGTTGGGCAATCTCCTTCGTGGATAAATTCATGCGTAGGTATGCACTCAGTTTTATCTCCTGGGGACTTAATCCTGGGAAAGCGGCTTTGAACCGCGTTGTAAAATCTCCGTGCACCCGGTCAAAGTGGAATTGGAAATGCTCCCAGTCGCTGTCTGCCGAAATATTCTGCTCGATGTCGCGCGTGATCTGTACCAGCTCCTTCTTCACATCGTCCTGCGGGTTCTTTTTGATAATAGACGTGAGGTTGCTCTTGATGGAAGTAATAAACTCATTTTTATTCAGCAGGTGCATTGTGGCCGTACCCAACTCATTGTTCATGTGGCGCAATTCAGACTCCAGCTTCTCGTGCTGTAGGCGGTTGATCTCCTCCTGCGACTGCCGCGACAGTTTCACCAGCTCGTTATCCCGCGCGCTCAACTCTTTTTCCTGCTCCCGCGCCATGCGCTGTTGCTCCCGCTGATACTTCCGGTCGAGTATATTAAAGCCCGTAAACAACAATGCCAGCACGGACACTCCGTAGATCGAGTATGCCCACACCGAACGGTACCACGGCGGCCGGATCACAAAGGTATAAAGGGCCTCGCGGCTCAGCTCCCCGTTCACATTACGCGCCCGCACGTGAAACGTATAGCTGCCTTCCTTCAGGTTAGTATATTCCTTTTGTGTTTTGGTGCTCCATTCCGACCAATCCTTTTCAAAGTTCTCCAGGTAATATTGAAAGACCAGGTTTGCATTGCCCTCGTACGAAGTAGCGGCATATGTAAAATGCAGTGCGTTACTGCGGTAGGGCAGCTCTGGCCACCAGGCTTTTTGCTGCTGATCCGATATCGAGTCGCGCACGCTGTGATTGCCAAAGAAGAGCACCGAGTCGCCATGCGCTGTCGTAGCCGACACCTGGCGGATCAGCGTCTGGAACACGGGTGCCTTTGCCGGCTTCATGGTGGGGTCGTAGTGAATAAAACCGTCTTTTGCGCCGAACAATACTTCGTTGTTTCGGAGAATGGCGATGTTGACCAGGTCGTCGTTCAGGTATTTACGGATCTTGCGAAAGAGGTTTTCCTCCAACGTATACTCGCCCAACGAATTCTTGCGAAACACGCCGATGTGGTCTCGGCTCACAAAGTATATATTGCCGAGTGCGTCCTCGCGTACAAACCACAACTGGTCGGTATCACCCAGCCGGCTGGAAAAAAAGTCGTCCGGCACAAACCGGTCAGCACTGGCGTCAAACCGGTATACGCCCCGGGTGCTCGTAAACAACAGCTCGTTGCGCACGTTGTATACGTTGATCAGCAGATTGGAAGGAAACCCTTTGTCGGCACCGTAAAAGGCCACGCGGCGGATGCTGTCCAGGGAAGGGGAGAAGGTGATGCGGTAAGCACCTTTATATCCGTGCGTCACCCACAGGTCTCCGGACGGGTCTTCGGCCATCACCCGCGACGATTCTCCGAAGCCTGGAATTTTTTTCCGCCATGCCCAGTGGCCGTTTGTGCGGTCGTATACCTGTAAGCCCGCGTAGACTCCTTCGATCAGCGTCGTAGGATGCTCTTTCATCCCCAGGAACACCCACGATCCCGGCTCGCCGGACAGCGGCGTACAGCGGTTGCCGCTAATGCGCATAGCCCCGTTGTGGTGGCCGACCAGCAGCTCCCCGCCGTATTCGCCCAGGTGGTATACCTGCCCACGCGAGCCACCGACTAACCGAAAGCCGCTGCCTTTCTCCGGCCCGCGTTGGTACACACCGGTGCTGGTACCCGCATACAGCGCGTTGTCGTGCAGGTATGCGGCATAGCCCGAACCGGGTAAACCTGTTTGGTTGTTAATGAGCGTAAAGGGTGATCCCAGCTCCACATACGCCAGCCCGTTGTTCTGGCCGATCCACAAGTTGCTCAGATCGTCTTCGTAGATGCTGAGTACCGTTGGATTTTCAATGCCCCGCCCCGTGGTGAGCTGCATGATCAGGTCGCCGTCAGCATCCAGCACCAGCAACCCATTGTTTTGTGTACCGACTGCAAAATTGCCGTTGCGGAGCCGGATCATGCAGTTGACGATCGACTCCCGCAGGTATGCCTGCAACGGCGTATTCCAGGGCGTGACGATCCCATCGGCCAGCCGGTAGATGCCGTGCTGAAACGTCGTGACCAGCACATGGCTGTCGTGCAGCGGCAGCACCGCGGCAACACTCTTGTCGCGAAAGAACTCGCCGCCCTTCACCATCCGGATGCTCTTGTTTTCCAGCATGCCCAGACCAATGTCCGGCTGATTGACATAGAGCTGTCGGTTGAGCAGGAAGGAATGGTCCATCCCCGCCCGGCCACCGGGACGGATCACCTGAAAGGTGTGCTGATCGTAACAATAGATGTTTGAGAAGGTGCAGAAGTAAACTTTTTCGTTGTCCAGATACACGCTCCACGCCTCGTCAAAATTGCGGTACTCCGGCGCCAGGCTGTCCGCCAGGGATGTGTATACCAGCCGGCCCTGCTGGTCGGGAAAGAAAAAGCCAAAGTCGCCTTGACCGCCCACATAGATGCGGCCGCGGGCGTCGATCGCCACGCTTCGGACCTTGGTGCCGTTGCGCACGCCATAGGTCTGCCATTGGTCGCCGTCAAATTCCAAAAGGCCGAAGTTGTTGGCAATGTAGATGAGGCCCAGCCGGTTTTGGGCAATCGCCCAGTTCTGGATTCCCCCTTTATAATCCCCCGGCTGAAAATTGCGGGTAAACGGCAGTCCCGAGAACGGTGACTGCGCCTGCGGATGTGCTGTGTGTACCGACACTATCAGGAGCAGCGCGACGACGGCTTTCCAGCAGGCCATTGCGGTACGTTTTTCCGTGCTGATGAGGTAGGAGCTCATAGGTGTAGTGGTCAAAGCTACTTCCAAAAACGTTTGAAATCCATCAAAAATTAATGTTTCTAACGTCTTGATGTAGTTTTGATGTAGTCGAAAAGAGCTTGTGATGTAGTTATGTTGGGGTGGCGGAGTAGCGCGCAAACGGTTGTTTTTCCAATGTTTGTATCGCGCACTCAAACGTTTCCGGTCCATACCAGCCGGCGGCGGTGCACCTAGTCTAAACCAAACAACAATTAACGCATGAAAGCAAAATTACTGGCGATCTTACTGATGCTGTCGCTGGTCGGATACGGGCAGAGCCCCGTACGAGGCCGGGTGACAGATGAAAACGACCAGCCCCTGCCCGGCGTAAACGTCCTTATTAAGGGTACGACCCTGGGTACGGTCACGGACGCAAGCGGCGAATTTCGCATCGACAATGTCCCGGCCGATGCCACGCTGCAAATAAGCTTTATCGGGTACACGTCCCAGGAGCTTGCTGTCAACGGTCAGTCGAACGTTGCGGTAAAGCTCCTGCCCGATGTCACCAGCCTTGACGAGGTTGTCGTCATCGGTTATGGTACCACCACCGTCAAGGAGCTCACCGGCTCGGTTGCCGTTGTGAACGGCAATGATCTCACGGCCCTCAACCCCGTGCGGGTGGAGCAGGCCCTGCAGGGACAAGCTGCCGGCGTACAGATCTCTGCTGCGTCGGGCTCGCCCGGTGCGGGTCTCAACATCCGCATCCGTGGCTTTACCACCAACGGCGACAACACTCCGCTGATCCTGGTGGACGACGTACCGTATGACGAGGATGGCCTGGCGGCACTCAATCCGTCGGATATTGAGACCATTAACGTCCTGAAAGACGGTACCGCCGGCATCTACGGTGTCCGCGCGGCCAACGGCGTCATCCTGATCACGACCAAGAAAGGCAAGAAGAACGCAAAACCTACGATCGATTTTTCAGGCTACTATGGTGTGCAGCAAACCACCAAAAGAATGGACCTGCTCGATGCCCATGAGTACGCTGTATTGAAAAACGAAACTTACGCCTCCGGTGGTGGTACACCACCCTTTGCCAATCCCAACCTGGGCAAGGGCACTGACTGGCAAGACGAAGTGTTTGAAGACGCGCCTATCCAAAACTATAATATCACGATTTCCGGTGGCTCGGAAAAAAGCCGCTACGCCATCGGCGGTTCATACATGAACCAGCAAGGCATCGTGGGCGGCGACAAGTCCGGCTACCGCCGGTACAATGCGCGCGTAAACTTTACCGTAGACATCCTGCCCAAGCTTACCTGGGAAAACGTGCTGTTGTATACCAACGAGCGCCGCGACATGCTGCCGGAAATGGGCATCGGTTCCGTGCTCTTCAATACCATCAACGCCAACCCGGCGGCCAGCCCGTGGAAGGAAGACGGCAGCTATGCCTTCCTCGAAGACGTATCGGAAGTCATCAACCCGCTGGCGCAGATGGCCAACACGTTCAATCGCAACACGGTCAACAAAGTCGTCGGTAAGCAGGAGATCAACTATAAGATCAACGACAACTTCGAAGTGACCGGCCGCGCGGGCTATAACTACGCGCTGGTAGACGAAAAGCAATTCAATCCGCTGGTGTACTATGGTGCGAACAAAGCGCAGAACACTGCCGCCAACGCCGCGCTGGAGCCGAACCTGACAAAGGTCTCGGACGACCTGTCCATTCCGGTATATAATAACATCCGCGAGACGCGCACGACGTATTTCAACTACAACTTCGAAGCGTTCCTGAACTACAACCGCACCTTCGGCGTGCACAAGATCAAAGCTACGCTGGGTACTTCGATGCTGGGGTATGACAACCGCAGCCTGACCGGCACCGGTTACAATGTGCCCTATAACTCCAACGACTTCGCCGATATCTCGGCCACCGAAAGCAACAACTACCTCAACAACACGTCGTCCTGGCAGGATCGTACGCGCCTGTTGTCGCAGTTCGTGCGGGCCGAGTACGGCTACGGCAGCAAGTACATGCTGTCGGCGTCTGTCCGTCGCGACGGTTCGACCGCCTTTGGGGCCAACAATCGCTTCGGGTATTTCCCCGCCGTATCGGGCGCCTGGGTACTGTCAGAAGAATCCTTCTTCCAGACCAGCGCCATACAGTTCATGAAATTGCGTGCCAGCTATGGCGTGTCGGGTAACGACAAGATCAGGCCCAACGGCTTCCTGTCGCTGCTCGACGGCGAAGGCGTATACCCCTTTGACAACATACTTGCCAACGGCGTAGCCATTGGCCGGATCGGTAACCCCGACCTGAAGTGGGAAACAACACGTCAGGCCAACTTCGGCGTAGACCTCAACATCCTGCAAGATAAAGTCAGCATCACCGCCGACTATTACGTCAAGACCACCAAAGACCTGCTCTTCCAGCCCGACATTTCCGCCATCGTCGGTGCTTACGGCGCCGGCAGCTCGACGCCCATCATCAACGGGGGCACCGTGCGCAACCGCGGTCTCGAGCTCCGCATCGATTACCATACGCAGCTGGCAGAAAACCTGCGCGTCAACATCGGCTATAACATCACCACCATCCACAACGAGGTGATCGCGTTACCGCCGGGCGTAGACTTCTTCGAGTTCGGCTCGTTCAGTGTAGGCGGTGGTACCGCCACCCGCATGCAGGTAGGCCATCCCATGGGCTATTTCCTGGGCTACGAGACCGACGGCATCTATCAAACCCAGGCCGAGATCGACGAACGCGGTGTGACCCAGGATCCCGCTACCACTTCTCCGGGCGATCTGCGGTTTGTAGACCAGGACGGTTCGAAGACCATCGACTTCAGCGGCGACACCGACAAGACCCGCATCGGCTCGCCGATACCTGACGCCATCATGGGCCTCAACGTAGGCATGAACTTCAAAGGCATCGATTTCTCGGCTACGTTCTATGCATCGGTGGGCAACGAAATTCTGCGCAACTACGAGCGTCAGTTGCCGATGTCGAACATGCTTACGTACAACCGCGGCCGCTGGACCGGACCCGGCAGCACCGACGAATATCCACGCCTAACCACCGAGGCTACACGCAACAACGTGTTGTCTGACTTCTATATCGAAGACGGCTCGTTCGTACGTCTGAAGAATGTTCAACTGGGCTACACGCTGCCGCGGGCGATCGTCAATCGCATCGGCGCCAGCCGCCTGCGCATCTATGTAGCGGCTAATAATTTGTTGACATTCACCAAGTACAAAGGCTTCGACCCCGACTTCTCGAATTACGACCCCAACGTGAGTGGCATCGACTATGGATTTTATCCGCAGGCGAAGAGCATCATGGGTGGCCTAAACCTAACCTTTTAATTGTATGAAGAAGACACTGAAAGCAGGGACACTGTTTATCTGCGGGTTGATGGCGGCCGTAAGCTGCGACGACTTCGTAAACGTAGACCCTTTATATACCCGGAGTGCCGATAATTTCTTTCGCACGCCCACCGACTATCAGCAGGCGCTGACCGGTGCCTATGACCCCATGCAAACGTCGTATCTCGACCTGTGGATCGGCGAGATCGCATCCGACAACTCCATCGCCGGCGGCGAAGGCGTGACCGACACCGAAGGTCTCCACCAGATCGACGCCATGACCCACGGTGGTGTCAACAACGAGTTGCGCAGTCTGTGGCGCTGGATGTACGCCGGTGTAACCCGCACTAACTACATCTTCGAGAATCGCGACAAGCTCGAGTTCGACGACAAGGCCCGCATCATGGGCGAGGCATCGTTCCTGCGGGGATACTATTACTTCGAACTGGTAAAATTCTTTGGCGCCGTGCCGCTGATCGTAGACCGGCAGCTGCCCCCCGGCGAAGTGTCGTCGCAGGTGCGCACCCCGGCTACGGAAGTATATGCCCAGATCGAAAAAGATCTGCAGGCAGCCGCGGATGCACTCGAGTGGACCACGCCGGTAAAGGGCCGCATCACCAAGGGTGCCGCCCTGGCCCTGCTGGGAAAAGCATACCTCTATCAAAACAAGTTTACCGAAGCCGCCACTGTGCTGGACCAGGTCATTAACGAAGGAGGCTACGACCTGTTCAATAATTTCGAAACTATGTTTCGTGTCGTCAACGAAGGGAGCAAAGAGACCGTGTTTGATATCGAGTATGTCGGCGTGGAAGGCGGGAGTTACGGATGCTTTGTGTGTCTGGAAGGTTTTGCAGCGGTAGGGTTCCACGGCATCCGCGGCTACGATGGTCCGGTATACGCCGACGGCAACAGCTACAACCTGCCCACAAAAGACCTGTACGACGCCTTCGAGTCGGGCGACCCTCGTCGCGATGCATCCATCCTGGACATCGAGGCCTTCATCGCCGCGCAGGAAGAGCCTGGCAAGATCAAATATGTAACAGGCGCCGGAGGCCACACCGGGTACTACAACAAAAAGTACCTCAAGCGTTCCGATGAGCTGGGCCTGGGCGACAACGACCTGACCAGTCCCGTCAACCACAAGGTTATACGCTTTGCCGACGTGCTGTTGATGGCTGCCGAAGCACACAACCGCAAGCCGTCGGCTAATGACAACCTGGCCCTGCAATACCTCAACCGTGTGCGCACGCGCCCCAGCGTCGGCATGGCGGCGTTGAATCTCACCGGCACGGCGTTGACGGAGGCGATCTACCGCGAGCGTCGCGTCGAGCTGGCCGGTGAAGGCCTGCGCTTCTTCGACCTGGTTCGCACAGGGAAAGCGGCAGAAGAGATCGACGGTTTTGAAGCAGGCAAACACGAGGTGTTTCCGATTCCTCAGGACGAGATCGACCTGGCCGGTGCCGATTGGCAGCAAAATCCCAAATATTAAATCATCTACATCCTGACAACTATGGATATGCTCAAGAGATTTTTACCCTTCGCCTGGCTGTGCTTCAGCCTGGCGGTGATACTCAGTGCGTGTGAAGACGACGACCCCGAACTGGGTGGAGTCGCCACGGTAGAGGACGCTACTTTTACCTATACGCCAAAGGCTGACAAGCCCAATGTCATCAACTTTTCAAGCGAATCGTCGGCTTTCCTGAAACGCTGGAACTTCGGCAACGGCGCTACGGCAGAAGGCGATGCGCCCACCGCCAGCTATCCCTTCAAGGGAACCTATGAAGTGACCATGACGGCGTATGTCGGAGGCGGAAGCTATACGACAACACAAACGATCGACATCGCACAAGATGATCCGACCTTACTGGACCTCGACCAGTATAACTTTCTGACCGGCGGTGTTAACGACATCGACGGCAAAACCTGGGTGATGGACAAAGGCACCGCCGGCCACATGGGCATCGGTCCTGCCGCCGGTACCTGGCCCGAGTGGTATTCGGCACCGGCCAATGCCAAAGAGGGTCTCGGTATGTACGACGACTCGATCACGTTCAAGCTCCAGGGTTCGCAGTTGATCTATCATACCAACGGCGACGTATATGTCAACGCGGCCTTTGGGTCTGCCTTTGCCGGCGCCGTGAAGGAACCGAATGGCAACGACTTCATCGCACCGTACGCTCCGGCGCCGCAGACGTGGTCATTGTCGGAGAGCAATGGCAAGTGGTACCTGACCATCGGCAACGGTGGGTTTATCGGCTACTACTCCGGCAGGGCTCCTGTATACGAGATCCTGTCGATCACACCGGATGAGCTCTATATACGTTCGATACAGGAAGGAGAGGCCGGTAATGCCTGGTATCAGCGCTTTATTCGCAAGGGCTTTGTGCGCAATCCGCCACCCCCGCCGCCGTATAAGATCGAAGACATTTATACGGACTTCGACGGTGCCGGCAACGTGACCTTCACCCCCAACTCGAATGGCTCGATCGCTTCTTACGATAACCCGGCGCCGGTGCCGATCAACACGTCGGCCAAAGTAGGCAAGTATGTAAAAGCTCCCGGAGGCGGCGGTGCCTTTTCAAACGTACAGATCCAGCTGCCCTATAAAATGGACTTGCGTGAGCGCCACGTGTTCAAGATGAAAGTGTTTATCCCCAGCTACAACGACTATACCACCGAAGGCGGCGAGTCGTGGCAGACGTATAAAACACTGCAGCGCTATGCATCGCTGAAACTGCAGAACCGCGACGAGGCAGAACCGTTCAGAACTCAAACCGAAGTGCTGCACAAGGATCTGCCGCTGAACGAATGGGTCGAGCTGACCTTCGATTTCAGCAGCGCGGCGGCTAACGAGACCTATAATACCATCGTCATCCAGCTTGGCGGGGAGGGTATCTATACCGGCGGCATCTTCTTTATCGACGATTTAGAACTGTTACCGGCCGCTCAATAGACGATAGCACAAACTACACCGGGGGGTGTTGGCCATAAACATCCTCCGGCGTAGTTTTGATTTAAATACCTAATTTGTATGAAGAATAAGCACACCATGTTTTTTGCGTGTATATACCTGGCCCTGCTCGGCATACTGGGTTGCAGCGACAACGGTAAGGATTGTTGCGTCGTGTATCCGGAGATCCTGTCGGTAGACGTCACCATAAGCCAGACAAATCCTGCCGAGGTAAGCGTGCTGGCCAAAGCCTCCGCCGTCAATTTTTACAACATCTATTTTGGTGAAACAGCCAATGAAAGTCCTGTCAGAAGTACCGACGGAAAGGCTACACATACCTATGCAAAATCGGGTACCTATACGATAAAAGTGCAGGCTCATACAACCGATCAGGCGTTTACGACCGAAACCAGGGGTGTATCCGTCACCCTCAGCGGCGACCTGGTCATTCCCACCGCCGGCTATGAAACGCCGACAAGCTATGCAGGCATGGACCTGGTGTGGCAGGACGAGTTCGCCGGCACCGCGCTGAACGCAGCCGACTGGACCTTCGAGACCGGCACCGGGCAGGACGGCTGGGGTAACAACGAGTTGCAGTTCTATCGCTCTGAAAACACGTCGCTGACAGACGGCAAGCTTATCATCACCGCCCGGAAAGAAGCCTACCAGGGCAGCCAGTATACCTCGTCGCGGATCATCACTGCCGGCAAGCACCAGTTCCGCTACGGGCGTGTAGACATTCGCGCCGTATTGCCGAAAGGGCAGGGACTCTGGCCGGCCCTGTGGATGCTCGGTGCAAACTACCAGACTGACATCTGGCCGAAGTGCGGCGAGATCGACATTATGGAAATGGTCGGCGGCAGCGGCCGTGAGAATACCGTACACGGCACCGTGCATTGGGAAGGCGCCAACGGCAACTACGCCAGCCACACCGGTCATACGACCCTGGCAAACGGTACGTATGCCGACGAGTTTCATGTGTACTCGCTGGTGTGGACACCGCAGGCGATCACGTGGTACGTAGACGATAAGCAGTTCAACGTGATCGATACGACACCCGAAGGCCTGAGCGAATTCCAACAAGAGTTCTTTCTTATCTTCAACGTGGCGGTTGGCGGGCGTTGGCCCGGTAGCCCCGACGGTACAACCATTTTTCCGCAGCGCATGATCGTAGATTACGTGCGTGTATTTCAACAAAAGCCCTGACGCCCCGCGTGGGGCATAACCTGTAAAAAAGACTATGTATTTTACCTGGAGGATCATGCTCTGCACCCTGCTGTTAGCAGGCGCGTGCAGGGAGAAAACAACCCGGTCCCTGGTGTGGTCGGACGAGTTCGACACCGCCGGCGTACCCGACACCGCCCGATGGGGCTACGACCTGGGCAATAACAACGGCTGGGGCAACAACGAAAAGCAATATTATACGCACGATGCCCGCAATGTGCGGGTAGAGAACGGCAAGCTCATCATCGAAGCCCACCAGGACTCCATCGGTGGCCAGCCGTACTCGTCGGCACGGGTCATTTCGAAAAAGAAGGGCGACTGGCGGTATGGCCGCATCGAGGTCAGCGCCCGCCTGCCCCGCGGCCGCGGCACCTGGCCCGCCATCTGGATGTTGTCCACCGACTGGGCGTACGGCGGGTGGCCTGCCAGTGGCGAGATCGATATCATGGAGCACGTAGGGTATGACCCCGGCATCGTGCACGGTACGATCCACACCGAGACGTACAACCACGCCAAGCAAACACAGAAGGAGGCGTTGATCACCGTAGCCGATGCGCAGGAAGCCTTTCATCGCTATGCCATCGACTGGCAGGCGGACAAGATGGAGTTCTACGTAGACGACTCGTTGTACCACACCATCGCGCGCGATCCGAAAGAAGACTTCAAAGGCTGGCCGTTCGACCAGAAATTCCACCTGCTGCTCAACCTGGCCGTAGGTGGCAACTGGGGCGGCAAGCATGGCATCGATACGACGATCTGGCCCCAACGCATGGAAGTCGATTACGTTCGGGTCTACCAATCCGAACCCGAGCAACGGGCACAGCGTGGCCTGGAAGCGAAGCAGGCAACCCATGGAGAACAACAAGCCTCTCATTAATCACCTATTAATAACCCAATACCCAAAAAAAAGAGCCAG
The DNA here is from genome assembly GCF_018598185.1 of Dawidia soli. GTDB lineage: Bacteria > Bacteroidota > Bacteroidia > Cytophagales > Cyclobacteriaceae > Ohtaekwangia > Ohtaekwangia soli. The sequence goes on from NZ_JAHESC010000021.1 coordinate 96,776, forward strand.
GGAAACCTGGCTCTTTTTATATACGATGTTGTATAGAATTAAGAACGGTTGATCGCCGCGAGCTTGTTCCGCTCGTCCTGCAATTCACGTGAAAGCTTGGTTTGTTTGTCCATCGCCTTGCGTTTGTATTCTTCGTACTCGTTGGTGACCATGTTCACGGCCAGCTTCTTTTCCTGTAGGGTTTTCGTCATGAGCTTCATCCGGCCGATCACCGTGGCGACCACAGCGGCCAGGGCGCCGAGCAGCACCGCAATTACCGTCAGGAAAGTACCCTTCTCCATATCGATGCCCAGCACGCTGATGTGGGTACTGTCATAGAGGATCTCCGTCATCGAAGCCTCTTTTTGCTTCAGGTTATTTTGTACGCCCCCTAACTGACCGTTCAGGGCCGCGATGTCTTGTTTCGCTTTGCGAAGGGCGGCGTCCTTTGCGGCGATCGAGTCACGAATGATCTTCCATACGCCGTCCAGCACACTTTCCTTTACGACCTTGTATTCGCGGTAGGATTGCGACTTCGACTTCATAATATTGAAGCGCTCGCGCAGCGTGTAGCTGGCCTGCTCGTCCTCGGTAGGTTCCACTACAGGAGCCTGGCGAGGCTTGGTCACTTTGGGGGCGGCCGTCGTGGCGGGAGCCGGGGTTTGTTGGGCAGGGGTTTGTTGGGCCGGGGTGGTGGTGGCCGGCGGAGTTTGTTCGGTGGTGGCAGGAGTGTCCTGCGCAAAAGCACACTGCAAGGCCAGCACGCACGCTACCAGGGCTACAAAATTTTTCATAAGCGGTCTTTTCGGTTGATCGAGGCGCAACATACAACACTCGTCTTTTTTTTGCTACTACATTTTTTTAAGCTGTAAATCCGGTCGTTTAACGCTAAACAGGGTCGATAAAACAGAAAACCGGTCACTGGGCGCGTGTGCCAACGCCACACTCACCCGATTATTGTTTTTCTTCTAAAATCTTTGCATTGTCTACCGGACGACGCTGATCTTGAAGGGGATCTCGCGCAGCGGCTTGTCGGTACTGTACACTTTTTCGCTTGCGATCTTGTCCACCACTTCGATGCCCTCGGTCAGCTCACCGAACACCGTGTACTTCTGGTCCAATGTCATGTAGCCGCCGTTGGCGGCATAGGTTTCCTTTTGCTGGTCGGTGAGCGTAAGCCCCAGGTTGCGGGCCTCCATGTCTACGTCCTCCGGCAGGTAACGGCCGCCGTGTACGATAAAGAATTCCGCCGCCGATGACTCCAGGTTGGGGTTGTTCTCGTCCACGCGGGCCATCGATAGTGCGCCCTTCTTGTGGATATACTTCGGGTTGAACTCCGACGGGATGCGGTAGCCCAGGCTCTTTTTCAGGTCGCCGCCCTGGATCATAAATTCATATGCGATGCGGTAAAAGTCCGCGTCCTCATAATACCCCTCCTTGATCAGCTTGATGAAATTCGCGCGGTGCAGGGGGGTGTCCTCATACAGCTTCAGGCGCATGTTGCCATACTTCGTTTCGATCAGGACTTCCGTCTCGGGGTTCTCCTTGCCGTAGCGCGTCAGCACCTCCCGCACGGTGGCCGGGGTGATCACCTCCGCCTCCTTTTTGCCGCACGAAAGCAGCAACAGCAGGCATACAATATAGTAAGGTCTCATCATGGGGTTAATATAGTAAAAGTACCGCTTACACGGTTTTCCCGAACAGGTATTTGGTTGAGCGGTCAAACCATCTTATTATTAGGGAAGGAAATGCCGGGCACCGTCAGTGCGCGGGCTGGCGTCTCCAGTTTACCGAACCTAACCGCATGGAAGAAACAAAACAGGAGTTCAAGCCCCGCCTGGGGTTATTGGATGCCACGATGATCGTGGCCGGGTCGATGATCGGCTCGGGTATTTTTATTGTAAGCTCAGAGATCGCCCGCAGCGTCGGCGGGGCCGGCTACCTGGTCGGGATGTGGGTGCTCACCGGTGTGATCACCGTCATCGCCGCCGTCAGCTATGGCGAGCTGTCGGCCATGTTCCCCCGCGCCGGTGGCATGTATGTATACCTGCGCGAAGCTTACGGCCCCCTCATCGGCTTTTTATACGGATGGACATTCTTCACGATCATCCACACCGGCACTATCGCAGCCGTTGGCGTAGCGTTCGCCAAGTTCACCGCCTATCTGTTGCCCCTGGTGGGCGAGGAGAACATACTGTTCACGCTCGGTGACTTCCAGCTAAAAGCCTCGCAACTCGTGGCCATCGGTGTGATCGTACTCCTTACCTATATCAATAGCCGTGGCGTAAAAGAAGGTGCCTTTCTCCAAACCTTCCTCACCCTGGTCAAGATCCTGTCCCTGGCCGGCCTGATCATTTGCGGTTTGGTCTGGGGCGCCGACAGCGCCGTGTGGAACGCCAACTGGCAAGATGCCTGGTCGCTGAACAGCCTGACCCTTGGCGACTCGGGCCAACTCGTGACAACGGCCCTCGGCGGCCTGGCTTTCTTTGGCGCTATGGCCGTGGCGATGAAAGGAGCCCTGTTCTCCAGCGACTCCTGGCACTCTATTACGTCTATTGCCGGTGAAGTAAAAAATCCGCAACGGAACATCGGCCTCAGCCTGCTGCTCGGAACGCTTATCGTCACCGTGATCTATGTGCTGACCAACCTGATGTACCTGGCCGTAATACCGTTACAGGATATTGCGTTCGCCAAAAGCGATCGGGTAGGGGTGGTGGCCGCGGAGTATATCTTTGGCACCGCCGGCACCAGTATTATCGCCGTGATGATCATGATCTCGACCTTCGGCTGTAACAACGGCCTGATCCTGTCGGGCGCCCGTGTATTCTACACCATGGCGACCGACCAATTATTCTTTAAGAAGGCAGGCGTACTCAACAAAGCCAGCGTCCCGGCCAACAGTCTCTGGATGCAGTGCACGTGGGCGTCGCTGTTGTGTCTTACCGGTAAATACAATGATTTGCTTGCTTTGGTGATCTTTGGCGTCTTGATCTTTTATGTGTTGACAATTCTGGGGATCTACATCCTACGTCACCGCCGCCCGGATATGCCCCGGCCGTACAAGGCCTTTGGCTATCCGGTGTTGCCGGCGATCTACATTGTCATCGCCTCTGCGCTCGCTGTCTTGCTGCTGCTGTTTGAAAGCCAATATACCCTGCCGGGGCTACTCGTAATCCTCCTGGGCATTCCGGTTTACTATCTGGCTATGCGCAAGAAGGAAGCGGCAGCGTAGAGACAGTGTGCGTGTGGAGTGTGAGAGCGAAGGAAAACAGCGTAGGCGTCACTCATCGCTCTCACACTCCACACGCACACTGGTTTAAAAATGCGCTCGTACCCCGATGCCGGCGTGCAGAATTTGCCAGATGTTGAGGTAGCCTGTGTTCTGTACGTAGCTTACCAGCTTGATTTCGTTCGTGCCAAGCTCGTAGTAGATCGCTGCCCGCTTGATGTTCTTCCACTTGGGTGTGGTGCGGCTGATGTTGCCGCCGATAAAGATGTTCACCCGTACCGCCTCGCTCCACCAGTAATAGCCGCTGGGGTACCAGCCGGGCAGGTCTGATGAATATTGCCGTCCCATCGTATAGTTAAAGAAGGTCCCGATCGTGAGTGGACGCACTTCTGTGCGGTCGTTCAACCGCACCTTCCACGGGGCGGCCGTAAATTTAAGCGTGAGTGTTTCGAGACTTTCGCCGCCCGCCTGCGAAGGCAGCACATACCCAAAGAGCAGGTCTACATACGCCTTGTCCTGAAACACCGAGTACCCCGCGCCTACCGAAAGAAAGCCGATACTCCCGGCATACTGCGCCACGGCCACATCGGGCACATACCACTTACGGGAAGATTGTTGTGTGCTGTCCTGCGCGGAAGCCGCCGGCCCCACCACCAGGATGAATACGGCAAAGCATAATGTGAAAAAGCGCGTCATTAATAGAATATCTTCTTAAAATCCACCCGGTCGTCCCACAATTTTACCAGCAGGTACATGCGCTCGTTCATGCTGGTCGATACCAGATAACGGATATGCCCCTCGTTGTACGTCGTATCGCGGAATGCATGCTGATGGCCGTGCAGGGACAAGTTCACTTTTCCCGAGCTGTACAACGTTTCATTGTAGGCGGCGGCCAGTTTAACGTCAAAGTCGCCGTCAAACGGCGGTACGTGCGAAACCACCACAGCCCGGTCGAAGTCGTCGCCCTGTAGCTGAGTGCGCAGCCAGTCCAGGTCGGGCACTTTGCCGCTGAACGCATACTCGCGCGAGTTGGTGTTCAACAGCACGAACTTAAAGCCGCGGTATAAGAATGACAGATTGAGGTCGCCATACATCTCGCGGTATACCTTCTCGCCGTTGCCTGACAAGTCGTGGTTGCCGATCACCGTCAGGTAGGGTTTGTTCAGCTTGCGCATGATGTCGTGGATCCACTCGAACTCGTCGCGGATACCAAAGTCGGTGATGTCGCCGTCCAGCATTACAAAGTCGGCGCGCTGCTTGTTCGCGCTCGACACAAAGTCCTCCACGTCGTCATAAAAACGCTGTGTGTCGCCCATCAGGATGAGCGTGAGCGTGTCTGTCGTCGGGGTGGTTTGCTGCAGCCGTGCAATGGCCTTTGCGTTCAGATCCGTTTCGTCGTCAGGGATCCTGACTTCATAGGGGTGGTATTCAAAAAGGTCGCACCCGGCAAACAGGAGTGCCAAAACCCCACCATAAAAATATCGCATACACAGTTCTCCTCCTCACCGTTCTTCGCGGTGTTTGTTTTTGTTATAGTTACCTACAGGGCATTGGGGGTCTTTGCCATAGAGGTACGTATAAAGAGGCAGCAAAGATGCGTAGAACGTTTGAAATCTTTGAAACGATACCACAAAAAGTATAGTCCATACAATTCCTATAAATTGATTAGATTGCGCCACTGTTGTGCTGTAGACATTCCCGGAGCCACCCATACGTACTGATAAAAAAACGTTTGTGATGCGTATCATCACATAACAGGAATGAACTGCAATCGTTTGTCCCTCGGACGTGTACTGGCCGTGCTCGGGCTGTGCATCTCCCTGGCCCGTTGTACACCTTCGGCCGATCAAGCATCCGCGGACGTGAACCTCGATTCGCTGTTGATCGACGCCGTCCGAAAAACAGAAGAGCTCAAGTTTGAAACGGCGCACGCCGAGCTGACCGAGCTGATGGCCCTGGCGCGCGAACGCCACGACCAGCTCAAAGAAATACAGGCCCTCATCAACATGGGCATCCTGTATTTAAAGTACAACGAGCACGACGAAGCCCTGCGCTACCTCTTTCAATCGTTGGAGCTCGCCCGGCAATACAAACGCGAAGAGATCCTCAACACGATCTACAATGACATAGGCGTGGTCTACTCCACCAACGATGCCACGGCGCAAGCCGTTGAATATTATAAGAAGGCGCTGGCCATCAGCGAAAAGCAGGGCAACCGCCACCGCATCGCCCTGAACTCGCTCAACCTCGGCACAGAAATGCACAAGCTCGGCGACGACCGCGGCGCATTGCAAAATCTGCATAAAGCCGAGCAAATGTTCCGCGAAAACCGCGACACGGCCAACGTAGCGGTTACCGTCAATAACATCGGCGACATAGCCTACACGGCCAAAAACTACGACAGTGCGCTGCTGCGTTACCGGCAAGCCCACGACATGTCCGTCGGCATTCGCAACCAGTTCTACCAGTCGGGTTACTTGCTGTCGCTCGGCCGGACCTACTATCACTTCGGCCAGTACGATTCCGCCGCGGCTTATGTAGCACGGAGCATCGAAGGCTTCGAGCGCATGAAAGACACCGAGAACACCATCGATAGCTACCGGTGGCTTTCGAAAATATATGCCGCCCGCGGCAACATGGAGCGTGCTTTGCATTTCTCTAACCTCACGCTGGCCTGGAAAGACACGCTGTCGGAAGAGAAGACCACCAAGTGGACCTCGGAAGCGCAGATGAAATACGAGTATGGTAAAATGGAGACGGCGGTAGAGCTTCTCCAGCAGGAAGCCAGCCGCCAACGCCAGTTCTGGATTGGCGTAACGTTGATCGGCATCGTCATCGGGGTGTTGGTCATCAGTATTTTACGAACCAAATACATCAACCTCCAGCAGCGCAACGTGATCTTACAACAGGAGCAGGAAGTCGACCGTCTTACCCTTGAAAAGAATCGCGTCGAGCGCGATCAGTTGGAGCGTGACATGATTGCCACCGAGCGCCTCAATGCCCTGGAACAGGAACGTCTCCGCCAGGAGCTCACCTTTAAGGACCGCGAGCTTGCCACCAAAGCCCTGCACCTGGTGAACAAGAACGAAACCTTCGCTTCCATCCACAAGCTGCTCGCCACCATCGACCTCAAAGATGCCCCGGGAGCGAAGACCCAACTCGACAAGGCCAAAAAGATCATCCGCGGCAACGACAACAGCGACCAGGAATGGGAGGCCTTCAAGCTTCACTTTGAAGAGGTGCACCCCCAATTCTTTCATCAGCTGCTGGAGGCCTATCCGGATCTGTCCGCCAACGACCTGCGCCTTAGCGCGTATTTATTGATCGACCTGAACTCCAAAGAGATCGCGCAGATTTTCAACATCTCGCCCGAGTCCGTGCGAAAGAAAAAGCAACGCCTCCGCGAAAAGCTCAATCTTGAAAAGGAGGAGGATATTAAGATCTTGCTGAGCCGGTACAAAAAGCAGTAAGAACCGAGCAGGGCGGGCAATGCCCGGTAAAATGACTCCGTGCTTATTGCACGGGCTGGCAAAGGGACTGCCATCCAATTTCGTTTTTCAGTCAGGAACGGTAGAAAATTACCTTCGTCACGCATCAAACCGCACAATCTTCCCGAAATCGCCCGGGGAACCTCCCGATTATTGTTTTTTATGGCGTGTGTCACTCTTTGTCACGCCCCTTTTCCACCGGTTTGGGGGATCATAGGGTACTTTTGGCCAAGAGCCTAAGTCAAATCCTAGTTTATCACTTTAACCGAAAACCTAATGAAGAAACTTCTACTGATGGTCCTGGTAAGCCTATCCGGCTTATCGCTGTTGCAGGCCCAGCCGAACCTTTCCATTGTGTCGCCGTCGGGGCTGATCGAGCCGCCCTACGAGGTGCCGGTGGGTACGGAGGTGACCCTGCGGTGGTCGACTCCAACCCAGGATGCGCCCCTCAAATTCTTCAGCTTTGCCCAGGAACCCGATTTTGGAGAATGGAACTTCCAACCCAACCCCGAGTGGACATCCTACAATCCGCCGTCCACGCCCAACGGCGATGGCTCTTACGACTTTAAGATCAAAGTAGACAAGCCTCTGTATGTGTGGGGCGGCTACTCCACCGGCGGTGGCAGCGGCTTCTTGTACTGGCATTATTCCCCGGTTTACCACCTGGAAATTGCTTCCGGCGTAACGATCACCGCCGCCGACGGCTGGGTGTGTCCCGAGGTGGCCAGCACTGAGCGGTTGCAGATCACCGGCACGTACGCCAGCTACCAGTGGTACCGCGACGGCGAAGCCATCCCCAACGCCACGAGCGCCAGCTATGACGCTGATGATCCCGGACAATATAAAGTACAGGTGCCGTTAAACGGCAACCTGGTCTTCTCGAATTCCGTGCGCGTACGCGAAGCCGCTGTCGCCGTCACCGGTGTGCTGGCCGGCAGCAAGCTGACCATGACCGCAACAGAGGGCATGACTTCCTATCAGTGGCTGAGCGGCACCAGCGAAGCCGCGCTGACGCCGCTTGGCGCGGCGACGAGCCGCAGCCAGCAGGTAACGGTAAATGCCGCGAAAACATACTATGCCGTGCGCGCCGTACAAGCGGGTTGCACGGTGCAGTCTGCCGCCCGCCCCGCCAGTACAGCCATCTTCGCGGCACCCGTGCTGACGAGCAACGCCGAAGAACTGGAGAATGACAACGACGTTATCTGTCTGGGAGCATCGGTCAGGCTGACGGCCGGAGACAAGTATGCCGGTTACAAATGGTATTCCGACGGAGAATTCTGGTATGAAGGTCCGAACGAGATCCATGTCACCGAAACCAAGACGTATTATGTAGAAGTGTCCATTCCCGAATGGCCCGAGATCTGGCGCGCGTCTGACACACAGGACGTGTTCTTTTTTGCACCGATCACGCCCGTGCTCACCGGTGTAGCGCCGTACTCTTCTCATTGCCCGGGCGAACCGCTGTCGCTCACGATCACCGACGAGGGGTATCCCTATACCTGGACCAAGCATGTCTTCGGACACGAGCCGGTAACGGTGACACCCGAAGGGTTTACCTATAACTTTTCGTTCGAAGGCGAAATGGAGATCGTGGTAAAAGCCGAAGCCCTCGGCTGCGAGTCCACCACCCGGGTATACCTGCAGTCTTATGCCGGCCAGCAGTTCCCGCTGGCGCTGGGCAACGAATCCATAGAATATCTCTGCGGCGGGCAAACCCAGGAGATCTACCCGTATGAAGATATGCGCGAGACCCACGACCATTTCCAGTGGTATACGGTCACCAACGGTGTCTATAAATCCCTGAGCGGCAAGACCAATCAACGCATTACCGTCAACGCGGCCGGTACCTATGTGCTCCGGGCGCATCCCATCGCCTGCGACGATGCCAACCTGTATATAGAGTCGTTCCCGGTAGAGATCCGCGACGGCTCATCCCGCGCGCTGCTTGTCGAAACCGATAAGAATACCCTCTGTGAAGGCGAAAAGGCGACACTCTCGATCTCCGGCGAGTGGCGCAACGTCCAGTGGTTTGAGAAGACCATTGCCAACTCGGGCCCCACCGGCCATCACGAAGTATACGTGCCGCTCTCCGGTGCGGGATCTACCCTCACGGTGCAAGTGACCAGGTTCACCACGTATCAGGTACGCGCGCATCACGAGTCGTGTACAACGGGGGTGAAAGCCGTCAGCGCTCCGATCCAGATCAAGCCGACGGTGAATCCAAAGCTTACCGTAACGCCCACCATGAATATCCACCGTTGGGTGTTGGCACCGTATGATTCGATCGCCGATGTAATTTTCTGCGGTAATTCCGACATCACCGTCACCGCCCCCGCTGGGTATACTTCCTACAGGTGGTTCAGAGGTCCGTACGACGGCAGCGGTAACTATGTGCTGGGCGAGGAAGTGGCCGGCGAAACCACTAACAAGATCAGCTATCTGCCGGTTGTCAACTGGCTTACCGCGCGCGTGGTAGATGCCCACGGCTGTGTGGGCTATTCCGTGCCGCTGCTCATCGATACTTATACCCATGCTTCTCCGGCCGTAGCCGAGCAGGGCAACGGCGAGTTCTGTGCCGAAGGCGATTCTGTATGGCTGGCCAATGCCTTTCAGGGCAACTGGGTGCGTTATGAATGGTACAGAGACGGTGAGCTGGTGCCGAACTCCGACAACGACACCATCTGGGTAAAAGAGCCGGGTGGATATAATGTTACCGGTTTCCCCGAAGAGTGTCCTACTATCGGCTACAACTCCGGCACCCCGGCGCGGATCCGCACGATGCCTGCGCCCCACGTGATCGAGACCGATACGGCTTACCTGCCCGGTGTCGAAGGCTTTGCCGGCGAGATCTATGACATTCGCTGGTTTGTAGACGACGAACTGTATACTATTCCCGAAGGACAGCAGGCGTTCATTTATAAAGGTGCCCTGCCGCCCGGCGATCACACCCTCGTGGTAGAGATCACCAACCCCACCGCGTGTACCCGCACTTCGCCGCCGTACTCTTCAGCGATCACGGGCCTCGAGCCCGGCGAGCTGGCGGGTAAGGTGCGGGCCTATCCCAACCCGACCACCGGCCGCATCACGTTGCACGGCCTGCATCCGCAAGAGGTACAACAGGTGAAGGTATACAACGCACAGGGCATTGCCGTACGGCACGCTGCTGTAGCAGGGGAGGACGGTCAGCTTGACCTGACCGCCAGCCCGGCCGGCGTATACATCGTGGACGTTGTGCTGAAAAACGGCAGCTCGGTAAAGACGCGTGTCGTGCGTCAATAACACCAACCCTCAAAACGAAACATCATGAAACTTCTTAATAACGTATATATCCTGACCCTGCTGGCAGCCGCCATTCTCGGCGCCTGTGGCGGTGACGACTCCGGTGATGCCGGCGCTGTGGAAAAGGGAAAGCTCGAGCTGCTCACGCATACCTGGACTGTCGAGCGCGTCACGCAAGACGACAACCGCACCGCGGAGTTCCAGAACCCCGATTTCACGCTCACCCTGGGCGGAGCCTTTCGCGCCGACAATCCCGCGGGGCCGTACACGTATACCGTGGCGGGCACGCAGCCGGGCCTCAGGCCCTGGGCCGCCAGCGGCACGTGGAGCTTCGGCCCTGACGCCACGAAAACACTGGTGCGCGACGACGGCGTCAACGTGGCCTATAGTCTCGACGGCAGCACCCTTACGCTGACGTTTACGTGCGCCACGTGCGACAAAGACAACGCTAAAACAGGATCGGCCGAAGGCCCGTGGGTCTTTGTGCTCAAGGCCGATTAATCCACGCGACTATATTCTGTAACCACTCACCGCTTCCCCTGCCACGTGCAGGGGAAGTACTCATTACCCTATTATCAAATCTTTTTACAACATGAAAAAAACAGCATGCGGGCAGGCCTTTTGGCGCCTGGCCCAGGGTGCCGTCCGGGGAACGTTTGTACTTGGGCTCTTGTCCCTCGCCGTGACCCCAGGCACACAGGCAGCCGTATATAGTCACCCCCTGGTACAAGGCACGCCCATCAAGGGGCGGGTGACCTCCGGCACCGACAAACAAGGGTTGCCCGGCGTAAGTGTATCCGTCAAGGGCACGACCGTCGGCACCATTACCGACGTCGACGGCAAGTATCAGCTGCAAGCCGCGCCCGACGCGATCCTCGTGTTCTCTTTCATCGGCTATAAACCCCTGGAAGTACCGGCGTCCAATCGCAGCGCCATCGACATTACGTTAGAAGAAGACATTACGCATCTCAACGAAGTGACGGTCGTCTCTACCGGCTACCAGGAAGTGGACAAACGGCTGTTCACCGGCTCGGTGGTGAACCTGTCTGCCAACGATGTGAAGACCGACGGCACCACGGACGTCAGCCGCATGCTGCAAGGAAAAGCGGCCGGGGTATCGGTGCAAAACGTGTCCGGCACCTTTGGGGCAGCACCGAAGATCCGTGTCCGCGGCGCCACGTCGATCACGGGCGACAACAAGCCCCTTTGGGTGGTCGATGGGGCGGTGCTCGAAGACGTCGTAAACGTCTCTGCCGATCAACTGACCACCGGCGACCCGAACACCCTTATCGGTTCCTCGGTGGCCGGCCTCAACAGCGACGACATCGAGAGCTTTACCATCCTCAAGGATGCTTCTGCCACGGCGTTGTACGGCGCTCGTGCCAAAGACGGTGTCATTGTGATCAAGACCAAGAAGGGTAGGGTGGGCAAACCTGTCGTGACCTATACCGGCAATTTCTCCACGTATCTCAAGCCGACGTACGATTCGTATAACATCCTGAACTCGTCCGATCAGATGGCGGTCTATCGCGAGCTCGACCGCAAGGGCCTGCTCAACCACTCCGATGCCTCCCGCGGCGCTAACGGCGGTGTCTTTCGCAAGATGTATGATATGATCAACACCGACTTCGACGAAGACGACGGCACGTTCGCGCTGCCCAATACGCCCGAAGCACGCAATGCATTCCTGCGCCGGTATGCCATGGCCAATACCGACTGGTTCGACCTGCTGTTTAAGAACTCCTTTGTGCAAGAGCACTCGGTCGGTGTATCTTCCGGTACCGAAACGTCGCAGCTGTACGTGTCCACGAGCTTTTACAACGACAACGGCTGGACGCTTGCCGACAACGTTAAACGCTATACCGTCAACGCCCGCGGCACCTTCAAGCTCTCCGACAAGCTCAGCCTGGGCATCCAGGCGGCCGGTGCGGTGCGCGACCAGCGTGTACCCGGCACCATTGCGCGGCAAACCGACGCCGTGCAGGGCAGCTTTAACCGCGACTTCGACATCAACCCGTTCAGCTATGCGCTCAACACCAGCCGCACGCTGACCGCGTTCGACGAGCAGGGCCGCCGTGAATATTTCACACGCAACTACGCGCCCTTCAACATCCTCAACGAGATCGACAACAACTACATCAACCTCAAACAGCTCGACCTCAAGCTACAGGGCGAGGCCAGCTACGCCATCCTGTCCAACCTCAAGTATGACTTCACCGGCGCGTACCGGCAGGTGCGCACGAGCACGGAGCACAACGTGGCCGAAGGGTCGAACATGGCGGAAGCCTACCGCGCCGCCAACTCCCAGGTTGTACGCCAGGGCAACAAGTTCCTGTACTACAACCCCGACTTCCCCAATGCGGACCCGGTCATCGTGCTGCCGGAAGGCGGTTTCTACAACCGCTCCGACGATCAGATGGTGAGCTACTACTTCAAGAACCAGCTGAGCTGGAACTATACGCTCAACACCAACCACGTCATCCACGCCGTGGCCGGCCAGGAGGTGCGCCAGGTAGACCGGCAGAACTCGTTTAACAACGGCTATGGCTACCAGTTCAGCAAGGGCGGTGTGGCGTTTACCGACTACCGCATCATTAAACAGCTGCTGGAAGGTAACTTCAGCTACTTCGGCATGGGCAATACGCACGATCGCTACGCCAGCTTCTATGCTTCCGGCAACTACGCTTACAAAGGTAAATACATCTTCAATGCTACGGGCCGCATGGACGGTTCCAATCGCCTGGGCGAATCCACCACGGCGCGCTGGCTGCCTACCTGGAACGTGAGCGGCGCCTGGAACATCGACTCCGAGCGTTTTATGGAAACCACACGCTTTATAGACTTCCTCACGCTGCGCGCGGGTTATGGCCTTACGGCCAACGCGGGCAATGCCACCAACTCGTCGGTGGTGTACCGCAGTGGCACCACGCCGCGGCCGTCCCTGGACGAGAACGAGTCGCAGATCATCATCGAGGGACTCGAGAACTCTGACCTCACCTGGGAGAAACAGTATGAGGTGAACGTCGGCGTAAATACCGGCTTCCTGAACAAATACACCGTCACGCTGGATTATTACCGTCGGAACCACTTCGACCTGATCGGCGTCATCAAAACGCCCGGCGTCGGCGGCGAGGCTTACAAAGCCGTGAACTATGCCGACATGAAGTCACACGGTATAGACCTCTCGTTGGGAGCGCCGGTATACATCCGCGGCAACTGGAACTGGTCAACTTCGTTTATCTTCAGTCACAACAAGAGCGAGATCACCAACCTCAAGAACCAGCCGCGCATCATCGACCTGGTGTTTCCTGACGGTGGTGCGCTGGAGGGATACCCCGTGCGGGGCCTCTTCTCCATCGACTTTCAGGGGCTCGATCCCAAAACGGGCGTGCCGCTGTTTATCAACCACGACGGCGAAGTCAGCTCCGATGTATACATGCAGAGCCTGGAGACAAAACACCTGAAGTACGAGGGATCGATCGATCCGACCATAACCGGCGGCTGGTCGAATGCCGTACGGTATAAGAATTTTACGCTGAACGTCTTCCTGACGTACCAGGCCGGGAACAAGATCCGTCTCAACCCGGCCTTCCAGAGCTCCTACAGCGACCTCGACGCCATGCCCCGCGAGTTCCTCGACCGTTGGGTGATGCGCGGCGACGAGCGGTATACCGACATTCCCTCGATACCGGACGGGATCACGCTGGGCTCACTCGGCTCGGTTTATCCCTATAACAGCTACAATTACTCCACGGCGCGTGTAGCGGACGGCTCTTTCGTACGCCTGCGCACGGTGTTGCTGGGGTACAACCTGCCGTCGCGTATGCTTACCGGCACCGGCTTTGAAACGGCCTCGCTCACGCTTACGGGCACCAACCTCTGGCTGCTCTATGCCGATCGTGACCTGTACGGGCAAGACCCCGAGTTCTTTGGCTCCGGCGGTGTGGCCATGCCCGTAGCCAAACAGATCACCGCCTCTGTCAAACTGAGTTTTTAAATCTTTGCCATGAACATCATGAACTATACTATTATTCTCCGGCCGGCTGCATGGCTCGTCGTGTTGGGCCTGCTCAGCGGCTGCGGCGATTTCCTGTCCGAGTCGCCCGATAACCGCGCCACGCTCGATTCCCAGGAGAAACTGGCGGAGCTGCTTGTCACCGCCTATCCCGAAACGAACTACGCCATGTTCTGCGAGGCGATGTCCGACAACGTCGAAGACAACCCTGCGGCGCCGCAAGACCCGCGTAACGCGGACCCGTACTTTTGGCGCGACGGCACCTCTACCGCGCAAGATACACCTGAAGATTATTGGAACGGCTGCTACAAGGCCATTGCGGCCGCCAACCACGCGCTGGAGTACATCAACAACAGCGGTACGCCCGAGCTATTCGCGCCACAGAAAGGAGAAGCTCTCGTCGCCCGTGCGTACGCGCACTTCATGCTGGTAACGCTGTTTGCCAAAACCTATAATCCTAACACGGCCGGGGCCGATCCCGGCATACCGTACGTTACCGACCCTGAAGAGCAATCGTTTAAAAACTACGAGCGCAAAACGGTCGAGTATGTATACAGCATGATCGAGCAAGACCTTACCGAAGGCCTGCCGCTTATCGACGACAAGGCCTACATGAAAGGCGAGAGTTCCACGGGAGTGGTGAAATATCACTTCACACAGATGGCGGCGCACACCTTTGCCTCGCGCTTCTACCTGTTCAAGCGGGACTATGCCAAGGTGCTTGAGCACTGCAACGCCGCCATTCCTTCCGGCGAGATCCGTGGGTACCTGCGTCCCTGGAATACGACCTATAAAAGCTATTCCGCTACCGAACTGTTGATCCACTACACCAAGGCTACCGAAACCGCCAATATCCTGTTGTGCGAGACGCTGTCCGACTGGACACGTACATTCTCGGCCCAGCGCTATGCCACCGGAGCCTTGCGGTACCAGGAGATCTTCAACGAGAACCCCGCCGGCGGCGAGTTTGCGTACTCGGTGTTCTATCGTTCCTTCAATGTATACTTCGTCAACAAGTTCCGCGAGCACTTCGTGCAGGTGGGCCTCAACGCCAACACCGGCTATGTGTATACCATCATGCCGTTGTTCACCGCCGAGGAAGTATTGTTCAACCGCGCCGAGGCCTATGCCATGCAAAAGAACCTGGGCACGGCCGTGCAAGAGCTCGATATCTGGGCCAGCACGCGCATCGTAGACTACAGCGCCCGCAACCAGATGGCACCGGAGTGGATCGCCGACTATTACTACGGCTATGCCACCAGCAACCAGGATGCTGTCGTCAAAGCCATCCTGGCATTCCGCCGGGTAGAGTTCCTGCACGAAGGCATGCGGTGGTTCGATATCCTACGCCACAACCTGCCGGTGAAGCACAATACCTACCAGGGCGAGGTGCTGGAGCTTAAACCCAACGACCCGCGCCGCGTGCTGCAGCTGCCGCGCGAAGCCGTCACCACGGGTGGCCTGCCGCCCAACGCCCGGTAAACATTATTCACGACAGACAATACGCTTATGCGCTATACAAAAATCATTTTCACCGCCATCGTCGCCCTGCTCACGGCAGTGTCCTGCAACGATCCCTACAACGATCAGCTGCGCGAGCCTGAGCTGGTCGACGGCGACCCTGCCGATAAGACTGCGCTCGACCACTGGCTGTTCGATAACTTTACAGGCCCATACAATATTGAAGTAAAATATAAATGGGATGCATCCGAGTCCGATATCTATAAAACCCTCGTACCCCCGCGCGAGAGCAAAGTGCAGGAAGTGATGGAGGTAGTGGACAAGGTATGGATCGATCCCTTTGTGGACATCGCCGGCGCCAACTTCATCAAGAAGCTCTGCCCTAAGCAATTTGTGCTGGTGGGCAGCGCCCGGTATAACTTCGATGGGTCGATCACGCTGGGTACGGCGGAAGGAGGTCGCAAAGTGGTACTCTACGTCATCAACGACTTCGTAAAGACCGATGCCTTTGAAGTGAAACAGATGATGCACACCATCGAGCACGAGTTTACGCACATTCTCAACCAGAACGTCTCGTTCCAGCCGGAGTTTAAGGAAGTTACCCCTGGCGCCTATACCGCCGCGTGGACGACGATCCCGCTGGCCGACGCCCGCGCCGCGGGCTTTATCACGAGTTATGCCATGGCATCGCCCGACGAAGACTTTGCCGAGATGACCTCCATGATGCTCATCGAAGGTCGTGCCGCTTACGAAGACATCCTGAGCTGCGAAACAACGGCGGCGTCATATGAGGCGCTGCGCCGCAAAGAGAAGCTGGTGGTGGAATATTTTCAGAAGGCCTTTAAGATCGACTTCTACGCGCTGCAGGCAAAAGTACAGGAAGCCATCACCGCCATGGCGCCCGACAACGGCAACGGTGGGGGCGAGCAACCGCCGCCGTTGTTGGACGTGTGGGGTTATGGTAAGCAGTACCAGACCTTTTCCATCGACCTTATGACGATGATCGAGTCGTCGGAAGTCACCAGCCGCTATGCCGCCGATAACAATACGCTGCACGCGTACGACATGGCGCTGGACTACAACTACCGCCTCACGTTCTTCGAAGCAAACAAAGTCATGCTGACCTTGTATTATTATAACACCAACACCGAAGTGCGGGAATACAAAGCCGCCAACTTTATCTACGAGCTTGTAGAAGATCCGGTAGACGACGCCGTGGGGGAATACGGCCTGTCGGGCCCGATCATGGACGCCGCTGCCAGGGAGCTGGTCGAGAAGTATGGTGTCGTCTGGGTGCCGGGTTATTTCGTCGGTCCATTCTTCTTCGACTGGGCCGAGACCTGCGCCGGTTATCGCTATGCCGCCCTGTACCCCGTCTACGCACCGAACGCATATTGCCTCGGTGTATTAAAACCCTAACCCCGTAGCCGAACGTATGAACTTCACTATATTTAAAAAATATACCTTGTCGCTGCTGGTAACGGCCGCGGCACTCTTCTCCTGCGAGAAGGACTACGACCGCGTTTTTAGCGAGACCGCCGAAGCGCGTCTGCAAAAAGCACTCGACGAATACAACGCCCAGCTCCAGAGCGCGCCGCACGGCTGGAAGGCGTCGCTGATCACCGGCTCGGGCATCGAGTATTTCTATTACCTCGACTTTGCTGCCGACGGCCGTGTCAGCATGCTGTCGGACTTCAACCCCGGCACCGCGGGTACCGTACAAAGCGCCACGTGGGAGCTGAAGGCTTTGCAGACCGCTACGCTGAGCTTTCCCACATACTCGTATATTCACCTGCCGGCCGATCCCAAAGGTGGCGTAAACGGAGGCCCCGACGGCGTGGGGCAACAGTCGGATTTTGAATTTGCCTTTGCCCGGACCACCGCCGACAGCATTCTGCTGGAGGGGCTGCAACGCGGTGCGCGGATGACGCTGGTACAGGCTACCGCCGAAGAGCAGGAGCTCGTGCTCAAGGGGCGGATCAAAGACATCCTCGCGTATGGCCTCAGCGGTGACGGCCTGCAGCTGACCCTCGGTGACGATCGCACCATTACCTTCGCCCTGAACCCCGACGCGAAGAGGCTTACCGCCCAATACATCTCCGACGATGGCACCCGGGTAGAAGTAACGCCTCGGGCATACTCGGTGTCGATGCAAGGTATCTTGCTGAACACCCCCATTCGCGCCTATGGCCAGACCATCCAGGAGCTGTTGTGGGATGACACCGGCAAGCGCTATTATGTAAAAACGGGCAGTACCTCCACGCCGGTCATCCAAAACCCCGATCTATACTTCTTCCATCCGAGCATCCCCATCCAGGACATGCTGGGCGCGGACTATTTTGCCGTGCTGGTGCCCCCGGGTTCTGCCCAGAAGCCGCTTCGCGGACAGTCGCCACGCTTTACGGAGCTCTACCAGGCGCTCGCCGCCGAGCTGCAGACGTGGGAAGTACCGATCGAGCTGTACGACATGTTCGTGGGCTTTGACGTCAGCACAAACACCATGTACCTGGTGGTACGGGTGATCCAGAACAACAATGTATTCTGGTGTCAGTACAACTACAAATATACTTTGTCGGCCGACGGCATCTACGGTTTCGGCACGAACACCGCGGCCGAGGACAATGCCAAGGCCATTGCCCCGCTCATGGCCGACCTGTTCACCTACATCGACAACAGCAGTTTCAAAGTGGAATTTGTCGGTGGCACCGAGGCTCTCACCGGCGGCTTCTTCAGTCAGGGAAACCCCGAGTTCTACTTCTCCGGCTACCTGACAAACTAAGAGCCTCATATCATGTTAGGTTGAGGATTAAGTTGCATCTGCCCACGTGCATTGACCCGCATGGGGGGCGGTTTTAAAACAGAGCGGGTGCGAACACACTCGCTCTGTTTTTTCTTCGTTCTCACTCTCACTCTTCTCCTCAAAACATCAAGCCGACGTCGTCCTGCCAAAATCCTTGGGATGACAATGAAACATCTCATTGAACGACTTATAGAAATACGACCGGCTGTTAAAACCGGTCTCATAGATCACTTCCGACACGCTCATACTTCCATCCTTCAAGAGATCCGCTGCTTTCCGCAATCTATATTGTTTGATAAGCCCGTGTGGCGTCTGGTTCGTCAGCGCCTTGACTTTCTTATACAGGGAGGCCTTACTCATTCCGATCTCGTCTGAAATAACATCCGCCGTGAACTCCGGGTCGTTCAGGTGTCGTTGGATACACGCCGTGATCTTCCCGAAGAATTCATCATCTTTTTCGCCGACGCCGGTTGACAGTTGCCCCAGCTCGACATCAGCCAGGTTGGCAAAGCGTTTCCGGGCCTGCTCGCGTGTCTTGATCAGCTTTTCAATGCGGATAAAAAGATGTTCCGGGTGGAATGGCTTAGGTATATACGAGTCGGCGCCTACCTGCAGGCCCTCGATGCGGTCTTCGATCTCACCTTTGGCCGTCAGCAGGATGACCGGAATGTGCGATGTCTGAATATTGTCTTTGATATTCCGGCACAGCATAAGCCCGTCCATTTCGGGCATCAGTACATCGCTGATCACCAGGTCTACCTTCTCGTCGTCGAGCACGTGCAGCGCTTCGCGCCCGTTTGCGGCCGTCAGTACGTGATACTTATCCGCCAGGATATTCTGGAGCAGGATCACGATCTGCGGGTTGTCGTCCACCACCAGGATGGAATAGGGGCGGGGCTCACGCTCGGGTTCGTACAGCGGCCGCGGAGTTTCCATGGGCCGGAAGCCGAATTCCTGTGATACCGTCTCCGCCAGGTTGCTTACCGGTAAAAAGATGTTGTTGTCGTCCGGCACCTGGTAAGCCTCGCGTGATACCGGCAGTGTCACGGTGAACACGGAGCCCTTGCTGGGCTGTGAGCTCAGCAGGAGCTGGCCCTGGTGTACCTGCACCAGGCTCCGCGTAAGCGACAGGCCTATGCCGGTGCTCGAAGAGAATCCCGGGTCGGCACTGAGCGACCCGGGGTGCTGGTAAAATGCTTCGAAGATCTTCGCCTGGGCGTCCGGCGCAATGCCGATGCCCGAATCTTCCACGACAAACCGCGCCTGGCCGCCGGTTTCCTCCAGCCGCACCGTTACGGATCCGCCTTTAACGTTATATTTAATGGCGTTCGAGACGAGGTTGATCAGGATCTTCTCCAGCTTGCGCGCATCGATCCACCCCTGCAGTGTTTCGGCGGCGGGTATAAATTCCAGCGTTACGTCGTGCTCCAGGGCGTGCTGCTCGAACGACGTCACAATCTCCTGCGTAAACGCCACCAGCTCTACCGGGGCGATGTTGGCTTTTTCCTTGCCGCTCTCGATCTTCCGGAACTGGATCAGTTCGTCGATCAGCTTTTGCAGGCGCAGGGAGTTACTATAGATCGTGTTCAGTTGGTTCTTTTCCTGTACGGACGATGCTTTTTTGATGAGCGTGATCACGGGCCCGAGGATGAGCGTGAGCGGCGTGCGGAACTCATGCGCAATGTTGGTGAAAAAGCGTAGCTTATAGTCGTTCAGCTCTTTCTCCTGCTGCAGGCGGAAGGTATGAATGGCTGCCGCCCGTTTCGCCCGGGCACGCCTGCGGATGTACAATATAATACCGGCCTGCAGGCCTGCCAGCAGGAATATATAAACGGTATACGCCCACCCTGTCCTCCAGAAGGGCGGGGCAATGACGATGGCGATGCTTTTGGGCGTCGGACTCCATACGCCGTTCTCGTTGGTATAGTTGATGACGAGCGTATAATCGCCGGGTGGAATATTCGTCAGGTTGATGACCGACTGCTGGTGGATGAGGTTCCAGTCCTTGTCGAAGTTCTCCAGCCGGTATTTATACTGGGTGCGTTGTTTATTCCAGTAGTCCAGCGTGGTGAAGTGGAAGCTCAGGAAATTCTGGTCGTATGCCAGGTTGACGACGTCGGTGCGGTCGATATGTTTGCGCAGCACGGCGCTGCTGTCGCCTGCAGTAACCGGTACGTTGCGGATCAGGAACTCGGCCAGCGTCAGGCGCGGAAAATAGCGGATCGTATCGAGGCGCGCCGGGTGGATGATGTCCAGTCCGTTGATGCCGCCGAAGTAAAGCGCGTCGGTGCCGGCCGCATGGAACGACGCGCCGTCGGTATACTCATGGTTCTGCAGGCCATCGTTGGCATCAAACCCCTTAAAGCTGCCTCGCACGGGGTCGAACAATACCAGGCCGTTGTTTGTCGAGACCCAGATGGCCCCGCTATAGTCTTCCTGGATACCGTGGATCGTATTGTTGGGCAGGCCGTCGTGCTGTGTATAATGCAGGTTGTGATACGGGCGGCGGTGTAGCGAGATACGGTTCAGGCCGCCGCTCGTGCCGATCCACAGCTCTTCCTTGCTGCCCAGGAAAAGACTCAGCACGTCGTCGTTGCTCAGACGGTTGGGAGTGCCTGCGCCTGTGTGGATATGTTCCTCGATCTTGTCCGCCAGCGAATTGTATCGGTATATTCCTGCCCCGCGTGTACCGAACCACAGAATGTTAGGGGTCTCTTCCACGATCGTATAAACGACGTTGCTGTTGATGGTAGCCTGCTCCTGGGAGGCATTGCCATAGGTGATCTGGCGGTGCGACGCCAGTCGGTAGGTGCCCCGTGGCGTGGCCTCGATCACCAGGTGCACCACGCCGTGGCCGCTGGTACCGAGCCAAAGCCCGCCGTACGCGTCAATGCAGATAGCATACACGTTGCCGAACGTCAGGGCCGGTGCATTCTCGAAATCGCGCGGAAAGTGCCGGATGCGGCCGGTATTCTTCTCCAGCATATCGATGCCTTCGCCGTCGGTGCCGATCCAAAGGTTGTCTGAATGATCCTTGCGCAACGACAATACCGTGTTATTGCTCAGGCCGTGTGCCGTATTTAATACCGTCATTTCCCGTTGTGCAGGCCGGAGAATGTTAAGTCCCCCGCTACGCGTGCCCACATAAAGCGTTCCATCGGTGTCCTGAAGCACCGAGCGAACAATACTGTTCGAAAGATTACCACCGCTCGCCGGGCCCGCTACGATCGAGCGGAAGGGGTTGTTGCGTGTCAGGAACTTAAACAGCCCGTCGCCGTCGGTGCCCACCCACAAAATGTCCTGCCGCGTTTCTGTGATGGTCAGGATCTTGCGCTGCGCCTGTGCAAACTGCGGAAAGTACGCGGCCATGTTTTCGGCCGTGAACTCACCGGGGGCCGAGGCCGTCACGCGGTAAATGTCACCGGCTTCCGTACCGACCCACACGGCGGTATGATCTTTATTCTCCGAGATCGAGGAGACGGGGAAGGCCGAAAGCTGCAGCACCTGCGGTTCGCTGGCCAGGTCCGACAAGTTGATCAGCGAGAGGCCCTTGCGTGTAGACACCGCGAGGTACGCGGTATGGCCAATGCGAAAGAACCGGTGCAGGCGAATGGCTCCGGGCGCCGCCAGTTTTTTGCGAAAGACCGGTTTGTTATTCAGCGTACAAAAGAGCGTCCCATCCGTGCCCAGCAGATAGAGCAATCCCTGGTGGCTGCCCATGCCCGCTACATTTTTCAACCAGTCGGCGTCGATGTCGCGAAACGTTACCGGCACGAATGCGTGTTGCGCAGCCTCGTAGCGGCTGATGCCCTGACCGATGAACGTTGTCCACACCGCTGAATCCGGCCCCAGGCACGCCCGTAAACTATATTCCTGGAAAGGCGAGCCGTTCAGGCTCGTTTGGAACGGTTCGAACGTATCAGTATCCCCATCATATTTATTGATGCCCTTATGGGTCACCACCCACAGGTTTCCCTGCTTATCCTCCAGGAAATCCCGGACGATGTTGTTGCTGATCGTGCCCCGGTTGAAGGGATCGGGCTTATAGACCTTTACGGTTGTACCGTCGTAGCGGTTCAGACCATCCCAGGTGCCGAACCAGACGTAGTCGTGGAGGTCCATATAAATGGACGTGATGGCACTGTTGGAAAGTCCATCGCGCTTGTCGATATGCTGGTAGGGCCAGGGGTTGGAATGGCCGGTTGCCGCGGCCAGCAGCAGCCCTGCAAAAGCCAGGTGCTTGATCATAATGCGGGATCCCTCGGTAGATCAATCGTTTGCAAACAAACCTAAGCATTCCCGCCATCACAAACCGGACAAAGTTGTCCACCCGGTACTTTTTTGTCCTCTCCGTTCTCGGATTACGCGATTTTTCCACTCCAGCGTACGGAATAAAAAAGATAGTGGACGCCCCGCAGACGATTTCTGAAAAGATTTGCAAACGTTTCCTGCTCCCCTGATCAGGAGATCGCCAAACCTAAACGTGCAGAAGATGGACCTTGCGAAGAGATTTTCCGTGAATCCGCTGCTCCGGCCGGCGGACCTCAAACCCAGCCGGGCGGGTATGAAGATAGAATGCCTGCTCAACCCGGGTGTCTTCACCTACGAAGGCAAACTGTGGTTGCTGTTGCGGGTGGCCGAAATGCCCGAGCAGGAACCCGGTAAGGTAAGCTTCCCGGTATACGATGCCGACGGCAGCATTGCGATCCGCACGTTCGACAAGGCCGATCCCGGGCTGGATTCCTCCGATCCCCGCGTGATCCGCTACAACGGCCAGGATTATCTCACAACCCTCTCGCACCTGCGCCTGGTGTGCAGCGACGACGGTTTGCGATTCTATGAGCCCGAGGGGTATGCGCCCATTTTTGGCGAAGGCCCCCTGGAGGCATACGGCATCGAAGATTGCCGTGTCACACGCATCGGGCATACCTATCATCTTACCTACACCGCGGTGTCGTCACTCGGCGTGGGGGTCGGCCTTATGCAAACACAAGATTGGAAACACATCGATCGGCGCGGATTGATCTTCCCGCCGCACAATAAAGACTGCGCCATTTTCGAAGAGAAGATCGGCGACCTGTACTATGCCTTGCACCGGCCCAGCAGTCCGCAGCTGGGGGGCAACTATATCTGGCTGGCGGAGTCGCCCGACCTGATCCACTGGGGCAATCATCGCTGTATCGCCACCACCCGTCCGCACCACTGGGACAGCGCACGGGTAGGGGCCGGGGCGGCCCCGATCAAAACCGAAGACGGCTGGCTGGAAATATACCATGGTGCCAACCACGAGCACCGCTATTGTCTCGGCGCCTTGCTGCTCGACCTCGAAGATCCGTCACGGGTACTGGCCCGCAGCGAGCAACCGCTTGTCGAGCCGCTGGCGGCCTACGAACGCACCGGCTTCTTCGGCAACGTCGTGTTCACCAATGGCCACCACGTGGAGGGCGACACGGTCTATCTATACTACGGCGCCAGTGACGAAGTGATCTGCGGCGCCACGCTTTCGATCCATGAAATCCTCGACACCCTGAAACAAACCACTCACCATGGAAAAGATATCCTCTGAGACAGCGCTACACGCCCCGGAGGCCCCGGCGCAACGCAGCGTCAGCCTGGTGGGGCTCATCATGCATCCCGGTAACGAGTACCGCTTTTTCCTCGGCATGCCGCGCGATATGCGCGTATTGCTGGTCACTAATATGATCTACGCCTTTGTGCTGCCGGTCATCGAGATCTTTGTCGGCGCGTATATCATGCGCAGCTCCAATGATCCCACCATCGTGGCATTGTATCAACTGACGGTATACGCCGGCATTCCGCTTACGTTCCTCGTGAACGGCTTCTTGCTGAACCGGGTCCGGATCTCCTATCTCTACAGCTTCGGTATGTTGCTCAGCGGGTTGTCCATGCTTGTCATGATGACGTTGGAAAACCTGTCGGCCGCAGGTGTCGGCATCGCGGGCATCCTGATGGGCTGTTCCTTCGGATTCTTCTGGGCCAACCGCGATTATCTCGCGCTGGCGACCACCCACGACGGCAACCGCAATTATTACTATGGGTTGGAGACGTTCTTTTATACGCTCACATTCATCCTGGTGCCGTTCGTGGTCGGCGCATTTATCGCGCAGTCCGAAAGCGCTGCGTGGTTCAACGGCAACATCACCCGGGCGTACCAGGCGGTCACCATCGTCGTCTTTATCCTCACCATTCTCTCGAGCGTGGTTATCCAGCAGGAGAAATTCCGCAACCCCGCACAGCCGCGCTTTTTATACTTCCGGTTTCACGTGTTGTGGAAGAAGATGCTGGGTCTTGCCGGTCTGAAAGGCCTGGCGCAGGGCTACCTGGTCACGGCGCCGGCCATCCTGGTCATGCGGCTGGTCGGTAACGAAGGCTCTCTCGGCGTGGTACAGGCCGTCAGTGGTGTGGTCACGGCCTTTATGCTCTATATACTGGGCCGGTTTACAGGCCCGCGGCATCGTGTCTTTATTCTGACCATCGCGCTGGCGATCTTCCTGGCCGGTACCCTGGCCAATGGGTTGTTGTTCTCCGCGCTCGGCGTCATCGTCTTTGTGCTGTGCAAAGTCTTGTTCCAGCCGCTGCACGACATCGCGTACTTTCCCATCCAGATGCGTGTCATCGACGTCGTGTCCCGGATCGAAGGGCGCAATGAGTTCACCTACATCTTCAACCACGAGTTCGGGCTTTTCGTGGGGCGGCTCATCGGCCTGGGGCTCTTCATTGTACTTGCCTCGTACGTCTCCGAAGCGTTTGCCCTGAAATATTCGCTCATCGTCATCGCCGTCATGCAGCTGGCCTCCGTGCCCGTGGCGCGTCATATCATCCGGGAATGTAATCGCTTAGACAAATGATCCGTTATACTACACTTTTGATTGTTACCGTGCTCCTGGCCGCGTGCGGCCCGAAGCCTACCCCTGTGCCGCAAGAGCGTGTTGCGCGCATCAACGCCATGCCCGACCGGCCCGAGCCCTATAAAATGCTCGACTGGTATGAGAAGGCACACAATTTCGACCAGTATGTCTTCAACCGCACGTTGCAAGGGCCGTATCTGCCCTTTCTCTGGATCGACAGTGCCCGGCACAACCTGAAACAGACCGCCTTCGGCCTGTATACCGTCATCGGCGACGTGCGCCAGGGGCCCCGTGGCAACGCCGAGTTTCACGAAGCGCTCAACGCCATGGGGGCCATCCTCGGGGCCGGCCTCGTGGGCATCGATAAGACCCGGCAGGACGGCAACAACTACGTGCGCATGTTACAGGCCTATTTCAACAGCGACAACGACTGGAATATTATGATGAACAATACCACTCCCGCCGTAGCCCTGCTGGGCGGCGGTTATGGCCGCGACTGGTGGTACGATGTTTTTCCCAACGTGCTGTACTACGCGGTGTGCGACCTGTTTCCCAACGTGCCGCGGGCCGACAGCCTGCAACGCATCATTGCCGAGCAGTTCTATAAAGCCGACTCGGTACTGCACGGTAACTACGATTATTCCTACTTCGACTATGCGCGCATGACCGGCATGCGCAACCATATACCGTATCAGCAGGATGCCGCCGCCGGGCACGCGTATGTATTATACTGTGCCTATCAGAAGTTTGGCGACGCGCGTTACCTGGCCGGCGCAAAATCGGCGATGGACGCGTTGGTCAAGCTTCCCGAGAGCCGCTTCTACGAGATCTTTATGCCCTTTGGTGCCTATGTAGCGGCGCGCCTCAACGCCGAGCATGGGACGCAGTACGACGTGGGCAAGCTGCTGGACTGGACCTTTGACGGTTGTGTGGCCGACAACGGCCGCAAGGGCTGGGGAGTTGTTGCCGAGCGCTGGGGTAATTACGATGTGCACGGCCTGCAAGGCAACATCATCGACGGCGGTGGCTATGCTTTTCTCATGAACTCCTTTGCCATGGCCTGGCCGTTGGTGCCACTGGCCAAGTATGACAGCCGCTATGCGACGGCCATCGGCAAATGGATGCTCAATACGGCCAATGCCGCGCGCCTGTGTTATCCCTACGAGATCGACGACGCGCACCAGTGGCTGCCCGGCCAGAAAGATATATCGAAGAATGTGATCGCCTACGAAGGCATCCGCAAAGCCGACGACTATGGTAGTGAACGTCTCAAAGGCGTGCAGCCTGTGGCGCTCGGCGACGGTCCGAAGTGGGTAGAAGGACAGCCGGAGGTATCGATGCTCAGCCTGTACAGCTCTGCCCAGGTCGGTATCTATGGCGCGATCATCCGCAAGACAAATGTCGACCGCATCCTGCAGCTCGACTGCAATGCCACCGACTTCTACCAGCGCGACGGCTATCCCACCTACCTGTATTACAATCCGTACGATTCGGCCAAGGACGTCGTGTTCTATTATGACAAACATGAAGCGGTAGACCTTTATGATGCACTTACGCAGGAAGTGCTCGCGGCGAATGTCCGGGCGGACCAGCGCTTTGCGATCCCGCCGAAGGCCGCCCGGCTCCTCGTGGTATTGCCTGCCGGCAGCGACGTGCGGCAGGAGGGAAGTATATACACTGTAGACAAACAGCCGGTGGCCTACACCGCGCATCCTCATCAACAACAACCGTAACCCATGCTTATACATTACCTTATGCGGAAGAAATATCTGTTCCTATTCCTGGCAACGTTTGCCGGCGTGGTCTGTGGTTATGCCCAGACCACCCTTCGCGGCACGGTGCGCAGCACGCAGGGCGAGTCGCTGCCCGGTGTGAGCGTGTATATACGCAACACCAGCACCGGTACGTTCACCGATGCGTCGGGCACTTTTGCGTTGACGTTGCCCGCGGGGCTGCAAGATTCCACGCTGGTGTTTTCGCTGGTGGGGTATACCACCCATACGGTAGCGATCGCTAACCGTACGCAATTCGATGTGGTATTGCCGGACGATACCCGGACGCTTTCGGAAGTGGTCGTGACGGGGTATATGGTGGAAGAGCGGCAGAAGATCACCGGCGCGGTGAACACCGTTACGGGCGACCTGCTGGGCAAGCTGCCCGTGCCGGGCGTCGACCAGGCGTTGCAGGGGCGCGCCCCCGGCGTGGTGGTATCGCAGAACACGGGCGCACCCGGTGAGGGCGTGTCGGTACGCATTCGCGGCACGGGCTCGATCAACAGCAGCAACTCGCCGCTCTACATTGTGGACGGCGTGCCGACCCTGGACATCAGCGCGCTGTCGTCGCAGGACATCGAAAACATTTCGGTGCTGAAAGATGCGGGCGCGGCTTCGGTCTATGGCTCACGCGCCACCAACGGCGTGGTGATCATTACCACCAAGGCGGGCACATCGCAGCAGGCACAGATCCAGGTCAGCAGCCAGGTCGGGTTCCAGGAGCCAAGCCGTCTCATCGACATGACCAGCACGCGCGACTATGTCACCCTCTATAACGAAGCGGCCACCAACGACAACGCTACTAAAACAAACCCGCTCTTTTTCCGGAAGCTCATTCCCCAGGAAATGGTGTCGACATTGCCGGATGTAGACCAGGTTGACGCCATTTTGCGTAAGGGCGTACTTCAGTCGCATAGTATCTCTGCGTCGGGTAAAGATGGCAAGACCCGCTACTTTATCTCGGGCAACTACTTCGGGCAGGAAGGCATTATCAAGGGCAGTGATTACGATCGGATCTCCGGCCGCGTCAATCTCAGCACCGAGGTGAAGCCCTGGCTGCGCACCGGCATCAACCTGAACCTCTCCAAAGAAAAGACCGACATCATCGGCAGCTCGGGTGACGGCGCCGGCGGCAACGGCGGCAGCGTGGTGCGCTATGCTTTCTTCCGCACGCCGGCCATTCCGGTCTACGACGCGACCGGCAGCTTTGTCGACAAGCCCGACGACTTCCAGTTCTTCGGCGACGGCTACAACCCCGGGGGTATGCTGGCTTATAATAACAACGAGCGCCTGACCAATCGCCTCTTCGGTAAGTTCTTTGTCGAGATAGACCTGCTGAAGGACCTGAAGTTCACCTCCAATGTCGGCCTCGACTATAGTAAACAGAATCAGCGGCGCTTCGACCGCACCTGGGGCACCGGCGATCGCATCAACGGCATCAACCAGTTGTCGGTCTCGGACCAGCGCAGTGAAACGATGACGTATAGCAACTTTCTGACCTATACGCGCACGCTGGGTGTGCACAACCTCAGCATCCTGCTGGGCGCCGAATCGATCAAGCGCGACAACTACTATCTCAATGCCAGCGAGAAAGACTTTCCCGATCAAAATCCCAACCTGGTATACCTCGGCAACGGCCTGGGCCAACGCGCGAACAGCGAAGGCCAGACCGGCAGCGCGCTGCAATCCTTCTTTGGCAAAGTGAACTACGACTACGCCGACAAGTACCTCGCCAGCGTGACACTCCGCCGCGACGGCTCCTCGCGCTTTGGCCCCGACCACCGATGGGGTAACTTCTATGCGGGCTCACTCGGCTGGCGGCTGGACAAAGAGGCCTTCCTTCAAAACAACGATCTGATCGACCGCCTGCTTCTGCGCGTGAGCTATGGCAAGGTCGGTAACCAGGAGATCAGCGATTACCCCTTTACCGATATGATCACGCCGGGCTATAACTATCCCTTTGGCAACGTATTTCAAAACGGTTACGCCACGTCTGTGCTTGGCAACAGCGGTGTAAAATGGGAATCGAGCGAGCAGTTGAACGGAGGGGTAGACGTAGAGACCTGGGAAGGCAAGCTGGCCGTATCGCTGGATTACTTCCGCAAAATCACGTCCGACCTGCTGGTGTCACAGCCGATCGCCTCCTCGGCCGGCACCGCCGCGCCACCGGTGGTCAACAACGGTAAGATCCTGAACCGCGGCTTCGAGCTGGCGGTGAGCTATCGCAACGCCGTCGGCAACCTGCAGTACAGTATCGCGGCGAATGCCGCGACTTTATACAATGAGATCCTGGCCATGAACCCCGCGGTCCGCCGTGGACAGATCGGGTCGGATTATTTGATCTACAACGAGGTAGGCCACCCGGTAGGATCGTTCTATCTCTACGAAGTGGAGGGCATCTTCCAGGACAAGACGCAGATCTTTACCCATGCTTACCAAGGTGCCACGATCCAGCCGGGCGATGTCATGTATAAAGATCAGGACGAGAGCAATACCATCACTGCCGAGGATCGTCGCCACGCCGGCAGCGCCATTCCCAAAGTAACGGCCGGCCTGAACATCGCGCTGAACTACAAACAGTGGGACTTCTCGCTCTTTTTCCAGGGTGCGTATGGCCAGAAGATCTATTCGGTCCTGAACCGCGACATCGAAGGGTTCTATCGCGCCTTCAACGTCACCCAGCGCTACTTCGATAACCGCTGGACCGGCCCCGGCTCGACGAACGAATATCCGCGTGCCTCGTGGGACGCCTCCGGTAACAACGCCAACGTGTTTTCCGACCGGTTCCTGGAAGATGGCTCCTACACCCGCCTGAAGAACCTGCAGCTGGGCTACACGCTGCCGGCGGCGGTGGCGGGCAAGATCGGGCTGTCGTCGGTGCGCATCTATGCCTCGGGCACCAACCTGCTGACGGTCACCTCATACCAGGGGCTCGACCCCGAGATGACGACCAGCGACAACGCCAAAGGCCAGGGCGACAGCTCCGCCGGTATGGATTGGGGTACTTATCCTTCCGCACGTTCCTACAACCTCGGTGTCAACCTTTCATTCTAAGCGCAAACCTTATGAAACGAGTCTATAGCATTCTCCTGACCGCGGCCGTACTCCTGCCAACAGCGTGCTCTGATTTCCTGGACGAGCAGCTGCAGGGAACATACTCCAATGCTACCTTCTATAAAACGGAGGCTCATGCATTACTGGCGGTAAACGCCATCTACAATGTCGCCTCGTTCGTTTCGACCGACAACGACCTTTGGGTATTCGGCGACATTGCCTCCGACGATGCCGCCAAGGGTGGCCAGGCCGGCGACCAGACCGACATCCAATACATCGACGATTTTACGTACCTGCGCAACAACAGCTACCTCGAAAAGTTCTGGAAACATTATTACGAAGGCATCTCCCGTGCCAACTACCTGTTGTACTATGGCAGCAACATCGACATGGATGTGACCCTGCGGAACCGCGTACTGGGCGAAGCAAAATTCCTGCGCGCTTACTTCTACTTCAACCTGGTCAATGTATTCGGCGAGATACCGCTCAAGCTCATGCCGCCCATCAACAGCGACGAGATCAACAAACCGTTGTCTTCCGTCGACGCGGTATATACGCAGATCATAAAAGACCTGGAAGAGGCCGCCCCGGTGCTGGATAATACCTATACCGGTATGGATGTGGGCCGGGTAACGACCGGCGCGGCGTATGGTCTGCTGGCCAAGGTACACTTGTATCGCGGTGAATGGCAGGGCACGCTGGATGTCATCGACCAGGTCGATGCGCTGGGTTTGTACAGCCTGCAACCGGTCTATCAGAACAACTTCCTGGACTCTACGCAGAACAACAGCGAGTCGCTGTTCGAGCTGCAACACCTCAGCCTGCAAACTCCCAAGCTGGGCAGCCACCTCAACCAATGGTTCGCCGAAGTGCCCGGCAACGGTTACGGGTTCAATGTTCCGCTGCAGGACTTTGTGAATGAGTTCGAGCGCACCGAGGCCGACGTTGCGGACCCACGCCTGGACTACACGGTGGGCCGCGAAGGGCAGCCGTGGGTGCTGGGCACGACCTTCGATCCCGGGTGGTCGGCCACAGGCTACTTGGTGCGCAAACACCGGCAGTCCATCGCGCAGAACCTGGTGGGTGATGCCGGCCTGAACTATGTATACCTGCGCTATGCCGACATCCTGTTGATGAAAGCCGAGGCGCTCAACGAGCTGTCGCGTCCCGCAGAGGCCCTGGTCCCGCTGAATGCTGTGCGCAAGCGGGCACGCGAAAGCTACCTCTACGATACGACGCTGCCGGGCTACGGTGCGATCCCTGAGGCGTTGTTGCCCGATGTAAGCG
>NZ_JAHESC010000022.1 GCF_018598185.1 Dawidia soli
GGGGCTCACGCCCGGAATTTACTATTTTCTTCGTACGCGGCAAGCCGCGGGGTATTTACCCGAACGTGAATAAAAAAGGAGGCGTTTTGACGCCTCCTTTCGCCGAAAATCGGCAAACCCTTACCCTTACTCCTTCAGCATGTTCGTGCCGATCATCTGGATCTTGCCGGAAATCTTGAACGTGCCCGTGTTAGCAGGATCCTCATCGCGTACCGTCACTTCGTCACTCGCCAGATCGATCCAGAACGTAAGTTTGTTATCAATGATCGATACCACATCACCCGCCACTTTCTCAACAGGCTTTGTTTGCTTGGTAACATCGATTTGGTAATAACCTTCCACCTGCGATGTGTACGTACCCGTATACTCGCGCTCAAATCCGGGATCGCCTGTAACCTTCACAGTACCCGTTGTACCGTTATGGCTCACCGTCACGCGCGCATTTTGTATATATCCCAGGCTGGTCTGCGGATCATTCACTACCTGAATATTGCCGACATAGGTACCGAGGTCTGCCCCGCCTGGCCCCGGATCGTTGCCGTCATCACTGCCACACGCCACGACACTCGTGAGCACCATACCTAAGAAGAGATTACGAACAGATGTTTTCATACGTCTAGTGAGTTTTTTGAACGCCTCAAAGTAAGGCACCCACATAACCCACATCAATCACCCGAAAGCAGCATTTTTTTCTACTGGTTTTCTGGTAGAACACATATGCTGGCGCAAGTTTGAGCGCCCAGCGTTAGCGTAGGCGCGGGAACTTGTGCCTGTAACTGACGGCAGTTTGTAACTGCCGTCAGCCTACTATCCAAAAAATTTCGTTTCTTCACAGTTCCATCTTCCAACCCTCATGCACAGAATATACCTCCTGCTCTTCTCACTAACGCTATCCCTAAGCGCATCCGCGCAAACGAGCTACTCCCTGGGCGACGAAGCCGCCTACATCACCCGCCAGGAACAGGAAGCCGCCGCCGCCCCAAACGACAGCATCAAAGCCAATGCCTATCTTAAGCTCTCGCTTCTCTACCGGCGTGTAAACGACGCCGAGAAAAGCAAAGCGGCTGTGCAACAAGGCACCGACCTCGCCAAAGGGTATCCCTTGCTGGAAGCCGCATCCTACTATTACAGATCGATCGTAGAATTTGTACCCGGCGACATTACCGCACTCGAAAAAAAGCTCATCACCAGCGACTCCTTGCTGCAACCCTTTAACAACCCGGAAGCCTACAAGCTGCGCAGCATCATCTGGAACAACTATGGCATCCTGCAACAAATGAAAGGCGATGAGAAAGGCGCGCTCGATGCGTTCGTCAACAAGGCCGTACAATATGCCATACAGTCGGGCGATCTGCTGGTCCTGGGAAAAAGCTATAAAGCCATGGCCATCATCTTCATGAACGCCAACCAGCGCGAGAAAGCAGCTACGTACATGCAACAGTCCATCGCCGCCTTGCGCCGTGCACCACTCGAAAACCCCATCAACCTGACCGAGCTGATCGAAGCCTATATCAACGCCGGCGAAAACTTTGTAAACCTGCCGGCGTACGACTCGGCACGCAACTCCCTTGACCAGGCGCGTCGGCTACTGACCCCCTACCCGGGCTCGAACCTGTACATGAGCTTTTATTTTGCAGAAGGAGTCTACCTGTATAAGACTAACCGATCCGCACAAGCCGTCATAAGCCTCGACAAGGGCATCGACCTGGCCACCAAACTTGGCGCTGTACACTCGCTGAACCGATTGACGTATGCTAAGTACAAAGCGTTATCCATCCAAAAAGAATACAAAAAGGCCGTCGTGGTGTTAGAGGAGCTGGTGCGTAGCCCACACGTATTTACCGTCGACAAACAGCTCTACTACCAGGAGCTGTATTCAACGTACGCGGCACTCGGCAACACACGCGACGCCTTTCGGTGGGCAAAGCAATACATCACCCTCAGCGACAGCCTGCACAAACAGCAGCTGCAAAAAGACATTGCCGAATTAGAGAACAAATTCAAACACGCGGAGAGCGAGCGTAAGATCACCTTGCTGCAAGCCGAGAAAGAGCGTGCTGCCACCGAATCACACAACAACCGCCTGCTGGCCGGGTTATTGGGCACCATCTCCTTATTTCTGTTTGTCAGCGTCGTACTGGGTGTAGTCCTCTATCGCCAGCGTAGCGTGCGTTACCGCCAGCAGCTGAAAGACACCGAGCAGCAACAGCAGATCCAGCTCACCCGTGCCTTGATGCAGGGCGAAGAGAAAGAGCGCAAGCGATTGGCCGCCGACCTGCACGACGGGCTCGGCGGGCAGTTAGCCGGCATCAAGATCAACCTCTCTCGCCTGGCCACCGGCACATCACATCCCGACACCCAACTGCAAAAGGTCATCGAGCAGCTCGACGTCTCGGCCAACGAGCTCCGCCGCATCGCCCGGAACATGATGCCCGAGTCGCTATTGCTCATGGGCCTCGAGCCCGCCCTGAAAGACATGTGCGATTCTCTCAGCACCGACACAATGTCTGTAAACTTCCAACCGTTCGGCATCCAGCGCGACATTCAACCCGAAGTACAAATAAATATATACCGCATCGTACAGGAACTCCTGACCAACGCCGTCCGGCATGCGCACGCCAGGGAGATCCTCGTGCAATGCAGCCAGAACGGCACGCGATTTTTTATCACGCTGGAAGACAACGGCAAGGGCTTCGATCCCGCAGCAATAATCGCCAGGCCCGGCATTGGGTTGTCAAATGCCCGCAGCCGCGTAGAATATCTCAACGGAAAGCTTGATATTACATCCGCCCCGGGCGAGGGCACCACCATAAATATTGAATTTGATGTCACAACCCGATAATACGTTGCGCATTGCCATGGTGGAAGACCACCCCGTCGTGGTCGAAGGCCTCCGCCGCATCCTGGCCCAGGAAATGCCGCACGCGGCCCTCCTGGAGTTTAACACCGGTGAAACCTTTCTGCAACATCTGCGCGAAGCACAACACCTGGTAACCCTGGCGTTACTGGACATCACATTGCCCGACACCAACGGCGTAGAGCTGTGTCAAAAAGCAAAAAATCTCTCACCCGATACCTGCGTGCTGGGATTTAGTAACCACAACGACCGGGCGCTGATCATGCAAATGTTGTCCAGCGGTGCAAGCGGGTATCTGCTGAAGAATGTCGGCGCCCCGGAGCTTATGCAATGCGTGCGCGAAGCGCTGAACGGCCAGATGGCCTTTAGCGACGAGGTAAAAAAGATCATCGCCAGGCCCTCTGCCGCACACGTCAAAGCCGTGCCACCCCTCACGAAACGCGAAAAGCAGATCCTTCGCATGATTGCCGACGGCAAGACCAGCGCCGACATTGCTGCCGAGCTGCTCGTAAGTCCGTTCACGATTGAAACGCACCGCCGTAACCTCATGCAGAAGTTTGACGTAAACAATGCCGCAGCGCTGATCCGCCTCGCAGCCCAGCTGCAACTGATTTAAGATTTTCGTATATTTGCATCACAACGAATTAACGTAAGCGTGTAGTCAGCTTTTCTTTCACCGGTCTAAAACGAAGCCCCTTTCCGGGCTTTCCTTGTTTCACTTTTTTACCGAAAAGAATATGCTTACGTTCAATCGTGTATCGTACATACACCCTAACGGCGATCGTCTGTTCGAAAACATCGATCTTGCCATTCATCCTCACGAAAAGATCGCACTCATCGGCAACAACGGCGCCGGCAAATCAACGCTATTGCAGTTGCTGGCCGGACAGCTACGCCCGGCCTCAGGCACCATCAGCCTGGAGACGAAACCTTATTATATACCGCAACACACGGGACAATTTAATGACCTTACCGTAGCAGAAGCGCTGCACGTGGACCGCCCGTTGCGGGCCCTGCAAGAGGTCATGGCCGGCCGTGCCACCGAAGAACACCTGGCCATGCTAAACGACGACTGGTTGTTGGAAGAACGCTGTCGCGACGCTTTTGCCGCCTGGGGCCTCGAAGACATTTCACTCCACCATACGATGGACACGCTAAGCGGTGGTCAAAAGACCAAAGTATTCCTGGCGGGCATTGCCATTCACCGGCCCGACATCGTTCTGCTGGACGAGCCCAGCAACCACCTCGACGCAACAAGCCGCGAGCAACTATACCGCTATATCTCCATCACGGACCACGGCCTGGTGGTCGTCAGCCACGATCAGACGTTACTCCGCTTACTGCCCCAGGTGTATGCACTGGACCGCCACGGCCTGACCCTCTACGGAGGCAACTATGACTTCTACAGCGAACAAAAGAAGATCGCCGAAGACGCACTGCAGCACGACCTGAAGAGCAAAGAAAAGGCGCTGCGCAAAGCGAAGGAAGTCGAGCGCGAATCACTGGAACGACGACAGCGCCTCGACGCCCGCGGCAAAAAGAAGCAGGAGAAAGCCGGTCTGCCCACTATCTCCATGAACACCTTCCGCAACAACGCAGAAAAAAGCACCTCGCGCATAAAGGACGCCCATGCCGACAAGGTTCAGAATATCGCCCGGGAGCTTAATACGCTTCGCCAGGAGATCCCTGACCTGGACAAAATGAAGATCGACCTGGACGACGCGAGCCTGCACCCAGGCAAGAGATTGCTGGAAGCACACGACATCAACGTCGCTTACCGGGACCGCCCGCTTTGGCGGCATCCGTTAACCTTCTCGGTGACCAGTGGCGAACGCGTGGCGATCGTCGGAGGTAACGGCTCGGGAAAGACAACATTGATCAGGATCATGCTGGGTGAGATCCAGCCGACCGCTGGTACACTGGACCGCGCCGCCGTGAGATGGGTTTACATCGATCAGGATTATTCCTGGATCGATCTGCGGTTAACAGTTTTCGAGCAGGCGCAACGCGTCAATGACAGCAAGTTGCCGGAGCACGAGATCAAAATACGCTTGAACCGATTTCTATTTTCAAAGGATGCGTGGAACAAGCCTTGTCACGCGCTGAGCGGCGGGGAAAAGATGCGGCTGATGTTATGCTGCCTCACCATCAGCGATCAGGCGCCGGATATGATCGTGTTGGACGAGCCTACCAACAACCTGGACATTCAGAATACGGCCATTTTGATCGCCGCCATGCGGGATTACCGCGGCACCCTCATCGTCGTGTCGCACGACAGGCATTTTTTGGAACAAGTACATACCGAACGCGAGATCGTAGTATAGGGAGGGATCCATGTGACTTTCCGGCCCGACCGGCATTACCGTGTTACCGCCGATCTTACCTAAACCGAGTGAGTGTATGTTAAAACAGCTTCTGACCGTTTTTTACCGCAATGCACTGCGGGCAAAAGGCACCTTCCTCATCTATGCCATCGGCTTCTCGACCGCGCTGACCGGCGTTATCCTGATCTATCTCTGGATAGCCGACGAGCTTTCGTTTGATCGATACCACACACCCCAGCTCTACCAGGCTATGTATCACCAACCCACGGCACAAGGCATTCAAACCAGTGGACAAACACCCCGCTTCCTGGCACCGGCGCTCAAAGCCGATATACCCGAGGTCGCCATGGTAGCCATCGCCACGCCACAACACTTCTTCCCCGAATTTACCCTCTCGGCCCGCGGGCAACATGTCAAAGCTACCGTCAAATTCGCCAGTGAAGACTTCTTCAGCATGTTCTCCTACCCGCTTGTAACAGGCACGCCTGAACGTGTATTGCGCGATAAATACTCCATCGTAATCTCGCAACGGTTAGCAAAGGCGTTGTTCGGAAATAACCCTCACCCTATCGGAGAATCCATTTCCTATTCGCTGTTGTCGATCCGACAAGACGTCGTCGTTTCGGGTGTATTCCAGGACCTGCCCGCCAACTCGTCTGAACCATTTGATTTCGTGCTGCCCTTTGCGCTGTTTGAAGACGTCGCAAAACCTGCTCCGCCCGACTGGAAATTCACCGAGCCATTCTCCACGTATGTGCTTCTAAAAGCCCCCGGCAACATCGATCGTATCAATCAAAAGCTTAGCCATTACATTCAGTCAAAAGACAAAGCCGCCACCAGCACGCTCTTTCTGAAACAATACACAGACAACTATCTCTACGGCCGGTATACCAACGGCAAACAAGACGGAGGACGCATTCACTATGTCATCATGTTTGGTATCATCGCCCTCTGTATCGTCACGGTCGCCAGCATCAACTTCATCAACCTTTCCACCGCACGCGCCACGCAACGGATAAAACAGATCGGCATTCAAAAAACAGTAGGGGCAAGCCGTCTTTCCCTCATGGTACAACAACTGGGCGAAACGATCTTTCTGACCTTGCTTTCCCTGGCCGTGGCGTTGGCCCTGGTTAAACTGATACTCCCGCATTTCAACATCATTACGCAAAAACACCTGGCCCTCGCACCGACGTACCGGTTTGTACTTGGCTTGATGGCCATCACGTTCACAACCGGTATACTCGCCGGCATTTACCCGGCCCTATACCTTTCGGGCATCGACCCGGCAAAGGCATTGAAAGGAAAGATCATCGGCCCACGCGCGGGAAATATGGTACGCGAGGGCCTGGTTGTTTTTCAATTTACCGCATCGATCATTTTTATCGTCGCCGTGATCATTATCTACAAACAAATCGCCTTTGTGATGTCTACGAACCTGGGGTATCAGAAAAACAACCTGTTATACTTCGACGTTGACGGCGCATTGGTACAAAAGACCGATGCGTTTCTGACCGAAGTCAAACGGCTGCCAGGCGTGGTCCAGGCTGCCGGCATGGTCGGTTATCTTACCGGCGACGGTACCGGACTACCGGGCTCATTCTCCTATAACGATAAGAAGATAACCTGCCAGGTGCTTCAGGGAACCGTCGACATGATCGAAACACTCGGGCTAACGATCAAAGAAGGCAGGGGATATTCCCGGCAACAGGATACAGGACAGGCTAATAGCCGATGGATCCTGAATGAGGCTGCGGTGGATGCCGTCGGCGAAGAACATGTCATTGGCAAGGTCGTTGACGGCCGGGAGGTCATTGGAATTGTAAAGAACTTTCACGTCCGATCATTACACGAAGCGATAAAACCCATGGCATTGGTGTTGTCGCCCACCGAAAGCATGACGCTGTGGGTGCGTATACATCCCGGACGGGAAGAACAAACCCTTGCCTCCTTGCGGAAACTCTATGCAACGTATAATCCCGGGTTTACCTTCGGCTATCATTTTATCGACCAGACCTATGCGCAACAGTATGCATCGGAGCAACGGACATCGGCCCTATCAAAATATTTTGCCGGGTTGACCATTATAATAGCATGCATGGGCTTGTTCGGTCTTGCAGTCTTCACCCTGGAGACCCGAAAAAAGGAGATCAGCATTCGCAAAGTACTGGGGTCCAGCGGGCGGGAGATAATACTACTCTTGCTGCGTAATTTTACACGGCCGGTAGGCATTGCCATTATTTTCGCCCTGCCCGTTAGCTACCTGGTGGTCCGTGCATGGCTTGCCACGTTTGCCTATACCGTTCCGCTGAGCGGTTGGTATTTCGCCATCGGGGGGCTCGTGCCCTTGGTGATTACAGGACTTACGGTAGGCTCCGTAGCCATGACCGCCGCCCGCGCCAATCCCGTACGGCACCTCCGACAGGACTAAGGCAAAAAAATATCGCGGCAATACACTATAGATGCGTGGCGTTTACTTTATTTGGAATGTTAAATCCGTTTCAAATACCCCTTAAGCCATGCCCCAACCGCGTCAAAGTTCAAAAAAAAGTATACGTAAACCTAAAACAGTCCTGGGTATACCCGGGAAGTGGGACAGTCGCGAGGCCCTTGTTGCCGCGATCCATGAGACCAACCGGGGTACTTTTGAATTTCAGGACGGCATTCTCAGGAACCTGCGCACCGGCGACTCCTACGAGGTCGTGATCCAGGACCGCAACGATGGTTTGCGCGAGTCCTTTGCCACCGCCGCCGCCTTTGACGAATACCGCCGCGTGGACGATGAATTTCTCGATGCGATAGACCAGCACACGCATATTACCTACGTTGTCGGCGAGACCGGCAGCTTTGCCACCGCCGGAGCAATTGCCGCGGCGGCCATCGCGATCCTAAATGCCGGGGGCGTAGGCATAAAGGTGGAGTCATCGGGTATAGCGTTTTCCCGGGCCGAGTGGGAGCATTGCACAGGCCGCCTGCACCCGGAAAATCAATATGCCGACGACGATGTAGACCTCATGTTGATGTTTGTGCACCCCGCCGTATACGACGGCAAGCAAACGACCTACTCCCGGGGCATGCATAACCTGGGCATGAAAGACGTGTTGATCGCTGGCCTGGAATTCGAAGGAGGCGCAGAGCTGGCGGTGGAGTTCAATACCTTCCAGGTATTAGACAAACCGGAATTCCCGGACGAAGGTTTTATATTCGAATTGGAGCTCGAAAATTCGGAAGAGAGTGCATTTGACATGCTCGCGATCTACGACCAACCACACTCCGGCGACGAGCTGTTTGAAAACCCTTACGGGCTCTGGCGCCTGAGCCCCTCCGACGAAGAGGCGTACGACGAAGAGGAAGAAGAGTACGATGACGAAGAAGACACCGATGATGGAGCCACACGATGAGAAATGAGCTGACCGCATTTCTACAACTTTTCACGGACATACCCGCAGACGACCAGGCGCTGATCGAAGCGGCCTTTACACCAAAGACGTTTGCCGAAGGTGAGATCTTGTTCGAAGGCGGGCACGTATGCCGGGAAATGTTCTTTATCCGGCGTGGGGTATCAAAGATCGTCGTGACCAACGAGAAGGGTACACGGGTTATTCATTATTTTCTCCGCCAGAATCAATTTTGCACGATCCTGGAAAGTTTTCTGCACGAGTCGGTAGCCGAAGAAGACATCGTGGCGGCATGCCCCTGTGAGGTCTTCAGCATCAGTAAGGCTGCGCTGCTGGCGCTGTACGACAAGATCTCCTACCTGGAGCAACTGATCGACCAGATACGGCAGCACGCCCTGCTCGACAAGATCCGCATACGGAACACCTACCTGGGCCACGATGCCCAGACCCGTTACAAGCTATTTTTAATGCAGCAATCTGACATCGCCCTGCAGGTGCCGCTGAGCGATGTCGCCTCTTATTTAGAGATCACCCAACAGTCCCTCAGCCGCATCCGCAAGAATCTGCGATAGTCTCTTCGTTTTTACCATTTGGTAAATCCATCCTCGCCGTGCCGACGGACCTTTGTAACAACAAACAAAGGATAAACATGAGCACATCAGACAAACAAGCCAATCGGTTTACACTGGCAGGAAAGAGAGTTATTATTCTGGGCGGCAGCGCCGGTATCGGACTGGCAGTAGCCCGGGCAGCGGCGGCAGAAGGCGCCGTAGTCGTGATCGGTTCCAGCAATCCCCAGCGCGTGGACGATGCGCTAAAAACATTACCCGCCACAGCCACCGGCTATACCGTGGACCTCTCGGCCGAAGAAGCGATTAAGGATTTCTTTGCTACCATGGGCCCGTTCGATCACCTGGTCTATACCGCCGGAGAGAACCTTCGTCTGAGCAACATCTCGGAAACCGACGTCGCTTTTGCCCGCAACTACTTTACCATACGCTACTGGGGCGCATTCCTCTCAATCAAATACGGAGCCCCCTCCCTGCGCGAAGGCGGTGCCATAACCCTCACCAGCGGAGTAGCCGCCGAACGTCCCGGCAAAGGCTGGTCACTCGGCACGTCAATCTGCAGCGCCATGGAAGGGTTCACCCGCGCCATGGCCGTAGAGCTGGCGCCCATCCGCGTGAACATTGTATCGCCAGGCATCGTGAAAACCGATCTGTGGTCAGCCATGAGCACGGAGGATCGCGAAAGCATGTACAACGCAACGGCCCATGCACTCCCGGTAAAAATGGTAGCCGGCCCGGAAGAGATTGCGCTGACATATCTGTACCTGATGAAGCAACCCTATACTACCGGCCAAACCGTGGTCGTAGACGGCGGGTGGGTGCTGGTCTAACGAAAGATTTCAACGATATTCCAGCGAAGATTAGCATAGGTCGGCCCAGGTAAAGCCAGGGTTATAGCACAGTTCCGGCACAGTTACAGCAGCCTATAGAGCGCTGCTGTATCTATGCGACAACGATAGTCGAAAGGTCCAGGGGCAGTGCCGCTGGTGTGGCTTTGCTCTGCGTAAGACCCTGACCATATCCACGTCAAATCATAGTTGTTCCCGTTTTTGGAGGTTACATGCGTGTATGCAATGTCCGGAAACGGGCTTTTTTATGGAATCACGCTTATTTACTTAACGAAAGTGAAACTAATGAATTATATTCACGTTTGCTAAGGAAATATGAGTATTCTGCCGCCCCGCTATCCCTTGAAGTTTCTGCGATGGTTTTGTCGCGAAGACTACCTCGACGAGGTAGAAGGGGATCTTACGGAGCTTTTCGAAAAACAATATGACCAGTCGCCCACGGCGACCAGATGGAAATTTGCCGGAAGCGTGATTCGCTACCTGCGCCCGGAGTATATCAAGTTCTTTCACTATCGTCGCCGTAGCCCACGGTCTTACCTCAGCCTCGCCATGATCAAAAATTACCTTACCCTCGCCTTCCGCAATCTTTCGAAGCGCGCCGCCTTCTCAAGCATCAACATTCTGGGCCTGGCCACCGGCGTGGCGGCTTGTCTGGTCATTCTTCACTATATTGATTTTGAAACCAGTTACGATCAGTTTCACTCGCGCGTTGGCTCCCTTTACCGCATTACTCGCCAGCTTCACAAAGAAGGCGAGATCATGGCCCCCAACCCCAAGACCACGTATGGGCTGGGGCCTGCCCTGGCAGACGAGCTTCCGGAGGTTGAAACGTATATCCGCACACACGACGAGGCCGGTGTCGTTCTCTACGACGCCCCGGCGGGTGAAGCGCGGGCCTTTCACGAAAACCACATGCTCGCGGTAGACTCTACCTTTCTGCGCGCATTTACATTCGCCGTAATCGATGGGAATACTGCCACTGCCCTTGACGCTCCCAACAATATTGTCATTACCCGCACCATTGCCCGGAAATACTTTGGCAACGACGAGGCCCTCGGCAAAACACTCCGCCTTGCCGGCGGCCGCCTGAAAGGAGACTATACCGTAACGGCAGTCCTGGCAGATCTACCACAAAACTCACACTTTGACTTCAACATTTTGGTTCCCATGCATAGCATGCTGAACAGCTGGCAATACAGCCACGACGACGGGTGGGGCTGGAATAACTTTCAAACATACCTGTTACTGCGCGAGAATGTCGCGCACGAAGCAGCTTTACACAAGTTACCAGACTTCTGTCATCGTTATCTGGACCCCAAGCTAAAAGAGATCAAAGGTCGCATAGAAATGAATTTGCAACCCGTGCGGGATATCCACCTGACGCCCGGTTTGCGGCACGATGTGGAAACAGTAAATCCTCAGACGTTGTATTTCTTTGGTGTAATTGGTGTCTTCATTCTTTTTATCGCCTGGATCAATTACATCAATCTGTCCACCGCCCGCGCGTTGGAACGCGCCCGCGAGGTAAGCATCAAAAAGACCATCGGCGCCTTACGCGGCGAGCTGGTGATGCAGTTTCTGGTCGAGTCTTTTGTGATCAATGCCATGGCGTTGGCATTAGCCATAGGCCTCGCGACGTTGTTAATGCCCGCGCTGGCTACCGTTGTGGGCAAAGCGCTCACGTTTAAATTCAACGATCCGCGAACCTGGGTAAC
This sequence comes from Dawidia soli, assembly GCF_018598185.1. Taxonomy (GTDB): domain Bacteria; phylum Bacteroidota; class Bacteroidia; order Cytophagales; family Cyclobacteriaceae; genus Ohtaekwangia; species Ohtaekwangia soli. Next base: position 11,712 of record NZ_JAHESC010000022.1, read on the forward strand.
GCTCAGCATATTCCTTACCGGAGGCACGCTGGCATCGGGTATATATCCGGCCTTTGTGCTGTCGTCGTTCCGCATTACACAAGGCCTGAAGGGGACCGGTCGCACGCGGCATTTCTCACTCCGGCAGGCACTGGTGGTGTTTCAGTTTGCCGCATCGCTTATTCTGATGGCGGGCACGCTGGCCGTATACCGGCAGATCGATTTCATGCAATCGCAGGACAAGGGCATGCAAACGGACCAGATGCTAATTGTTGCCGGACCGGGAACACTTCCGTGGACGGAGGCAAAGCAGCGGCTGGCCATCTTTAAAGACGAAGCACGAAAAATACCCGGCATAGGCGCTGTAGCCACTTCCGGCTCCGTGCCTGGCCAGGAACACAACTGGGGGGCCAGCATTCGCCAACGCACTGCAACACCCGGTGATGCCCAGCTCAGCAGTATTGTCTGGATCGATCCCGACTTTATTCCCACGTATAACATAGACATTATTACTGGAAAGAATTTTGATCCGGGTGTGCGTTCCAGTATGCAGTCCGTTATTATCAACGAAGCTGCGTTGTCGGCGTTAGGATTCCATACGGCAGAAGAAGCGTTGCAGCAAGAGATCCTGCTGGACCGGGATACGGCCACCGTTACAGGCGTACTGAAAAACTATCACTGGAACTCCCTGCGCGTAGCGCACGTACCGTTCCTCTTCCTTGCCGATACCATTGTACCCCGCTCCATTTCACTCCACCTCAAAGGCGGATCGATCCAGGCTACAACCGAAGCCGTAGGCGCCCTGTATAAAAAGCTGATGCCCGGTGATCCATACGAGTATCAATTCCTGGACGACTCCTTTAACACACAATATAAAAGCGACCGCCAGTTTGGCAACATCTTCGGTGTGTTTGCCGGCCTGGCGGTAGCCATCTCCTGCCTCGGTCTGTGGGGCCTTGCAGCCTATACCACCTCCCTGAAATTAAAAGAGATTGGTGTACGCAAAATACTGGGAGCCTCTGTCAACAGTATTCTGTATCTGTTGTGCCGCCAGTTCGTACTGTTGATTGCCGTAGCCGCTGTCGTGGCTATTCCCGCAGCATGGTTGGGTGTCGACCGATGGCTCCAGGGATTTGCCTATCGCATCGGGCTGCCGTGGGATCTCTTCGTGGTACCGGTTCTGGCACTCACAGGCATAACATTAGTTACCGTCAGCGTACAGGTGATCAAAGGCGCTACGATCAATCCGGTGAAAGTGCTGCGATCGGAGTAGTGTCCTATTCCCCAACCTGTGTGGACACGTACCACTGGTTTCCATCAAAGTCGGTAAAACCACCGCGACGATCGGGATCTCCTTTTTGTACAGGTTCGCCCAATGATTGACAGCCCATTTCCAGGGCTTTTTTGTAAACGGCGTCGACATCGGCAACGTACACGTGCATCATGTGCGTTATCGCCCCGTATTCTTCGGATGCCTGGCTTACCATAATAACCGAGTCGTCAATGCGCAACTCCATGTGCATGATAGTACCGTCAGGCCGGTCGAATTTGCGCAGCTCGGTGGCCTGGAACAGCTGCTGCAGCAAGGCGGCGAATTTCCGGGCATCACTCGAAATAAAGTAGGGTGAAACGGAATTGTAACCGTTGGGTTTGAAGGGTGTTTTCATGAGGATAACATACGTTTTTTTTGTGTAACATCCCAGACCACAACCTCCCCCAGTCGTCTAAGAACCTAAAAACGAAGATTTTAGCCACTTCCCTAATCATTCACTTCAGAAACTTTCAGAAAAGTCTGAAAATTCAAAACTTAGTAGTATCTTTATCGTACATATGAATGTGGCGGTCGCTGGAAATGACCGATTCTTATGAAAACGCTCGAAGATCACACCATCCTGTACGACAACGAATGTCCCCTGTGCGTAACCTATACGCGTGCTTTTGTCAGCACGGGGATGCTGGACGAAGCCGGACGCAAGTCTTATAACGAGTCTGTTGGAAAAATTGACGGCGTGGATTGGGACCGCGCCCGAAACGAAATAGCGCTGGTCAACCACCGTGATCACACCGTTGCCTACGGCGCTGACGCTATCGTAGCCGTGCTGGCAAATCGTTTTCCCGCGCTCCGGTTGTTCACACGTGTGCGGCTGTTGCGCTGGCTAATGAGTAAGCTCTATTCCTTTATATCCTACAACCGAAAGGTGGTGGCGCCGGGTAAAGTCTTTGAAGGGGCCGCTAGCTGCACCCCATCCATGCATTATGGCTACCGGTGGGCTTATATCCTGCTGACATGGTTTATTGCATCCCTGGTGCTGGCAAACTACACACGGCTGCTGGTGCCGCTGGTACCTGCTTCTACCTTTGGTCGCGAGTTCCTGGTCTGCGGCGGGCAACTTGTTTTTCAAGGCTTCGCCGTCTGGATGTTACACCGGCAACGGTTCGTACACTATCTCGGCAACATGATGACCGTTTCACTGCTGGGGGCGCTGCTGTTATTACCTGCCTTCTTTCTCCACGGTATGATTACCTCTCCCGTCCCCTATACTATTTACTTTATCACGGTCGTGGCGATCATGTTTCTGGAACACTATCGCCGTGTCAAAATACTGGAGCTGCCCTGGGTGGTATGTTTCACCTGGGTATTGTATCGCTTCATCGTCCTGGGTATCATTCTCTAATCTCTGTTTATATGAAAAAGATCGTCATTGCCGGTGGAACAGGTTTTCTCGGAAGCTGCCTGGCCCAGCATTATGAAGCCCACGGATGGGAAGTTGTTATCCTGACGCGAGGCACCACCCGTCAACAGGGCCCAGTACAGTATGTAACGTGGGATGGAAAGAATCTCGGCCCCTGGACCACAACGCTGGAGGGTGCAGAGGTCGTCGTAAATCTGAACGGACGCTCTGTCGACTGTCGCTATACGGAAGAGAACAAGCGCCTGATCTATAGCAGCCGCCTGGACGCCACGGCAATACTGGGCGCCGCCATACAGCGGGCAAAAAACCCACCCAAGGCGTGGCTTAATGCGGCCTCCGCGACAATCTATCGCCATGCTGAAGATCGCGAGATGGATGAGTATACCGGCGAGATCGGAACAGGCTTCTCCGTGGACGTTTGTCAAAAATGGGAAGCCATGTTTAATAGCGTCGACACGCCGGCTACACGCAAGATCTTATTGCGCATCGGCATTGTGCTGGGCAATCACGGCGGACCACTGCGGCCGTTAAAAATGATGGCGAAGCTTGGCGCGGGTGGCAAGCAAGGCAGTGGAAATCAATACTGCAGTTGGTTGCACGAAACAGACTTTGTCCAGATTGTAGAATTTCTGATAACACATCCGGAAACCGCCGGTGTATACAACGTCACCGCCCCGGTACCTGTTAAGAATAAGCTATTCATGCGCGCGCTTCGCCAGGCAACAGGTATACCCTTCGGGATCCCCATGCCGGCAGGGTTGCTGGAGATTGGTGCTCACATCATTCAAACCGAAACGGAATTGATACTAAAGAGCCGACGCGTTGTTCCTGCTCGTTTGCTGCAGGCAGGCTATCGCTTCCGTTTTCCGACGATCGAGCAAGCACTGGACAATCTTTGCTGACATGCACGAACACACGCACACTAAAAGAGCCCAGGGAGTTAGCCCGGGCTCTTTTTCGCGCTCGACCAGGAGCTTACCGCGCGAGGATCTTTTCCAAACGCTGCAAGGATGCTTCTGTACCCTGACGGAAGCTGTCTTTGTTCTGCTGGAAGGTATCAAGCTCTTGTTGCGTGGCGTTAAACGGTGAGCTTTCCAGCGTCAGCGTTGTTTTACCGCCTTCTTCCTCCAGGGTAACGCGCACAAAAATTTCCAGCGGCCAGGATTCAAAGAAGGGTGCTCGTGTCACGGTTCCTTTTTCGTCCGTAAACGACAGGACGAATTCGATCAGGTCATGCCGGCGAATGTTTCCGAAGGTAAATTTCGCCCACATGGGTCCCTCTTCGGTGTCCATTCTAAAACGGAAGAGTCCATCGGGTTTGAAGTCGAGGCTTAGGGCCGACACCTTAAACATGTCCGAAGGTGCCCACCACTCGGCGAGTGCATCGGCCTCTGTAAAAGCATTGAATACGGCCTCTGCCGGATAATCGTACTGACGCGTCAAGGTCAATACAGATTCTTTAGTCTGACTTGCGCTTTGCATGTTTCTTTTGTTTTTGTGTTTTCGCTAAATACTTATCCAAATTATCCAGGCGGGTGTTCCAGAACTGGCGGTATTGTTCAATCCAGTCTGACACTTCGCCCAACTGCCCAAGACTTGCGGTACAATACCGCTCGCGTCCTTGCTGCTCGATCACCACCAGGCCACACTCCGTCAACATCTTGATGTGTTTGGATATGGCAGGTCTGCTGATTGAAAAGTGATCCGCAACAGCGTTTAAGTTCAATTTCTGGTATGCCAGCATACCAATGATCTCCCGCCGGGTGGGATCGGCAATGGCTTGAAATACGTCTCTGCGCATATAATTCTGATCTGTAACAAATTCGTTACAAATAAACGCGTAACTAATTTGTTACGCAATAACACGGGCATATTTTTTTACGTTTATTCTTTAGACACCTAAAATTTACACGCCATGTATCCACAACCGACATTCATTTGGTATGCCACGGATTATCATACCACCGAGAATTTTTCGTTAAGCGTATCGGGTACACCCGTAGCAAAGGGCCTTATTATTGGCGAAGCAGATGGCCAGGCTGTACATATCGAATATGAAGTTCAGGTCGACGCACAGTGGCACGTGAGCCATGCGATCGTGAAAAAAAATGGCACGTTGTTCCTCAACATCAGCCGAAAACACGATGGCCGATGGTTTGACAACCATGGCCAGCACCTAACCCGCTTCGACGACTGCATCGACATCGATCTTTCGCTAACACCCTTTACCAATACGCTTCCCATTAAACGACTGGGCTTGCAAAATCAGCAATCGGCAGATATTCATGTTCTCTACATCGACCTTATTGGCGACGACATATATCCTGCCCCGCAGCGTTATACCCGCATGGGCGATCATCATTATCACTTTGAGACATTAGACCAGGAGTTTCACGCCGATCTGGTTACTGACGACGAAGGGTGGGTGGTCTATTATTCCGGGCTTTGGGAACGTGTATTCCCCTTACAAACTTCGTTTGCTCGGGAACGCGACGCACTGCTATCCGCACGTCTGTCCTAATGCACCGCATGACTAACCCCGTTGCCGATGATATCCGGCCGTAGTATTTAACGAATGATGCGGTTGAGCAAGTCAGATTCCAGCTCGGTCCATGGCTTGCGGAGATCGATCGTTCGGAAACTGATGGTTTGTCCGCGAACCCGAAAAGTTTGATCAAAATCGACGGTCACGGTGGGATAAAGCAGCACGCCCTCTACCCGCCGGCCGGCGTTGGCGTCGTTTAACAGGTTGCTTACGTAGGCGTGTACCTGAAAAAAATGCGCAGACCGAAACTTCTCCTGGTCATAACGCGACACCATAGCTTCTTTGTAATACTTGGCATCGATCACCAGCTTCCGCTCCACATTTGTGAGTGTCACATCGGTTTTCATCCTGGGTAGAAATTCCAGCGATGAATCACCGATCGGCACAGCCTGCCAGGTAATATATTCGGATGCCACGGTATAGCGATTGCCAACCTCATGCCGATAAAAGTTGTAAATGAATTTCTCGAAGAGCGCCGCCATCTTCTCCTCATCGCGGACAAAGTCCCGGAATGTCCACTGTCCTTTGGTCTCGTCAAACAAGAGGTTTTCGTGCAGAACGCGTGCGACGTTTAGCAGGAATTTGTAAAAACTATTATTGCGATGTAATACGACTTTGGAGAAGTCGCGCGAGGTAATGCGTATGTCGTCTACGTCGTGGAATCGTTGATATAACGGGCGCAAGAGATCGTAATTACGCGAATCCAACGAGGTGTAGCGCAACAGCTGGTGTACGGTGGCTTTGAGCAACTGGTTTTGAAGTACATTGTGTGTTAGCTCATCGCATTCGCAATAGGCGCGCCCCAGGGTCAGGCTATTGTGTTTTAACGACTGCGTGAGCTGGAACTTACCCTTCACACCGCGGTACTCTTCTACAGACGACCGATAGCTTCGATCCAGGCCACGCTTGAATAAAAAGCGCAGCCCGTTTACCAAAACACGGGCGAAGAGATTCGGCAGATCTTTGAACTTCTGTGCGTTTACCGCTACCAGGTCGCGTTCTTCCAGTTTATCCCATGCATAGCACAACAGGTAATAAATATTCTGAATTGGGATCTCTTTCATGACATGAGGATCTCGATAGCTTTGTTCACCTTGGCCACATCGTCAAACCAGTATTCCTGCAGCAAGGGTTTGATCTCATTTTCGATGATGGAGCGGTAGGTGGGCACCAAGGGTTGTTCCAGATCGGTGAAGTAGGCGTGGCCGATGAGGAAGCCACTGCCCAGAGTAACGTCTGTTGTAATCATGTGGTTTACCTCATCCAGCTTTCGCACCAGGCTGTGAATAAAATCCTCTGGAAGCGAATTGCCTCTCAGTACTGCAATGAACCGATCGGAATAGCTCGGCTCCAGCGATACAAAAGCAAAACGTCGCCGAAGGGCAAAGTCCACCAGGGCCAGCGATCGGTCGGCGGTGTTCATGGTGCCGATGACGTAGAGATTGGCCGGGATATAAAATCGTTCGCTGCTGTTGGCGGCATAGATCAGGGGGACGGCAAACGCTGCGCCGCGTTTGTCGTGTTCGAGGAGCATCATCAATTCACCAAAGATCTTGCCCAGGTTACCACGGTTTATTTCGTCGATGATAAACACGTATTCATTCTCCGGATCTTCTTGTGCCCGTCTGCAGAACTCATAAAAGACACCGTTCTTTAATGTAAAGCCCCCTGCGCCCAGGGGGCGATAGCCCTGAACGAAGTCTTCGTAACTGTAGGACTGATGGAACTGGATCGTTTCGATGAACCGGTTATTCTTACGATTCATAAGCAGGTAGGCCAGGCGTTTCGCCACAAACGTCTTCCCCACGCCAGGAGGCCCCTGCAGGATAAGGTTCTTTTTCCGCCTTAGCAGGTGGATGATATCGTCTACCTGTTTTGATTCCAGGAAAATCTCATGGTATACCTCATCGCGAAAGGCTATGTCTTCGTGCTCGATCTCATACATGCTTGTCGCCTCATGAAGCGCTGATACTTCCGGCAAGTCCTTATATTCTTTTAGCAAGCTATCAAGATCCGCATTGATCTGTGAAAAGTCTAACGGCTTGTCTGTATCGTATACCGCCTTGACGAGCGAAGCTCCGTACTTATCAGGCGTCTCGTTTAGATTTTCCTTAAACCATGATAAGATGGTGGGTCTTGCCTGGGTGTTGGGCCATGACTGCGGCGGCGCGTTAGGGTCGCTTACACCATACGCCAGCGCTAACTTTTTAACGCGACGATAGTACAGGAACGTTGGATAGATCCCATTTTGAATGGTGTTGTCCTCGTCGGTAAACGCCACCCAGGGCACTTTGGCCTGATTGCCCTTTCCGAAGCTGACATGTAAACGCAAACCTCTATGCTCTTTGGGATAATTTGTCGTAGTTAAATCCTTCGTCTGGGCCTGCTCCAGGAATTGTCTTAGCAAAACAGGTATGTTTGCGTGAGGATTTATACCGAGTGTATCCCGAACCTGATTAACATACGATTTACTTGCCGTGACATTCACCAGGTGCCTGTGCATTCTTGTTTCTCTAACGTCCCACTCCCCTTTCCTCATCCAGTTCACTTTACGTATGTGCTTATGATCCTCCCGCTCTTCCTCGTACCGATATTCAGAAGTAACAATACCGTATCCTAAAATGGCACTCCGTTTACCCCGCACCATAATAACATCGCCAGTCCTTACCCGGCGATAAAAATCCCAATACGCATCACTCTCCTTCTCATATCGCGGCCGATCGGGATACATATTTCGCAAATCCAGAGAAGATAAAAAATTCCGCAAATCACCGAGATCATCAAAAGGCAATCCAATAATACCTTCCCGATAGAATTCATTCCATTTTTCAATATTGTCGTCTATCTTATAAAGCCAATATTGCCTGGAATTGGAGTTTGCCGGGCCTTCACCTCCCTGATCCGCAGGCCTCCTCCACTTACTAACATCTTTCATGACATCATACCCTCCGAAAAATCTAAATTATGAAAATTCAGAATATTAAATACCCGTCATTATCTCACAATAAGAATTCTTTCTTTATACTGTCCGTTCTCCAACTTCAATAGCAGAACGTACAAGCCTCCGCTCAACGATGAGACATTCACGGCAAGGGTATGTCCCTGCCACTCCCAGTCAGCATTCGAGTGCGTGATGCCCCGGCTGTCGACAAATCCTATTCCGAGAGGCGTTTGCACGTTCGTACCCAGATTGATAAACAAAATATCCTTCGCCGGCACCGGGTAGGCTCGCGGCGTGGCCCGGTGTTCATCCTCTTCATTATTGACAATCGTACCTCGGGTTACAAATAGCGTGGTCACTCCGGAAGATGTGCTCGTGTTCCCGGCGCTGTCCGTTGCTTGTAATGTCAGCGTATGTTTCCCTACGTACAACGCTTCCGCATGCTGATAGTCCCAACCTCCGACGGCATCGGCGACGGTCGTGCCGATCGCGTTTCCGTCCATGCTGATAAGGACACGGGAACCGGCCTCTGAAGTACCGGCCATAACCAGTATATCTCCTTCGATAGTGCTATTGTGAGCAGGTATCATTATCTGAGGCGGTGCCGGTGGTATTCCATCGATGGACAGATAACTTGTGCCTTTCAATGAGGACGCAGTTCCCGGCATCGGTAGTACTACCGTCGCATCGGTGGCTAAGGAGTCCCGAAGCAGCGCGCCGTTCAGTAATAATGCTTGCCTACCGGCATACTCCAACCGCGGCGTGATATCTCCTGCCTGCACGGTGTAGTCGAATAACAATTGCGGTGTGCCGGATCCTCCCTGATAGGCCGCCTGACTGCCTTCGCCCGCCTCCAGGCCGAGCGTGGGAACTCCCTGGGATACCCACACCGAATGATTAAACTGCACCGCGAGTGTGATGTGATCACCCGCTTTATAAAGCCCATCGGGCGACAGTGCGGTTACACGCATGATCACGGCCGGCGTTGCTGCAATCTTTATATGAATCGCGCCTGTGACTATCTGCGGACCACCCTCGCCTACGTTGCCCAGGTCGTTTGTTGTAACGGTAATGACGGCTGCGCCCGACCTTGTGGGCCGGAAAGCCAACGCTGTCAAGGCCGCGTTGATACTATCCAGTCTACCTGTCAGAACCAACGAGGAAACTCCTGCCCCTATCTCTCCACCCGAAATCGGGCTAACAACCAACACCCCCCCGGTAGCAGCGATTGTGACCGATATGCGGGCGTCGCCTGCATCCACGTCATGTATGCGGATGGCTTTCGTCCCCGTAAGTACTAGTAGCTCGTTCTCCTTCATTGTCTGATCACCGGGAAGGCTATTGACCGGCGCATCATTCACAGGTATTATGGCAACGGACTTGCTGACGGCAGCTTGTTGTGCGCCGCCGCTTCCTGTATTCCCGAGATCATTGATCACCACCCGGATGGATTGTCCGCTGGTAGCATCTTTCACGGGAGTATACATCAGGCCTTGTTCCTTCAACCAGGTGTTGATAGAAGATATCGGGCCTGTGATATTAATGATCCGGCTGCCCGTGCGCACAATGGACAACCCGGGGGGTAACGTTCCGGCTGTCATTGCGCTCCCCGTCTGAATCGCCTCGAATGTTACCCGTACGGGATTATTACCGGCGTCCGGATCGGCGAAGGAAATATCGCTTAGTGGCGTGGGAGTATCTTCCCGGGCCGATAATATTGCCGGCAGGAATACAGCGGGTCTGTTGTTCGCATTCGTGACCGTAATGACTACCGCGGCGGTATCACATTGCATGCTCCCGTCGCACACCTGATACAATAGTCGTTCAATGCCTTCCTGGTTGCTGCGTGAGATATACGAGAACGTGCTTTCATCGGCGAGGTGGACCAATTTGCCCCACGTTGGTTCTGTCAGGAACGTGGCTTGCAGCACATCCTTATCATAGTTTATAACATTTTGCAAAAGATCACTGGTCAGCCACGTGGTGTCAGGCACCGCAAGGATGATGTCGGGAACATAGGGCGGGTAGTCGACGTCGGCCACGGCAATTGTTACTATACTCTCAGCACATGCATTATCGGTATCGCATGCTTTGTACCGAAAGGTGTCATCGCCATGATAATCCGCTGCCGGATGATACAGGAATGTTCCGTTAGGATAGAATGTCAATGTTCCATGCTCAGGTGATGACACTAACGAGGCGGTAAGGACAATACCCGAGCCACTGTTGGGGTCTGTATCATTGCCCAGTACTCCGTTCCCGACGCTGCCAATGAACAAACCCTGATGCTCTTTTAAAGGATAATGGTCGGGTATGGGTTGCGGGGCTTCGTTCTCACCTCCGACCTGAAAGGTTATCGTCTCCGAAACACACACGCCCCAGTTGTCGCAGTTTGTATAGGTGGCCGTATAGGTACCTGTTGTCCCCGGTTGCGGTGTATAGTGCACACTGCCGTCGCGGCCGACCACAACGTGCCCAACCGGCGTATCGCGGGTGAGCTTTGCTTCAAACGGTCGCTTGTCGGGGTGATAATCGTTCTTCAACACACCGGGTGCTGGAATGACAAGCGATGTCTGACCTTCTGAAACGCGGTAATAATCGCTCGTGGCGACGGGCGCCGGACGAGGCATGAGTATCTCGATCCAGACCACCGATGTAGTGCTGACGGATCCGTATCCGTCGCTTACGGCTACCTGGATGTTGCGAGGCGCCACGGTTGGGTTAACAGTATTTACGTTTGTATAGGCCAGGCTTCGTATTACGGCCGTGATACTGGCGGCCGTGGCTCTTTCATTAAAGCGAACCGTGAGGCTGCTCCAGGCCAGGGCGGGCTGGTAGGTCCCCACGACGACGCCTTTATAAAGTACCTTGCGGCCTTGCAAGGTGATTCCTTCGCCGGACGTTACCGGACGAATTAACAGGCTATCCTCGCCGGGAACACCCAGCGTGATGACTGCCGTAAGCAGTGCCCGGTTAAAGTCGGGAGCAGTACCGGCCAGCACGGTGGCATTACTGTTTAAATCTATTCCTACCGTACTACCGATTTTGGGGTAACGAACATTGTCTGCATGTAACGACCGAATAATCGGGGGTGTATAGGGTGTTGCCCGTAATAATGGGAAATACGCAATAAAAAGACACAATAGCGCCGTGCGCCTGCGAATGAACAAAGAAATCATACACAAGTTAAGATTAGAATGATTGAAACTATATAATTCAACTATCGGGGCGCTCCGGAGGCGCCTATAGCTGCCAACTTTTTGAAAGATCGTACGCCAAGTATAGTGAGAATATTTTAGAATACAACGACCGGTTAAAAATTATATACCTGTAGAGAGGGTATATTCGGCATCAAAGCGGACTAAATACAGGTTTTTATCCTGCAGGCGCTGGCAGAGTTCGGCCAATGTATCTTCCCGAAAAATAATCCCTGTGCGTTTACCCAGTTTCTGCATAACCCGGGTATCATATATATTGAGCGCATTGGCCAGGCTGATAAAACTCAACAGATCGAGCAGCACTTCGTCGTTACCGAGCACGGCATCAAAGCCGTGGTCTTTCATCAGGGCTTTTACCCCGTCTAACTCAGCGGGTACACACGAGGCTGACAGCGTGAGCCGGTATAGACCATTCAGTTCTAACGCAAATTTCTTGAGCGTACTGGCGTGCAGGGCCGCCATCGGGGCATTTGTCTCGCGGAGAACATCTAGCGCAATCTTAACAATACCGGAATTATCGGGGTCGTTGTGACCATCGAGCGCGAAATGATCGAGGAACACTTTTTCGTCCAGCAGCTCCCAGTTGGCCAGAAAATGACTGTATAATAATTTCTCTTCTGCTAAAAATATCAAACAGGTATTAAACGGTACCTGCATGACCCGGTAGTTACGCAAAACACCTTTTGCCTTGATCGGCGGGTAGTTGCCTGGATTGGGTAACGTCATGGCCAGTCGATAACCCAGGCCGTCTACTACGATGTCGGGCATTTGGCTTTCGGGGCCGGCCGATGGAAGCGGTGTATAGAACAATACCCGGTCATCGCGTGTGATCTCGATGTAGGCCTCACGGCTAAACAGCTGGAAATACTTGCGTTGAAAGAACCGGCTCTGGGTAACAGCCTCGCCGTGCTGGATCAGATCGGTGTATAACGCGCGGTGTAACGCGAGCCCTGCTTGTTGATCAGCATCGGTGGTAAACATATTCAGGCAATGAACCACACGGCCGGGATCGGCAACGTCCTGTTCAAACTGGTCGATGACATCGGGCGGCAACATGCGCAACTGCCCGATGCGACTGTTAAAGTATCCGGCGAGGGACGCTGGAATGTCTTCTGGTCGTGTGTTGGGATGAAGTGTGGCGTTGAACCAGCCGATGTCGTTAAAGAAGAAGTTGACGATGAAGTTGAGAAACACGTTGGGATCCCAGAACTTTTTGTTCTTGTCCGCCAGCATGCCTTGTATACTTTTGACAAACAGATAACCTTGCAGCGTGGGGCTTTTGATCGCATCCAACGGCTGCCGCAACAGTTCGCTTTTGTGCTGTATGCCCCCCAATCCCCCCAGGCGTTGGGCTTGCAGGAAAGTAAGATATTCTTGCTCTGTCTGTTCAATGCCGGCTTGTTGCATCTGCTCCAGGGTGAGGCCCGAGTAGGCCATGGCCATAAATGCCAGATGTCCCGGCCCAGCTTGCGTGGGCGTAGGATAAGAGTCGTAGGTGGCGAAGCGCGCGAGTCCTTCGGTAAGCGGCTCAAAGAGCTGTTGTAGCACGTGCAGACGCACGCTGTTAGCAACGAGGTCGGCTTTGTCGCCGGCCAGCAGCACGTCGGCGTTGAGAATGCTGCCGGCACTGCGCGCGGCTATCCTGCGAACAAAAAAGAACAACTGTCCCCAAAGGGTGTTGTGGCACCAATGCCGCGTGCTTTCTTGCACAACAGAAGAATGAGTGGCCGAGGGATACTGTTGCCCGAGGTACAGGTTGGCAAGGTCTGCGGTGTTACTGCTGGTCAAGATGGCGCGCCGTTAAAAAAGGGTCCATTACTAAATTAGCCGTATTTGCAGTCCGTTTAACAGTACAACAAAAAATATTTTTCAACGGTTGCTTCCTTCGCCACCGTTCTGGAACTGTATAGTTGACATGGATGGGTAAAAAAAGCCCCGGCGCTGTGTCGGGCGCCAGGGCTTCTGAAGGACAATCTATTTGTCCAGGTTTGTGGCTGTTGCCAGGTCGCGGACAGCTTCCATCTCTTTCCTCACTTTCTCTATTTTCTTCTCGACCATGTCGTAGGCGTCCGGCCCCAGGAACAGGTGCAGCACCGGCTCGGCTTGCTCGGCCACACGAATCAGCACCTCGGCGGCTTTGACGGGATCGCCGGCCTGATTGCCGTTTATGCTGCCTTCATGCAATGATTGCATTTTGCGCACCGCCTTGTAATCCTCGATGGGATGCTGCGGCACTACCAGCGATGAAGATTCCAGGAAGTTCGTACGGAAGTAGCCGGGCGACACAACGGTAGCGCGGATGCCGAACTCTTTTATCTCATCCTCAAGCGCCTCTGTAAAGCCGTGCATGGCAAACTTGGTAGAGCAATAGATACCGAAGCCGGCAAAGCCCCCGGTAAAGCCAGCGACCGAAGCGATGTTAAAGATGTGACCCGATCGCTGTGCACGGAGATGCGGCAAGGCCTGGCGAATGACGTTCAGTGCGCCGAATACGTTCACGTCAAAGTTCGCGCGTGCCTCGGCATCGCTCAACTCTTCAAGACCACCTGCTAAGCCATAACCGGCATTGTTCACCACGACATCTATCTGACCGAACCTGGCGCGCGTGGCATCGATCGCCTGACGTACGCTATCTTCTTTCAACAGATCGACCTCCAGTGGCAAAAAGGCATCTGCACGCCCCTGCGGCACGGCCGCTTTGAGCTCGGCCAGCTTACGCGACGTAGCCGCTACCTGGTAGCCCTTGTGTAATAATGCATGCACCAACGCGAGCCCTAATCCTTTAGAGGCTCCTGTTACAAACCATACTTTTGTTTTCATGTTCTTTTTAAATGTTTTAGTGTTACCACGGCAGCTGCTTTGGTGATTCAAAGGTAGCGGGCCGGGTGCGGGGCGGCCTTGCGGCAATGAAAGGGATACTTGCAGAATTCAAACCGCCTGTGTTAGGGATAAAATGTCGGGCTGGAAAAATACCCCTGCGGCGCTCACTATTACTGCCGGGCAGGCAGATGGCAGAAAATGGTTTAATCTTAGGAGGATCGGATAAAAGAGTATTTATTTAGGTGCCGAAAGGCCCTGGGGCTATTAGAAGATTATTAAATGCGGCTGAATATGGATATGGACTCTGCATCCGGCAACGAGATGCCCGCGCGCTGGCTTGACCTGTATGGTGACTATCTCTATTCATTGGCCTTTACGAGGGTGAGCCACCGCGAGACGGCGGAAGACCTGGTGCAGGAAACGCTTGTGGCGGCCATTCAGGCACACGGCTCCTTTCGTCAGCAAAGCTCTGTAAAGACCTGGCTTACCTCGATCCTAACACACAAAATCATCGATCACTACCGCAAAAGAGATGTTTTGAAAAACACGGTTGAGTACCTGGCCGGGACAGAGGACGGCTTTACAGAACATTTTTTTGAGAAGGACAACGGCCACTGGCTGGATGCCAGTGCGCCCGAGCCGTGGCACGAGGGTGCTGACGCCACGATCGATCAGCAAGAGTTTCAGCAGGTTATGCAACAGTGCATTCAAAAAATGCCACCTCGGCTGGTACCCGTCTTTATTGCTCGTTTCCTGGAAGATCAGGATGCGGACTCGATCTGTAAGGATCACGCACTTTCTTCGTCTAATTATTGGGTCATTCTGCACCGGGCTAAAGTATTGATACGAAGCTGTCTGGAAAAGAACTGGTTCTTACGATAAGGCAACTCCATGGCGATCTACCTTTTTAAGAAGACGGTCTACAACTGCAAACAGGCAACGCTTCTTTCGTTGAAAAAAGAAGCGGGGGCTGCTTCATGGTGGGAGCGCTTTAAACTGTGGTATCATTTATTGCGGTGTGATCCCTGTCGGAATTTTATTCAGCAATCTCATCTTATCACGCAAGCGGGCCAGAAAATGTACCAGGAATGGCAACAACGCCCGCCGCATGCGCTGTCGGCCGAACGGCGGGAACTGATCCGCAAAGAGCTAGAATCTTTGCACTAGCACGCCTTTCTAACCCGGCATTCGATCATTTTCTTCCTTATTTTTTTAAGAAACCGTTGTAAGGTTCGTACAGCCCGTCCGTCTATGGTGGCAGAAAGAAATTCAACCATCAAACAAACGGACCATGAAAACCATATTATCACTCGTACTGGTTGTCATTGCCATCGGCTGCAGCCCGGCGCAAGAAAAAGACGTGTATGCCAAGAAGGGTGTGGCAATCGACGGCTATGATGCCGTAGCTTACTTTACCGACCATGCCGCTGTGGCCGGCAAAGAAGCCTTCCACCATACGTGGCGTGGCACTACGTGGTACTTTCAAAGCCAGGCTTCGCTGGATACCTTCCGCAAAGATCCTGAGCGGTACGCCCCGCAATATGGGGGGTATTGCGCCTTTGGTGCCAGCCGCAATTATAAGGCTCCGACAGATCCTACAGCATTTACGATCGTCGGCGATAAACTATATCTCAATTACAACCACGAGGTGAAAGACACGTGGATAAAAGATACGACGACCTACATCCAAAAGGCTGACTCCTACTGGTCGTCCTTAAAATAGAAACATTCAATAAAACTTATGTATATGTTCCGAACACCCATGTTCCTGATGGTGGCGCTATTTTTTGCCGCATCATCGCTTTACGCGCAAACCAATGCACGCACAAAAGAATTTAATCTTGAAAACAATGTTGCCTTACAGGGTTATGATCCTGTCGCTTATTTTACCGTTCAAAAGGCTGTGCCGGGCAAAAAGGAATTTGCCGTGCAGGTTGAAGGTGTAACTTATTATTTGTCGTCTGCGGCCAACAAGGCCTTGTTCCAGAAAGAACCGGCACGTTATGTACCTCAGTATGGTGGCTGGTGCGCTTATGCCATGGGGGCTAAAGGTGAAAAGGTAGAAGTCGATCCGGAAACCTTCAAAGTTCTGGATGGCAAACTCTATCTCTTCTACAATGCTTATTTCAATAACACATTGCCCAAATGGAATCAGGATGAGGCCAAACTGAAGGCCGCTGCCGACAAGAATTGGGCTGGCATTGTTCATTAACCACGCTACTGTCATGCATACTAAACATATTTTATCGTGGGGATTGCGCCTTATTGCGGCAGGCATTATGCTGCAAACGCTTTACTTCAAGTTTACCGCCCAGCCCGAATCCGTCTACATTTTTACCCAGGCGGGGATTGAGCCCTGGGGTCGTATTGCCACGGGCGTGGCGGAGCTATTAGCTTCTATCTTATTGCTCATTCCAGCTACGGTACCCTTGGGTGCCGTGCTGGGCATTGGGCTCATGTCGGGCGCCTTGCTGGTACACCTGACGGTGCTGGGCATCGAGGTGCAGGGTGACGGTGGACAACTGTTTGCTTACGCTATTATTGTTCTGGCATCATGTGTATCTTTGTTGGTACTACACCGACAGGCGCTCAGAACTTTCCTCACCAGACTAACGATATGACATACTCTCCTGCCCATGAAGAGCATCTACCCTACAACCCTCTTCACGACCTGATAAGGCTCCTCCGAAAGATTGATCGCCCGGCATACATCTTTCCCGCCCGTATGCTGGGCCACGCCACCGTCGGGCAACACGTACGTCACATTCTGGAGCTAACGCAGTGCCTGTTGCAGGGCTATGCCACCAGTCATGTAAACTACGATGCCCGCAAACGCGATCTTTCTTTAGAACAAGACCCCGACACAGCATTGGCACTGGCCGAAGACCTTGCTAACCGCCTGGAGTTACCGGATAAGCCTTTGTGGTTGGCGCAGACAGCCTGGCCAGTGAAGCTTGTGCCCTCCTTCTACTCGCGCGAAGTGATGTATAATACCGAACATGCCATACACCACATGGCGCTGATACGAGTGGCCTTGCGGGAGATGGAGCTGAACATCGTAGACGAGCACTTTGGCGTGGCGCCGGCTACTATGCGGCATCGCAGAAGTACGGCAGAACGATAGGTCTATCCCGCAGGTTTGGTTGCTTAAGCCCTCTTAATGTAGGATCGTCGAAATCACGCCATCCATGACGTTTATAGAAAGCATTTTTGACGCATACAGTCAAAACTTATTAAACTCATGAGAGCAGGATTTTTAGCTACTACCCTTTGCGTTGTGTTTGCCGTGGCTTGCAGCGATGACCAGGATGGTTCTTATTGGGGTGTTGACCACGCCGGGGTTGATGCCATTGCGAAGGCCGAAGGTACGATCGATCAGCAGAACGCCGGTCCCAAGGCGACCTACACGATCGAGTCAGCCTATCTAACCACCCTGGAGAATGGCACGCACTTGTTACACTACCGGTTTACGTCGCAAGACTCGCTGGAGCTGTTGATCGGCAAGCGATCAGCTGACTACAATTATCATTCGGACGCTGTCAGTGACCAGAATGTGTTGTTGAGCGTTTCTTTTAACAACAGCCCGATGGCCCTGGAAGGGAGCGCCGTGTCGATCCAACCTCGTTCGGACGAAAATCGCTTCCATACTGTAGTAAATGTACACACCCTGGACAAGGGTGATTTTAACGGTACCGTGAACAAAGTGCCACTGGTGAATAGAAACGACCTTCTGTAACAATCCTACCCTGCCCGGGCTTTCTACCCGGGCAGAGGCCTTTTGGCTATGCGGCATTTATCAGGGATGCACCCGTTGTGAGAGGTCGGTCATGCGTCTTGCCAGCGCTTGTTGGATTTCCAACATTTGCTCGGCCGTTACATCGGCCGGTGTATGATCGTGATGATGATGGTGATCATTATCCGCATGTACATGGTGTGCTTCGTTACCGGGAACTTCGACGACATCTTCCTCCCAAGCCTCAAAGAGTTTTCTCCAGTGGGCTATCGAATCGTTTGAGATGCCTTGTATAGTATCTGATTCATACTTCTTTATTCTCTGTTCCACGGCAACTGCCAGTGTCATTGTTTCGTTATGTACGCGTGCGGCTTCTTCCATAACAACTTCATTACCCCGGCCGCCACGGCAGGCGGTCATTAGCACCAGGCCGAATGTTAACGATCGATTTATTTTATAGTTCATAGGCGCGCATATTCCTGCCTGTCAATTGGACGACTGTCCATTGATTCTTCCCTGGCAAATAAGATACAAAACAAAATTACAGGAACGTCTTTGCAATTGCAACACTGTTGCACATATATTTGCTACGCATTATATAATCTGATTGTGACGTATGAGGATATGGTTTCAACGCCGTGCAGGGCTGGCATGGCTGGGTATGCTTTTGTGTCTTTGCACCGGCTTGATTACCAGGGGGCAGGATCTTCCACCGGTGACCAATGGATGGGCGTTGTTCAGCCAGGTGAAATATACGCAACGCTTCTTTAAAGAGTACAACGAATATTTCCTGGTGCCCTTTTTCGATACGCGCATACAGCAGTATAAAAATCAGGAAATTTTACTGAAAGGGCATTACATGCCGCTGGACCTGGAAGAGAAGAACGTTATCGTTCTTTCAAAGTTTCCGTATTCAGCTTGTTTTTTCTGCGGTGGCGCGGGTCCCGAGTCGGTAGCAGAGATCCATTTTCGGAACAAACCACCACGCTTCAAGACTGACGAAGTATTACAGGTTTCGGGTAGGCTTATGCTCAATGCAGACGATGTTAACCACATGAACTTTATTCTGAAAGACGCCGAATTGATAACACCCTGATATCCATTTCAACACTGATATGATAAATATATTCAAATCCCGAAAATTACCGGTGACCGTGCTCAGCGGTTTCTTAGGCGCGGGCAAGACCACCTTACTAAACCACGTGCTGCACAATCGTGCGGGCTTGAAAGTGGCCGTGATCGTTAACGACATGAGCGAGATCAACATCGATGCCCGCCTGGTCAGGAATGAGATCAAGCTTTCGCGTACGGAGGAGCGGCTGGTCGAGATGAGCAACGGTTGTATTTGCTGCACCTTGCGTGACGACCTGATCCGCGAAGTCAGTGTTCTGGCCCGGCAACGTACCTTTGACTACCTTCTTATTGAAAGCACGGGAATCTCCGAACCTATACCGGTGGCACAGACATTTACATTTGAAACCGGTGATCCGACCCATGATCTGTCATCCATGACACGGCTCGACACACTCGTAACGGTAGTTGATGCCTGTAATTTCCTGAAAGATTTTGGCAGTGCTGATACTGTTCAAGAGCGCCACATGACTGACGACGATGAAGACAACCGAAGCATTGTCGGGTTACTAACCGAGCAGATTGAGTTCGCCAATGTCATTGTTCTGAATAAAACCGATCTTGTGTCGGCTCCGGACCTCGCGCTGGTGAAAGGCATTCTTACCCGTTTAAATCCCGGAGCACGGATCATTCACACGTCGTTCGGAACGGTAAACCCTCAGGACATCTTTCATACCGGGCTGTTTGATTTCGAAAAGGCTTCGCAGGATGCCGGTTGGATTCGTGCCCTGAACAATGTGCACACGCCAGAGACGGAAGAGTATGGCATCAGCTCGTTTGTGTTTCGCGATCACAGGCCGTTTCATCCCGACAGGTTCTGGCATTACATTCAGCATGCGTGGCCGGGTAATGTCCTTCGGAGCAAAGGCATCTTCTGGATGGCTTCACGTGCCGACGATGCGTTACTGTGGAGCCAGGCAGGTGGTTCTTCCAAAGCTGAAATGTATGGCAAGTGGTGGGCATCTGTACCGCGGGCGGCGCGGGCAAAGCACCCTGCTTACCAGGAGAATGAACTTGCGCTGCGAAAGAAATGGCATGCCACCTGGGGTGACCGTCTGAATGAACTGGTGATCATCGGTCAGGCGCTGGATATGGCTCGTATTACCCATGACCTGGAACAATGTCTTTGTGATGATAGCGAGGTAGGGCATTATTTGGACGGCGGAACGTTTAATGATCCCTGGCCGCTCTAGGCGCCTTATCGAGCTTAAAGTTTTGTAACTGTCAGCGTGGTATACTCGCGGTCTACCAGTTCGCCCATTTTGTTTTTTACCTTCTCTGTTTTTGAGCGGACGCCCACGATTACAAAGGCTGTTTGCGCGACCAGTGTTTTTGCTTTTTCTGTATCGTACAGCTCGAAGCCAAAGCGGGTAAACGGCAACGTCTCCATGAAGCTTCTTTGTGCGAAGGTAATGCTGAGCTTGCCACCGGGCTTGAGTATCCGGTATAATGATGATAGCAGCTCCACGGGCTTTACCCAGAAATAAAGCGTGTTGACTGTAAATATTTTGTCAAATGTATTTTCTTCGAAAGGAACATCCATGCCGTCATATAGATAAAACGTTGCCCGACCCCTCACGGTATACGCCTGATTTGAAGATTTGGCCTCGTCGTGCATCAATGTGGAAGTTTCCAGACCGTGATATTGCACTGAGGGGTGTTTGTCAAGTATGTGCGAAAGGTGGCCGGCGTTGCCATGGCCTAGTTCGAGAATTGTATCGTGGTCGGCAATCGCCAGCGATTCGATCGCGCTCAGCGTCATACCGATATTGGTTTCGTGCATCATCGCGGCCATGTCTATGCCCTTCGCGCCGTGTGGGCCCTTGAGCTGGGCGGCGATGCTCATCAATTCTTCGTCTGTCATACGTGCGGGGATTGTTGTTTAAAGATAACAATCGGCCGTCATCCTACGGAAGAAACAGCGGATTCTATAAGTAAAACGTGTTTACATATAAACGAGGCAATCAGGCCAGCGTCAGGCTGTGCTTTTTGTACTGCACCGGTGTAATCCCTACTTCCTTCTTAAACAACCGCGAGAAATAAGGCAGGTTTTCGAACCCGAGGGTATAGGCTATTTCCGAGACGCTGGTATCGGAGGACGTCAACAGGTTTTTGGCTTCCGACATCAGGAAGAGGTGTATCAATTCCAGAGCAGTCTTACCCGTTTCTTGTTTAAGAACGTCACTGAGGTACCGCGGCGACAGGTGCAGCGTGTCGGCCATCAGCTTGACAGTGGGCAGTCCTTTCTCTTGCAGGTGGCCGTTCGCAAAGTAACTGGCGAGGCTTTCATTGAACTTTGATACAAACTTGCCGGACGCTCCTACCCGATGAATGAACTGACGTTTATAAAAACGATGAGAGTATTTCAGAATAGAATCGATGTGTGTCAGAATGATGTCGCGGCTGAAGTCGTCCAGATGCTGGGAATACTCGAGGGCGATCTTTTCGTAGAGGTCCCAGATGATACGTTCTTCCTGGGCGGTGAGATGCAGGGCTTCGTTCGATTCGTATTCGAAGAAGCTATATTTTTTGATCTCGGCGTGTAGCGCATGGCCGTTGAGAAAATCTTCGTGAAAGGAAATGATAAATCCATCTTCTTCCATTTCGAGGTTCCTCATTTCTATGACCTGGCGCGGCTTGACAAACGACATGGTGCCGTTGTCATGATCGTAGCGGGTTCTGCCGTAGAGGAATACACCTGCTTTTAGCTTTTTAAACCCGATGTTGTAAAAATCCGTGGTAAACTCACTGCCTCCGATCGAGCATTGCTGGTTACATCGGTACAATGCGAGGAGTGGATGGGCGGGCGGCTTGAAGCCATATTCGGCGTGCAGGGCTCCCAGACTCTTAAAGTGTTTCATGCAGGCAGGATTACGTGACGGTGATACGCCCCTGGAGAACCACATCAACCAGGGGCGACCAACTTGCATAAAACCGAGAATCTTGTCTTTTAGTTTATACGCCGTGTGCTTTTTCAGCGACTTCGTTCCACGCTTCCCAGGTAGCCAGGCGCTCGGCATATACGGCTTTTGCAAACGGATAGGCTACTTTACCCAGGAACAACCGCAATGGTGGGTTGGCGCTGTCGACCAATTTCAGCACGGCCTGGGTGGTGGCTTCCGGATTACCGAAGGATGTTTCCGTCATGCTGGCCTGAAAGGCGGCCTTTACGGGTTCGTATTCCGGCATCGGCGTGGTGTGTGCGGCCGAGCTGCCTCCCCAGTCGGTAGTGAAACCGTTGGGTTCAATGAGGGATACGTTGATGCCAAAGCCTTTGACCTCGGTGGCCAGCGTTTCGCTCAACCCTTCGACAGCAAACTTGGAGGCATTATACAATCCGAGAACGGGCAGCGTAACGACGCCCAATACACTCGATACTTGTATGATGTGTCCGCTGCGTTGTGCACGCATAATGGGCAGGACGGCTTGTGTTACCCACAGGAGTCCGAATACGTTGGTTTCAATTTGGGCACGTGCTTCCTGCTCGCTTGTTTCTTCTACGGCGCCAAAGAGCCCAAAACCGGCGTTGTTGATCAGGACGTCGATGCGTCCGAAGTGGTCTTTTGCTTTTTTGACGGCGGCGAACGTTTGGGCGCGATCGGTTACGTCCAGCTTCAGCGGCAGGATTGCATCGCCATATTGTTTGACCAGGTCGCTCAAGGCTTCTGTGTTGCGGGCCGTGGCGACTACTTTGTCACCCCGTTTCAGAAATGCAGCGGCCCAAATTTTACCAAATCCCTTGGAGGCCCCTGTAATAAAAACTGTCTTTGCCATGTCTTTCATGATTTTGATAGGACAAAGCTAGTGGCACCACCCGGGCCGGGATTTATACAAAAGTCGGAAAGGATGATACGATTTTTCGTAACTATTCTTGACAATACCTCGTATTTCTATGTATCTTTATTCTATGTATTCGAAGGAACTATTAAAAGGGACGCTTTCTGCGATCCTGTTAAAGCTTTTATCTGAAAACGAGCGCATGTACGGGTATGAGATCTCGCAGAAGGTAAAAGAGCTTACAGAAGGAAAGATCATATTAAAGGACGGGTCACTTTATCCTGCCCTACAGAAAATGACGGCCGATGGGTTGTTGTCTTTTAAAGAAGAGATGGTCGGCGGACGGGTGCGGAAGTATTATTTCCTGACCAGGAAGGGTCAGAAGGAAAAGGCTGCATACTTTGACGAGTTAAAGGACTTTATACTGACATTAAATAATATTGTTTTCCCGCAACTGAAGCCTCTATGAAACTAACCGAACAAGAGATCGCGCACATACGTCAGGTAGTAGACGCGAGTGGCATCGAGCGTGTGTCCTTGCGTGACGATATCGTGGATCATCTGTGCTGCGTGGTAGAAAGTTGGGAGCATACGCGGGAAGGCTTTGATGTTCAACTGAGACATGCCATACTAACCCTGGCACCGTATGGGCTGAAACAACTGGAACATGAAACGGTACGACTACTAAACTATAATCGAATAAAAGCGATGAAGAAGATAATGTACACTACTGGCTTTCTGGGCGCGGTTGCTACCACCCTGGGCGTTATGTTCAAGCTCATGCATTGGCCCGGCGCCGATGAACTTTTTGCCGTGGGTTTTGTATTACTCTTGCTGGTCTTCGTACCGCTGTCGGCTATAGACCGCTTTAAGATAATACTAACGAAAGCGTTGCCAGAAAAGCTACGAGCGTTTACCGGGGTCGTTGCTGCACTTGCCGCAGGCATGGCCGGCATTTTTAAGATCATGCATTTGCCGGGCGCGGATCTGTTGCTGATAACGGGAGCACTTGTATTTGCTTTCGGCTTCCTGCCGTTCCTGTTCTTCACATTGTATAAAAAATCAATCGCGTAGTCGATTCTCTTCTTATCTTTCCCGTTCAAAAGAGATTTTATGAACGAGGAAACATCGTCCAGCCAGCGGCTCTTTCTGCTGGGTATGATCCTCAGCATGACGTGCTGGGGATTTAGCTGGACTTCGGGAAAGATATTATCGCTCTATGCTGGTCCGCTAACGATTTCATTTTACAGGTTCGCACTTACGTTCGTTTCGCTGCTGGTGATCCTGGGAATTACCCGGGAGTCCTTACGCGTTAAGCGCGAAGGGCTGCGCGACCTGTTGCTGGCATCGGCGCTTATCTCTCTGTATACGTATCTTTTTTTCAAAGGTCTTTCGGTGGGCAAGGCTGGCGCCGGCGGTGTGCTGGTGACGGTGCTCAATCCCATCATTTCGTATACGCTGGCATTGATCATTGCCCGGCGCAAACCTACACGCCAGGAGGCCATCGGCCTGTCGATCGGCGGATTGGCCGGGATCATTTTGCTGCGGTTGTTCTCAGACGCTTCTGCGTTGTGGAGTGCCGGTAATATCTACTTCCTGCTGGCGTCTTTGTCGTGGGCGTTCCTTAGTCTGGTTACGTCGCGCGCGGGGCGGTATGGATCGCCCGTTACGTTTAGCTGCTGGATGTATACGGTCAGCACGGTGCTGATGTTTGCGTTGTCCGGCCCGGTGTCGGCGGGTGCGGTGCTGGAGAAGGCAGATCTTACGTTCTGGGGCAACCTGTTCTTTAGCGCTACGATCACAACGTCGTTTGCCACGACGTTTTACTTTGTGGCTACGGCCAGGATCGGTGCGAGCAAGGCCAGCAGTTTTATCTTCCTGGTGCCCTTTTCAGCGGCACTGGGGTCGTGGATCTTTTTAAACGAGATACCACAAATACATTCTATTATTGGTGGTATCTTGGGGATCGGTGCTGTCTACATTCTGAACAAAAAGAAAGCCACTGCTTAACCTCCCCTTATGAAAGATTACATCCTGATGCTGGAGCCCGATCTGGATGATCGGCACATCGTAAAACATTTCTTTGAGGCAAGAAATTATCCTGTAGAGCTCGAGTTCGTACACGATACGGATCAGCTCCTGGCCTGTCTTCACGCCTGTGGGCCGTGGAAAAAATTGCCAGCATTGATACTCGTTAATCTGTATGCCGGTCCCGTCAAAACACCGGTGCTTATTCAAACGCTGAAGCAGGATGTCGTGACGGCTCCGATCCCGGTGATCGTGCTAAGCGGCAACAAAAACCCAGAGGCGATGCGCGCCTGTTATAGCGCCGGCGCGGCGTCCTTTGTCATCAAGCCCGACCTGTTCCACACGACGGATGAGAAGATCTCAAACTTCTTTAATTATTGGTTTCGCACCGTTGAACTGACCGGGGCCTGATCTTTTTTCAGGTCGATGGTGTTATCGATGCGTGAAAACAACTCGTAAGATGCCCGCAAATACCTCCTCCCTTCAGAAAAGTACCTTTGATTTTTTAAAGAAGCTGGCCACCAACAACGACCGCGACTGGTTTAATGCCCACCGTGATCAATATGAGCAGGCAAAAGAGAATGCCGAGGGTTTTATGGATGCTCTCATTGCCAAAATGAATACGCATGATCAACTCGAAACTCCTTCGGGTAAGAAAAGCCTGTATCGCATTTATAATGATGTGCGATTCTCTCAGGACAAGGCCCCTTACAATCCCCGCTTTGCAGGCTACCTGCGACGCTCGAAACCGTTGTTGCGCGGCGGGTATTACATCTGGATCAAGCCGGGGGCCTCGCGTGTGGGCTGTGGGTTCGGAAACCCCAATGCCGACGACCTGAAGCGTATCCGCGAAGACATCAATATAAACTATACGGATTGGAAGAAGCTGTTGAAATCAAAAGGCATTGTAGCGAACTTCGGCCAGATGGCAGGCGATCAGGTGAAAACTGCTCCCCGCGGTTTCTCCGCCGATGATCCCGCAATCGACTTGCTGCGGTTCAAACAATACTGGTTCGAACGCTCGTTTACCGATGCGGAAGTACTGGCGCCCACATTCCTGCAACAGGTCAATCAGACCTATAAAAGCATCCGTCCGTTCTTTGACCATGTGAGCGAGGTATTGACCACCGACGCCAATGGCGAATCGCTGTTTTAACGGTAGCGGCAGGGTTTACTCGTCGCGCAGGGTCTCGACTGGGTTGACGCGGGCGGCTTTCCACGATTGGATGCCGATGAAGGCAAACGCCACGCCCCACGCCGATAGGCCCGCCAATATGATCAGGAGCCAGTCAACGCTGATGCGATAGGCGAACTTGTCGAGCCAGGGCGTTATACCAAAGTAAATTACGGGAGCCGCCAGTACGAAGGCAATTACAATCGGCAGGGAAAAGCCACGCGTAAGCATGACTAAAATCTGCGATGCGGATGCTCCCAATACTTTGCGTATCCCGATCTCTTTTGATCGTTTGTTTACCACGAATGACGATAGGCCCATCAGTCCGAGGCAGGCTATGACAATGGCCAGTGCCGAAAATACCTGGAAGAGCATCAGGAATTTTTCTTCCTGCGCATAGGTCTCTTCAAATCCCTGATCTACAAAATGATATTCAAAGGGACGGTCTTGTGTGAGTGTCTCCCATTTTTCCTTGAGCGATGCCAATGTGGCCGGCAATGACGAAGCGGTTACGCGCAGCACCAGGTTGTCGGGGCAGGTCCGATCGCCGGGCGGGATCGGGAAGTAGGCGATGGGTGCTACCTTTTGATGCAGCGAGTAGTGGTGAATGTCTTTTACTACGCCGACGATGGTACGTTTTTGTGTGCCCAGGGTTATTTCTTTACCCACTACCTCGCCACCACCCATCCATTGGCGAGCGGCTTCGTTGATGATGACCGAAGCAGAGTCGTCGGTCATAAAATCGGGTGACAGGTTACGGCCTTCCAGGAAGGAGGCTTGCAGCAGCTTGAGGTAGTTGGCATCGATGGCGATAATGAAAATGCTGCGGTGGTCGTCGGCGGGGAGGCCTTGCCATGAAACATTGTAGGCGTAGTTCATGGCGGCGGGAAAGCCCTCGCCGCTGACGGCTGCACTTTGTATGCCGGGGCTTGTGGCCATGTAGTCGCGAATGGCGATGAGCTTCTTTTGCATCTGCCGGTCGTCTACCGGTATGGTGATGAGCTGGTCGACGGTGAAGCCCAGGTCGGCTTGCTTCAGGTAGTGGACTTGTTTGTTGATGATCAGCGTGCCGGCGATCAGGGCGATGGAGATTGTAAACTGAAATACCACCAATACTTGCCGCACGCTGACGGACGTGCCGCGTATCTGGCTTGTGCGGGACTTGAGCGCGTCTAATGCGTTAAAGGCGGAAAGGAAGACCGCGGGATACAATCCTGCGCAGAGTGCGATCAGGAGCATGATGCCGAGAAAGGCCAGCGGCAAGGTGAGCGCCGGCAGCATGATGGTGGTACTGTCGATATAAGCATCTGCCAGGGGCAGGAAGGCTGTGGTAGCGGCAAATGATATGATCAATACGATGGTGGCGGTCAATAATGCTTCCAGCATAAACTGCGCGAACAGTTGCGGGCGGAATGCTCCGAGCGCTTTGCGCACCCCGATCTCTTTGCGCCGTTCTTCGGCTCGCGCAGTGGAGAGGTTGACGAAGTTGACGCAGGCCAACAGGAAGATAAAGATGCCGATGGCGGCAAAGACATAAATGTTGTTGATGCCATCGCTCAGATTCTTGTCTACATGGCCAGAGTGCAGATGAATGCGATGAAGGGGCTGAAACTCCAGTGCCACGTTGGGGGCGTTATCGCCTGTGTATTTTTTGAAGAACGTGGTTGTGCCGGCCTGTTTAGCCTGGAAGGAAGCGGGATTGTTCGTCAGGACGAATGTATATACCCAATGCAGGCCCCAGAAGCTTTCAAACTGGGGGTATACCTTCAGGGCGGTGCTCATCGGGGCCAGGAATTCAAACTGTACCGACGCTGTGCGGGGTGGGTTTTCGACAATGCCTGTTACTGTAAAATCGAATTTGCGGTCGCCGTCGTAGATCTTGAGCTCTACGACTTTGCCGATGGGGTCTTCACCCGCAAAGTATTTAGCAGCCATAGCCTGGGTCATGACCAGGCTATTGGGCTTTTGCAGGGCTGTGGCGGGATCTCCCTGCAGCAGTTTATAACTGAAGACGTCGAAGAAGGTTGAGTCGGCCCAATAGAAGTCTTTTTCAAAAAAGTAGGCGTCGTTGTTGGCGCGGATGGATACGTTGTCCTGGCCGAGGCGCACAACTTTTTCGACTTCGCCGTAGGCGCTTTGTAGTACGGTGCCTAACGGGTAGGCCGTCAGCATGCCCGAGCGGCCGGACTCAAGGTTGTGATAGTTTACGCGGAAGATGGCGTCGCGGTGAACGTGCATGCTGTCGGCTTGCAGCTCAGACACGATGTATAGTGCAATGAATATACAGCAGGTGATGCCGGTGGCCAGCCCCGCGATATTAATGGCGGATGAAAAAGGATGGCGGAGCAGATTGCGCCAGGCGCTTTTCAGGTTTGTAAACAGCATGGGGTTGATTCGGGTTAAAGCTCGTTGTCCAGGAAACGCCTTCCCGGTGATGTTCCTTATACTAAAGTAGTGCCAAGTGGGAAATTAGACTGGAAACCAGTTTTTTGTTTTCACGCTTGTTCATGGGCGGATAGGCATGATCGGATGCGGACGTTGCAATATCCCGATTTGGGATATCATCTCCATCTGAAACCATTTGAAAAATTATCCGTTGGAAAGATCATAACGCTTTATGGCGTTAACAGAGGCTCTACCCTAACTACCTTATCTCTTTATGCACAAACGAAGTCCCTACCGGCTCATCGGAGCGCGGAACATATTCATTGTGACTTTACTGGTCGTGGTATTGACAATCCTGAGTGTTTACTTTTGGGGGTTGGGGCATCATCGCACGTTCTTTGAGAATTCGATGATGTCTACTACCGTACTGGCGATTACTTTTTTTTCTTTTACCGTGATAGGGTTATACCGCGGGGTAAAAATCAGGGACGATGTCGGGAAGCTTACGGATCTTTATCAAAGTAAATTTCTTCGATCAGAGTATTCTTCTATCGGGGGTAAAAAGTCCAGCACCGCACATTCATCCACTTTCTATGAAGGATTAACCCTTGGAGATGCGACGCCCGACGGCGACGATATCTTTGGTATTATCATCGCGATAATCTTCTGGTTGTTCGTGGCGGTGGTGTTGGCTTTTGCGCTCGCTTTTATCGGCGATATATTGATCGTGTCGTTGCTGGCATTTGTCGGTATGCTGTATTGGATCTTCTTCCGGGCGTTGCGGCTGGTATTTAAGAATTCCAACCGGAGTAAGGGGGATCTTTTGGAGAGTATGAAGTGGGGGATGCTTTATACTTTTCTTTATTCAGGGTGGGTGTATGGGATACTTTTTATAGTTGAGTTTTTGAAGCATTAACAATTCCCCTTCCAGCATCCTTGCACCCGTGGTTTAGTGGTTGGGGTGGCCGGGCGTTTATAGGGTGGTAAGCCTTTTGTCTCCTTGGCTTTGTCAGTGGCCACGGTTTAGGTAGATGGAGAAATAGCTGCATTCGTTGATCACTTCTTTGTAGTATTTGGTGTGGGCGTATTTTGTCTTTAGTTGTTTGAAGCCTTCCCAGGCGAGGGATTCGTTTTCGGGGTCGCCTTTGAATTTTTCGTTGCGCTCGCATTTGGCCATCAGGTATACGCATTTGGCGCGCTGCTCGTCGGTGGTGGCGGCAGCGAGGGCCATTTTGTAGTAGCGACTGGCGGTGGTGCAGGTCATCAGTTGGGGGTTGTAGTGGTCGTCGATATAGATGCCGTACTGATCCAGGATGTTGTTGTAGTAAAATGCGCGGGCGTTGCCGAAGTAGGTCATGTTGTAGTAGGCGTTGCCCAGGAGGAGACTGTTGTTATAAATGTCTTCACTCTTGTCTACGTGGGTTTGCATCTCTTTCATTTTTTGGAGGAAGGAGAGCTTCGTGTACTTTACCTTTTGCGCGGCAGCGTGGTCGCAGTCGTGGCAGTCCTGGATCTTGCCGTTGAATGGATTGCCGGGTAATTGGTCGGTGTTACCGCTTTTTTGCATGAGGGCGATGGCGTTCTCAAGTTTACCTTCGTACGCCGCCATGATGGCTTCGTATTCGTAAATGTTGCTGAGGTTTACGTCGTAGAGGGAAAGCGCCATTTTCTCCCAGGGGGTATAGTTGGCTTTTTGCAGGAAGGCTTTCATGGCTTCCAGGTTTGAGGCTGTGCGGTAGTAGGTGCGGTTGCGGTCGAATAGTTCTCCCTGCACGACGTTGCCCTGGTGGCGGTATAGTGATGCCAGGTAACGCCGGCTCCAGCTCGTGACGTGCATGCTGCGGAGTGTTTCCTGATCACCGGTCTTGTAGAGCCATTCGAGTTCGGGTAGCAGGCGCGTTTCGACGGCGGCGTCCAGCCGGTTAGTGCTGTGCAGGGTGTTGATGAGGCGGAGGATGCGCAGCTGGGCGGTGGCCAGGTCGGATGGAGGTGCTTCTTTTTCTGCCTTGCTAAAATATTGCGTGGCCTGGGTATTGTCGCCATTAAATACAGATAGGTAGCCGGCGGCCAGGTTCCACAGATACGGTTTCCCGGTTTTGCCTTCTTTGGCCAGACTCGTCACGAGCTGTAATGTTTGCTGATCTACCTGTCGTTTCAGATGCTCGCGGTACTCGTCTGCGCTGGTGAAGCCTTCGCTATTCAAGCTAATTTCTTCTTTATTAACCAATCGCGTAAGAAGATAGTCCAGGTGATCGCTCTTGGGGTTCAGTTTATAGATTTGCCGGATGGCTTCTTTCTCGTCTGCATAGTAGCCGAACAGTGACCAGAGTGTCGCTTTCTCTTCTGCGTTTTTGGCCATGGCCAGCGAGGCCTGGAAGTCTGCTTCTTCCTGCGGGTGGAAATTATAGGTGGCTACGGTGCGCAGTACCGGGCACTTGTCGAACACGACACTGTAGAGATAGTTGGAGGTGGCGTATTGTTTCTGTTGATAGGCAACCCCCGCTACATACGCCATGCTGCGATAGTACAGGGTGTTTTGCGGCACGGTGTTCCTGGTTTTCTCGAAGAACGCGGTTGCGTTCTGTTTGTTGGCGCTGTAGAAGTTTGCCTTCATGGCCTGGAACCAATAGCGGTTCTTCAGGAACTCGTCTTTGGCTCCTGCGTACAGCTGCTCGGCGCGGGCGACGGTTTGCGGCGTGACGACGGGTTGTTTTTTCGACTCGTCGTAATCCCACCATTCATAGGCTGTGGTGCTGGCGTTCTCAATCTCTTTGGCCAGGTTCAGGAAGATGATAAAACCCTTGACGCGTTCATCCACGAGGTTGATGCGACTGAAGGCCGGCGGCGGTTGTTGTTTTTTCTGCAGCGCGGTGTACAGCTGGCTTACGGCTGTGACACCTTCTTCTTTGAGGAGAAGCATGGAGACTTCGTCTGTGGAAAGCCGCCCCTTCAAATAGGTTGACCAATCGGCTACGATGTCGTCGTTGAACCGTCCCACGTATTCTGCGTCAAAGCCGATGCCGTAGAATATGTCGTTCGGTGCATAGAACAGCGGTGCGTAGGATTCGTCTACATATACCTCGGGGGTGAAGCTCGAGTCGTAGTCATAGCCTTCCCAATCTCCGCCGGCGCAGGCGTAGATCACGCCGTAGGCGATCAGTGCCAGCGCGGGAATGCTAAAAAGAACGGCTAACGTCTTCCAGGAGATCTTTTTCATGGTTATAATGGTTGAGATTCGATGCGTCGAGGTCGTAGAACAGTATTTGTGCCGGGGGCTGGGCCAGTTCGCCGGAAAGATCATCGGCCATTTCGCGCAGGTCGTCTGCGGTAATGGCTTCGACCTTTACGCGGTCGCCTTGTTTAAAATACTTTCCTAGTTTAAGGACATTTTCTTTTACCTCAAAGAAGGGCGGCGTTTTCTGTTCAAAGTGCGGGTCGTTGGCAAAGGTGTCGCGGTCGGTCTTGTTCAGCAGGCCTATTACCTTGTCGTCGCGCAGGTGTATGGCCCATGTAAACAGGGGCAGGGCTACATCGAGTGGGCGGGGATAGGCATGAATGGAACCCAGGTATGCCTGGGCGGTGGGGCGATCGTAGATCGATCGGGCGGCGGCGGGCCCGATGCGGCCCATGTTGTAGTACATCAGTACGCCACGGTCAACGGGCGGCAGGCCGGTGGTGGCGTAGTATTTCACCTGGTGCAGGCGGATGGTGGCCGACAGGCGTTTGGCGCTTTGACGCTTGAGCTGGTCGAGGAAGCGGAAGTAGGTGTCGCGGCTGGTGAGTGTCCAGTCGCAGTCGATCTGAAGCTCGCCGGTTTGAATGCCGGCGTCGGCGTTTATCTGGTCGATGTAGTGCAGTAGTTTTTGGGCGATGTCGGCTACGTCGAGGTTGGGATGCAGCATGACTTCGTTTTTTATATACACTACGGGCACGATGGCAACGGAGCGGGGTAGCGCTTCCTGAAACACGATGGGTGATACCGGCACGGGTTGCCCCTGCCGCAGGGCGACGTCGCAATAACGAACGTAGAGGGTGGACACGCGGTGCTGTTGCAGGGCGGCCCGCTCGGCGGCGGGCAGCCGGAAGGTTGTTTTCCAGTAATAAAAAGAAATGGCGGGCGGGGCGTGATCGGGCTGCCGGCAGGCAGCAAGCATGGACAGGAGGACAAGAACCGTGATGCGCTTCATGGGGGTGACGACAAATGTACGGATTTACGGGCGCGGGTGTTTTCGCATTTAGACAGATTTTTGCCGCAATTTGAAACCGTCGCCGACCGGGTATTTAACACTTTCGCACTATTGTGCAACAGTTTGTTGCCTGACTATGCTATGACCAACAAGACGATAAACAACGCCGTGGCTTCGCTCCTGGCTGCCTTCTGTTTCTGGGGCTGTACACGTTCAGACGGCTCGGGGGAGCTTGCCCGCCAGATACGCGAGAACAAAAGCTATGCTTACACCAAGGATCTGGCACGGTCGGTCGTGCGCTCGGGTTTTAATGCGGGCGACGGCTATGGCGAAGTGTGGATCCGCGACTATAACACTTTTATCGAGCTTTCGGCGGAGGTGCTTCCGGCCGCGCAGCTGCGCGAAAACCTACTGGTGTTCTTCCGCTTGCAGGGTGCCGACGGCAACATTATCGATGGATTTATTCCGAAAGAGAAAGCGGGCGGGGGCTATACGTACCTGTACTCCGACCTGGAGCCGCGCTATGCCGGGCATAAGAACACGGTAGAGACCGACCAGGAGTCGTCGCTGGTGCAGGCGGTGTACAAGTATATACGTGCGACGAAGGATACAACGCTGCTGCGCGATACGGTCGGCGGTAAGTCTGTGGCCGAGCGGCTGGAGGGGTCGCTGCAATTCCTGATGGAACAACGGTATGATAGTACGCACGGACTGATCTATGGTGCCACGACGGCCGATTGGGGCGATGTGCAGCCCGAGCACAACTGGGGCGTGTACCTTACCCAGGATACGCACTACGCCATCGACGTGTATGACAATGCCATGTTCCTGATTGCAATCGACAATTTCCTGGAGCTGCTGCCGGCCGAACGTGCGCACTGGGGGCCGATACGCGAGGCTGTGGCGGCCAACGTCCGCAAGCATTTGTGGGATGCCTCCCGCCAGAAGTTTATTCCGCATATATACCTGAACGGGAGCCCTTTTCCGGACAGCCTGGACGAGAACTCTATTTATTATCACGGCGGCACGGCGGTGGCCATTGAGGCGGGGCTGTTGAACCACGACGAGATCCGTGCGTCGCTGGAAACGATGATCCGCAACGTACAGGCCAGCGGCGCGCCTACGATCGGGCTCACCCTCTATCCCCCCTACCCCAAGGGTACGTTTGTGAATGAGGGCATGTACCCCTATGGATACCAGAACGGCGGCGACTGGGATTGGTTTGGCGGACGGATGATCCAGCAGTTGGTGCTGCACGGCTTTGTGGCCGAGGCGGTGCAACAGCTGCAGCCGATGCTGGACCGTGCCGAACGAAACAAGGGTTTCTTTGAATGGTACTCTGTGACGAACGAGCCAAAGGGGTCGGGTACGTTTCGCGGTTCGGCGGGGGTACTGTATAAAGCCATTACGCTGCTGGAGCGATGGGCCGACGCCCCGAAGGCGGCAAAGTGATGTTTTATCGCTACCTTCCGGGCTGTTGCATGCTCTGTGAGAAACACTCGTTTTAAGGTTGCCGTATTGCTGGACGCCGCGCGCGCGTATGACCGCGATGTGCTGAAGGGCATTACGCATTTTAACAAGCTGTACGACAAGTTCACTTTCTTCTTTTATTCGCCCCGCTATATTCATCCCGAAAACCAGGACAAGCTGCTGAAGCGTTTGTCAGACTGGCATCCCGAGGGCATTATTGCGCGGGAGATGCCGGGCCTGCGCAGCGTACAGGCGTGGCAGGTGCCGCTGATCGTTTCGCCGCATACGGCGTTATACGAGGACGCTGTCAACGTGTGGGCCGACAACGAGGCCATCGGTGCGTTGGGCGCCGGGTACTTTTTGAGCAAAGGGTATAAACACTTTGGCATTCTCGGTTTCCGGCAGTTTCAATGGTCGGCTGAACGGGAGGCGGGTTTTACCCGTGCTGCGCGGGCTGCAGGTATTCAGCCGAACGCGTTCCTGTTTGACGACCGTACCATGTTGTGGGAAGACCTGCCGGCGAGTCTCTCGGCCTGGGTACGCGCGATGCCAAAGCCGTGCGCGATCTTTTCGGTCACCGACGAGCTGAATATACATCTGCTGGAGGCCGCCAAGGATGCGGGGTATGCTGTGCCGGACGAGCTGGCGATGCTCGGCGTGGATAACGACGCGTTGCTGTGTGAGATGACGCAGCCGACGCTGTCGAGTATCGACCAGAACGCGATGCAGGCGGGCTTTGAGATTGCGCAGGGGTTGCTGGCGTGGATGGAGACGGGTGTGCGGCCCGGCGCTAACTTTATCCATAAGCCTAAGGCTATTGTCGATCGGCAGTCGACAAGCGCGTTGGCGATCGACGATGAAGAGGTGCGCAAGGCGTTGACATTTATTAACACGCATGCGCCGGCGGCAGACATCGGTGTAACTGATGTGGTCGAGGCTACGACGCATTCGCGGCGCATCCTGGAAAAGAAATTTAAGGTGCGGCTTAATTCATCCATCCTGGATGAGATCAAGAAAGTGCGCATCCGGCGGATCCAATACCTGCTGACGGAATCTGAATTGAACGTACAGCAGATCGCGTACGAGATGGGATTTGACAATCCCGGAAATATTACCCGTTATTTTAAACTGGCCACGGGGTACAATCCGCTGGAGTATCGCAAGGTGTTTGGCGCCCGCAAGGGCTGATTTCCCGCCGGCATCCTATAGCACGCTTTGTTTAATTGCTCGGGGCTCATCTGCGTGCCTCGAATTTGTCACGCCCTTTCAGCGTTGGCGGGAGAAATCGCCAGATGCCAGGCATCAGCGCAATTCGATCATTCGTTGACGCAATCGGACAGGCACCTTCATGCGCAGGCTTGCATCTTTGTAGGGTGCTAACGGCCCGCCGTCGCTAAAGCTATGGCGGGCAAGCACAATGACCATTTGGGTTAATTGGTCGGTTGGATGTCTTGTTTGGTAAACGTTACTCAGTTGCCGGGTGTGCCGGTTAATGCCTGGTGTAATGTTTACCAACAAGACTATCTGTGTCTAAGCGGACGAAATAATCTGACATACTATAACAAGTGCATGCTATGAATGAAGTTGGGGTGGTGATCGATATGGGGGGGACGATGATCAAGATCGGTTTAGTGGCGGATGGGAAGCTCTTGGCTCATACGAAGGTCGATGCGGAGTCACGCGTGAACCTGGAACAGCGGTTGCAGGGCGTGGGTGATGTGGTGGAGGGATTGCTGCGCGAGCATGGGTTGACGCCCACGGGTGTAGGGGTGGCGTTCCCGGGTATTGTCGATGCGGGGAATAAGAAAATCCTGTCGCGGTATGTAAAATATCCAGATGCGCAGGATTTTGATCTGTCGGCATGGGCGCATCGCCGTTGGGGTGTTCCCCTGGCGGTGGAGAATGATGCGCGCGCGGCGTTGATGGGTGAATGGCAATACGGGGCCGGGCAGCAGTGTGATAACCTGGTGCTGGTAACATTAGGTACCGGTTTTGGCAGTGCTGTGCTGATCGATGGCAAGTTGCTTCGCGGGCGCAACCACGTGGCGGGCAACCTGGGCGGACACATGACGCTGAATGTACACGGCAGCACGTGCAACTGCGGCAATATCGGCTGCCTGGAGACGGAGTGCTCGGCGTGGGCGCTGGAAGATTATGTGCGCCGGCAGCAGGGGTTTGCAGGTAGTGCCCTGGCACGGGAGCAGGAGATCACGTTTAAGGCTGTGTTTGCGGGGAGCCGCGAGGGTAATGCGCTGGCAAAAGAAGTGCTGGCTCACTGTTTGAAGGTATGGTCTTTAGGAATTATATCACTGATTCATGCGTATGACCCGGAGCGGATCATTATCGGTGGCGGTATTATGAAAAGTCAGGATGTGATCATTCCGGCGGTGCGGGAGATGGTCGCGACGCATTCGTGGGTGAAAGACAACGTGCCGGAGATTGTGCCTGCGGTGCAGACCGAGTTCGCGGGCGTGCTGGGAATGTATCACGCGTTGTCGACGTTGGGAAAGGGCCGACACGCGTTGAAGGGCGTCAGTGCGCTGTGATGCAGCGGTACCCCGAGCACTTAAAATCCTTAAAAGACCGTGAAGTCTATGCGCCTGTTCATCTGACGGCCCTGCGTCGTTTTGTTGGAATTCTTCTTGACCGCCTCGCCGTATCCTACTATTGAAATGCGCTCGTCGGGCACGCCCATGTCGAGCATGAGCTGGCGGATCTTCTGAACTCTTTTGATCGAAAGCTGCATGTTATAGTCGTCTGCGCCGCGGTCGTCGGTATGGCCTTCGATCAGTACGGTGTGGCCCTGCAGGGCATATTCCGTGGCGATCAGAAAGGGCTCCATGTCTACCACGGCAAATTCATCCTGGTCGAAGGTGAAATACAGCGGTGCCAGGGGAAGCGGTTCTGAATCGGGTTTGCTCTTGAGCTTCTCGGCTACTACTTTTCTGACCTGCTCGTGTTTTTCGGAGGTCGGCTCCGGCAGCTTATTTTCCTTGAGCACTTCGTCTTCTTTGTGATGGAGCTGCTCCAACTTTTTTTCGTCTATCTTTTCGACTTTATGTTCTGTTTGAGCCACCTGCGGCGCAGGGTCGGGAGCCGGTGGTTTAGGCTTGGGTTGAGGAGTTGTTTTGGTATAGTTGCTCAATACAACGTTTTTTCCTTCTACATACGAAGACTTGCCTTTGTTTTTGCGAGGCTTTTTCCCCCATTTTTTAGAGAGACCACAGGCCGTGCTGTACATTTTGGTTCGTCGTTTATATCCTTCTCCGCGGAAGTTCTGCGCAGTGGAGGAGACACACGCCATCAGCATGACGAATGTTATAACGCCTATCTGCCGTAGTAAAAAGGACGGACGAGGGATAAGCATGCGATGAGTCATACCAGGTATTGGATATGGAAGATCATCTAAAAGTAAGCCATAGACAAACCCCGGCTTATTTCCGGTGCTTGTTTTGCGATCAATCTGAGGTAAGATGTATGAAAGATTTGAATACCTCGCTTTTATTAAGTGAGATACCGGCGGACAGGATATAGTTGAACAGATGTATTTGGCCGTTGAACGTGGTTCAGCTACTATGAAATCGCTTTTTTGGGCGAAATATTACATACTTGATTTTTGTGGACGTAAAGAGAATAGCAATGCTTCCGTTGTTCAACAAATTTCAATAGTGAAATCTAAGCTGAATTATCGTAAATATCTGATTGGGCTTTATTCCCGAAATTCTGTAAACAAACCGATGCTCACCGGTAATTCGTCGCGACCAGTAACCGGCAAGATTTCCTTTCAGCGGCTCGGGTTTACCAGTTCCCTTAAAGGGCTCTCTCTTTATTTCTCTAATAAGATCATTGACCTTTTGTAAGGTGTCGGTGTCGTTGGTTTGCCAATATAAATAGTCATCCCATGCATGATCCGTAAATGCTATTTGCATGCCGATTACCTCGAT
Organism: Dawidia soli; assembly: GCF_018598185.1. Classification (GTDB taxonomy): domain Bacteria; phylum Bacteroidota; class Bacteroidia; order Cytophagales; family Cyclobacteriaceae; genus Ohtaekwangia; species Ohtaekwangia soli. The sequence goes on from NZ_JAHESC010000022.1 coordinate 49,737, forward strand.
GACTTTGCTCTTGCCGAACGCTTGCGGGCCGGAGCCTTGGGCTTATTACCCTCAAGGTTTAACTCCCGGACTGTCGCTTTACCAGCTTTATCCTGCGCGATACTCTCCATAAGACGTTTTGTATTTGCCGAGGTTGAGAGCAAATGTGCAGTCTCTTCCATGGCGTTGAACGTCTCAAGCGTTAAGATCACAAAATCTTTCTTTTTAGGTCCCGTCAGAACGAGGATATCCTGGTCTTGCTGAATCTCATCGAGATGTTCTTTCATTTTTTGCCTGAAGTCTGTAATAGTCGCTGTTTTCATGTCAATTCCTCTTGATGGCCTTCCAAGTTAATAATTACGTACGTTAATACGTACAAAATAACGCAAAAGTTTCACACAATCGTCTGGAATCGATAATCATGCCGAGAAACCGCAAAAAACCTTCCCGAGCGCTATGTTTGATTGAGCATCAATTCAACTCTTTTTAAATCAAGTCCCATAAACTCGCAAAATTCATGAGTCGTTAAATATTGATGTGATGCTTTTCCCAAACTCATGGAAATTTTCTTATGCAGGCGGACTGAGGCACGGTAGCCGAGGCCTATGATTAATTGGATGTCTTTCGGGAAGATGATCATGCGGGGATGTGCCATGGTTGGGATTTATTTTATATAAGCTCGATATAAGGTTACTATAAGTCAGGGATAGCTTTGATATAGGTATGGGATAGGTATGCCTATAGGTGAAGCGTATCTTTTACCTAAAATACTATACTCCATGCTAATCTCCATGTGCTATACATGCTTTTCAATTGATTGTAACTCGTTGACGTTTCGCACTCATGTCCGACAATTATTTTGAGTTTGTTTGAGTCCATTTGAGCTGCACGGATACATTATGTACTATTATGTACCATTATGTACTTCTTGTGTACTTGATGTACCACTATGTACCACCTGGTATCCGGTCGCTATGTTTTACCTCGGCGGTGCGCTATGTTTGAATCGCTGCAGCAAAAAGGTGTGACGAACGACCTGCAACAGTTCGAGTTACTTAAATGTATTTTCAATTATGGCAAGACAAAAAAGTTTTATTAAGCTGGAAGGCGAACTCGGTGGTATTTTGTTCTATCAGACAAAGGACGGGTTTGTGGCTCGACAAAAAACGGGCGTGAGTGGCGACAAGATCAAGTCGGACCCGAGGTTTGCCCGTACCCGGGAGAACAACGCAGAGTTTAAACGCGGCGCGCAAGGAGCGAAACTGATTCGCTCGGCATTTCGGGATATTGCGGCGGGGATTGCCGACAAGCGTATTACCAGCCGGTTGATCAGGGAGGCGGTGAAGATCGTTAAGTCAGACCCGGTAAGCCTGCGCGGTGAGCGCAACATGCTGGAGGGTGACCAGGAACTGTTGACGGGATTTGAGTTCAACGTAGATGGTACACTGGCCAGTACTTTTTACGTGATATTCGAGGCGTCGCTCGACCGGGTGACGGGGCAGGCTACGATCGATATACCTGCATTCAACCCGCAGAAGATGATGCTGATTCCCGAGGGTACGACGCACTTTCGATTCCTGGCGGCGGCTTCTACGGTTGACTTTGAAAACAGTCGTTTTCGGTCGGCTCGGGTTGCGAGCGCGGAGCTTGCTGTGAACAGGGACGTGGCGGCGCTGCAATTAAACGCTGCCTTTACGCCCGACGCGAACGAACAAACGGTGTTTGTTGCGTTTGGGATCGAGTTTCTGCAGTTGGTGAACGGGCAACACTACCCGCTCATTAACGGCAACTTCAATGCGATGGCGTTTGTACTGATCGATAAACCGCAAGCGTAATGGAACTGAGGTTGAAGCCGGAAGACCTAGTCTTTGCGGCGATGAAAAAACAAGAAGAAGTCTATTTAACTATTAAATCCAATTTAACATGAGTGTAATACAAAGATTGCAAGCACCTACTCCCAGGTTTTTTAAAGTTCTGCGCACCATCGGGCTATCGCTGGTGGCGGCGAGTGGCGCCCTGGTGGCGTCGCCGATAGCATTGCCGGCGGCGATCGTTTCACTGGCAGGGTACCTGGCGGTGGCGGGGAGCGTTGTGACGGCGGTGAGCCAGACTGCTGTGGAGAAAGAGGGTGAGTAACCGGTGGCGCTTGTCTATGACGCGTGATGGATGAGCGCCTGAGTAAATAAAAGGCAGACTGATAATATCAATCTGCCTTTTTACTATTCAAATTCTCCGCGAGAAAGCACCTCCAGCACTTGTGTGACCAGGCTCATCAAGGATGCTGTACTAAAAATTGTATCCACATAGCAACCTACTCTCGTGCGCGGATTGTGGTATGGTTTTATAAGTCGACTTAGCTCGTCCGAATAGAATTCATCGTCACCGGCGGGACAGTCGGGAAAATCATGGGAACTTCCGTACACCACTACGTATAGATACCTGCCGTCGGGCAACCGGTGGGAATGCAGGCAATCATATTTGCACGATTTCAATCGCCAGCCGAGTTTACCTCTATCATAGAGAGACTCGAAGATGCCGACACTCGTAACCCCGTATCCTAAAACAGGCGGAAGCTTATAGCCACCCGATGGGCGAAAGCGATCATTGCCGGAAAGGAGATGATGCGGCATGTGGACGTCCAGCAACCTAAACAAGCCACTGGCTACCTGTCGTTTATACCATCGTTGTGATTTTAACGGAGGCACATGTAGCGGAAGGGACTCGCCTCGGAGATACAGATCCGACGATTCCTCACACTCTCCTGTTGGATATATGCTGACTTTGGTCGTTCCGCCTACGCAAGTGGCTATTACATGAATATTATTATCTATCGTTGAGACTGTCCAAGTACTAGAATATCTCCCCGAATCGTCTTGAAGAAAGAACTTAAAATTTGTATCAGACATGACTATTGATTATGTATGGCGATTCCTATTTCTTGTGTTTATCGAGCACGTACTTTATGTCTTCTACCTTGTAGTATACTACGCCTCCTATTTTGGTGAATGGGAGGATGTTCTTTGCGCGAAGGTTGTGCAAGGTGCCTATCGAGACTTGCAACATGCGACATGCCTCGTTGGAACGGATGTACTCGCGTTGGACGCCTTCGGCGGTGCGCGGCTGGTACAACTTAGACAGTTCTGCTGTCAGCTCTTCTTTGAATTTTCGCCAGTCTGCGAATGTGACTAATCGATTTAACATAGCTATTTTGGTTAATGGTTTACGCAATACTTACAGTAGGAACATAGAAGCTCTTTGCTACCCCGGTTTATGAGATGGCCTGTAACAAGAAGGAAGTTCTATTCAGAACCTACGGCTGGGTAGCGGGGTGCCGAAAAGGCCAGGTGAATACGCAACGGGTGATCTGTGCGACAACTGGGGTGATAGCGGGGTGAACGTTGGTCGATACCATATAAAAAACAGTTAGTGAAAAGTTCTTAGCAACCTGAGTGGGTCTTTGTAGCTGAAGTAATTTTCAATATTTTAAGAACGAGGTACTCCCCCGGAATGTTGTATACTTTATGGAATTATTGGGAGTTTTGAGGGAAATATAGCATACAACGGGGTATGTACCTTATTTTTCAGGTATACATTGTCTGGCTTTGTGTCGTAGTGGGCGGAGATTGTGTAGCTACACCCCTAAGGGCGAAGGCGGTCGGAGACCGCAGCCATCTGCCGGTAGACGGACGCGGTACGGGGCACCGGTCTCGCCCGACCCACCTTCGCTGAAGCTATGGCGGGCTAAGAACGGGTTAAGACCGGCGCCAGCAACGGTAACTCGCTGGATGCTGATGTTATAGGGGCTTCGCCCCTACTGTGTACCTGGCAATGCATTTCCTTTGCTGAGGAACGTCGCGAAATCGTCTATTGTGCGGTTGTGGAGGGCCAACAGCCTGGCTATGGTGCGAAGGGTTAGGTTGGACCTTCCGTTTTCGACGCGCCAGTATTGGGCACGGGGAAACTCGTTGTCGAAGGCAAATGCCTCGTAGCTGTTATAGCCCTTTTGTTTTCGGAGGTCTTTGAAGATGGTCGCTACACGGTCGGTTAGCTTTCGGTACAGGATGTCTTCTTGCATGGCTTTAAACTGTTTTTATAAAAGACACTGCGCAAGTGGGGGCCTCTTACGGTCTTTCTATTTATAGAGTCGAAGGGAGGGACGGGGTAGTATGGGGTATAGGATACTATATTATTCAGACCCGAAATAGCGGCGGTTATAACATCCCGACAAGTGGGGGTTAGGCTTGGTCAGAAGAAATCGCCAGATGCGATTCCCCACGCACGTGCCTCGAATTGTTACGCCCCTTCAGGGCTTGGAGGTTGTATGTGTTGTCTGGCACCCCAGGCCTACAGCCTGGGCTGTTGTGTTGCGCCCTTACAGGGCTGGCTGAATACGAACGGAGTAAAAACTCCGGGGCAAGCCCGATGGCTATTGGGACGGCCGCTCTTTGCTCCTTCACTAAACTATGACGAAAAAAAGTAGATCGGAGGGCTTGCGCCAAATGCGTTTACGCCGGTCTGGAGACCGGGGCAATGCCAGGCACAAGTCATCCTCCCTTTGGTCGGAAGACTCGCGCCAGTCGTTGCTTTTTTTGCGCTGCGCGCGGCTTGCAAATAAAAAAGCCACCTGACGGTGGCCTTTGTTATACCTGAGAAGATTTTAATTACATTTTTTTATATGACTCCAGAAGTTTCTCTAGCAGGGTGATTTTTTCGCGCTCTGACTTGAGGAGATCGTCATATAGACTTTTTATCTGGGAAATGAGTTCATTGGACTTCTCGACTGAAGGGTCTTGCTTTTGCTCCAAATGATCCACCTTCTCAATATGTTGAGGATTGACATTGTGATCTCCGTGGTTATTCTGCCCATTTTGTGCGTTGTTTTGTCCATAATCCCCGTAGTAATTTTGGATAAAATTCTTAACCTTTTCATGGTCGTATTTCTTAATGTGTTCTACGCCGACACCCAGACCTTCTGCCAGCTGCTTTAAATCGTCGTCATCAATGTCGGCTCTGCTTTCGAGTACGGAAATCTTCTTCTGGGACCACCCCTCGCCCAGCCTGGCGGCTAAGGCCTCTTGTTTCAGGCCGAAGGCTTCGCGAAGATGGCGGACGTTTTCACCCAGGTGGGTTTTCTTTTGGTTGCGCATATCTGTTTTTATCATAACGATGAATATTACTTTTATCAAATATCGATAATATTTCATTTGCGTGGAAATTTTTGTAAGGGCAATGTTTCCTTAAAACGGATTTTATGCAACGGAACTGCGTCATATATTATTCTACTAAGCTGCTATTGTATGATGCGCACGACTTGAAATGCCGGGAGGCAGGTGCTTTCTTTACATTAACATTACGAACAAGGACAATGAAGACAACGATACAGCTAAACCCGATGACCATAGCACAGAAAAATTTATTCTATGGAATGCTTGCGCCACCATGATCAACATCAACCCCACTGGTAAAAAAATATAAACTTTAAAACACCCCGCCTATGAAACGAAATCTTTAAGACAAAAAAACAATACTGCCTATGGATACCGTTAGATATACTACGTTACTGAAAGATTACTTTAGAATAGCCACCAGCCTTGCTGAGTGGGTAACAACGGAGGACGAGCATAAAACGCAGGAACAGCTCAACAACCAAATAGACCTCCTGATCAGCCACCTGGAAGCCATGAAGTTTGTGAACGCTCTCACGCATGAGGCAAGACCTCTGGCATTGTTCACAATAACCGCACCGCGCCTCAACTGAGGACATAATCCTACTTTATTTTACGCGAACGAGCCCGAATGTGTTAGATGCGCCGGCCTTGCCGGCAGGCGCATCTATGCGGGAGAAGACTTCGCCACTGCATGCAGCTCTGTACACCTGTGTGCTGATATTTTAATGCATTGTCGCTAAGGCGGCAGCGCAGTGGAGTTTCTTTTTCTTAACCATTAAATAAAAAAACGATGGATCACGTTCGCTACACACCTTTGATGAAACAATACTTAGACAAAGTGCTGCCCCTGGCGGAGCGGTTGCAACGGGAGGATATTACTAAAAGCCGGCGGCAATTAGATGCCGAGGCTGAATTGATGATGGAGTATATGACGATTATTCTGCTCATTAACAAATACGACGATGGTGAGAGCCTGGGGGCGATGCTGCGGCGGAGGATAGCGGGCCTGTTTACCGACCTGCGAAAGAAGGTATGGCGAAGTGGCGCGCCGCGCCCGATCTGAGGAATTTCTGACATGAGGGCGCACACATAGTTTTTCACAAATAGGATTAGTGCGACGGTGCGCCCCGGGCCGGAGGTTCTCCGCCTTCGGCCTTCTTTACGATTCTTTATCCTACGACCATGTTATGAGGGGTGGGCACCGTGTTTTTAGAGATGCACGTGTGCCCGGGCCGGAGGCTTGTTGCCTTCGGCCTCTTTGTAAGAATTTTTTATTCCAAACTTTTTTACCAGTGGGCAGTGTGCAGCCAGGCTGCATGGGTGCCTGGCCGGAGGCTGCGGGGCCTTCGGCCTCTTTTTTGTCTACCGCAGGTGTGACGGTACTTTAATGTCCATGCGGACGTATTTGATGCGCGTACGGTTGTCCGTATACGTTATGTGTACGATGCCGTTTTCGTCGACAATAATGGCGGGGTAGCTGTACTCACCTTTGGGGTGCTCTTCAAACGTATAGAAATCCTGAAGCTCATCCTTTAACAAGCCGGCGATCTTTAGTACGGAGCGGCCCTCCCACCACTCTTTGCCGGCGGGCAGGGAGTTGTATACCAGCACCTGGAAGGCGCTGGGCAAGGTAACGGCATCGATGCCCGAATTAGGATTGGGGATGGCGGTAGGTTTAAGGGGTGACCACGTCCTGCCGTCGTCGTACGACCAGCTTTCGACCACGACGTTGTGCTTGCTGCGGGCGAGGAGCCTGATGGGGCACCGGCTGTTGTCGATCTTATTCCACGCGCCGTACTTCAACAACGTAGGCTGAATGACCTGGAAGGTGTCGCACGGTATTTCTACCTTCCACCATTTCTGCAAGGTAGCGTCAGATCCTTCTATGTGAATGCACCAGTGCTTTTCGTCGCGGCTTTCGGTGCTCGAAGGGTAGAGTATGGTGCCGTTCCACAGTTTGATGGGTTTGTTTTTGATGGGGCCCAGGTAACCTGCCGGCAGTGATTGCGCCCCAGACCAGGTGCGACCGTTGTCGGCCGAGACTTTGTATTGCGCCCACCACTCGCGTGGGTTGGGGCCTACTTTGTAGTGCAGGTATAGTTTATTGCCGATGCGGAATAGTACGGGGTTCCAGCACGGGTATTGCTTTTTATCAGATTGTACTCCGTCGGCTATTCGCACGGGCGGTGACCAGCCTTTGGGGTCGCGCGTGGACATCCAGATGCAGACGTCGTCGGCTCCTTCGTGGTCGCCGCCGAACCAGGCTGCGGCGATGTTGCCGTCTGACAGCTCTACCACGGTGGAGGCGTGGGCGGATTTGAAGGGAGCTTGCTCGAAAATATATTCGGTGGTGATGCTGCGGATTGTGAACTCGCCGGCTTTCTTTTGTCCGTACGTCGCTGCTGTTGTTAGCAGGGTGACTAACGTTATCGTTGCACGATATGCAGGTCTTTTTCCTTTGAGCATTTTGTGATCGTTTGCACTATTTCTTCCTTCGAGCATCTTTAACGATTTCTATTGTCTTGAGGTTGAAGCCACCGGCGACGGCGTAGATCCGAATGGCATTCGCACCTTTGGCTAGTTGCAGGGTGCCGACGGAGACGGTCTTCCAGTCGGTGGCTTTGCCGGTGTGGGGTACGACGGCTGTCGCGGTCATCGTCTTGTTCAGGGCTGCATAGAGCTTGCCGCCGGAGGCTTCGGCGGAGGTTGTTACCCGTACTGTGTAGTTGCCCGACTGGGGTACGGTGACGGTATATTCCAGCCACTCACCGGCGTCGATGTTTGCTACATAGTATACCTCGGGGGTGCTTCCCTCCTGTCGCACGATGTCTACGCCGTCGTTGCGATAGGTGTGGCCTTTGTTGCCGGTAGAGCGTGTGCCGCCGTTTGAGATATAATAATTGCCGGTGTCGAGGTCGAAGTAGGCGTATCGGTTGCGGCCCAGGTCGTAGTCGACTGCGGCAATGGGCAGGCCGACGGTGTGAGGTTTGAAGGGCACCACCTGGTCGCTATGCGGCTGGCGGATCATGGCGTCTACTACGTCGCGGTGGTAGATGTTGTTTTCAATCCGGAGGTTTTCGGTCAGGGCGGTGATGGCGGGGTATGCCTCCTCGGGCGTGGGCTTGGGGCCCTTGCCGGCCCAGTAGTCGAGGATCTGCTCGTAGCCGGCAGGGACCTTTACTTCGAGCGGGTTGTTGGCGCCGAGCTTTTTAAGCGGCCACCAGGCCCAGCCGATGTGGTTGCTTTCCATGAGGTGGATGGCGTCGCGAAACCAAACGTTGGAGTTTTCGCCCGACTCGCCGAGCCACACGGGTACATTATATCTTTGGCGGATGTCGAGGAATTTCTGGATGTCGGTTGTTTCGTTGTTGTTCCAGTATTTGTGAAAGCTTACCACGGTGTTGTTATCCCACGGGGGGAAGATGCCGTTGTAGTTGTTGCCCCAGCAGTTGCCTTCGATGATGATGATGTGTTTTTTGTCTACTTCGCGAATGGCGGCAGTTATGTCTACCATCAGTTTTTTGAGGGGCTCGTTCTTTTGCTCGGCGCAGCCGTTCTTGTCGTCGGGGCTTTCAAAGCCCCAGTTGGGTTCGTTGATGATGTCGTAGGCGCCGATGTACGGTTCGTCTGCATAGCGCTCGGCCAGCTTGCGCCAGAGGGCGATCATCTTTTGTTGATTGTGTACGCTTTGCCAGAGCGAGGGCTTGGCGGGATCGCGGTCGGATATGTTCAGGTCGTTGCCCTGCCCACCGGGGGCGGCGTGCAGGTCGAGGATGAGGTATAGCTTGTTGGCTTTGCACCACTGCAGCAGGCTGTCGGTCATGGCGAAACCCTGGTCGAGCCAGGTGTTGGCGCCGGGTGTAGGTTCCTGGTCTACGGGCAGGGTGTAGAGATTATAGTGCATGGGCAAGCGCACGGAGTTGAAGCCCCAGGCGGCGAGCGAGTCGATGTCGGCTTTGCGTGTGTGGTTGGCGAGCCAGCCGGTATAGAAGGCGTCGGTGCGCTCTTTGCCGATGAGCTCTTCGAGGCGGCGGCGGATGACGTGCTGCTGCTGGCCTTCGCTGCGCACGCGCAGCATGTAGCCTTCTTGCAGCATCCAGCCGCCGAGGCCGACACCGCGCAGGATCACTTCCTGTCCTTTTTCATTTACGATCTTTTGGTCTTGTGTGTGCAGAAAGCCCTGGCCACGGGTAACGGTGATGTGTAGCAACAGGCTGCCGAGCAGGACGAGGTGTTTCAGGTTCATCATGGAGGGATTGTTGGTGGAGCAATGATACTAATTTATATGCCAACTTCGTCTTACCGGCTAAACACGCCATTTGGCATGCGCGGTTTGCTCCGGGCGTGTGTGCGTCGCGCACAGGAATTGTTTTTTCTATTTTTCCGGCGTAATCCCCGCCCTACCTATGCGCACTACGTTGCTCGTATACGTTATGCTATGGCTTTTTGTGTCGCACAGCCTGGCTCAAACCCGCCACTGGCAGCAGCTTTCGGTTGATGCCGGCTTGTCGCAGAACACGATCAATACCATCTTTCAAGACAGCCGGGGCTTTATGTGGTTCGGCACGCAAAACGGTCTCAATAAATACGACGGCACCGGCTTCTCTATTTTTAAAAACCGCTCTACCGACAGCGCTTCGTTGGCGAGCAGCGACGTCTATTCTGTCTATGAAGACCATGATACGAACTTGTGGTTTGGCACACGCGCAGGATTGTCGCGATACCACCGGGAGTCTAACTCCTTTTCCAACTACGATCTTCCCCAAAAAAGCTGCTACGCCATGCGGCCGGTGTGGGCGATCGTGGGCGACAGTGACAAAGAACATCTGTGGCTGGGGGCCTCCGGGGGGTTGTTTCGGTTTAACCGAAGGTCGGGGCTGTTTAATCACTACCGGTTAAACGACAGCATTCAGAATGCCAACTCGGTGCGTACGCTGTGTCGCGACCGGCAGGGCCATCTATGGATGGGGACGTCAGTCGGTACGCTCCTGCGTTTTGATCCTGCTTCCGCGCGTTTTACGCCAGTCTCCACAAACCACCCCGATGCTATGGGCCGGTCGCCCATCACGGCGATTCGCCGCGATGGTGAGGGCCACATGTGGGTGGGACGGGAAGATGGCACGTTGCTGCGGTACGATGCCCCCTCCTCTTTTCGTCTGTACAAGGCGTTGCAACACCGGTTCCCGATACGCGCCCTGGGAGAAGATGCCAACGGCAATTTGTGGGTGGGGACGGACCAGGGCGGTGCTTTCCTGCTCGACAAGCAAGCCGACACCGCGGTGCCGCTACACGATGGACCACCGCGCGACGGCACGGACGTAATACTCTCATTCTGCCGCGACTCCAAGGGCGATATGTGGCTGGGCTCCTACCGGGGCGGCGTCTTTTTATTTGACAAAACCGACACGGCTTTTACGCAACTGGCGCCATATGCCGAGATCAAGCACGCAGGTGAGAGCAACTCTGTATTGGCCATACGTCGTGACGGCGGTGATCTGTGGATCGGCACCGACGGCGGCGGGCTGGTGCGAAAAGGAATGGAGGGTACTACCTATTACAAGAAGCAGCGTGGTGGCCTTGCCGACAACACCGTGCTTTGCCTGGCCAAAGTAGATCATCGGCTCTATATCGGCACGTACACGGGCGGCTTGTCTGTGTTAGATCTTACGACTGGATCTTTTACTACGTACGACAAACACAATGGCTTAGGCGATAACAGCGTGTGGGCACTGTACCCGGAGGGCGACCTGCTCTGGATCGGTACGAACCACGGCGGACTGCAATTACTCGATACCCGCTCGAACACTTTCCGCTCTTTTACGAACACACTGAAAAACCCGCGCACGATCAGCTCTAATACGATACGCTGCATCTACCGCGACAGCCGGCAGCAGTTGTGGGTCGGCACGGTGTCGGGGTTGAATGTGTTTCACGAGCGCAACGGCACATTTACGACGTATTATCACGACGACGGCGCGGGTAGTATCAGCAGCGACAACGTTGTGTGTATGTATGAGGACAGCGAGAAGAACCTGTGGTTCGGGACGCATGGCGGGGGCATTAACCGCTACGATTACGACACCCATACGTTTACCAGTTTTCAGGAGGAAGATGGATTAGCGGGTAACATTGTGTGCGGCATGCTGGAGGACGAGCAGGGTTTTCTGTGGGTGAGCACCAACCGGGGACTGTCGCGGTTTGATGTACGAAAGAAAACGTTCAAGAATTTCGATACCCATGCCGGGCTCGCCAGCGCGGAGTTTAACATCGGTGCGCGGTATGCCGGCGGTGACGGACGTCTTTACTTTGGAAGTATAGCGGGCGTGACGTCGTTCCTGCCCCACCACATACGCGAGAATACGTTTGTACCGCCGGTGGTGATCACCGACTTTCAGGTGTTTAACAAGCCGCTGTTGCCGATGGACAAAACACGGGAGGTGACGCTGAACCATACGCAGTCGATGTTCAGCCTGCGTTTTGCTGCTTTGAGCTTTAGCCACGCCGATAAGAATCGTTATGCGTACCGCCTGGTGCCGTTTGACGAAACGTGGATCCAGGCCGGCACGACCAACACCGCCACGTATACCAATCTCGATCCGGGCACGTATACGTTTCAGGTGAAGGCTTCGAACAACGACGGTGTGTGGAACGAGCAATATGCTTCGCTGCGCATTGTGATCACGCCACCGTTTTGGAAAACCATGTGGTTTACGGTGCTGCTGTGCGCGGTCGTTACGGGCGGGCTGTATGCTGCATACCGTTTGCAGATCAACAGCCTGCGTCGCCGGCAGCGTGCGTTGGCACAACTCGTAGCACAACGTACAACGGAGATCGAGGCCAAGAACAAACAACTATTAGAGTCGGAACGGAGGCACGCGCAACTTGTCAACCAGCAACTGAACGACGAGCTGGCCGCGAAGAGCCAGGAGCTGACCGGCTCGACGTTACTGATCATTCAAAAGAACAGACTGCTGGACGAGCTTAAGACAAAAATGAAAGATCTGCTGCGCAGTCCGGGCTCTAACAACCTGCGTGACTTTCGCCAGTTGGTGCAGCTGATCAATTATAATTTCAGTCCGGAAAAGGAATGGATGGAATTTACGTTGCACTTCTCGCGCGTGCACGGGCGATTTCTGGATACGCTGAAAAACAACTACCCTGAGCTGACGAACAATGATCTGCGGTTGTGCGCTTTGTATCGTATCGGGATCGCTACGAAGGATATCGCGGCGGCGATGAGCATTTCGCAGGCGAGTGTGAAGATGGCCCGGTATAGATTGCGGAAGAAACTGGGGTTGACGCCGGAGGAGGATATTACAGCGTTTTTGGAACAGATATAATCTATAGGTCAACCCAGTTGTTGGTTATAACGGTGGTGGTGCCGCGCCCTGGGCTAATATGAGCTGAGCCCCACAACAAACCACATTGAGCTTCAAAACAAAGCCCGAGCGTTGTTGCTGCTCTACCTTTGCTGTTGTTAAATCAAGAAAGACAATGACAAAAGTATGGTTCATTACCGGCAGCTCCCGCGGTTTGGGACGTGCCCTGACAGAAGCAGTATTAGCGAACGGCGATCGTGTGGCGGCTACGGCGCGCAATCCTGAACAATTGCAAGACCTGGTGCAGCAGTATCCCGACCGGCTTTATCCCGTGCGGCTGGATGTGACAAAACATGACGAGATATACCAGGCCGTGCGCAATGTGGTTGCTCATTTTGGGAAGATCGATGTGTTGGTAAACAATGCCGGCTTTGGCATTACCGGCGCGGCCGAGGCGTTTACCGACGAGCAGGTTCGCAGCCAGCTGAATACGAATCTCTATGCGCCGATCGAAGTGACGCGGGCTGTATTGCCCTATATGCGCAAGCAGCGGTCGGGGCACATTCTGCAGATCAGCTCGATCGGTGGCCGTATAGGCAACCCCGGGCTGACGATGTACCAGGCGGCAAAGTTCGGCCTGAGCGGCTTTAGCGAGGCCTTGGCGAAGGAGGTCGCGCCGCTGGGCATTCGTGTTACGTGTGTGGAGCCGGGTGGCTTTCGTACGGACTGGGCCAGTGCGTCGATGAGCTATGCGCCGCATGTGGAAGGGTATGAGACCACGGTCGGCTTTATGGCTACGCGTTTTAAGGGTGATGGTTTTATACCGGTGGGTGACCCGAAGAAGGCTGCAAAGGTGATGATCGAGCTGGTGGCCGGTCCGACGGCGCCGGTGCACCTGGTGCTGGGCAGTGAGGCGGCGGGGTTCCTGAAGCACGCTGACAAACAACGGCAGGCGGAGTTTGAGCAGTGGATGCCGGTCACGCTTTCTACGGATCATGATGATTCGGAGAATTTCCTGGAGTCGGATGCAGCGAAGGCGCTGATGGGTATGACGAAGTAATCCGGCCATACAACCCGGCTGCGGCCAGTTATGCTTGTATGCGCTTCGCGCATACAAGCATTTTTTGTTTTACTTCGCCGTCAGCAGGGGTTTGTAGTGATCGCGTTTGGCGTAGGCCAGAAACAAGGCGCCGGCGAGGACGAAGATGGCTACGGGCATGCCGTCGGGAGCGAGCAAGAGGTGGACAAAGAAGATGTTGACGATAATGGGGAAGAGTACGACCAGTGCCAGGGGCACAAAGAAGCCCGAGATGAGTGCCAACGAGCAAATCAGCTCGGTTCCTTTAATGAGGGTCATGAGGTAACCCGACGCCGCGAGGCCCTCGCTGAAGGTTTTCATGTTGCCTTCCAGCGGCGGCACAGGTATGAGGTTGAAAAAATACGATACGGATGAGAAGAGGAAAAGAAGGCCCATCAGTACGCGGACAATGATTACAGCGATTTTCATAATTATTCAGAGTTTAAGGTTTGACAATGTTGTTTTCTACCGGGTTTCTGTATCAATTTACCTGAAACCTTTTGGTTGCACAAACATACTTGCTAAAAAGGCGGTTGTGTGAGTGGAGTTCGCGACAACATGAGGGGGCAAACAGGACAGCCTTGTTGTACAAGCATGCCTGGCTAATTCCTTGAAAAACTGAACAAAAACCAGACGTTCCCTACTGGCACCCCGCCCCCATGTGAAGCTTTGCCAATGGGCTTGTCTCATTATCCCCCCGACGTTGTCATGTTAGCGACGGACAGGCGCCCTTCTTAGATTCTATCTTTGACGTATAGCTGGCAGCACACCGGCCGGCACGCAGGCATAACACTTTAGCAGACTACCCGATACATAAACATAAAACAACCATGGCAACGGAGAATACACAGCCCACGACAGCGCATAAGCTGATGGGCACACTCGAAGGACGCTGGCGCACGCAGGGGCAGACGGTGGCAACAAAAGATGCACCTTCCATTAAGATAGAAGGAACGGATACCTATGAGTGGCTGCCGGGCGGATTTTTTATGATACACCGCGTCGACGTACGGATGGGTACAGACGACGCAAAGACGCTGGAGGTCATCGGTTACGACGTCGCCACAAACACTTATCTCACAACGTTCTTTGACAACCTGGGCAATACCGGCTCTTACCGGGCGACTGTACACGGCGATGTGTGGACTTTCCAAGGCGCGGCGGATCGCGCTACCCTCACCATCAGCGACCGGGGTAACGCCATGCGGGCTCACTGGGAGCGCACCGATGACGGTGTGCATTGGCAGGACTGGATGCAGATCTCCTTAACCCGTCTGTAATAGCCCGCCCTATGAAACACACCATCTTATTTATTCACAGTGCCGGTTCCCAGGAGGGAGAGCATGAGGGAAGCAACGATCTGCTGCGGCATCTGCGTGCCGGGCTCGGGGCGGATGTCACCCTGCTGGCGCCGCGCATGCCTTCGCCCGATAGCCCCACGTATGCCTCGTGGAAGCAGGCGCTCGACGCGTTGGTTCCGACGCTGCCCGGGGAAGTAGTGCTGATGGGCCACTCACTGGGCGGGTCGGTATTGCTCAAATATCTCTCGGAAGAAGCCTTCGCTCCGCGCATCGCGGGCATGGTGCTGATAGCCATGCCTTACTGGGGAATGGACGATTGGGAGGTAGATGAATACTTGTTGCGGAAGGATTTCCCTACCGGACTACCCGTTATTCGCCCCCTGTATCTGTATCACAGCGAAGACGATGACGTCGTGTCTTTCGAGCATGTGCATTACTATGCCGGGAAGCTGCCGGCGGCAACGGTACGCACACCTGTCGGGATGGGCCATGTCTTTGCGAAGCCCTGCCCCGCGCTGGTTGGCGACGTCCGGAGCCTTTTATAAGGAGTGTCAGAGGCGATTCCGCTTCTTTAAATAGCGAAATACATAATAGCCAATACCGACTCCGATGGTGTTGGCTACCATGTCGAAGACGGAGAAGCTACGCCCGGGAACGAACCGTTGGAGGAACTCGATGCCGATGCCCGCGACAATGCTGAAGATGGCGGAAATGAGTACCGGACGGGCCGGTGCGCCTCGTAGCGCAGTGTGTTTCCCGAGGGCATACGCGGTCAATACCATCTGAATACCAAAGAGAATGAAGTGAACGATCTTGTCGATCCGGAAGGAAAATCCTACTTCGGGAATGGCGGGACCGGGAATGAGTGTAAGCACCAGCACTATGAGCAGCCACACGAGCGCGGGCCACGAGTATCGCATTATCATGGGGGCGAAATAACTAAAAAAGTCTGAGATGACGCTGTTTTCCGAGGGGAGTAAGGCTTGTACCGCGGGTGCTGGCATGCACTTTTAGTGCTCTGAAAAAAAACTGTATCGCATATTATTTGGTGTGATGCAGAAGGGATGTATATTTAAAATTATTTACACTAAACTCATTCGAAAAATGGCAAAAAAAGCGAGTAAGAAGGTTGCAAAAAAAGCAGCCCCGAAAAAGGCAGCGAAGGCTGCTAAGAAAGTAGTAAAGAAGGTTGCTAAGAAAGCTGCCCCTAAGAAGGCTGCTCCTAAGAAAGCTGCTGCTCCCAAGAAGGCTGCTAAGAAGTCGGCCCGCAAGCCGAATGCAGCGTTCATGGCTCCCATGACACCTAGCCCTGCGCTGGCAGACGTAATCGGTAACAAGGCAGTACCCAGAACCGAAGTGATCAAGAAGATCTGGGACTACATCAAGAAGAACGGCCTGCAAGACAAAAAGAACCGTCGTATGATCAATGCTGACGCTAAGCTGAAAGTTTTATTCGCCGGCAAGGGTCAAATCTCGATGTTCGATTTAGCGACAATCGTAACCAAGAACGTAAAATAATTCGCTGAAAGGGCACTACGGTCATTTGCCTCGAAGCAAATGACCGCCCCTTTAAATTTCCCGCTCACACCCCGCACGCCCATCCCCATCGTTAACCGCTACGCCTGTAGCCCCCAGCTCTCCCTCCTTCCATGCTCGTAAAAAAGCTTGCAGTACCTCTGATCAACGGCAAAATACTGGCCGAGGCCCAGCATGTTTACATTGCCACGGCCGCCATTTCACAGGCAGGATTTGACTTTATCAACAGTCGCATTCCGCCGAAATGCAAGATCGAGATCGTCACCGGGTTTGACGTCCTTACCTCTGTACAGGTGCTGCGCCGCCTCTGGAAACACTACCAGGACCGTATCACGCTGAGTGTTTATACCAAAAATTTCTTTCACCCGAACCTCTATATTTTTGATCTGCCCTTTCGCAAGTCGGTTGCGTTTGTCGGCTCCGGGCACTTTACGCTGGGCGGGATCAAGGACCACGAAGAGATTTTCTTTCGGGTGGATGACCAAAAAGAGATCGAGGCGCTGAAGTCCTGGTTCACGGGCTATTACGAGTTTGCCGAGCCTTTGACAGAGAATCTATTGCGGGAGTACGAATCGATCTACCCGGCGCTCAAACAACGCGAGATTGCGTCGCGACGGGAGCTGGATCAAGCGCTGGCCCTGACCACCGCCGGGTTTCAATGGGATAGCATTCGCTTTAAGACCCAGTATTTTAAGAAGGAAGACTTTCTGACCTTCGACCGCCAGAAGGCGTTGCTCGCTACCCCCGAGGTACAGGCCGAGCGGCAACAGGTCCTCACCAAGTTGTCGCAATTATATGATGCCTTAAAACCTGCCCTGCGCACGGTAGGGCTCGCGGGCCGCACCGACGTGGCGCCCGCTACAGCGAGCCTCCTGCCGGCCGAGCATCCCTATCAAAAGCTGCGCAGCCTCTGGTTGGATCTTGCGCCGCAGCCGGCACCCGACGGTTTGTACCTGCGTCTGACCGTTGGCCCGCAAGACGTGAGCATGGGTATTACCTCCGACCTTGCCGGCACCGGTAAGGCCGACCGGCAGCATTTCCATAAACAGCTCTATGATCCGGGCTATCGCTCGGCGTTTCTGCAACGACTGGCAGCACTGGGCCCCGGCTATACGCTGGAGTGTGCCGGCGTGGTACAGCCCGTGGAGAGCTTTCAGCAGGCAGATGTGCTTTGGGAGTTTCTAAAGGCAGATGAAGAAATGTATTTTCCGCTGATCATCAGCCGGTCGTACGGACCGGGCGACCCGGCCGTGGGAACGGATAAGATCACAACCACGATTACCCAGGCCCTGGACGCATTAACGCCCCTGTACCGGCACATCGTACCGGCGGCCTCCTCTCAGTAGCCTGGATCTGATCTTGCTTCTAATCGCGCCGCAGGGTGTCTACGGGGTTTCGTACGGCCGCGCGAATGGCTTGTGCGCTGACGATCACAACCGTAATGATCAACGCAGCCGCGCCAGCCAGCGGAAAGATCCACCACGGCATGCCGATGCGAACGGGGTACCGTTCCAGGAACTGCTGCACGCCCCACCATGCAACGGGTGCAGCTAGGATAAAGGCCCATACCACCAAACGCGAGAATTCGCGCGTGAGCAATAACACCACGCTGACCACCGATGCGCCCATGACCTTGCGGATGCCGATCTCTTTGGCGCGCCGCTCGGCGGTAAAGGCGGCCATGCCGAACAGCCCGAGGGCGGTAATGAAAATGGCCAGCACGGTAAAGGCCCCGGCCAGGTCACTGATCATGTTCATGGTCCGGAACTTGGCGGCGAAATCGGCGTCGGCAAATTTGTACTCGAAGGGATAGTCGGGGTTGTATTTCTTAAACACCTCTTCTACCTGCGTGACCCGGGCCGGCAGGTTGTCGCCTTGCGGCAGGCGCACGCTGATGGTGTTCGACCAGCTGGGGTCGAAGTTCATGACCAACGGGCCGATGTGATGTGCCTCCGAGCCCATGAGCACGTCGTCCATGACGCCGATGATGTTCCACGTTTGTCCCCACATCTGTATTTTATCGCCGACGGGATCTTGCAGGCCCAGGACTTCCACTGCGGCGCGGTTGAGGATGACGGCGGTGGTATCGCTCCTGAAGTCTTCGGAGAAGTCGCGGCCCTGGAGCATGCCGATGCCCATGGTGCGCGTGTAGTCGTACTCCGTCGCAATGTTCGTCGCCTCGATGTGCTGGCCGGGGCGCTTGCCTGTCCAGTCTTCAATTTCGCTCGTGGCATAGATGCGTGTAATGGGGCTGTTGGATTTGCAGACGGACACGGCGGCGCCGGTCTGCAGCAGCTCACGCTTCAGTGTTTGATAGTTCTTTTCGATGTCGCTTGTGGACGTGATCATGAGCAGGTTCTCGCGATCATAGCCCGGCTCGCGCGACTGCAAATAACGTATCTGCTGGTGCACGGCCACCGTGCCGATGATGAGCAGTATGGAGAATGCAAACTGTACACTGACCAACATGCGACGCGGCCTGGCGCCTTTACCCGCCACGCCCTCGCTGCCCCGCAGGATGCGCGACGGCCGGAAGGAAGACAAATAGAATGCGGGGTAGCTGCCGGCCAGTATGCCGGTGATCAGTATGAGGCTTAGCGAGAAGGTCCAAAAGAGCGGCGAGGAAAAATCGATCGCCAGGCGTTTTGCGATGAGGGTGTTGTAGAACGGCAGGGCTATTTGCACCATGACCATGGAAAGCGCGAAGGCTACCACGGCCATGAACAGCGATTCGCCCATGAACTGCGCGATCAACTGCGGACGGCTGGAGCCTACGCTCTTGCGAATGCCTACCTCGCGCGCCCGGTGTTCGGAGCGGGCCGTGGCCAGGTTCATAAAGTTGATGCAGGCCATGACGAGTATAAAGACCGCGATGCCGCCAAACAACGTAACGTAGTCGATCATACCTCCGGCTTCGCGGCCATCCTCAAAATGGTTATGCAGATGCCAGCGGCTCATGGGATGTAAAAAAAGCGATATGTCACGCGAGGATGGATTGTTCTTCTTTACGATGTCGCGGAGGGTGCCGCTCACCTCCGCCGCATTGGCGCCGGGCTGAAGCTCGACGAACGTCTGGAACGCATTGTTGTTCCAGTTGTCGCGTGCGTAACCGATCCACACCGACGTGGCTTCGAAATAGGAGAAGGGCAACAGGAAGTCGAACGAGAACGATGTATTGGCGGGCGGATCGGCTATGATGCCGGTCACTTTCAGATCATCTTTATTTTCCAGTTTGACTTGCACGATCTTACCGATGGGGTCTTCGTCACCAAAGAGCGCCACGGCGGTAGACTTTGTCAGCACGATGGAGCGTGGATCGGCAAGGGCCGTCGCGGGATTGCCCGACAGCATCCGGAAGTCGAACATCTCGAGGAAAGACTCGCTTACGTCGTAGCCCACTTTGTTGATCTTCTTATCGTCCACCGAGAGCAGTGCATATTGGCCCACGGTAACGGCGTAGCGCTCGATGCGGCTGTCGGCGGCCAGCAGATGCTCGCGCAGGGGCATAGAGGTTTCTTCGCTCGTGGTGATGCCCTGATCGGTGACGGTGTGCGATTGTATCCTGTGCAGCCGGTCGTACTTCGGAAAGTACCGATCATACGTAACTTCGTCGTGCACCCACAGGAGAATAAGGATGCTGCAGGCAATGCCCACGGAGAGGCCCGCGACGTTGATGAAGGAATAAACGCCGTTGCGCAGAAAGGCGCGGAGTGCGATACGAAAGTAATTTCTGATCATGACAGGCAGGGCTATGCATTTCCCTTGCCAAAGTACGGCTTTCAAAACAACCTGTAAAAGCACCATTTCTCAGCTTTGCCGCCAACACCTGTCCACTGGCGGGAAATATTGTTCGAAAGCGGGATTGGCCGTTACTGCTTAATGGGCGATAAGCGCTCGTTTACACCCAGCCAGCTGTAGAGATTGTTGCGGGGTTGTTTGTATTGCTGTTTGTCTGCGTCTGATAACGTCACGCCCAGCACGGTCAGTACCGGGAGTGTAATGTCCAGCGCGGCCTCGCCGTATAGCACGTTTTCTGCCTGCATCAACACCAGGCTAAAACCTTCTGTACGCGAGACGGCCTCTACAGCCTGATGTATTTTCACGAGCACCGGTTTCATAAGCAATGCCTTCTTTTGCTGTAGCGCCGCGACGGCGTCTTCCTGAAACTTTTGCAGATTGTTCTCCAGCAACAGTATATCCTGCTGCGCGATGCGACGCATCGATTCCGAAAGGGTCTTTTCAGCGGTAACGTACTCTTGCTGTTTGGCCTGCAATACGTGTGCCTTTGCCTCCAGCTGTTTACTATATTGCTGTTGCAGGGATGACAATTCTGCCTCCGCTGTTTTTACTTCGGCCAGGCGCGTGAAGATGTAATGGATGTCGATATACCCGGTCTTGCCGGACGTTGTTTGTGCCTGACAAAATATAGGGCAATAGCATGCCACGAGCATAAGGATGCACTTTTTCATAGTGTATATCAAAAAGGATTTAGTGTCGTATAGGACTATCTATACGATGTGAGGCCAGGCAAAAAAGTTTTATGATCCTTACGCTAACACAATTCCCGCGGCAAAACGGCCGGCGTCCTGCCGACGGGCCGAAAAGAAATAGTTATTGTTTTTGACGGTGCACAGGTTGGACACTTCAATTTGGGTGGCGGGCACGCCAAACCCGAGCAACTGGTACGCATTGGCCTTCCACAGGTCCAGCTTGGCTTTGCCTTGTGGTTGGGGTATCATCAGGCCGCTGTCTTTGCCAAAGGCCTCGTCTACGGCTTGTACCACCTCTTCGCCTACTTCGTACGAGTCCTGACAGACTGAAGGACCAATGCCGGCAACAACGTCCGCGCCTTGTGTGCCGTAGACGCGCTGCATTTCGTGCAGGGTCTTTTCAAGGATGCGCGCTACCGTGCCCCGCCAGCCGGAATGAATGGCGCCGACAGCCTGGTTCTTTTTATCATAGAGAATGATCGGCACACAGTCGGCCGACATGACGGCCAGGCCCACGCCCCGCTGGTTGGTGATGAGCGCGTCGGTTTCCAGGAGCTCTTCCACGAGGGTATCTTCGGCAACCTGTACGATGCGGGTTTTGTGTACTTGCGACGGAAAAAAAAGGCGGTTGCCCGCGATGCCGAGCGCGGCTGCTATCCGGTGGCGGTTCTGCCGGATCTCCTCTCGGTTGGGCGAGCTGGAATAGCTCAGCGTGAATTCTTTTTCGCCGTACGGCCCGCGGTCGGATACAAAATGTTTTACACCTGCTTCGGTCCCCAGTTGGTCGAACTGCCAAAGGCCTAATCCATCGATCTGTACTTTCTTCATCGTCCGCAAAGAAACTGGATTTCTTCGAAATTCCAGGGCGGGCGGGAAATTGCTGCGTACCAGGATGCGGGGACGGGTGAGGCCATATGCGTGTATGGTTACCCAGATTACGACGTTACCGTTGGCAGTCGGGAGACTGCCTCCATGCCGGGCACAAGTGACACACCCGCGCTAACGCTTGGTGTTTAACACTTGCGCCAGATACTAGGTTTATAAAGCAAGAGCGCTACGCGGATGGAGCCCCGGCGTAACGCTCTTTAAACGGTAGGTGGCTAACCTCTATGGCACATCGGTAGCTTCGTAACCGGGATTCTGAACCAGCTTGTTATTGCGGTTTATCTCATCGCGGTGAATGGGCAGGTAATACATTTTATCCAGCCAGAGGCGGTTCTCAATACCGGGGTCGATCTCCTGCGCCTCGTACACATAGTTGTAGGAGTCGGTATCGTATCGGTATATCTTTACATCTTTGCCGGGCTTGAGCGTGGCCGTGATATTCATCCGCACGGCCTTCTGCCCGATCGTTTCGGCGGCGATCATCCACCGGCGCGCATCGTGGTAGCGTTGTTCTTCATAGGCCATTTCCACCCGGCGCTCGTTGCGGTATCGTTCCTTCAGGGCCTCGCCGCTTTCGGCAACGGCCGGCATACCAGCGCGGAAGCGCACTTTGTTCAGCCAGGTTCTGGCCTCTTCGTCTTCTCCCAGCTCAATGCAGGCCTCCACATAGTTCAGGATCGCTTCCGTGAAGCGCAGGATGGGCCAGGGTATTTGCTGGCGTGTATTCTGATCTACCACGGCCGGATCTGAATCGATAAACTTCCGCATGTAATAGCCGGTGCGCGACCCGTTCCAGTCCTCGACCGAGCTTTGACGTGTGTCGAGTCCGAAGTAGGTCGTTACCGCGCCGGAGGCACTGACGATTTGATACTGGCCCGTCTGAATCTCGTTGTAGGGATCTTTGGCGGCCACGTCGGCAGTGCGTGGTTTCCAGCCTGCGCCGTCGTACAAAATGGTGGCGTAGAAACGAGGGTCCCGGTTTGCATAGGGCGCGCTGGCGTGTGCGGGATTGTTCCAGTCAAAGGAAGTGCCGTCGATCATTTCAAAGTCATCGACCAGGTTTTGTATCGGCGTGTTACCGGCCCAGTTGTGGTAACCGTTGGGGCCGTTGTTGCGGCCTACCCACGCTCCCCCCTCGTCTTTGGCGTTGATGAAATAACGCGCGAAGATCAGCTCACGTTCTCCACCGTTGCGCGCCAATGCCGCGTTGCTGTGATTGGCCGTACCTTGTTCGGGCGTAACGGGCGCGGCAAGCGCTACTTCGTAGCCCAGGCCGCCGATATCGAGCACGGCTTTGGCAGCATCGCGTGCTTTTTGCCAGCGCGCCACACGGTCACCGGTGGTATACCCTATTACTGCGGGTTGCTTGGCTTTTGCCACTACGTCGGACTTGGCGGCGGCCGTAGGGATGTCATGCAGGTCGCTGGCGGCATAGAGCAATACACGTGACTTGAGGGCTAATGCACCGGCATAGCTGGCACGGCCGCTGGCCATGTTCTTACCCTGCAGTAGTTGCGCCGCGGCGTCGCAGTCGGCTACGATAAAGTTGACACATTCTTCGTAGGTGTTGCGGGCCACGGTATAGTCGGATTCTCCCAGCGTGTAGGAACGATCGATGAGCGGGATGCCGCCATAGTAACGCAACAGTTGCTGATAAAAGTACGCGCGCATGAAGTGCGCTTCACCCCGTAACCGGTCGGCTTCGATGCCGGCAGTATTTTCAAATTGCGGCGCGGCCAGGTTTTCCAGCGCCAGGTTGCACGCGCGGATGCGCTGGTACATTTGCGTCCAGTTGAGGGTGTTGTTGATCCAGCCCTGGTCTGCCGGGTTTGAGCGAGACTCGGTAATGGTATTGATACCACGGCCGGGGTGGGTGAAGATCGCTTCGTCGGTAAGCGATGCTACCATTTGCTCGTCAAAGCCGCCGTTGCCCAGGCCATTGTAAATATCCGTCACAAACGCCTGCGCGAGGCTGGCATCCTTCCATACGCGGTCGGTCAGCACTTCGTTCAGGGGCTGGGTGTTCAGGAAATCGTCGTTACACGCCAGCAGGCTGATCAGCATGACGATCATCATTCCTGTATTTCTCTGTATGCTTTTCATGGTATACATGTTTTGCGTGATTAAAAAACTACGGTTAGGCCCATGTTGATGATTCTCGCCTGCGGATAGTATTGTCCCAGGCCACCGGTCGATTCCGGGTCGAGCACTTTGAGCTTGTCGATCGTAAACAGGTTGAGGGCATTGACGTACAACCGCAGCGAGTTGATGCCGGCGCGCTGGCCCAGCGTAGACGGTACAGTGTAGCCCAGCTCGATGTTCTTAAGCCGTAGGTAGTCGGTATTGCGCAGCCAATAGGTATTATCATTGGAATAGTACTGGTTGCTGCGGTCGGCAATGCGCGGGTGCTCGTTGCTGGGGTTGTCGATCGTCCAGCGGTGGCGGTAGACGTCCAGCAGGTAGTTGCCGATACTGCCCGACTCGCCGGTGCTGATATATACCTGCGCGCCGGTCGCTCCCTGAAACAATACAGACAAGTCGAAGTTCCGATACTTGGCCGACATGTTCAGACCACCCTGGAAGGTGGGAATGTTCGTCTTGTCGTTGCGCACACGGTCGTCGGGGGTGATGCGACCATCACCGTCATAGTCTTTATAGCGCATGTCGCCGGGACGTAGCGTATTGGTAATGGCGCTGTAGTCGAGCTCGTTGGCGTCGATCTCTTCCTGCGTGGCAAACACACCGTCGTAAAGATAGGCCTGATAGGTATACATGGGCTTGCCCGTAGTGCGTTGCCAGGCCGGGGCGCCGGGAGCTTCGTCCCAGTAGTCGATGCGGTTCTTGGCGTAGCCGCCGTTCACGCTGACGTTGTATTGCAGCTCACCGACCTGCCCGTGGTAGCCTACCTGCAGTTCCCATCCGCGGTTGCTCACTTTGCCAATGTTCTCGGCGGGCAGGGTCATGCCCGTAGTTTGCGGCACCGAGGCGTTCTTGCGCCACAGGATGTTGCTGCGTTTGTTCAGGAAGATGTCGGCTTCAAAGCTGATCTTGCCTTGCAGGAACTGTCCCTCCAGGCCGAGGTCGTAGTTGTTGGCCACCTCCCACGTTACCAACGGGTTGGGCACACGGGCTTCGTAGATCGTTCCGACTTCCTGTCCACCGACGATGTAGCTGCGAAAGGCGTTGGTAGACATATACTGATACTCCTGCAGCTCTTCCGGATCGATGATGCCGTTGCCGTTCAAATCGTAATAGATCTGGTCGTTCCCCAACTGGCCCCATGACGCGCGCAGCTTGAGGTAATTCATGATGGGTACGTTGGTCTTCCAGAACTCTTCTTCCGAGATCTGCCAGCCGGCCATGATGCCGGGGAAAAATCCATAGCGTTTGCCTTCGGGGAACATGTATGACCCGTCGTAACGCCAGAGGAACTCTGCCAGGTATTTTTCCTTGTAGTTATAGGCCACGCGGCCGAAATAGTTCAGACGGGCGCGCTCCCAGGCTCCTCCTCCATTATTCTTTTCGGGGTTACCTCCGGCCACCATCTGGTCTACGGCCGTGGAGATAAAGAAACGACGGTAGGCGTTAAAGCTGTTGTTCTCTATGGTCTCGCGGTTTGTACCGGCCAGCACGGTAAAAGCATGGTCTCCGAAGGCACGCTCATAGGTAATGATACCGCCCAGCAGCACATTGAGCTGGTCCTCATCGCCCACCGAGAGGCGGGGCTCGGAGGGACCTCGCTGGCCGCGTGACAGCTTGGGAGTTACGCCATCGTCTTCATAGGTTACTTTGTCCCAGGTATAAAGGAACCAGGGGATCTCCCATTTCTTGGTGCGCTTTACATATTTATCGACGGAAGCGGTACCGGTAAATTTCAGTCCTTTGATCCAGGGCTGGGTGATCTCTACAGCGCCGTTGGTCTGGACGTAGTAGCGCGTGTCGCGATCATAGCCTGTTTGATTCGTCGTGATCACCACGGGGTTTTCACCGTATTCGATATCCGGGCCGGGCATGCCGTTGGGCCAGAAGGCCGGCTCTGTCGGGATGCCGCGCATCTGCATGCGGAAAATTGCCGCCGCCGTACGTGTAGGATAAAAACGATTTTCCTGGCGGCCCATGATGCCCAGCGTTGTTTTGACATACTTGTTGATGTTGGCGTCGAGGTTTATGCGCAGGTCGTATTGCTTGTAGCCGGTGGCGGCGTTGCGGTAGTAGGCGTCCTGGTTTTGGTAGCCCAGCGAGGCCATATACTTGACGTTATCGGTACCGCCGCTTAGCTGCAGGCTGTGGCGCGACTGCGGCGACCAGGTTTTGAGTGTCTCGCCATACCAGTCGGTATTGGGATGTCCCCACGGGTCGGCGCCGCTGCGATAGAGCTCGAAATCTTCGGGGGTATAGGGCGCGTCGAGCACGGTGCCGTTGGGACGGGTATAGCTGCCGCTTTCCTTGAAGGCCTGGTTGGCGGCGGCCCACTCCGATGTAGGCAGGTTAAAGATCTCCAGCTCATTGCGCATCTCGGCAAATTGTGCTGCATCGGCCAGTCGGGGTACCGTGGTAGGTTGCGACCATCCCTGATTAAAAGAATACATCAGCTCGGGTTTGCCGGTCTTGCCGCGTTTGGTGGTGATAAGGATAACGCCGTTGGCGGCACGTGAACCGTAGATGGCAGCCGATGCATCTTTCAAAACCGAGATCGATTCGATGTCGGCGGGATTGAGACGCTCCAGGCCACCGGCACGGGCCGGTATACCGTCTATTACAATCAGGGCATCGTTGCTTCCCAGCGTGTTCGAGCCGCGTATGCGGATGCTGGAGCCGTCCGCGCCGGGCTCACCGCTGCGGTTTACAGCCACCACGCCGGGCATGCGCCCGGCCAACGAGTTGGAAAGGTTGACAGACGGCGACTTTACGAGGTCGGTACCGCGCACCGTAACAACAGATCCGGTAACAGTCTCTTTCTTCTGCTCGCCGTACCCCACGACGACGATCTCTTGTAACGACTGCACATCGGCCGCCAGAACAACGTCGATGACGGAGCGGTCGTTGACGGGGATCTCTTGTGTTGTATAACCGATAAAGGTAAACACCAGGACCGCAGAGGCGTCAGCCACAGAGAGTGTATACTTGCCGTCGATGTCTGTGGTCGTGCCGCTGGAGGTTCCTTTTACCAGCACATTTACACCGGGCAGTGCGCCGCCGGTTTCGTCGGTCACGCGGCCGCTGATGTCGGCAGGGGCCGTGGCTTTACCCGGTATATAGTCATCGGCAGCAAGCTCGCCTGTGGGCACGGGCTTGAGCACGATCTGGCGGCCGATAACCGTCCAGTCGACACGCTCGCCGAGCAGTTCGGTCAGCACTTCGCCCAGCCTGATGTGGTGTATACGTACGGACACTAACCGGTGGGATTCAATAAGCCGGGGACGGTAGGTGAACTTGACATCGGCCTGTTTTTCAATCTGGCCAAGTACGTCGCGCAGTTCTTTACGATCGGCTTCCAGGGTGATTTTGCGATCCAGCACCTCCTGCCCATGCACGTCGTGTGCATAGGCTGCCAGGACTGTAGCCCCTGAAATAAACAGCTGGAGCATAGTAACTCTCATAAAGAACAACAGTACATAGTGAATAGGTGTAGGTTTATTCATACCTTGTTTTGTTTTTGTTATACAATGGCAAAAGCTTGGTGCCCCATGCGATTTTTCGCACGGCACGACACCGGCCGGTGATGCTGGTACCATCGCCGGCCTATTTTATTTCTGTTGTTGGGGGAGTAGTGTTTAGTGTATCATAGGCTTTCGGAGTTTGGGTTTGTTTGGGGTTATATTCCTGCTATCACTGCTACGGGCAGCCCGTGCCCGTAATGACAATGCTGGTATCTTGTACTATATAATCTGCGCCGATCGCCTCGCACACAATGCGTATGCGCGCATACAGATCTTCGTCTGTCAGCGTGGTGGTCAGGCTGCAGCCGGCCAGGGTATTTTCATCGTACACAAAATCGACCCCGTAGCTTTCTTCCAGCGCCTGAAATATACTGGTCACGGGTGCCGCATCGTAGCTCATGGTAGGATTGGCCGACGTGGCGGGAATGATACGCGGATGCGCCACCAATGCCTTTTTAACCCGATCGTTTTGACGACTGTATACCGCTTGCTGGTTGGGCGAGAGGACGACCGCCGCCGCGTCCTGGTTCGTGCGTGATCTTTGTTTATATACCGCCACACGCCCTGTGGCGACGGCCACCGTTATCTCCGGTGCGTTTTCATAGGCCTTTATCGTAAAGCTTGTACCTAACACGCGCGTGGTCACTTCTTGTGTATAGACTAAAAAAGGACGGAGCGTATCGCGCTGTACGTCAAAGAATCCTTCACCCAGGAGCGTCACTTCGCGTTGGTCGCGTCGAAAAGTCTGCGGGAAACACAGCGTGCTGCCGGGATAAAGCATCACGCGGCTACCGTCGGTCAGCGAGACCATGCGCGGCGTCTCACTACTATTGTGCTCGGCGCTCCAGCCTGCGGGTAGCGTCTCCGCGGTGATCGTTGAAACTTCAGCGTGTGGCGTAGGGGTAAAATAGTACCAGCCTCCCGCCGCCAATAGGAACAATGTCAGGCAAGCAGCAATTTTCAGCAACAGGTGGTGGCGCGGCGGCCGGCCGTCGCGCAGGCGGGCGCTGAGCTGCCTCCAGGCTTTGGCCTCGAGTATAATGCGTTGCTCCTCGGGTAGTGCCTGGCGGCCGTTGGTGTCGATGGTGTTATACCACTCTTGAACCAACGCCTCCTCTTGTGGTGTGCACTGCCCTTGGCAATACCGGGTTAGGAGTTCTTTGAAGGCTTCGGGTGTCATGTTGGTAAGACGCATGACCCGCCAAATGCCCTAAACGCTCCGGCAACTTTTTTCAAACGTTATCATAAACAGCGCAGTTGCCTCACAAGCGTTAGAGATGCGTCAGCATGGCCGTGAGAAAAATAAAATCGCGCAGGTGGTATCGCAGTTGCTTGAGCGATTTGGTGAGATGATATTCGATGGCTTTTTCGGAAAGCTGCAGCAGCCCGGCAATCTCGGCAACGGAGCGGCCTTCCAGGCGGTTTAAGCGAAAGACCTCCCTGGATTTTTCAGGTAGGTGACTGACAGCTTCTTCCAACGCTTCGTGCAGATTGTCATACTCCACGGTGTCTTCTGTTACCGTGCGTTGCCACGGAATGAATGTTTTATAGTACTCCCAGTATTTGCGTTGAGTGACCTGCTGGCGGATGTGGTCGATGACACGGTTGCGCACGGACGTCTGCAGATAATACCAGAGGTTGGTGACATACAACGTCGCGCGCTTCTCCCAGAGCGCAAAAAAGATGGCCTGTACGATCTCCTCCGCCTCCGCATGCGACTGTACTTTGGAACGCGCGATGTTATAACTGCGCGTCCAGAAACGCCGGAATATTTCCTCGTATGCCGCTTCGCTACCATCGCGCAGGGCAGACAGCAGTTGTTGCTCCGTATATAGGCTTAGGTCCGACATGTTAAGGGCGCTTTATACAAGTTTAAATAATTTTTAACACAATCGTTTTCGGATAGCGGGAAATTTACGCGCGACGTTTTCATTATTTCGATGAACACAACTTTTTAGTGGGTGGAACTGCGATAGCGGCAGCACAGTACATGACGGCCGCTTTGACGGTATGCGTGCTGCGAAAAAGTACAGCACAATTTCACGGTCCGGGCATGCCCGGTCGTTTTTAGACATATTGCATTCCAAACGTGCACCAAACGCCTTTGGACATCATTATGGAAAACAGCATCCTTGGCATTCATCACATTACGGCCATTGCCGGTCAGGCCAAACGCAACCACGATTTTTATACGCGTGTGTTGGGGCTGCGCATGGTCAAGAAAACCGTGAACTTTGACGACCCCGGTACTTATCATTTTTATTCTGGTGACGAAGCCGGCACGCCTGGTACTATCTTAACCTTTTTTCCGTGGGAAGGCATTACCCAGGCCGGGCACGGGCATGGCGACTGTGGTAAGATGCGTACCTTTACCCTATGAACGACATAACCCTAAAATTGAACGATGCCGGCCGGGGCGCTTTCCTGATCGAAGAGAACAGCGAGCGTCTGGGTGAAATGGAAATTGGTATTACCGGCGGTAACCTGGTGGTATATCACACCGAGGTGTCGGACAAGCTCAAAGGCCAGGGAGCGGGTGGTAAGCTATTAGCCGCCATGGCGGCGCACGCGCGGCTACACAACCTGAAAGTGATACCGCTGTGCCCCTATGTGTTGGCTCAATTCAAGCGCCACCCGGAACAGTATGCGGACCTTTGGAACCAGGCTTGGCACGGTAACAAATCCTGAACAGTACCATGCATCAGAAAAATATACACTACGCCGGACGGACGCTGACAGAAGCCACCCGGGCGTTGATATTATTACACGGCCGTGGTGGTACGGCCGGCGATATCCTGTCGCTGGCACCGCTGCTGCACGTGCAGGATTTTGCATTGCTCGCCCCGCAGGCCATGCAGAACACCTGGTACCCATATTCCTTCCTGACGCCGCCCGCAGACAATGAACCGTGGCTTTCTTCCGCCCTGGGCATTGTCGGCAGCGTTATAGAAGACATCACGATGGCGGGCATCGCCACGGAAAATATATACTTCACCGGCTTCTCGCAGGGGGCCTGCCTGACGTTGGAGTTCATTACGCGACACGCGCAACGGTGGGGTGGCGTGGCGGCCTTTACCGGCGGACTGATCGGTGACAAACTTTACACGGAAAACTACCGGGGCGACTTTGCCGGCACGCCTGTTTTTATCGGCACGAGCGACCCCGATCCACACGTGCCGGTAACACGCGTACAAGCGTCCGAGGCCGTCTTGCGCGAACGGCATGCCCAGGTCACGCTCAAGGTATATCCCAACATGGGCCACACCATTAGCCGCGACGAATTAGAGCAAGCCAACACGCTGATCTTTAAAATGTAGGGAACGACTGTTATCGCTGCAGGATGGCCGTAATGCCCTGGCCGCCGGCAGCACACACCGAGATAAACCCACGGCCACTTCCTTTTTCGTGCAACAACTTGGCCAATGTGGCAATGACACGGCCGCCGGTAGCGGCAAACGGGTGCCCCGCCGCCAGGCTGCTGCCCACAACATTCAACTTGCTACGATCAATGCTGCCCAGCGGCTCCTGCCCAAACTGACGGCTTAGCTCGGGGCTCTCCCAGATCTTCAACGTAGTGAGTACCTGCGCAGCAAACGCCTCGTGTATTTCATAGAAGTCAAAATCCTGTAATGTCAGCCCGGCCTTGGCCAGCATGCGTGATGCGGCATGGACGGGCGACATCAATAAGTTATGACGATTGTCCAGGTATTCGATCGCAGCCAGCTCGGCATGTGTAATGTATGCCAACACGGGAAGACCTTGCGCGCGTGCCCATTCCTCGGAGGCCAGTAGTATACACGAGGCACCGTCGGTCAACGGTGATGAATTGCCGGCCGTAAGCGAGCCGTTTACTTTGTCAAACGCGGGCTTAAGCTTGGCCAGCTTCTCCATGCTGGTATCGGTACGCAGGTTGTTGTCGCGGTTCAACCCGTTATAGGGAGTGATCATATCGTTAAAGAACCCGCTGTCGTAAGCGCGCGCCATTTTCTGGTGGCTTTCGAGCGAGTATTGATCTTGCTCCTCGCGCGAGATGCCATAATGCCGGGCGGTGATCTCGGTCTGCCCCCCCATCGAGAGCCCTGTACGCGCTTCGACGTTCTGCGGAGCTTCGGGGGCCAGGTCTTTTAATCGGATCTTCAGGAACTGGCGCAATCGCTCGCCGGTCGTCTTTGCCCGGCGCGCGGCCAGCAGGATACGACGCAGGTTCTCGCCCAGCAGCAACGGCACGTTGCTGGTAGAGTCTACCCCACCGGCTATGCCCACCTCTATTTGCCCGAGGGCGATCTTGTTGGCAATGTACACCGCCGATTCGATGCCCGTGTCACAGGCTTGCTGAATATCACAGGCGGGCGTGGCGCGGTCCAGCGACGTAGACATGACACACTCGCGCATGAGGTTTATTTCGCGGCTGTCTTTTATAACGGCTCCACCGGCCACTTCGCCGAGGCGCAGTCCCTGCAGCTTGTAGCGGTCGATCAACCCGTTCAGGGCTGCAACCATCATGTCTTTGTTATTGGCCTGCGTATAAACGGTGTTGTTACGGGCAAAGGGTATACGGTTATAGCCTACGATAGCGACTTTACGGGATTGGGCGATGGCGAGCATGGTGATAGTATTAATGCGCGCTTAAGTTACCGAATTAATGGTTGTGACGACATGTCAATTTTATCGTTTCACCTGCCTTCCCGAGGTTTGCGGCGTCAATTCTTTTCGCGCCCCCGGCGACGTTCCTGTATCTGCTTCAGTATCAGCAATCGAAACTTGCGTTCGACCTCGGGTAGCATCCGCAGCTTCTGCGCGGGAATAACGTTTAGCAGTTGCCCGGAATATTGCCGTTCCAGATCCACTTCTTTCTGCTTCACTTCCAGGCCCAGGGCCACCAGGTCTTTTTCATTCTGGTCAGCGGTTTTACCGGGGTCGGGATGGCGTCTGGCATAGCGCAGGTCTTTCAGCAACGCTTTGCGCTTGTCCGTAAACTCGCGGTAGATGGGCCAAAATTTTTCCGCTTCTGTGGGGGTCAGCGCCAATTGGTCCGTGATGTACGCCACGCGCGCCGCGTGTATTCGTTCGCGCACCGTGGGGCTGCTTTCGCCGGGCAGGTCGTCCTCCTGCGCGTATAACGGGATGGCCAGTATGACCAGTATGATGGAAATGAACGTTTTCATGTCTTATAAACTATTAAGGTCGTTCAGGTTGTCTTCTATGGCGTCGAGTACGTCGTCGTCCAGATCCAGGTGGTAGACCTCTTGCTCGATAGCCTGCGCGTCGTCGGTATCCAGCAGGTCGGTGTCCAGTAGCTCTTCCGTGGAAAGTCCTTCGGACTCTTCCAGGTAGCTCATCAATTCTTCCGTGGCAATGCCTTCCAGGATATCTTGTGGCGAAGATGCCTGACGCGTATACCATAAAATGCCGGCGGCAAACAACACAACTGCCGGCAAGGCATACCGCAAGCTGTAGCGCCACACAGGCCGGATCGCAGGGGTCTGTTTTGCCACGCGCGCCTGAATGACGCCGGGCAACGTATCGAAATAGCCTTCGGGCGCTGTAAAGATCTCTTTTTTGGGTATGTCTTCCAGTTTCATACAGGTAGCGGTTAGTGGCCGGCGGTGTTTATATCGTGGCGAAGATAGTCTTCGATCTTTTTTACCGCGTGGTGGTAGCTGGCCTTGAGTGCCCCCACGCTGGTTTGTGTGATCTCTGCGATCGTTTCATAAGGCAGATCTTCAAAGTATTTCATATTGAAGACCACCCGTTGTTTATCGGGCAGCGAGAGAAGGGCTTTCTGCAAGCGGCGTTGTACGTCGTCGCCGGACAACCCTGGCTGCTGGTCGAGCTTGCGGCTAAGCTCTTCGGTCACGTCGCCGATGGGCAGGAAGAACCTGCGCTTTTTACTGCGTAAGAAATTCAGGCATTCGTTGGTGGCGATGCGGTACACCCAGGTGTACAACCGGGCATCCTCCCGAAAGCTGTCGATGTGCTTGTGGATCTTGATAAAGACCTCCTGGGTCAGGTCGTCGGCATCGTCGTGGTCAATGACCATCTTGCGGATATGGCCGTAGACACGCTGCTGGTACGCGCGCACCAACAGGTTAAATCCGTAATTCCGGGTCCCGGGGTCCCGGATCTTTGCCAAAAGCTCTTTATCCTCCAAGGAGATCGACGGTGAATTCCCAAGTTAGACAAAAGCCCGGGCGCCGGGTTTAACGACCGGTGAAAATAATTCAGGCGTTACGGGGCAGCGTAATGACAAAGGTCGCCCCGGCCCCCCAGACACTTTCCAGCGTAATGGTACCGTGCAGTTTCTCTACCAGGGTTTTGACGATCGACAACCCCAGGCCGGTTGAGCTCTCGCCCCCGGTGGGGCGTGCGGAGAGACGGGTAAATTTGCGGAAGACCCGCGACAGATCGTCTGGATGGAACCCCGGGCCCTCATCGCGAATACGAAGGGTGACCGCGGCCGGTTGCGCCTCTGTGTCGATATAGATGCTCCTGCCGGGCGGCGAAAATTTGATGGCGTTCGTGAGGATGTTGTCGATTATGCGGTTGAGGCAATGGCTGTCGGTCTGCACCACACTGTCCGGGTCGTTGCGCAAGACCATGGTAAGTTGTTTTTTCTCCAATGCACCTGTATAGTGCGCTGCTAATGTGTCGACGAATTGTCCCACGTTTAGCGGGACCAGCGTTAGCGCTTCGTGATGCTCGTACTGATTGATCTCCAACAGGTCGCGGATCAGGCCATTCCCCTCCGAGCATACCTTTTGCATTATGCCCACCAGCTCCTTGCCTTCGTCGTTGAGGGACTGCCCCATCTCCACCAGCGTAGCAAGCCCCGCGATGCGGTTCAGCGGGCTGCGCAGGTCGTGCGCCACCACACCGATCAGGCCGTCTTTCTCGCGGTGCAGCTCTTCCAGGGCTTCGTTCTTTGTGGCCAGCATCTTATTTTGTTCTTCTACGCGATCCATCAGCACCTTCAACTCTTCATACGCTTCGGATATCCGCTCGTGTTGCTCGCTCACCTCCCGTGCATAACGCGATTTGATATAGCCCCAATACAAAATGAGGCCGGTTAATAACACAAAGAAAATAACGGATATGATCAGCAGCTTTTTGTTCGAGGAAAGCTTCAGCTCCTCCATCTTTTTAGCTTCGCTCAGAAGAGCAATTTCTTTATCTTTCTTCTCGCTCTCATAGAGCTCTTGCATTTGCGCGACCTGCTGGCTTTTACGTTCGTTGAACAGGCTGTCTTTGAGGTGTGAATATTCTTTAAACCACTGGTAGGCCGACTGGTAGTTCCCACGCGCGGAGTCCAGCCGCGAGCTGTACAGGTATACCTTCTGCATCCAGGGCATCGCGTCAGACCGTTCGGCCGCTGCCTTTACTTCCTCCAACGGGGCGGCTGCCCGCCGGGGTTGCTGTCTGCGGATGTATAGATCGGTCAGACCGAGCAAGGACTTGACGAGCGCTTCGTCGCTGTGGATCTCGCGGGCTATACGGATCGATTCCTGGTAATAAGTTTCCGCATTCAGAAACCACCCCATGTTGCGATAGGAGTCACCCAGGCTGGCTTCGGCAAACGACATGCCGCGCTTGTCACCCATCTGCCCGTATTTGATCAGGGCGCTATCAAGATGTTGGTTGGCTTCCTTGTACTGTTTCAACCCGATAAAGGCCTCGCCGATATTCAGCAATGCCACGGCTTCGGACCGCAGGTCGTTCATCTCGCGGGCAGCGGCACGGTACAGGCGAAAGTATCGCAACGCTTCGTCGTATTGGGTCGTGGCCATCTTCACCACGCCGAGGTTGTTGACAAGTGTGGCATAGTAGAGCCTGTCGGCAAACGTAGCGCTGATCTTCATGCCTTGCAGGTAATACTCCTGTGCCAGGTCGTAGCTGCCGCGGTTGAAGTATGTTATGCCCATGCTGTTGAGTACGCGCACGCGCATGTCTTCGTTGGGGTGGCTGTCGAGCACCGCCAGCGCTGCGCGGTATTGCTCGTTGGCTTCTTTGTAACGTGCCTGGTGGTCGTACGCCTGGCCGATGTAGAGGTAGGTATCGGCCAGTCTGCCGAGCTCGTTCGCTTCGGTAAAGGCCGTATGTCCTTTGTGAAAGTGCGCCAGCGCGCTGTCGTAATCACCCATGCGAAGATAGGCTTGCCCCGAGCCGATCCACGCATTACCTTCTCCTTTGGGATAGTGCATCGCGCGCGAAATAACGCGCGCCTCGGTTGCATTCTTTAAAGCTTCATCGTACTGCCCTGCGCGGTATAGCTGTCGCGTTAGCGCGATCAAAATGGTGGCACGCGTTGTATCTTCTGCGGGATGCGCCCGTAAGGCCTGGCGCAAACTATCCAGCTGCGGGGTAGCAGTCGATTGTGCGCTTGCTGTATGTGGCCCACATAAACATGTGGTGTAAACCAGCGCACATACCATCATAGAACGCAGGACAGGCAAAGTAAAATTGGGCATACTCCTGCCATATACGTTTTCCGGAAAAAAAGTTTCACACACGAAAACGATTCTTCCGAAAATGCATTTTTTTCAATCGCGCCGCCGTGTGCTTAAATAGTTACTAAAGTCTTCCAGCACTTGCGCCGCATAATAGCGTTGCACCGGGTAGACGCCTTCTTTAGTGGTTTCCATCTTTTTCTCCAACACCACCGCGCCGTTGTAGGCCACGGCATAGAATGCAAACAACGTTCCCTCTACCCCACACTCCGGAAAGGGCGCGGCATAGCCCGTGATGCCGATGCCCCAGTCACTCGAAAACAATGTGCTGACATGACGCGCCATCTGGGCGGCTACACGGTCGGATACGCTGTTGCATGCGAGGGCATGGATGGGCTCCACTTGCAATAGCCGGGCCTTTTGGCCAATGTTGTAGGCGGTCAGTCCGCCCTGGAAAAAAAGCGTGGCCTGGTCGGCCAGCGAAATAGCCGCTTGCAGTTGACCGGCCGTGACGCTTTCCGCAACGGCCAACGTTTCTTCGTGGGCTACCATGTAATGCCTGATGTCGGAAATGTCGGCTAGTTTGTGCATCATCCCAGGGTAGAAATACGCATAAACCGTGAAAAAATTGTACCTGGCACCATTTCTTGGCAGCCAAAAGCAAAAATTGTCCGTATTCGTAAATAAAGATGTCCGATGGGGAGAAAACAACCCCCTGAATTCTGTTTACTCTGGAAAAAGTGTAGCTTAAAACGTCCATGTAAGCGTATATCATATGACAAATCAGGATCATTTTCACACCAAAAAAGAATTGACCGTTGGTGACAAACGGTACTCCTACTACAGTCTGAAAGACTTGCAACAACAGGGGCATGCTATCGAGCGCCTGCCGTTCTCCATCCGGATACTGCTGGAGAATGCCCTCCGGAATTTCGATGGCTATGTCACCACGCAGGAACACGTTGAGACGATCCTGAACTGGTCGCCCAAACCCGAAGACAAAGAAATACCCTTCATGCCCGCCCGCGTTTTGATGCAGGACTTCACGGGCGTGCCCGCCATCGTAGACATCGCCTCCCTGCGCGACGAGATGGCCCGGAAAGGGAAAAATATCACGCGCATTAATCCGCTCATACCGGTCGACCTGGTGGTCGACCACTCCGTATTGGTCGACTACTACGGCACGAACGACGCCTACCGCCTGAACGTAGAAAAAGAATACGAACGCAACAGCGAGCGCTACCGCTTCCTGAAATGGGCGCAAGGCGCGCTCGATAATTTTTCGGTAGTCCCTCCCGGCATGGGCATTTGTCACCAGGTGAACCTGGAATATTTCTCAACCTGTGTAGTAGAACGCGGCGGTTTTATCTTTCCCGATTCGGTGATCGGTACGGATTCGCATACGCCCATGGTCAACGGCCTGGGTATTGTAGCGTACGGCGTAGGCGGCATTGAAGCAGAAGCTGCCATGCTTGGACAGCCACAGTTCTTTTCGTTGCCGGAGGTGATCGGTCTCAAGCTCACGGGCAAGCTGCCGGTGGGCGCCACTGCCACGGACCTGGTACTGACCATTACAGAGCTGCTGCGCAAGACCAAAGTAGTCGGCAAATTCGTAGAGGTCTTTGGAGACGGACTAGATGCACTTTCCGTGCCCGACCGTGCAACGATCGGCAACATGTCACCGGAATTCGGCTGTACGGTAACGTACTTCCCCATCGACGAAAAGACGCTGGATTATCTTGGGAAAACCAACCGTCCGGCAGGGCTGATCGAGCTTACGCGGAAGTACACACAGGAAAATCTGTTGTGGCGTGAAAATGAAGATGCCATTCTGTACAGTCAGGTCGTGACGCTCGACCTCGCTACGGTCGAGCCGACCATCTCGGGCCCGAGCCGCCCGCAGGACAAAATCCTGCTGCGCCAGGCAAAACAGACGATCACAGACTACATCGAAAAGACCTACAGCCGGCGCTATGTTACCTTCGGCGATCGCCCGCTGAATCGGTGGAGCGGCGAGGGCGGCAATGTTGATCCGTCGCAAGTGAAGACTGTCGGCCAGGGTGGTCACACCGATATGCATACCGTGGAAGTGACCTATAACAACGAAACGTTTCACCTGAGCGATGGCGCCGTTGTCATCGCGGCTATCACAAGCTGCACCAACACATCCAATCCCGACGTCATGATCGGCGCCGGACTGCTGGCGGAAAAAGCGCTGTCGAAAGGCCTTCGCGTGAAACCCTGGGTGAAAACGAGCCTCGCACCCGGTTCCAAGGTTGTAACCGACTACCTGCGCGAAGCGGGGCTGCTGGCAAAACTCGAGCAAATGAAGTTCAACGTGGTAGGATACGGTTGTACATCGTGTATCGGCAACTCCGGGCCTCTGCCCGACCCGATCGCGGCAGCGATGCAAGAGCACGATCTGATCTTAGGCGCTGCGTTGTCCAGCAACCGTAACTTCGAAGCGCGAATCCATCCGCAGGTGAAGATGAACTTCCTGATGTCGCCGCTGTTGGTCGTAGCCTATGCCATTGCCGGCCGTATCGACATCGATATGACCACCGAACCGCTGGCGTATAACGATCACAACGAGCCGGTATACCTCAAAGATATCTGGCCGTCGGACGAAGAGATCCACAGCACCGTGAGCCGCGTCGTAAAAAAAGATTATTACAAGAAAAACTACGCCGAGATCTTCGACGGCAACGAGCAATGGCAAAATCTCTCGGCACCACAAACGAAGGCCTACAAATGGGATCCCGCTTCTACCTATGTAAAGGAAGCGCCGTTCTTTGTTGATCTGCCCGAAGCGGTCGAACCGATCAAACCGATCGCAAAAGGTCAGGCCCTGCTGGTGCTCGGTGATTCTATCACGACGGATCACATCTCGCCGGCCGGCAGCTTTAACGAAAAATCGCCGGCAGGTCAATACCTGGTCAGCCGCGGCATTTCAAAAGATCAGTTTAACTCGTACGGTTCGCGTCGTGGCAATGATGAAGTCATGATCCGCGGAACATTTGCCAACGTACGCATCAAAAACCAACTGGCCACGAAGGAAGGCGGCTTTACACAGCATATTCCTTCCGGGCAGGAAATGACGGTATATGATGCGGCCATGAAGTATAAGGAGACGAATACCCCGCTGCTGGTGCTCGCCGGCAAGGAATACGGCAGCGGCTCTTCACGCGACTGGGCCGCTAAGGGAACATTCCTGCTGGGCATCCGCGCGGTGATCGCCGAAAGCTATGAGCGCATTCACCGCAGCAACCTGGTGGGCATGGGCGTGTTGCCGTTACAATTCCTGGAAGGTGAAGGTCATCAGCAACTCGGCCTCACGGGGCGTGAAACATTCGACATACCGGAGCTGACCGACGCGATCAAACCGGGGCAGCAACTTACCATCACCGCAACAGCCGAAAATGGCAGCCGGAAACAGTTTAACGTGCGTTGCAGGTTGGATAGCAAGATCGAAATTGACTATTATCGCAATAAGGGCATCTTACAATATATGTTAAGACAGTTTTTGACAAAGAATTGACACGCCGCATAGAACGTCAATCCGTGGAAACGCCGCACCACCCTGATGTGAAAGGCGTAATTTTTCCTCAGCACGAATTTGCGGGAACGGGAAAATACGCGCGAAACACGATGGCACAGTATTTATACTTCTACGGATAGTAGATTAGTCCCGAAGGAGTGGTACATTCACTTGTATCTGAGAACATATCCTGAAAACTTGCTCCGGGTAATGCCGGCGAAAGGAAACGAGATCAATCATACGAAGGAGGCTGCTTTATTAACGTAAAGCAGCCTCTTTACTTACCGATATTCGATCTTAAACTTTAGAGGGTTATGAAACCGATCAGCATTTCTGACAGTGACAAAATCACGTTCCGTGATTTTAATGAAGGCAATTCCGTACAGGTACGTGTATCTGTGCCCGAGACCGAAATAAAAACATACACCAAGGGGACTTCCGTCACGATCGTTCACGGTGGACAAGAGGCTACCGGGCGTATTGTATCCGATCCGATTGTTGTTAGTGGTACCCCCGGCCCGGGTGAGCGCCTGCTTTCATTGATCATAGAGAAAGCACAATCGGCGTAAGACGCCAGGGCTCGCATCAGGCCGTGATTATTGCACGCCCACACGCAGCGCGACCAGGCCGTGTATGCCCTGCAGTTCTTCCAGCTCCAGCTCTTCGAGATCGTTCTTCAACAATCCTTCCTGCTGTAGTGCCTGGATGTACTGTTTGTAGCGCTCGGCCACAAAGCTGTTACGGTAATAAACAACGGCAATTTTGCCGGGTTGTGTCAGGCGCTCGCGGGTGTCTTTGACATTTGCCTTGTCGATGCGCTTCTTGATGATCTGATAACGAATGTTGTAACTACCCTCTACATCAAAGCGGCGTTCGTCGTTGCGGAAGCCGATGTCGATCGCAGCGGGATGAACAAAGATCAGCTGCGTGGTTTGCAACGGCACTTCCATGCGCGGCATAAGCCGGCGCGTAATGCGCGATATCGATGCCATGAACCGAAGCTGTCGTTGCTGGAAAGTGTCGACATGGGCCAGCTCAAACGGAACGGTCGGAGCAATGGACTGGCCTACATAGATATCGTACTCTACACCGTCGGTCCTGAACTTTTCAAAATAACTGGGGTATAGCTTGTTCAAATCCCGGCGAAATAATTCCAGGTGTTCGCTAATGGCGGTATTGATGCGTTGCATCGACGTCTCCAGCATCCGCCGGTGTTGAAACACGGCCCCCGTCTGTTCATTGTTCGCATCGAGAAAAGTACCGATCAATGCGTGCAGCGCCGGTTGCTCGTCATGCAGGATATGCAATTGGGGCAGTACCTCGTCCTCGATAAAATTCTTCAACGCCGTCTCGTCGATGTGTATCGATCGATCTTCCACCCTCCCGCGCCAGATGTTTGATTTGAGTATCAGTTCGTCTATGCGGGGCAGGTCTAGTTGCGTGTCGATTTCATCCAGGGTATGCAGTAGCAGCTTCACCTGAAAGACTAGGTCCGCGCGCAGGGCGGTGTTTCGTTCCACCGTTGAATTTCGTATGTCGATCGCTCCGTAAAGCGGGTATACATCTTCAAATGAAACGGTGGGAATAGCATGTCGACGGGATCCAAAGAAATGATCTTTTCGATACTGCCATACGGCCTCACGGAATTTCCATTCGACAGACGGCTGCAACGGCGTAAACACATCCTTGATGGTGTGATCCATGAACGCATTAAAATCGAGGATGCTTTTTTGCAGCAACTGTGCGAGCAACGGAAGCACATTCTCCAGTTGATTGAGGTTGGCCTCCTGCAACACGCCGGCGCGATCGCTGTAAGCCTCCAGGATCCCCACCAGGGCATTGTTGTGAAACACGGGAATCAACGCCAGCGATTGCATGCCGGTATGCTGAAAGAGTTGATCAAACCACGAAATGTTTTCTATCCCATCGGTGGCATGAAAGACGAGCGACTTGGGCTTAGTGCGATAGCCGTTCATATAATCCAGGAATACGGATTCGGGTATTGACAGTTTGCTGGCGGTGTTGGCGAGGATACTAAACGGGTCGTTTTCGTAGGACGACAGCAGATGGCCGTTGAGCTCGACCATGGGTAACATGCCGAACTGCATGGCGCTGTTGCCGACCAGCGACTTCAGCAACGTCAACACCTGGCGGTAGACGCCCCCGGTCTCCGTGGGATCGTGCTCCAGCATGGTATTGCGGATGTTTTCCAATATCTTCTCCGTGGTAACGTCTTCGACGGTCAGGATGGCAAACCCTTCAAAGTGAAAGGCGTCCATGGGCAGCTGTTCCTGCAGGTAGCCTGTCAGGGCACAGTCTATGGCGCTCGCCAATTTTCCGGTATCGAGGTTCGGAAGCGGCCGCAGTTGTTGAACCTCTACATACCGCAGGTCTGACCGCACGGCCAGATACTTCAGCAGACCGGTGTCCTCGTCTATATAGGAATATGTCAGGTCTTCGCGCGGAAGGATCGGCAGGTTAAACACCTTGCGCAGAATAAACGAGTAGACAAATTCATAATGCCATTTGTCGATCTTCTCGTCTTCCGAGAATTTTAACGAGTCGGGTATCCGGGCATGCACGCGCTTGTCGATAAGGTTGTAAAAAGCGTTCGTGCCATAAAAAATAGCCGGCCACAACGGAGCGCCCAGGCCCCAGAGCTTGGTTTCGGTTTCACTGGCCGTGGGCTCTACGGCCGCATGTACCAGGTCGAACAGCGCATCATATTCGGCCACCCGATCGAGATCAATCGGTTGCAACCACGCAGGATGTGCTTCGAACTGCCCGATAAAGATCTCCAACTGCTGTTTCCGAATGCCCGTGGATGCGGCATGTTGCTGGCGCAGGTGCGAATAAAAATTCCGGAAGGAAAGGGTGGTTCTACCCGTCAGGGTATATTTCGTCAGGCGCTGGTTAACCAGCTGAAGATCAGAGTGCATGCGGGCACGTTTCGGATTAAGAGGCTGTGTGCGTTACCAAAACCGAAGGCGTGCGTTTTTTGTTCTGTTTCCTGTCAGGAAAATTTATGGGATGGTAAAAGCCCATCGTCCAGTTGCAGCATGGCGGCCAGGCGCTGCCCCAGCTCGCGTGGCGGCAGCACAAAGTCGGGATGGTCCACCCGCATGGTGGCCCTGGGCATGGAATCAAACTGCGCCGACGCGGGATCTTGCACCAACACCTCACCGCCGTGCCGGTATAGCATGAGGGCCCCTGCCGCGCCGTCAGAACCCATGCCGGAAAGAATAACACCAAGCGCACGGTCGCGCT
Organism: Dawidia soli; assembly: GCF_018598185.1. Lineage (GTDB taxonomy): Bacteria > Bacteroidota > Bacteroidia > Cytophagales > Cyclobacteriaceae > Ohtaekwangia > Ohtaekwangia soli. Next base: position 92,402 of record NZ_JAHESC010000022.1, read on the forward strand.
GGTCGTGGGCGAGCGACGAAAAAAATACATTGATCGCCTGGTTCCACGCATAGTCGTCGGGCCGTGGTGTGAGATACAAGATGCCCTGCCGTATCTCCAGCAAGACGTTTTCGGGCATGACATATACCCGGCCGGCCTCCGGCACCACGATGCCGCGGATACGCTCTACGGGCATCACGACATAGTTCGCCATGATCTCGGCAAGCATGCTGTGGTGGTTGCGCAACAGGTGCGTGACAACCACAAAGGCGGCCGGCAAGCCCGGCGGAATGTCGCGGAAAAATTCTTTCAGCGCACTGTGGCCGCCGGCAGAGGCGCCTATTCCTACGATGTATCGGGGTGCGTCGTTCATGCTGCTATAACCATCCCTTTCGTTTAACCATATATATAGATCAACAGCGTTACTACAACTATGCCCAGCAGCACGGCCGTGTCAGGTCCAGTACCCGGTCGATGGCGGCGCCGCGACTACCAGCACCAGGCCATCATTTTTCTCATTTGACGACGAAAAAATTATGCCATCTGCCACAGAACAACGGGATCACCCGCCGTCTTTCGGCAATTCGATTTTGTCCAGGTATTTGTTTACGTCGGTGGTTTCGGCCAGGGCTATCTTATCGACTTCGTTGGTGGCGTTGTCCAGGTAAACTTCAATAAAATCCTTGCCAACGGCATACAAGTTTATCTTGAACGAGCCATGCACCACAGTCTCCAGGTATATGCCGTTCTCCCAGACCCACTTAGCTTTATCGTTTAGCGGGAGGTTTTCAAATTCCAGCTTCGTCATGCGCGTATCGTGTAAAGGGTTTCCTGTAAAGATACGGCTAATTCCGTAAGCACCTATTTTCAGTAGATGTTCTGCATATATCCGCCCGGTTAAATTTATGTGTTCCTGCTACAGTTACCAAGAGCCGTTCACTGCGAATAAGTACCTCCCGTCCCTGGAAACATATGTTTTTATAAGTATCTTCATTTTTGTCTGTGCGTAAATGTGTATCTTGATTAATCACCACACCAACCAGCGAACGAGGGAAGATGCCTAAAAGCAAACGTTTAATATATATCGACGATGACGAGGATGACATCCTGGTGTTAGCCGAAGTACTGCTACAAGTGAATAATGAGATTGAATGTATCTCTGCGGTCAACGCGCAGGAAGGGCTGGATCTGTTGGAGCACGGCGATCCGCCGCATTATATATTTCTCGACATCAACATGCCGCGCATCAGCGGCAAACAATGCCTGCAACTCATACGCGCCAATCCACGCTACGACCACGTGCCGGTCGTCATGCTCTCCACGTCCACGTCCGACGCAGATGTAAAAGAGTGTATGGCCCTGGGCGCCACGGCCTTCCTGGTCAAGCCCAGTGACTTGTCAACCTTTAGTGAAAAGTTGCGCACCCTGTTTCAAAACATTCATCACCAGACATTGCTGCGCGGTTCGTCCAGGGGACCGGGCAAACGTTAAGCCGGCAGGTATAGGAAAAAGGTTGCACCCTGCCCCGGTTCGCCGGTGGCGGTGATAAAACCGTGGTGATTGTCCATGATCTTCTTACAGATGGCCAGCCCAATGCCGGTGCCTTCGTATTCGTTCCTACCATGCAACCGCTGAAATACCTGGAAGATGCGTTCGCTGTATTGCGGATCAAAGCCGATGCCATTATCGGCTATGGCAATACGGTAATATACACCGTCACCGGCCAGCGGGCCGATGGCTTGTCCGTCCGCGGTACCGGCGGTAATAACAATACGCGGTGGCACATCGGGTTTGATATACTTCAGCGCATTAGCCAAAATATTGGTAAGCAACTGCTCGAACTGATAGGGAATGACTTTTACCACCGGCAGCGCGGCCATTTCGATCGTGGCGCCGACGGCTTCCATCCGCTCGCTCAGCTGCTCCTGCACGTTCGCTAACAACATGCCCAAATCCAACGCTTCCACGTGTTGCCCCGCGGCATTCATGCGCGAGTACGAAAGCACATCGGCGATGAGCTGTTGCATCTGCATGGACGCCTGCTGCATCCGGCGAAAGTAGTCTTTGCCCCGGTCGGTCAGAGCGTCCTCCGTGGCCTGAATACGCGTGGCAAAAGTCTGTATCTTCCGCAGCGGCTCTTGCAGGTCGTGGCTGGCGACAAAGGCAAATTGAGCGAGCTCTTCATTTGACTTCTGCAACGCGTGGTTCGACTCTTTCAACTCGGCGGTACGCTCCTGCACTTTTTTCTCGAGCTCTTGGGTGAACGTCTTTTGCTGCGTAATGTCGACGGCCGTGCCGTACATGCGCAACGGCTTGCGATCATCGTCATGCACGATCTTGCCCCGTACACGTATCCAGTGCACCGACTTGTCGGGCCAGATAATGCGGGCTTCATATGACAGCCCCCCCGTGGTAAACGAGGTGCTGACCGCCTTCTCGCGGATGTGCAGGTCGTCGGGATGTAATGCCTCGATCAGCTGCTGGTGCGACACGGCGTCGTCGGCCGGAAATCCGAATATCTCCACCAGGCGCGGTGAGCTGTAAAACTCCTGATTCTCCAGGTCCCAGTCGAATGTGCCCAGGTTGGTGGCCTCTATCGCCAGGCGCAGACGCTGTTCGGCCGCTTGGATCTTTTCGCGTGCTTCGACTTTTACGGTAACATCGTTTACCGTCACCATGATACCCGACACAGTCCCGTTCAATTCCCGCAAGGGCGTATACTCAAAATCGAGGTAATATTTTCGGCGACCATCGTGCGAATCTACGTACGTCAGGGCCTCGCTTTCACGCTGCGTGTTACCGGTCTCCCAGACCGCACGCAATAGCTCGGGGAATCTCTGTCCTTGCAACTCCGGCAATACGTCCATCAATGGGCGGTTGGCTACCTCTTCGCGTGCACGATCGACAATGGTGAGGTATGTATCGTTCACCATTTCGATGACCAGCTCCCGCCCCCGCAATACCACCATACCGATAGGTGCTTGCATGAGCGATTGGTAGAACTTATCCATGGCGACAGATTTGAGACGTCAAGATAACGATATATCCGTACACGACCGACACGGTAGGCCGCACCTTTTCAGTGCACGGGAATGTTAGAATTGCAATACATATTTTTCTTTGCTCGGCTGTACCGTGTGCAGGCTCCAATCGATAGCCATGATCTGTCGGATGGCTGACTTCAGCTTGTCGAACGTGCGCGGTTTGTGAATATAAAAACTGGCTCCCTGACGGTAGGTACGCTCAATGGTACTTTCTTCATTTGACGTGGAAAAGATCACCACGGGTATAGCGCGGAATTTTTCGATCTGCCTCATTTCAGCGAGGCACTCGAATCCATTCTTACGCGGCATATTAATGTCCAGAAAGATAACGCAGGGCAGCGGCACAGTTTCTTCCAGCTTTTCCATCAGATCGACGCCGTCGGTGGCCATGATGAGATTCGTATCGGCCGAGAGCTCACGAAGGGCATCTTCAAACAACAGGCGGTCGTCATCGTCGTCATCCGCCAGAAAAAAACTCTGCGCCATACATATACGTTGTGGCGCTAAAGATAGCCAATTCAACGAAACCGGCAACGTAGGGTATTCCCCGATTTACTACGCCATCTCCAGGGCCAGCCGCAGGCTTTGTTCCTGTAAAGGCTTTGTCAGATAATGATCCGCGCCCAGCTCCTTGGCTCGTTGACGATCCTCCGGATCGTCGGAGGATGAAACGATAAAGATCCTAACATGTTCTTTACCGGGTATACGCAACCGCCGAAACGCCTCCAGGAACCCGAAACCATCCATAACAGGCATGTTGAGATCCAGCAGGATTACATCGGGCAACGCCTTTGCGCCCTGGTAATAGTCATTAAAAAGCGTAAGCGCTTCCTGACCGTTCATGGCCATGTGGATCTCACTGGCAAGGCCCATATGTTGCAGGGTCTTCGAGCTTAAGAAATTAAAGATGCTGTCATCGTCAACCAATAATACACGCTTCATGGCTCTTCTTCTTTATAGTGGAATCTTTTAAAAATGATGTATCTATTTTCCGCAACGGTTGCACCGATGTCCCCACCTGAAAAGTCAGGTGTCGTGCAAACCGTGCCGCTCGCAATTCCATATCTTCAGCAAGTAGATCCACACTTCACCGCACGGCGTTAGGGTGTCTGCACTTCGTCCAGTACCGAAAAATGAGATTCATCGTATCTTCCAATTCCCGGAACGACGATTCCTTTAGGAAAAACCCGTGCGCGCACAAATTATAAGCTTCTACCACCGTTGCCGGCGCTACGGCCGTGGAGAAAAAAACAAAGGGAATGCTTTTGTTGCGAAGGTAATCGTCGCGTTGAATTTCACGCTTAAGCTCCAGCCCATTCATAATGGGCATATTCAAATCGCAGATGATCAGAAATGGTTTATCTGTGGTAACACGTAAATATTCCAACGCATCCTTGCCGTTTTCGAAGTGCTCCAGTTCTCGTTTTTGCCCTATTTTTTCCAGGACCTCCGCCAGAAGGTCACGGTCGTCACTATCATCGTCTATCAGTACAATCGGGTCTCTCATGAACAAGGTAATTTAAGGCCCTGCCAGCATCTTGTGTGCTGAACCTAGCAAATTTCCCGATAAAATAATACGCCCTGGCAATATCCCGGAATTGCGTTTTTTGTGTGTACATTTATCCCCAAGTTGAAACAGATGGGAAAGCATATCTTACTGGCAGATGATGATGACGACGACAGAATGCTTTTCCAGGAAGCCTTACGAGAAGTTAGTCGCGACACGCGACTAACGATGGCCATCGACGGCGAGCAGCTCATGGAGGTATTGGATGCCATGCTGCCCGAGCGGCCTACGGTACTGTTCCTCGATCTGAACATGCCCCGTAAGAACGGTTTTGCTTGCCTGGAAGAGCTACGTCAACAGGAGGTCTTTAAGGACATGCCCATTGTCGTGCTTTCAACTTCTGACGATGTCGCTACCATCGACAGCTTATACCTGTCAGGCGCCAGCCATTATATGTCAAAGCCACCCTCGTTTGAAGTATTGAAGTCGGCTGTGGAGTATTTCTGGCGCATCGATTGGAACGCTTCCCGTCCTCCTTCACGTGAAGCGTTCGTCCTGATGTTCTAATACTGCAATAAAAATTCTTCTTTGGAAGGCTGCGTGGCACGCAGCTTCAGGTCGAGGCTTAATACATCGTGAATAGCCTGCTTGAGCTTCTCAAAGGTGTTGGGCTTGCAGATGTAATAGTTCGCACCCTGGCTATACGATTGCTGGATGATGCTTTCCTCGTTCGAAGTGGAGATGATCACCACCGGTATATCCTGGAACAATGTCCGCTCGCGCATTTCGCGCAAACATTGAAAACCATTCATGCGGGGCATGTTGATGTCTAAAAAGACAAGATTGGGGAGAGACGGCAGACGCTGCTGTAGCTTTTCCATAAGCTCTTCACCATCGGTAGCCATGACCAGGTCGGCACCGGTATATACCTCGTGAAGTGCATCTTCAAACAGCATGCGGTCATCTACGTCGTCGTCTGCCAAAAACAAACTCTTTTTCATGCTATGGGTTGGTTTTGGTGGGTATGCCTATTGATGGAGAACATAGTGCGCGGCGCAGAAAGTTCCGCACCTTCGACGCCGTGTCTGTCTAACGAGTTTACGCATTTGGTTTTGTATTTACCAATATTTGCCGCACGAAAAATAAGGTGTGCGCATGTTTTCGCAAACACCGAACATTTATCGCCGAATACTCCTGCGTATCGCAGGCCGTTGGCATTCAACGAATGCGGCGAAACAAAAATTGATGGATTACGTCAACCCGCTTGCTTGACCATGCCATGCGGTTGCCGTCTGAATTCGGCCGGTGCAATACCCGTTGTTTTGACAAACAACCGGTTAAAGTACGCTGGATCTTCATACCCCAGGTCGTACGATATTTCTTTCACCGTCATGTCCGTATACAGCAACAGACGCTTTGCTTCCAGCATGATGCGGTCTTTTATGATATCGTTGGGGGTCTCCGACCGGTAACGGCTCAACCGCTTGCTAAGCGCTTTGGGTGTAATGTTCAGCAGGTCGGCATAGTCGGCAACGCCATGGCGCTTTCGGAAATGGCTCTCCACCAGCTGGCTGAATTGGCGAAGGAACTCCGCCTCGGGCTGATCGTCATGTTTTGCATAGCCCGCATGTTCTTTCCAGAGCCGTGTCGATTTGATGATCACCTTCTTAACAAGGATGCGCAACATCTCTTCTACGGCCATATCGTCGCGTTGCATCTCGTCTACGATCTCTTCCAGTATCGCTTCCATCGTGCGCGCATGTTCCTTTGTCAGCGCTACCGCAGAAGAACCGTATACGTTGTTATACAAAATGCCGTCGCACGACACTTCCTTCTCATGGATCTGTATACAATAAAAATCGCGATTAAAGTAAATAACATAGCCTTTAAAGCGATTGTCGTCTTCCACTTCAAAGAATTGATTGGAGCCTATAAAAAACAACGAGTCTTGTCGCAGGACGTGCTTCTGAAAGTCGACACGCAACGCCGAGCCTGCGCGCAAAAACAGGATCCGGTTAAAATTCTTGTCGGTCAGCGCTACTTCCGGCAGATCCGTGGCAGCATCAAATTTTACAATACCGATCTTCTTGTGTGTAAACTGTTTGAACAGGCTCATCCCAGGGGTTAGTTATGGAACTGCTGGTGGTAGATAAAGTCACCCAGTTCGCGGCTGTACTTGTCCAGGTCATCCACGCACCGCTTCAGGGCTTGCCGCACCAGGTCCCATTGATCGGTGTCGATGGCGTCCATCCGCAGCAGCTCCAACAGGCCTTGCATAGTGCTGATGGGGCTGCGAACACGGTGTGATGTCATGAAAGCGATACGTTCCAGTGCCTCGATGTAGTCTGTTTTTTGCAGCTCGGCATTCTTGAGGTCTGTCACGTTGCGCCCAATGCTCATGAACTCATACAGGTTGCCAAAGGAATCAAATATCCCCCGCACGTACAAGAGGATCCATTGCTTTTCCTGCCGGGCGTTCTCTAGTTCAAACACTTTTGATATCTCGGGGTTATCGGGTGTCAGCAGAAAGGCCTGCCGGATGAACGAGAGCGGTACTCCCTTGAGCGTAAACTCGTATATATTAGTCCCTATAATTTCAATGAAACTTTTGCCGGTGAATTCCTGGTACTGCGAGTTTACATAGATGCGATCCCCGTGCGAATTGAACAGCGCAATAAGATCCGATTGATTTTCAATGAGCGCCCGGTAGCGGGCTTCGCTGTACCGCAGATCGGTTAATGCCGCCTGCTTTTCTTGTAAGGCTACTTTGGTATCGGTGATATCGTTGATCAGGAAGAGGTATAGCGTATGGGCTGGCTCCTGCCCCGTGTATATAGGCAACAGGTGCGTTTGAAGCCAGACACGATCACCAAACGCTGTGTCATAACGTATTTCGCCCGACCACTGCACACCTGTCGATACGATCGGAAAGAGTGTCTGAAACATCGTGGACTGCAGCAGGCCATCGAAATTGGCGAGAGGCTCGCCGATCAGCTCGTGCGCTGCACGGCCGAACGTTTCACAAAACTGGGCGCTCGCCCAGCCGATCCGGAAGTCTTTGTCCAGTACGGCAAAACGAACGTTAGCCGCCGTTGCATTTACACTGGCATTCAGAAATGCCTGCTCGTCTTTTGCCACGTCCTCGAGGGTAGGTATCATTTTATGTGTTGTTTGTCGGCTTTGCACCGTACAAGCACTGCGGAGGCCTCATTACTACCCCTCTGACAATCAACACCGCGCCTTCCTGGTATAGGGAGGCTTCGGAGGCTCCGCAGAAACTTATACTGTATATAGTGAAGCATACTGCTTGCTGGCAGTATACTGTAAGAGACTGATATAACAGCCGTATACGTGGCAATAATTCCCCGGTTAATACTTTTTACTAAAATATTACCGCTATCGTTACCAGTATTGCCGCATTGTTAACACGTATTCCAACGATTATTACAACAGCGAGGCCTCGAGCGAAACAGACGCGCGGAGCACTTGCGACACGGGGCAATTTTCTTTCGCTTCCCGGGCGGCCTTCAAAAATTCCTCTTCGGTGATGCCCGGCACCCGTGCTTTTAACACGAGATGCGATTGTGTGATGGCGCCATTCTCGAAGGTGATGACGCAATCGGTAGCGAGATCTTCTGGAGTAAAACCCGCCTCACCTAGTACAAAGCTTAGCTTCATGGTAAAGCAGCCCGCATGCGCGGCCGCGATCAGCTCTTCGGGATTCGTACCAATGCCTTCTGCAAAGCGCGTGTTGAAGGAGTATTGTGTTTTATTCAACACGGTAGACGATGTTGTCAAGGCACCGTGTCCTTCTTTACCGGAACCGTTCCATACGGCACTTGCTTTTCTTTTTACGTTCATATTGGTTGTATTTTGTGTTTGTTAAATGATAAAGCAAAGGTGCGCGGATGGCGTGTACCGCGCATGAGACGAAAAGGAACCCGTCTTGTACTTTTTGCCCTGGCATGAAATTATATCTGCCAAAATCATGTCAGACGATAACCCGATGTTAAAACACTGTAAAAGGCTATAATTTAATTCGGGTTCAACTTTGATCCGTATCGTTACAATTCTATATTCACATAACCGTTAGCCATTACTTCAAAAAAGCAACCCTCCCGCTTGTATTGCTTGGAACAGTTCAGGATAATTTGAAATGAAGTGACTCACTCCATGGAGCCAACGACCTATGATCCCCGTACACTGCATGATCAGTATGCCTTATCCATTATTACACCATCGGAAACTTTTACTTTGCTCGGTCCCTGGCACCTCGACCCCGAGGATGGCCAGCCGCTCAGAGAGGATTTGAACCGGCTGCCCGTAAGCTTCGACTTATTGGTGGCATTGAACGGCACGCACTACCTGGTCCATCCGGAAGATCTTCCGGCATTTCAGGATGTAATGGCTCGCCTGCGCGAGGGTAAAAGCACAGACTATCATTGTCGCATCATTCATTGCTCCGGATATACCCGGATGTTACACGGCTTTGGCACGGTAACCGGCGATACCAAACCGTCCTTGCACACGCCCCGGCGTAAGATGGCGCGCGCGCTCCGTGAAAACCAGGAGCTGCTGGAAACGGTACTACATACCTCGCCCCTTCCGCTTATGACCCTGCGCAGCGTGCGCAACGAGCAAGGTATCATCATCGACTTTGAATATACCATGGGCAACGCCGCCAGCGAGCAGCTGACACACCGTACGCTCCCAGGCAAGCGTATGCTGCAGGAGTTTCCCTACACCCGCGCCATGGGCCTCTTCGACGACTTTGTAAATACAGTGGAAACCGGCCTGCCCCTGGACCGCGAGCATTTCTATAATGCCGAGGGATTCAATAATTGGTACCGGTGGATCGCCGTCCGGCTGCACGATGGCGTATGCGTGACGGTTGAGGATGTTACCTCGCGCCGGCAGTCGCTGCAGCAGAAGCACGAGCTCGAAACCATGGCGGCGGTAGAGATGGCCCGCACGGCGTTCTTTAGCAATGTGAGCCACGAATTCCGCACGCCGCTCACGCTGCTGTTAAATCCGCTGGAAGAAATGCTCGAACAGCCCGGCCGCTTTTCAGCCGCAGATGCCGAGAAGCTGCAGATGGCGCATCGCAACGCACGGCGGCTGCAGAAATTGGTGAACACGCTATTGGACTTGTCGCGCATCGAAGCCGGCCGTGCCGTGGCGGCCTATTGCCCCACCAATCTCTCGCAGTTCACGGCCGATATCGCCGCGACCTTCCGCCCGGCAATGGAGAAAGCCGGGCTGGCCTTTACCATCGATATACCTGCGACGGACATCGCGTATTATATAGACCGCGACATGTGGGAGAAAATCGTGCTCAACCTGTTATCCAATGCCTTTAAGTTCACCTCCCGCGGCTCCGTATCCATCACGCTGCGGTATACCGATGATACCGCGGTACTCGGCGTACACGATACCGGGCCGGGTATTGCGGCCGATCTGATCCCGCAGATCTTCGAACGCTTTGGTCGCATCGAAGGTATGCCCACGCGGATAGAAGAAGGTTCGGGCCTGGGCCTGGCGTTAGTGAAAGAGATGGTCGTATTACACGGTGGCCATATCGAGGTGGATAGCACACCCGGTCAGGGCACGAACTTCTATATAACGATCCCCGCAGGCAAGGACCACCTCCCGCCCTACCGTGTGCAAGAGCGGGAAGATAACGCTCCCAGCTCGTTTGCCGACACCGCCGCCCGGTGGCAACCACCAAGCAGCGAACCGGTCGAGATTCCCAGGGCCGATACGCCCGAGGCCGTCAGGCCCGTCGTCATGCTGGTAGAAGATCATCGCGACATGCGAGCCTACCTGACCGACCTGCTGAAACCCTACTATAATGTACTGCCTGCTGAAAGTGGAACCAGGGCACTGACCCTGTTGCGTGAAGGGGTTATCCCCGACCTGGTGCTGGCCGATGTGATGATGCCGGGGCTGGACGGATTTCAGTTGATGCAGGCCATCCACAACAGCCACGAAGGCAGCCGTATCCCCGTCATTTTACTTTCTGCCCACGCATCGGAGAAGGCGCGGCTGGAAGGGTTGCAGCAAGGCGCCGACGACTACCTCATCAAACCCTTCTCGCCACGCGAGCTGCTGGCACGCGTCAAGACGCGCCTGGAACTGGCGCAGGCACGCACCCGGTCGGAACGACAGCTCAAGACTGTCAACCACCAGCTCGAACAACGCATCCTGGAGCGAAGCCGCGCACTGCAGGAGAGCTACGAGCTGCTGAGCGGTATCTTCGAAGGTGTGCAGGTCAACCTGAGCTTTCAGAAGGCCCTGCGCGACGGCCAGGGCACGGTAAAAGATTTTATCCTCAATATTATCAACCCGGCGTTCCTCCGCGCTACCGGCCTGACCGAGCAGGCCCGCGGCCAGCATTTGTCCGCCCTCTTTCCCGACATTCGCGACCACGAGATCTGGCACCGCATGGAGGAAGTATTATATACCGGCAAACCGCAGCGCTTTGAAACACGGCACAGCTATACCGGCACCGAGCTGTGGCAGGACATTTCCCTCGTTAAGTTTGGCGACGGCGTGATCTCTTCTTCACTGCCTATTAATGAGCGCAAGCGCGCCGAAGCAGCACTGCGTTATCAGAAAGACCTGTACAAAAAAAGCCTCGATGCCATTCCACACCTGGTATGGGTGTATGATCTGAAAACGGGCGTGACGGAGTTTAACGATCAGTGGTATAGCTATACCGGGCTGTCACCCGAGCAATGCGCCGGCTTTGATCATCATACGTCCGATGTATTCCATCCGTCGCAGAGCCTCGAGATCCGCCACAAGTGGTCCGGCCACATCGCCGCGGGCAAGGCCTATTCGGGCGAAATGCTGGTGCGAAACGCCGCAGGCGAATACCGCTGGCACCTCGACATGACCTTGCCCGTAACCAACGAAGACGGCGCCATCGATATGTGGATCGGCACGCTCACCGATGTGCACGAACAGTTCACCAGCGAAAAGAAGCTGAAAGAAAGCAACGACCTGTTGCAAACGGTATTCGACACGTCCATCGCCTGCATCGAAGTACTGGAGTGTGTATACGACCAACGGTATGACATCGTCGACTTCACCTGGAAATACTACAACCGCCGTACAAGTGTCTTCTTGCAGCGGCAGGACCTGTTAGGCAAACGGTTGTTGCAAGAGTACCCGGTGGCGTTAAAGAACGGTTTGTTTAACCGGTATATCAGTGTAGCGCGCACCGGTCGGCCGTTGGAGGTCGAGCTGGCGCCCTTCCCCGGCGCGAACACCTGGCTCCATGTCATGATCTCGAAACTTGACGACGGCGTGGTCGTGATCTATCACGACATCACCGCCCGCAAGCAGGCCGAGCTGCGATTAACGGAAAGCGAGCAGGAGCTGCTGGATCTGAACGCCATGTTACGGCAGAAGAACTATAACCTGGAAATGCTGCATAAAGAGCTCAGCCATTTCGCCTTTGTCGCCAGCCACGACCTGCGTGAACCGTTGCGCAAAATCCACACGTTTGCCGACCTGCTGCTGGAACAAGAACAACACTTATCCGACAAAGGAAAGACCTGGGGCCAGAAGATCATCGGGGCTACCACACGCATGAATGCGTTGATCGATGGTGTTCTGAGCTTTTCACAGACGAGCACCAGCCAGTTCAACCAAAAACGTCTGTGTAACCTGGCGGAGATCTTAGAGGCCAGTTTACAGGATATGGAGGAAAGCATCCGCGCTACGCAAGCTCAGATCGAGTACGACACCCTGCCCTTGCTTTATTGCAATGTCTTGCAGCTCGGCCAGCTGTTCCAAAGCCTGATCGGCAATGCGCTGAAATTCCGTCGACCGGATGCAGTACCACATATTCGCATTTCTGCTAACTTTGTCGAGCCAGACACCGCCATACACCCTGCCGCGAGACCCAACCAGGGATACTTTGCCATACATATTGCCGATGAGGGGATCGGGTTCGACCAGCGTTATGCCGATCAGCTGTTTAAGATCTTCCAGCGCCTACACCAATCACCGGAGTATGATGGCACCGGTATGGGACTAGCCATTTGCCGGAAGATCATGGAAAATCACGACGGTTTTATCACCGCGCGGGGGGTAGAAGGGCAAGGTGCTCTATTCACCTGTTATTTCCCGTATCAAAATGAGCAACTTTAGCCACAGCCAAATGCATTTCAACGGCACGTGGTCTCAGTTTTGATTGGATCTCGTTCGCAGACTTGAAGATATTGTCCAATAATCAACAAAAACACACCAGGAGGCAGAAAAATATGAAGGTGCTGATGTTCGGGTGGGAATTTCCTCCACACATCTCCGGCGGGTTGGGTACCGCGTGCTACGGACTGACCACGTCTTTGAAGAAGGAAAAAACGGATATACTATTCGTTGTGCCAAAAACATTCGGCGACGAGCCTGACAAAGCCATCGAGCTCGTCAGCGCCAGTGAGGTGGACGTGCCGTTGCGCCGCGACCAAAAGCTCATCGTCCAGTCGGCCCGCATCAAAGAGATCGTTAATGTTCGTCACGAAGAAGGCATCACAACGTTTGAGGTACCGTCTACGCTTTCACCCTATGGGGTAACAAAAGCATCCGAACAGGCGCACGGTATCGAACACTGGAGTTATCCGGTATATGAGCCTGGCGTCATGCTTCAGCTCGAGGAAACGGAAGTGACCGTGCCGGGTGCCGAAGAACGCACACGCTACGCGTTTAAGGGTGGCTATGGAGACCAGCTGTTGCAGGAGGTGTCGCGCTATGGCGAAGTGGCCGGCATTATCGGCCAGCGCCAGGACTTCGACGTGATCCACGCGCACGATTGGATGACCATCCCCGCCGGCCTGGCCGCACAGGCCGCCAGTGGCAAACCGCTGATCATACATGTACATGCTACCGAATTTGACCGCGCCGGCGGTACCGGGCATCCGGGGGTACATGCCCTGGAAAAAGAAGGGATGGAGAAGGCCGATCACGTCATTGCCGTGAGCCAGTGGACAAAAGATATCATTGTCGCAAAGTATCACATACCCGCCGATAAGATCTCGGTCGTGCACAACGGCATCATCGAAGAGAAACACGACCGGAGCGGCGTGTGGCACCCTATGCAGGGACAAGTCATTACCTTTTTAGGAAGAATTACGCATCAAAAAGGCCCTCTCTATTTTGTTGAAGCCGCACGTAAAGTGCATCAACATTTTCCGGATGCACACTTTGTGATGGCCGGCTCCGGCGATATGCTGCCGGCCGTTATCGAGCGCGTCGCCAGCCTGCGTATGTCGTCGCACTTTCATTATACCGGATTTCTCAAGAAACAAGAGATCAATAAGGTCCTCGCCTTTACAGACATCTATGTCATGCCCTCGGTATCCGAGCCGTTTGGTATCACCCCGCTGGAAGCCATCCAGGCAGGCGTGCCGGTCATTATTTCGAAACAGTCCGGCGTGGCCGAAGTGCTGGACAGTGCCATCAAAGTAGACTTCTGGGATGTAGACGCACTGGCAAACGCCATGGCCACCATTCTCCGTTACGAAAGCCTGTCCACAACGCTCAAAAAGAACGGCCGGGAGGAAGTGCAGACCATCACCTGGGACAAAACCGCCAAACGCGTAAACGAGATCTATGCTCAGGTATGCCGCGAGCAGGTCGCCGTAGTCTGATTGACAGTAAAATACGAATGAACCCCAAAAATTAGTTTGCGACGCGCGGGCATACTGTCCGCGTGTCGCAATATATAGTCGTGCTGTTATGCCGAGGCTAATAGGGAAGCATTAATGCAGGACTACCAACAACGAGGCCGCCAGGGCCGATATCAGGGTCACAACGCCGATGTGTTTCCACGAAGGCAGGATGGGAGCTTTTATTGCAGTTTTCATAGTAGTATAGTTTTGCGTGTTCCTATCAAAATTCTGTTCCACCACACGGTCGGTTTTCCCCAACGGCCGACTGATGCCGGTAATTTCCGGCGAATGTCCGGCGGCGGGGTTCCAGAGACCTGATTGCCAGCCGGCTTGTAGAGAAATAGCAACTATAATTTTACCCCGTTGGCCGCTGGCAGGCACCCACCAGCATGCGCTGCCGTTGCCGGCGAGTGGTATATTTTTTTCTTAAACGCGTTAAAGCCCTTCTTATTATGCAAAAACAAGGAGAACAAAAACCTTTGCGCGAACCGCAGAGCCAGCCGCGCCCAGGGGATCAATCACGCATGTCGCCAACCCCGAAAACCGAGGGTAGCCAACGCGGCTCGGGCAAGCTGGCAGGGAAAGTGGCCCTGATCACAGGGGGCGACAGTGGCATCGGCCGGGCAGTGGCGATACTTTTTGCCAAAGAAGGCGCCGACGTCGCGATCGCCTATCTCAGCGAGCATGGCGACGCGGAAGAAACCAAGCGTCTGGTAGAAGAGTATGGTGAATGCATCACGATCCCTGGCGACCTGGGCAACGAAAAACACTGCCAGCAGGTCGTACAAGAGACCATGAACCGCTTTAGTAAGCTCGACATCGTCGTAAACAATGCAGCGTTGCATTACGAATGCGAAAAGCTCGAAGACATCTCCGCCGAGCAGCTTGTCAAAACTTTCACCAACAACGTATTCCCATATTTCTGGGTAACGCAGGCCGCCCTGCCGTTCCTCCCCGAGGGCGGCAGCATCATCAACACAACCTCTGTGACGGCCTATCGCGGCAGCGACAAATTAATAGATTATGCTTCCACGAAAGGAGCCATTGTGAGCTTCACCCGCAGCCTGGCCTCGAACGTCGTGAAGCGCAAAATACGCGTAAACGGTGTTGCGCCCGGGCCCATCTGGACACCCCTGATCGCTTCCTCGTTTGATCCCGACAAGGTCGCGCAATTTGGCAGCGACGTGCCCATGGGTCGCGCCGGCGAGCCCGCCGAAGTAGCTCCCTGCTATTTGTTCCTGGCCAGCGAAGACTCCTCCTACATGACCGGCCAGGTGCTCCATCCCAACGGAGGTGAAATTGTCAATGGATAATCGTAGCATACATATGCGTTTTTATTACCGGGCATATGTTGCCTGCATCGCTATATACTTAGCAGGATCAAGCCTACTCTTGTGCGCGCAACCCGCACCCGATTATGTGTGGTATCGCAATGCCGTTGTCTACGCGCTGGACGTTGACACCTTCAAAGACAGCAACGCCGACGGCATCGGCGACTTCCAGGGCCTGATCCAACAACTGGATTATCTGCACGGCCTGGGCATTACTGTTCTGTGGCTGTCGCCCTTTCAACCCACGCCCGACCGCGACGACGGTTACGACATCACAGACTATTATGGGGTGGATCCCCGGCTGGGTACACCCGGCGACTTTGCCGAATTTATGTTTCAGGCCCGGCAGCGGGGCATGCGGGTGATCATGGACCTGGTCATCAACCATACTTCCGACGAGCACCCCTGGTTTCGTTCCGCGCGCCAGGGCAAGCACTCGCCTTACCGGCAATGGTATGTGTGGCGCGACAACCGACCGGCCGATGCCGGCAAAGGCATGGTATTTCCCGGAGTACAAAAAGAAACATGGACATTCGACTCCGTTTCCACCACCTATTATTTCCATCGCTTCTATGACTTCCAGCCTGACCTGAATTATAGTAATCCGCAGGTGGAAGCAGAAAGCAAGCGCATCATCGGCTATTGGCTCAATCAGGGCTTTTCCGGATTCCGCCTCGATGCAGTGCCCTTTATTATCGAGGAGGATGGAAAGAACGTAGACCGACCGGAACATCGGTTCGACCAGCTGGTGGCCATCCGCCGGCATATACAGCTTCACGGACAAGAGGCGATCTTACTGGGCGAAGCCAACGTTGCTCCGGAGGAGAGCAACGACTACTTCGGCAAAGACGGTGTCGGCATGCAGATGATGTTTAACTTCTTTGTGAACCAGCACTTTTTTTACACGCTTGCCACCGGTGAGCTGCAGCCGCTCGTACGGGCCCTGGAGCAGACGCGCGACATCCCCGAGGGTGCACAATGGGCAAACTTTCTGCGTAACCACGACGAGATCGACCTGGGGCGTCTCACTACGCGCCAACGCGAAAAAATTTATGCTGCCATGGGGCCGGACAAGAACATGCAGCTTTACGACCGCGGTATACGCCGCCGCCTGGCACCGATGCTGGGGAATAACCCGCAGCGGCTTGCCATGGCATACAGCCTGCTGTTCGCGCTTCCCGGCACCCCGGTGCTGCGCTATGGCGATGAGATCGGCATGGGTGACGACCTGCGCCTGAAGGAGCGACTCTCGGTACGGACGCCGATGCAATGGACCGACGCCCCGTATGCGGGTTTTAGCACGACCGCCCCTTTCCGCCCGGTGATCGATGCCGGTGAATATGATTATCGCAAAATCAACGTAGCATCACAACGTACCGACCCCGCGTCGTTGTTAACCCTGACGACGAAATTGATCCGGCTACGGAAGGAACATCCCGCGATCGGTCTCGGAAAATGGATCATATCTGACCACAAAGCCGGCGACCTGTTGATCACACAATTCACCGACGAACGTGAAACGATTCTCACAGTTCACAACTTCGCGCCCAACCGAGCATCGGCCGAGTTAGCCTGCCCGGGCCAGGTTCTTACAGACCTCTTTTCAGGAGAGGATATACCGGTTAAAAATGGCAAAGTTCAGTTGACCGTCAAAGAATACGGATATCACTGGTTCCAGGTGCGATAAGATCTATAAAAACGACGCCCGCGATATTTGTTATTCCAGGCACTGCGTCGCATAGAGGGCACGTTTGAGGATCGCCGCATTCTCATAGTCCTCCAGCTCGACAGCCCTTTCAATCGCCATGCGATAGAATTGCTCGTCACTGATCGTATAGGGGATAATCTTCTCGCGAGCGCCAAAGGCCTCAAAGACGACCCCTTGCCGATATAAAAGTTGATTTACATACCGAAGCCCCGGTAACCCTTCTTCTGCACTGGAAAAATTATCAACAGCGTGGATCAATGACTGAATATAGAGATGCACCTCGAGCATGCCGACAGCATCACGGCGCTTGTCGAAGTACAAGTGGATTAGCACGGAACCCTTCGCTATTGCAAAAAACCGCCATATGGCGTTTTTTTTATGACACTTACTTTCCGTTACCCTTAATTTTTAACACTTTCGATTTGTTGGACACACTGGAGATAATATTCGCGCGCCTTCTTTAACACTGCCGCATTCTCATAGTCCTCAAGCTCCAGTGCTTTTTTGATCGCGGTTTCGTAAAACTGTTCATCGGTAATGGTATACCCAATGATCCTCTCCGAGGCGCCATAGGCTTCCAGGATGATATCCTGGTGATACAACAACTGATTGATGTAACGCAACTCCGGCAGGACATCCCGCAGGGCCGCAGGGCCGTCAATGGAATGTACTACCGATTGAATATATACCGGGGCTTTCAGGTTTGTCAGAAGCACCGCCATTTGCTTGATGAATTCGTGTTGACAAGCCCGATCGCTCAGTTGTTGCGCATCATCGTTCATAACAGTAACATTTTGATAACCATAAAAACTATAAAACTATACCCAGCGAAGCTCGATCGGTTGTATGTTCCACCATGGAATACGTTCAACCGCCAGGGCCGGTACACTTTTTTAAATATTGTTTTTAAGACAAAAATATCATGAAAACCTCCTATCTGCCTGTGGTTGCGTTTACCAGCGTATTACTCGCCGGCGCGTGCGTCGAAGACGACAGTAACGTAACCACCATGGACCGCCATTTCGTACGGGAAAGTACCTATACCAGCCGCGCGGCAACATTACTGGGCTCCGTAGCGATGCTCCGCGCCGAGTATGTAGAGATACAAAACTTCGGCGAGAGCATGATAACTGAGTACGAAAATGCCCTGACCGAGCTGGAGGCCGTGGCCGACGAGGTCGATGTCGTGCCTCCCGATGGTTATGCAGAGGACTTCGAAGCAGCCAAAGACCGGTTGAACGGGCTGGGAGGATACGAGTTCGACACAGCCTACATTCACCACCAGGTAAAAATACACCGGGAAGCCGCCGCGCTGTTCGAGCGGGAGATCGCCGAAGGGAACGATGTAAAAATACGCGATTATGCGGTGAAGTATCTCGCCCGGGTTCGTAAGAATCTGCACCGCGCCGACAGCTTATCCATTGTCATGCAATCCGATCCCGTAGGATCTCTTGAGCCCATAACAAACAACGGCAGAAGACGCCACGCTGTGATTGCACAAAACGACTAACGACCTAACAGATTAAAGGCGCTGCCGCATGCGGATGGCGATATCAGATCCCTCTGCCAGGTAAACCGAGCTTGGCTTTGCATGGTTGAGAAATTCGAATTGCCTGCCAAAAAGGGCATTGAAATCCACATTAATTTTATACTTTTCTACCGGGTACATGTCCCATACCGGGTGTTCAACACGGTATTGCCACGGCGTGGAGGTGTCACGCCCGGTATAACCAAAGGGCTGCATCATCAGGAAATGCTCTTCGGTTCCGGACACGACGCGTACCGGTCGGTTGCCGGCTTTCACTTTCATGAAATATTCGTAGCCGTCCTGCCGCCAGGTGTAGCGGATGCGCTGCTGCGGCTTGCTGTCGTGGATATTCCAGGAGCGCTCGATGGGCATTACACGATAATGCTCTTTGTAAAAAATGTTAGCGCCCCATGCCAATAAGGGTTTTCCCGTGATCTCCCGAATAAAAACAACACCCCTGCGATCCTGCCCGGCGCCTTCCGGTTTTACGTAACAGCGGAAGTTGATCTCCGTCACCTCCTGGTGAAAGGGTACACGTATACCCCGGATCTTTACATGATCGAACGTAAAGCCGGCAAGCGTGACATAACAGTTGCCGTTCCACACGTTGAGCGAAGTCTTTGGCGGCAGATAGGGCAGCAGTAGCGCCGGGTCGACCACATAGTTGGCCATAATGAGCTTTCGCCACTCGCCGGTAATGACGATGGGCGCAACCGACACCTCTTTTTTGATGTGGGGCAATAAAATGGTCTGCGCCATGGCCTATGGCTTTGATGTTTTCGGATCGATCGTTACGCCGGTTCTTTTTTTCCGCTCCAGTTCTTCGTCGCGTTGGTTTTTCGGCGCTGCTTTCGGATCTGCCTCGACCTTATCCTTTGCCACCGGGTTGATGGGCGCTGTGTGTTTTGTTGTTGACTTCATAAGCGTAAACATTAGTTATACTACAGGGTAAAAAACGGTGCCGTCTCCCTTCGTCGCAAGTACCGTCCAAGCACCTGTCGGTGCAGGCACAATATTTTCATTGCTCCTCACATTCATTACACTTTAACATTCACTAAATAACAACCCGCTATGAAAAAAAATATGTATCTGGCTGCAACGTGTATGCTGGTCACCTCGCTGATGTTTTCCTGTGGAAAGAAGGCTGAAACCGAGACCGACAGCAAAGAAATTGCCGAAGAGCAAAACGAAGCAAAGCACGAAGACTCTAACATCGAAAAAGACACCGAGTTTGCGATGGAGGCAGCAGATGCCGGCTTACTGGAAGTACGCCTGGGTGAGCTGGCTCAGACGAATGCCGCTTCTCAACAAGTAAAGGAATTCGGCCAAATGATGGTAACCGATCACAGTAAAGCCAACGATGAGCTGAAGTCCCTGGCGGCCCAAAAGAACATCAGTCTGCCGGGCGCACTCAGTGAGAAATGCCAGAAGAAATATGACGAGCTGGCCGAGAAAAAAGGCGCTGACTTCGACAAAGCTTTTATGAAATCGATGGTCGACGATCACGAAGAAGTGGTGAAGGCCTTTAAGAAGGAAGCCGAGGAAGGTAACGACGCCGATATCAAATCGTGGGCATCCGGCAAGGTTGCGGCATTGGAGCACCACCTCGCCTCCGCGAAAACAACCCGCGATGCGGTGGAAAACAATAAATAATACCTTTATGAAATAATCCCTTTATAGCACCCGGCATAAAAAAGCCCCTGTATCTCTATACAGGGGCTTTTATGTATATGACTATCACTTCTAGTAGCGCATGATCGCCGCCAGGGAGGCGTCTACCGGCATGGAGGAAGGCTCGAGCTCGTGTACTTCTCCGCCGTTCTGAATCGTTTTGACGATCGCCTTTTCATAGAGCGACTCGTCGCCCTCCTGACGCGCTTCGTGCACGCGGAGCTCGTTAGACTGTACGTCGAATGTGCCCCACAGCTGATCGCCCTTGCGCACCAGCAGCGTGGATACCCTGCCGTAATATGCCGCCGGAATGATATCGGCGACGACCGAGGTGCTCAACGATGTGGCCGACTTGTTACCATACTCTTCACAAGCCCGCTCGGCGCGTTCTCTGAAATAAGGCTGCATCACTTCACGTGCCATGTTGTACAGCGTGTTCGTGTCGGTATACTCAAAGTTGCCGGTCAGCGACTCCGGCCACACATTCTTGTATTGCGTGCACTGGCGGAAAATAGACGTGAGGTATTCGACCCCCGCCAGCAGGACCGGACAGTTTTCCCGTCCGAGCACTTCCTTCCAGAGGGTCTCGTCTACCTCGTCCAGGTATATACTGATGTTCTTTTTATCATCAGGAACACCGGCGCCCATACCGTGATAGTTTGCACCTTTACCCGCGCCGCTGCTGCCCGTACGGAACAGGTTCTTGTCGTCCTTTTCCTCGAAGTGTATGACATCGTCCATTCCGTTCGGCATTTCCGGTATATCCAGGACCTCCATGCCGAAGGCGTCGGCTTTGAATACCTGCGCCTGCTTTTTCGATAACATCACCAGGTAAAAGCGTTCTTTCGAAAGGATCAACGGTGTCAGCGGCGCCATGTAAAACGTCGCGTTTACATGCACATCTTGCGCAGGTGTAAAGGGCAGGCGACAGTATTGCGCAAAGCCGTCTGCCAGAAAAACGGCAAGGCCGCGGGACTGATCACGCCAGAATACATCGTCCTTGAGCAGCTGCTGTGCCGGCTTCAGGATGCGCTGGATCTCCTCCGCCCCTACGTTCTGTTCTTTCAATTCAGCGGAAACCTTTTGCAAGGCGTTTTTAAACACGATCGTATCCACCTGTTCGTTCACCTCTACTCCCGACGGGTGCGTAGGAATAAAGACACTGATGCAATGCTGATATTGCCGGTTCGCGAGCGTATTGAAATCTTCGCCCGTTCGGATTTGTACCTCTTCCATACGGGCGGCCTGTACGCCGGGTTGGGGTTGTTGCGCACCGGAATTGGGTGGTGGCACATCGTTCTTCTGCGTACGGATCTCCCGTTTGTTCACATTTCGATTCGGATGCCGGATAATGGCGTTACTCAGCAGCTTATCATCATTCTCGGCATATGCTACAACGTCTTCGATCATTTCGCTGCTCGCGACGTCGTGTCCATTGCCGGACGGACGTCCTTTCGGAGGATGATAGCTCCCCTCCCGGTCTTTTCCTGTCTTAGCCATAATCTGTAATATTTAAGTTCTTGATCTTTAAGGCGTCGGCGAAAAAACTATACCCATGCCCCACCAAAAACGATGTATGTAGCATGATGGCGACGCCTGGGCCGCTTCGACCTGTAGCAATAATTCTACGGCAGCATCCGTTCGTACAGCAAGTCCCGTGAATGCGGCATACTCACCTACCCCAGGAATGGGGACGAAGACGAGCATCATGCCCGGCACCGGACACATCGTCGCTGTCTCAACCTAAACTTAATGAAGCGTCCGTACCGCGCATATTTTGCGGCATGATGTGCCCGGTCCGGCATGATGGCTGGATATAATGTCAACTTGCGCGCCCCGATCCCTAATATTCGCCGCCTACTTTTCGTGCGTTGAGCGCCGCATCCGGGAACGCCGGCAGGTAGCGCGGGGGTGTCGTCAGACCGGCCGTGTCGGTCAGGCTGTGGATAAAGGCGATGATGTTCTTTTGCTCTTGCGTCGTGAGTTCGAGCTTGTCCGGGGGCAGGGTCTGGTTGGGCAGCACGATGCCGATGCCCGCACCACCGCCACGGTTGTAGAAGTCGACCACTTGCTCCAATGATGTATATACACCGTTGTGCATATACGGCCCGGTAAGGCCTGCATTGCGGACCGTTGGCGTCTTAAACGCGTGTTTGTTCAGCTCGTCGTGATAGGTATTGAACTTGCCCAGGTCGGCATCTGCTGTCGCATGGGCCGTGTCGGGTTTCGCCGGTATGCCCAGCACCTCCGATTCTGATTTCATGTACAACGCGGGGACCGTGCCGTTAAACAGCGGCATGAAGTGACACGTAGCGCACTTGGCTTTGCCCATAAAGACGTTGAAACCGGCAACAGCTTCCGGCGTCATGGCCGTCTTCTCGCCGCGCATGTAACGGTCAAAGCCCGAGTTCATGGAGGATAAGGAGCGAATGTAAGCCGCCAGGGCCAGTTGCACCGTGCGGCGGGTAACCGTCTTGTTGTAAGCCTTTTTGAAAAGCTCCTGGTATTCCGGGCTGCGGGAGATCTTGGTGACAGCCTCGTCGATGTGGCCGTGCATTTCGGTAACATTCGCCATCACGTCAGCCGCCTGATCTTCCAAAAACATCGTGCGCGAATCATAGAACAGCATGCGCTGATACAAAGCGTTGATCAGTGTCGGTGCATTGCGGCTCACCTCGCCTTTGCCTTCAAAGGCCAGGCTTTTGGCGCGACCATCCGTAAAAGCACGGTCCGGCTGGTGGCAGGATGCGCAAGAGCGTTTGTTGTTGCCGGAAAGGATCGGGTCAAAGAATAACATCTTGCCTAGCTGCGCCGCTTCCGGCTGTGGCGTGCGATTGTCGGGGTTGGAAAAATAATCGGTCATAAAAATACCCTTCTCAAAGAAATTGTCTTTGCTCATGTCTACCGCCGAGACCAGCGGGCGGTTGGCAATGCCCAACGTCTGCTGGTAGGCATACAGTGATTTCGACAAGGGTGTCATGATGTCGGCAAAGAAGGTGGCACGGTCGAAGTCGTTGAAGCTTACGCCTTGCTGTAAAAAGGCATAGGCCTTTGCAAGATTCACCTTTACTGCGGTAGCCGGTGCCCGTCGCTCAAAAATGCTTACAATATCGTCGATACCCCGCAGCGCCGCGACAGCTTCCGGCAGTGAACGAAAGGCTATCGGCGAGTCGAAGCCGCTGACCCCCAATGCCATGATGCGTAATACCTCCAGGCGCATGGCCTGAAAAATATGCTCATCGGTCATTTGATTGTTCGAGATCAACTGGCGCAGCCTGCCGATCATGCCGGCCAAGAACCTCGTCTCGGCTACGAGCTCAGTTTGGGCACTGGTGTCGACGACGGGATACATATATTCTTCGATCACCTGAAACCCCGTGGCATAGGTCACTTTACCTCCTTCGTGCGGTTCCTGCTCGTCAATGGCCGGTCCGTTGACGGCATCGGCAAAGACGGGAAAATACAATTCGATCAACGGTTCGATGTTTTTATATCGATCGCGCGCCCGCTCGAACGACTGCTGCAGGTCCCGTTCGGGGGCATGTGCTTCCACGCGCTGTAACAGTAGTTGGAATTCCTGATCAAGCGTATCGGTTTTTAACTGGAGATAGGTTTGAACGGCTTGCACCGGATCTGTTTCTCTTTCGGCCGGTTGACAGGCCGCCAGCATACCGGCAAAAAACACGAGGCCATAAAACACGTGGCACAAAGACATAGACTTCATCGTAAAGCAAGGACTGGGTGAGGAACTTTTGCAAAAAAACAAAAAGCTGCCCCGATGCAATAACCGGGGCAGCAGATCCTTAAATCTTATAACTATTTTATTAGCGCGGCAGACCTTTGATCACAGCGATCATGCTACCCTGGTCTTCGTTCGGACGTCCGGTACCGCCGTCAGGGTTCTTGAAGGCGGGCAATCTCCAGGTGTGCATTTGAATGCACAGCAGGAAAGTATTTTCTACACCGATGATGTCGGAGATATCGATCATTGAACCATACTCCCAGCTTCCTTTCGCGGAATTTGTGCTCAGGAACTTGGCGCCGAGGGTAGCATCGTTACGGAAGTGGTTCAGCTCGAACACAGGCTTGACCTCTTTGGTAGCGATGTTGTATTGGTATACGTACGCGTCGTGGGTCTCGGTGCCGTAGCCGTTCGGATCTTCCTGAATGTACACATAGTTCTCGGTCACCATGATGTTATCGACATCCTGGTAGTCTTTTGCTTTGCCGGCGCGGTCATCACCGTCGAGGATCAGCTCCAGTGTGCCTTCCAGCGGGTTATTTTCGTTCAGCACAATGCGGTACGTGCGGCCGTACTGTGAACGGTCTGCCGTGTTGGCACTGTTACCGGTTACGTTGAAGTATACTTCGCGGCCTACACCGTCTTTGCGGTAGTCAAGGTCTTCTACCCGGTTGAAGGCGATGCTTTTCAGCTCGGTAGATTTCGCATTGATCTCACCACCCGTCAGGGTGGTCTGACCGGTGATCTCCACGAACTCGATGTCCACCACGTCTTCTTCCTCCATGTCCTTCTCCCGTGTTACCAGGTCTTTGCGACGCAGTACATACAGCTTACCGCCGGCCAGATCGCCTACGGTGTTCGATACGTACATCGCCACCTGGCCACCATCGATGCTGGAGTCGTCATCACCGATCATGACCACGGTCTTGCCCGGATAGGCTGTTTTCGGCAAGGGCAAGGCTTGCTCGGCGTTCCAGCGACCGAAGGCCTGCAGCTCGCGCGTTTGCGATGCCTGTGCGCCTTGTACGAACGGGTTCAGGGCATGCGTGCGTGACTCTACGCTGGACTCACCGCAGGTGAGGTACAGCGGACCGAAGCCGTGTTCGGCAGGCGTAGCCAGTGTAGCGGAACAAAGTCTCCACTTGCCGCCGTCTGAGTTCAGGATATATTCACCGGATACCGGACGAAATGTTTCGTCCAGGAAAATGCGGGATACAGAAAAGTTGTCTTCGTGGTTTACCAGCAGGCTGTAGCCGTTGTTCAGCTTCAAAAGGCCTGAGCCGTCGGCCGAGCCACCAAAGGTAAAGCCGCTGATAAGGTCTTCGCTGCTGATGAGAGGATACACTTCGACGTTTTCGAAACCTGCTTTTTTGATCAACACTTCGGGTGTTGTGATAGAATGTGCCTTCAGCTCGACAGCGCTGGGGTAATCTTCCCCCTGGTCGCCTTTGTCACCCTTATCACCTTGATCACCTTTGTCGCCCTTTGCGCCTGGATCGCCCTCCGGTCCCTCGCAAGAGGCCAGGGCCATGGTAGCTGCCAGTGCCAGGCATGCTATCCGTGTAAATACTTTCTTCATGTGTCTGTATATGGGTTTTGAATTTATGTGTCCAAGGTACAGGCACAGGAAAAAACAGGTATAAAGCCCGAATTACGGCATTGTGAATATTCTACAGGGTTGCAGGCAGGATGTTACTGTATCGCAAAACAATCGTTACCGAATTGTGATCTTCAAAAATGATTCTAAATAATATCGTAACGCCGGGCGCTGCTGGGGTGATTTATCCCCGCATGTTCATCAGATCGATCATCAGGTTGAAGGCATCGTTCGACACGGGGTTGTTCAGCTTTAACGGCTTGACAATGTACCCCGCCACGCCCAGGTCCTTGGCGGCCAGGCGGTCTTCTTTTTCCCCCGACGTCGTGAGCACAAATACCCGCAGGTCTTTCCACTCCTCACGGCGGCGTAGCGCCTCCAGGAACTCGAAGCCATTCATCTTGGGCATGTTGATATCGAGGATAATAAAATCGGGAAGCTCCGTACCGGCATCCGTCTTTTCGGAAAGTAAACGCAACGCATCTTCACCGTTCCGGGCCACGTCCATCTTATACAAAATGGCCATCTTATCAAGTGTACGGCCGACGTCGATCACGTCGAGGTTGTCGTCTTCTACCAGTAGGATTTGAATTACTTTCAGCATGCCAATCTCAAGCGTACAGGTTCATTCCAAAGGGTTAAAATTACCAAATAAATCGGTAACCATCACCCCAAAATGCAGGCTCGGGTTTGTGGTCCTGAAAAAAACGGGCACACGTGCCGCCTCGGGTGATTGTTATTTGATAAGCGGTCGCAATAGCCTATTCGTTTACCGGCCAGGTAAAAATAAAGATCGAGCCCTGCCCCGGTTCCGATTGCACACGGATCGACAGCTTACGGTCGTCCAGGATCTTTTTTACGATCGACAGGCCAATGCCGGTGCTTTCAAAGGAATCGCGTTCTTCCAGGGTTTGAAAGATGGTAAAGATCTTCCGGTGGTATTCCTGCGCAATGCCGGGACCGTTGTCTTCCACGTAAAATTCGTATACCGGACCCAGGTGTTTAAAATAGATCTTTACATAACCATCGGGCTTGTCGTGATATTTGTAAGCGTTTGTGATCAGGTTTGTGAATACCTGCAGCAACGGCAACTTTTCGGTATGCAGCACGGGCAATGCCGATTGTACGTCGAGCTGAATGCCTGTGTGCGGCGGAAGGCTCTCGCGCACTTCTTCAATGAGCTGGTTCACATCGACCTTCTCGCGCTGTTGCAGCTCGCGGCCTACACGCGAATAGGAAAGAATGCCGTTCAATAAATTCTCTGCACGCTGGATACGGCCTTTGATCAGGCCGAGGTATTCGCTCACCTTCGGCGAAAGTTCAGCGGTATGATCTTCCTCGATCCAGGTCACTACATTGTCGATACCGCGCAGCGGCGCTTTGAGGTCGTGCGACACGATGTAGGCAAACTGATCGAGCTCATCGTTCTTGCGTTTCAGCAGCGAGATGTTTTCCGACAATACGCCGGCCATGTGGTTCAACGCGCGCGCCAGACTGCTGAGCTCATCCTTACCCTTGGCCCGCATGGAGACCTTGTAATGCCCTTGCGTAATGCTCTCCGCCATCCGCACCATCTTCACCACGCCCGACGATATATAGTTGGCCAGAAAGACGGCTATACCGATGCCGGCTATGATGGAGAGGACCGTGAGAAAGAACGAGATCCGCTTGGTGTTCTGTATCGACTTCGTTAATCCTGCCCGCTGCTCTTCGCGCGAGGCATATTCGTAGTTACTGAACTCGCGGAACTTATTTTGCAGCGACCGGTTAATGGTTTTCTCGACCCCCGTCACCATCTTGCTGCGGTATAGCTTGTTAAAAGCAGCCATGCTGCTGTCCGAGTCATTGGCAAACCGTCGCGCCTCGATGAGCGGTTTGCCAAATTCCAGCAACCAATGCGTATTCAGCGCCACGATCTCGCGCAGCATTTGCCCTTGCGCGGAACTATCGGGTATAAGATCCGAAAGCTCATGCAGGATCTCGTCGTTCTCGTGCATCGCCGAGTCGTACGCCTGGATAAAAAATTGTTCATTCGTAAGCAGATACCCACGCAAGCCGCTCACCATATTCAGCACATTCCGCTGAAAGCGGTTGCTGTGCTTTAAGATCGTGCTGGACCGCGTCAGCGCCTCGCCGTTCTCATTGATCCGCTCCGACTGCCGGTAGTTGATGAACGTCGTGGTCACAAACAGCAGCAGAATGATGAAAAACCCGGCCAAAATGGTATACGATATCTTCATACCATTAAGATTACGTCAATCCATCAAAAGAGACAAGCTATTCCGTGACAAATGGAATTGTGTGCGAGATAATCGCCGGGCGTGTTACGTCCCCATCTTATCGGGGTGCCTGGCCTGGTGCGCATCTTCAGACGCGCGTGTATCGCCCCGTGTGTCGCCATAAGCCAGCGACGATGACACTTCTTCTATTCCAACTTTCTCAGAACCTTCTACAGGGCTTTCTATTTCTACCGGTGGTGCGACCGGCGACGCTGTCTTCGCTTCAGCCCGCGGCTTTACCTCAACGGCCTGATCAGACGCCGTGGCGCTCCAGCCATACGTACACGCCCTGACAGCGCGCACTACCTCTGCCGGCTGCTTCGCTTCGGCCACGGCTCCCACCGTCCGCCCCGCAATCCCAACGACCTTCGCGGTGCCCGCGCGTTTCACCTCCTGCACCTCGTTGTCTTCCATCGGCGATCCATAGCGCACGCCCACCGTCAGCATCAGGCTATAGCCCTCGTCCGCGGGCGCCTGGTCTTTGAGCGCTATCTCCAGCGCAGTAGCCGGCGATCCTTTCAACGCCGGATACCACGGCGAAGATATACTTTCCGGCGCGAACATTTTTGTATACCACACCGGTGGTTTATAGACACCTTCGCGTGCATCGAACGTAAAGTCAGGCACAACACCCAGGCTCACTTCAATGCGGAACCGCGCATGCCTGTTATTGGGGTGAAAGTTGATATCCCGCAGCAACGTCGGTATATTTACGCGGGCCGACAATGTTTCGCGGCTTAACGTATAGGTTACCGGCGTGCGGATCACCGAGTCGAACGTGGTATATTTATTCAGCGAGAAACCTTCGAGCAGACCCGGGTATTTCGACAACGTGATCGACCGGCGACCGAGCTCACCGGCGTCATCCAGTTTCTGCACGGTTTTCAGCGCCTTGTTAATAAAACCACTGAAGTTATAGTCGGCCAGCGTGCGCACGGGGTGCATCATGAGCCGCACCTCCTTGCCCATCTTCGAGCACCCGCCGAATTCGCTCATATAAAGCCGCGGCACTTTAAAGGTGGGCGAATTTTTGACATATTCCTTCGAAGGCCCGCCCTTCTGCCGTACAACGGTCTTATCGACGCCACGCATGGTATAAAAGCTGAAATTACCGAGGCTGCCGCTCATTTTAAGATCTTCCAAAAATGCCATACTTCAATTGGGGTTAATGAACTGTTTGGTTTTTAAACCCGCCGCGAGAGGAGCAACGGTTCCTGTACCCAATATAGCGAGTGTCCGCTAAAAGACTATCAATTGTACATCTATACTTTTTCGATTTTTATTTGAAACAGCCGATGCCCCGGATGTATAAAGATCCTGAGTATGAGTGGGGTATAAATGGTTGAAAATTACTTTATCAGTAGGATATCCTCTCTGTTAAACGCCACGATGCGGACAGTTCGATGACTTATGACATAAAATGATAAGGTGCTGTGCACTGCGTGTGGATAGATTGTTTACAACCTGGGTATACCGTTGAGGATTGGGGAAATCTTTTGGCGTTTATATTTCGACTATATTCCAACGTACAACGCTTTTGATACCGAAGCGCCCGGGTTCTGACGGCTTGCACGGGAATACACATCAAAGAAAAAGCCGCCCCAAAAAACAGGAGCGGCTTTCTACTCAGGCAGGAACGAAGCCGTGGCGACGGTTAGTCAACCATCCGCTGGGCCTCTTTAAGCAGGGTAACGATAAACTCTACTTCGGCGCGAAACTGCTCGGTCGATTTTGCCGGGTCTTCCTTGGCGAGCTCTTTGGCCGTAGCTTCGATGTGTTTAAGCTGCTCCTTCAACTGCTGAGAATACAATAACTGTCCCATAATCATATGTCTCTATGTCTTTTTGTTTATCGGATGTTCAGGCATATACGGAAAACCTTATGTACTTGGATTTCAGTATACTTTATGAAGCCTGTACTATATGCCAACCCCCGGCACAAAAAACGATGGCTTTTTTGCCAAAGGGGTGTGTTGTAAGATTCAGGAAACCAAATATTCTTTGGCGCGGAAAATAACAGAAGAAACGCCGCAGCCGTCTGCGAAAGTCCTTTAAAAAGAATGGATGGCTTGGTTTTCAAGTCCCTTGCAGATTCACGCAAAATGCATGAAATCAAAAGTACGTAAGGATATTCAGGGATTTTCTCTTATTTCCAGCGGCGCTGGATCACCCCGAGCATTTCGTCGTGGATCCGGCCATTGGCGGCACACATCTCCCGGCCAAACACAAAATTGTTGCCCCCTGAAAAATCTGATACACGCCCGCCGGCCTGCTGCACGATAAAGGCGCCGGCCACGACGTCCCACGGGTTGAGGTTGTATTCAAAGAAGCCTTCGATCCGGCCGCACGCTACATATGCCAGGTCGATCGCGGCACTGCCGAGCCGGCGGATGCCATGCGACTTTTCGAGGAAGTCGCGGATGATATCGAGGTAGGCGTCTTTCTTCTCTGAGTGGTAATAGGGAAAGCCCGTCGCCAGCAGGCTGTCGCTCAGCGCCGGGGCTTGCGATACTTCGATGATCTTGTCGTTGCAATAGGCGGGGCCGCCTTCGATGGCGTGGAAACACTCTTTGCGGACGACGTGGTATACATCGCCGAGGATGGTGGTGTTGCCGCGGGTCAGGCCAATGCTGATCGCATAGATGGGGAGACCGTGCAGGAAGTTGGTGGTGCCGTCCAGCGGATCGATGATCCAGTTATATTCGTGCTGCTGCGACTGCTGTACGGTTCCTTCTTCGGTGATGAAGCCTGCCTGGGGCAATAGTTTTTGCAACGTAGCGACCAGCTTGCGCTCGGCCTCTTTGTCGACATACGACACGAGGTTGTTGAAGCTGTCCTTTTGCTCGACCCGGTTCAGGTCGAAGTTCTCGCTCTCGTGTTGAATAAACGCTCCTACTTCCTGACAAAGCTCTCTGACGTTCCGTTGAATTCCTGCTATATCCATCGCCTCCGTTATAAAATGATCGAGGTGAAGATAAGGATTATTTGCATGCCTGCATCAATCCGGCAGGCCTTCTACGACGATAACGATCTCGCCCTTGGGCTCTTTGGCCTGAAAGTGCGCCACTACGTCGGGCAGCGTACCGTTGACGGTCTCTTCAAACATCTTGGTCAGCTCGCGCGATACGGAGGCGCGGCGCTCCGGCCCGAAATACTCCACGAATTGCTCCAGCGTCTTGACCAACCGGTAGGGCGATTCGTAAAAGATCATGGTGCGCTCTTCTGTCGCGAGCTTCTTCAACAACGTCTGGCGGCCTTTTTTGTGCGGCAGGAAGCCTTCGAACACAAAGCGGTCCGACGGCAGACCCGATTTGACCAGCGCCGGTACAAAGGCCGTTGGGCCCGGCAGGCATTCGATCTTCAGGCCGGCCTGCAACGCAGCGCGTACCAGCAGAAAGCCGGGATCGGAAATACCGGGTGTGCCGGCGTCCGACACGAGTGCCATCACCTCTCCTTTTTCCATGCGCTGCACCAACGTGCTCAGTACCTTGTGCTCGTTGAAGTTGTGAAAGCTCTGCAACGGGCGGGCAATGGCATAATGCTTGAGTAAGAAGCCCGACGTGCGGGTGTCTTCCGCCAGGATCAGGTCGACGGTCTTGAGCACTTCGAGTGCGCGCAACGTGATGTCGGCCAGGTTGCCGATGGGCGTGGGTACAAGGTATAGTAC
>NZ_JAHESC010000023.1 GCF_018598185.1 Dawidia soli
CGCCGCGGGGGCTCGTCGTTGGCTATACCCCCCCGCCTCCCCCACGTTGGCCGTCCTGGGGGCCCCGGAGCGGGGTAACCGCTGCCGGGGCGGCTACGCCACCCGCCGGCGCCGCAGCGCTAGTGGACACCATCGCCGGCTATAGCTTCCCCTGGCTAATCCTCAACCTCCAGGCCCACGGACGCAAACAATTCGGTCCCCACTTCGCCATCCGCCAGGCCGACTACGAGCTGGTCCGTCGCCTCCTGGTATACTTCCTTGCCGACGCCGCCCAGGCCGACCAGTTGGGCATAGATCTCTGCAAAGGCATCGCCCTGACCGGTCCGATCGGCTGCGGTAAAACCAGCCTTATGACCCTGATGCGCCTGATCCCGGGTCCAGACCGCAACTTCACCATCAAGCCAACGCGCGACGTCAGCTTCGAGTTCATACAGGACGGCTACGAAGTCATCCATCGCTACAGCCGTCTCTCATTCCACGCCCACGGCCCGCGTACGTACTGCTTCGACGACTTAGGCGCCGATCAAGCCCTGAAGTACTATGGCAATGAATGCAATGTCATGGCGGAGGTAGTTCTTTCTCGCTACGACTTTTTCATAGCCTTTAACATGCTGACACACTTGACCACCAATCTCACAGCTAGTGAAATCGACACCATGTATGGCCCGCGCGTCCGCAGTCGCATGCGAGAGATGTTTAATATTCTTGCTTTCAACGATCATAGTGCAGACAAGCGATCATAATGTTAGAGGAGAGGTCTGATCATTTGGCATAGATGTCGACCTCTGTTCGCGTCACCAGCGAGAACTTACCCAGAATACACATGAGGCTACAGCAGTCATAACGGAATGACCACGAAGCGATACTGACATGAAGAAACCACTGAAGCAATAAAGTTCCCAAAAGGTCATGCTTTAGCTTGACTGTTAGATCGGATCAACTGTAGAATGACAGCTGTGTCCATCGGTCATCACTGTTACAACTCTATTGTCGAACGCCTATCTATAATTATACTTTCAACACTGACTACACAATTTAGACAATCAGCTATCCTATCCGGTAAATATCTCGCTAAAAGTAGGATAATACCTATATAATTGGGAATAACCTCTAAGAGTCTTAACACTGAGAGGAAATCCCAGTTTCTCCTTGGCCAAGTAAGTCTCATTTTCGTGATCTGTAGTGCCAGCTTCCCTGATGAATGCTTCTATATCATTAGAGGGCAATCTTTTGTCGATTTCATACTTTTCCCTGGATGTTAAAATTGGAGCAGAAATTCTAAACGTCTCTTCGTTTAGAAAATAAGGGGACTTGAATGGAGTAAGCTTGTCGATATCGGCGTTTTTATCGCTATCAAGAAGGATAAAACCCTGTGTAAGCATTTCGGCGCCGTCCGAATACGCCATGTCAAAGATTTTTGTACAAACCTTGTGATTACCCGAATTATAAATGCTGTTCTGGATTGTCTCTTCAAAGTATGGTTTAACAAGCGTAGGAAACCGATCCTGATTTGTAAGCATCCTACCTGACACTGACTCCATATTGACCAAACCAAAGGTATTACGGAGCATTCCCGTCACCTTAGGAACCCACGACTCCGGTTCAGTCGTTGCTGCCGCCTGCCTTTTCATTTCTCTAACACCATGACTCACCCCGACATTCATTGTAACAATGAGGAGAGATCCATTCTTACTATAATTGACAATATTGTCGACATCAGCTTGATAAGAGCTACATTGATAAACACTGGCATCGTAGTCGAGCCAGATTATCGATGGCATGTCCGACTTTGAGAGAATGTCTTGAAGAACGGCAGCGGACTCACCGGAAACCAGGTCGATACATGAAAAAGGTTTATTGTAATCGGCGCGGTCATACACTATCCGGTCCTTCTCGATGGAAACCATATCGTGTATCTTCAATGTTTTATGAAAATGTATAAAATCAACAAACCAGAGTGAGCCGAACCCAATATATCGATAAGTGATGTCAAATTTAGACATCACATTGGAAATACCTTCGGACATTATCTTTCTCTCAATCGACTTATTTACTCGAATTGAGTAGTTAATGCTGTTAGAAGAACTCATCAGCCAATTTCATTAGAGTAGAAATATTCGAACGCCTGTTTTCCTAAGTCTCCATTTGACATGGATGGGTTCCCTAATTCAATTTTACACTTCTCAACCCTGCTTTTTTCGACCTTAAACTGGATAGAAACATAATAGTCAGCCTGAGTAGATTGAATTACTGGAAATGACGGCGTTTCTTTCGGAGTGACTGCGTCTTGGCGTCGACTATGGCTGGCGATAATATCGCCGAGGGTTGACTTTGTAGCGGTCTCCTCCAACTGCTTGGCCTTGGGGATATCAGCCTTTCGCTGTTGAGTATAACGAATCCAAGGCTTTGTCATTTCCAGCATTTTGGGCAGAGCGCTTCGATACAGAGTCGACTCCAGATCGACATACCGTTTAGTCGTTGTCCATGGTAAAAGCTTAGGATCGGCACTACTAAAAAATATAAATCCTACGAAACCATTATACTGAGGATGCCAATATGTAAAGTTTTCATGACGCCCCCTCCATATCGTTTTATCGTCTTTGTTCGCTGCAAGTATTATTCTGTTATTGCAGATAACATACCAGCCGCTGATTTTTGGGTCAAAATTCTCGGCATCTTCCGTGTTTTGCGCCTCGAACGTCGAGTGGCAGCCTGATACTATTTTTACCTCAACACCCTGATCAGTATATTCCTCAACACCAGGCTTAAAATCACCGCCCGTCTTCAATTCTAACTGCGCAGGCTTCACTAGATTTCCATTGATCCACACCTCTAATCCCGCCCTTAGAAAAAAGTAGTAGTCCCTACCGATTGTTTCTGATAGCTTAGTAGTAAACACGGGCGAGCCAAAAGATTCCGAAATTTCCGGGTAAAGACCCTGCACAAGCACGCCCACTCCGGTATTTGATGGATCCCCGTTTTCACCTTTTATCTCTATAGGAAAACTCCAATCTCCCGGTTGCCGAGTCCAATTTTCTACCTCAATAGTTACCTGAAATTTTTCTTTCTTGCTCGTCGATTCTACAAAAATTTCCTTTCCCATTTTAAATATGGCTCGTTTGAGTCCGATGCCATAGTAGCCTATTGATTGCTTTTGGGATTTCTTAATCGACCCAAACCTAAAGACAGTATCTATAGCATCTTGAAGTTCGATCCCCTTACCGTTATCAGTCACAGTAAAGGCATTCTTATCAAAGTCAATTTTCACTTTGGAGTTCTTCAAGCTATCAGCAACGTTCAACACATCGCCGGGATTTAAGTGTGAAGAAACACTATCGATCGAATTATCGATAAGATCGAGTACGCAGTCCAATAAGGTAATATCCTTCGTTAAGGATTCAACAAAAAAGTGCTTATCAGGACTCGCATTTGCTACAATCGCTTCGCTCATAAACTTTTTATTATTCGTTTGGCCATAACTGGACTTACGCTATTTCCAATCATTCTGAAACTGTGCCATTTGGTTGGATGAAAAACAAACCAATCAGGAAAACCTTGTATACGCGCCGCTTCCCTAATCGTAATTACTCGCGATTGTGACGGATGAATTGGCCTTGCTGCCTGGAAACCTCCCTTATCTCGTCCGGTTCCCGCCCTAATTGTTCGACTGGGCAAGTCCCAAGACAATTTAAAGTATCGACTGATCGGTTCCACTTCGCCTTGCTTCGTAAGCTTAAATCTATCCTTCACGTCAGAAGTATGAGTAGTTGCGTTTAAACCAGTAATTTGACCCGCGTTGAAACGATCTACTGCCTGACTCCAACCAAGATTTTTCAGTGGTGCGACTCGCAATGCCTTTGCATATTTAGATATATCGCCCCTATAAGTATATTTCGTCCAAACAAATTCGTTTACTTCTGCGGTATTTACCGGTCCAGGTAAATCACTAATCGCGTCCCAGACCGTTGTTCTTTTTTTTACCGGTTTAATTTTTTCTTCAAGACGAGGATCGTCCACATATCTTGAATCAAAACCTACAATGAGGACACGTGGACGTGCGGTGGCCGCACCGAAGTCGGCAGCGTTAACGTTAATAATTCCTGATGTTTTATAGTAACTCGGCAATTGGAGAATAGCCTCTTCAACTATTTTCCTTCCATATTCAGAAGTAGCCAGCCCGTCGACGTTTTCCATAATAAAAACGTTCGGTGTAGCCTTCCTTACATGTCTAAAAAAATGCCAAATCAACTCGTTCCGCGGATCTTCCGCATCTCGCTTTCCCATGTGGCTAAACCCTTGGCATGGGGGACCGCCAATAAGCAAATCAGGCTTTGCTGGAGGGTTTTTCATCATAACTCTGATGTCTTCCACTTGTTTCAGATCAGCAATCTGGAGATTCGATGTTGGGAAATTTAGTCTATAGGAAGATGTTAATATAGGGTCAATATCGACTGAAAGCGCGTTGTGGAAGCCAGCCAAATGGGCCCCCAGACTGAAGCCACCACACCCAGAAAATAAATCTATAAATGTCCTTTTAATCATAAGAGCCCAAATAACATACAAAAAAGGTAATTTATAAACTATCGGAACGTTAACTTGGTTGTTTAATATATGATACCTAGCGAATTGAGAAGCAAGATAATGCGTTCTGTGAAATCTCAAAACACAGGTTGTGAAATAATTGTTCGTCGTCTGATCTGGAAGCTCGGCTTTCGGTTCAGGTTAAATGTAAAATCTCTTCCAGGATCGCCAGATGTTGTTTTAAAAAGGCACCAAAAAGTAATATTTGTTAACGGCTGCTTTTGGCATGGCCATACTTGTCCTAAAGGGAGATTACCTAAGTCGAATATAGAATTTTGGAAGAATAAAGTGGACAGGAACCGACAAAGGGATTCCCGAGTTCGTAGTGAGTTAAAGAAATTGGGTTGGAAATCTCTTGTAATTTGGCAATGTGAACTAAAAAAAATGGATGTTTTAGAACGCAAGCTCATCCGTTTCATGGATAAAACATGAGTAACAGGAGGATATGGTCTCGGTTCGCTTACCCGTTGAAAGTCCAGAGTAAGTCTAATGCTGGGACATCCTCTACCGGCCGTAAACGCTGTGATCATGTTATGAGTTCTGACGCTCCGGTAGCCCACCTCACTCCTCGCGCTTTTACCTAATGATCAGTCGATTTCCTGCCAGGCACAGTTTAATGTCATTGTACATAATATCCCACACTGCGCCACCACACTTTCCTTCCCGCCCAGGGCCTCCTTCGGCAGGCCTCAAGGTAGATAAGGAGCGCTTGCGCGCGGTTGGTTGTGGGGCCGGCACAAAAGTCCCGCCAGGCGCTCACTACATGGCCTACCACTCCGCGCCGGCAGAGAGCTTTAAAGTACTCTCTTCGCTGCCGCTCCGTTCGCACTTTAAAGCACACTGCCGTTCCTGCCACACATGCCCCGTTCCTTAGACCATTCTGTTCGGCGCCTGTCAGGCCTTTTGTCCGGCCCTGCTGATTATTTTTGATCTGGCGCCGCTTCGCTCTGCCTACCGCCAAAGCCAGCTTTGACACAACCACCCGTGCTCGCGCGGTCTTGGCCTGCCACTTTTTTTTTGCGGGGGGCAGCGGAGGCAGGCCAAGACCTATTGTTGGTGCGCGCCTTGATCCTCGCCGGCTCCCCCCGCACCCCCCACACGCCGGCTCGGGCGCGCCTGAATACCAAAAGGCAGGAACTATCCGATGTATGAAGCGAGCATTTAAACACAGAGCAAAGTTACGGGCATGCGGATCAGAAAGCCGCAAGGGTTCGCTACGCCCGCTCAAAAGAAAATCCCACCTTCCGCCCACCCACATGCCAGCCCTTCCTCTAGGTAGTATTTTCTTTTGGCGGCCCTTGCACCTTTCTGTCCGGTCCCGTGGTGTGGCCCTATGTTTAAATATATCCTTCGTTTACCGATTGGCTCCCGGTGGTTGCTGGTCGGCGTTGCCCCTCGTCATTGGGCTGCATTCAGTTTTCACGTTGGCCCTTCGCGGCGTTATCGTCACGAGTTCCTTCTCGTGCGCGTTTTCTGGTTTGAAGTTTGTCTTTCAGGGCTCCCTTTTTAGGGGGC
The DNA here is from genome assembly GCF_018598185.1 of Dawidia soli. Taxonomy (GTDB): domain Bacteria; phylum Bacteroidota; class Bacteroidia; order Cytophagales; family Cyclobacteriaceae; genus Ohtaekwangia; species Ohtaekwangia soli. Next base: position 6,097 of record NZ_JAHESC010000023.1, read on the forward strand.
TCTGCCCTTATCGGATAGCTATGTCTATCTGATGTTGAGCGTTCAGTCTCTGAACGCTCGCGCCTGCGTCCTCCCCGCGTCACCATCGTCGCTACTTCCACGTGGCGACCACGCAAGGCCCCCGCTTCGTTCCGCTCGTCTCCCAGGCCGCACATGCCATCGCAGAAGCCAAGGCAAATCCGCCGCCCTCATCCCGCCCTGCTTTGCCTTGGCTGCCGACACCTGGGAGCCACTCCACCCCCCTTTTCGGCTGTTTGTGGGTGAAAAAATTCAATAAACAATAACGATTCTCCAAAGAAGGCACTACGGTGTGATGTATAACCTTTGAAACAAAAAAAGGCCTCCGCGTGGAGGCCCTTCATTATCGCGAGCGAATCTTTTTTCTGATCCATTCCATGCCCAGCGATACCAAGAAACTTACTACAGCACCTAAAACCGATAGCACGATTGTTTCAACGGCGTTCACCAGGTGAAGGGTCGCGAAGATGGAAGAGAGGGTGCCACCGATCACGCCCGCCAGAGTGCTTTCACTATGGCCCGTCATCGTCGTACTCACTCTCTTCATTGGCTACGGCCGTTTGGCTTACTGCAGTAGCCACGGCGCCGGCTACTGTAAGGTAGCCCGCCAGCGTGATCACGGCCGCCGGCAGCGCCACCGGTGCAGCCAGCAGTGCCCCGCTGGCTGCAGCCAGGGCCAGGCCAATGGCCCGTAACGTTTTGAAAAACTTCGGCGTTGGTGCCTGCATTCTTTGAATTACATTCATCTTTTTTCTGATTTAATCGTGATAAAAACTTTCTCTTTTCGATCCAGGGTGGCCATCACCAGGTCTTTTAACTTCTCGTTCGCCGCCCGTGATTGGATCCCGCGACCCGCGCCGGTGAGTTCCGTTACCGGCGCGATGCAGCCAAGCAGCTCCTTCTGTGCGTCGTTTGCCGGGTGGATCAGTATTCCGCTTCGGCCGGGCACGTCTATTACTAAGAGATGGTGCCCGCGCTTTTGCGTATGCCGTTTTCGCACTTCATATCGGCCTTCCGGTATACATGAAATGCTGCGCCGGTTCTCCCGCCAGGGCAGTTCAATAGAGGGGCAGATCGGCTGCCCCTCGTGTTGAATCTGGCCGTTCGTTCCTTCCGGGTAATACACCCGGTTCAACTCCAGCTCCATTAGACACCTCCATCAACAGCTACCAGGGTTAGGGCGTTGTAAGCACCGTTTTTGAGGGTGTACATAACGCCGTTAACAACCTGGTAGAACTCCACACCAAACGCCAGGAAGAGCGGTCGCCCGTCTGTTTCTCCAAACGACATTTCCAGCGAAAGAGCAGGCAGTGGTGCCACGCTGCTCAATGATTGCTCCGCGCTTGTCGCGCTGTCTGTCCCATAGTCTTCATTTTGGAAGTCTATCGAGGCGCAGGCGGCGACCAGCCGCATGTGTGTCGCGCCCTGCGGTGCCGCGATCATGTTAGCAGGAATGAACGCCGGTATTGTTACCGTTGCTGCGCCTGTGGCGCGGTCTAGGGTAGCGATGTACGGCGCAAAAAATGTCCGGTTCAGCTTCGCGTTTTCGTTAAACTCAAACCCGCGCAGCAACTCTGCCTCGCCGTCAATCACGTTGCGCTCGCCGCGCACGTTGGTTGCGTCTGCCTTGAGCACCTTCATCATTTCCGCCGTAAGGCGGCTGGCCATCCGGCTGTCCGATGTATTGATTGTAAGCGCTCGAAACGCGGTGCGGAGCAGCTTGCCGGCTATGCCGGCCCTGCCGAACTCTGCGCCGTTCTCGCGCGTACGCTCAAAAGCTGCGTCGGTTTTGATGCGCTCGCCATCGATGCCGCCCTTTGTCCGCGCCAGGAATCCGTCCTGGGCGGTCTTGTAGAAGCTTACGCCTCCCATTTGGCCTGTCAGTTTAATCAGGCCTTCTTGTCTTGCCATTCATTATTGTTTCGTTGTCCGTCCTGTTTACATGCCCAGGTCGGTTAGGCCGTCGTTGCAACAACAGCAGCAAAAGAATAATGAATGGGGCGGTCCTCAAAAGAGCAGGTTCCGCATCAGGTCATACGGTGCCAACTGTTCCTAATTGTTCCACGTGTTATATTCCAGGCGCAAAGCAAAGACAACGTATACCAACAGTATAGATAAAGTATTATGGAACTCAAACGCGTCGTTATTTACTCAAAAGATATAGAGGTCATAACCGGTAGGAGTGGGCGTTATGCCCGTAAGGTCATGACCAGGATCCGCCGCGCCCTGGGCAAGCAGCGGCACCAACTTGTCTCGCTAGGCGAGTTTTGTGCCTATACCGGCTTGCCGGAAGATGAGGTGGCACGGTATCTTGATCGCTAGGTAGATGGATTCAAAAGCAATTATTTATACTCAATTTGTATTAGAAATTGCTTTTATTTGTATCTTTATACATAGACGTTCTTATAGATTTTGATAGTATTCGAGCCGCTTTGATATGGTGAGTAATTCGGTTAGTAACACAGAGCGGCATATATAACTTTCTGTTTATCAACCCTATGGCTATCCAGTTCGGATGCCAGCGGGATCACTAGTAAAACGTAACACGATGCGCCTCCAGGTTTTCCTGGGGGCGTTTTGCATTTAGGAGGTTCTGAGTCCGAGCGCTTCACTCGAGCGCAGAACCTCCTAAATGCAAAACGACGAGCGAAGCAAGGCGCATCGTGTGGTTTTGCAACTCGGATAGCTGGGAGCACCAACGGTAATCCAGCAGCTCATTTTCACAAGCCACAAGTTTGTCTCGTTCCAGCACCATCACCAGGGTATTGCCACGTAGATCGGCTATTACCCCGAGCGTACATCTTCGTTAACGATAAGACATCAGAGGGTCTCAAACATATACCGGTCTCGCAATCAGAAAACGCTACGCGAACCCCAATTTCACGCCACATTGCCCAACCGAAGAGTGAACATAACCACCCTTCAGATATTGCCTCATTAGCAAAAATATTTTACTTTGGTCAAGATTCCTTGCCCCACCTGATCCACGCGATCGCCAGCCCACTGGGAATCTTCAACTCGATAGCATTTAAAGGATAAGTTCCTCTCGACTGCCTATTTTATAACTTCAAACATATGTATAAGATCCTATTGTGTTTTCTTTTTTGGCTGCCCATAGCCACATGCAATGCTCAAAAACTTGGGCAGTATGAACTCAATATCACAGGGACATATAGTCCAAATTCTTCTGTATACGAAGAATGGCTGAAAGACGATCGTATCTATACCATGCGCTTTCAACGTAATCCCATGGGCTTTAAACATGCCATGGAAGAGGTTCAGCGTATATTGAAACAAAACGATATGACAAATGCAGACCCCGAATTCGACAAATCATCCCAAGGATCTGATATAACGGACGAAGATGATCCGGAACAATGGCATAACTCGATCATGAAAGGAAATTCAGAGGTTCGTATAGGCTTTCTGTTTCCGGGAGGCCAGCTTCTTCAGATCTTGATGACGCAAGAGTCATACGAGCTACATTTATTGGGACTGCAGCGATAACACAAACTTCAACGTAACATAGCAACGATGGGACAAAGGAGAATTCACATATTCAGTGGAATTGGATTAGGCTTGCTGATTGGCATTTGCATTGGGTTATCGAGCTCGCCAGTAGTAGCCATTGTGTTAACGACATTAACATCGCTACTAGCGGCTTATTTTGGCTTAAAACCGGCGAGCGAGCAGATCGAGCAGAAAAGTGAAAGATTATTGATCATGATCGCATTTAGCTTTACGTGCGTAACTGCCATCCTCGGATCCGTTTATATAAGAGCAAATGGACTATTGTCACCACCGACAGGTAAATTGATCGGAGAACTGAGAGAACTTGGTTTTTCACAGGAAGAAGCTCGTACTATCTTTTTGTATAAAGAGTATGGGATCGTTCCGCCAGGTTCACTGGTCGCGAAGGATCCCGTATCCATGCAAGACGAGAAGAGATCCATCTTATACAATGCCGAAGCACAGAGAAGATCTTTCGAAGCATTGCAACGTGACAACTATGGTTCGATTGAAGACCAGTTAACGGCATTTCGAAATAGAAAAGGAAAGTACCAACAATATACCGATACCTTGACCCACTTCGTGAAGGATAGTAAGGCGCAGGCCGCCATTATTCAGGCAACATTAAACCTCTTTCAGAATGAATAACTGCAAGATCCTGATTGCTTTCGCGCTTTTTGTGCTGTTAGCGCGCCATGCAACCGCACAACTTTCGGCTGCGCAGATCAACCAGCTCGGTGCGTCGGTAGTCAAGATCACCATACCCCTTCCCAATGGAAAGGAGAAGATCGCCACAGGCTTTATATATCAATCAAAAGAATATGCTGTTACAGCGTATCACGTAGTGGCCGGAGCCAGCAACATTCTCGTGAGGTACGAGCGTCAGGGAGCCGAGCGCACAGCCACTGTTCAAAAGATCTACAAACATGCCGACCTGGCATTGATCAAAATCGACAATCCGCTGAATGTGGCGGCCCTGCAGCTTGCCACGGCCGAGCTAACATTAAATCAGAACCTAACAGCACTTGGATTTTATTTTGACGCCAAGAGCATGGATCAGCGGAAATTATCGCTGAGTTCTTCCAATGAACTTCGTAATATCTTACCGTCGAAGAATGTCACGGAGATTAAGAATAACGGATGCCCGGGGCTATCGCTTGTCATTCACAAACTGCAGGATAATCCCTTACTGCCGGGATTCTCCGGCTGCCCTGTTCTGAATTCCCAGGGTAGGGTGGTAGGAATTGGCGATGGAGGATTGGAAAATGGCGCATACTCCATAAGTTGGGCCATCCCAGTTTCGGAAATAGCGAAGTTGATGGCATCAACGGAATCTTTCGGGACGACAAGCCTGCAATCAACGTTGTACTTTTCTGCCGATATAACAAACGAGGGAGAAACAGTGAACCTGCAACTGGCAGATCTTAAATTTTTAAAATTGCGCACCAGATCGTTAGCAGAGCTTGCGGCGAGTAGTGAGACAGATGATCTACAGGGCTTGAATCAAATGATCAATACATTTCCAGTGGCAATAGATCGTTCACGCGTACTGTTCGACATTTATCAGGAGGCAAGCTCAGGTGCCGCTCTAGTGCTGCCGAAGGATATGACGATAAGCATAAGCAATACCAAGATTACCGTGACGGACGCCACCAACACATATGAAACGACAATAGAGGTGGCTACAAATCTGAACCAGGATCAGATGCAGCAAAAATCGGCCGAATTCGAAGGGAACGCCGCCGGATTTTCATTGAGTTGGCTGGCAGATCCACAGTTCACATATTTTTGCCCGGCATACAGGGCAGACGGTCTCATTGTACGGAGAAAAGCTTTTGTAGGATGGGCGGGACAACAAAATCCACAGGAGTATATGATGGAAACCTTTGCCTTCAAAAACGGTGTACTCCTATGCGCTGCTAACAAGAAGAAGAACTACAATATCATGTTCCTTAATCAACGGAACATCTGTGTCGGGAGCAACTTTCAAAGTGCGGGATGTTCATCCGTACTGCAAGACATGACAACATGGGGAGCGATGACGGTTGCTATTCACCTAACGTCATTCTCAATCTAAAGTCGCAAGGTGACGGTTAGATACTCTAATCGCCGAATTTTCGATCGCCGGCTCCATTGTCTTTCAGAGCTCCCTTTTAGGGCGCTCTGCCTTGGAATCTGAGCTAATGCGTACACGTTTTTAGCAAGCCCAGACAGCGTCAGATACCAGCATTCGTTCAACCTCCCAGTGCTTTCCATTGTCAGTGCCGCACGCCAATTTTCTTTTGCAATATTGTTGCAAATAATATAATTCGTTTATTTTTGTGGAACATCGCAAGCAAATCGTCACCGTTCGAATGGCATAGCGTGAAACGTAGTATAACGATAGCAAATACTTCACCAGGACTCCCGTTTAGGGCGTACGTGGCATTTCTGCTATTTTTATATATAAGCAGCCTCAGCCTAGGCTGGGTACATCCCGCTGCACATGACCATTCTGAGGAAACACCCCACACCGAAGAAGACGAACGGGATCCCTGTCACATCGCGTTGCATCACAAAGACACGGGAAAAGGTTGCAAGCATGCATTTCACATAACAGTCGGCAAACACAAGTGTACCTTGTGTGACCATCTCTCGAAGAAAGTTGCCAGCTACGCCGCCACACACCGTTTAACCGAAATTATAGCGGAAGAGGTGCATCTCTCTTCACCCATCTATTCTGTCGCGACGGTTAACACCGCGTCTCTCAGCACCAGAGCACCGCCTCTTCAGGCTTAGCTCTTCGTCGTTTTAAGCAGCACAACGCTGCACACCGCAGGTGCTATCGCCGTGGGCTGATGGCAACGCGACTATTTTTTTCTTTAACCAAATCTCTTTATTCAATGAACGCAATGGCAATGCGATTGTGCAGCGTATGCTGCGTGCTTTTTCTACTGGCATTTACGGCCTGTAACAACGACAACAACGAGCCGGGTGAGGAGGCTCTTCAGCGCAAGAAACTCGTCGGCACTTGGACGGTAGGTGAAACCGGTTCCGTAAAACGCGATGACGTTACCCTGTCCGGTTGGGATACATTTGAGCTTACCATGGGAGAACAAACGTATCAGACCTCAAATGCATCGGCGGCCGTATGGCCGGCACAAGGCACCTGGAAGTTAGTGACCGGGGATGTAAGTAAGGTCGAACGCGACGACGATGTGATCCTCACGGTAAATGTATCCGGCGAGACGCTGCAAATCAGTTTTCAGTACGGTGACGACGCAGCGAACGGCCGTGCGGCAAGCATTGCCGGGAGCTATGTATTTAACCTGATCAAAAACTAAAATGTGAAGTAAGCCTATGACAAGACATATACTGATAATGATTCTCACGCTGAGCGTCCATGCTTTGCATGCTCAGGGTGGTTGGCATTGGCAAATGCCCCGTGAGTTGCAACACGGTTTTACCGACATCAGGGTGTTTGGCAATGACAAAATATACCTGTTATGTTCGTTTGGTGACTTCTGGAAAAGCGGTGACGGCGGAGCAACATTCAAGACTGCGGCGCTGCCCGAGCGCGTGAATGGTTATGCACTTAGTTTCATCAATGAAAACGAAGGCTGGGTATGCGCGGCCGGCGGCCGCGTGTATCACACGACAAATGGCGGTACCTCCTGGGAGAAACAGCTCGAAGATCCGACGGGGGGGACGTTTCGCAATATCCACTTTGTTACGTCCCAGGTAGGCTATATTTGCGGCGACGCAGGATACGTGGATAACGTTTTGTACAAGACCGTCGACGGCGGGCGTACCTGGACCACGATATCAAATCTGCCCGCAAAAACAGCAGATTTTTCCGGCTTCTTTTATGTCCGAAGTTTCGAGGGCGATACGGTCGTTGCCGTAAGTTGGAATAACCTTTTGTACCGGTCAACGGACGGCGGCGCCAGCTGGGACACTACGCACATCGATCCTGCCCACCATACGACGTTTCACGAAGGAGCGTATTTCACAGATCCGCGTCACGGCTGGGTCGTCGGGCCGAACCAAAGCATTGTCCATACGGCCGATTTTGGAGTAACGTGGACAAATCAGATCGGCGGCGGAAACGACGACTATTTTTCCGAAGTATTTTTTCAGGACAATCAGACCGGATGGGCCAGCGCCTTCAACACCACTACCATGAATGGCTGCCTGTACCGCACCGGTGACGGCGGAAACACCTGGAACGCGCTGTGCGATGTCTATGGAAGAAATCGCAAGAATTCTCTCGTGTTTGTCAATTCCCAAACAGGCTATGCGATGGACGGCTTTAACCTGTATCGCACCACTAACGCCGGCGCGAGCTTTAGCAACCTCAATAAAAACTTCCAGGGAAGTTTCACCGCGGCTGCCTTTGTGGAGCCGCGGGTAGCCATCGCGGTATCGGATGTCGGCTACATTCTGAAAACAACCAACGGTGGTAACGAGTGGACTCGAAGTTCCGAGCGCTACGGACCACTTAACGATGTGACGATGACATCGGCCATGCACGGTGTTGCCGTCGGAAGCGGTGGCGTGATCGTGCGTACGAGCGACACCGGCGCCTCCTGGCAGACTGTACCGAGCAATACGAACCGCAATATCCGGGCAATTGCAGGGTTGACATCGACTATGCTACTCGTCGCCGGCGACTCGAATACGATACTTAAATCCATCGATGCCGGAAACACCTGGGCTCCAAAAGCAGCAAAGGCAAATACACAGTTGACAGCGGTCCGCAGGATCTCGACGTCCAAGGCCGTCGTTGTGGGAAGCACCGGGTACATTGCTACATCTTCAGACGGCGGTGAAACATGGGCGCAGGTGCCATCAAACACCCTGCGTACTTTAAACGACGCACATTTTCCCAGCGAATCTGTAGGATACGTTGCAGGGGGCAGTGGAACGATTTTGAAGTCTACGGACGGCGGACGGAGCTGGCTTCCGCAGATATCCGGCGTCAGCGCGTCGCTGTCCTGCGTGTATTTCCTCGACGAATTGACAGGCTGGATAGGAGGTGGCGCCGGAACGTTGTTAATCACCCATGACGGTGGTACCACCTGGACAAAAGACAATACCTTTCTTTCCGGCAATTCTATTGGTCACATCTATTTTTCCGACACGGAGAATGGTTGGGCGTTTACCGGCAGCGGCGGCATTCTGAAGCATGGCGGTACCATCACGGCCATAGAGCGCCCGTCACCCCGTGAGAACGCAGTCACGGCATATCCCAATCCCGCCACCAGATTCATTCGCATAAAAGACGTGCCGGCCGGCGAACCACTACACATTCACGCGATGGATGGAAAGAACGTTACCGTTGTCGGGTATAATGCCGATGCGGAGGGATACGACGTTTCAACCATACCGGCGGGCACCTATATAGGCAGGATTCGGAATGCGTACGGCGTATTGACCATCAAACTGGTAAAAAAATGAGGACGATGCGTAGAGCGGATTTATCTCTTTTGCGCCAACTCGCCTTCACAGTACTGTTGGCTGCCATACCTGGCGTTGGTTTGCATGCACAACGTGATACTTTGCGAAACTTTTCGGCGGATACGGAGTTGTATGCCCCGCAATACAGCAACCCAGGCCAATGGGGATATATACTCGGCCAAAATCACTTGTATCGGCAACAATTCGCTGAGAAGTATAACGTGCACGGAAAAGTAAAGATCATAGGCATAATTGCCTATCTGGCCGGGAGCTTTGAGAATGAGAATAACTTTGTCGAGTTTAATGTATACAGTGTCGGCTCCACGCGTCTGCCCGACAAGAAGCTGGCAAGCGTTCAGCGCCTCTACAAAGACCTGCAGCTCGACGGCGGGGCGTATTATCTACCGCTAACGGCGCCCATTACAGTTGCCGATTCGTTCTACGTCACCTTCAACGTACAGGACTATATGCACGGTGGCTACGACGGCGATACCCTGGGATTGTACTGCGGCCTTCCGGGATCACGCAGTGAGGCCGACCTGAAAAAGTTCGGCAGAAATGCCGTTCAGGCGCACAATCACGTGATGGAAGACTGGAAGGACTTTTACTCCCAGAACTTTTCACCGATTTCAACACACTTTGCACTGTTTCCGGTCGTGGAGTACAGCGGGCAGGGCACAAGCACGCTGAAAAATCATGCTGTGGATGCGCCGTTGGAAGTTACGAAATATAACAAGGCGCAGGGATGGGGATATATCCTCGGTCACAATTACATGTATCGCCAGCAGTATGCCGAACGTTACGATATAAAGGGAAATGCGGAAGTGAGCGGAATAGTCACGCACCTCAAAGGTCGCTATGCGCATGCAGACACACTCGCTGAATTTAACGTCTTTAATGTTTCAGAAAGGCACGTGCCGGGCCGAAAGTTGGGCGGCAAAAAAGTGCCGTATGGAGATCTGAATGTTCAGGGAGGTACGACCACCGTTTTATTCGACGATCCGATCGCGGTGACGGACTCTTTCTACGTGTCCTTCAACCTCTTCGACTATGCGCACGGCGGGTATGAAGGTGATACCATCGGCCTGTATATGTCTGTGCCAGGTTCACGGCTGGTGACCGACTTTAAGGTGGCCGGCAGGAATGTTGTCCAACGACACAATCACGAGTTCACAGACTGGGTTGACTTCCGGACGCAGAACTTCACGCCCTTTGCAGTTCATTTCGCGCTGTACCCCATCGTGACCTTCAAGGAAGACGTTCCGACCGGCATCGAAGACAACCATATCGAACAAGGGGGCGTCCGCCTCCTGGTGCCCTATCCCAACCCTGCCTCTGAGGTATTGCACATCCGGTATTCGCTCGCGAAGCCCTCCCGCGTAACGCTGCAAGTGCTTGATCCAAAAGGCAACGACGCGCGCCGGTATCAACTGGGGTATGTGCCTGCTGAAAATCATGAATATGAACTCGACGTGTCGGAGTTCCCGGCAGGGATGTACATATACATCATACATGTTGGTGGCATTTCCCTCGGCAGCCGGTTTTTAGTTGTTCACTAATTCTTATCAGAAAACTGCATGAAAAAAATACTGTCATTCATTATATCCATATCGGTTGGTGCCGCATGTTACGGTCAGCAGTGGTCGTACCAGGCCGGCGGCTACGGTCTGGGAGGTAGCTTGCAGGGCATCTACCAGGCGCCGTCCGGAACACTGTTCCTGCAATCGTCGCCCATGATGCGCTCGGCCGATGCCGGGGCAACGTGGCAATACGTCTCGCATCCCGGAGACGTCTTCACATCCTCCAAGCCAAGCTTTATCAACGCCACAGAGGGATGGAGCGCGGGCGCAAAAGTCGACATGTATACCCCCCCCAGCGGCCCGTTCGGTACACCCTACATCCCGCAGGTGTTGGCAACGACCGATGGCGGCAAAACATGGAACCTGCTGCCGGTTTCCGGACTGGAAGGTTTAAATGTCCCCCGGTTCATCCATTTCTTTGACAGGAATGTCGGTATCATTGCCGGTGAGACACTCGACTTCGAGCTATTGGTCTTTAAGACCAACGACGGCGGGAAAACATGGAATAGACGACTGTTTTCATCAGAGTTGTTCAGTATTGTAGACGGCCAGTTTCTGACAAGCTCGATCGGTTATCTGTCATCATCCAACGGTATGATCAAATCTACCGATGCAGGCGAGACATGGCACATGCTGACGTCGCCCGCAGACCCTGCAAAAAATCAGACGATCTCCAGGCAGAGTTTCACTTCCGTCACAGACGGATGGGTGGCCGGTAGTGGCAACCTCCTGGCTCGCACGACAGATGGTGGGCTGACCTGGACACCCGTTGCCAGCGGCCTCGATGCCGGCGGTTCTTCCAGCAGTGTTTATATCACGGGACTAAAGTTTTTTGACGCAACGCATGGTTATATCTCCTCGATGTACGGTAAGCTCCTTTATACTGACAACGCCGGAGCTACCTGGCAGGAGCGCACGCCCGAAGGGGTTGACTTCAGCTATGCCCAGGACATTGCGTTCATGGGCACCGTCGCAGACATCGTTTTTATTACCGGGGGCGATGGCATCCTCACCAGCAGTGACGGCGGTATCCACTGGCAGAAAAAACTCGATCCCTTCATTTGGGAGAGCGGCCTTTTCGATATTACTTTCTCCAACGACAATTCGGGGTGGGCTGTAGGATACTCAGGCGCGTTGTTGCAAACGACCGATGGTGGAGCCAGCTGGAACGTCGCAAACACCCCTGCATGGGAGAACGAGTCGCAATCCTGGCACGACCTGAAAAGCCTGGCAGTCCAGGATGAAACGAAGATCTGGGCGGTCGGCGGACGCGGGAACGTCCTACATACGACTAACGGTGTCGATTGGACGGCACAAACCGTAGGCGAAAAAGATTTGCACGATGTTTTCTTTTTAAAAGGAACGGATAAAGGCTGGATTGTGGGAGATGGCAATACCCTTCTGCACTATACCGGCACGACCTGGGTTCCTCAAGTTGAGGCAGCGGCAAATGCGCCCGCATTAACCGCCATTTTCTTCCTGGACGAAGATCACGGCTGGGCCGTGGGCGAGCGCGGTACGATTCTTAAGACCACTAACGGTGGTGCTACATGGACGCCTAAAAATTCGGGCATCCTGCGTCAGCTTAATGACGTGTATTTTGCCGATGAGCACGTCGGTTATGCCGTCGGAAACAATGACTACATACTCAAAACCACCGACGGTGGGGAAAGCTGGCGATACCAGGTCATTCCCCACGCATTTGTCGGCCACATGACGGGCGTATACTTTGCAACGCCGCACCGTGGTTGGATTGTCGGTAGCGACGAGACACGCGGCGCTATTTATTCAACAACCGACGGTGGCTATACCTGGCACCGCGCACCGGTCTTTGGCGCCAGCATGCTGAGCGTCTATTTCCAGGATATGAACCGGGGCTGGGCCACCGACAGCAACGGAAAGATCTACCGATACAGCGATAACGCAACAGGTGAAGGTGATCAAACGATTACGCCTCCCATAATGAATTTCGAGGCAGTCGCCGATACGCTGTACAATTTCAGCGCAAGTCAGTTCGCACTCATCGATTCCACAAATAACAGCATACCATTCCTGGGGAAAAATGGTTCTGGCCACGAAGAGTTTGGCGAAAAGTATACTACCGACGGAGAAACCTGGGTAGCAGGTATAATCGTTTACCATCACGGCCGCTCCAAGAACGGAAACAACGTGGGCGAGTACAACGTCTTTTCGGTTAACGATCAGGGATACCCCGATCGAAAAATCGGCCGGAAAGATGTATACTTCAAGGATATTGATCTGTCATCTCATGCGATGGAGGTGCGTTTCAGCGAGCCGGTTCCCGTGGACGGATCTTTCTTCGTTACCTTTAATCTTACTGACTATTACCATGGAGGTTTCGATGGCGATGACATCGGTATCATGCACACGTCAAACAATACCCGCCCGCAAGCCGATGATCGCGCCCGCAACGTAGTCCGTGTTCATGACCACAGCGACCGCGTATGGCGCCCCATTTCAGAAGCGTACCAAACAGCAGGATATTACGGTCATCTCGGCATCTTTCCCATAATCTATCGCAAGGACCAGGTTACCGGTATAGAGGCCCCCTCCCATACCAGCGGGCTACAGCTTCTCACGGCTTATCCGAACCCCGCCATACACGAGGCGTCTATAGCATACTCGTTGCAAAAACCAGCCAGCACTTCTGTTGCCATTTACGATATGCGAGGCAAAAAAGTAATGCACACTGAACCGGCCTTGAAGGAAGCCGGTCATCACGTCGAAACGTTCGACGTCCGTACACTTCCCACCGGACTTTATATCTATAAGATCCATTCGGGGAATGCTTCACAGACATCCAAACTTGTTATCGTTCGATGAAAAGAGAAGATATGAGAATAGTAAAATATACGCTGCTCATCGCATTGTTTGCTGCCTGCAGCTCCGGCTCGGAAGAGGAAAAGCCAGATACAGCGGTGCCGGTTATCGAGCTTCAGAACAGCGATCCGCTCTACGGTACACAGGATATTTGTGGTTTCCCGGATACACATGTCTTTTCGCTGTTATCAGGTCAAACGCTTTACCTCGATCTTCACTTTTCGGATGATGTCGGTCTGTCGCAATACAAGATCGATATCCACCACAATTTCGACTGCCATACACATGGGCGAACCGGGGCAACAGGGGAACCGTGGTTTGTTGCGCGGATCGAAAAGATCGACGGTGTCCGCCAGCACATAACCGAAGAGCTGACCGTGCCGGATAACGTAGCAGCCGGAAACTATCATTTACTGGTCTATGGGTTGGATCAGGTCGGCAACGAGGCAAAGCCCCTGGTCTTTAGCATGAAGATCAAAAATAGCGACGATGTCCAGGCACCTGAGCTTACCGTCGCCACCCCGGCGTCGGAAACGGCTGTAAAGCCCGGTGACTCAATATTGTTCGAAGGTGAGATAACCGACAACAGCGATCTGCCAGGCGGCAGAATAGAGCTGTTTTATTATGATCCGGCCAATACGCTGTACACCGTCGACCAATACTTTTTTCCCGTCGATACACGGCGGCAATACCTTTTTTCGATCCCGTATCACATCGGCGAATCATCCGTAGCCGGCATTTACCAGTTCCATATTAAAGTTTACGATCAATATAACAACGCAACCGAAAAGGTGCTGGCAATTACGGTTAATTGAAAGGATAAAAATCACAAAGAGTTACTGCCATGCCTTTTCTTCATTCCGACAACGGCCCTGGAAAACCATTGCGCTGGAGAGTTTGTCTGCCAGTCCTGATGGCCGTGCTAGGCACGTCGATAAATGCAGTGGCCCAACAGTTCTCACTGATCGGCACCGTAAAGGCGGAAGCTTCGCCTGTGATCGGAGCTTCCGTTCTGCTGGTAGAAACACGTCTTGGTGCCGTCACTGATTCGAGCGGCGCATTTATACTATCACGATTGCGTGCAGGCGAGTATACGTTGTCCATTTCCGCAGTGGGCTTCAGGACTGTCGTTAGAGCCATTACCGTTCCCGACACACGGGATGTTCAGATCGATCTGGAACCGTCGACGCAGCGGTTGGAAGAAGTCGTTATTCTGGAGGATGTTTTTAAGCAAACACAACGGGAGAGCTCTGTCGTAATGACCAAAGTGGTCGGAGAGGAGATCCTTCGCAGGGGCGGCACTACCTTAATGAATAGCCTGGAACGTTTGCCGGGCGTCAGTTCCATCAACATGGGCGTAGGTGTTTCCAAACCGGTTATCCGCGGGTTGAGCTTTAACCGCGTAGTCGTTAACGACGCTGGCATTAAACAAGAGGGCCAGCAATGGGGCAGTGACCACGGCCTCGAAATAGATCAGTTCCATGTAGAAAGCGTCGAGATCATCCGTGGTCCGGCCTCGCTGGCCTACGGCTCGGATGCCCTCGGCGGCGTGATGAATATCGGCCGCCCGGCAATGAAGCTGCCCGGTCATCACGAGGCAGAAACAAACCTGATCTTTCGCTCCAACAACAACACCCTCGGCGCGACAACCGCCATGGCCGGAAATGTTGATGGCCTGGTGTACAAATTGCGCTTTACCGCGCTCGACTATGGCGATTACAAAGTACCCGCGAATGAATTTCAATACAACCGGTTTGTACTGCCGATATATGATAACGCATTAAAAAACACGGCTGGGAAAGAGCGCCACATCAACGGCACGGTCGGCGTGCAGCGCTCGTGGGGCTTTACACATGTTACTGTTTCCAGCTACAACCAAAAAGTGGGAATATTCAGCGGAGCCATGGGCATTCCACGAGCCTATCAGCTGACCCCCGATGGAGATGACCGCAATATCGACCTGCCTTCACAAGATGTCGCGCACTTCAAAGTGATCTCGAACACCAACCTGAAGCTCGGCACAAAGTGGCTTGAGATCGATGCCGCATTCCAGCATAACGTACGTCAGGAATACTCTTTTCCACACGCGCATGGCGCCCCCGAACAGCAACACACCAATCTCGCACTGCGTCTCGGCTTGAACACCATCACCCTTAACGCCCGGCTGCTCCAGGTCGCCGATAACCATCAACAAATTACTGGCATTCAATCGTCTATGCAAGAAAACAAAACCGGCGGCTACGAATTTCTCATACCAGCGTATCGAGCGTTCCAATTCGGAATTTTTCACTTGTACCAATACAAGCCATCTGAGAGTTTTACTTTTAACGCTGGCGTACGGGGTGACTACGGCACGATACAAGCTGACCAGGTCAGATATCCCTTTTACTACGAGGGTAACTACATGGATAGTTTGGAACGAAGCCCATCTATAGATCGCACATTTCTAAATTACGCGGTTGGCGCAGGCGTTTCATACCAGGTCAATCCAGCCAATCAGCTGAAGCTTAACATAGGGAGAACGTTTCGAATACCCGCTCCTTCCGAACTTACGGCCAACGGTATGCATCACGGCACCTTCCGTTATGAACGCGGCGATGCAACCCTTGATGTCGAGCAGGGCTTCCAGTTTGATGCCGCATGGCTTTATACCGGCGGCAGTCTCGCCGTCACAATCAGTCCGTTCTATAATTATTTCCTGAATTACATCTATTTAAGCCCGTCCGGTCAATTCCCAACGGTCGAGATAAACGACAACGTTTATCCCGTGGCCGAAGCCGGCCAGGCGTACAACTTCAAACAGACCTCGGCGGTACACATGGGAGGAGAACTGGAAATCAGCAAGCAACTCAATGCATACATGCAAATGTCCGTCTCTGGTGAGTACGTATGGGCGGAAAACAACGTAAATGGGCTTCCACTGCCCTTTACACCACCGGCCAATATGCAAGCAACGATCGACATCGCGGGAACTTCAGTTGCCATTTTCAAAAAGCCCTTTGTCTACATTCAATACGGCCACTACTGGAACCAGAACCGGGTAGAGCGAAACGAAGCCGCAACATCAGGTTATCAGCTCGCAAGCGTAGCAAGTGGTTTCTCCGTCGGCAAGAAACAATGGCTCAAACTGGTTGTTAATGTTCAAAACGTCACGAATACAAAATACTATAACCATCTCAGCCGATACCGGATCTTAAACCTTCCGGAACCGGGAAGAAGCATCAGTATCTCGCTCCGCTGCAAATTTGCCACTTCACCGGCGCCAAGGCCCGAAACGAAACAAGGAAACAAACGAAAACAATGAATATGAAGTCAATCTTAGTTGTTCTGCTGGCATTAGGCATCCAGCTCGCAGTCGGACAAGACAAGCCCTTTGCCTTTCAAAACACTACAATAAAACCAGGCGAACGAAAATCGTTTTCAGTGACTATAAAAGCACCCAACGGTGACACAACGTTCATTCCCATCACCGTACTGCATGGCAAATCCAAGGGACCGGTATTGGGCCTTATAGCCGGCATACACGGGTATGAGTACCCACCGATTATGGCATTACAAGAATTGCCGAACAAAATAGACCCGGAAAAGCTACGAGGGACAATTATTATGGTCCGCATCGCCAACGTAAACGCCTTCTTCAAACGCAGCGTGTTTTACAATCCGGCAGACGGAAAGAACTTGAACCGCGTTTTCCCCGGAAACAAAGCAGGTACTATTACAGAATGCATAGCCCATACGATCACCACAGAAGTGATCAGCCGCTGTGACTATTTGGTAGATATCCACGCAGGAGATGCCAGTGAAGATCTCCAGCCCTACGTAGGTTTCTACACCTGTGGCAAACAATTTTCCACCGCCCGCAAAATGGCGGACGCATTGGGATTCCCATGGGTGATTGGCAGCGACAATGTACCCACGCCAGGAAATACAAAGTACTGCTCTGCCGAAGCTGTTTCCCGTGGCATTCCAACGGTTGCCATAGAGTATGGAAAGCTCGGCCACGTAACATCGGAAGAGGCAGGGTTCATATCGGCTAGGTTAATGAACATGATGCGTACTATGGAATGGTACGATGGCGTACCGCAAAAATACAGCCCACCAGTAGAAATCAAAGCACGAACCTACATTGAAGCTGAACATACCGGAATATTCTATCCCAACTTCAAAAGCGGAGCACTAATCAGAAAGGGAACGCTACTTGGTACCATCACCGATCCTTTCAACAATACAATCCAAGAAATCCTTTCGCCCATCGACGGGTTTATTATCTATATGACTGTTACTCCGCCGATTACAAAAGGTGAGACAATTTTCAGTCTCGGCAGTTATCCAAATAGTAGTATACAACGTGAAAATTGAAGAGCAGCTGGTAATAATGTTTAATAATCGAAAATTATCATGTATACTTTTTTATCAATGGGTGTTTGGTCTCCTTATGTAACTCCTATGTATTTTACTCAAAAGATATAGAGGTCATGACCGGTAGGAGTTGGCGCTATGTCCGTAAGATCAGGATGCGCCGCCACCTCGGCAAAATTCTTCATCGGTCAGGTGACCGCTGGCTTTTGCGCGTTCCGGAAATGGCCCGGGTGTAGAGGCGTTTTATTTTTTATATACCATTCCAGATCGTACCAGTCACAGCCTTTTACATTGTTCTTCCATTTTCTGAACAGCAATGCGTGCATTTTTCCTGCAAACAAAAAGGGCATAGAAAAACATCGTACATTAGAATCGTCTGAAAAGTCTACAGGTGAATTATACGCAAAAAAAAAACACTTGTTCCTATGCAATTGTAGTCGTAACTTCTAGTTCGTAAACCAAACCTATGGCTAAATATTCGATCAATATTAATGGACAGACCCACGATGTAGAGGCAATGGAAGACATGCCTCTTCTTTGGGTATTACGAGACGTTGTTGGGCTAAAGGGGACGAAATTCGGTTGTGGAAAAGCTTTGTGCGGAGCTTGTACGGTCCACCTGAATGACAATGCGGTGCGGTCGTGTAGTCTGCCGGTTTCTGCCGTTGGAGAAGGCAGGATCACAACGATCGAAGGCTTATCGAAAGAAGGCGAGCACCCTATTCAGCAAGCTTGGGAGAAATTTGTTGTGCCGCAGTGTGGCTATTGCCAAACCGGTCAAATAATGAACGCGGCTGCATTGATCAAGAGAAATCCACAGCCTTCGGAGCAGGAAATCGAGCAATCGATGCAAGGCAATCTCTGCAGGTGTGGAACTTATAATCGCATCAAGGCTGCAATCATCAGCGTTACTTCACAACCTAAATAAGCACCTATGAAACACAATTCATTTCTCGGCAAAGACAATAGCTTGGTGGAAGGCCGTGTCTTCAAGGTCTCAAGACGTGATGTATTAAAAGCAGGTGCGCTTCTCGCGGGAGGACTTGTATTTGGTGTAGGTCTTGTGCGATGTGACAGCAAAAAGAATGAAGTAACATATCTAACGCCAAATGTATATCTTAAGATTGGTTCAGACGGTGTTGTAAGTATCATTGCCCATCGCTCTGAGATGGGCCAGGGTATAAGAACATCTCTGCCTCTCATTATAGCGGACGAGCTGGGCGCTGACTGGAGCAGCGTTAAAATTGTCCAGGCGGAAGGCGATGTAAAGTACGGTGACCAGAATACAGACGGATCTTATTCGATCCGAATGTTCTATAAACCTATGCGTGAGGCAGGCGCAGCTGCGAGATATTTGCTTATCCAAGTGGCGGCCAAGAGGTGGCACGTTCCTGCTGAAGAATGCGACACTGAAAATGGTAGTGTAACGCACAAATCGACAAACAGGGCAATTAATTTTGGTGAGCTGGTGGAGGAAGCAAGCGGAATTTCTGTTCCACCTGGAGAAATTAAGTTGAAGGAGCAACAGAATTTTAAACTCATTGGAAAGGAAACTCCAATCGTTGACCTGCATGATATCGTAACCGGCAAAGCTGTGTTCGGAGCCGATGTTGATGTCAAGGGTTTAAAGGTAGCGGTAATAGCCAGGTGCCCGGTAGTTGGAGGATCGGTAAAATCTTTCAAAGATGGCAACGCTAAGAAGGTCCCAGGTGTTGTTGGTGTCTACCAGGTTAAAGGGGCGGGGCTGCCTGCCACACTGAATAAACCATTAGCTGGCGTCGCCGTTGTTGCTGACAACACGTGGGCAGCAATAAAAGGAAGGGATCTGCTCGAAATTGAATGGGAGTTTGGCCCAAATGCATCCTATGATTCGGCAAAAGAAATTGCTGAATTGACTAAAAGCATTTCTTCCAAAGGCGTCGTACGTAGAAATCGAGGAGACTTTGATAAGGCTAGAAAAAATGCAGCTAAGGTTATCGAGCATGTTTACGTTGCGCCACACTTAGCCCATGCCACAATCGAGCCGCCTGCTGCACTTGCCATCGCGGACAAGAATAGCTGCGAAGTATGGGCTTGCACTCAAAATCCGCAAGGTGCCAGGAAGGTTCTTTCAGAGGTATTGGAAATTCCCGAAGACAAGGTAAAAGTAAACGTTACTCTTCTTGGAGGAGCTTTTGGACGCAAATCCAAACCCGATTTTATAGTTGAGGCGGCTATCCTCGCAAAAGAGTCTGGACATCCTGTGAGAGTGCAATGGACACGCGAAGATGATCTCCATCACGATTACTTCCATTCACTCAGTGTTCAGCGTACAATAGCAACAATAGGAAAAGACAACAAGCTTAGTGGCTGGAATCACCACATTGCATATCCAACGATCGGTGCAACTGCAAATAATTCAGAACTTCAGCCGAGCGATGGCGAGTTAGGTCTGGGCGCTACCGATTTTCCGTATGATGTCCCAGCAGTCAGAATTGAGACACATGATGCCCCATCACATCTTCGTGTCGGATGGTTGAGATCGGTTCGGAACATACCACACGTTTTTGCTATTGGCACGATGATGGACGAGATAGCAGAAGCACGTGGTGTTGACCCCATCACCAACGCACTTCAACTGCTGGGAGATGATCGTCAAATCACATTCAACGGAGAGATCCTCAACGGCACTTATCCAAACTACGGCGAAGATATCGCGAATTATCCCTGGGAGACAGGCCGAATGAAAGCGGTAATCGAACGTGTCGCCAAGGAGTCTGATTGGGGGAGGAAGCTTCCGAAGGGATCAGGTTTGGGTTTCGCAGCGCATAAAAGTTTTCTAACATACGTCGCATGCGTGGTGGAGGTTCAAGTCAACGAAAACAAGGTAACAATTCCGAGCGTACACTATGTCGTGGACTGTGGAGTTGCTGTCAATGTTGATCGGATAAAATCACAATTCGAAGGCGGAGCACAATTTACGGCAAGTCTTGCATTGAAGAGTGCGATCACCTTTAAGGATGGCCGTGTTCAGCAGAATAATTTTGACGGCTATCAGATCATACGAATGTCTGAATCTCCGAAACAGATCCATGTCCATATCATGGATAGCGACGGAAAACCTACAGGCGTTGGAGAACCACCGGTACCACCATTCACTCCCGCGCTCTGTAATGCGATTTATGCAGCGATAGGAAAACGGATTTATACATTGCCGATCGATTTGGGTGCATAAGGCCTTTAATCATTTGGATTTTAGTTTTTTTCAACGTGGCAGACCCTTGGAAAGTGACTTTGTCAACGGAAATTTGAGCATCACGTGGAGGGTCACCCCGGTCTAAGAGGTTGGCAGGAATTTAATGGGAAAACATTGAAATTTCGCATAAAAAGCTCCCTAACCAGTGGGATCACTGCAAGTAATCCCAAACAGATCACAAGTTGTACTGATAACGATTGCCGACTCAGAATGAACACACAAGTCGAAAGTTTGTTAAACGCAGGCACTAAGCCTTTAATGGTATGTATACTGCTTTCACTTTTGTCATGCTCAACCGACAAAACGGTTAACGTGGGAATTCAGCCGCTAGAAAATTTTGACAGATCATTGACTGATACCGTTTTAAATGTGCTGGCCAATACCTACAGCGTAAAGGTATATGTTCTGAAACGTAAGCCGCTTCCCCAAGAAGCCTTCATCGATGTTAAAACGCCCAGGTATCGCGCGGATAAGCTCATCAGTATGGCTAAGGAGCAGAAGCCTGATTCTCTGGATCACCTCGTTTTATTGACCGATAAAGATATTTCCACCACAAAGCGGGACGACCTTGGCAGGATAAAAGCGCCTGAAAGCAAGTACAGTGACTGGGGCGTATTCGGTCTTGGTTATCGACCGGGACCAAGTTGTATTGTATCCACGTATAGACTGAAAAATACCGATCAGCGCAGGTTTATTGAAAGATTAAAGAAGGTTTCGATGCATGAATTGGGGCACAGCCTGGGCTTGGATCATTGTGAATCAGAGCATTGTGTTATGAGAGATGCTGTAGAGACAATAAAGACCATTGATGGGGTGGATTCAAAACTATGTGAACCGTGCCGGAGGAAGCTTGGCCCATACGCAACCCCGAATGCGTAACACCTCCAAATGGAAACGGCCCCGGAGTGTTCGGCGCATTTTAGAGTGGCTCAAGGGCTCTCGCAGGGCCGTCATCATAGCCGGCGAATCTTTTCATAACAGCGGACCGTTTAACGCACGTTCTCTTTACACCGATCCCAAGAACTGAGCAATACAGCGTGCAGTTTCATCAGGCTTTTCCGCCAAAATAAAATGCCCGGCATCATCGAACTTTTCCAGGCTATACGTAGTAGCAACCGCCGGTAAAACATGCTGCAATAACGCATATCCGCTGCCGCCCACACCCAACACCGGCATGGTAAGCTTAGCATACGTTCGACTGTCCGCGATATCTTGCGTAAAGGCCTGGTACCAGGCATTCGAAGCACGGATGGCATCCGCGCTGTTGTAAGCCGCGGCATAAACAGCGCGATCAAAATCCGTAACAGCGTCTTTGTTCTGTAGCAACTGGTTGAAGATCCAATCGATCACGATGGACATGCGCCCCTCCAGAAGTTGTTCAGGAAGCTGTTTGATCTGGTTAAACGCCAGCCACCAGGGATACACATAGGCCGCTCCCGGTATGGGCAGCATCGGCAGACGGTACATACTCTCGTCCGGATGGGGTGTGTCAAGAAGAATGAGGTTGGATGCGAACGCCGGATAGTTGGCGGCAAAGCTGAAGGCAACGTGAGCGCCTATGTCGTGTCCGCCGATAGCGACTTGATGATACCCCATTACTTTAACCAGTTCGAACAGGTCACGTGCCATATTCCGTTTATCATAACCTTCCAACGGTTTACCCGACCCTCCCATGCCGCGCAGATCGACAACGATCACTTCGTGATGTTTAGCCAGAAGATGCATTACTTTGTGATAGGCCCACCAGGTTTCCGGCCATCCCGGAACCAGCACCAACGGTGTCCCTGCACCTCCCTTCACGAAGTGAAGGTCTACATCGTTTACGTTTGCGTAGCCATGGGTAAAACCAGGCAGCAGCTTCACAAGCTCGTCGTCTGAATAGTTCATTTCCATACAGTAGTTTCGATGACAGATTTTTTGGTTGCCCGGCTCAAAAATAAGCCGGACTTTTGTGCATAACAACCATACAGTATACTGCATGGTTTGGATTTATTTTTAATACCGACGCGAATGAAATTGATCAGTCAACTCTCTAAAGAAACCGGCGTTCCGGTTGGAACGATACGTTTTTACGAAAAAGCCGGACTCTTCAGCGGTGTGAAGAGAAAAGACGTTACGACCAACAATTATGTCTATTATGACCAGGATGTAGTCGAGAAGATCCGGTTCATTAAAATGGCGAAAGCTGTTGGATTTACGCTCGCCGAAATTCGTGAAGTAGTCGATGCCTGGTATAAGAAACAATTTACTAAAAATGCAAGACTGCGCGTACTCGATAAAAAGCTGGCTCAACTGGACGAAAAGATCGCTGAGCTAAAAGCCATGAAAAAACAAATTGCGATCTGCAAAGACAATATCGAAAACGATCGGAGTACGTGACAGTCGCCTGTTTTTTATCTGTATTTTGAAAAGAAAACTTTACCAGCCCCATCAATTTGGGCAACATATACAGGTAGTGCATTTTTATCTCCATCAAATCGTATCCTGGCGCCGCTGACGAGCGCCCCCTCGTACATTTTATGAATTAAGGCAATGTCTGTTGCCGTGGAGGACAGTGAAAAGTACAAAGCAACAGCTTTAACTCGCTGCTCGTGAATTCCGGTTTTAAACGTCACTACTTCGTCGATGTTTCGAATCGCACAAAACGTCACGTTGCTGTCCATATCAGCTCTTGTTTTCCAAATGTCCGACGCATTTTTTATAAATTCATCAAAAGATTTTTCTCTAAATTCCACGAAATATGGCTGAACAAACTCTTCCACAGTCTTTATTTTTCCATCCGAAGAATATACGTGCTCTCTATGATGAGGCTGGACATGACGAGGTATAGAGAACGTCTCAAACGTAACGAAACTTAATGGCACAACTTGTATTCTAACCTCCGCCAACCCGAGGTTAACAAATTTCACGAAATCAATCTTTTTAACCTCTTTCAGGGAGACTACACTGATGTTGTGAAATGCCGCCTTTTTTCGAGCATCCTTGGAGAAATAGGTATTTGAAACAGCGACAACCTCATGAACAGGCAGATTTTTATATTTACCTATAAGTTCATCAATCCAACCAATTTTTTGTGGCCTCCCGTGATCTCTGCATTCAATAGCTATCCGATAACATTCGCCATTAATTTCCTTTTCTATAAGAATATCGATCTCCCGTTTCGTTGACGAATCGCCAAGGCTCTCAATCAAGAAAGCGGATTCGGTAACCTTTGCGCCGACTCCTTCCAGTTTTTGATGAATGAAGTGAATTACCTGTTGAAATGCGTTCGTTCGTTTTGACATATTCGATATGTTGACTATAAAAAGGATACCTCTGCATCCTGGAAATTGATGGTTTCCACGGATTATTGAAAATACTTTTAACAGAAGTATTGGTAAAAGATAGCCCGCTATTTCTCTCGCCGCAAAGCGCTCCCACCATCCTTAATCTTCATATCCGGCATCAACGGAACCGTCTCCACAAGCTCCAGCGACCTAACCATATCCTTCGTACTCGTCTTATATTTAAGAAAATGCGGCGTTTTCAGATGAGCCTTATACGCCGTCGAGTCGGCATAGATCTCCAGGATTGTAAAATGGGTCGGATTATCTTTCTCCGAAACGGCATATAACGTCAGCACCCCCGGTTCAACACGAACGGACGTTTCGGCCTCCTCTTTCAAAATGGCCTTATACTGCTCCAGCTGCCCCGGGTCGATAACGAGCCTGGCGAGCCGCACCATCGGACGCTTCTCTTGCGCAAAGGCCCGTTCACCCGATAGCGAGATCACAACTACCAATGCAAGGGTCAAAGAAAGTTTGTTGAACATACGTATTGGTTTAAAGATACTTTAGGAACAAGGTGAAGTTAAACATAAATCACCGCCCCCAACAACCCGCCCGAACCGTCCGTAAAGACCCCGGGAAAAATCACGGGGTCCACCCCGTGGTTAATACGCTTTCCCCGTTCCCGTCTCCCACCCAATTTTACAATGTGAACACAGCGTTCCCCCACTAAACCCACAACTCATCACAGATTTTACCATCCCCAACATCAAGCGTTGATCTTAACCCTCAAACACTACCCCCATGGCCAAAACAAAAAAAGCCCCCGCCAGGCAAACCTTCTCGCTCAAGTACGGCAGCACAAACCTCACGCTGTCAAAAAGTGATTCGATGGTAGCCGTCAAACCGACCGTAAAAAAGAAACCAAATCTCGAAAGCTCCCTCAAACATCTCACAAGCCTGAATGGATTCGAGATCTACAAGCTCGACAAAAATGAGAGATCGAACGTGGAAACAAAGCTCCAGACACTACGCGAATCCCCCGAAGTACTGGTGGGTTCGCACGTGTACCACACTTCAGACGACGGCGTTCCCTTTGTACCCAACGGCGAGGTCTTTGTCCGCTTCAAAGCCAGGGCAACACCACAAAAGATCCAGGCCGCCATCGACGATCTGCACCTGATGGTACTGGAAACACGGGAAGACAATTCCTATGTATTTAAAACAACCCCCGAGTCACCGAACCCGGTAAAAGTAGCCGTAGCCTTACAGCAAAATGAGATCGTAGACATCGCCGAACCCTCACTGATAACAGAAGGCAAAGTCTTCAATTTTGTGATCCCGGTCGATGAGCTCGTCAAAGATCAATGGCATCTGAAAAATACTGGCACCCACCGGGGCACAAGCGTAGGCCTGTTGAAAGGCGCCGACGCAAGAGTAATAGAAGCCTGGCAAAAAGCGCAATCGCTCGGGTCACCCGATGTGATCGTGGCCGTGATCGACGATGGCTTTGATGTCACCCATCCCGATCTCAAAGAAGACGGCAAGATCGTGACGCCATTTGATTTTGAAAGTAACACAACAGACCCACGCCCGCGCAATACAGGCGAGCAGGGCGACTGGCACGGCACGGCCTGTGCCGGTGTAGCCGTAGGCGTCGCCAACGGTCAGGGCATTACCGGCGCGGCACCGCGTTGCAAGCTCATGCCCGTGCGGTGGGGGATCAATCTTTCAGACCGCGAAGTGGAACGCTGGTTTGATTTTGTCTCGCGCAACGGCGCCTGGGTGGTGAGTTGCAGCTGGGGCGCGCTGGCCCGGCGATTCGTTCTTTCCACCCGGCAGACCCTGGCCATTCAGAATTGTGCCCGGAATGGAAGGGGAGGCAAAGGCACCATCATTTGTTTCGCCGCGGGAAATGAAAACCGTGACGTCGATGCCCCCGCGACCTACAACGGCTTTGCCACACATGCCGACGTGCTCGCCATCGCAGCCTGCACCAGCCGGGACACGCGTTCGCACTATTCAAACTTCGGCGATTCGATATTCATGACAGCCCCTTCCAGCGGGCAGGGCGGCATGGGCATCCTCACCACCGACGTGTTGAACGAAGAAGGCTATGACCTGGGTGACTACACGTTCGACTTCGGCGGAACCTCCAGCGCCACGCCCCTGGTAGCGGGTATCTGCGCGCTGTTGCTTTCACTCAAACCCACATTAACATCCGCGGAGCTGAAAGACGTGCTGAAGTCGACCGCGCGCAAGATCGGAGGAGACGCGGAGTATAATGCCGCCGGCCACTCTAAAAAATTCGGCTACGGCTGTATCAATGCGCTGGAAGCCGTCACGAACATCCTGTCGCATCCCTAAACGCGTTCGTTGGCCGCAGCCATTGTACATTTCCGGAAGGAAGTTTATATTCATTGCTTCGCTCGAATTCATCTGATAATTTATAAACTCTTAAATAGTAAAACTATGCCTAAACCAGCAGCAAGGCTTGAGCTCAACAAGCCCGAAAGGATCTCAGACAAGTTTGAAGACGTCATTCCGGAAATACGATTTAAAAGAGGCGGGAAGAAGGCATCCGGTATAGACCGGTCACAGCTCATCATTATCATCCCCATCGATGTAATAGGAGACGTTGTCGAGCATTCGGATGCTAACGTACCGCCCGACATACAGACCCGTTTCCGGGATGCAAAGATCAACGTAAAAGATTTTTTTCTGCCCCAGCAGGTAGTGGTCGAATTCAAGGGGAATGGTACAGCCGACGAATGTCAAATGATCCTGAAAGCAACGTTACCGACAAAAGTACCTGGAACCGGCGGTTGATCAGGTTTCAGCACAGGCTTCGATCAGCATCTTCCAGGTTGAATCCTTCATAAAAGCGGTCTCGAAAAAATCGTCGAAACCTTCTCGGGGGATCTCCGAAGCCCCGGCCATTGGAAAAAATATTGAAAATCCGGAATTGGGTTTTTCGATTTTTTTTCCAATGTGGCTTTGGATCACAACCAGGTCCCGGATCGAGAGCAGCCTGCTGGCGCACAAAAAATTCTCGCTCAATAATTTCTGCGCTGCCATTTGCCGGGTGAAGTGGTAGAAATCGAGCAAGCCCACCGCGAGAAAGTGACCGTTGTCCCTTGCTTCCACGATTGCCTCCTTGTCTGTCGCAAGACGCTGCAGCAGTATATTCGCCAGGACCTCGATTTGCTCCGCCAGTGAATCGTAATATCGCAGATCCGTGGCAAATAACGCGGTACTGTTTTTGGCCAATTCTTCCTCATCCACATCGGTATATACCTTGGAAGCAAAGGACTTTACCGCCAGTCTGGCGATCTTCCGCGGGGTTACATGTTCATCATTGTTCAGTACCTGGAAAAGGTAATGATAGTTATACCCCTCAAAGTCCATATGGCCTTCCGGGGCCACCAGGTACTTCACCGAATGGCGCAAGGCATATCCCGCGTCGAAGAACTGCATATAACAATTCATCATGATCGCAACGTCAACTTTCTTTTTGCCAAAGGTGCAACGGATGGCCCATGCCAGCTCTTCCATAGTCAGTATCTTAGCCTCTTCGTTGCAAACAGGCTCGAACGTGCGCTTCAGGGTATGAAGGGCGGTGAACTTGAGAGAAAACATGCCATAGGCTCTCCCATGATCCCAGCTGAATAAAATATAGTGCTTTGCCTTGAACGGCAATAATACCTGTTGCCGGAAATATTTCTCCAGGTGCACGGGATTGGTAATGTCAAAGTCGCGTTCTTCCAGGACCTCATACAACTCATGAGAAAAACCGGTTGTACCCGCCGGTAAAGGGAGCAGTCGGAAGAACATGGTCGTTAACGTGGGATCGGGGATTTCAACCGGAAGCAGCGACACATCGCCCTTTAGCAGGGCCGTTAGATTCTCACGGTAGAAATGCAGGCACACGATCACATTGACATGTGCCTTCAATTCCAAACACCGGATGTCGTTGATCATCCGGATCACCTCCGGCATGTTTCCTCCTACAGATTTGATCAGGAAGAAAACGGTCCATTTTCGTTTCTTTTTAGAACCCATTTCGTACAGTGCCCTATACGAAATATACACAGAAAGGAACCCTGAACAACCGCCCCTCCCAAAATATCATCCAGTCAAAATCACAGGCAAACCACAGGCATCCGCACGAACGCGCACAAGCCGTTTGCCAAAGCGTGTGCGGATAACCGCATCCCGCGTCAATATACTTTTTCCCAGAGCTTTAAATTACCCTTGAACTGCGTATCGACCAGCGTAAAGTTGGTAGGAATCATCCATTCCTCCGTGAAATAGGTCGCCAGGCGTACGCCCGACGGCAAAGAGCTGAGCTTGTTGGCCGTCTGAACGCCATAACTATTATAATACCCCGCGCTCAGCGCAATCGTTTGGTCAATGCTCTGACGAGGATCCATATTCTCGTAGAACGAATTGTAGAAATAGAATCCGTTGAAATCCCGGAAATCGATCGAAATGATGTTGGCGTTGATATAGGTCGTATTGGTAAGGTGGTAGGCGTCAGCGAGCGTTCTGGACAATTCCACGAGCTCGGCTCGTTGCTCCACACCGGTAAAATGACCGTGCGTGGTAGCGGCGCCGATCATGCAGAACTTACCCACGCCCGAGCCGATGTCCAGCACATGTACGCCCCGCCGGTTGGCCAGGAATTGAGCCGCTGCTTTTGCGACAGAGACCGGCGTCCAATGTTTCCGGGCCAATCGCCGGATATGAGCAGGATAGATCGCGTCGAAGTCGTCGTCGGTGGTATCGATCAGGTTTTGAAGATCAAGGTTCATCATAAGCCGCAACAAAGCAGCGTACAAAACTATCATTTATAAGAAATTCACACCTACATTTCAGTGATTCAGGAAGCGACCCGCCACGGCGCGGTCGGTAGATGCGTAACCCGGGTACGATCTTTTTACGATCGGTAGTCATTCACAATGATCGATCTGCATGTCACAGCAGCACAAAGATATTTTACTCCAGGCCAACGCCGCGATAGCCGCCCGCAATTATGAAGGTTTTTTGTCGCACTGCACCGACGACACCGAATGGACCTTCGTAGGCGACCAGGTGCTGAAAGGAAAAGAAGCCGTTCGCCGATACATGGCAGCAACGTATATCGAACCGCCCAGGGTAACAGTCGACAACCTGATCGCAGAAGGAGACTTCCTCACCGCCGTAGGCGAAATATCGATGAAAGACAAGGACGGCAGGGAAACGCACTACGCCTATTGCGACGTCTGGCGTTTCCGCGACGGAAAGATGGCCGGGCTGAAGGCATTCGTCATCAAAACAGACCCCCGGTAACAAAGCGCGACACATTTGCCCCCTTTGAATGTCATCTTATCCCCGCGCGGAGACAAACGACGTTCGCTAGTTTTATAACGTCGCACAACCACCGACCGAATTATGAAACTACTTCTCACCGCAGCCGGCATCAGCAACGCAAGCATCCACCGCGCCCTGGTTGACCTCCTGGGAAAACCCGTGAGCGAAGCAAGCGCCCTCTTCGTCCCCACCGCGATCTACGCTATACCCAACGGGAGTAACATCATACGCGGCGTGATCACCGGATCATTAGGCGACCCCTTCTGCGACCTGGGCTGGAAGTCGCTGGGCCTGCTGGAGCTCACCGCGCTGCCCAGCATCAAACGCGAGCTTTGGGTACCCATGCTCCAGGAGACCGACGCCCTGCTCGTGGGCGGCGGCGACTGCCAGTACTTATGCTATTGGATGAAACGATCCGGACTCACCGACCTCTTACCGACGCTCCTCAACAAGATAGTCTACGTAGGCCTGAGCGCCGGAAGCATGATCATGACCCGCTACGGAACGACCTATAACAACCATACCTTGCCGGCCGAAAGCGACAAATCACTAGGCCTGCTTGACTTTGCCCTGCATCCCCACCTCGATCATGAATGGTTCCCCGAAAATTCCCTGGCCAACCTGGAAAAGCTGGCCGCCACGATCCCCGTACCGTCGTATATGATCGACGATCAGACCGCCATGAAAGTGACCGATGGCACGATCGAAGTCATTTCCGAAGGGAACTGGAAATTGTTCACCCCCTAACGGCCACCACGAAAATTTTATTGATCCTTGCCGGAATAAGCCACCGTGATCACCCCGCGATACTCTTTGTTGGAATACCCCAGGTGATAGAAATACATACCCGGAGCCTCCCCGTTGGGGTGCCATTGAAACGCGCGGTTGCCGCTGCTATAAACGCGGCGGCCCCAGCGGTTGAAGATCGTAATACGTTCGAAATGTCCCGCGCAGTTGTCGAGGGGCAGGATGTTGACCCATTCGCCCGTGGCCTCGTCGCGTTTCTGCATGGCGAAGTAGTCGTTCTTGTCATCGCCGTTGGGCGAGACGAAGTTAGGCGGGAGGAAGTTATCGTCGCTGCCGTCGATGTCTTCAATGTGCAGGCTTACCGTTACCGTGTCGGCCAGGTTGGCAAAACAGCGGTCGTCGCTTACGCGGAAGGTAAAGGTATAGTCGTTCGCATATACCTGGTTTACGAAAATGCTGCAGTCGGGCTCCCAAACAAACGTACCCTCCACCGGACTTTGAGACGGTGCCGATGTAAACGTATACCCCGACGGTTCGACCGTACCCGTCGCGCCCACCAGGGTCATCGTGAGCATGTCGGGGTGGGGGAAGAGATCGCTGTCGCGGCCGGTCAGCGCGAGCGAGATCGGCTGACCGAGAATGACGTTCATGGAGTTGTCGGCCGCCAGTACCAGGTCCGCGTTGGTGTTGACGACCGACAGCGCGGGCGCGCTGTTGTCCGGTGGCGCCACGTTGACGTTCACCACCAGCGTGTCGGAATATTTAAAACGGCATTTGTTATTGTAATCCGTTACAAAAAAGTGAAAGGTAAAAGAGCTCTTCACACGCAGGTCGATGGGCCCGCAACGCAGGTCCCAGGCAAACGGCGATTGCACATCGCGAATTCCCTCTTCCGCCGGGAAGACCGCATTGTAATCCGACAGCGCAAAGCCCTTGCCTTCACCGAACAAAGACAGCAGATCACCGTCGTCGTCGTGACCGAAGACCGTAAAGCGAAGCGACTCGTTTATCTTCCGGTTCACCGTCACCGTATCGGCAAAAGTATCGCCCGTCAGCCCGCTTGTGGAAATAACCGGTTTAGTATTTCCCGGCAGGATGATCCGCAGATCCACCTTCAGCTGATCCGGATTTTTAAAATCGCACCGGTCGGCATCTTCTACCTGGAGCACCACCGGAAAGAACGTCTGCTGCGTAAAGTCGAAGACGCTGCACCGCGTGTCCCAACGAACCTTCGCCGTCAGCGTGTTGCCCGTCTGTTTGACGTCCGTCAAGCTTATGCCCGCTTGCGCCAGGGTAGTAGGACCGGTCAGCGGCAGCAACGTCAGGGTCATGATATCGCCGTCGGCATCAAACGCTTCGATGTCCCAGGTCTTGATACCAGAGTCTTCGTTCACCGACGCCGCGATATCGGTGGTGATAAACACCGCGGGCGCATTGACCGGCGGTGTGATCGTGACGTTCACCAGCAACGTATCGAGGTACGGCAGGCTACACGCATCGTCGGCGGCGATAATGGCGACCTGGAAAGGGCGGTTTACAAAAGGGCACTCCGGAAAGCACAGGCGGAAAGTCGCCGCGGGATTCGCACGCGTAAGCCGCACCGATGTCAGCGCAGGCAAAATGCCACTGATGTCCTCTTGAAAACCTACGGGCACCGCGCGCAGCTCGATGTCTTCGGTGAAACCATCGAGCTGGTTGTTGATATCGTCGTCGGTAACACGCACCTCGATGCAGCGGTTGGCATCCGGCGTACCGGCGGCAAACGTCACATTCATGACTTCATCGTGCGTAAAAGAGCCTTCGCTCAGGGTACGTCCAAGGATCTGCGGAGGCACCGCCGTAGGGCATTCGTCCACGACAAACATCTGGAAGTCGCGGCGCACCTCGCCGATCTTGCGCCCCTCGCGGAATTCTTCACACCGCACCGCAAAGACATACAGGCCGAGACCGTTGAACGACGGCGTGACCGTAAGCAATCCGTCGCGGCTGATGGCCAGGTTCGGACTGGCGCGCATGACATTCGTGAGACTGAACGGCGAGAGCCACTGCACGTCCGGATACGGGCCGGCATGCGGTCCGTTGGCAGGCACTGCCTCGGCGGTGACCGTGTTGAGTGGCGTAATGAGTGAGTACACCAGCGAGTCGCCATCCGGATCCGTACCCGTAAAGTTGGCATAGTAAGGCTTGGAAGGACATGCATAGTCGCTCAGCGGTATAAACAACTGCGGCGACGAGTTGACGAACGCGCGGTTGCGCCAAACGACTGCCGGGAACTCCATGTAAAACGTTTGACCCGCCGCGTTGGGAAAGTCGACGGCCCCCACGGGCGGCTCCTGGCTGACGATGTTGAGCAGGCCCACGTTGTTATAGTTGCGGCAGCAGCGCTCCCAGCTCACGTAGTAGCCATCCGCGTGGTTGAAGGCGTTGCTGCGCAACGCGATCGTATCGCTGTATACGATCTTGTCGGTAATGATGCCACCCGCCGAGCATTCAGGTTGTGTATACTCCACGCGCGACCGCGAGCTGAAAATGAGCTCCTTGAGACGCAGGCGCCGGTTGTCGAATTTTCGAAACACCCCTACCTCGATCGTGGGCTCTTCCGCCGCCGGGTCGCGGCCGGGGTTGTTCTGCACGTCCAGGTAATAGATGAGGTTGATGCGATAGATATTGCCCGACACGTGCACCAGCTCGATCTCTCCCCCTACAATATGCCGGGCTGCCGCGGGCAGGCAGAAAAATACAAACAGCAGGATCGGAACAAGACGCTTCATAGGGCAACACGGGCCGGTTCAGGAATGTTAAAGATAGAGAATCGAGGCGAGGGGGAAAACCCCCGCCAGTTTGTATTTTTGCGCTCTTTATGCGAAAAGGCGACGTAATCGAAAATATTGTAGTCGAAACCATGGCTTCTGAAGGCAAATGCGTTTCGCACGTAGACGGAAAAGTGATCTTCCTGGAGGGCGGTGCCCCCGGCGACACGGTAGATGCCGCCCTCACCAAGATCAAAGGCAGTTACCTGGAAGGCCGCGTCACGCAGATCCGCCAGCTGTCACCCGACCGCGCGCAGCCGTTCTGTGAGCATTTCGGCCTGTGCGGCGGCTGCTCCTGGCAGCACATCCAATACGAAAACCAGCTGCACTACAAACAACGCCAGGTGGTCGACAACCTCGAGCGCCTGGGTGGCCTGACACTGCCGCCGCTCACGCCGATCCTGGGTTCGGCCAAAACCCGCTACTACCGCAACAAGCTCGACTATACTTTCTCCGCGCAGCGCTGGCTCACACGCGAAGAGATGCACGACGAAAACAAGCCCGGCCAGGGCGAAGTAGCATTGGGCTATCACATCCCGCGCAAATACGATCTGGTATTTGACGTCCGCCAATGCCACCTGCAACCCGATCCCTCCAACGCCATCCGCCTGGCCGTAAAAGACGAGGCCGTGCAGCACCATATTCCCTTCTTCGACCTGCGCAAGCAGATCGGATTTTTACGGACCATCACCATCCGCACCGCCAACACCGGCGAAACGATGGTGATCCTGCAGGTAACATACGACAAGATGGAATGGATCGAATTGATCCTGCGCCGCCTGGAGCGCGATTTCCCGCAGATCACGTCGTTCCAGTACGTCATCAACGGCAAAAAGAACGACACCTTCGCCGACCTGAATATCCTCACCTGGAAAGGCAACGCCTACATCACCGAGCAAATGCCCAAGCCCGACGGCAGCGGCATACTGCAGTTCCGCGTAGGCCCCAAATCATTCTACCAAACCAACTCCGACCAGGCCTTTGAATTATACAAGATCGCCTGGGCCATGGCCGACCTGAAAGGCCACGAGCTGGTATACGATCTCTACACCGGCACCGGCACCATCGCCAACTTCGTCGCCGGCCAGGCACGCAAGGTCGTAGGCCTGGAGTACGTCGCCGCCGCCATCGACGACGCCAAAGTAAACTCCGCGATCAACGGCATCACCAACACCGACTTTTACGCCGGCGACATCAAAGACCTCCTCGACGACGAGTTCCTCTCACAGCACGGCCGCCCCGACACCGTCATCACCGACCCCCCGCGTGCCGGCATGCACGAAGACGTCTGCAAAATGCTCCTCAAAGCCGAACCCGAAAAGATCGTCTACGTAAGCTGCAACCCCGCCACCCAAGCCCGCGACCTGAAGTGGCTCTCCGAAAAATACGAGATCTCCGCCGTCCAACCCGTCGACATGTTCCCCCACACCATGCACGTCGAAAACGTCGTCCGCCTGGACCGGAAGCGGTAGGCTGGCGCCTTTTGTTTTTAAGGGAATCGGGAGACTGCTGCCATACCAGGCCGGTACAAGTAAAGTCAACCGCGCGCGCAGCGCGCAAAAAGCAACAACTGGTTCGAGTCTTCCGACCGGAGGGAGGGCGACTCGGACCCAGCATTGTGCGGGTCTCCTGACCCGCTCCTTATCGTCGTCCACCAAAGCTTCCACCACAAAAACGTCCCAGCGTCGTCCCCAACGCCCACGTCGTCCACCAACGTCAATAAAAAACTTCCCTCCACCGTCCTCACCCTCACACTGTTTTTTACCGGCGGTGGGGAACAAAATCTATAATATTGCTAGTTTAGTGCAGACGATTGAATTACATGCAACGAAGAACTGCACTGAAACAGCTGGGCTTGATCGCGGGGGCGGCTATCATCCTGCCGCATTGCACCAGCAAGGAGGCCGCCACCGAGGCCACCATCAAACTCCACAAGCTGCAAGTCAGCAGTCAGCAGGAAAACCTGCTGGCAACCATGACCGAAGCCCTCATCCCCAAAACCGATACCCCCGGCGCCAAAGAGCTGAACATCCACCAATTCGTACTGCGGATGATGGACGACTGCTTCGACGCCGACGCGCAAAAGAAATTTATGACAGGCCTGGGGCAGGCGCAGAAGTTGCTGGCCGATAAGACCGGCAAGGACGCCGAAGACTGCACACCGGCAGACATCCAGGCCCTCTTCAAGGACATCGAAGCCAGCAAAACGTCCGCGCCCGCACAAGGCGACGATAACGTGAAAGCTTTTTACGAGTCCTTCCGCCAGCTCACCATTCGCGGCTACCTCGGCTCCGAATATGTCATGACCAATGTGTTTGGCTACCAGATGATCCCCGGTAAGTTTACCGGCGAAGTGAAGATCGATGCCAACAGTGACCTCAAAACGATTCTTGCATGAACGCCAATATTGACGCAACCAAACAAAATACATTCGACGCCATCGTGATCGGCTCCGGCATCAGCGGCGGCTGGGCGGCGAAAGAGCTGACGGAAAAAGGATTGAAGACGCTCGTCCTCGAACGCGGCCGCGACGTAAAACACCTCAAGGATTACCCCACTACCAACATGCAGCCGTGGGAGTTTCCACACTACGGCCAGATGCCGAAGGAGGTTAAAGATGCCAATCCCGTCGTCAGCAAGTGCTACGCCTTCAACGAAGATGCCGCCCACTTCTTTGTAAAAGATCAGGAGCATCCGTACGTGCAAGACAAACCCTTCGACTGGATCCGCGGCTACCAGGTAGGCGGCAAGTCGCTGCTGTGGGCGCGCCAGACACAACGGTGGAGTAACTTCGACTTCGAAGGCCCCGCACGCGACGGCTTTGCCGTAGACTGGCCCATCCGGTATAAAGACATCGAGCCCTGGTATAGCTACGTCGAAAAGTTCGCCGGTATCTCCGGCAACAAAGACGGCATCCCCGCCCTGCCCGACGGCGAGTTCCTGCCGCCCATGGAAATGACCAAAGTAGAAAGCTACTTCAAAGACAAAGTAGCCGAGAACTATAAAGACCGCCACATCATCATCGGCCGCTGCGCGCACATCACGCAGCAACAGCCGATCCACGCCGAGCAGGGCCGCGCCAAATGCCAGCACCGGAACCTCTGCCAGCGGGGCTGCCCGTTTGGCGGGTACTTCAGCAGCAATGCCTCGACCATCCCCTGGGCCGAGCGCACCGGCAATATGACACTGCGCCCGAACTCGGTCGTGCACTCCATCATCTACGACGAGCAGAAAGGCCGCGCCACAGGTGTTCGCGTCATCGACGCAGAGACCAAAGCAAGCACGGAATACTACGCCCGCATCATCTTCGTCAACGCCGCCGCGCTGAATACAAACC
This sequence comes from Dawidia soli, assembly GCF_018598185.1. GTDB lineage: Bacteria > Bacteroidota > Bacteroidia > Cytophagales > Cyclobacteriaceae > Ohtaekwangia > Ohtaekwangia soli. The sequence goes on from NZ_JAHESC010000023.1 coordinate 42,591, forward strand.
TCCTTCTTCTCAACTCGACATCCAACCGTTTCCCGAACGGCCTGGGCAACGACAGCGGCACGCTGGGTAAATATGTGGCGTTCCACAACTACCGCGCACGTGTATCAGCCCAGTACGAAGGCTACGCCGAGTATACCAAAGCGGGCAATCGCCCCAACGGCTGCTATATCCCGCGCTTCCGCAATGTATTCAAGCAGGAAACGGACTTCCTGCGTGGCTACGCCGCGGGCTTCCAGGCCTTCCGCCACGTAGAGCGCTCGTCCGATGGCATCGGCGCCGATCTGAAAGACAATATTTTACATCCGTCGCTGGGTGTATGGAGCGTAGGCTCACACATGATGGGCGAGACCATCCCCAAGGAAAGCAACTACGTAGCCCTGGACAAAGACCAGAAGGACGCATGGGGCATGCCACTGCTCAAAATCTCGATGGACTACGACGACAACGACGAGAAGATGGTAAAAGACTATCTGGAACAGATCTCCGAGATGTATAGCAAAGCAGGCTTCACCAACATCCAGACCTTCGACAGCCACCAGGCCCCCGGCCTCGACATCCACGAAATGGGCGGCGCCCGCATGGGCCACGACCCGAAGACGTCGATGCTCAACAAATGGAACCAGCTGCACGCCTGCAAGAACGTATTCGTAACCGACGGCGCCTGCATGACCTCAACGTCGACACAAAACCCGTCACTGACGTACATGGCCTTCACCGCCCGCGCCGCCGACTACGCCGTAAAACAAATGAAAGCCAACGAGCTGTAGCAATCTTTTATAATATGAATAATAAAATACCCTGCGTCATCAACGCAGGGTATTTTTTTGCGGACCAAAAAGAGGAGGGGTGCAGGGGCTTAGCCCCTGCATAATACGGAGGCATCTGGTTCGAGTCTTCCGACCGAAGGGAGGGCGACTCGGACCCACCATAGTTAGTACACCCATGGAGGGGGTCTCCGACCCCCGGTCGCCGTACCAAATATTTTCGTGCATCAAGGATAACAGCCATCCAACCAACAGTGTCGTTGTAGCCTGGGCCGCTACTCACAACTAAGCACCTGGTTCAAGTCTTCCGACCGAAGGGAGGGCGTCACGCAATTTCCACCCCATCCCCGAAAATCAAAAACATACCCACGCGCCCGTCGACCGGCGTAGAGCAAGCCTTAGCCCAACAAACACTTGTTCCCAAAAAAATAAAATCCCTCATCCGCTTGAATCCTTTCCGCAATCTTCCCAACATCGCCTTTCAATTTTTTGGCGCATGCGACAGAAGTTATTAAGCGAAGGAGCAAAAGAGCTCAGCTACGAAATTCGCGAGATCGTAAAGAAGGCAGACCAGCTGAAGAAGCTGGGAGTAACAATCTCATGGGAAAACATCGGCGATCCCATTCAAAAGAATCACAAGCTGCCGCAGTGGATCAAGGACATCATCGCCGACCTGATGAAGCAGGACGACACCTACAGCTACTGCCCCTCCAAGGGCATGCTGGAGACCCGTGAGTTCCTCGCGCGCCAGACAAACGCCATGGGCGGCGTACAGATCACCGCCGAAGACATCTGTTTCTTTAACGGCCTGGGCGATGCCATTTCGAAAGCCTATCAATTCATCTCGCGCACCTCGCGCGTGATCGGTCCCTCGCCCGCATACTCCACGCACTCAAGCGCCGAAGCAGCCCACGCCGCGCACGAACCGCTGACCTACAAGCTCGATCCGGACAACAAATGGTATCCGGACCTGGACGACCTATACAACAAGATCAAATACAACCCCAACGTCGTCGGCATCCTGATCATCAACCCGGATAACCCCACGGGCATGGTATACCCGCTGGAAACCTTACAGCGCATCGTAGCCATCGCCAAAGAGTTCAACCTGTTTTTGTTAGCCGACGAGATCTATATCAACATCACCTACAACGGCGCGCGCGCCTACTCCCTCGCCGAGATCATAGGCGACGTACCCGGCATTTCCATGAAGGGAATCTCGAAAGAGCTGCCTTGGCCCGGCTCACGCTGCGGCTGGATGGAATATTACAACCGCGACAAAGACCAGGACTTCAACCGCTTCTGCCAGGCCCTCGACAACGCCAAGATGATCGAAGTGTGCTCGACAAAGCTGCCCCAGCTGGCCATCCCCAAGATCCTGGGCGACCCCCGCTTCAAAGGCTACCGCGAAGCCACCAACACCAACATCGGCCGCCGCAGCAAGATCATTTCCGATATATTAGGCACCGTACCGGAACTGACCTTCAACGAAACCTTCGGCGCATTTTATAATACGATCATCTTCCGCAACGGCGTTCTGAAGCCGCACCAGAAAATGCGCATCGACAACGCCGAAGTAAGAACCCTGGTAGAAGACTGGGTAAGCCAGGACAACATCCCATACGATAAACGCTTCGTGTATTACCTGCTGGGCGCGAAGGGCGTCTGCGTAGTGCCGATCTCCTCCTTCTGCTCCGAGCTCCAGGGCTTCCGCGTGACCTTGCTGGAAGAGGACGAAGAAACCCTCGTCCGCACCTTCACCGCCATCCGCGACAGCATCGTCGAATACCTGGCATCGTAGATCAGTAATGGGGTAGTAGGGGCAAAGCCCCTACAAAAAGCGACATCTGGTTCGAGTCTTAGCCCCGCCCCGGGGCGGAGACTCGGACCCAGCATGCTTCGTGCACGAATAGAGGGGGTCTCCGACCCCCGGCCGCCCTTCCAATGATCTTCGTGCCCCCCAGGCAACAGCACAAGCCCGCTGACGCCAGTTTAAAACTGGCGTCAGCCTTCGCCAGCCCTCAACCGGAAACACCATGCTATCCGAAATCGGACACCCCGTAACAATACCGAACGTCTTCCGGCCCTAAGAACGCCCCAATCCCACCCAAAAACGCCTTTCCCCCAACTGGTACGACCTTTGGTCCCCACCTTCCAAATCTTCGCCCCCATGCTCAAATACCACGTTCTCCTCTTTCTGCGCAACATGCGGCGCCAGAAACTGTTCTCCGCCATCAACCTGTTGGGGCTGACCGCAGGCATCGTCAGCACGTTGCTGATCTACCTGTACGTGCAGCACGAGCTGAGCTACGATCGCTTCCACGCAAACGCCGACCGCATCTATCGCATCAACCAGACCTTCATCTGGGGCGAAAACGACGACCACTTGTTTTCCTCCACCGGCCCCGGTGTAGCCTATGCGTTGGACGCCGAGATCCCCGAGGTAGAGCAGGTAACACGCCTGCACCCCACCGGCAACTTCCTGGTATCCTACACCGATGCCAAACACGAAGCACACGCATTTGACGAGGGCAAGATCCTCGCAGCCGATTCCAATTTCTTTTCCGTCTTCTCCTTTCCATTGGTAAAAGGCAATGCCGCCACCGCATTGACCCTGGCGCGCAGCGTCGTGCTGACCGAAGAAACCGCCCGCCGCTACTTTGGCAACGAAGACGCCCTGGGCAAGCTGCTGGAAGTAAAAGACACCAGCCCCAACGGCGACGGCTCCATACAAACATATCAGGTAACAGCCGTGGTAAAAGACATACCCTCCAACTCCTATATCGACTTCGACATGCTGGTGTCGATGAACAGCTTCGAGGCGATCACAAAGTCCAGCTGGAGCTGGATCTGGACGACCTTCGAGACGTTCGTACTGCTCGACAAACATGCCACGCCGGAGGCCCTCACCGCCAAACTGCCCATCCTGCCGCGCAAGTATGCAGAGACCACCCTGCGCCGCATAATGAACCAGTCGTTTGACGAGTACACCAGGAACGGTCGCAAGTGGGAGTTGTTCGCGCAACCCTTCACCAGCATTCGCCTGTATTCGGACGATATATACAACCGCCTGAATACCGTCGGCAGCGTCGTGATCCTGTACGTGTTGTCGGGCGTCGAGATCTTTATCGTGTTGCTGTCGTGCATCAACTTCATGAATTTGTCCACGGCACAGTATACACGTCGCATCAAAGAGTCGAGCCTGCGCAAGATCCTGGGCTCCGACCGCGCACAGCTGGCCGTACATTTCTTTACCGAGGCCTTGTTGTTCTGTGCCCTGGCTGCGGGTGTGGGCCTGGCGGTAACACAGCTGGTCCTGCCGCTCTTTAACGTGCTCACGGGCAACGCCCTTCACCTCAACTTGTTTATGGACGCCGAGATCCTGATGGTGTTGGGCGCGTTGATCCTGATCATGAGCGCCCTGTCAGGTAGCTATCCCGCCATTTTCCTGAGCCGTTTCTCGCCCGTAGAGGCCATGAAAGGCACGCTGCGTACCGGCAAGCAAGGCAAGATGCTGCGCAACGGATTGGTGATGTTTCAGTTTGCCATCTCCATGGTGCTGATCGTCTGTACGGTGGTGGTATTCCAGCAGCTGAGCTTCCTGGCCAACAAAGACGTGGGCTTTAACCGCGAGAACCTCGTGGTGGTGAAGCGCGGCGAATGGATCAAAGACAGAAAAACATTTGGGCACGCGCTCGAAGGCATTCAACACGTAGAAGATGTAGCGTGGGCTACCTCGGTGCCCCCGCGCCTGTATGATGGCGACCAGTTCCAGGCAGAAGGCCATACCGATAAGACCTCGTCGCTGAATTATGTAAAGGCAGACGAGCAATACGTGCCCACGCTCAAGTTGCAGATGGTGGTCGGTCGCAACTTCTCGAACGAGATTCCCGCAGACAAAGAGCGGGTCATTCTGAACGAGAATGCCGTGCAAGCCTTTGGCTGGAATGTCGACGAAAGCGTGCTGGGCAAAAAGATCTTCTACCCCGGCATGGAAAAGACCTACGAAGTAGTGGGCGTGGTAAAAGACTTCCACTACTGGGCATTGGCAGCGCCCGTACAACCCATGGGCATCTTTCACATGGAGGGCTCTGTGTTCTCCAACCAACAGCAATTTGCCGTGGTGCGTGTAGAAGCCGGACAAGCCGATGCCTGGCGCAACGTATTGGCATCGCTGGAAAAAGAATGGCACGTGTTTGCGGGTGACGCACCGTTCCAATACGAATTTGTCGATCAGGCTTTCGCCGAAGCCTTTAAAGGACAGGAGCAGTTCGCACGGGCGTTGACGATCTTTGCAGCCATGGCCATCCTCATCGCATGCTTCGGTCTGCTGGGCATGATCATCTATACCCTCGAGCAACGCACCAAGGAGATCGGTATTCGCAAAGTCGTGGGCGCCTCTGTGTGGAGCATCTGGGTGCTGGTGGTACGCGAATATACCGGGCTCATCCTGGTATCGGTCGTGGTAAGCACACCCCTGTGTATCTACCTGCTTTCAAAATGGCTTGAAACCTTCGAGTATAAAGTGCCGCTGACGCCCTGGGCTTTTGTCCTGGCCGCAGGCAGCATGCTGGCGACATCGATCATCATTACCGGCTACCATGTATTGAAGGCCGCGTTGATGAATCCCGTCGCCGTCTTAAAAGATGAATGATCTTACACGTTGTTATGGATAGTTTAGGTTAATGGTTAAGTTCAATATGCGCAAGCTGCCGGCGAACCGGCAGCTTTTTTTTGTGCTTCCCAGCTCAAACTAACCCCCGGCTCACCCCAGACTAACGCTAGGGCATCCCTATCCTTTACCCATAGCAAACCTATACCAAAAGTATGCATTCTCCACTCATCCTCCACTCACGATCCACTCCCGAGTCTATAAACCCACATTTTATACCTCAGTAAGTTTTTGGAAGAAAAAGCACACGCTTCAAGGAACAGATAGCGATCAACAATCTATCCACATGGCACACAACAATATTTAGGAAATTATATACCTGAACAAATTTAATGATATATACTGGCTTATCTCCAAAGAAGTTTCGGTATATTGATGAAAAGTACAACAGCAACGTATGGCAGTAGTAGTCGGAAATTCTCCCTTAAAAGACCTGAGTGGATCGATAGATGAGCTTGTATTCAAGAAGTACAAAGACAAAACCGTCGTCACGCGCAAGCCCACCAGAAAACGTAAAAAGAACAGCCCGCTCCAGCAGCTCCGCTGTGACAGGTTCAAAGACGCCTCGCGCCATGCCCGCACCATTCTCCGCGACCCCGCAAAACGCGAGCACTATCGCAAGCTCGCCATCAAGCTGAAAAAGCACTGTGCCTACAACGTTATCATCTCCGAGTATATGCTGAGCGTCGACATGGAGACAAAAACCGTGAAGTCATCCGGCAAAGGCAAAACACGCATCGTCCTCTCGGCCACAAAAAAGGCATTCAAGGTAAAACAGGTAGAGATGAAAATAACATCGCCCGCAGGCAAGCCCCTCGCCACAGGCCTGGCCCGTCAGATCAACAGCACCGACTGGGTATACACCCCCGACATCCCACTCCCGCAAACCGGCACCCTCGTCGTCACCGCCACCGACGCCCTCGACCAGATCACCCTGAAAATATTCCGCTTCGACGGAAGCACCTGGCGCGAATTATAGCGCCAGCAATCCGCTATTGCTGGCACCGGTCTTTGACCGTGCCACGTACTGTGTCCGACAACTGGCGGATGGCTGCGATCTCCTGACCGCCTTTGGACCAGCTAGCGTAGTCGGCAACGCGAACCCTATACACTCCCGCAGAACACTGCCTGATAATCGCTCCAGGGAAATTCTACACGGAGCAAGCTCCACGACTTACATCATCAGCTCGCATCTTCCAACTATATACTTTTTCCCTACTTAAGGAAAATATTTTCTGCCTTTCAGCCCTGAAAGGGCGTAATACAATAGCCCAGGCCAGAGCGACAGCGGAGGCCTGGGCAACAGGTAACACAGATACATAAGCCCTGAAAGGGCGTAACAATTTTTCTTCGCCCTCACATACACGGATTCGCCCACCCCATCCCCCAACTATATACTTTCCCCTACTTTTGGGGAAACATTCCAGCCTTCCCGAAAACGCTTGCGGAAGGAGGATGATCGGCGCAATCGAAAGCCTGTAACTGTCAACCTAACATTCGTTTTTGAGCTGATTTCGAAACATTTCCGGAAGTTTGCTTGAATGGTAAATGATAATTTGTGATAATTGTACTCGCACAGAATTTTATGATGAAAGATTCTAAAATAACCGAACGATCGTTAAGCCTCACAGGGCTGATCAACGGTACTGTGCTCGTCATCGTCGTCATTCTCGTCGTGGTCAAACCCGCGGGGGCGATGGTGATTTAAGATTTTAAACAAGATATCACGAACCGCCCCGACTACTCGGGGCGGTTTTGTTTTATACAGGCAACTACAAACTAACAGTTGTAAATTATGTACTACACGAAAGACACGATCCTTTTCCTGAATGGGAAATTTATCAAGGCGGTCGATGCCCATATTGATCTGTACAGTCAGACGCTGCACTATGGCTTCGGAGCGTTCGAGGGGATCCGTGCCTATCAGACCATGAACGGCACGAAGGTCTTCAAGGCCTACGAGCACTTCGAGCGCCTCAAGAAAAGCTGCGCCCTGGTCGGCATTCCGTTTCAGTACGAAACCGAAGAGCTGGTGCAAATTGCCTATCAACTGTTAGAGAAGAACGACCTGTCGGATGCTTACATCCGTCCGCTGGTGTATGGCGGCGCCAACATGCAGCTGACACAAACAAACGAAGTATACCTCATGATGTGTGCGTGGGAGTGGGACAAGTACCATGGCGACAAACATCTCAAGATGTGCATCTCGTCGTATCAGCGTCCGAACCCCGGTGCGCTGAAGGTCGAAGCCAAAGTAACCGGACATTATGTGAACTCGATCCTGGCCACCAGCGAAGCCAAAGTACGCGGCTACGACGAAGCCCTCATGCTCGACATGAACGGCAACATCGCCGAAGCGCCCGGCGCCAACTTCTTCCTGGAGAAAGACGGTGTGTTGTACACGCCGGCCCTCGGCCATATCCTGCCGGGCATCACCCGGCAAACCGTCCTGAACATTTGCCGCGAGCTGGACATCCCGGTAAAAGAAAAACAGCTCCGGCCCGAAGAGCTGGAAGCCGCCGACAGCGCCTTTTTGTGTGGCACCGCGGCCGAAATAGTAGGTATCGAGTCCGTTGATGCAAAACCTTTTAAGAAAGAATGGTTTGACAGTTTAGGGGCGACCGTACAGGAAGCTTACAAGTGTCAAGTATTGGAGAAATCATTTAGCTACGTCATCATCTAGACAACCAGATGGTCCGTGGAGGCGGAGTATTCAAGCTCGGAATACTCCTGCCGTCCACGAGTGCCGGCGGTGATAAAGAGAAGAGAGATCAGCAGGGGAGAAAATTTTTTAAACTAAGGATCATTATATAGTCAACAACGTGAGTACAGAATTGAATAAGTACAGTAAGACACTGACCCAGGACCCGACCCTACCTGCCGCACAGGCGATGCTCTACGGCATTGGCCTGACGGACGAAGACATGCAGAAGGCGCAGGTAGGCATCGTGAGCACGGGTTTCGACGGCAACACCTGCAACATGCACCTCAACGGGCTGGCGCAGGATGTAAAGAAGTCGGTATGGGCGAGTGACCTGGTAGGATTGGTCTTCAACACCATCGGCGTCAGCGACGGCATCAGCAACGGTACGGCTGGCATGCGTTATTCGCTGGTGAGCCGCGACATCATTGCCGATTCGATCGAAGCCGTGTGCGGCGCGCAATATTACGACGGCCTAGTCGCCATCATGGGCTGCGACAAGAACATGCCGGGTGCGCTCATCGCGATGGGCCGGTTGAACCGCCCCGCCCTCATGGTATACGGCGGCACGATCGCCGGTGGCCATTACAAAGGCCAGGAACTGAACATCATCTCGTCGTTCGAAGCGCTCGGCAAAAAGCTCGCCGGCACCATCAGCGACGAGGATTATAAAGGCATCATCAAAAACTCCTGCCCCGGCGCCGGCGCCTGTGGGGGGATGTACACCGCCAACACCATGGCCTCGGCCATCGAAGCGATGGGCATGTCGCTGCCCAACTCTTCGTCTAACCCGGCGATTGACCCGTCGAAGAAAGAGGAATGCGCCGCCGTGGGCAAGGCGATTCACAACCTGCTGAAGCTGGACCTCAAGCCCCGCGACATCATGACGCGCAAGGCCTTCGAAAACGCCATCACGGTCGTCATGGCCACCGGCGGCTCGACAAACGCCGTCCTTCACCTCATCGCCATGGCCAAAGCCGTAGACGTAGAGCTTACCCAGGACGACTTCCAGAAGATCTCCGACCGCATCCCGCTGCTCGCCGACTTCAAGCCGAGCGGCACGCACCTCATGGGCGCATTGCACAAGGTTGGCGGCATGTCGTCGGTATTGAAGTACCTGTTGGAAAAAGGCTTCCTGCATGGCGACTGCATCACCGTCACCGGCAAGACCCTTGCTGAAAATGTGAAAGATGCACCGAGCCTCGTCTTCGGCGAAAACAACGTGATCTTCCCCGTAGAGACACCGCTCAAGCCCACCGCCCACTTACAGATCCTCTACGGCAACCTGGCCGAGAAAGGCTCCGTCGCCAAGATCACCGGCAAAGAAGGCGAACGCTTCAAAGGACCCGCCCGCGTCTTCAACGGCGAGTTTGAATTGATCGACGGCATCCAGAACGGCCGCGTAAAATCCGGTGACGTGGTCGTGATCCGCTACGTCGGACCGAAAGGCGCCCCCGGCATGCCCGAGATGCTGAAGCCCACGTCGGCCATCATGGGCTCGGGCCTGGGCAAGAGCGTGGCTATGATCACCGACGGTCGCTTCTCCGGCGGCTCGCACGGATTTGTGATCGGCCACATCGTACCCGAAGCCTTCGCCGGCGGCCTCATCGCCCTCGTGGAAGACGACGACCTCATTGAAATCGATATTACGAATCATTCCATCAACCTGTTGGTCGATGAGAAGACGATAGCCCTACGCAGAGCGGCGTGGAAACAACCCGCGCTGAACGTTAAGAATGGAGTTTTATGGAAGTATGCTAAACAAGTAAAAACTGCTGCTGATGGATGCGTTACTGACGAAGAATAAACCGGCCGTCGCTGTAGCCAGCGAGGTTGAAACCGCCAAGAAGATCACGGGATCGGAAGTGCTGCTCAACTCGCTCGTGGCGGAAGGTGTTGACATAATTTTTGGTTACCCCGGCGGAGCCATTATGCCTGTATACGATGCGTTGTACGGCTATGCCGACCGCCTCAACCATATCCTCGTGCGCCACGAGCAAGGCGCCATACACGCCGCCCAGGGCTTTGCCCGCGTATCGGGCCGTACGGGTGTGGTGTTTGCCACCTCGGGTCCCGGTGCGACCAACCTGGTGACGGGTCTGGCCGATGCGCTGATCGACTCGACGCCGCTGGTCTGCATCACCGGCCAGGTGTTTGCGCACCTGCTGGGCACGGATGCCTTCCAGGAAACCGATGTGGTCAATACTACTATTCCGGTCACGAAGTGGAATATCCAGGTGGCGGAAGCGAAGGACATTGCGCCGGCCGTGGCAAAGGCATTTTATATTGCCCGCACGGGCCGTCCCGGTCCGGTGCTGATCGATATCACCAAGAATGCGCAGAATGAAATGATCGCGGAGCAGCCCCACAAGAAGTGCGAGGAGATCCGTACCTATAAGCCGAAGCCGGTGCTGCAGCAAGCGCAGGTCGACAAGGCCGCCGAGCTGATCAACGGCGCCAAGCGCCCGTATATCCTGGCAGGCCAGGGTGTCTTGCTGTCGGGTGCGACAGACGCGCTGGTGGCCCTCTCTGAGAAGACCGGCATACCGGTGGCCTGTACGTTGCTCGGACTGGGCGCTTTCCCGGCGGACCATCCCAACTATGTCGGCTACCTGGGCATGCACGGCAACTACGGCCCGAACATCAATACCAACGAATGCGACGTGCTGATCGGCATCGGTATGCGCTTTGACGACCGTGTCACAGGCAACGTGAGTAAGTACGCCAAGCAAGCGCAGGTGGTGCACATCGACATCGATAAGGCCGAGATCAACAAGATCATCCCGACGGCGGCGTATGTGCATGCCGATGCGAAAGAAGCTATCCAGGCATTGCAGTCGAAGTGTAACGCCGGCAAGCATGCCGATTGGGTGGAGAGCTTCCACAAGCTGAATAAGATCGAATTCGACAAGGTCATACACCCCGAGTGTAACCCTTCGGGCAAGATCACCATGGGAGAAGTGATCAGCAACCTGTCGACGTTGTCGCACGGTGAGGCGATCGTCGTGACGGACGTAGGCCAGCACCAGATGGTGACCTCGCGTTATTATCAATACAAGAATCCGCGCACGAACGTAACGTCAGGGGGAGCGGGTACCATGGGCTTCGCATTGCCGGCCGCGCTCGGCGCCAAGCTGGCGATACCGCAGAAGCAAGTCGTGGCCGTGATCGGCGACGGCGGTTTCCAGATGACGCTGCAAGAGCTGGGTACCATCATGCAATACGACATCCCTGTAAAGGTGATGGTGCTGAACAACAGCTTCCTGGGCATGGTGCGTCAGTGGCAGCAGCTGTTCCACGGCAAGCGTTATTCGTTCACCGAAATGACGAACCCCAACTTCATCAAGCTGGCAGAAGCCTATAGCATTAAAGCCCGTAAGGTGGAGGCACGCGAAGATCTACAAGACGCCCTGAAAGAAATGCTGGCTTCGAAGACCTCGTACTTCCTGGAAGTAGTAGTAGGCAAAGAAGACAACGTATTCCCGATGGTACCGGCAGGGGCCGGCGTCGCCGATGTACTGCTGGAGGCACCGGAAGGCTGCAAGTAAACCTGACGGAGGTTAGACCAAAGATTGAGACATGAAACAGGATTTCACATTAGAGATACATTCGGATAACAACTTTTCGGTGATCAACCGGATCGTCAACATCCTGAACCGCCGCCGGGTGCGCATTAAACGGTTGCTGGCCCACGAAGCGGAAGATGATTTTCGTCGCGGTACCGCCGTGTTGCTGCTGTTCGCGACGGAAGACATGATGGAAAAAGTAAAACATCAGGTAGAAAAGCTCATAGAAGTAGAGCAGGCGTTGTATTATACCGGCAGCGCCTTGTACTGCGAGCTGAGCGCAAAACACAGCGTGATCGAAAACGCATAACATCAGAAAGCACCTATTCTTAACAGTAAAACATAAACAATTAAACACATAGAAAATGGCTAAGATTAATTTTGGCGGAACTATAGAAGAAGTAGTTACACGGGAAGAGTTTCCGATGGAAAAGGCCCTGGACGTATTGAAGAACGAGACCATCGCCATCATCGGCTATGGCGTACAAGGCCCTGCACAGGCATTGAACCTGCGCGACAACGGATTTAAAGTGATCGTAGGCCAACGCAAAGGCTCCAAGACCTGGGACAAGGCTGTAGAGCACGGCTGGGTACCGGGCGAAACGCTGTTCGAGATCGAAGAAGCCGCCAAGCGTGGTACCATCCTCGAGTTCCTGCTGTCAGACGCCGGCCAGATTGCCCTGTGGCCTACCATTAAGCCTTTCCTGACCAAAGGTAAAACACTGTATTTCTCACACGGCTTTGGCATCACCTTCAAAGACCAGACCGGCATCGTGCCTCCGGCCGATATCGACGTAGTACTCGCTGCACCCAAAGGTTCAGGTACTTCGGTACGCCGTCTGTTCCTCCAGGGCAAAGGGATCAACTCCAGCTACGCCGTATTCCAGGATGCATCCGGTAACGCCACACAGAAGGCCATCGCCCTCGGTATCGGCGTAGGCTCAGGCTACCTGTTCCAGACAGATTTCAAGAAAGAAGTATATTCCGACCTGTCGGGCGAGCGTGGTACACTCATGGGTGCTATCGCCGGTATCTTCGAAGCACAATACGAAGTACTGCGCGCCAACGGCCACTCACCGTCAGAAGCCTTCAACGAAACCGTAGAAGAGCTGACACAAAGCCTCATGCCCCTCGTAGCCGAGAACGGTATGGACTGGATGTATGCCAACTGCTCTACGACCGCACAACGCGGTGCGCTGGACTGGAAGAAAAAATTCAAAGCCGCTACCTTGCCTGTGTTCCAGGAACTGTACAAGAGCGTGGCGACCGGCGAAGAAGCCCGCCGTACGATCGATACCTGCAGCAAGCCGGATTACCGCGAGAAGCTTGCCGAAGAGCTGAAAGAGCTTCGCGAAAGCGAGCTCTGGCAGGCAGGCGCCGCGGTGCGCCAGCTGAGACCTGAAAAGAACCAGGTGGAAGCCAGCATGATCAACTCATAATTCAGATCAATGTGCAGGTAGAAAATACCTGCACATTGTTTTTACGACAATACCCATGGTATCAGATAAACAAACGGAAAGCCTCGACGTCAACGCAGCGGCCGCCGTGCTCAAGTCCATCGCGTTGAAGACCCCGTTGCAGTTCCACCGCAAGCTCTCCGAAAAATTCAAGGCGGAGGTCTACCTCAAGCGTGAAGACCTGCAGGTTGTTCGCTCGTACAAGCTGCGGGGCGCCTATAATCTCATTCAAAGCCTGACCGCCGACCAGCGCCAGCGCGGTGTGGTCTGCGCCAGCGCGGGCAACCACGCCCAGGGCGTAGCCTTCTCGTGCCGCCAGCTGGACATTCGCGGCGTGATCTATATGCCGGCCATTACGCCCAAGCAGAAGATCAACCAGGTGAAGATGTTCGGTGGCGAAAACATCGAGATCGTGCTGATCGGCGATACGTTTGACGAGTGCCAGGCACATGCGCTGGCGTTTACGCAAGCCAACAACATGGTGTTTATTCCGCCGTTCGACCACCTCAAGGTGATCGAGGGGCAAGGTACTGTCGGCAAAGAAGTGCTCGACGAGCTGAGCGACATCGACTATATGTTTGTGCCGATCGGCGGCGGCGGTCTGTGCGCCGGCGTAGGGCAATATTTCAAACTGTTTTCACCGAAGACAAAGATCATCGGCGTGGAGCCCCTCGGTGCACCGTCGATGAAAGAAGCGCTGAAGGCCGGCCACCCGGTGGTGCTCGATACCATTCAACGCTTTGTAGACGGCGCTGCCGTAAAAAAGGTAGGCGACCTGACCTTTGCCCTGAGCAAAGACCTGCTGTCGGATATGCTGCTGGTGCCGGAAGGCAAGGTAAGCACGACGATCCTCCAGCTGTACAACGAAGATGCTATCGTGGCAGAGCCGGCGGGCGCATTGTCTATCGCCGCGCTGGAGCAGTATGCGGATCAGATCAAAGGCAAGAAGGTAGTATGTATCCTCAGCGGCGGTAACAACGACATCGACCGCATGCAGGAGATCAAAGAACGCTCGCTGCTGTATGAAGGTTTAAAACATTACTTTATCGTGCGTTTTGCGCAGCGCCCCGGCGCGTTGAAGCAATTCGTAAACGAGATCCTCGGCCCGACGGACGACATCGTTCGGTTCGAGTTCATCCAGAAGCACAACAAAGAATCGGGGCCGGCGCTGATCGGCATCGAGCTGAAGTCGAAGGATGACTTTCATACGCTCATTGCCCGCATGGACAGCCACAAGCTGAACTATACGCTGGTGAACCAAAACGAGAACCTATTCGAATACCTGGTGTAAACTGGCGCAACTCTGAGCGCGCAGCGCGGAGACTTGTGCCTGCATCTGTTGGCAGTTTATACTGCCCGGGCGTAGCCCGACTGTATAAGCACTCGTGACGCTACGTAAGTAGCGAATCACAGGCCGCTAAGTAAAATACGTAGATCGTCGTATTGACCGCGGGGCGCACGCTGTCGATTTTTATCCTCTGATAAACCGATGACAAAAAAATAAAAGATAAGAGCAGACCCTCTTTATGAAAATGGTGTCCCGAAGCACATGCGGGTCGCGCCGGCAGAACAATCCAGAGCCTGTTCCTGTTGGTAGCGCCGCTGGCGCGGGGCACCTTTTCAGCTTTAGCCCTGAAAGGGCGAGACACATCAGCCCAGGCTGTAGGCCTGGGTCTGTCACCGTAACCGAATGCATAGCCCTGAAAGGGCGTAACAATTCGAGGCACGCACACAGCTAACGCACCTGCGACTAGCACCGGTCGCTGGCTCGCACACTGGCGCCGGTGTTGCGCCCAGCGAAGCGCAGGCGTATCACCGGTGCCTTGTATGGTGGCGGTCTCCCGACCGCCTTTCGACCAGGAACACAAAGGAACTACTCTCCCCACCTCATCGTTATATATCCGCAGGGAGTTAACGTTCCTATACTATACTACCTAGTGGTTGTTAGGAATGATAAAAAAATGTTAACAATTCGTTGATGCACGCCCTAACTTTTGTGATCTTCGTGTATAAGAACCCTCGTTGATTTTACATTGACAAAACAAACAGGCTTCGGCCTGAATTGAATAGAAAATACCGAAAGCAACCGTCACCGTCCCGATACCCTCGGGACGGTTTCGTTTTTTTTAGGCTGGAGCAAACTAACAGTTGTTACTGCTTCGGGATTTTCAGGAAAAAACTAAAGGATTTTACAGACACAAAAACAAATGAGTCAACCAAAAACACTGTTCGACAAGCTCTGGGATGCGCACGTGGTGAAGAAAAGCGAAGGCTATCCGGATGTGTTGTTCATCGACCGTCATTTCATTCACGAAGTAACCAGCCCGCAGGCGTTTGACGGTCTGCGCAAGCGCGGTATCCCCGTGTTTAATCCCAGCCGCACCACGGCGGTTCCCGACCACAACGTGCCCACGCTGGAGCAGCACCTGCCCATCAAAGAAGCGCTTTCCCGCCACCAGGTAGAAACGCTGCGCAAGAACACAGCCGAATTTGGCATCACGCTGTATGACCTGGGTCATCCGTACCAGGGCATCGTACACATCATCGGCCCCGAGCTGGGCCTTACGCTGCCGGGTATGACGATCGTCTGCGGCGACAGCCATACGTCCACGCACGGCGCGTTTGGTAACATCGCGTTCGGTATCGGCACCAGCGAAGTTGAACAAGTATTGTCCACACAGTGTATTTTACAGTACCGTCCTAAAACAATGCGGATCGAGATCAACGGCACGCTGGGCAAAGGTGTGGTAGCAAAAGATATCATCCTGTATGTGATCTCCAAGATCTCTGCCAGCGGTGCTACGGGCTACTTCGTGGAATACGCCGGCGACGCCATTCGCAACCTGTCCATGGAAGCGCGGATGACGATCTGTAACATGAGCATTGAAATGGGGGCTCGCGGGGGCCTGATCGCGCCCGACGAAACCACCTTCAACTACATCAAAGGTCGCAAGTTCGCCCCCCAGGGTGCCGAGTTCGACCGCCAGGTAGAAGCATGGAAAAAGCTGAAGACCGACGAAGGCGCTACGTACGACGCCGTGCTGAAATACGACGCCGCCGACATCGCCCCGATGATCACCTACGGAACAAACCCGGGCATGGGCATTAAGGTCATGGACCGCATTCCGACCGTAGAAGAGCTGAAAGACGTAACCGAACAAGCTTCGTTTAAAAAGTCGCTGGAATATATGGGCCTCGAGCCCGGCTCGCAACTGTTGGGCAAGGCGGTGGACTACGTGTTCATCGGCAGCTGTACCAATGCCCGCATCGAAGACCTGCGCGCCGTGGCGTCACTGGTGAAAGGCCGCAAGAAGGCCGAGAACGTAGAGGTATGGGTAGTGCCGGGTTCCAAACAGGTAGAAGAACAAGCCCGCAAGGAAGGCCTCGACAAAGTCTTCGAGGAGGCTGGTTTCCAGCTGCGCCAGCCCGGCTGCTCGGCTTGTCTCGGCATGAACGAAGACAAGATCCCCGCGGGTAAATATTGCATCAGCACGTCAAACCGCAATTTCGAAGGACGTCAGGGACCGAAATCCCGCACCTTTCTCGCCAGCCCGCTCAGCGCCGCCGCCGCGGCCATCACGGGTAAAGTAACAGATGTACGGAGCCTGGTATAATTCCTTCTGGAGCGAAACGAAAGCATTTATGTCGAAAGAAAAATTCACTACTCTGAAAAGCTCGGCCGTACCACTGCCGATCGAAAATATTGATACCGACCAGATCATACCCGCGCGCTTTCTGAAAGCCACCACGCGCGACGGATTTGGCGACAACCTCTTCCGCGACTGGCGCTACAACAGCGACGACACGCCCAAGGCAGATTTTGTTTTGAACGATAAGACCTATACCGGCAAGATCCTGGTCGCCGGCAAAAACTTCGGTTGCGGCAGCAGCCGCGAGCACGCAGCCTGGGCCATTGCCGATTATGGCTTCCGTGTCGTGATCTCGAGCTTCTTTGCCGACATCTTCAAGAACAACGCGTTGAACAACGCCACCCTGCCGATCCAGGTAACAGACGCTTTTCTAAAAAGCGTATTTGCGGCGATCGAAAAAGATCCGAACACGCTCATTACCGTAGACCTCGAAAACCAGCGCGTAACGCTGGCGGACGGTACGTCGGAGCCGTTCGACATCAATGCGTACAAGAAAACGTGCCTGGCCAACGGGTACGACGACATTGATTACCTCCTGAGCCTGCGCGAGGAGATCCGCCAGTTTGATGTAGCGCACTAACTCTTAACCCTAAACCGATACTTGCTGCGTTGCAGCAAGCCCGTAAGAAAAATGAAAAAGAAAATCGTAATCCTTCCCGGCGACGGCATTGGAAAAGAAGTGACGGCCTGTGGCAAGAAAGTGCTGGAGCAGGTAGCCGAATGTTTCGGTCACCAGTTCTCGTTCGACTATGCTACCATCGGCCACGAGGCGATCGAAGCGACCGGCACACCGCTGCCGGATGCTTCCCTGGAGAAGATGAAGAACTGCGATGCCGTATTGTTCGGCGCTGTAGGGCACCCGAAGTATGACAACGACCCGTCGGCGAAAGTGCGCCCGGAGCAAGGTTTGCTCAAGATGCGCAAGGAGCTGGGCCTGTATGCCAACCTGCGCCCCATCAAATTGTTTGATGAGCTGCTCGGGGCGTCCAGCATTAAGCCCGAGATCCTGAAAGGTGCCGATATCCTCTTCTTCCGCGAGCTGACCGGCGACGTATACTTTGGCGAGCGCGGCCGCAAGGACGAAGGCAAGACGGCGTACGATACCATGATCTACTCGCGTTATGAAGTAGAGCGCATCGCACACAAAGCATTCAAGGCGGCGCTGACCCGCGGTAAGAAAGTTACGTCGGTCGACAAAGCCAACGTGCTGGAAAGCTCACGCCTTTGGCGCGAGGTGGTACAAGACGTAGCACGTCAATACCCGGATGTAGAAGTAGAGCACATGTTTGTAGACGCTGCCGCCATGAAGCTGATCCAGAACCCGCGCGGCTTTGACGTAGTGGTGACAGGCAACCTGTTTGGTGATATCCTCACAGACGAGGCCTCGCAGATCGCCGGCTCCATGGGCATGCTGGCCTCGGCATCTATAGGCGACACCGTCGGGCTATACGAGCCGATCCACGGCAGTGCGCACGACATTACCGGTAAAGGGATTGCCAACCCGCTGGCGTCGATCCTGTCGGCGGCGTTGCTGCTGGATATTTCCTTCGGTTTAAAAGAAGAGTCGGAAACGGTGATCAAGGCGGTGGAGAAGACGCTGCGCGAAGGATACCGCACCCGTGATATTGCCGATGCCACGACGGCCCATGAGAAGATCCTGGGTACGGAGGTGATGGGCAATGTAGTATGCAACAACGCCCGCATGCTGGTCAACTGCCAGGTAGCGGTATAGATACGAACGCAGACGCCACCACTTATATATAAACGAACATCAAAAGTCTTATTTCCAAACCATGAGCAGAAAAATTGAAATCTTCGACACTACGCTGCGCGATGGCGAGCAAGTGCCCGGCTGTCAATTGTCAACCGAAGAAAAGGTCGTCATAGCACGGGAGCTTGAGCTACTCGGTGTAGATGTGATCGAGGCAGGTTTCCCGATCTCGAGCCCTGGCGACTTTCTTTCCGTGGTGGAGCTTTCCAAAGCGGTGAGCACCGGTATCTGTGCGCTGACCCGGTCTAAAAAAGAAGATATCGATGTGGCTGCCGAAGCCCTGCACCATGCGAAGCGTGGCCGGATCCATACAGGCATCGGTTCGTCGGATATCCACATTAAAACCAAATTCAACAGCAGCCGCGAGAAGGTTCTCGAACAAGGCGTATGGGCCGTTAGTTATGCCAAGGCCAAGGGCTATGAAGTCGAGTTCTTTGCCGAAGACGCCGGCCGTGCCGACCTGGCCTTCCTGGCACAGATGGTGGAAGCCGTTATCGCTGCCGGTGCCGACGTGGTGAACATACCCGACACGACGGGCTACTGCCTGCCGCACCTGTATGGCAAACGCATTCAGTACCTGTTCGAGCATGTGAAGAACATTCACAAGGCTACGATCTCGGTGCATTGCCACAACGACCTGGGCATGGCTACCGCCAACACCATGGCCGGCCTGATCGCCGGCGCGGGACAGGCCGAAGTGACCATCAACGGTATCGGCGAGCGCGCGGGCAACACGTCGCTGGAAGAAGTAGCGATGATCATCCGCACGCACAAAGACCTGGATTTACATACCAACATCGTTTCAGAGCGTCTTTACGGTGTCAGCAACCTGGTGTCGGACATGATGCGCATGCCCGTGCAGCCCAACAAGGCCATCGTGGGGGCGAATGCGTTCGCGCACTCGTCGGGCATACACCAGGACGGCTTCCTGAAGAACTCGGAGAACTACGAGATCATCAACCCTTCCGACGTGGGCGTGCCGACATCGTCGATCGTGCTCACGGCCCGCAGCGGTCGCGCGGCGCTGAAGCACCGCCTGGAGTTACTGGGCTACCAGCCGAGCAAGCCCGAGCTGGATCAGCTGTACGAAGCATTCCTGATCGTGGCCGACGAAAAGAAAAATGTCAACGACGCAGACCTGATGGTGATCGCCGCGAACACCTCCCTGCTGGTACAGAAATAGTTTCAAGCCAAACCTCCCAAACCCCAAAAGGCATCATCGCAAGGTGATGCCTTTTTGCTGGTTCCGTTCTTTCCGCTACCTTCATGTCCGGAACCGCCTGCTATGCAACCCTCTCTGAAAAGTCTCTGCTTTTTAGTCATACTTCTTATTTCCGTATCCCGGCTGAACGCCCAGGAGATCGGCTTACAATTGTACAGTTTACGCCATCAGTTTGCGAAGGACGTGCCCGGCACCATGGCCAAAGTGGAGGCGATGGGCATCCGCGAGGTGGAAATGGCGGGCACGTATGGGCTGGCGTTTCCCGAAATGATCAAGCTGATCGCCAAGCACAAGCTCCAGGTCATCAGCTTTGGCGCCGACTTCGAGCGCCTGGAAAAGGCCCCCCAGCAGGTAGCCGACGAGGCACGGGCGTACGGCGCCAAGTTCGTGGTATGCGCCTGGATCCCGTTCGGGGATATGTTCGACTCCGACGATGTGAACTACGCGGCATCGGTCTTTAACGAGGCCGGCAAGGTGATGGCGCGCAACGGCCTGCTGCTGTGTTACCATCCGCATGGCTACGAGTTTCAACCCTACGAGTCGGGCACCGTGTTCGACTATATGGTAGACGCGCTGGACTCGCGGTATGTATACTTTGAAATGGATGTGTTCTGGATCAAACAGGCCGGGCAGGACCCGGTGGCGTTGCTGAAGAAATATTCCACCCGTTGGGTATTGCTGCACCTGAAGGACCGCAAGCGCGGTACGCCCAATAGCCACGACGGTAAGGCGCCTGACGAAACCAACGTGGTGCTGGGCCAGGGCGATGTGGGCATTGCAGCGGTGATGAAAGAGGCAAAGACGATGGGCATCCAGCATTTTTTTATTGAAGACGAATCGCCCAAAGCCGAACAGCAGATTCCGAAGAGCCTGGCCTATCTCAAAACCTTAAAATAGAACGGCCTCCATGCAGGAGACTATACCTCGTAAGAGATACTTTGAAAACCTGGACGGTCTGCGGTTTCTCCTGGCACTTGTCGTGTTCCTTTCACACTCGCAATTTGGCGCAGCCCTCAAGGAAGTTTGTAACAGTGACTTTTTAAAGCGGTTCATCGAAGTATTCACCACCGGATATTACGGCGTGTCATTCTTTTTCGTGCTGAGCGGCTTCCTCATTACCTACCTCATGCTCGAGGAACAGGAGACAACAAGCTACTTCAATGTACGAAACTTCTATATCCGCCGCATCCTCCGCATCTGGCCGGTATACTACGCCGCGCTGCTTTTTTCATTCGTGCTCTATCCCCTGGTAAAAGTCTACGTGGGCTACACCGATCAGAACCCGTACAACTTCCTCTACCAGGCATTCTTCCTGGCGAACTTCGACAGTATACACGTCCGCGAAGCGGGACTGGCCGATGTTGCACCAATGATGGTCGGTATAAACTGGTCGGTGTCGGTAGAAGAACAATTTTATGTGGTCTGGCCGCTACTCTTTCTGGTGTTCCGTGGTAAAAAATTCATCGTGGCGGTGGTCATTACATTTATTACAAGCTGTTTGTTCCGCGGCGCGGATATCAGCCCGGCTGCCCTATACTACCATACACTTTCGATGGCGGCAGACCTGGCGTTGGGGGCGGGATTTGCCTACCTGGCGTTTTATCGCGAAGCTGCGGTGATCGGATTCTTTAAGCGCCTACCGCGTATTGCCGTGATCCTGGCATACGCCGCGGGTATCCTGTTCATGATGTACCGGGACCGGCTGTTACCGGGTCTTCACGGGCTGGTATTTCCGCGTGTCATCAACACGTTGTTCTATAGCTTTATTATCCTCGAGCAGTGCTATTCGCCCCACTCCTTCTATAAGTTCTCGCACGCCAAACGCATGTCCTCGTTTGGCAAGTACACCTACGCACTGTACATGCTCCATCCCATCGGCATCCAGGCCGCGATCATCCTTTTTCGGTACGCCGGCCTGGACCGCGAAACCAGTTTCGGGATGGCCATGCTGTACGTACTGATCGCTCTCCTGGTGGCGATGCCGTTGTCAATGGCTAGCTACCACCTGATGGAAAAGAAATTTCTCGCCCTCCGAAAGAAATTCTATTAGGCCAACACAGCCCTGTAAGGGCGCAACAAATTAGCCCAGGCAGGCGCGTCACCGGTGCCAAGTACTTGTCCGACAACTGGCCGATGGCTGCGGTCTCTGACCGCCTTTTACCGGTTGGATAAAGATGTTTACGCCCGAATGCTCTTAAACCCCGCATACCCCTTGCAATAGTTTAACACGAGCCGGTATTCCTTCAGCACTTCCATACCCACCGACGCATAGTTCTGCCATTGCGCATAAATGATACCGGTTGTGAGATTTTTCATTTCCATGGACGCCAGGAGCAGTTTATCCGACAGTGTCTCATAGCCTTTGATCAAACCATTGAACCCGCGGCCCAGCGTGCGTGACGGGCCCTTGCGATAGCTGCACAGGTCAGTCGTCTTTAATAGCAGACCGCGGGCAGAGCCAGTGTCGATCATGAGGTTGCAAGCCTGGCCTTTCTCCTGCTTTTGGAGAAAGACCGTGGCTTGTATCAGGGGGCGCGAGTCGGTGACTTCAATCGGTACATGCTGATAGCCGTCGGGCAGGGAGGCCGTGGCGGCGGGGCGCAGGGTTATTTCCTGGTTGCCGGGATGCAGCTCCACTTCAAATTTGATAAACAGGTCGTAGCCGATCACGCCGTGTACATTCGGATATTCACTGAAGAGATTCTGCTCGGGAATGATCACGACGGGGATGCGGTTGCCGAGCACGGCGTCGATCGCTACTGTGTTGCCGAGGGAGAGCTTGCCTTGTACCGTGCGGCCGGTGCCGAGGCCGGAGAACTCTACGTGGCGGTTGGGCTCGGTACGAAACAGCTTGCTGAATTTTTTTCCGAACAGTACGAGGTTGCGACAGCCGGTGTCAAGTATCAGGTTGACCTGTATGGAGTCGTTGATGCGTACGGGCAGTACGATGAGGTTGTTGATGACGGTATAGTTGAACTTTGTTTCCCGCAGGTGTGAAGGGAGATAAAACCCTGCTTCGGTCGGTGTGTGGAGCGCAAAACACGGTGTGCCCAGCAAGAGCACGCCTGCGACGATGATCCGGTAAAATGTAGCCATACCCAGTGTGATTAGGCTATGAAACTACCGGAATGCTATCGGCTGGGAAACACGCAGAAAGGCTGATTTTTATACCGCACCGAAAGCGGCATGCCGTGGCGCGTCCAAAGGGTTACACAAGAAGTCGGTAGGTGGAAGGGTAAATATACCGCGATTCTCTCCCGCGGCCTGCGGTACAAACAAAAGAGGCGCCCCTTTACGGAACGCCTCTTTGTTATAACATCTATACTATATTTTATTTGCTTTTGGGCTGCGTCTTGATGGTAGCGGCCAGTCTGACGGCTTCATAAGCGTTCACCAGACCGCCCGTGTTGCTGAGGTCACTGAACGGCACCTCGTCGTGCGTGCCGGGCTTGATCACTTTCAGACCATCGAACTTGCGGGTAGACTGACGCAGGATGTCTTTTAATTGTGCGGCAGTCAGGTCGGGGAAGTAGGAGAGTACCACCGCGGCAACGCCGGCAGCGGCGGGGCTGGCCATGCTGGTGCCCTGCAGGTTTTCGTACGTGTTGTGGGGCGTAGTAGAATAGATCTGTACGCCGGGTGAGAACAGGTCTACTGTTTTCTTGCCGTAGTTCGAGAATGAGCCTACGAAGTTCGAGTCTGCACCGAAAGAGGAGGCGCCGATCTCCAGCCAGTTTTTGGCTTCGCCGCCCTTCAGGTATTTACGGTTGGGGAAGTTAGACTCGACGTCGGTGTTGTCGCCGTCGTTACCGGCTGCGTGCACGAGCAGAACGCCTTTTGACTCGGCGTATTTTACGGCCTTATCGACCAGCTCCTTGTTGGGCGAGAAGGCTTTGCCGAAGCTCATGTTGATGATCTTCGCGCCGTTGTCGGCTGCATAGATAATGGCGTTGGCTACGTCCTTGTCGCGTTCGTCACCGTTGGGCACAGCGCGTACGGACATGATGCGGACGTTGTCGGCAATGCCTCTCACGCCGATGTTGTTCTTGCGGTTGGCACCGATGATGCCGGCTACGTGTGTGCCGTGTTTGGGATCAGGGCCAGCTACATCGTTGTTGCCATAGTTCTTTTCGGTCATGTTCTTCGGATCGTCACCCACCACCGTGCGTGCGTTGAAGTCGAGGTTGTAACCGTAGTTTACGGCAGTGCCGAAGTGGTCTACCGCTTCCTTGAGCATGTCTACATAGCGTTGCAGACCTTCCAGAAACTCGCTGACGAGGATGTCTTCATCAATAGAGCCGAGCACTTCCGTCAGGATGGCTTTGGCCTGGCGCAGCGTGTCGCTGGTAGGGTTGATGGTCGTCAGGGTGGATTTGCTGAGCGGCTTGCCTACACTGCGGGAAAGAATGCTGTCGCAGAACGAGAGATTCTCCATGGCGCTGGCATACATGGTGTACTGGCCGTTGTATTCATCGTACTGATCCTTGTTGGCTTTGAAGTCGCGCTCGTATTTAAACTTCACGCGCTTCCAGTATTCATATTCGGCTTTGTCTTTTTTGCCCACTTTGGCCTCTTCGATGTTTTCGTATTTGGGTTTGAGGCGTTTGTATTCGCGGGTCACTTCATACGTGTCCTGGTCGACGTTCCCGTTCTTGCCGCCGATGAAGTTCCAGCCGTGTACGTCGTCGATGTAGCCGTTCTTGTCATCGTCGATACCGTTGCCGGGGATCTCGTCTTCGTTCGTCCAGATAATGTCTTTGAGGTCTTCATGGTCGATGTCGATGCCCGAATCGATCACTGCCACCAGTACCGTTTTAGAGGGTTTTCCTTTGAGGAGCGTGTTATAGGCCTTTTCGGCGCTGACGCCCTGCACATGGTCATCTTGCGGATCGCGTAAGAACCAGTCGGAAGGTGTCGTTATTGTATCTTCTTGTTGGTTTTCTGCCTGAAAGGCAGCTGCCCAATGGGCTGAGAGGGTCATAATTGCCGCAACTACCACCCCTGCTTTTCGTGTCATCATAAATCGTTGGTTTTCAAGTCAACAAGCGCGCAAGATAACGAGTTATGGTTTAAATCCGGTATCGTTTATATGCGCGGGTTGTTTTTTTAGAATCTGGCAAATCACGCGCCGATCTTACCTCGGTGACACCCCGGAAGAGACAAATCAGCGTCGCAACAGAGAATGTAGCAACTTTGATGACAGAAAACCGCTACGCCTATGATCCTCGTATTTACTTCAATAGTCGCGTTTTTTACCGTTTTTTTCGTGTGCGCCGGTAAGATGAACAACGATGTGACGTGGCCTGGATTGGTCCGGCTTTTTCCGCGTCTGGCGCGGTTATTTCCATTCGCGGACTAGTTTTCCGAGTGTTTTAATTCCTTCTTCCACACTTTCCGACCACGGTTCGCCGTAGCTGAGGCGGAAGCAATTCTCAAACCTGCCCTGTGTTGAAAAGATGGGGCCGGGCGCAATGCCGATGTTGTATTTCAGTGCCTTGCGGTGCAGCTTGTAAGCATCCACCTTTTTATTCATCTCCAGCCACAACGTAAAGCCTCCCGTCGGCCGCGTAACGCGCGTATCGTCCGGGAAATATTCGGCCACGGCCTGCTGATACCGCAGCGACTGCGTGTGCAGGGCCTTGCGCAAGTGCCGCAGGTGGAGCTCATACCGGCCGTTGCTGAGGAAGTTGGCGAGCGCCGCCTGCGTTAACGTATTGGTCGACACCGAGTGCATGCGTTTCAGGCGCATGAAGCGCTCCTTGAACTTGCCGGGGATCGTCCAGCCGATGCGATAACCGGGAGCCAGCGATTTGGAAAACGATGAGCAGTATAATACCAATCCTTTGCGATCAAACGATTTGCAGGTCCGGGGGCGCGTCTTGCCAAAATACATCTCGCCATAGATGTCGTCTTCTACGAGCGGAATGTCTTTCTTGGCCAGCATGTCCACGAGCTTTTTCTTGCGGTCGTCGGGCATGCAGCTACCCAGGGGGTTATTGAAGGTGTTTACAAACAGACAGGCTTTGATGTCGAAGCGTGGAATGGCTTGCTCCAGGTAATCGATGTCGATGCCCCGTGTGGGATCGGTGGGGATCTCGACCACTTTTAACCCGTGGCTTTCCATAACCTGGAAGATGGCGTAGTAAGTAGGTGTCTCAATTGCCACCGTGTCACCCGGTTTGGTAATGGCCTTCATACAAAGCGACATCGCTTCAACAGCGCCGGCGGTCACGACGATGTCGTCTTCGCTGGGTGTGCCCCCCCAGTTGAACGCCTGCCGGGCGATCTGTTTGCGCAGGGCGGCGTTGCCCTGCACGTTCTCATAATTCAGACAGCCGGTAGGAGAGTCGCGGATCGCTTGCATGGTAGCTTTGGCAAGCTTGGCTACCGGCAGCAGTTTAATAGAAGGTGTCGCGACGGAAAAATTGACGATGCCTTTTGCGTTGAGGTCAGAGTATACTTGCTTGATCATGTCGTCGACACTGACCGGCAATGCGTCATCGATGGGGTCGCTGATGCTGGGCAGCTCCAGCGCATGTTCGTGCGAGTGCTTAACATAGTAGCCCGATTGCGGGCGGGCTTCGATGAGGCCTTTGCTTTCGAGGAAGTAGTATGCCTGGAAGGCGGTGCTGAGGCTGATACCCTGTTCCTTGCTGAGGGCACGTACAGACAGAAGCTTATCACCCATCTTCAGCACCTTCTTTTCGATAAGCGATTCGATACGCTCCGCAACTTCAGCGTACTTATGATCGGGCTTTAATACGGTCTTTTCCATGGGATGTGTCGAGGGGATGTCAGCGAGCGTTAAGTTAAACTGATCTGCCCGAAATTGCTAGAATGGAAACTGTTTTTTGGCGTACCCAGCCCTGTGCATCAGGCCTGCAGTCTGCTAATGTGTTTCGCCCTTTCATGCTTGCCTGAAAGTGACACATAAAGCAGTAGAGGCCTTGGCAGACAGAGAGCCCTGAAGGGGCGTGACACATTAGGCTAAAGGCCTGGGTCTATAAAAACGAAACAAAAAGCCCTGAAAGGGCGAAACAGTTGATGTGCACTTCCGCCAACAAACTACTTCGTCAACTCATCTAAAAGAGCCAACAACATCACCGAAGAAATATGATGCTGCAGCCGATGGCGTATAAACTGCAATGCTGCGACCATTTGGTTTTTTACGGTGTTGGGAGAGATCTGCAAACGCTCCGCAATAGCCTCATGACTCAACCCTTCCACCTTTGCTAACTGAAAGATGTGCTTACGTTGCGGTGGCAGCAGCTCGACGGCTTGTTCGAGCAATGCTTCGTACTGCTTATCCAACACCGCTGCTTCACCGGCGTTGATGGACGGTGTCTCCTTTTTTGCGAATTCATAATTCGCGACGGCTTCTATGGCGAGTTTCTTTAAATGTTTGTAGGCCATGTTGCGCGTCATGGTTACGAGGTACACGTGCAGGTGCTGCACTTCCGTGAATTCCGTGCGTTTTTGCCAAAGCTTTGAAAAGATCTCTTGTACGATGTCTTCGGCCAGATCGGCCGATTGAAGATAACGATAGGCCACTTTATATATAGCGGGCCAATGCTTGTCATACAGTTGACGGAACGCCGTTTCGCTTCCCTGCGCCAGCAATGCTAGCACCTCATTTTCATGATATGAAATGGATTGCGTTGTTGGCATTAGGTTTAGCGACAGGATACATATTTAAATGATTCGCTTAACTAAAGCAAAACATTAAATTAAATTTTGATTCATTTCAATAAATGGTCGTGTGCGTGCGATGGTAGTCGCGTGATTCTATTGCCGACAGGAACTGCTCCCCGCGGTCCTGCTGACTTCTATGATTTGTTTATACAAAGGCGTCAGATAAGTTTTCGTAACGCCAGTCAATCCTGAAAGGGTGTAACACAATAGCCCAGGCCGGAGCGGCAGCAGAGGCCTTGGTAGACAACACGTAAGCCGAAAGGGCGTAACGATCCGGCGCACGCACATGAGCCCGGGACCAATCCCCAAAAAAATATTTTGACCCCGGATAGTCCTACCCTGTTCCTGAAAGACTCTTAGTATTAAAATGTGCCGAATTCTGTGTTTGGCATATTTTGAGTCAATAAATAAACCTAAAACCAATAAATATTTTGCTGCATGGCAAGTCGTTTTACCTTTTTGCTTGAACGTTACCTGGAAAATAAGGCCTCGGAGGCCGAACGATTGGAGCTCATGCAGTTGCTTTCCTCGGGACAATTTGAAGAGCAGATCAAGCAGAGTATTGCCGAACGATTGCGTGTCGAAATGCAGGCCGATCCTGTTGTGCAAGATGATGTTCTGCTGGCAAACAATGCGTATGATCGTGCGCAGCAGATCGTAGACCGTATCCTTTCGCAAGAGCGTCCGGAGGCAGAGGTCGTGCCCTTGCACCCCGCCACATCGCCCAAACGTTGGTGGTTCGCTGCCGCGGCTGCGGCTGCGATACTATCGGCGGCCAGCTATATACTATGGATGACACCGCAGGCTGTGGAGCATCAGTTTACCGCGAAGAACCCCGTACACACCGTATGGGAAGAGGTAAACCAGGGTACTGCGCAGCGTTGGGTAATGCTGGATGACAGCACGCGTGTGACCTTGCAACCGGGTGCCCACCTGATCTATCCCATTCATTTTTCTACTGCTAAACGCGAAGTATACCTCACGGGTGAAGCCTTCTTTGAAGTGACCAAAGACCCGTCGCGTCCCTTCTTTGTTTATAGTAAGACGCTGGTGACCGAGGTGGTAGGTACCAGCTTCAGGGTGCGTGCCGACAATACGTTGCAAGGCAGCGAAGTGGCGGTGGTAACGGGCAAGGTGAGCGTGGCACAGAACGAGGAGGACAAAAATCTGCTGCAACGGCTTATGCCGGGACGCAGGAAGGTGATGCTCACGCCGAACCATCGTGCCGTGTATCAACGCGAAACCGAAGAGCTGGTGGTGAAGCTGGTGGAAAAACCGCTGCCGTTGGCCGCAGACCATGTGAAAACTAACGCCTTTCGCTTTCACTCGGCGTCGCTGGCGCTGGTGTTGAGAGATCTATCCTATGCTTACGGAATCGAGATCGTGGCGCAGAACGCACGCATAAACCAATGCACGTTTACGGGCGATCTGTCAGAGACCGACGACCTATACACACGCCTGGAGCTGATCTGCCAGTCGATCGGGGCTTCCTACGTCGTACGCGACGCAAAGATCCTGATCACGGGCAACGGCTGCTGAGCGGCCAGGATCCTAGTACAAACCTAACCCAAACCTATGCAGAAAGACCAATACCAGAATCCAACCTGATAGCAAAAAGAAAGCCGGCAATGTGGGGACATCGCCAGCTTTTAAACTACCCAGGGTAGTTGTTTTGTCCGGACTTATCACATCAAGAACAAAACTTTCTAATTTATGAAAAAGAAGCGAATTGTTGCTTTACTAAAGACAACAATGAGAATATCTATTATCCAGATTGTACTTGCGGCGGGCTTCACCTGCAGTGCACTGGCCGGCAGTGTTGAGGCCCAGATACTCGATAAACCGATTTCCCTCTCCTTATATCAGACCCGGATGGAGCAAGTATTGCTCCAGATCCAGCAGATGACGGACGTGAAATTTGTTTACAGCCCGTCCATTGTCGAAATCGAAAAGAAGATCTCTGTAAATGTTACCGACCGCAAGCTCAGTGCGGTGCTGGATGAGATCCTGAAGCCCAGCGCCATTCAGTACAAGCTGATCAACGACTATATTTTGTTGTATCGCAACGCGCCGGTGCCGGTCGAAGAGCAGAAGCCCGGCAAGGCGGAATCAGCCGATCATTCCAACATCGACGAAAATGACTGGAAGCTGCTGCAGTTTACCGTGAAGGGGCGCGTGACCGATGACGCCAACGAGCCGCTGCCGGGGGTGAGCATTTTACTGAAAGGCACGATCCTGGGTACGACCACGGACGCCAACGGTGAATATACCATCGCCGTGCCCGACGACATGGCGTCGACCGGTGTGCTGGTGGTTTCTTTCATCGGTTATACCAAGCAGGAAATTGCGATCGGAAGCCAATCGGTGGTGAACGTACAGCTGGCGTCGGACATCACGTCGCTGGGTGAAGTAGTGGTGGTGGGGTTTGGTGAGCAACGTAAGATCAGCGTGGTGGGCGCGAACGCCGAGGTGAAGGTGGACGAGCTCAAGCAACCGGTAGCCAATATCGGTACGATGCTGGCCGGTCGGGTAGCCGGTGTTGTACAGGTGCAGCGGTCGGGTGAGCCGGGCCGCGACGGTGCCAACATTTGGATCCGCGGTATTTCCAGCTGGCCCGACTTCGGCGGTGTATCGCCGCTGATCCTCATCGACGGTGTGGAACGAAGCCTCGACAATATCGATCCGGAAGATGTCGAATCGTTTAACATTCTGAAAGATGCGTCGGCCACGGCCGTGTACGGCATGCGGGGTGCGAACGGCGTGATCCTGATCAAAACAAAAACGGGTAAGATCGGCAAGACCAAGATCGACTTTAACTACTCGCAAGGTGTTACCAGCTTTACGCGTGTGCCCGACCTGGCCGATGGCCCTACGTTCATGCGGCTGACGAACGAGGCGTTGACGACGCGCGGCGACACGCCCAAGTATACCCAAGAACAGATCGATGGTACCGTGTCGGGCGAAGATCCCTACGTATACCCTAATGTAGACTGGTACGACGCCGTCTTTAACAATACCGCCCGGAATCGCAAAATAAATCTGAATGCCCATGGCGGCAACGACCGCGCTACCTACTACATCTCGCTGGGTTACTACAACGAAGAAGGGTTTTTTAAGACGGAAGGCCTGGAGCAGTATAACTCTACCACCAGTTTTACCCGTTACAATTTTACGAGTAACCTCGATTTTGAGCTCAGCCGCACAACCCAACTGATGCTTGGTGTGCAAGGGTATATTTCTGAAGCGAACTATCCCGGCGAAACATCGGAAGATGTTTTTCAGCAGATCATGTATACCTCGCCGGTGGCCTATCCCATTATGTACCCGGGCGGGCTCGTGCCGGGTCGTGAGACCAACGGTGACTTCCGTAACCCCTACGCCGACATCACACAGCGGGGCTACCGCAACAATTTCCGTAACCAGCTGTTCTCCAACGTGCGGCTCACGCAAGACCTGAAGGCGATTACACCCGGACTGAGTTTTACCACAATGTTTAGCTTTGACGCCTGGAACCGCCACGATATCGAGCGTAAGAAAAGAAAGGATACCTACTTTGTCGATCCCAACGATCCACGCAATCCCGATGGATCACTCAACCTCAACCTCACCTACACGTCAACCAGCAACACCCTGGCGTATAATCGCATTACCGCGGGGAATCGCCGCTACTATACCGAGTCGGCCCTGAATTACAATCGCACCTTTGGCAAGCACGTCGTGACCGGCATGCTGCTGTACAACCAGTCCGACTACACAAACATAGTACCGACAGACTCGGACGACGATAACTTCACCAACTCCATTCCCTTTCGTACACGTGGTCTGGCCGGTCGGATCACCTACTCGTTTATGGATCGTTATTTCGTAGAAGTAAACGGAGGCTACAACGGTTCCGAAAACTTTGCCCCCAGCCGTCGGTATGGTTTCTTTCCGTCCTATGCGGTGGGCTGGCTTATTTCAGAGGAGGCATTTTTTGAGCCGATCCGAAATGCGGTTCCCTTCCTGAAGGTCCGTTTCTCAGACGGCCTTGTCGGCATCGCCGGCGGTGGCCGCCGGTTTGGTTATCTCACAATCCTCGACAACGAAGACAAGCCAGGCTATTGGTATGGAACACCGGGAAATAGCAGAGAGATCAGAGGTATCGAGATCAGTGATTACGGCGTGGATGTCGGGTGGGCCAAAGCAAGGAAGACCAACCTCGGCATTGACATCCGAACCTGGCAAGAGCGGGTTTCCCTTACGGTCGACCTCTGGAAAGAACACCGAACCGACATATTCTTACAGCGCGGTGTAGTGCCCGACTATATCGGTCTCTACAACCTGCCGTGGGGTAACCTGGGCGTAGTGGATAATAAAGGTATTGATATCGCTTTGAATGTTACCGACCTGAAGCTCGGGCAGACAACCTGGTCACTGCGTGGCAATTTCAACTATAACCGCGACGAAGTGATTGAGAACGACCAACCTAAACAGCCGTACCCCTGGTTGGAGAAGCGAGGTTCGAACGTGCTGGCCTATTGGGGGTTCCAGGCGGAAGGACTTTTCGAAAGCCAGGAGGAAATTGACAATCACGCCGTGCAGAACTTTGGTCCGATAGCGCCCGGAGACATCAAGTATAAGGATATGAACGGTGATAACATCATCAACAATCTCGACCGGGTAAAAATTGGCATTGGTGACGTTCCGCGCATGACATACGGGTTTGGGTTTACCATGCTCTGGAAAGGATTTGATGCCGGCGCATTCTTTCAAGGGACCGCGGAGGCCGATCGTGCCATCAGCGGTATGGCTGTGCAACCTTTCTCACAGGCTGCTGGCGCAGGAAACGTCTATGCCATCGCGACAGACCGGTGGACGGAAGAGAATCCCTCACAGGATGTCACCTATCCACGCCTGGCGTATGGTACAGAATATTCGAATAACACCCAGCCTAGCTCTTGGTGGGTACGCGACATGAGCTTTCTCCGCCTGAAAACGGCCGAGATCGGGTATACGCTGCGCTCCGAGCTGTTGCGTTCGATCGGCATCAACAACACGCGCTTTTACGTGATGGGGGTGAACCTGCTAACCTTCAGCAAATTCAAAATGTGGGATCCTGAACTCAACACCGGCAATGGAACGAGATATCCGAATGTGCGGACGATCTCGGTCGGTGTTAATGTATCACTCTAAATTCAACAGCATTTATGAAACTGACAATAATAAAGCTCTGCCTGGCAGGGGTCATGGTCGTGAGCGTGTGTTCTTGCGAGGAGGGTTTCCTCGACCAGGTGCCTGACGACCGCCTCACCGAAGCCGACGTCTTTATCAATAAAAACAATACGGAAATGTTTCTGGCCAATATCTACGCCAACATTCCCGATGAAATGGCGCAGCGATTTGTGACCACCGGCAACGGTCACGGTAACTCAGGTCCATGGACAGGCGGTTCTGACGAGGCGGAGTATGCTCCGTGGAGCACCGTACCGAACGAGATCAATATCGGTAACTGGAATGCCAACAGCAGCTGGGTCGAAACGTTCTGGCGTCGCTATTACCAGGGCATCCGCAACGCAACGTACTTCATGGCAAACGTCGATAAATGCGTACCGTGCCGGGAGCCTCTGGTAAACCAATACAAAGCAGAGGCACGTGCCCTCCGCGCCTTGTACTATTATTACCTCATGCGCATGTTCGGTCCCGTCATTCTGCTGGGCGACGAAGTTGTTCCCCCCGATGCCGGACTGGAAGATGTGGTGTTACCCCGTAGCTCGTTCGACGAGTGCGTAGACTACGTGGTAAGCGAAATGGATGCTGCTGCGCAGGCGCTGCCCAATGCCCCTGCCGGCCTTAGCTCCTACGGTCGCATGACCCGAAGCATCATGCTGGCCATGAAACAGGAAGTGCTCCTCATGGCAGCCAGTCCGTTGTTTAACGGAAACACCGACTATGCCGAGCTGAAAAACATCGACGGCAAACAGCTCATCCCCCAGGATTATTCCCCGGCTAAATGGCAACGCGCGGCGGAGGCAGCAAAAGCCTATATCAACGAGTTCGTACCGACGTACCACGACCTGTATCGCAAGAACGACGCCGGCGGAAATTTCAGTGCATTCCTCTCCTGCCGGGATGTGGTGCTCGACAGTTGGAACACCGAGTGGATCTTCGGTCGCCCGGGCAGCGACGTAACAACGCGCCAGTACGACATGACACCCTACCACTCCGGTGCACTCGATGTGAGCCGCGGCGGCGGTGGCCTGGGCGTAACACAGAAAATGGTCGATGCATACTTCATGGCCAACGGCACCAGCCCCGTACTGGGCTACAATGACGACGGTACACCCATTGTTAACCCCGCTTCCGGCTACCTAACAACCGGAACGAGTTCATTCCGTGCGCCCGACGATACCCAGGCACGCACGATCTACAACCAGTGGGTAAACCGCGAGCCGCGCTTCTATGTGGGCATTACCTACGACGGCCGCCTGTGGATCAATCCCAATACACCCGGCCTGATCACCTACACCCGTAAGACCGGTAACTCCGGCGCCAGCCAAAGCCAGTGGGACTTCAGCCCCACGGGGTACATTGCGCGGAAGAATATGATCGTAGGCGATCGTGGTGTAGGCGGTCGTGCGCTCGTGTTATACCGGTTGGCAAATGTCTACCTCAACTATGCGGAGGCCCTCAACGAATACGACCCCGGTAACCCCGAGATCGTGAATTACCTCAACAAGATTCGCGACCGTGCTGGCATTCCCGGCTATGGCGACGAACCGGAAGTTCCCATCCCGGCATCGCAGGAAGAAATGCGGGAGGCGATCCGCAAAGAGCGTCGTGTGGAGTTTGCCTTCGAGAGCGTGCGCTGGTTCGATACACGTCGCTGGAAGATCGCAGAAGAGACCGACAACGGGGCGCAGTATGGATTGGACATCAATTCAGACCCGCCGAACTTCTACAACGTCGTGCGTTTCGAGACCCGTGTGTTCGAGAAGAAACACTACCTGTTCCCGATACCGCTGGACGAAACCCTGATCAATAATCTATTGGTGCAGAATACAGGTTGGTCCGCGAACTAAGCGGACCGACCCTCATCCAAAATAACCTATCATGAGAAGATTATTATACCTCATCACACCCTTGCTGTGTGCAGGGCTGCTCGTGCCGGCGATTGGCCTGCACGCGCAGGATATCATCGGTTTGGGCGGCACCGTGACCGGGCAATTCGCGGGCAACGGTGCCAACGAGGCGGTCGAGAAAGTGGTCGACAAAAATACCGCATCGAAATACCTGACGTTCAACGCCGCGCCGCTTTGGATCATGTGGCAATGCAATACGCCTCAGGCGGCGGCGCAATATGCGCTGACATCAGGTAACGACTCGCCGGAGCGCGATCCGAAGGACTGGACATTCGAAGGGTCGAACAACGGCACGGACTGGACCGTACTCGACACACGTACCGGGGAGGATTTCAGCGGACGCGGTATGACGAAGACCTATACGTTTTCCAACAGCACGAATTATACCTACTACCGGTTGAATGTCGCGCAGATGCTCGATCCCGGCTCGACCATCTTTCAGATGGCCGAGTGGGGTATTGCGGGCTCCAATCCTCCCGATGCGCCGTCGGGCCTGGTGGTGAAGACCACCGGGGGACAGGAAACGATCCTGAAGTGGACGGACAACGCCGCTACCGAAAGCGGCTTTGAGATCGTACGTTCCGAAAACGGAACGGACTTTGTGAACGCAGGCGCCGTGGCGGCGAACACAACCACGTTCGCAGACCAGGGCGTGGTGGCCGGCACGCAGTATTATTACAAAGTACGGGCTGTAAACGCCTTTGGCGGATCAACGTATACACCGGCCGTTTCTGTTACGACGATGACCCCGACAGGCAGGCTGGTCGATCTTACCGACGACGGCGGAACGATCACGGTGAAATACGAAAACGGCGATAACGCGGCTGAGACGAGCGACAAGCTGATCGACAACGGTTTTTCATCCAAGTACCTCATTCCGAACGGTAACCCGTTGCCCTATTGGTTCCGCTACGAGTCGACTACGGGCGCGGATATACTGCTGACAAAATATACGCTTACGTCCGGCGGTGATGCTGCCGGCCGTGATCCGAAAGACTGGGTGCTGGAAGGCTCCAACAATGGTACGAGCTGGACGGTAGTCGATACACGCACGGGTTTTTTGTTTGCCTCCCGCAATCAAACCGTCGCCTTTGTACTGGCAACGCCGGTGCAGTACAAGTATTATCAGATAACCGTAACGGTCAATAATGGCAGTACGACGATACCGGGACAGATCTCCGAGTGGGAACTGTGGGGTGTTGATCCCAACGCGCCGCCGCTGCCCGCAAACATCACGGCAACACCGCTCTCCAAGACGGTGGCCGAGCTTACCTGGGAGGACGTAGCCACGAACGAGACCGGTTACGAGATCTTCCGTTCCGACAACGGCGTTGACTTTACATCCATCAAAAAGACGGGTCCTGACGAGGTAACCTATACCGATCCCGGGCGCCGCGGGGGACTTACGTACTATTACCGTATCCGCACGCTGTACGGCACAAACGCGACGACTATTCTTTCGGCGATCACCTCCGTAACAATGCCCGGACAAAATGCGGCGCCGACCCTTGACGCCGTGGCCGACATTCGCACCTGTAATGCGTCGGTGGACCACGTCATCGCGTTGGCGGGGATCACTCCGGGTGAGGGCGACGACGATCAGCAGGTGGCCTTGTCTGTTACGATCAGAGACGGCGATGAAACGTTATTTGAAAAAGTACCGGCTGTAACCGAGATCGTTGATGGCAAAGCTACATTGTCTTTTAAGCTCAACCCCGAAGCAGATGCAGGTACCGTTGTTTTGAAAGTGCAGGTGAAGGACGACGGCGGCACGGGTAACAACGGTGTGGACACAGTTGTATATAATGTTCAGGTCGTCTTTGATCCGCTGCCGGTGGCGGTGGGCCTGGATGCAAGCCTGCCGCTGCAGCGCGGCACCACGATCCAACTGAAGGCTACGGGTGCCGAGCAGTATGCATGGGAAGAAGGCCCCGGGATCATTGCCGGTTCTTCTACCGACGTGCTGACCGTACGCCCTACGCAAGGGTATAGCTATGTCGTAACCGGTAAAAATGCCGAAGGTTGCGAGCGCAATGCTTCGTTCTTTGTGGGCATTGACGGCAGCTATGCGCTCGATCCTACCAATATCCTGACACCCGACCAGGATGGTAAGAACGATACATGGGTAGTGTGGAACATCCATATCTTTCCGGGCAACCGGGTGAGTGTATACGACCGCGCGGGCAAGCGTGTGTTCGACATGGAAGACTATACAAACGATTGGACCGGTACCTATCAGGGCTCGCCGCTGGCCAACGGTGTATACTTCTATGTCATCGAACCCGGCGCAGGCATCAAACCGCTGAAGGGTTCTCTTACCATCATTCGCTACGATAAATAAAGACTATCATGAAAAACATTTCTATACGACTGTGGTTTGTGGCAGGAGGGGTGCTGATCGGCACGATGGCTAGCCTGCCGGCACAAGCGCAATTAAATCCTCCGGCGGCGATCTACTTTCAGAACCAATACCTGGCCAATCCGGCCTGGGCGGGTGCTGAAGAAGGAGCGACGATAAACCTGGGCTATCGTCGGCAGTGGAACGACATCGAGCAGGCGCCTGTAACGCAGTACCTGAGCGGTGTCTATAAATTTGACGAGAAGGCCGGCGTCGGCGCGGTGCTCTATAGCGAAAAGGCCGGCCTGCTGCGACGCACAAAGGTTATGGCTTCCTATGGCTATCATTTATCGCTGGCCACGGAACGCACCCTGCACCTGGGGCTGTCGGCCGGCGTGATGAGCGAAAAGATCAGCACCAGTGACCTGCACGGCGACCTGGACGATCCCACGGTCATGCAGTTCAACGACCGCGGCCTGTATGTTGATGGCGACTTTGGGATTGCTTTTACAGACCATCGCTTTACGCTGCAGGCGTCGGTTCCCAACATCCGGTCGACGTTCGAAAACGATGAGAACCCCGTGGACAAGTCGCTCTTCTTTGCCGCCGCCAGCTACGTTTGGGTGTTTGAGCGTGCAGTCAATACCGTGCGGCTGGAACCCAAGGTAGCCTTTCGGGGAGTGAAGGGTCACGATAACATCGTCGACGTGGGCGCCGATGTACGCCTGGAGAACCAGCGCTTGAACTTCTTCGCATTGTACCACACGACCAAGAATGCCACGCTGGGCGCAGGCCTGGAGGTGATCGAACGGTTGACCCTGACGGCCATGTTCACCTCGGAAACAAGTGGTCTGCGGGAGTATGGTGGCGGGACGTTTGAATTTGGCCTAAAAGGAAAATTGTTGGGTAAGGAAAAATAAGTATGCCAGGATAAAGGCCGGCGGATCTTCCTCCGGCCTTTTTAGGGTACCCGTGACTTTTATTGACTTAATCTGTGAACACATGATACGGAAATTTCAAGTAGGTTTGCTATGCCTGCTCTTTTGGGCTATGGGCAGCACGATGGTGGCCTGTAGCGGTGGCGAAGACGAAGAGCCCGTTGTAGAGACTCCGGATCCGGATGGCGAAGAAGAGGAGGAGGAAGAGACGTTGTCGGTGCCGCCGGAATCGTGGACGGAACACTGGCACGATCATCGCCAGGTATTGGAACGTGTATATTACGACGACGACCTGGTGGTGTATTTTGATAAAGATGTAGATCGTTCGGTGCGGTGGCCTTTTCAATACGTAGGCGATGTATGGCGCTATACCAAAAAGACCTATGGCGGTTATGGTGACGACCCGAGGCTGTACGCGGTATTCCACACCGGCCGTCATAGCGGGGGACACCCGGGGTATTACTTTGACGCATCGCACGATTACCACAATGCCATCGACTGTGGCGACGGAACCTGGTTGACGCAGGCCGGTAATATCGACCTCCCCACCCACGAGGTATTTCACATTGTAGAGTCGGCCAGCTTTGGTGCGAAGGGCTCGCCGGGCTTTGGTGATCCGCCGAACGGTGTCTGGGGCGACAGTAAGTTTGCCGAGATCTATCAGTACGATGTATACCTGGGCTTGGGCTTGACGGATGAAGCCAACCGGTGGAAAGACCACGTGATGAACCAGGTCAATAACAACCCGAAAGCGCTTACATACTGGTTCCGCGATTGGTTCTATCCGATCTATACCAAGTATGGTAAGACAAAGGTGCTGGTGGAATACTTTAAGCTTCAGGCGAAATATATCCCCAAGGACGCCAACAATCACTTTACCCGGCAGATGAACTGGGGCGAGTTTGTGCACTTCTTCAGCGGCGCCGCCAAAACAGACTTGCTGGAGACGGCCAAGACCGCATTCGGCTGGACGACGGAAATGGAGGGTCAGCTGTACCAGGCAAAGATCGATTTTCCCGATATTACCTACTAATTGTATTTATATATGAAAAACTGTTCTATTGCTTTGTTGTTATGGGTGTTGTCGGTATGCGGCGTGCAGGCGCAAACCCCCGAGGTCTTTCGTGAGAAAGGCTATACGCTGAATTTTATCAATCAGGATCCGTCGTTTGATCCCGCGGTGAAGGCCCGCCTGATCAAGACGTTCTTTGAAGTATACCCGGTGTTGGTAGATCAATACAACAAAGCCTCACTTAAAGAAGTGACATTCTTCGTAGACACCACCTACAAAGCCGTAGCCGAAGCGGGCGGCGGTCGCGTGCGGTTCAGTCCCGGATGGTTCAAGGCACATCCCGGCGACATCGACGTCGTCACCCACGAAGTAATGCACATCGTGCAGTCCTATCCGCACCGCGCAGGCCCCGGATGGCTCACCGAAGGCATCGCCGACTACGTACGCTACGCCTACGGCGTCGACAACCAGGGCGCAGGTTGGTCGCTACCCGCCTATAATCCGAGTCAGCACTACACAAACGCCTACCGCATCACCGCCCGCTTCCTCGCATGGCTGGAAAAAGACATAAAACCCGGCCTGGTAAAAACATTAGACAACGCCATGCGCACCAACACCTACACCGCCGACATCTGGAGCAAGCAAACCGGCAAGACCCTCGATGACCTCTGGACAGCCTATACCACACAAGCCAGCAAAAGCTGAAATATAGGCCGGAGCAAACAGCCCCGAAGGGGCGTGATACAACAGCCCAGGCTAAAGGCCTGGGTCTGCAAATGCGAGTAAAAGCATAGCCCTGTAAGGGCGTAACAATTCGAAGCACGTAGGCTATAGCCCGGTGTCATGCTCTATGCATGACACCGATTTTTTTACCGTTCCACTCCGGAAACAACACATCCTTGTTTTGAATGTCCAGATGCACACCGGCAACCTCACTAAATATACTCCGGAAGTCCGTCGTTACCGCCAGATCACGTCCATCCTCCAGAT
Organism: Dawidia soli; assembly: GCF_018598185.1. Classification (GTDB taxonomy): domain Bacteria; phylum Bacteroidota; class Bacteroidia; order Cytophagales; family Cyclobacteriaceae; genus Ohtaekwangia; species Ohtaekwangia soli. The sequence goes on from NZ_JAHESC010000023.1 coordinate 82,482, forward strand.
TCTCGACCGCCAGCGGCTGCATCGCCCCGTGTACCAATCCTCCCTTCACATCATTTCCGATAATAAAAGAACACGAGGCACGCCCATGATCGGTACCCCGCGTACCGTTCTGTTTTACCGTGCGTCCAAATTCCGTCATGGTGAGAACCGTGACATCATCCTGCCGTGCGGCCAGGTCGGCCCAGAAAGCGGCAATGCTGTTGCTGAAGTCTTGTGCGTTACGGGCAAAGGCGCCATTGCCGGTACCTTGGTTAAAGTGGGTATCCCAACCACCTGATTCAGCAAAGGCCACTTCGAGGCCGACATCCATCTTGATAAGCTGTGCGATCTGTCTCAACGATGTGCCCAACGCTGTGGCCGGATATACCACCCCCGCGGCGGGTGTATACCTGCCCGTTTGTACCTGCTGCAGCATCTTCATGGCTTCGAAGCTTTCTTTGCCCGTTTGTTTGAGCAGCACGGACGAGGTCTGATCGTATAAGCTCTCAAAGCTCTGGGCGGTGGTGGAAAGATCTACCGGCGTGCCTTTAGATTGCAGGGCAAAGTCTTTGAGATCGTGTATAGCCAGGGCCGGCTGATCGCCATAAAGCGAACGGGGCATCGCAGGCGTCAGGCTGACCGCCTGGAACGGCGAGGCGTCGTGCCCCAGCAAGCCCACGGCGCGATTGAGCCAGCCGCTGGTGGTAGCTTTACTGAACGGTGTGCCAGACTCCATATAGTCCTGGGCGTCGAAGTGCGAGCGCGTGTTGTTGGGGGAACCCATGCCGTGTACGATCGCCAGCCGCTTTTCGCGAAAGAGTGGCTCGAAGGCTTGCATCGCCGGATGCAGGCCGAAGCTGCCGTCGAGATCCATCAAGGCTTTACCCGTGCCGTTGCGGGCGGGCGACATAAAGAGGTCGGGGCGTGCAGCGCGCAGGTATGGATCGTTGAACGGGCATACGGCCATGAGCCCGTCCATGGCGCCGCGTTGGAAGATACACACCAGTATTTTGTTACGTTTATACAGGCCAGTACGTTTTTGACTGTCGGCGGCACGGGCCATAAAGCCGGGCACGCCGCCGAGGCCTATTCCCACCAGGGCCAGGCCGCCTGCTTTTAGAAATGCTCTTCGGGATGTCATCGGTCGATGTTGTTTTGTTTACAGAATAGCCGAGTTGTTACCTCCGTTGAAATTCAGGAGAGCCCAGAATGATACCGGCTACCTGCGATAGTTTATATCGTTTGGGCGCGGCGTTATTCGCGGGAACAGTCTCGTCTTCTTCGGGGTCATCGTCTGCCATGCGTCTTGTCGCCGCGGTGCCATGTGCGGCGCTGTCGATCTTTTCCTGTAGGGCGGGATCATTGAGTAAGGGCGTGAGGCGTCGGATGGTTTCTTGTGTGTTGCGCTCGGGCAGGAGCAACGCGCTATAGGTGGCGAGTGCATCGGCTGCGCTTTCGGGTTCATGCTCGTGATTAAGTGCCAGCAGGTCCACCTTCACACCGGGTATCCGCCCCGCGGCCAGGGCCATGCCGAAGTTCATGCGGTTTAGTAGCGCACCGGTGTTGATCCAATGCGCGGCCTTGTCGGGAAATCCCGTGGGGGCCTGGTAGAAGTATACCTTTTGTCCCATGCGTGTTACCCATTGAAAGAGCGGATAGGGACGTTGTACGTCGGCATGCAGGCTGCGCAGCGCGCTGACAACAAGCTCAAACGGTGACTTCGTCTTTTCGCGCAGGGCGTTCTTATCCCAGAAGGCCGGCGATGTTACGAGGGTGGTCAGCAGTGCGCGGATGTCGCCGTGGGTTTGTCGGTACGTTTTGGCGAGGGCGTCGACCAATGCCTGCGGCGGGGTGTCGCTCACGAACCGAACGGCAAGCTTGCGTGCGATAAAAGCGGCGGTGGAGGGATGCTCTGCGAGCATGTTCAAGAGTTGCACTCCCTCGTCGTAGCCACCCCCTGCCGGGAATTTTTTTCCAAGGACGATCTTTTCACCGTCGTCGTGACGGTTGGGGGCGAACAGGAAATCATCTTTGTGAAAACCGCCGCGTTTTTGCAGTGTGGCGTCGTCGGGCAACCTCCGGAGAAGGCTATCACCCAGGTAGGTGCCGCGGGGGTATACCGTCCAGCCGGTAAGGATGCGGGCGGCTTCGGTTACGTCGTGCTGCGTATAGCCCCCGTCGACTCCGAGTGTATGGAGCTCCATCACTTCCCGGGCGTAGTTCTCGTTGAGTCCCCTGGGTCTCTGCGGAACGTTCGACTGTCGTTTGGCACGCGCGGGGTTGACGCCACGGCTGCTGGCATTGTCGAGGTATAAAAGCATGGCGGGCGATTGGGCTGTTGCGTGTAACAGCGCGTGGAAATGTCCCAGCGCCTGCGGCCGGATCACGTCCCGCTCATACGCCGGGATATAGAGCGTACAGAGGCCCTTGGTGAACGATACGTTGAAGTGGTTGAACCAAAAATCGGTCAGTACCTCCTGTACCTGGTTTTGTGTATAGGTAGCCCGCAGGATCTTTTGGTTGACGAATTGCCGTATGAGCTCCTGCTCGGAGCGCAAGCCTTTTTGCTGCCGGTATTGTTGTAACGCGGCGCGATATTCTTTTTTATCTTTCGTCGAGTCGATCCGGATGGCGCCGTCTTTTATCGCCATGCGCAGCAAGGCGCCGTTCCGGACAAAGGTGCGTGCTATTGTTTCGTTGCTCAGTGTCAAAGCGTCATAGGGTGCCAGGCGTTGTTGTAACGTATCGTCCGGAAGGGTAGCCTCGAGCTGTGTGGTGAACCATTCTTCCAGTCCCACGCGCGTTACTTCGTCTACGAGGCCGGGCGTTGCTCCGTAAGTAAAACGGCTCACGAGGTGTGCGGCGGCTTGCCGCGGCGTGAGTCCGGCTTCTACGTAGGGAAAATGCAGCGGCTTGGTGCGCGTGGCAACAGGCGTGTGCGCAGGCAGGACCAGGAGCACGAGGATGAGCAGCAGCCCCGGGTGCATCCACCGGCTCAACGACGATGTGTTTTTGGCGTGTGTCATGCTGATCGTATTAGAGCCCGTGGGCCACAACGGCCGATTAGACACGGCGTGGATGCAAAGGTTTAATAGCTTTTAACCTTTTTTACATCCACCATCCAACGTTTTTTCGAACAGATCAGTCTCACTATCAATAGCCGCCCGGTTGTGGGCGGTGCGCTAACCTTACTGCCATGACCAGACCGGCCGAGAACATCTTGCCACGCCCGTATTTTTTAGAAGAAGCTTCCCTGGCATCGCCGTTTGCCCGCAAGATCGGGTTCCCGGTACGCGAAGGGTTTGTGTTCCTGTCGGCGCACGACATCACCTGGTGCCAGGCCAGCGGCGCATATTCCATTATCTATTATGGAGCCGGTAAAAAGCTGCTGTTGTCCAAGAACCTGACCGAGCTGGAATCGTTGCTGCATACCGGTATTTTTTTTCGGGTGCATCATTCGGCCATCATCAACCTGTACAAGGTAACCCGCTACTTCCGGGGCAAGGGTGGCGAGCTGGAAATGGAAGATGGCAGCCTGGTGGCAGTATCCGCACAAAAGAAAAAGCTCTTACTCGAACGCTATACGCTTCCTGCCTGACGCAGGCCCGCCAGGAACGTTTTAATTTCTGAACAGATAAACATCAGCTCGTCCTCCTGCATCTCGGGATGGATGGGAAGGGAAAGCATGTGTGCCTGTATGTGCCCGGCTACCGGAAAGGTGTCGCTACTATAGGCCCGATACGCCTTTTGCTGATGTAACAGCAGGGGGTAATATAAGGCGGCCGGAATGCCACGGGCAACCAGGTGCGCTTTGAGCGCATCGCGGTGTTTGGTCTGAATGGTATATTGATGAAAGACGTGGGTGGAGCGATCGCTGCGCGCGGGCAGTTGGATTTCAGACGTCGTGCACAGCTGGCTATCGTAGAAGGCAGCAACGGCATTGCGTTTCTGAATTTCTTCCGGAAGGTACTGAAGCTTTACCTGCAGAATGGCAGCTTGCAACGTGTCGAGCCGGCTGTTGATGCCTACCAGTTCGTGATGATACTTGATGCGCTGGCCGTGGTTGGCAATCATGCGCATCTTTTCGGCATACAGGGCATTGTTTGTAAAAATGGCACCGCCGTCGCCGTAACAGCCCAGGCTCTTGGTGGGGAAAAAGGATGTCGTGCCGAGGGTGCCCATGGTACCGGCCATTTGTTGCCGGCCGTCGGAGAAAGTATAGACTGCGCCGAGCGCTTGCGCGGTATCTTCAATAACGAACAGGTTGTGCCGCGCGGCGATATCGAGTATACTTTCCATGTCAGCACACTGGCCGTACAGGTGCACCGGCACGATGGCCCGGGTCTTTGGTGTTATATAGGAATGCAGCCGGCGCTCATCCAATAAAAAACGGGCGGGGTCCACGTCCGCAAATACGGGGGTGATGCGTAGCAGGGCCAGCACTTCGGCCGTCGCTACGTAGGTGTTGACGGGCACGATGACTTCGTCGCCGGGCTTCAGCCCCAAGGCCATCATGGCGATCTGCAGCGCATCCGTTCCGTTGCCGCACGATACAACGGCGGCGGCACCGGTGTGATTGCGCAGGGCTTGCTCGAACGAGGCGACCTGCGGCCCCTGGATGAAGGCGGCCGTCGCCAGTACATCGCGAATGGCCGCATCGATCTCCAGCTGGTAGCGACGGTATTGCGCGGCGAGATCGACGATGCGGATCTCGCGTGGAAAAGGTTGTAATGTCATCGGTATACAGGTTGGGCCATCACGGCGCTTTTATAGATCTTCTCGATAATCTCGACCGTCTTCAGACCCTCGTAGCAGTTGGTGAGGATCGAACCGTTGTGGCGCAGCACGTCCACGATGTTGTCGTACACCAGGTTGTGATTCGACATCGAGCCGCGGTATTTGCCGTAGTCGTTAGCGGGGTTTCCTGGTGCCACGTCGGGAATGGTATAGCCTTCGATCTTTTGGTAGTCTACCGTGTTGAGGTATTGCCCGCCGATCTTGACAGTGCCTTTCTCGCCAAAGAGGGTAAGCGAGCCTTCCATGTTCTCGTGGTAGGCGTTGATCGTAAAGTGGATGGTGCCGAGGGCGCCGTTGTGAAACTTCAGGATCACCACGCCGCTGTCTTCGAACTCGACGGTATCCTGGTGCTCGAAGTTCCCGGCCAGGGCATGGACTTCGCGAATGTCGCCTACCAGCCAGTATAATAAGTCGATGAAGTGGCTGAACTGGGTGTAGAGCGTACCGCCGTCCAGCGCCAGCGTGCCTTTCCAGTCGGACGAGGAATAATATTCCTGGTCACGATTCCAAAAGCAGTTGAGCTGAACGGTATAGATGCGGCCGAGCTTGCCTTCTTCGATGAGCTTTTTAACGGCGGCCACCGGTGGGTTGAGTCGGTTTTGCTTCACGATAAACAATCGGCGGTTGGCGTGCTCCGCCTGCTGGATCATCTCACCGCAGTCCTGCGTAGACAGGGCCATGGGTTTTTCGCAGAGCACATGTATACCGGCGCGCAGGGCCTGGATCGAATGGCGTGCGTGCAAACCGTTAGGCGTACAGATCGCGACCAGGTTAAGGTCTTTTTCTTGTTCCAGTAGGGCGTCGAGGGAATCATAAGCGATGGCGCCGCTGCTCGCGGCAAGCGCCGTGGCTTTGGTGACGTCGACATCGCATACCGCTGCTAGTATGCCGTACTTTTGCATTTGGGAGGCGTGCCGCAGGCCTATGCGGCCGCAGCCGGCGAGTGCAAACCGGATCGGGTTATCCAGGTGAGGTTCCATGAGAAGATGGGGTCGGTAGATGTGTGTTGAGTAGATCGGCCAGCGCCGCTGTCAGGTTTCTGCGTGAAAATTGTGCGAGGGATGACGACGCTTCGAACGGTATGTGATCCTGATAGGCCTGAAAGCGTTCGCGGAAATAGTGGATCAATGCATCCAGGTCGGTATAGTGTACGGTCACACCCGCCTGCAGCGATCGGATCACATTCGCGGCATCGCCATGCACCGGGCCGATCGAAATAATGGGACGTCGTGCCGCCAGGTATTCAAATAATTTTCCGGGTAAGAAGCCCGCATCGATGGCACAGTCGTGTATAGGCAGGTATAATAACTGTGCACGCTGGAGGATCTTCGGCACGACGGCATGCGGTACATAATGTTCGAGGGAGGTATTGCGGGCTAATACCGGCGGCACGGCTTCCAGGATCCCGGCATCGACTTTGCCGTACAGGCGTATTTCCAGCGCCTCGTGAAAAGCCTGATCGTGTTGAGCCAGCGTGGCCAGGGCTTGCCAGAAGATGCGATGGTCGCGTGCGCCGCCCAGCATGCCCATGTGTACGATCGTGAACCGCGTGTCGGGTGCCGGTCGTTTATGGATAAAGTTTTCTTCGTCAAACCCGTTGGTAATGACATGTACCTTTCTGTGGGAAATCCCTTCGAGCATTTTTTGCAGGAACGGGCTCACGGTAATGACACTGTCGGCTTGTGTCAACGTGCGGTATTCCAGCCGTTGGTGTAGTCTTCGCGCGGCGGAGGTCAACGCAAGCTTGTCGAAGTAGTCGATGCCCGTCCAGGGATCACGAAAGTCTGCCAGCCACGGTATGGAGAATTTCTTGCTGACGCTGGCGGCGATGAGGTGTACGGTATGGGGTGGACCTGTGCTGATAATGGCGTCTACGCTTTCCTGCCGTAGGAATGTATTCAGCCGGCGCTTCGCGGGGATCAGCCAGCCTATGCGCGCGTCGGGTATAAAAAGATTGCTTCTTATCCAGAAGAGCAGGCGACTGATGACACCTTTCTTTTGCCGGTTATGAAAGAGGTTGGCGTTAACGTGTTGTTTATGACCGGTAAGTGCGCGAAAGATAGCGTAAGGCTCGTACGTGGGGGCTGTGACTACCTCTATATCCTCGGGGATGTCGCGTATCAGAGTCTGGTCGCGCTCGGGGTATTCGCCGTTGCGAACGGTAAAAATGATCGGCTCCCAGCCGAACTCCCGCAGGTATTTGGTAAATTTTACGGAACGCTGTACACCCGATCCACCGGCCGGTGGCCAGTAATAGGTGATCAGCAATACGCGTTTTCTTCGCTCTGCACTCATCGCAACAGGCTCATGGTTTAACCCTGGTATCCAGCGTTCTGCACCAAGGTAGTGACCCTTCGCACGGAAGAAATGTATGATTTACCGATGCACTTTCCGGGTTTGCCGGAAGGACCTTAACGGTAAAAAAAAGTTTCCGGGAGTATTAAACCTTTGCCGGCGTGGGGTTTCTAAACATCGAAAATTCACACGAACGCGACTCTTTAAACCATCATTCCTTAACGACAATCCACTATGAAAACTTTAAAAGCGACATTTCTGACATGTTTGGTACTGGCTGCCGGTGCCTGTAAAGACGATGATGAAAAGGAAGCCGTCTCAAACGATGAAGCGGCCGAAATGATCGCATCGTCTCTGGCGGAAAGCTCTTCTGGCTTTGCGGCGGTCGTAGATCAGTCGGCCACTGTTACCGGTAGCGTGGTGGACGCCTATGATGGCGGCCGCACGGCCACGTGCGGTTTTGAAAGTGATCTTACATTGAACGTGACAAACCCGTCGGGCTCCTCTGTCACCTATTCGTTTGCGTACACCTACCATTATGAGCTTATCTGCGAAAACGATGCGCCCAAAACAATGGAGGTGGACGTTACCTACGACGGCGAATTTGACGGCCCGCGTATTTCGTCTGCACACGAGGGGACGGCAGACGTTACGATCACGAAACTGGAGAATACCGTAGTCACGTACAGCATAGACGCTCACTACCAGAGCGCGGGAACGTTTCAATCGAAGATCCGCAATCGAAACTCGACCTCGAGCAGCGTTGACATTACCCTCGACGATGTCGTGGTCGATAAAGCGTCGCACCAAATTCTGAGCGGCACCGCGTCGGCGACGATCACCGGCACCGTTACCGGCAAGGGATCCTTCACCTATACCGGCACCATTGTATTCAATGGCAACCACACCGCCGAGCTAACAGTAAAAGGTATAAAATATATACTAAACCTCACCACAGGCAGCATAACCCCCGCATAGCGCAATAATAGGGCCTTCACCCCAAACATAATAAGCAAAAATTCCCGTCAGCCCTGTAAGGGCGTAACAGATCAGGCCAGGCTGAGCGCCAGCGAAGGCCTGGGGTTAAACAACACATGGCGTTAAAACAACACATGACGTTAAAACACACCGGGCGTTAAAAGAACATTAAACAAATACATAACCAACAATAAAATGAGCACAATAAAAATTTCAATACTCCTGGCCGCATTAGTAGCCATCATCTCCCACATCCCAGCCACCGCCCAAACAGCCGACCGCACCCCATTAACCGCCGAACAACGCGCCCAGAAATGGACCGACTGGATGAAGACAGAATTAGCGCTCACAACCGAGCAAGAACCTAAGGTACACGCCATCAATGTAAAATATGCCGGCCAGATGGAGGACATCAAGGCCGAGGGCGGCGATCGCCGGAGCAGGTTTAAGGAGGCAAAAGATAATAACAAGGCGAAGGATGAAGAGCTGAAGGCTGTATTAACGCCGGATCAATTCACGAAGTATACCGAAAAGAAGCAGGAAATGCGACAGAAGGTCCGGGAGAACCGGAAGCGTGGGGGAAAATAAAGATCAGGTCCGGGGTCGGTAATGACTCCGGACTTTTGCTTTTTGGCGTTATACCCGACCCCGCCGATGTATAAATTACAGGCTGCTGCACGAGTTTTATGTAGTTATGGATCAGTGTTTTAGGTGATCCCCTGCCGGGCCGTCTGTCAGATTTATTTTGACAATCTCAAATAAACTCCTAACCTTTGTTACGCTTTAGGGGTGCCATAGTGCTGAGATAATACCCTACGAACCTGATGCAGTTAGTACTGCCGAAGGGAAAAGTAAGATTGACCGCGTGCGTTTTAGTTTGTTATTGTTCTTGCGCGCTTATCGTCATTCCTAAAGCAACATGCTTTTCAGGAATGCGACATGAAGATCACCATCAACGACCGTCCGTATGAAGTAGCCGAAGGGGCTACGCTCCAAAGCGTTGTTGTGGCCCACATGGGCGACAAACAAACCGGCTTTGCTGTTGCCGTGAACCAGGAAGTTATCGCCCGGGGAGATCATGACCGTCATTACCTGCAAGCCCACGATTCGATTCTCATCATTCAAGCAACACAAGGAGGATAGCTATGAAAAAAACAGTTTCGACGGGAGCCATCAGCGGCTCGCGGAAAGTATACGTGGCGGGGTCGCTGCACCCCGTGCAGGTGGCCATGCGTGAGATCACGCTGTCGCCGACGCGTCTGCACAACGGTCAGCTGGTGGAAAATCCACCGGTGACGGTATACGACACGGGCGGCGCCTATACCGACGACCAACAGGACATCAACGTGCGCAAAGGACTGCCGCGCCTGCGCGAGTCGTGGATCATGGGCCGTGGTGATGTCGAGTCGCTGGAGAACGTCAGCTCCGACTACGGCCGTGCCCGGCAGGAAGACAAGAGCCTGGAACATCTTCGGTTCGAGCACATCCGGAAGCCGCTGAAGGCAAAGGCCGGCGCGAACGTAACGCAGCTGCACTATGCCAAGCAAGGGATCATTACCGCCGAGATGGAATATATCGCCATCCGCGAAAACCAACGGATCCAGGAGCAGCAGGAGGCGAGCCGCCACGACGCCATGTTGTGTCACCAGCACGCGGGCAACAGCTTTGGCGCGCGTACGCCGAAGAACTATATCACACCCGAGTTTGTACGCGACGAGATCGCCGCCGGCCGGGCGATCATTCCCAACAACATCAACCACCCCGAAAGTGAGCCGATGATCATCGGGCGCAACTTCCTGGTGAAGATCAACGCCAACATCGGTAACAGCGCGGTTACATCCTCCATCGAAGAGGAGGTAGAGAAAGCCGTGTGGGCCTGCCGTTGGGGCGCGGATACGATCATGGACCTGTCCACCGGAAAGAACATTCACGAAACACGGGAGTGGATCATCCGCAACTCGCCCGTGCCGATCGGTACGGTGCCCATTTACCAGGCGCTGGAGAAAGTGCACGGCAAGGCCGAGGACCTGACGTGGGAGATCTTCCGCGACACGCTGATCGAGCAGGCCGAACAAGGCGTTTCGTACTTTACCATCCACGCCGGTGTGCTGCTGCGGTATATTCCGCTCACGGCCCGGCGCGTGACGGGCATCGTTTCGCGGGGCGGCAGTATCATGGCTAAATGGTGCCTGTCACACCATCGGGAGAATTTCTTATATACCCACTTCGAGGAGATCTGTGCGATCATGAAGGCATACGATGTAGCTTTTTCCCTCGGCGATGGCCTGCGGCCCGGATCCATTGCCGATGCCAATGATGCCGCGCAGTTTGCCGAACTGGAGACGCTGGGTGAGCTGACGAAGATTGCCTGGAAGCACGACGTGCAGGTAATGATCGAAGGCCCGGGCCACGTGCCCATGCACCTCATCAAAGAGAACATGGACAAACAGCTGCGGGAATGTCACGAGGCACCGTTCTACACGCTGGGCCCGTTGACCACCGATATCGCCCCGGGATATGATCACATCACTTCCGCGATCGGTGCCGCCATGATCGGCTGGTTTGGTACGGCCATGTTGTGTTATGTCACACCCAAGGAGCATCTCGGCCTTCCGAACAAGAAGGATGTAAAAGACGGTGTTATTACCTACAAGCTGGCGGCGCACGCGGCCGACCTGGCAAAAGGTCATCCCGGTGCGCAGTATCGCGACAATGCGTTGAGCAAAGCACGGTTTGAGTTCCGGTGGGAAGATCAATTCAACCTGTCGCTGGACCCCGACACGGCGCGGGAGTTTCATGACGAGACCTTGCCGGCAGACGGTGCAAAAGTGGCGCACTTCTGCTCCATGTGCGGGCCGAAGTTCTGCTCGATGAAGATCACGCAGGAGATCCGCGACTCGGCCGCGCAAGGCATGTTTGATAAGTCGGAAGAGTTTCGCCTGCAAGGCAGCGAGCTGTATAGTTAACGGGTATGCTGGTCGTTATTTCAAGCCCCGTGCCGATGCCCCGTGAAGCGGAGTGCTTCAACCGTCTCTTTGAGGCGGGACTGGAGGTGTTGCATGTGCGCAAACCCAAGGCGGGCGCGGGCGTATTCCGTGACCTTCTGCAGGGCATCGATCTGCGCTATTATGGCCGGCTGACCTGGCATCAGCACCACGCGGAGGGCGAGACATGGGGCATGCAGCGTATACACCTGCCGTCGATCGTGCGGCAGCAAACGCCGTCGGCGCAGCTTGACCGCTGGAAAGCATTGGGGAAAACGATCTCGACATCGATCCATTCGCCGGAGGAGTATCGAACGCTGTCATCGGCAATAGACTATGCGTTGCTGGGCCCCGTCTTTCCGAGCATTTCCAAGCCGGGGTATCGATCGACAGCTCCGCTGGAGGCGCCCGCAAGGGCTTCGCAGACGACGAAGCGGATCGCGATCGGGGGCCTCGATCCCTATCGTTGTGAAGCGGTATACAACCTGGGGTTTGACGGCATCGCGGCATTGGGGTCGATCTGGCAACAGGGTGACCCGGTACAGAACTTTAAACAATTGCAGGAAGCATGGTATATACACGCCCGGTAGTGGTGAGCATCGCCGGCCTGGATCCCACGGCGGGCGCGGGTTTGCTGGCGGACGTAAAGACCTGCGAGCAGCACCGGTGCCTGGGCTTTGGTGTGGCGTCGGCGCTGACGATACAGACAGAGAATACGTTTCACCGGGTGGACTGGCTGCCGTTGACGACGATCCTGGATCAGGCCGCGCCGCTGTTCGCACAATATGCGGTGGCGGTCGTCAAGATCGGGATCATCGAAAACTTTACCGTGCTCGACAGCCTGGTGCGATGGATCACCGCACAGCGTGCCGACATCCGCCTGGTGTGGGACCCGGTGCTGGCGGCCTCTGCCGGGTTCAGGTTTGTGGACGATGTAGAGCCCGCGCGGCTTCAAGAAGTGTTACAGCATATCTGCCTGGTCACACCGAATGTACCGGAAGCGCGCCAGCTGGCGGGTATAGACGATGCACAAGAAGCCGCGCGCCAACTGGCCCGCTATTGCCGTGTATACCTCAAGGGTGGCCACCTGGCCGAGCACATGGGAACGGATTACCTGTACGAAGCAGAACAGGTCACGACGTTTTTACCGGGTATACCCCGTGCATGGCCCAAGCATGGTTCGGGGTGTATCCTTTCTTCGGCCATTGCCTCGAACCTGGCGTGGGGAAGATCGTTGCCCCAGGCTTGTACCGAAGGCAAGGCATATATAGAACGTATTTTAAACAGCAACGAAAATCTACTCGCGTATCATGTTCAGTAGAATTCAATACATATCACAAGGCCATACGGCACAAGAACAACGGCAAAATATCCAGGCGGCCCTCGATGCCGGCTGTACCTGGATTCAGCTGCGCTTCAAAGAACAGGAGGAAGCGGTGGTTCGCATGTTGGCGGAGTCTGTGCGCAAGCTGTGCGCGGAGTATAAAGCTTTCTTTATTGTGAACGACTTCGCGCGCGTGGCGTTGGAGACCGATGCCCACGGTGTACACCTGGGGCTGCAAGATATGCCGGTGGCCGAAGCCCGTGCCATCGTAGGTCCAGCGCGCCTGGTGGGCGGCACGGCCAATACGTTACAGGACCTGCGCCAGCGTGCCGCGGAAGGATGTGACTACATCGGCCTGGGGCCGTTCCGGTTCACGACGACGAAAGCCAGGCTCAGCCCGGTGCTAGGGTTGGAAGGGTATACGGCTCTTCTGGACGCGCTGCGCCGGGAGAATATTATGACCCCTGTTTATGCCATCGGGGGCATAACCGTAGACGATGTACCGGCACTGCGCGAGACCGGTGTATATGGCGTGGCGCTTTCGGGCGCCATCACGCAGGCTCCGGATAAAAGAAAGACAGTCGATCAATTAAGAGAAATATTGTATGCAACCACTACACATAGCCGGTAAAACATTCCGATCGCGGTTGTTCCTCGGGACGGGTAAATTTGGCTCTCCTGCAGAAATGGCGCAGGCGGTACAGGCCTCGGGTACAGAGCTTGTAACCGTAGCGTTAAAGCGCGTGGACCGGGAGACCGACACGGATGCGCTGCTGGCACCGTTGCGCACAGCGTCGCTCGGACTCTTGCCCAATACGTCGGGTGCCCGCAACGCGCGCGAGGCGGTATTTGCCGCGCAACTGGCACGGGAGGCGCTGGAGACAAACTGGGTAAAGCTGGAAATACACCCCGATCCTAAATACCTGTTACCCGATGCGTTGGAGACCTTGAAAGCAACGGAGGCATTGGCTAAGCTCGGCTTTGTTGTGCTGCCGTATATTCACGCCGATCCCGTGCTCTGTAAACAACTGGAAGGCGCGGGTACCGCGGCCGTGATGCCGCTGGGATCTCCGATCGGGAGCAATAAGGGTCTGCGTACCCTGGACTTTTTAGAGATCATTATCGAGCAAAGCCAGGTGCCGGTGATCATCGATGCGGGCATTGGCGCGCCCTCGGACGCGGCGAAGGCCATGGAGATCGGTGCCGACGCGGTGCTGGTGAATACGGCCATTGCCGTCTCGCAAGATCCGGCGGCGATGGCGCGTGCCTTTGCATTGGCAGTAGACGCCGGGCGTATGGCGTATGAAGCACGGCTGGCCGCCGCGCACGATCATGCGCAGGCAAGCAGTCCGCTGACATCATTCCTGAAAGACTGATCATGTTCACCGAATACTTCAACCGATTTTCCTGGCAGGATGTACAGGCGGACATCCGGGCAAAGACCGATGCCGATGTGCGGCGCGCTTTGCAGAAGGAACGGTGCGACCTGGAAGATTTTAAAGCGCTGGTATCACCGGCAGCGGCGCCGCACCTCGAGGCGATGGCACGTCTCAGCCGGACGCGTACGTTGAAACGCTTTGGCCGCACGATACAGATGTATGTGCCGCTATACCTCAGCAACGAGTGTCAGAACATCTGCACCTATTGCGCCTTCAGCCTCGATAACAAGATCAAACGCAAAACCCTGACAGACGCCGAGATCTTACAGGAGGTACAGGCTATTAAAGCCATGGGCTATGATCACATCCTGCTCGTAACAGGCGAGGCTAACCAGACGGTGGGCGTGCCATACCTGCAACATGCCATCCGGCTGGTGAGACCTTACTTCGCGCACATATCGTTGGAAGTGCAGCCGTTGGATCAAGCGGACTATGAAACCCTGATCGCAGAAGGGCTGCACACGGTGCTGGTATACCAGGAAACGTATCACACTGACCGGTATAAACACTACCATCCCAAGGGGAAGAAATCGAAGTTTCAATACCGGCTCGAAACGCCCGACCGGCTGGGTAAGGCCGGGATACATAAAATTGGCGTAGGGGCATTGATCGGCCTGGAGGACTGGCGTGTCGATAGCTTCTTTACGGCGCTGCATGTTCAGTACCTGGAAAAGACGTATTGGCAGACAAAGTACTCGGTGTCGTTCCCCCGGTTGCGGCCGATCGAGGTCGGCAAGGCCGGCGAAAGCGAAGTGCGGGAGTTCCATAGTTACATGAGCGACCGCGAGCTGGTGCAACTCATCTGTGCTTACCGGCTGCTGAATGATACATTGGAAATATCGATCTCCACGCGGGAGCGGGAGGCGTTTCGTGATAACATTATCCCGTTAGGCATTACAAGCATGAGCGCGGGATCGAAGACGAATCCCGGCGGATATAGTGTGGAACCCGAGTCACTGGAGCAGTTTGAGGTTTCGGATGAGCGGTCTTCAAAGGAGATTGCTGCTATGATCCGGAAGCAGGGGTATGAACCCGTGTGGAAGGATTGGGATGTTGTATATGGTAGTTAGTTAAGACTTGCGCCAGACGCTAACGCCTGCCATGCTAAGACTTCCTCCACCAATAGGCTACCAACAACACAAAGTTCGTCATAAAATTGACCGCGGCCAGATAGCGTGTTGACAGCGCTCTCATTACCGGGGATGTTTCCCGGAGATTCTTCAGACCGGCAAGGACCTGCTTTAAAGCCTTTTTCCGCAACCGCTTCTCCAACTGCTTTCTTTTATAATAAAAAAGTCGCTCGATGGCGATGACCTCCGGCACATTCCACAGCCGCGCATATTCCCTACCCACAAACGTAAGGTGTTCGGTCGACAGGCCCAGCCGTTCAAAGTTGCGGATGCCATCGTTGAAGCGGATCAGGCCAAACTTCATGCGGTTGTTGTCGATCAGCGACAGCTCGTATCGACCGTCGTGCTGCCGGAAAAGTATATTTTCAAGGTTGTAGTCGATGTGGTAGACGCCGGTCTGGTGCAGTTGGTAGGTATGCCGGGCCAGTTGCAGAAGCAGGGGCCTGGCCTCTTCCAGCGGTGCTTCGCGTATCTTGTCAAGGGCGACAAAGTCCGTGTACTCCGAGACAAAATACATGTCGGTGATCAGGCCGTCGCGGGTGATCTCGATGTAGGCGATTGGACGCGGGGTGGTAAAGCCCAGTTTCGTGAGGATGTGGGCGTTGTCAAAGGCGCGTTGCGCCTTGGAGGAAGCGAAATAGGTATACCGGATGCGGTTGGGCAGGTAAATGCGTTTAAAAGACTTGATGACCAGGTGAACACCGTGTACCGTATCTTCCTTGATAATATTCCGCTTGGCATGCAGCACGATTCCCCGATCTCCAAAGGTGTGGGGAATATTCTCGACGTACTCCTGTAGAAAGGAATACGCAGGATCAGTAATAATTCTCTTCATGGGTGTTAAGGGTATCGTCGAAGAGACCTCCCGAAATATTGTATACTTTTTCAAGCAAACGATTTCGGTTACAGTATTCGACGGCTCTGTAAAACCAACGCGAACAAAAAGCAAAAGATTGCTTACAGCGGTCGCGAAATAATCATACCCGGGTAAAAAAGCGACGAAAGAGAAAAGATGATCTACGAACGTAGCGGGAGAGACTTATGCTTGCTCCAAAATATCCCGGATGGTGCGGATCCAGCGGTCGGGATCGGAGTGACGGGTGTCGATGCCGAGGCTGCGATGCCCGTAAGGCTGGTATGCCCCCGGATCGGTGATGGAAAACAACCCAACGGTAGGTGCATGCGACGATGTGGCCAGGTGCATAATACCGCTGTCGGCGCCAATGAAAACGGCGGTGGCAGCAATGAACGCCGCGATCGCGCGGATATCTTTACTATAGAAGGTCGGCGCCTGGAAAGAAAGCATCGAGATATTTTCGATGGGTAGGACCTCGACAATGTTATAGTGGGGGAACTCAGCCTTTAGTCGGGTGTAGAAGGTTGTCCACCAGTCAGATGAATAGCATTTGTCGCCGGTGGCGTAGGTATACACGCTGATGGCTTTTCGGTCGTTGCCCGTTAGCTGATGCAGGAGTGTTTGCCCGGCAGCCCGTTCGGCCGCGGTTAACCGAAGGTCCAGGGGCGGCGTGTCGGCTGTGCGCGGGGGGATACCCCAGGCCGCCAGGTGGTTTCGGAATTGGTATACCGGGTACCGGGCAATATGCTGGTGGCCGGTCAGCCCGGGGTCGATCGTCGTTTCGTCTCCAAAGATCTTATAGGGCGCGGTGGAGAATTTCGTCGCCAGTCTCCCGGAAGAGGAACCTTTTACGACATTTATTACCAGGTCGTACCGCGTACGCTTTAAGGACACCCACACGCGCAGGTAGCGCAGTAGCTCTTTAAACGGTTTCTTGGGCAGGGAAATGATACGGTCGATATTGTCGTAGCCCTGAAAGATCACGGGGGCTACACCGCCTTTTACCAGCAGGTCGATGCGGCAACCGGGAAAGACGGCGGTCACTTCTTGTAGTAGCGGGGTGATCAACAGCAAGTTGCCGAGGCGGTGGTTGGGACGGCAGATAAGCACGCGTTGAACAACGATCGGGTCGCGGGGCGTCCCGGCAGGAAGGTTGTTTGACCGGCCGATGCCACGGGTAAGGCTGCGCATCAGGCTTCTCCGGAAGGAGTTGATTTTCTTAGAAACGCTCATGGACGAGGATGAAAAGCGAAATGTAACGACTGTGCTGACATAAACGTTTTTCAAGCGTGCTTATTTTATCAGCGCCTGTGTGGTCACCGTGGCATGTATTAGGGCAGTTGTCATTCACCAGGATGATCTCAAAGGTGCTGGTGATTTTTCCAGTGTTGACGATGCGATAAACTGATATGGTCAAAATACCCGAAACTGAAACTGTTTTTTCTGCGTATTAAAAGCAAGTTTTGACCATTCTTTACACGTATTTAACCACACCGCTTTGAAAAGAGATCTACTGTTTGCGTACCTGGCCCTTGTAGCGATCTGTATTATCTGGGGAACTACCTTTTTGGCCATGCGGATGGCGGTCGTTGATTTCCCGCCGTTCCTGTTCACCGTTATCCGGCAGATCACGGCCGGGTCGATCCTCGTTGTCTTTATGCTGACCATTGGAAAGGTGAAAGTGCCGAATAAGCGTTACATTCTTCGCCAGGCGTTGGCGGGCTTCCTCATGATCTCGGTCGGCAACGGCTTTGTGGCGTGGGCGGAAGTGCACATCCCCAGCGGTATTGCCGCGGTGATCTGCTCATTCATGCCGGTGGTGGTGATCCTGTTGAACATGGCGATCCAAAAAGACGAGCGCCCGACGATGCCGATCATGCTGGGTGTTGCCCTGGGTGCCGTGGGGATTGCCTTGATCTTCGGTGAGCACTTAAGCGACTTTGCCCGCCCGGAGTATGTCATGGGCATTGTGATGACACTGACGGCCGTGATGTCGTGGGCGACGGGCATGATCTGGATGAAGAAGCACAGCGCCGACAGCAATCCGTTTTTGAATGCGGGCTTGCAGATGCTCTTCGGGGGACTGTGGCTGATCCCGTTCTCGCTGCTCTTTGATGATTTGCACGCCATACCGTGGACGGCCAAGACGTTGCTGCCGCTGGCATACCTGATCGTGTTCGGCTCGGTGATCGCGTATACCTGCTACTCCTACGCATTGCGTAAGCTTCCGGTAACGATCGTATCGCTCTATGCCTATGTAAACCCGCTGGTGGCGGTGGTGCTGGGATGGCTGGTGCTGGACGAGAAGCTCAATACCCGCATGGGCATCGCCATCCTGCTGACCATCGCGGGCATCTATATCGTGAACCGCGGGTATCAGCTGCGCAATGCGTGGAAGGCACAGCTCTCGCATGATTAAAGGTGCTATCTTTATAGAAGTATGGAAGAAGAATTTGTGATCCAGACGGTGGGGCGCGATGCGTTGCCGGTGCTGCGTGAGCTTGCCATCAAGACCTTTGAAGATACATTCCGCGAACACAACACAGCGGAAGACATGGCGCTTTACCGCGAGCGGAACTTTGGTTTGCAAAAGCTGGAGATGGAATGGCAGGAAGAAGGCACTGTTTTTTTCCTGGCTTATGCGGGGACAGCGGCGGTAGGCTATGCTAAGGTGCGCAAGGGCGAGCCGCTGGAGGCGCTTCACTCCGAAGTGGCCCTGGAGATCGAGCGCATTTATGTGCACCAGGATTACCTGGGGCGACAGGTAGGCAAGATCCTGCTGCAAGCGTGTCTGCACCATGCACGCAAAGCCGGCTACCGAACGGTATGGCTGGGTGTATGGGAACACAACACCCGCGCGCAGGCCTTCTATAAAAAGTTCGGCTTCGAGCGGTTCAGCGAGCATGCCTTTGTGCTGGGAGACGACGTGCAGACCGACTGGCTTATGAAAAAAACGCTTTGACCCTATAAACATCCACCAGACCTTAGACCTATTCTTATTTATATGAAGTTCCGAGATGCCATGTTGCAAGACCTGCCGCAGATCGTAGCGATCTACAACACGACGGTGCCGGGCAGAATGGTGACAGCCGACACTGAGCCGGTGACTGTTGAAAGCCGCGTGAAGTGGTTTGAAGAGTTTACACCCGACCGCCGCCCCCTGTGGATCGTAGAAGATGACGCCGGCACGACACTCGGCTGGGTCAGCATCAAATCGTTCTACGGTCGTCCGGCCTACAACGGCACCACCGAGATCGCCATCTACCTCGACCCCGCCGCGCGTGGCAAGGGGTATGGCAAGAAGATTTTAGAAGAGGCGACTATCCGGTGCCGCGCCCTGGGGGTGAGCACGCTGCTGGGGTTCATCTTCGCGCACAACGCGCCAAGCCTTCGGTTGTTTGAAGGCGCGGGCTTTGCACAGTGGGGGTTGTTCCCCGACGTCGCCGTGCTTGACGGGGTGCAGCGAAGCCTCGCCATTCTCGGAAAACGTATCGATACGTAACCCCGGATCTATACTTTGACGGCTTCGGCCGAAAGACATCAACTGTGGCGTATACTTCCACGGACGATCCTGTATTGTCAACATAAAACCATAACCAGACCCGCCATGAAAAAAGTTACCATTGTTGCCTTTGAAAAGTTCACCGACATCGACGTGCACCTGCCCTGGGACCTGTTCAACCGCGTGCGTTTCGTCGATCCCGCATGGAGTGTTCGCATTGTGGGTACGGAAAAGATCCATACTTCCGTCACCGGCATGCCGCTGAAGACACACGGTACGATCGAGGAATGTGCCGACGCCGATGTCGTATTCTTCGCCAGTGGTGCGGGTACACGCGCGTTGATCAAAGACGAACAATACCTGAAGCGATTCAACCTCGATCCGTCGCGGCAGATCATCTGCTCGATGTGCTCGGGTGCGTTGATCCTGGCCGCCCTGGGACTGCTGGACGGTATTACGGCGACCACCTACCCCACGGCAGTCGAAGAGTTGCGATCGATGGGGGTGACGGTAGAAGATAAAGCCCTGGTCGTACACGGCAACATCGCTACTGCCGCCGGATGTCTGGCTGCGCTGGACCTGGTGGGATGGATCGTCGAGCGGCTGGTGGGATCTGTGGCAAAAGAAGAAGTGCTGGCCTCTGTACAGCCGGCAGGGAAAGGACTGGTATGTATATATTAATCACCGCTAACGCGATCGGACTATGAATGCAGTATTACGAAGCGACAAAGAAGCCATCACCGCCATCCTGCAACAGGTGGGAAGACTGGCTGATGAGCATTTCCACCCTACCGAGCCGGCGCCACCATCGCGCTATGTGCCCGACGATGCCTTTGCCGACCTGCCCGCCGAGGGGTGGGGTGCATTGGATGTGCTGGTACAATTCCGCGAGCGGTATGCGCCACGCATGGCGAACAGCGCGGGGCCCCGCTACTTCGGTTTTGTTACCGGGGGCTCGACGCCCGCGTCACTGGCGGGCGACTGGCTGGTGAGTGTTTATGACCAGGTCATGTCGGGCAGCACCGACTCGGTGGCTCATTTCCTGGAGCGCCAAACGCTACACTTCCTCAAGCAGCTCTTTGGTCTCGACATGGCGTATACCGGCACGTTTGTGACGGGGGCCACGATGTCCAACTTTGTGAGCCTGGCGTCGGCACGTCAGTGGATCGGCGAGCAGCACGGCGTAAACCTGAGTGAAGACGGCCTGTATGGCATGCCGCCCATGCGGGTACTCAGTGCAACACCGCACTCCAGCATTTTGAAAAGCCTTTCCATGCTGGGCGTGGGGCGCACGTCGTGGGTGAAGGTCGATACGCTGCCCGGCCGCGAGGCGATCGATGTACGGGCGCTGGAGGCTGCGCTGGCGCAGGCATCCGGACCGGTGGTGGTCGTGGCCAATGCAGGTACTGTCAATACCGTAGACTTTGACGATCTGCAGACCATCGGTGCCCTGAAACAGAAATATAACTTCTGGCTACACGTAGACGCTGCCTTTGGCGGTTTTGCCGCGTGCTCGCCGCAACATCAACACCTGATGCAGGGCATTAACCTGGCCGATAGTGTAACGATCGATGCGCATAAATGGCTGAATGTACCATACGATGCGGCCATGCAATTCACCCGTCATAAAAGCATCCAGGTAAAGGTGTTCCAGAACCAGGCGGCCTACCTGGGAGATCCGGCGCTGATGCCCGATTCCATGCATGTAACACCGGAGAATTCCAGGCGGTTTCGCGCCCTGCCGTCGTGGTTTACGCTGATGGCGTATGGCCGCAACGGTTACCGGGAGATCGTCGAGCGCAACTGCGCTGTAGCGCACGGCCTGGGCGAACGCCTGGAGCGCTCGGACGAGTTTCGCCTGCTGGCGCCGGTGCGGATGAATGTAGTATGTTTTTCTTTCCGCGGCGAAACTACCCTGGACGAGATCCGGGCGTTTCTCGATGCCGTTCGCGACGACGGACGTGTTTTCTTTACGCCTACCGTGTACAAAGGTACGCCGGCCATACGCGCGGCGATCTCTAACTGGCAGACGGGCGAGGCCGACGGAAAGCTCGCTTTTGATGTGCTGCTGGCGGTGTATCGGGCGCATGCGCTAAAAATATCCGTATAAACCATGCTTATTAGACAGATAATTATGAAATTTCCACCTCATAACCCATAGAACTATGACGACCTTGACGACTTCTATTCCTGTGCAGCGTGTTTCGAAATCGAGAATCAAAGAAGTTGATTTCAACAACCTGGAATTTGGTAAATACATTGCAGATCACATGATCGTAGCCGACTTCAAAGACGGCAAGTGGCATGAGCCCACGATCGTGCCATACGGCGACATGCTCATGAGCCCTGCGATGCTCTCCCTGCACTACGGCCAGGCGGTCTTTGAAGGAATGAAGGCGTTTTGGACCAGCGATAAGAACATCAATATCTTCCGTCCGGCGCGCCACGCGCAGCGGTTCAACCGCTCGCTGAACCGCATGTGCATGCCGGAAGTACCCGAAGAGATGTTTGTACAGTCGCTGCATGCGTTGATCGAGCTCGACAAGGATTGGATCCCCACCAGCGAGGGCTCGTCGTTCTATATCCGTCCGTTCATGTTTGCGTATGAAGCGCGCCTGGGCGTTAAAGTGGCGGATCACTTTAAGTTTATCATCATCAATAGTCCCGTGGCGGCATACCAGGCCAAACCTTACCGCCTGAAAGTAGAAGACCACTATGTGCGTACCGCCGAAGGGGGTACCGGTTTTGCGAAATGCGCCGGTAACTATGGCGGTGCCTTTTACCCGACACAGATCGCCCGCGAAGAAGGCTTTGATCAGATCTTGTGGACGGACCACAAAGAACATAAGTATATCGACGAGGTAGGCATGATGAACGTGATGTTCGTGATCAACGGTACGCTCGTGACGCCGCAGCTTAATACGGCCATCCTGGACGGCATTACCCGCGACACGATCCTGACGCTGGCCAAAGATATGGGGATGAAGATCGAGGAGCGCCGCGTGAGCATCGACGAGATCGAAGCGGGTCTGAAGAGCGGTGCAGTGACCGAAGCGTTCGGTACCGGTACAGCGGCCGTGGTAGCGCCCATTGCGCTGATCAACATCAAAGGGCAGGACCTGGCCGTTCCCGAGGCGGGTCCGTCGAGCTTCCAGCTGCGTGTAAAAGAAAAGCTCAACAACATTCGCATGGGCAAGGAGGCGGATACACACCAGTGGAATTACATCATCCCCGTACGCTGATAACTTTTTGCGGTATAACAACGTATCACTACCTGACCGGCATCGGTCGCTTGGGTAGTGATATTTTTTTGATGCTATATGAAAGCCCTATTGTTTAAAGGCAAAGACCAACCCCTGACAGTTGGCGATTTCAAGAAACCCCGGCCTGTTAAAGACCAGGTGCTCATCCGGCTATACGCCGCGGCCCTCAACCATCGTGACCTGTGGGTGATGCAGGAGCAGGAACAGATGTTCCCCGACGGCGTGATCCTCGGCTCCGACGGCTGTGGCGTGGTGGAAGATGTAGGAGAGGATGCCGATCCGTTCCTGGTGGGCATGGAAGTCGTGATCAATCCGTCGCTGGAGTGGGGCGCGAACCCGATGGTACAGGGCGATAAATTCCGCATCCTGGGTTTCCCGGACAACGGCACCTTTGCCGAATACATGGTCATTTCCAAGAAATATATCTTTGAGAAGCCCGAGCATCTGTCGAATGAAGAGTGCGCGGCGATCCCGTTGTCGGCGTTGACGGCTTACCGTGCGTTGTTCTCGAAGGCGCGGTTGCGGGCGAAGGAGAAGGTGCTCATTACCGGCATCGGCGGTGGTGCCGCCCTGTGGCTGCTGCAATTCGCCGTGGCGTACCAGGCGCGGGTATATGTCACGTCGAGCTCACGCGAGAAGATCGAGAAGGCGAAGACGCTGGGCGCGGCCGGCGGATTTGTTTATACCGAAGCCGACTGGGCGGCACAAGCACAAAAAGAGACCGGTGGTTTCGATATCATCATCGACAGTGCCGGCGGTGATCAGTTTAATAGATTTATTGAGCTGGCGTTACCGGGCGGGCGCATTGTGAACTTTGGTCGTACGGCTGGCAACATTACCGACGTGGCCACACGCCTGCTCTATTGGAAGCAACTCTCCATACACGGCACCACCATGGGCACACGCGACGAGTTCCTGTCCATGCTCGACTTTATCGAAAGCCGCAAACTCAAACCGGTGATTGATGAAGTATACCCGCTGGCACAAGCACCCGAAGCATTTAAGCGCATGGAACAAGGCGGACAGTTTGGTAAGATCGTATTGAAGATCGGATCATGAATGGAATAACATTTCCAGAGCTGGTAGCAGACGGCTTTCTCTTTAGCGCAGACAAACAGCGTCTGAACGTACCGTATATACACCAGTTTCTTTCCCAGCAGTCGTATTGGGCGGCAAACATACCCCTGGAGATCGTTCAACGCTCCATCGATAACGCTCTCTGTTTTGGTATTTATCATGCGGGACGCCAGGTGGGATTTGCCCGGCTCGTTACCGACCACGCCACCTTCGGTTACCTGGGCGACGTGTTTGTCGACGAAGCCTACCGCGGCCGCGGCCTTTCGAAACAGTTGATGAAATATATATTTGAAGCGGAGCCCCTGCAGGGTTTTCGCCGCATCGTGCTGGTGACCTCGGACGCACAGGGACTATACAGCCAATATGGCTTTCGGCCGTTGGACCATCCCGAGCGTTACATGGAAGTACGTCGCACCAATGTGTATCAGAAACCCGACTAACCCCTTCCGATATGATAGCAGACATTCAGTATTTCGACAACCGCCCGATTACGACAGAAGAATTTATTGATGTATTGACGCGCTCGACGTTGTCCGAACGGCGGCCGGTAAGCGAGCCCGACCGTGTCGCCCGTATGCTGGAGCACGCCAACGTGTTAGTCACCGCCTGGAAAGGCGACCTGCTGGTGGGAGTATCACGGGCGCTGACGGATTTTTCCTTTTGCTGTTATCTGTCTGACTTAGCGGTGGACGAAGCCTTTCAACACCAGGGCATCGGCAAGGAGCTGATCCGACGTACCCACGTGGCGTCGGGAGAGGAGACCACGCTGATCTTATTGGCGGCGCCGAAGGCGATCGGTTATTATCCGAAGATCGGGATGGAGAAGTATGAGCATTGTTTCCGGATAAACCGGAAGGTTTAGATAGTTGCATGGTCTGCCTGGAAAACCGGTATATTCGAAGCGTTAAATTCTTGTGATATGCCTACAGGTCTATGCCCCATTGATGTGGCCTTTTACTTAAAAGTATAGCAAAGATGATTTATTAGTGGATCATGAAGATCGAACACATTGCCGTATGGACACACGACCTGGAGAAGCTCCGGGCCTTTTATGAAAAATACTTTGGCGCGCGTGCCAACGATAAGTATATCAATCCGAAGAAGGGCTTTGCGTCATACTTTCTAAGCTTTGACGAGGGGTGCCGCCTGGAGATCATGCAGATGCCGGGTATCCCGAACAGTGAGAATGATGTATACAAACAATTCACGGGGCTGGTACATTTCGCGCTCTCGACGGGCAGCAAGGTGGAGGTAGACCGGCTGACCGAAGTGCTGCGGGGGGATGGTTATGAAGTGGTGGGCGAGCCGCGTACCACGGGCGACGGGTATTACGAAAGCGTGGTGCTGGATCCTGACGGCAACCGGATTGAAATCACCGAATAGTACCGGCAGGGGCTTCCGCCGTTGGCGGTTATGTCGTACCTTGCCCGTGTTACCGATACATTTATACCCATGAAAAAGCAAACCCGCAGAACTTTTATGGCCAGCGCCGCCGTCTTAACCGCCGGTGTCGCCTCTGGCATGTCACTTACAACTATGGAAACAGCAAAAGGTAAAAAGCAATTAGCGCATCACGTGTTCTTCTGGCTGAAGAACCGCGACTCAAAAGAAGATCTCAATAAACTGCTCGAAGGACTGCGTACGCTGCGCAAGATCGAGAGCGTGCGCAGCCTGCATATCGGCGTGCCGGCCAGTACGGAGCTGCGGCCGGTGGTGGATGCCAGCTATAGTGCGTCGGAGCTTATCTTCTTTGATGATGTGGAGGGACAGAATGTGTACCAGGTGCATCCTATTCATGAGAAGTTCGTGAAGGAGTATTCGCACCTGTGGGAGAAGGTGGTGGTATATGATGCTATTGGTGTGGAATAGCGCCAGCTATGCAGCTGTCGATATTGGATAAAATAAAACCACCGGACAATTAATCCGGTGGTTTTTTATGTCCCGTTGTAGATGTGATTATTTCTTGCGAATGCTGCAGCCTGCGGGGCGGACTTCGGTGGTGGCTACTTTTTGGTTGGCCAGCATGATGTCGATGGCGTCTTTCAGGTGGTGGTGGCGTACGTCAGCTTCTACCTGCGCGTTGTCGTCGATGGCGCCGCTGTAGATCAGCGTGAATTTGCCGCCGTTGTTTTTCAGCAGATAGGCCGAGGGGCTTTTGGCAACGCCCAGGCTGGTCATCAATACCTGGTCTTTGTCGGCCAGGTAGGGCAGGGACCAACCCGCGGCTTTCTTTTTCATGTTGTCGATCGACTCGTTGGGGTCGTTGTGTGCGTTGACCAGCAGCACGGGCACTTTGTCCTGGTACTCGCGGGCCACCTTGTCGATGCGGCCGCGGTAATATTCATCGTAAGGACAGGCATTGCTGGTGAACACGATCACAATGCCCGCGCACGAGGGGTAGGTGTTCAATGACACAGTCTTGCCGTTGGCGACATTGACAAGGCTAAAGTCTTTTACTTCCTGGGCGTGTGCCGCCAGGGAAGCTACAGCCGCGGCAAAAAGGAAAATGATCTTTTTCATAGTGTGGTGGCTTTGTTGAATACCATGACAAAGTCGGGGGTGACCGTGTAGCATAAAGGTATTACCCTTTCCTGACTATCGACAATAATGCTGCCAACTATCTCCCCTCCTGTTTTCTGCGAAAATGGGGCCACTAACAGGCTTTTTGCGAAGGTGAGATCCTTCTTGCCATACACTTTTACGAGGGCTTCTTTGGCGCACCAGTAAATGCAGAGCTTGACTAGGTCCGTGCCGGCGTCAGCCAGCTCGGCGGGGTGGAACATGCGCGGGGCAACGCGCAGCAATTTCTCTTTCGGTTGTTCGAGGTCGATGCCGACCGGTTGGTGAGCATCCAGCAGCACGGCAGCGTAGGGAAACGAGTGGCTCAACGACAGCTGGTAGTCGTGGCCGGCGGGAAAGGGCTTGCCAAAGGCGTCTTTGATAATGCCGTGATAGGAGAGGCCCAGTGTCTGGAGGGCCTCCTTCACCAGCATGCGGCCGGCCAGCCACTCCAGTCGTTTTTGCGGGTTGGTGACGTTTTCGGGGGCTTTTTCGCCGAGGAGGGCCGCCAGCGTGGACTCGTCTTCATGCATGTGCCATAGGGCCAGCACGCGGCCGGGGCTTGCTTCTATTGTTTCAAGTCCCATTATTTTACGGACATCTTTTTAGAAAACATCCCGAAAGTTAGAACTTTGCCCGTTTAATTCAGGATGGTGGGCAAGATAGAAGTCGTTAAGCAGCACACCCTTACGGGGCACCGCGATTGTGTTTACACGCTGGCCGGCGGGGGCGAGGCGCACCGCTTTTTCTCCGGTGCCGGCGACGGCATGGTGGCGGCGTGGGACTTGAACGATCCCGAGAACGGCCAGCTCATTGCCAAGCTGCCCAACTCGGTGTATGCGTTGGCGTATCATCACGCCTCGGGGCTGTTGGTGGCGGGGCATAATTACGACGGCATTCATTTGCTGGACTGGGAGAATAAAAAGGAGACCGGGTCGTTACAATTAACCAAGGCGGCTATATTTGATCTACAGCAGTCCGGTGATTTTGTCTACGTTGGCACCGGCGATGGCACGATTTTAAAGGTACATGTGGCGTCACTCACGATCGTGGCCCGGCATCAGGCGTCAGACAAGAGCGCGCGAACGATCAGTCTGAACCCGGCAAACGGTGATGTGGCGGTAGGTTACAGCGACGACAGCATCCGGATCTATGATCCGGCATTGCAGTTGAAGCACGAATGGCAGGCGCACGGAAAATCAGTGTTTACCGTCCGGTATACGTCAGACGGTCATTTTTTGCTGAGCGGAGCCCGCGATGCACGGTTGAAAATGTGGGATGTCCAGGCCGGATATGCGCAAGTGGCGGAGGTCGTAGCGCATATGTATGCGATAAATCACCTTGATTTTAGCCCGGATAACAAACATTTCGTAACTTGTAGCATGGATAAGTCCTTGAAAGTGTGGAATATGGAAGAGTTGAAGTTGCTCAAGGTCATAGACCGGTCGCGGCATGCGGGGCATGGGACGTCTGTGAACAAGGTATTATGGACACACCATCACAACCTGTTGCTGAGCGCAAGCGACGACCGTACGATATCAGTCTGGAACATCATTTTTTAAACTAATACACTTATGCGAGTAACACCACTTGAAATACGCCAGAAGACGTTCGAGAAGAACTTCCGGGGGTATCAGATCGATGAAGTTAACGGTTTTTTACAGACGCTTTCCCAGGAATGGGAACGCATCCAGGACGATAACAAGGAACTCCGCATTAAGCTCGAAGCGACCGAACGCGAAGTGAACAAGCTGCGCGAAGTAGAGAGCTCTCTGTACAAGACCCTCAAGACCGCCGAAGATACCGGTGCCAATGTCATCGAGCAGGCACGTCTCGCGGCCGATCTTCACATGAAGGAAACGCAGATGAAGGCCGATGCCATCATGCACGAAGCCAAGACCAAGGCAAAAGATACCATCGAAGAATCCGACCAGCGCGCAAAAGAGATCGTAGCCGAAATGGAAGAGCGTCTCAAGATGCTGGTAGAGAACTATAAGAAGCTGGAGTCATCGCGCGAAGACCTGCTGGCCGACCTGAAACGCCTCGGCAACGAGACGCTGGAGCGCGTAGAGCGCGCGAAGAACCACACCAAAGAGTTCGATGCCGACCAGCACCTGGTGACGGCACGCCGCGAGGCCCGCAAAATTGCCTTCCCCAATAACTATAGCGAAAAGATCCTTCGCCCCGAACCGGTAGCGGCGATCACGCACATTCACGCCGAGCAAATGATGAGCACACAGCACATCGTACAGCTGGTGGAGAAAGACATCGTCGTAGAGTCGCAACCAGTCCCTGTGCTGGTAGAAGCAACACCGGTTGCCGTCGCGGCGCCCGCGAAAAAGGTGCTGAAGTCTTTCTTTGACGAGATCGCATGACAGGACGCGTAGCGCTCGAGGGGCTCGAGTTCCATGCTTTTCACGGTGTATATCCCCATGAACGCGAATCGGGCAACTGGTTCGAAGTAGACATCGTCGTGGATACCGATTTCAGCCAGGCTGCCGCCGAAGACGACCTGAACGGCACCGTGAACTACGAGACCCTGTTCCGGATCATCCAGGAGGAAATGGACAAACCTTCCAAGCTGTTGGAAACGGTCGTGGCCAAGATCGCCGACGATGTTATGGACACATGGTCGGCGGTAAGCGCCGTAGAGGTGAAACTGTCCAAGCTCAACCCTCCCATCGGGGGCAAGTGCCGGCGGTCGTCGGTCACGGTGATCCGCCGCCGGGGTGAATAACTGATCTTACTTTTCTTCTTATGCGTATTTGTATCGCCTGCCTGTTCCTCGTGGTTATCACAACGGTCCGGGCACAGGATAAGCCTGCCTATAAACTGTTTACCCAGGAGGGCAAAGATGTAGAGTATACCAAAATGATCAAGGCGCTCGCCAAGGCGGACGTTGTGCTGGTGGGCGAGCTGCACGACAACGCCATCGACCACTGGCTGGAATTGCAAGTGGCAAAGGATCTGTATGCCGTGCGCAACGACCTCGTGCTGGGCTTCGAGATGTTCGAGGCAGACGATCAGATCGTATTAGGTGAATACCTTACCGGTGTTATCGAGGAACGTCATTTGCTGAGCGAAGCCAAGGTGTGGGATAACTACAAAAATGACTATAAGCCACTGATCGAGCTGGCCAAAGAAAAGAAGTTGCCGGCGATCGCCACCAACGTACCGCGCCGCTATGCGAACCTGGTCTATCGCAAAGGTATCGATGCCTTGCAGACATTGCCGGAGGAGGCAAAGAAATGGATCGCGCCGCTGCCTATCGAGATCGATCTGACGTTGCCGGGGTATAAAAGCCTTGCTTCAATGTCGATGGGTGGACATGGTGGCGCGCCGTCGAACGAGAATATGGCCAGGTCGCAAGCTGTGAAAGATGCAACGATGGCGTATTTCATTCTTAAAAACCGAAAGGGGCTCTTCGTGCATTACAATGGCGCGTATCATTCGCAAAACTTCGAGGGTATTGTATGGTATCTGAAAAAGGCAGCGCCCGAGTTGAAGATCGTGACGATCCACTCCGTGGAGCAGGATTCGATTGAAGAACTGGAAGAGAAGAATCAAAAGGTGGCGGACTTTGTTATTGCCATTCCAAAGGATATGACGAAGACGTATTAGTGCACCATCATGGGTGATATAAAAAGCGGTAGTTACTACAGGGTAACTACCGCTTTTTGTTTGGGGTGTTGATCCTTTATCTCCTCAGGGTATCGCCGTCACATTGCGGGTTCGCGTAAGCGTTAATGTGTTTTCGTTTATTATTTCCATTTCCAGTTTGACGGTTGTCTCGGCGGCGACGGTGGGTACCGTGTACCGCAGAACGAGCGTGTCGGCGGATTTCATTCTGGAAAAGGCTGCAATCGCGGCGTATTGACCTGTGTAGATCTTCTCGCGTGTGCCGGTGCCGACAGACGCGTACATATTGATCTCTTTTACCTGGTCCTCCGTCCAGTACACCAGCTCCAGGGCAAGCTCAGAACCTCCGGTGTAACGCCAGGTGGTGTTGGTGGGGTTGTTGAGGTTTGTGAATGTATTCGCTGAAACCGGGTAGTAGCCTTTGCCGGGAGTTGCATGATCGAAGAGCACTTTGTCGTTGTCATCCTCCTCATAGCAAGCGGAAAGACCGGCAAGAAGAATCAGGGTTGTTGTTAGCGTATGTATATTCATGGTTGAATGCGTTTAATCGTGTGTCGATACATTATTCTTCCCACCACATTTTTATTTCCATGGTCTTGATGTGCGGTGTGACCGATGCGCTGTTGCGATTGATCTCGTCGAAAGGGTATAGTACGCGGCGAACAAACTCGTTATTAAGGTTGCTGTTATAGTTGCCCGGCAGCTCCATGCCCCTGTACAACGTATTGTTATATTGATAACGCCGTACGTCGACCCACGCTTCAGGATTCAGGAACATGGCAATGTATTTTTCTTTTAAGATTAGCTCAAGTGTAAGATTGTCCTTGCCGACAGCGACCTCGTCGGTATTGGAGAGGTAAGCGGCGGGGTCGAGCCCCAGCTTGGCAAAGTGAGCAGTAATGCCGGCGATATAGGCATCATACGCTTCCTGCGTCGTGCCAACAGAGGTGGTTGTACCGCCGTTTTGCAGAAAGCGTGCTTCGGCTTCGAGAAACCTGGCCTCGATCAGGGTCACCATCAGCAGCGGCGCTGTTTGTGCTGCGTACCAGGTATTGACGCTCAGACGACTATTGCCCCCCGTGGCCAGCCCGTTGGTCAGGCCACTATAAGTGGCAGCGCCCTGATTGTCGAACATTTTTGGGAGGCGCGGATCGATCACGTCGTAATACGTGCCGTTCATCAGGCTGATGATCTGTTCCGATGGCCCCACCGTAAAGTTACCAGTAGTAATGGGCGACGATACATTGTTATACCAGGGATTGCGGTTCACCGTGTTGTAGTTCAGCTGGAGATCTTCGGTTGCTGCACTGATGCCCAGGGGCAGGGCTGTGAGCGCGGCCGACACGGCAGCATCCCGGTCGCGGTTAGTGAGGTGCATGGCATAGCGGGCTTTCAATGTATAGGCCACTTTTACCCAGTTCACAAGCTTTCCACCAAAGATAAGATCGTCGGTCGCGGGTTTGAAAAGCGACGTGGGTTGTTGCAGGTCGGTAATGGCCTCGTCGAGCAGAGTATTGATGGTCTGATAGATTTGCTCCTGGCTGTCATAGTCAGGTGTCAGACCATTCTCTCCCTGGAAGGCATCGGAGAACGGTACATCTCCCCACGTATCGGTTGCTATACCAAGATTGAGGGCTTGCAGAACCTTGCCGATGCCTGCATAGTACGGCGAGCTCTGCTCTTCCGCCTGGTCAACCAAAACATCCAGATTGGTAAGGGCTGTCAGGTAGATTCCCACCCACGTAGTGGCCATGCGTGTCTCTTCGTAGGAATCGGTTCCGCCGGGGAAATACGACGCCAGGTGTTGTGTGAACTGGCCCGTAGTAAATGCTGCCAGGTAATGATTGTTACTGGTGGCGTCTATACAGGGTGCCAGGAGTGCCTCCAGCGTTACCGTTTGGGTACGGTTCGGATCGATGTTTGTATCCAGGTAGTTGTCGCAGGCAGTGAGGAGAACAATGACCGCCAGCGCGCTGCTTATTTTTAGGGCAATGTTATGTATCATATAGATCGATGATTAGAGGTCAGAAATTGGCACTTACAGTAAAGGTCAGGCTGCGGGTCATCGGGATGTTCAGCCCGGTGTAACCGAGCGAATTGCTGCCCGAGCCATAAGAACTACCCTCGGGGTCAAAGCCCTTAAAAGGAGTGAACAGCAGCAGGTTGTTGCCGGCCGCCGACAGCGTAAGCGCGTTAAGCGGCGTATTGGCCAGCACACTTCGGCCAAACGTGTACGAAAACGTGGCACTGCGCAGACGCAGCCACGAGGCATCCTGTAGCAGAACCTCGGCTACGTCGGCATAACGTGCCGCCACGCGGTAATAGGTGTCGCCGTCAATGCGCGCGGACCGGGTATTAGGCGAGCCATCGGCAGTGACGCCCTGGAAGACTACGTCGACGTTGCGCGGCACCGTGCGCTCGTCTACACCGTTGCGTAAGCGGTTGCGCATGCCTGTATCATAGGCGTCGCCACCCTCGCGTACTTCGATCAGAAAAGACAACGACAGGCCTTTCCAGCTCAGCGTATTTGTCAGGCCGCCCAGCCAGTCTGGTAAGGCATTTCCTACTTTTATATAGCTGTCAGAAAACGTCGGATAACCGTCTGCATCGAGCAACAGCTGGCCCTGATCGTTTCGGCGATACGGGCGGCCATAGAGATCGGCAATCGAGCCACCCCGCACAAATTTATTGGCAATGCGATCGTCCATAAACATGATCTCATTGATGCCGTCAGGCATCGTGATGATCTTGTTCCGGTTGGCGGACCAGTTCAGCGAAACATCCCAGCTAAAATTACCCGTGCGCACAGGGCTGCCGCTCAGCAGAAGCTCGACACCCTGGTTGCGGATTTTACCCGCGTTCGTAACGTACAACGCCAGGCCTGATACGTTGGTGACCGGTATCTCGGTAATTTGGTTGGTGCTGATGGCCCGGTAGTAGGTAGCGTCGAGCGAAAGACGGTTATTGAAAAATTTCAGCTCCGCACCCAATTCGAGCGAGCGGGTTCTTTCAGGCTCGAGGCTCGCCGCGCCATAGGTCGTGCTTTGACGGAAACCATTGACGCCGTTGAACGGAAACCCCAGCGCCAGCTGGTAGTACTGTCCGATTTGATAGGCCTGCGCGTCTTTTCCCACCTCCGCCCAGGAAGCACGAATCTTGCCGTAGTTGAAGGTGGGGTTGGAGCTCAGCCCCAGTGACTCCGTAAAGACATACCCGGCGCTGATCGACGGATAAAAGAAAGACCGGTTTTGTGTCGGCAGCGTGGACGACCAGTCGTTACGCCCGGTAACGCTGACATACAGCATGCTCTTATACTCCAGCTTGGCATCACCGAACACACCGATCAGCCGCCGTACAAGGTCTGCTTCCGTGGTGAATTTATTGGCGGTGTTGGTCAGATCGTAAAAACCTTTCATGCCAAACTTCTCGCCCCGCACATTCAACTGGTTGGAGTGGATGTCAAGAACATTGTTCCCCACCATGATCGACCCTTTGAGATCTTCGCTGAACGAGTATCGCGCGGTAAGCAGAAAGTTCGAGTTGATCTCGCGGTAAAGAAGCCGTTCCTCCACCATAAAGCCACCGGCGGCGGTAGAGATGTCAAGACCCACGGGTGCAATGCGCACACGCTGGTCGCCGTAATAATCCAGTCCAATCTGATAGTCGGCCTCCAGCCAGTCGAGGATCTTTACGTTGGCACCAGCGTACGTAATGACGCGGTTCACATCGTCCTCCATCGTGCTGAATTCAGCCAGGTAACGCGGGTTGTCGATCGTCGTGCCCGCATAGCTTTTAATCGAACCGTCGGGATTGATATAGTCATTAACATCGGCCGACGTGGTGTGATAGTTGAGGGCACTCATGATCGATTTGTCACCTCCCTGTGGCCGCAAACCGCCGGAGTTGGTATAGGTCGCACCGCCCCGCACCGTTAGCCGGTCGGACAAGGCAGCGTTGCCGCTAAACCTTACCGACGTGCGCGACCAGTCGGAGTTAGGGACAATGCCTTCTTGTTTCAGATGCGAAACAGACGTGAAGTAGTTGGCTTTGTCATTCCCGCCGGAGACGCTCAGGTTATTACTGAAGCGCTTGCCGGTCTGAAAAAAGTTCTTGAAGTTGTCGTAGAGCACGTCGTCCTCGGTAACGGGCGGGCCGAACGTTTGAAACGGTGTTCCCGCCCCCGGTACACCCATACGTTTAACGCCGGCCGCACCCTCGCGGTAGGCACGCTGAATGCCCGGCGTTTTATTGACCTCATCCCAACCGATAGAGCCGGTATAGGAAATCTGCGGCTTGCCCGCCTTTCCTCGTTTGGTGGTAATCATGACCACGCCGTTGGAAGCACGCAAGCCATAGAGCGCAGTAGCGGCGGGACCTTTCAGGACATTGAGCGATTCGATATCATCCGGGTTAATATCGATCGCACGGTTGCTAAACGAGTACTGTTCGGTACTGGTCGTCGCCACCGAGCCCGAGCTGGGCAGCACGTTCGCGGCAATTGTTTCGTTGCTAATGGGCACGCCGTCGATAACAAACAGCGGTTGATTATTCTGTCCCGAGTTCAACGATGTAACCCCCCGGATCAGGATGCTGGTGCCCGCTCCCGGTGCGCCGCCGGAATTCTGAATGCGTACGCCGGCCACTTTGCCCTGCAGGGCGGTGACGATATTCGTCGGACGTGTATTGGCCAGCTCGGCGCCTTTCAGCTCTTGTGCGGCATAGCCGAGGGCCCGCTTTTCCTGTTTTACGCCCAGGGCCGTGACGACCACTTCCGACAAGGCGGTAACATCCACGCTTAGCTCTATCGCGAGCGTTGTATTATTGCCGACAATAAGTTCCTGCGTTTTATACCCGATGAAGCTGATGATCAATGTTGCGTCGGGAGGTACATCGAGGGAGAACGCCCCGGCGGCATCGGTGATGGTACCTTGGGTTGTGCCTTTCTGCGTTACGTTCACGCCCGGTATGGGGCTGCCGTTCTCGGCATCTTTGACCGTACCGGTGACGGTGGTTGTCTGGGCAGACACAGGCGAATAGAATATAATCGCAAGTATGCCTGCCAGGAGTAGCAGTCTTTTCATGCTCATAAAATTTAGGTTAATGAAGGGTTAGGACTCAGGGTCCTTATGAAAGGTAAGGCCTGCACGGTGTTAATAGCAAGACGTGTAGAAGCACTTCCCCACAATTTTTATGATCCCGTGGAGGCGAAACGTTTCAAGGAAGAGCGGAAAATAAAAAAGGTTGCCATGAGTGAACATAGCAACCTTTATGTGCAGTCGTTAGAACCCGTGTTACGAGTATAGCTTCGTATAATATTCGTCGGCCATGCGGCCGGAGCCGAACATCGGCGTTACACCGCTCATACTCGCTTTCATGATCGTACGCCACCGGGCAGGCTGTTCGTAGTACATGGGGATGATCTCATGTTCCAGCAGATCGAGCAAAGCATTGCCTTCGAGCTTGTCTTTTGACTCTGCCGTCAGCAGGTCATTCGCCGTCGGGATGATGAATGCATTCTTGCCATGCTGTGCAAACTCAGGCACCCAGCCATCGGGGATGGACAGGTTGATGGAGCCGTTCATGGCAGCCGTCATGCCAGAGGTGCCGGAGGCTTCGTGGTACAGGCGAGGGTTGTTGAGCCAGAGGTCAGAGCCTTTCTTCAGGTGGCCCGACAGCCAGAGCTCATAGCCCGTTACAACGGTGCAGTTCGGCAGGTCTTTGGTCTTCCAGTATATTTCGTTGAAGATGTTGATAGCATTGTAGTCTTCCGGGTAGGGCTTGCCGGCCCAGATGATCTGGATGGGATACTTGGTGTTGAGAGCGATGCGTTGGAAGCGGCTGTAGTCGGCTAGCAGGAGGTTGGCGCGTTTGTAGCCCGCAAAACGGCGGGCCCACACCAGGGTCAATACATTCTCGTCGAAGAGCTTGCCGGTTTGGTTGGCGACGGTGCGGAACAGTTTATACTTCAGTTCCTTTTTGCGCGCGATCAGGGCCTGGTCGTTGCCGTCTGCCAGGGCTTTGTCCATGGCGGGGTCGCTCCAGTATGTTTTGTTCTGGGCGTTGGTGATGGCGATGATCTCGCAGATGTTGCTGTAGTCGCCCCACATCTTGCGCGATACTTCGCCGTGCAGCTGCGATACACCGTTGGCACGGCGTGCCAGGCGCAGGGCCGTGAGGGTATAGTTCAATACGCCGTTTTCGGGATGTACGTATTCTTCGACTTCTTTCTGCGTGAGGCCGTTGAAGAAGCTCATGCTGTTGAGCAGCGGCATACTGTGTTCTTCGTTGCCGGCCTTCTCGGGCGTGTGTGTCGTGAAGACAACGCGTTTCCTTACTTCTTCCAGGTTTTTGTATTTGTCGAGCAGGTAAAAGCAGAGCGGCAGGGCGTGGCCCTCGTTCATGTGGTATATTTCCGTTTCACGCTCCAGTACGTCGAGCAGCTTGGCGCCGCCGATGCCGAGGAGGATGGACTGCGCGATGCGCGTTGTTTCATTGGGATCGTACAGGCGGTGGCTAATGGTCTGGGCGAGGTAGTCGTTCTCAGGGATGTCGGTGGTTAACAGAAATAGCGGCACCGTATTGAATACCTCAGGCTTCAGCAGGAAGGCTTTTACATATACCCGTGCGCCGTGGATGGTGATGGGGAATACGATGTTGGTATCGGTGAGGAAGTGGTAGTCTTTGTCGCGAAAGTTCACGCGCAGGGTTTGATCCTGGTTGCGTTCCTGGTCGTAGTAACCTTTCTTCCAGAGGATGCCGATACCGATCATGTTTTGCTTCAGCTCGTAGCCGCTGCGCAGGTGCGAACCGGCCAGAAAGCCAAGGCCGCCGCTGTAGATCTTGAGGGGCTGGTCTACGGCAAATTCCATGGAGAAGTACGCGACGGGCTTTTTGTACCGCTCGTCAAAGGTATATGGGAAGAGATCTTTCAATTTCGTCATGGGCTCGTGCGTTTCTTAGGTCTTGAAACGGCAAACTAATAAAACATGACGCACACAGTTTCAGAAATCTTGAGTGAGAACTTACACGGGCGTGTTGCAAACGATTGATTGGTCTGCTAAGGCGTTTTGGTATCCAGGGGAAGTTATGGATGTATTTCGCGCGTAGCGTTGTAGAGAGAATTGCCCCGTGTTTAGGGAAGCATTCCCACCCGGACATACAGGATGGGAATGCTGGAGTCAGATAAGCGGCTCAGCACTGACAAGGCTCGGGTCCTAGCTTGATGAATTGAATCTCTTCAATGACCGGAGTATACGGCGGGACACCGAGATAGCCGCCCATGCCAAAGGCGTAGCAAGACGGCAGGAACCAGTGGAAGGTGCTGCCTTCGTCCATACTCCTGAATTGCGATACGGCAATGTTATTATACTCATTGAGCTCCCTGTACTCACCTTCAAACGTAAGGGCCAGGGTGCCGTCCAACAGATAATAGTTTGTCTTGACCCAAACGCTTTCGTGTCCGGTCACTATTTTCCGGCCGTTACCGGGTTGGACGACGACGTACTGCCAGCCCAGCTCGCTGTCGCGTAAAGGCGTAATGTTGTGCCCGGCATAATACTGGTCGAGGAGGGTTTGCTCTTTTTCTTTCCAGGGATCGCCACAAGGGTTCACGTGGGGGATCACAACCTCTTGCGTGATGCGGTCGACCTCTCCGTCCTCATTGGTGATTTCCAGCGCAATGGTATACGTGCCCGGGTAGTTAAAACGATATTCCAGGACGGGGGCGGTGTGATAGTAGTCTCCGATCTGCCAGCGAAGCGATTCCGCATGTTTGGAAGTGCTGATAAAGGTGGCGTGGAGAGGTTTGTTGTCAGGATCCTGTTCTACCATAAAGCTGGCTTTGGGTTCATCGTCTTCGCAGGATGACAGGGATAAGAGTAAAAACGAAAGTACGAGGTACGGTAATCTGTTAACGGTTATCATATTGTTGAATTTGGTTTACTACAGCTAGCGGCTCCTGGGGCAAAGGTAACTTTTATTTCCGGAACGTTATGGGTAAGGAACGTCCTGCGATGGCGGAATGATACGTGCTGGCAGCAGAAAATTATAGCGTGAGCGTCTGGAGAACTTCTTTCAGGGAAGAGTATACTTTCGTTTCGGTGCCCCGCTGCAGTCGCCATGCGGGATGGTCGGTCGTTTCGATCGAAAGGGTGATATCGGTCGGGGTGGACGCTGTGGCAATAGTATATCCATTGCGTTCCAGGGCATTGCGGGTCCAACGGTAGATGTAGCCGTCGCCGTGCAGGGCCACGGTCTTGTTCCGGAAGGCGGTATGGTATATCTGGCCGGTTTTGAGATCGAAGCCTTTCAGTTGGAAGATCTCGTCGAGGGTGCCTTGCAGCACCAGGTCTTCGGGCAGACCGGTGACCAGGGTTTTGTCTTTGCCGGCAACCCACAGGATATCGGCGGTCTGCAGCGCCAGGTCCAATTCGTGCGTGGCGACCAGGATCGCTTTACCGGTGTCGCGTGCCAGGCGTTGCAGCAGCTTCATGATCTCGACGCGGTTGTTGAGGTCGAGGTGGGCGGTGGGCTCGTCGAGCAGGATCATGGCGGTGTCTTGCGCCAGGGCACGCGCGATCATGACCAGTTGCAGCTGGCCGTCGCTAAGCTCATATAATTTTTTGTGTGTAAAACTGTGGATGCGTGTTTGGGATATTGCCTGGCCGATGATCTTTTTATCTTCTTCGCGCAAGCGCATGTTCCAGTCCAGGTATGGATAGCGTCCGAATGTGACGAGCTCGTATACCGTCATGTTCATGCCGGCGATCTTCTCCGTGAGGACCACGGCCACCTGATGCTCGCGGGGCATGCCGGCACCGCCGGCCAGGGTAACGCTGCCGGCCAGTGGTTGCTGCAGCCCGGCCAGGGTGCGCATCAGCGTGGATTTGCCTACGCCGTTCGGGCCCATCAGGCACACCAATTCGCCGGCGTGGAGTGTAAGCGACATATTTTCCAACAGGTGGAGCACGGGATTGTCATAGCCGGTGGTCAGTCCGTGGGTTTGGAGCGCTATGGTCGGTGTGGTGTGAGGCATATACACTAAGGCTGCATGCGGGGATGGCGAAGAATGATCCAGATGACGACGGGGGCGCCGATCAACGCGGTCACGGCATTGATGGGCAACACCTGCGTACTGCCCGGCAGCTGTGCCAGCACATCGCAGAGCAGCATCAGCGCGGCGCCGCCTGCCATGGACGCGGGAATGAGGATCTTATGATCGCTGGTGCGGACCAGGAGCTTGACCAGGTGCGGCACGGCCAGGCCTACAAAGCCGATCGGGCCGCAAAAGGCCGTGATGCTGCCGGTCAGGATGCAGGTGGATACGATAATAATAATGCGTGAGCGTTTGATCGGTACGCCCAGGCTTTGCGCATAGTGCTGGCCCAGCAACCATGCGTTCAGTGCTTTGGCGGACCGGATGGCCAGTACCGTGCCTGCGAACAAGGCGAAGGTGAGAATGGCAATTTCCGGCCAGCTCAGGCTGCCCAGGCTGCCAAAGGTCCATACGATATAGATCTGCATTTCCTCGGCTTTGCTGACAAACTGCAGAATGCCTACCACCGACGACACCGCGGCGCTGATCATCATTCCCACGAGGAGCAGGGATACGTTGTCGCGCAGGCGTTGGGCGATGGCCAGCATAATAATGACTACCGCAAAACAGCCGGCGCTGGCGACCAGGGCCGTGGTCCAGGGGGAGGGCTCATATAATAGACGGATGCCGGCGGCCTGTCCCATAAAGATAAGGGCGACGGCCAGGCTGGCGCCGGCGCTGAGGCCGAGCATGTCGGGGCCGGCGAGGGCGTTCCGGAAAAGTGTCTGCATTTGCAGGCCGGCGAGGGCCAGGCCGCTGCCGGCCAGGATGCAGGTGAGGGCTTTTGTCAGGCGGAAGTTCCAGACGATCCCGGCCCAGACGGGATCGGTGGCGTCGCCACCGGTAAGGACGGTCAGGATCTGTCCGAACGGGATCCGCACACTGCCCAGCGAGAGGTTCAGTCCGAAAAGAAAGGCGAGGAGCAGTGGGAGGAGGAGCCAGCGGTTACGGTTCATGCGGGAGATTCGGCTGCAAAATAGTAAATGTGGACGGTAGGTCAGGAGGGGATTACCCGTATCAAAGGCATATAAAAAGGGGACTAAAGGTGTGGATGCAGTAGGGGACGGTTACCATTGGGCTGGCTACGCCCTTAGGGCGAAGGCGGTCGGAGACCGCTACCATACGAGACACCGGTCGGAGACCGGCGCCAGATGCGTTCATGCGGGAGATTCGGCTGCAAAATAGTAAATGTGGACGGTAGGTCAGGAGGGGATTACCCGTGTCAACGCCATATGTAAAGGGTACTAAAGGTGTGGATGCAGTAGGGGACAGTTACCATTGGGCTGGCTACGCCCTTAGGGCGAAGGCGGTCGGAGACCGCTACCATACGAGACACCGGTCAGAGACCATAGCCGTCTACTTAAGGTCTAAGTAATTGTTAATCAATACTCATAGAGAAAGAAACGAAATGGTATTTCAGG
>NZ_JAHESC010000024.1 GCF_018598185.1 Dawidia soli
CTTCCAAGGCTACGATCCTGCCCTCCAGCCGCCTAGCGATACCGTCACAAATTTCAGATCGCTCCGGCTCGGTGTCGGACGGCGGCACTCATTCAGGCGTCCTTGCGGTTGAACGTGCGGGACTCGACGATCACCCGTTGCAGGAATTCTTCCAACGTAAGGTTGTGGATGATCAATAATTTGGTCAACGTTCGCAGGGTGAGGTTATGCCGTCCGGTCTCTACGCGCCAGTACTGAGCCCGTGGAAATTCATGATCGAATGCAAAGCTCTCATAGCTTGTGTATCCTTTTTCTTTTCGCAGCCCGACGAACACGCGGGCTACACTTTCAGCAAACTGTCGTAATACTTTTTCTTCCGTCACAGGGCCAAATTCAGGCCTTTACACCGTTAAAATTACACACTATATGATAGTTCATCTACGATGTATCGTAAATGCGTCTATACGATCCTAGTGCTTCAACAATCGCTTCAAGATCTTCGCCTTCCGTTCGCGACAACGGTGACCGCTTGAGCCGATAACAACTTCATTACCATCGAACGTAGCAATTACGTCCCCGCCGCTCTACCCGATTGACGATGTAGCGCTTCATTGTCTGCAGCCTTCAATCAGCAGATCGTTCTAATCTCCTATCGATCAGAACGATTATCAAATAACATATTTACCCACTCCTGCCCCGGACAATTATATTCCGGAGAATTTTCGGTTGTCGTTAATCCATATGTATATTCATATTTAAAATCATATCAAGTTGGATTGGAGCAAAATAATAATTGGAATTGCTGGTGCTGTTCTCACGGGTGTTGTATTGTATTTCGTTAAAAAGCTAGAGGAAAAATTAACATGGACTGAGCGTCGGAACCGGTTCCGAAAATTGAACAATGTATTTCAAGGCAGCGTTCAGCAAGTTATAAAAGGGGTAATGTGTACCGCTGCCTGCAAACTTGTCCTTAAAACACAGCGACGTGGAAAGCTAAAAGGGACATTGGAAGTATTATACGACGATCAGGGTGAGTATCCACATTCGCTTCAAGAAATGAAAGTCACCGGCAACTACCATTACGATTTCTTGCTAACCCTTACCTATGAAAACTCAAAAGAGAGCAGTCACCAAGCGGGTGTCATCATCCTTCATTTCGCTCCGACAGGCGACGCGCTTAGAGGGGAATTTATGGGATACGGACCGATCACGACAAACATAGACGAGTGCCGGGGAAAGGTCAGCCTCAAAAGAGTGATCAAGGACTAACATCGCTTCGAAAGCCATCGTCGTTTTATATAAAACTCTTTGGATTGTCCATAATAATAGCGAGTAGTATACGACTCGTCGGCTGTGCCCTATAATGCGTTATGTACAGCGTTTAAACCCCACAATAATAGTGTTGTTATAGTTGATTAGATTTGTAGAATGAGCAGCCTACACCCCCTGCTTATTGTATCCTCTTGAATAACTTTTGCCCGTACGCTGCCGGTGAGCCGATAAATAAAAAAGACGACCGGCGTGCGATCGTCTTCCTGTCAGAGAGCCGAGAATGGGATTTGAACCCACGACCTGCTGATTACGAATCAGCTGCTCTACCCCTGAGCTACCTCGGCAAAGTTCAGTGCGGGTCTCAAAATTAAATGTTCGAAGACAACTACAAAATTCCTAATTCATTAAATTGTCGCAGGTATGCTATCCAAAAAATGTAAATACGCCATCCACGCCCTGGTGCACATGGCGAAAGAGCCTGAAGCGAAGTTTCTCATCAAAGATATCTCCGATGCGTGCAACATCCCGAAGAAATTCCTCGAGGCGATCCTGCTCGACCTGAAGCGCGCCGGGGTGTTGGGCAGCAAACAGGGTAAAGGCGGTGGATATTTTCTGCGACAAGACCCTGCGACGGTAGACCTGGCCGAGATCGTACGCCTTTTCGACGGGGCCATCGCGCTGGTGTCGTGTGCCACCCATAAGTTTTATGAACCGTGCGCCGAATGTGAAGACGAGGAGACCTGCA
Organism: Dawidia soli; assembly: GCF_018598185.1. Taxonomy (GTDB): domain Bacteria; phylum Bacteroidota; class Bacteroidia; order Cytophagales; family Cyclobacteriaceae; genus Ohtaekwangia; species Ohtaekwangia soli. The sequence goes on from NZ_JAHESC010000024.1 coordinate 1,997, forward strand.
GCATCCACGATGCTTTTAAACAGATCCGGAATGCCACGGTTGAAATGCTGAAATCAGAGACATTGGATTCCCTGGCCAAAAAAGAAGCGAAACTGAAAGCCAAGAAAAAACGTTTGGTATAAATCTATTTGTTTAATAGGGATTAAAATTAACTTTAAGCCCTCGAACGAAAACCCATTGTTTCACTAAAAATAACATTTATGTCACTCCGATTAGGCGACGTGGCTCCGGACTTCACAGCCGAGACCACCGAAGGTACCATCAACTTCCACGAATGGCTCGGCAACAGCTGGGGCATCCTGTTCTCTCACCCGGCAGACTTCACGCCGGTCTGCACCACAGAGCTTGGCGCCATGGCCAAGTTGACTGGCGAGTTCGCTAAACGCAACGTTAAAGTGTTGGCTATCAGCGCTGACCCGCTGGATTCGCACAAAAAGTGGATCCACGACATCAACGAAACGCAGCATACCACGGTAAACTACCCGCTCATTGCCGACCCCGAATTTAAGACGGCCAACCTGTACGGCATGGTGCACCCCAACGTCGACAAGTTCACCGTACGCTCTGTATTTGTGATCGGTCCCGACAAAAAGATCAAGCTGATGCTGACGTACCCGGCGTCTACCGGCCGTAACTTCGACGAGATCCTGCGTGTTGTAGACAGCCTCCAGCTAACGGCTGGCTATAGCGTCGCCACGCCGGCCAACTGGAAGCACGGCGATGACGTGATCATTACGGCGGCCGTGAAAGATGAAGACATTGAAGCAAAGTTCCCCAAGGGGCATACGCGCATCAAACCCTACCTGCGGACGACGCCTCAACCCAATATCTAAGATTTCGGTCTTTATTGACCGTCCAGGCTCCCGGAACACCCTTCCGGGAGCTTTTTTTATGCCAAACCATACATCACTGCTTCGGCCGGAGACATCCTTTTTTATTGCCGTCCGGAACACTTTCGGTACTTGTTTCGTATTCAGAAATGGCGACCCGCAATCCCGCCTTTGCCGGCAGGCTTGTACGCGCCCACCGGTACAATGGTGCGGAAGCAAGGGTTCGCCATGCAATCGAAATGTCCAGGCCCGTAGGGGTGTTTGGCACGACGGTTGTCTTATGAACGGAAACTGGATAGCTATGGAAAACAAGATCAATCTGGCACCGATCCGTAACTCTTACCTGCTGCATTTTTTGGTGGCACAGGATAATCTGGCCAAGCTGACGCAGGAAGAACGGATTCAAAAGCGACTCTTCAAAAGAAAAAGGTACGCAGACCAGCGGTATGCCTGGTAGGCTCGCATGGCCATTGTGAACAGCGGCATGTCCGGCCCTTGTGCCGGCTATCGCCGCCTGGTCACCGTTAGGCGTGCCGTAACGGTCTGCGAACATGCACATGCACCCGCCATCCGGCCGCCGGTACGGGCACGACCTGCCCATCCTTACCAGGAAGGCTTTTTTACGCCCCGGGATCTGATCAGGATGTGCTGCCGGTAAGCCAAAAGAAGTTTATGTACGTCGTACTGGATTAGTCCAAATTTGCCATCTTCGCCCGCAGGCAAACAGGTACAAACGACATGCATATCCGCACGGCAGAAATAGATGATTTGAACCGGCTGAAGGTTCTCTACAAAGAGGTAGCCCGCCATGAAGGCGGCATCGCTCGCCTGGAAAGCGAGATCACCGAAGACTATATCCAAAACTTTCTTACCCGGAGCTTTGCCACCGGCCTGGCCCTGGTGGCCATACACCCCGAAGACCCCGAGGTATTGGTGGGTTCTATTCACGCCTATAAACCCGGCGTCCACGTATTTGAGCATGTCTTGTCGGAGCTCACGCTCGTCGTGCACCCCCAATTCCAGGGCCGCAAGATCGGCCGGACGCTCTTCACGATCTTCCTCGAGGAGATCGGACGCAACCGCCCGGATATTGGCCGGGTGGAGCTCGTCACGCGCGAAAGCAACGAGAAGGCAATTGCCCTCTACCAATCGCTGGGCTTCCGCATTGAAGGCCGTTTGGAAATGCGCATTCGCACTACCGGCCGTACCTACGAAGCCGACATCCCCATGGGGTGGCAGAATCCTAATTTCGAATTTTAAGAGAAGACGTTCCGGCGACTCAGACACCCAGGTCGCTGCCGTCGGCAATGAGGAGCAGCAGCTCTTTCACTTCTTCGGCTTTGGCGTGCTCGCCCATCTTGTCAAACGACATGATCAGGTTACGGAACACCCGGCGGATGATCTCCAGGTTGGGACACGGTTCGAAGAACGACGTCTGCGGCGTGAGGTGCAGCTCGCTGATGTAATTCTCGATGTCCTGCCGCGAAAAGATCAGGCCCTTGTTAAAGGCATTGATATAGAATTGTGTATGGCGCTCGTCTTTGTAGGTCAGCACAAAGAGGTTGGGCAGGTTGACGCCGTATACGGGCAGCTTTAGCTTCTGCGCCACCAGCAGGTAGATCACACACAGGGTGATGGGATTGCCCTTGCGTGTTTCCAACACAACGTTGATCAGCGAGTTGCCCGGTGAGTGAAAGTTTTTTGTGTTTGCACCGAACTTGATCTTATTGAACAGCACGCTGTTCACCACTTTTACCTGGTCGAACGGATATAGATCGGGTTTGAACTCGAGCCATGTTTCATAGTAAAGCTGCTCCAGCTCCTGTCTCAGCTTGATCAGCTCCAGGTCGGGGTATTGATAGGTGGCTACCAGCCACATGCCGGTAAGCAAGTCTTGTTCGGGGCTGTTGTACCATTCCTTGATCCGCTCTTTCAGCAGCTCGTACTGCAACGTGTGGATCAGCTCTTCAATGCGCCGCTGTACCTGCGGGCTGAAGTTGCTCTCCCACTCCTGCTCGAGAAAAGGTATGATGCTGGTGCCAAGCGAACGTATCTTCTCCTCCACGTGCGATACGATCTGGGTATCCTCGTCGTCCAGCAGCGACACTAACGCCTTTAATTCTGTCTCTTTTAAATCCATTCGCAAATGATACTTCGCTAAAGTAAAACTTTTTGTGGGATATTAAACAACCTGCGTTCCCACCTTTTTGCCGCGAACGGTGTCTATGCCGTTGAAATTTCTGGCATGAATATTTCATTCAACACTTACATAAACTAATTATTACGACTATGAAGTCACGCATTTTGTTTGCAGCCCTTGTTCTGTTCAGCTCGGTTGCCTTTGCTCAACAGGAAGTTTTCAAGGGTGAGCATTTCATTGAAGTTTCCGGCAACGCCCAGCAGGAGATCGAACCCAACGAAATTTATGTTCGCATCAGCCTTCTTGAATTTGAAGAAAACCGCGCCAAGGTAGCGCTCGAAAAGCTCGACAAAGATTTTCTCGACGCTCTTAAAAATGCCGGCATTGATAAGAAACGCCTGGAGCTGGCCACCGTGGGTGCAGACCTGGGCAAGCTGGGCCGCAAGGACAAAGACTCCTTCCGCGAGAAAGTGTACCAGTTAAAACTCACCAGCGGCACCGAGCTGACGACGCTGGTTGAAAAACTCGGTGCTGTGAAGGTAAACGACATTGCTGTTACGAAGGTGAGCCACTCGGAGCTGGAAAAGATGCGCCTTGACCTGAAGGTGAAAGCCTTACAGGCTGCCCGCGACAAAGCCGATGCACTGGCAAAATCGATCGGCGCGAGCATTGGTGCGCCGCTCATGATACGCGAGTTTGAGAACAACCCGTTCCCGATGGCCGAGGTTGCTAATCTCCGGATGCGTGTGCAAGCTTATGACGGCGGCGATGCGCAAGAGCCTACTGCCTTCCGCAAGATTACGATCCAGGCGCAGGTGACGGCGCAGTTCCTGCTGAAGTAAGCATATTACGTTGCTATACTGGTCCACGGTGTGAGTCATGCTTGCGCCGTGGACTTTTTGTTGTTATCCGATATTGAGATGCAGCCCTGAAAGGGCGAGATATACCATACTATTAACCCAGGCCTTCGCGGCGCTCCGGCCTGGGCTGTTGTGTTACGCCCTTTCACGGCTGGGTGGAATTACTGCTTGGGGTAAACCGTGACATCGCCGGCGATACCTGCGCTATTTGCCGGTGAATGCGGGTTTGCGTTTCTCGAGGAATGCCTGTACACCTTCTTTGTGATCGGCGGTGCCGCCGGCGATCTCCTGGCAGTAGGCTTCGTACTCCAACATGTCGTCCAGCGTGGCCGTTGCCGATCGCTGCAGCATTTTTTTGATCAGGCCGATGGCCTTTGTCGGGGCCGTGGCATAGTAGTCGGTATAGGTTTTTACAGCGGCATCGAGTTGGTCTGCCGGCACGGCGCGGTTGATCAGTCCCCAGGCGGCGGCATCGGTTGCCTTTACTTTCGAGCCGAGCGTGCACAGCTCAAACGCTTTGGCCATGCCGACCAGCCGCGGCAGAAAATACGACGAGCCCGAGTCGGGCACCAGGCCGATATTGATAAACACTTCCGTGAGCACGGCTTCTTCTGCGGCCACGACCACGTCACACGCCAATGCCAGCGAGCATCCTGCGCCGGCGGCGACGCCGTTCAACCGGCAGACGATGGGCTTGGGTAATTGACGCATCGCCCGGATGATGGGGTTATAGCGTTTGTGTAATGATTCCTGAAAGGAGCGGTTCGGCGTGGCCGCCGATGCCTTCAGGTCCTGCCCCGAGCAAAACGCTTTGCCGGCGCCGGTCAGTACGACCACGCGGGCGGCGGCATCTTTTGCCACGGCCTTCAGGGCGTCTTGCAGCTCGTAGGTGATCTCGTCGTTCAGGGCGTTGTATACGTCGGGGCGGTTCAACGTAATGGTGGCCACGCCGTTCTCAACGGCATAGCGCAAGGTCTTAAAATCCATACAGGGTTGGCGTTGGTATACGCCGAAGATACCTAAAACAAAATCACCATACCAGCAAAGCCGGTCAGTAATCCTGCAATGGCGCCGGCCGTTACTTCGCGCAGGGAGTGCGCCTGCAGTTGCATCCGTGCCGACATGACCAGCCCGGTAACGACCAGGGAAAAGATCAGGGGATATAGCAGCGAACCGTCTTCCGTCAGCCGGTTCAATGCCAGCACGATGCCCGTAAAGCCCCAGGCCGCCAGGCTGTGCATGCTTACTTTCCAAAACAATGTCAGCAGGGTACCGATCACGACCAGCGCATCGATGATGAGCATGAACCGGAACAGGTTGTCGTCGAAACGTACTCCCGTGCGGGTATAAAACATATAGGTCAGTGTGCCATACAGCGCGGTCGTAAACAGGAACGGTATCACGCGCTCGCGGCGGGAGTGCATCATCACACTATTGATGGTACCCATCGACCGGAAGATGCCCATGGCCAGCGCCGGCATGGCGAACGTAATACTAAAGATGATCAGGATAAATCTGCCATGCCCTTCTTCGCGCAGCGGCGACAACGCCAGCGGCAGCATCCAGGCAAAAAGCCCGAATAAATAAGTGGCCATCAGCAACGGATGGAACAGGAACGATACTACACGTGCAGCCGTATTCACTGGAAGAAAAAGGGTTATATGGGAAAATGAAAGGTTATCCGCACAACGGTGGCGTTACAGCTCTTTCCGCAGACGGGCCACCGGAATATTGAGCTGTTCGCGATATTTAGCAACCGTGCGACGCGCGATGTTATAACCTTTGTCATTGAGGATCTTTTCGAGTTTATCATCGGAATAAGGTTTGTCCTTATCCTCGCTTTCAATAATGTCTTTGATGATCTGCTTCACCTCGCGGCTGCTCACCTCCTCGCCGGAGTCGGTAGCGATGCCTTCCGAGAAGAAGTATTTCAGCGGGAAGATCCCGAAGTCGGTCTGCACCGCCTTGCTGCTGGCCACGCGCGACACGGTCGAGATGTCCATGTTGATCATGCTGGCGATGTCTTTGAGGATCATCGGCTTGAGCTTGGTCTCGTCGCCTTCCAGGAAAAAGTCATATTGAAAGTCTACGATCGCCCGCATGGTGCGCAGCAGGGTTTGCTGGCGTTGCTTGATGGCGTCGATAAACCACTTGGCGGCGTCGAGCTTTTGCTTGACAAACGATACGGCCTCCTTGAGCTTCTTGTCTTTCTTGTCGCTCTTGTCGTAGGCTTTGAACATATCGGTGTACGACCGGCTGATGCGCAGCTCGGGGGCGTTGCGCGAGTTCAGCGCCAGCTCCAGCTTGCCGTTGGTATTGGTCAGAATAAAGTCGGGGATGATAAACTGGTTCTTCACCATCGAGGGCGCGCTGCTGCCGCCCGGCTTGGGGTTGAGCTTGACGATCAGGTCGATCGCGTCGCGCACAAACTCTTCGTCTTCGGTATCCAGCTTGCGCTGGATCTTCTGGTAGTGTTTCTTGGTAAACTCCTCGTAACACTCTTCAATGATCTTCTTGGCCACGGCCACGTCTATATCGTGCCCGTTGTCCATGCGGTCGAGCTGTAGCAACAGGCATTCCTGCAGGTTGCGCGCCGCGATGCCGGGCGGGTCGAAGGTCTGGATCTTCTTGAGAACGCTCTCGACCTCTTCCACGGTCGTTTCCACGGCTTGTGAAAACGCCAGGTCATTGGCGATTGCTTCCAGGTCGCGGCGGATGTAGCCGTCGCTTTCAATGCTCCCGACCAGCTGTTTACCGATCAGGTACTCGTTTCCGGTCAGGCCCAGGAAATCGAGCTGGTCCATGAGCTGCTCGTGCAACGAGGTAGACATGGGCAGGGGCATATCGCGGTCTTCGTCGTCATCGCCGTCTCCCTGCATTTTATACCCGCTGTAGTCGTCGTCGCGCAGGTAGTCTTTTATATCGACGTCCTCCTCGGCGCTGCCGGCGGTGTCTGAATAATCTTCTTCTTGATTGTTGTCGGCCTCTTCGGCCCGTTCGGGCTCGTTGTCTTCGCCTTCTTCCAGGGCGGGGTTGATCTCCAGCTCCTCTTCGATGCGCGTCTCCAACTCGGCCGTAGGCACCTGCAGCAGTTTAATGAACTGTATTTGCTGCGGCGACAGCTTTTGTTGTAATGACTGATTTAGTCCAAGTTTCTGCATCGATGGATGTTTTTTGACCGTCTGATCAAATACCATGCAAATTTAAAAAAATGCGGCAACCATGAAAGCGATCGGCCCCCGAAGGACTCATCGGCTGCGGAGTATACCCTATCGACATTCGGGGGTGATAGCTTTCAAAACTGCAAGTTTTTGTCGTTTTTTGCGGCCATTGTGTGCCGTTACACGTTATCGGGAGAACCTATTGAACGTCTCCCCCGGGCCTGTCCGCGGTTTACACACTTCTGATAGTTTTATGAAGAGAACAAAGATCAAAGCGCTGCTCGCCACGCCTCCCACCGGGCAAACAGTACTCGTGCAAGGGTGGGTACGGACCTTCCGTAACAACCAGTTTATCGCCCTGAACGACGGGTCGACCATCAACAATATGCAGGCCGTGGTCGCGCTGAATTCCCTCGACGACGCCACGCTCAAGCGCATTACCACCGGCGCCTGCCTCTCTATTACCGGCGAGCTGATCCCGTCGCCGGCCAAGGGGCAAAGCGTTGAGCTGAAGGTCACTGCCCTGGAGATACTCGGCGACAGCGACGCGGAAAAATTCCCCCTGCAGCCTAAAAAGCACTCCCTGGAGTTCCTCCGCGAGATCGCCCACCTGCGCTCGCGCACCAATACCTTTGGTGCCGTGATGCGCATGCGCCACGCCATGGCGTTTGCTGTACACCAGTTCTTTAACGAACGAGGCTTCTTTTATATCCATACCCCAATCATCACCGGCTCGGACGCCGAAGGTGCCGGCGCGATGTTCCGCGTCACCACCCTCGACGCCAACAAGCCGCCGCGCGACGAGCAGGGCAACGTAAATTTTAAGGAAGACTTTTTCGGTCGTGAGACAAACCTGACCGTATCCGGTCAGCTCGAAGGCGAGACATATGCGCTGGCCCTGGGCGATATTTATACCTTCGGTCCGACGTTCCGCGCCGAAAACTCCAACACCACGCGCCACCTCGCGGAGTTCTGGATGATCGAGCCCGAAATGGCGTTTTACGACTTACAGGACAACATGCAGCTGGCCCAGGAGTTTCTGCAATACCTGGTGCGTTATGCCCTGGAGCACTGCGCGGACGACCTGGAGTTCCTCCACAAGCGCGCGCAGGAGGAAGAGGCCGCCAAACCGCAGGACCAACGCAGCGAGCTGGGCTTGCTCGACCGCTTGCGCTTCGTGGCCGACAACGACTTCCAACGGCTGTCATACACGGAGGCGATCGACATCCTGAAGAACTCGAACCCGAACAAGAAAAAGAAATTCCAATACCTGGTAGAAGAATGGGGCGTAGACCTGCAATCGGAGCACGAGCGCTACCTCGTCGAGAAGCACTTTAAGAAGCCGGTCATTCTCTATAACTACCCGAAAGACATCAAGGCATTTTACATGCGCCAGAACGAAGACGGCAAGACCGTGGCGGCGATGGACGTGCTCTTCCCCGGCATTGGCGAGATCATCGGTGGCTCACAGCGCGAGGAGCGTTACGAGCGCCTGGTGAAGCGCGTCAACGAGATGCACCTGCCCGAGAAAGATCTGTGGTGGTACCTCGACCTGCGCCGGTTCGGTTCGGCTCCCCACGCCGGCTTTGGCCTCGGCTTTGAGCGCCTCATGCTGTTCGTAACGGGCATGACCAACATCCGCGACGTGATTGCGTACCCACGCTACCCCGGCAACGCCGAGTTTTAAAAAGTATCCGTGCCTCCACCAGGCCCTGGGCTGCTGGCAATTCCACCGCCGGCAGCCCTTTTTATTTGCTACTGCTTAAAGGCCAGCAGCGGTATTTTGACGTGAAAGGCCATGCGCCGGGTCAGGCTGCGGTTGAACAGCTTTTCGTAAAAGCTCAGCCCGTGTGTGAACATGGCCAGTACGTCGGCTTTTGAATTCTCAATATATTGATCCAGCGCGATGTCCAGGTTGGTATCGACCAGCACGATCGTTACGATCTTTTTATACTCCGACCGCGCCGCCGCTTCTTCGAGCTTCTCTTCCGCCGCAACGGCCTGGCGTCCCGACGACGCGATGTGCACCAGGTGGATGGTGGTATTAAACTTCTCGACGTAGGAAACCAGCATCTTCAGCTCTTTGTCGAGGTGGCGCATGTCGGTGGCATAGATCATATTCCGGAAGCCTTTGAACGCGGCTCCCTCGGGCACAGCCAGTACGGGCACGGCGCTGGCGCTGATCAGCGTGGTAGTGTTGCTACCCAGCACGACCTTCTTTAATCCGCTGGCGCCATGCGTGCCCATCACGATCAGCCCGGTGTGTTGCTTGCGTGCTTCTTTCCGCACCGCGTCGGTAAACGACGATGCCGACACCGCTACCCGGCAGCGGATGGGTTCGGGAAACTTTACCTGCTTTGACAAGCTGTGGGCGAATGTTTCCAGGTCTTCCTGCGCCGTTTGCACCAGTTCTTTTTCCAGGGCCTTCAGCCGCTGGCGCATGGCGGTGCGCGTGGGCGGCACCATGTTCATGACGTGTAGCAGCGTCAGCGTGCCTCCCAATTTATTGGCGATCTTTACGGCATATTGTACCGAGGCTTTTGAGAGCTCTGACAGATCGGTGGGAACCAGAATATTGACCATACGCAAAAAGGGTTACATGCCTTCTAAAATAATGTTTTTTACCCACCCGATTAAACCTTAATTTTCTGCGCATCATGAAAAAGGTACACTGCCATCTTTCAAACCGCGAAATACCCGCTTCGCAGGCAATCAAAGGTACCGATGTACGCCCCGGCATCCGCGCCCTGATCAAACAAGACCATCCCACCTTTACCGACGACGCCTACGTGTCGCTGGACGAGCTGCTGCATTACCGCAAGCGCTACCTCGAGAATATGTTAAAAGATGAGGTGGGCGAGCTGTCGCACCTCGAGCAGGCTGTACTCAACAGCATCAACCAGGACGAGTTGCTCTCGACCAATATCGAGCCCCGGATGGAGAAGGAAGCGTCGCTGGGCGATCGCATCGCCGACCGGATCGCCGAGTTCGGCGGCAGTTGGACGTTCATCATCCTGTTCTTTTTGTTTATCGCGCTGTGGATGTGTACGAATATATTTATACTGCTTACCCGGCCCTTTGATCCGTACCCGTTCATCCTGCTCAACCTAATCCTCTCCTGCCTGGCCGCCATTCAGGCGCCGATCATCATGATGAGTCAGAACCGCCAGGAGGCAAAGGACCGCCAGCGGTCGGAGCACGACTATAAGATCAACCTCAAGGCCGAGCTGGAGATCCGCCTGCTGCACGAAAAAATAGACCACCTCATTTTACAACAAAACCAACGCCTGCTGGAGATCCAGCAGATCCAGGTAGACCTGATGGACGATATTCTCGACAAGCTCAACCACCGGGCTGGTGGAGACAAGAACTGATCTGTATGAAACGAACTTTTGCCAGCGACAATTACTCCGGCGTGCACCCCGACATCTTTGCTGCCTTACAGCGCGCCAACCAGGGGCACACGCCGAGCTATGGCGCCGATGAATACACGGCCCGGGCCACGGCCCTCTTCCGCCAGCACTTCACCCCCGACACCGAAGTGTTCTTTGCCTACAACGGCACCGGTGCCAACGTCATCGGCCTGAGCGCCATCACGCATTCGTTCGAAGCGATCATCTGTTCCGACCTGGCGCACATCAATGTGGACGAGTCTACCGCGCCCGAGAAATTCCTGGGATGTAAGCTGGTAACGATCCCTACCGACGACGGCAAGATCTACCCGCACGATGTCGAGCATCGCATTCAGCGGGTGGACGATCAGCATCACCCCCAGGCGCGGGTGATTTCCATTTCGCAGTCTACCGAGTACGGTACTGTATATTCTGTAGAAGAAGTAAAAGCGCTTGCCGCCGTCGCGCGCAAACACAATTTATACCTGCACATGGACGGCTCCCGGCTGTCGAACGCGGCAGTAAGTCTTGACAGGTCCTTTCGGGAATTCACCGTAGACGCCGGTGTGGACGTGCTGTCGTTCGGCGGCACGAAGAACGGGCTGATGTTCGGCGAAGCTGTATTGTTCTTCAACCCGGCGCTGGCTAAACACTTCAGGTATATCCGCAAGCAAGGCATGCAGCTGCACTCGAAGATGCGTTTTATCGGCGCCCAGTTCGAGGCGTTGCTCAGTGGTGATCTTTGGAAACGGAACGCGGGACACGCCAATGCCATGGCGCGGCTGCTGGAGGAAGCGCTGCGTAGCATACCGGGTGTAACGATCACACGGCCGGTGCAGGCCAACGGTATCTTTGCTACGCTGCCGCCGGCAATCATTCCGGCTTTACAGGAAGAGATCTATTTTTATGTATGGAATGAGAAGACGTCAGAGATACGTCTGATGTGTTCGTTCGATACGCAAGAGGAGGATGTGCGACACTTCAGTGCCAGCATACGGCGGCTGATCGGCGCTATCGCTTGACAAATTTGAAGGTGCCCGTATGGCGTGAGTTCTTGTCGCGCAGGGCCAGGAGATAATAACCGACCGGGAAGTCCTTCACGCGCACCCGCAGGGTATGCTCGTCGATGATCTCTGTCTCGATGGTCATTTCGTTGCCAATGATATTATGCAGCGTCACGCGGATGTCGGTCGCCTTGGCATGATCCACTTTTACATTGATGTATTCCACCGCGGGGTTGGGGAACAAATGGATCGATTTAAAGAAGTCGGGGGTTTCGGATTGTACACGAAGCGAGTCGCCGTCCTGGGCGAAAACCTTGCAAGAGGCTGCCAGAAGTATGATCCAGACGGTTAAAATTCTCTTCAAATACATGTTGTAATTGGTCCTACTGTTCTTACGACAAATATCACACCAGAGTTGATTATGTGTCGATTCATATGTTAGACGCGCCAAAAGCTCAAAAAGTTTGAGGTTTCGGAAAGTTTTTCACAATAATTTTTCCCAAAATATGTTGAGCCTGTCAAATTTCAGGAAACACTACGGAGACCACCTGGCGTTGTCTATTGCCACATTGCAGTTTCAGTCCGGGGCCTATTGGGTCAAAGGCGAGAACGGCGCGGGTAAAACTACCTTTTTTAAGTCGCTGGCGGGCCTGCTGCCCTGTCAGGGCACCGTACAATTCGACGATGGCACGTCCCTGCACGCCCACCCGGTGGCCTACCGCCGGCGGGTGCACTACGCGGAAGCCGAGCCGCTGTATCCGGGGTTTCTGACGGGCAAGGACCTGCTGCGGTTTGTCGGCAAGGCCCGCCAGGCCTCTGAGGCCCAGCAGCAGGAGCTGGTTGAGGCGTTTGCCATGGGCAGTTATTATGAGACGCCCTGCGAGACCTACTCCAGCGGCATGATGAAAAAACTTTCGCTGGCGCTGGCCTTCCTGGGCTCGCCGAGCGTGATCTTGCTGGACGAGCCTCTCATCACCCTGGACGAGCAGGCGCGGAGCATGTTGTTCGCCCGCATCCGTACGGCCGTCGAGCACCAAGGAGTGACCTTTCTCATTTCGTCGCACCAGCTGTGGGAGCCTGCACTGCTGCCCGTGCGGGGCGTGTGCCAGGTGGCGAATCAAACCGTGGTGACGGCATGAGGACCGAGCAGTATATTCTGGCGCGGGTATTTGTGTTGCCGTTCTACCAGGCAAACACCACGCTGTTCCTTTTTATCGCCGTCATGGCGGGGGGCTTTATGAGCGGCGCCGAGCACGTTGCGCTGGCCACGTTCTTTGTCAGCATGCCGGTGAGCATGCTGGCACCGATCGCGGTCTGGGCCCTCTATACTTTTAAAGTGTTACGCTTCAACCAGACACTGTTGCTGCGCGCCGAGAATACGTTTATGCAGCATTACTGCCTGCTGCCGGTGCGTGCGCAGTGGCTGGGGTGGATGAGTGCCGTGCTGGTGCAGCTTATGCCGGCGATCGGCTACGGCATGTTTCTGGTGTTGATCGCGATACAGCAAAAGGCCTGGATGTCGCTCGCCACGGTGCCGCTGGCGTTGGCGACTGTATTGCTCCTGACAGTAGCGCTATTGTACCGGGGGCGCCTCCACGCCCGGCAACATACGCCCGGCCGTCTGCGGCGCTTGCTCGACAAGACCTTTGTCCGGCCTTATCCCCTATTCTTTATAGAGTGGATCGTCCGCCGGCAACCGCTGCTGCTGTTCGGGACGAAAGCCTTTGGATGCCTGCTGCTGCTCGGTATTACCTCTCTGTATACCGACGAGTCGTACGACAGCCGTTTGCTGATCATGGGAGTCACCGTGGTGGCCGCGGCTAATTTGCAGCTGATCTGGGAGCTGCTGCAGTTCGAGCATGTGCATTTTTCTATCGTGCGGCAACTGCCGTTGCCGTTCGCGCAACGGATCGTGTATACTGTCATCACGCTTTGCGCGCTGTTGCTGCCGGAGACCGGTATTATTATCACATACTTTCCGGCGAACCTCGCGGCGATCGAGGCGATGGTAAGTGTAGTCTATTTGTTGGCTGCTACTGTATTCTTTTTGGGTATACTCCATCGTCGCGATCGTGGGCTGGACCAGCTGGGTGGTTTTGCTTTTGCGTGGGTGATCGGGGCGGTGGTGCTGACGCTCTTTCGCGTGCCTCCGTTTCTCCTCGCGGCGGTTAATGCGATCGCAGGTGTATATTGTTGGGTTCGATATTTTTATCTATTCGAACATCGCGAAAGCTAGGCTATATATGCGGCCAAATTGTTGCGCCCTTTCAGGGCTTGCATAATCCTCTTGCCCTCACCCAGGCCTACGCTATCGCTTCGGCCCTGGGTCCATCGCATAACAAAGTGCATTGAGCCCTGTAAGGGCGTAACAAACTCTCGAACATCGTTATTAATCTACGCTCCTCCTACGCACTCACCATTCAAAATCACGGTATCGACCAGAGGCGTACCAAAAGCATACGGCATAAACGCCAACGACGGCATGGGCTGGGTGATAAAGACGTTGGCTACTTTGCCGACGGTGATGCTGCCGTGGGTGGCGCTGAGCTCCAGGGCATGGGCGGTATTGATCGTCGCGGCGTTGATGGCCTCCTCTGGCGTCATTTTCATTTTTATACAGGCCAGTGACAGCATCAACGGCATATTGCCGCTGGGGGCGCTGCCGGGATTGTAGTCGGATGCTATGGCCAGCGGCAAACCTGCTGCGATGATCTGGCGCGCCGGCGGAAATGGGAGGTTCAGAAAGAAGGCGGCACCGGGTAATGCTGTAGGCATGACGTTGCTGCCCTGCAGCGCGGCGATCTCTTCGTCACCGATGTTCTCCAGGTGATCGACGCTCAACGCGCCGGCTTGTACGCCGGCCTGTACGCCGCCTGAGCGGTGCAGTTGGTTGGCGTGTACGCGCGGTTTCATGCCTGCTTTTTTTCCGGCTTCAAAAATGCGCAGGGTATCCGCGGGGGTAAAAAATCCTTGCTCGCAGAACACATCGATATAGTCGGCCAGCCGTGCTTCGGCTACCGCGGGGATCATTTCTTCGATGACCTGCCGCACGTAATCGTCTTTTGTCATGCCGGCGGGTACGGCGTGTGCGCCCAGGAAGGTGGTCCTGACGGTAAGCGGCGTTTCCTGCCCGATGCGGCGGGCGACGCGCAGCATCTTCAGCTCATCGTGTACGGTAAGGCCATAGCCGCTCTTGATCTCCACCGCGCCTGTACCGGTGCGCATGATCTCCCACGCGCGCGGTAAGGCCCGTGCTACCAGTTCGTCTTCGCTGGTTTGCTGAAGCTTGCGCGCGGAGTTCAGGATCCCGCCGCCTTTTGCGGCGATGTCGGCATAGGTGGCACCTTTGATCTTGAGCACAAACTCCTCTTCGCGGCTCGCGGCAAACACCAGGTGCGTGTGCGAGTCTACAAAGGAGGGGAACACAAACCGGCCGGTGGCGTCGATGACCTCGGCGCCGGGTACGGTGGGGAACTGGTCCATGGAGCCAATGCCGGCGATCTTGCCGTCGGCCAGCCAGAGCCAGGCATTGGTCAGTACCGGCAGCGTGTCCATGGCAGCACCTTTTACGGATGCTACGCCGGGCTCGCGGACCTGTACCAGGCCTTTGATATGGGTAATGAGGATGGCGGCCATGGTGTGGCCGGGCTTATTTTCCGAACGATTCTACCTTGTAGTCCAGGTTCGTGCCGAACACGGGGAAGCTGATCTTCAGCAAGGCATAGTACGAGCGCCCCTCGATGCTGGGGCGATAGCCTGTTTCGATGCCGTACGACCAGCTGAACTGACGGTTAAAACGACCGTCGATCCCCATGCGGAAACCGAAGATCTTGGTCTTGATCGGATCCACCAGGTAGGTCATGGTCGGGCCGACAGCCTCGCCGTTGGGGCCTTTGTTGGTATATACCAGGTCGTCGATGCTGATGGACGGCGACAGCAGGATGTCGGCATAGGCGGTAAAGATCAGGTCGTCGATACCTTCTTCAAACTTGTCGAAGTTTACGGCTACGTTTTTGATCCAGCTCATCGAGCCCCCGATGTACGCGCCCATGGACGAAATGTTGGTGAATGGGTGTACGGGTATGGCTTCGCCGCGGTCGTTAAATTCGGTATCGGGCAGGGGCACGCCTTCGGCGGTCTTCAGGTCGGCGTTTGTCAGTCCTTGTTTTTCGATCACACGCTCCAGGTCGGTCGAGCTGTCCCAGATGATAGCCCCTAGTCGTACGCCGTAGATCTTGCGCACCTTGCACGGCACGTCGGCGCTCAGCGGCACGCGGGCTGCCCATTTGTCGCCACGGTAGCTCTTTTTGTACAAGAACATCTTGGTCTTCGAGCTCTGCTCAAAGTCCTTTACGTGGTAGGTGCCGCCCAGCTCGAAGTAGTTGTATACCTCGGCGCGGTTGTCCATGCTGCTTTGTTTATAGGCCAGGTCGCGTGAAAAGTCGAAGAACTGCTGGCTGTAGGTCTTGCGGAAGTGGGCGCGGAAGTCTGCCTTGTCTTTATAATAGTAGGCTGCCTCCATACCAAAGCCTGCGTTGACGTTGGTTACGAACAGCTCTCCATACAGGGGTTGGATACCGATAAAAAGCTTGTTGACGGAATACGGTTCGTCGTACAGCTCTTCGTAGGTAACGGCCGTTTTATCCTTTCGTTCACCCTGCGCAAAAAGAGAGCCCGTGCAGGCCGCAAACGCAGTCATGATTAGTAAAAAGCGATAGTTCATAAACCGGGTTGGTTAGCGTATTTTCAGTAAAAATAGTCAATCTCGGGCAAAAAGTACCGTCCTCTGAATACCGCTCAGGCTACAGAGGTAAGAGTTTAGGGTAAAAAATCAATTATCCCTTCGCCCCCAGCGTCTTTTTCAAGGCTTCCAGCTCCTGGAGCTTCGTCTGGGTGTCCGCTTCGCGATGCTTACGGTCGGTAATGTCTTCGAACATGCCCAGTACGCCCGTTACCTCGCCGTGCTGGTTGGTAACGACCACCTTGCTGGTCAATACCCACGACTCGTTGCCCGCGCTGTTGACATTACGCTCTTCCTGGTCAAGCCGCGACTTGCGGCTTTCCATTACGGCCAGATCGTCTTTACGATAAGCTTCGGCGTGGTCTTTCCACGGCATGTCAAAGTCTGTCAGGCCCACCAGCTCACGCGGCGACCGTACGCCGGCCACTTGCGCAAAGATGCGGTTGGCGCCCTGGAAGCGCAGGTCTTTGTCTTTCCAGAATACCGCGCGGGGTATATTGTCGATGACGGCCTGCAGCGTCTGCTGAGCAACCTGCATCTCTTCCACCATGGTATTGATCTTCATGGTATTGTAGGCCACGGTCACCAGGTCGGAGCACGACTTCAGGAACTCAATATCTTCTTCCGTCCACTCTTTCGCATCACCTTGCTGCTCGCAGCTGATGATACCGGCGATGCGACCTTCATTAAAGAAGGGTACATTCAACACCGACGCGATCCCGTTCGGACGCAGATAGCCTGTGTACAGCTCGCGGGTCGCGGCATGGCTGGCGGCGTCTTTTACGGCCAGCACTTCTTCGCCGGTAATGGCTTCGAAGAAGCCCGGGTAATCTTTCGCCAACCACTCAGCTCCTACGGAGAAGCCACGGTTTGAGGCGGTATAAAGTTTTTCGGATGTAAGCTTGTTACGGGTGTTGTTGAACGCCCAGATGCCGCAGCGTGATACATGGATCTGGTTGGCGATCGTGGCGGTGATCTTTTCGATGGCGGCATTCCAATTGCCCGACTGCACGTCGCTGTTCTTGGTCAGCTCCATTTGTGCACGGCGGTTCTTCTGGCTGATCTCGTTCCGGTGCTTTTCACCGTCCAGCATGTTCTGGATGTGCTTCTCCTTGCGGCGCATCTCCTCCTGGGTGGCTTCGAGCTCTTCCATGTTCTGGCGCATCTCTTCCTCCTGCGCGCGCATCTCCTCGGCTTGTTGCTGCGTCTTTTCCAGCAGCTCGCGCGTGCTTTCGTTGATGCGTACCGTCGAGATCGTCGACGCGATGGTCTCCGCCAGCTTTTCTACCAGGCCGATCTCAAATTCTTCGTATTTACCAAATGTGGCGAGCTCCAGCACACCATAGATCTGCTCGTTCACTTTGAGCGGCATTAGCAGCAGCGCATTCGGGTTCGCACCGCCCAGGCCCGAGGTGATCGACACATATTCTTCGGGGACTTCCAGCAAATAGATCTTCTGTCCTTCCAGGTAGCTTTGCCCCACCAGACCTTCGCCTATGCCGACTTTTTTATGCAGGTATTTTTTGCGCTCAAACGCATAGCATGCTACCAGCTCCAGGTACTTGTCGTGTTCGTTCTCTTCGTTGAGCACGAACAGACCACCCTGGTTGCTCTTGGTATACTTGACAACAAACTTGATGATGTTGTCATACAGCTCGGTAGTAGACACGTTGGTCGCCCGCAGGATCTCGCCTACCTGGGCGATACCGGTGTTCGACCAGTTGCGGCGACGGTCTTCTTCTGCATTGCGGCGCAGCTTGTCGCGCATCGACACCATGGTGGTGCCGAGGTTGTCACCATCGTTCAGCTCCAGCTCCACATTGTAATTGCCCGATGAGATCGCTTCTATAAATGTCGTGACGGCATCTTTTGACTGGCGTTGCTGGGCCAGGCGAACCGCGTTCTCGTCCATCATCGCGTCGGAACCGCGTTGCAGTTTATACAACAGCAGGCACAGGCCCAGGATGCCAAAACCCACCAGCGGAATGGAGATCCAGGCCAGGGTGTTGATGTAGGAAGCGTCAGATTTTACATTTTTGTTGACATGTGTAATAAGTTGGTCCATTTTCGACTGAAAGGACTCGTACTCGCGGTCGAATTTTTCATCGAGCGCGGCGCCCTGCGTGTCTGCCACGGGGGGTGTTTCGATGATCGCGCCGGTGCTGTCGGTCTGGACCGGGGCCGCTGCCTGGGGCTTATGGTTAACCCGCTCTTGCGCCGCGGCCATGAGGTTTTCCAGGATGATGATGCCTTCTTTTAATATGACCTTTGTGTCTTCGTCGTCGTGGTTTTCAAACGAGCCGAGCTCTGTTTCCTGGCCATCGTAGGCGCCTTGTAAGATATCGCGCGAGGAGACAAAGGCCTTGTGTACGTCCTTTTCATAGTTAATCGTCGCGTCGCCGGCCAGCAACTCTTCGAACCACAGGTGTGCCTTGGTGACACGGTTCTTGAGGTTGTCGCCGAGAGAGATGTAGGGAAGGTTGCGTTGATACGTGTTAATAGTGTCGCGCTCCACGTAGGCGATCAGCAACGTGATCAGTACCCCCGCGACTGCAAAGCCGACGGAGTACTTCAGGGCTCGGTTTTTCATGAAGTTGGTTAAAATTTCCAGTTAGAGGAGAATGCCTCATCAACGAAAAGTTAGCAATATTTCTGCTTTCATCCCAATGTCGCCAACGCGTGGCGGCTGGCATCGAGTATCCTGGAAATCAGTTTTTCATCAATTGCTGCAGAAATGAACATCGCTTCGTACTGCGACGGTGCCAGGTAGATACCTTGTTGCAACATCGCCTGGAAATAGGCGGCGAACTTTTGTGTGTCTACCGTCTTAGCCGTTTCGAAGTCGATCACATGCTTGTCGGTAAAGAAAAGTGTAAACATGGACCCCACCTGGTTGATGGTGGCCTTTACACCGGCCTCTTTTACCTGTTGCGCCAGGCCTTGCACCAACGTGGTGGTCATCCGGTCGATGTGCTGATACACTTCCGGATGCGCCTGCAGGTATTTCAGCATGGCCATGCCCGCGGCCATGGCCAGGGGGTTGCCCGACAGGGTTCCTGCCTGGTATACCGGGCCGGCCGGCGATACAAAGTCCATAATTTCTTTACGGCCGCCATACGCGCCTACCGGCAGGCCGCCACCGATGATCTTCCCCAGGGTCGTCATATCCGGCGTGACGCCATAGAGCTCCTGCGCGCCGCCCGGTGCCAGGCGGAAGCCTGTCATGACCTCATCAAAGATGAGCACGATGTTGTGCCGGTCGCACAGCGAGCGCAGCCCCTGCAGGTAGCCCGCCTGGGGTGCCACGCACCCCATATTGCCGACCACCGGCTCTAATATGATCGCGGCCACCTGGCCTTTGTTCTCTTCTACTATGTCTTCGATGGCCTCCAGGTCGTTGAAGGGGGCGAGCAGCGTGTCGCGCGCCGTGCCCTTGGTAACGCCGGGGCTATCGGGCGTACCGAATGTCAAAGCACCACTGCCGGCCGCGATCAGGAACGAATCGCCGTGGCCGTGGTAGCAGCCTTCCATTTTAACGATCTTGTCGCGGCCGGTGAATCCGCGGGCCACACGCACGGCCGACATGGTCGCCTCGGTGCCCGAGTTCACCATGCGAACCTTCTCGACCGACGGCACCAGCGAGCAGATCAGCTCGGCCATTTCCACTTCGCGCGCGGTCGGTGCTCCGAACGAAGGCGAGAACGCCAGCGCCGCTTTTACGGCCTCCTCCACCACGGGGTGAGCATGGCCGAGGATCATCGGCCCCCACGAGTTGATCATGTCTACATACTCGTGGCCATCTTCGTCGTACAGAAAAGGCCCCTTGGCCCGTTGCATAAAGAGCGGGTTGCCGCCTACCGCGCGAAAGGCGCGTACAGGCGAGTTCACGCCGCCGGGTATAACTTGTTTGGCGCGTTCAAAAATGGATGTGCTCCTGGAAATATCGTGCATCGCTGCAAAGATTATCGTTTATCTACTACCGTTGCCTTGCCGTGACGGAACCGGATGAACGGCACCAGCTGGTTGTCGTGGCTGAACTGGTAATTATAGCCGGTGGTCAGGCTGCCCGGCACAAACGCCTGGCGGCTGAGGCCGTCTTGAAAATATACACCGTTGTCGCGCAGCTGCAGCCCGGTAAACAGCATGAATTCATAGCCCATGCGCGCATAGGCCGACGGCGTGCGCCCGTGGGTGTGTACATACTTGTGAAAGAACGCACGATAGTGCACCGCGTCGGGCTGCGCGTAGTTCGGCGCCTCCAGTACGATGGGCAATGTGTTGTATTTTTCAAGGTCGACGGTGGGCTGGTCCAGCCATGCCTCCGACCCTACCACCAGCACCGAGTCGCCGCGTGTTTCCACGCCGCTCAGCACCTTGGTATAGATCAGGGCTTCGTCGGTCGCGACAAAGATGGCGCCCAGGCTGTCTTTCTTCAGCGTGAATTGCTTGGGGTATTTAAACTCGTCGTATTCCGTCGGCGTGGCCAGCGTGGCGAGTATCTTCGTGATGCTTTCGCGCGCAATGCGCTGCGACGACAGAATCTTGACGCCGTCCTGACGGGCCTGCTGAACAAAGTTGGCGGCGAGCACCGAGTCGCGGCGCGATGTGCCGTAGTATACCATGCAGTTTTTCTTGCGTGCGTGGGTGGCGACAAAGGCACCGGCCTTCTGGCCGAGGGTTTCTTCCGAGGGCTGGAACAAGAAGCCGTACGGGTTGCCGCTGATCAGGTCGCTGCTGTTGAGCAGCGGGTTGAACAGGTTGATCTTTTGCTGCTGCGAGAACTCTTTCAACGGCGGGTTCTCTTCATGGAAGAACGGGCCGACCAGCAAGTCGGAGCTCTTTAGCTCGGGCAACGCCAGCACGGTGCGCAATTTGGCGGTGCTGCGTTCGGTATCATACGCGCGAAGGCTGATCTTCACACCTTGTTTTTGCAGCGTGTCGACCGCCTGCTTCATGCCTTCGTAAAAGTCGAGCACGATCTGGTTCTTCTTGCGCGCCGGCGATGGCTCGAGCGTCTGCACCATAAAAGGCATCAGCACCGACACGGTATAGATATCCTTCTTGAAGCTTTTGGGTGCTTCGGGAATATAGTCGGTTTTCTTCAGGTTCAGCGCCTCGACCAGCGCTTCCAGCTGCGCGCGGTTTTCGGGGTCGCTCTGGTCTTTGGCCAGCGTGGCGGCCAACAGCTTGCCCACGGTCTCGTCTTTGGGATACTCCTCGCGCATCATGCGCAGGGTCTCGACGTCGTTTACTTCCGCCAGCGCTTTGGTTTTAAGCGCCTCCACGTCGGGCTGCATTTTTTTGTCTTTCACCTGCGCCAGCAGCTTCATGCCCTGGAAGTAGTCCTTGCCGTCGAAGTATATTTTGGCAAGCCAGAAATTCACCTCGTCGATCTTCTCCCACGTGGCGTGTTGGGTTTTGAGCTGGTTGAACTGGTCTTTGGCCACGGCCGGGAAGCCCTGCTTGTAGGCCGACAGGCCGTAGTAGAAGGAAGCATATTGAGCGTACCGGTTACGCTGGTCGTACGGTATCAGCGGCTTGAAGCTCTCCATGGCCAGGTTGTATTTCCCCTCGCGGAAAAGCTGCTTGGCATTGAAGAACTGTTTGTTGTAATCCAGCTGCGCGTATACCGATGTCGTTAAAACCAAAAAGACCAGACAGAAACTATAGGCTCTTTTTCTCATGCGTTAGAATACGGGTTGTTATGTTCTTACTCCCACTCGATGGTCGCCGGCGGCTTCGAGCTGATGTCGTACACCACGCGGTTCACGCCTTTTACCTTGTTGATGATGTCGCTCGACACGGTGGCCAGGAACTCGTACGGCAGGTGCGCCCAGTCGGCCGTCATGCCGTCGGTGCTGGTCACCGCCCGCAGGCTCACCACACGCTCGTAGGTACGCTCATCGCCCATCACGCCTACCGACTGCACCGGCAGCAGCATGGCGCCGGCTTGCCACACCTTGTCGTACAGACCGTGCTCGCGCAGGCCGCCGATAAAGATGCTGTCCACCTCCTGCAGGATGCGGACCTTGTCGGCCGTGATGTCGCCCAGGATGCGGATGCCCAGCCCCGGCCCGGGGAACGGGTGGCGTCCCAGGATATTCGGGTCGATGCCGAGTGTTTTGCCTACCAGGCGTACTTCGTCCTTGAACAACGTATTCAACGGCTCGACGATCTTCAGCTTCATCTTCTCCGGCAGGCCGCCCACGTTGTGGTGCGACTTGATGGTGACCGAGGGGCCCTTTACCGACACCGACTCGATGATGTCGGGGTAGATCGTACCCTGCCCCAGCCATTTCACGTCCGTCAGTAAGTGCGACTCTTCGTCAAATACATCTATAAAAGTCTTGCCAATGGCTTTGCGTTTTGCTTCGGGGTCGGTTAACCCCGCCAGGGCGGTATAAAATTTCTCTTTGGCGTCAACCCCTTTGATGTTCAGGCCCATGTGCTTGTACGAGTCGAGCACCTGCTCGAACTCGCCCTTGCGCAGCAAGCCGTTGTCGACGAAGATACAGTGGAGATTTTTTCCGATGGCTTTGTGGATCAGGATGGCGGCGACGGTGGAATCAACCCCACCGGACAGGGCCATGACCACCTTGTCATCGCCGAGCTTTTTCTGCAGGTCGGCCACGGTAGCCTCCACAAACTGGTCGGAGGTCCAATCCTGCGCGCAGCCGCAGATGTGTACGACAAAGTTGCGCAGCAATTCTTTGCCTTGCAGCGTGTGTGTTACTTCGGGGTGGAATTGAATGCCGTAGGTGTCGGTGCCTTTTACGCGGTAGGCGGCCACCTTCACCGAAGGTGTGCTGGCCACGATCTCGAACGAGTCGGGTACGGAGGCGATCGTGTCGCCGTGCGACATCCACACCTGGGTGTCGAGGGAGATTTCTTTCAGCAGCGAATTGTGATGGTCTACAGTGGACAGCTTGGCGCGGCCGTATTCGCGGATGGTGGACGGCAGCACGTTGCCGCCGCTTTTGTGGGCGATCAACTGGGCGCCGTAGCACACGCCGAGCACGGGCACCTTGCCTTCAAACAGGCTCAGATCAACGTCGGGGCTGCCGGCATCGCGCACGGAGCAAGGGCTTCCGGAAAGGATAACACCCTTAATATCAGGTGTTAATGCAGGAATTTTATTAAAAGGATGGATTTCGCAGTAGACATTCAGTTCGCGCACGCGGCGGGCAATGAGCTGGGTGTACTGGGAGCCGAAATCGAGGATCAGTATCTGTTGCGACATGGGTGCAAAGATAAACCGACTTTTCGCCCCTAAAAGTACGGACGCCGAATAAACGCAAGTTCTTGTCTGCCCTAGCGGTTCATCAGCATGATGCCGATCTGAAAGCCCACGGCCGAATAGCTGGAATAACCGTACGCGTCACTTTTGTTGGTGGCAAAATCATAGTGCACCGCCGCCATCGCGCCCATCGAGCGCCGTTTGCCAAACCGCGCCAGGATCCCTGCCTCGGGCCGCGCCAGGAAGCCCCAGCCTTTGTCAACATCTTCGTAGATATTGTAGGCCATGACATATTCGTTGTGCAGCGCGCCCAGGCCGATGCCGGCGTATGGAAAGAACAGACCCTGCTCGCCCAGCTCCCAGTTGTACTGGCCGCTGGCCGCAAAGCTGTATTGATTGAGCTTTTTGAAGTAGTCGGTGGTAATGTGGCCGTTGCCGTTGTCAAACGTTTCGGTCGGCGCATATTCTTCAAAGTACGCCCATCCGAAATCAATGCCTGCCGAGAAACGGCTTTCGCCGATCATAAACCGGTAGCCGGCTTTGCCGCCGCGGCCGCTGGTTTTGCTTACCCAGTCGGTATTGGCCAGGGGGGTGTTGATGTCGAGGTTTATATAGAAATAGTTTTCCTGTGCCAGCAGTGCGCAGGCGGGCAGCAGGACAAACAATACGGTCAGTAACTTCTTCATGTAGCAGCGTGATTAATGGAGGTAGGGAGATTGGTCAAAAGCCGTCTCGATCGCATCGACGGACTGTTGCTCATAATTTACCGAGTTGACGACATCCCCCATGTAGGCGTTCCAGACGATCTTTACCTGGTTGTTGGCATTGCGATTTTTGAGGTCGATCATCTCAACCACCAGCGTGGCGGTGTTCTGTGCATAGGTCTGCACGATGGGGTAGTAATAATAGCCGCCGTAGCCGTAGTAGTTGGAATAGTAGTTCGGGTAATATACCTGCTGGAACAAATTGAGGTTCTCAATGATATAGATGTTCATGCCCACGTCCGGGTCTTCATCGCGGTCTACGTAGGTAAAGCCCTTCGCATCCATTTGCTCACGCACGGCTTTAATGACGCTGCGGGGGTAGGGCTGCGCGGTGGTAAAGGTCCAGATCGTGTCGCGCGAGGTGTTGGAAACATACCCGATGGTATCGGTGGCGATCGTGTACGTCCCAAAGTCTGCAAATTGCGTATCGGGATCGTAGTTGGTCGAAACCACGAGCTGGTCGAGCAGCCGCAGGTTATCGGGCTCAGGTTCGCAGGCCCAAAGGGCCGGTAGTACGGCCAGGAAGAAGAGGAATCGTTTCATGACGTTCATATAGGGTAGACAGCGCTCCGTTTGGTATCGCACAGCCGTTATACAGGGTAAACGAATGCAACAGCCGGTGCAGTATGCCCTCCGTCGCTGATGCTACGGCGGGCAAGACGGGGCACAAGCTATAGACACAACCTGTCGCCGTTAGGTTTAAAAGACAACCGCTAAAAGATCACGCCAACAGCAGGCCGGCGCCAAAGAGCAGCACAAAGAGCAACGTAGACATCGCCATCTGTTTCAGGAACGGATCCAGGGCGGTAGAAGGCTTGTGGGTTACGGCCAGGCCATTGCGCACAAACAGCGGCACGCTGGCCAGGAACAGGAACTGCGTGGGCGACTGGTAGTGAAACACGGTATACAACACGGCGCACAGCACGCCCCCCACCAGCAGGCACCAGTGATACGCCACGGCTTTATCGCGACCAATGCGCACGGGAATGGAATATTTGCCCGCCTTTCGGTCGGATTCGATGTCGCGGATATTATTGACATTCAGTACGGCGATCGAGAACAGGCCGCAGCTCAGCGCCGGCAATACCTCATAGGGGGTAATGGCTTTGGTGAACAGATAGTACGAGCCCATCACGCCCACCAGGCCAAAAAAGATCAGCACGGAAAGGTCGCCCAGGCCGATGTAGCCATAGGGCTTGCGGCCCACGGTGTAGGCAATGGCGGCGCCAATGCTGAGGAGTCCCAGTCCCAGGAAGAACAGAATGGCGTTCCAGGCCAGGCCAAACGAAAAGAACAGCAGTGAAATGCCGCTGGCGAGGCTCAGCAGCACAAAAATGATGACGGCGGCGCGCATCTGGCCTGCCGTGATGCGGCCGCTTTGTACGGCGCGGGCCGGCCCTTTGCGATCGGCGCTGTCGGCGCCGTGTATGGAGTCGCCATAGTCATTGGCGAGGTTTGAGAGGATCTGCAGGAAGATGGTCGTGAGCACACACAGCAAAAAGATGCCCCATTGAAAGGCGCCTGCAGCAGAGGCGAGAAAACCACCCATGGCGATGCTTGATAAAGCCAGCGGCAGGGTACGCAGGCGAAAGGCCTGTAACCAGACTTTTGTATTCATAGCAACGCAAAAGTAGAGGATTAGATGGAAATCTTGCTAACGATCTGCTCGTCGAGCGGATTGACTTTGGAGGGGAAGAACGAAACGACGTTTCCGTCGCGGTCGATCAGGTATTTGCAAAAATTCCACGAGGGGGCATGACCCGACCGGGCCTGCAGCCATCTATATAAAGGATGCTGATCGCGGCCTTTGACCGAGATCTTTTCAAACATTTGA
This sequence comes from Dawidia soli, assembly GCF_018598185.1. Classification (GTDB taxonomy): domain Bacteria; phylum Bacteroidota; class Bacteroidia; order Cytophagales; family Cyclobacteriaceae; genus Ohtaekwangia; species Ohtaekwangia soli. Next base: position 27,960 of record NZ_JAHESC010000024.1, read on the forward strand.
AATTTTACGCCATAGTTCTTCTGGCAGAAGGCGGCGATGTCGCTGCTGGAGCCGGGCTCCTGCCACAGGAAATTATTGGCGGGGAAACCAAGTACAACCACTTTGTCGCCAAACTGTTCGTGCAGTTTTTCGAGGTCGGCATACTGCGGGGTATAGCCGCATTTGGAGGCCGTGTTGACGATCAGCATGTACTTGCCTTTATACCGGGCCAGGTCGATCTCTTCACCATCCAGGGCCCGCATTTTAAAGTCGTAGATCGAACCCTCGACAGGCCCGCGCTTTTTTGCCGACAACAGCTTGGAAGAAAAGAATGCTACAAGGCCCATCGTAACAGCTATCCAGGCTGTAACTTTAATTAATCTCATCGATGATCTGTTTGTCCAACGGGTTGACCCCCGAGGCATAGAACTTCACGGTGCCGTCGGGCTTTACCAGGTATTTGCTGAAGTTCCAGCCGGGTTCGCTGCCGGTCTTTTCCTTCAGCCATTTATAGAGGGGATGCTGGTCGGCGCCTTTTACCGAGATCTTTTCAAACATCTGGAATTTTACGCCATAGTTCTTTTGGCAGAACGAAGCAATTTCCGAATTGCTGCCGGGCTCTTGCGAGCCGAAGTTGTTGGCCGGAAAACCGAGCACCGTAACTTTGTTGCCAAATTGCTCGTGCAGCTTTTCCAGGTCGGCATACTGCGGGGTATAGCCGCACTTCGACGCCACGTTTACGATCAGCAGCGTCTTGCCTTTATACTGGGAAAAATCGATCAGTTCACCCTCCAGGGAGTTGATCTTAAAATCATAGATCGAGGTTGCCATGGGTTGGATCAGCAGGAAGAGCGCCAGGAGGATTGTTTTCATAACGATCGTTCGGTTAGTGTATCCGTGTAAGGAATAGGCAAAACTAGACGTTTTATTCCACTTTTTACCCGAAATAGTGATGAATTAACGCAGGCAGGTATAGCAGGCCGCAGGAAGGGCCGGGACAAACGGTGACGGAACTATATACTTTGTGATAAAAAAAAGCCAGGCTTGAGGGCCTGGCTTTTGCAAAGAGTGAAAGATGTATTAGTTGGCTAAACGAACGTTAACCGCATTAATTCCTTTTTTACCTTGCTGAAGCTCGAATGTTACCACGTCTTTTTCGCGGATTGAATCTACCAGCAGGCCAGAAATGTGCACAAAATACTCTTGGCCGGTTGCTGTTTCTTTGATGAAGCCGAAACCTTTGGCTTCATTAAAAAATTTTACTACTCCTTCTTTCATTGAAAATGTTAAAATATTCTGGTGCAAAGGTAGCAGAATTAATTTAAAGGAGGCTGGGAACCCTCCGATTTGCCGGTTTTGGCGCCAGACGGTAGTGTCAGATTATTTCCGTATTTTTGTGTCCATTATCTCGAATTTTATATAAAAAGCGCGATTTAAACGCAAATTCACACAAAGAGGCCCGTTTGCACCAGTCATCCTCCCGCCTCTTTCAGGCACAAGAAAATCTATGACATTTGAAAATTTAAAGCTTATTGAGCCCCTGTTACGGGCTTTAACGACAGAAGGCTATACCACTCCCACCCCCATTCAAGCACAGGCCATTCCCGTATTGTTGGAGCGAAAAGACCTTTTGGGCTGCGCCCAGACCGGCACCGGTAAAACGGCAGCGTTTGCGCTGCCCATCCTGCAGAACCTGCACGAAGACGAATTATACGTAAAAGGCCCGGAGGGCATCAAGGCCCTGGTCCTTACCCCCACCCGCGAGCTGGCCATCCAGATCGGCGATAGCTTTGCCGCCTACGGCCGCCACCTGCGCCTGACCCACACGGTCATCTTTGGCGGTGTGTCGCAACATACGCAAACCAAGGCTTTGCGCGACGGCGTCGACATCCTGATCGCCACGCCGGGCCGCCTGCTCGACCTCATGAATCAGAAGTTCGTCAAGCTCGACAACCTCAAGATGTTTGTGCTCGACGAGGCTGACCGCATGCTGGACATGGGTTTTATCCACGACGTAAAAAAGGTTATTGCCCGCATTCCTGCCAAGCGCCAGACACTGTTCTTCTCGGCCACCATGCCGCCGGAGATCGCCAAGCTGGCGAACACCATCCTCACAAACCCGGTAAAGGTGGAAGTGACGCCGGTGTCGTCTACGGCCAACACCATTCAGCAGTCGGTATACTTTGTCGACAAGAAAGACAAACGCAAGCTGCTGAACCATATCCTGCAAGACCGCACCATCGGCACGGCCCTGGTCTTTACCCGCACCAAACACGGCGCGGACCGCGTGGCACGCCACCTGAACGAGTCGGGCATTCGCGCGGAGGCCATTCACGGCGACAAGTCACAAGGCGCACGCCAACGCGCGCTGATCAATTTTAAAGCCCGCAAGACACGCATCCTGGTGGCCACGGATATTGCCGCCCGCGGTATCGACATCGATGAGCTCACGCACGTGATCAACTTCGAGCTGCCCAACGTGCCCGAGACCTACGTGCACCGCATCGGTCGTACCGGCCGCGCCGGCGCGAGCGGCGTTTCCCTGTCGTTCTGCGACGAAGAAGAAAAGGAATACCTGCAAGACATTCATAAGCTGATCGCCAAGACCATTCCGGTGGTCGAAGATCATCCCTACCCGTTGCAACGCGACGGCATGCCGAAGATCGTACCGGCAACACAACCCGCCGACCGGCAGCGCCAGGGTAACCGCTCGCAGCATCAGGGTGGCAACCGATCCCAGCGTCAGGGGGGTAATCGCCAGGGAGACAACCGTCGTCACCAACAGCCCAAGCCCCCGGTAACAAACAATACGTCTGCCGACGTAGAAGGCAATACCCCGACAGAGGGCAATGGCCAATTACGCAACGAAGGCAACAGCCGTAACGGCCGCCGCCGCGGGCGGAACCGTAATCGCAATAGGCAAAGCCAGGGGCAGGTTCAAGGCCAGGATCAGTCGCAAGAGCAACAGGCTCAGGCACGCCCGCAAGGCCAGCAGCAAAACAATCCACCGCGTCAACCCCGGCCGCCGCGCCAGGAACAGCGCTCACCCCGTCAGGAACAACGCAACGCTCCCCGCAAAGAGAGCCGCAACGACGACGGGTTTGAAAAGCTGGATTGGGGTGAAGACCTGAAGTGGGGCAGCGAACGTCTCGACATCGATTAGTCGTTATCCTTCGAGGATGCGAATGAGGTCTTCGTTGATGTAATATACCTCCGTGCCTTCTTTTTTGGGCATGACGATCTTTGCGCGCACAAGCTCGTCCATGTATTTGGTCAACGTGGTGCGTGAGGTCCTGTCCAGCACATTGGCCAGCGTTTTCATGCGGCTGTAGGGCTGGCTGAACAGCGCCTCATTCACATCCTTATTATACCACTTGATGTGCTTCTTGCCGTGGGCGAGCGTGGCCTCCATTTGCTGAACAGTTTCGCCGATCAGCCGGTTCGTGTAAAGTGACGTTTGCTCAACAGCATCAAGCATGTATAAGATCCATTGTTTCCACGCACTGCGCTGGGTGATGGCGCTCAGATTATAATAGTATTCATCTTTGTTGGCAATGATATACTTGGAGAGGTATAGCACCGGCTTGGACAACAGCCCTTTATTGACCAGGTATAGAAGATTCAGGATCCTGCCCGTGCGGCCATTGCCGTCGGCAAAGGGATGTATGGCCTCGAACTGGTAGTGCGCTACGCACATCTTCAGCAAGGGGTCGGCGGGGTATTGCTCGTCGTCGTTGAGATACTCTAGTAAGTTTTCAAGAAAGCGTTCCACGACACCTTCGCCGCGCGGCGGTGTATAAACCACCTCGCCGGTTCTGAACTCGCTTTGCCCCTGTTTAATGATGATCTGTGCCTGCGGCGACCGAATGCCGCTCGCCGTGTTTTTGATCTGTTGAAAAATACCCGTGATCAGGTTCTGCGTGATCGTCTGATCCTCCTGCAACCGGCGGTGCCCTTCCCACAGGGCCTCGCGGTATTTCAGCACCTCTTTTGTACCCACATTAGCCCGCTCTTCGCGGACAGTGTCGGACACAGCTTTGTAAAGCTCGTCTTCCGTTGTAAAGATATTCTCGATTGCCGTAGACGCCTTAGCCTCTTGCAGGGCAATGGTGTTCACAAGCATATAGGGGTTGGGCAGCCGCAGTACGTGCCCGTCCATCGCGGCCAGGGCCCTTGACGCCGAAACGAGCTTTCTGAGAATGTATGGATCATTCTCTACGTCGGGCGAGGGCGGTAGCAGCGGGAGGTCGTTGTAGGGTTCTTTTCTGTCGTAGGCCATGCTTAAATGTTCACTTTTTATTAAAAAATGAACAGATGACCAATATACGTCCAATTATTAGACAGTTCGATAGATTGTGTTCATTTTTTAGCAAAAAATGAACATATAGGCAGTTTATGTCCAATTATTGAACAGGTTAGTCCCATATGTTCATTTTTTTAATAAAAATGAACGTTAGGTAAAGGACGTCCAAAAAATTGAACAGATTGGGCAGCGTTTAAATGAAAAGAGGCAGCCTTCCGGTTGCCTCTTTTCATGATCGTACCACGGGTGGGGTTATTGTCCTGGAGCCAGGTGGTTGCTGCTGAAGGAATCGCGGAACATTTTCCAGCCTTTGGCGGTCTTTTTCCAAAGCACCAGGAACTTGCCGTCATCAAACATCATCTGGTTTTCGCCAAACGATTGCCACAGCCCTTCTTCCACCACATAGCCGTCGCCCAGACCGTATACCTCGGTGGTAATGAACTTTCCGTTTCGCAAACCGATGTCGTCATAGGCCGTACGGAAGAATCGGCGGGCAGCATCGGGCCCGCAAAGCGCCGGCATGCCGGGTGCCATGATGCAGCAGTCGTCGGCATACCGCTCGATGAACAAAGACGAGTCTCCTTTGACAAAGGCCTGAAAGTATACTTCGTTGCTGGCAGCGATGGCTTCGCGTGCTTCTTCCAACGTCCTCGTCGGTTGTGCGTGTACTCTTTCCCTTTCTTTGCAGCCTTGCAACAAAAAGAAGATGACCAGTGCTATGGCAACGCCTGCCACCAGGCTTACGAGCTGATTCGTTTTCATACTGTGTGATCTCATGGTATCTGTGTTATTTCTGATACAAAGATCACCCGGCCGGTACGCCGGAAATTGTAAAAAACCGAAAACGCCGATGTTGCGCCCTTTCAGGGCTTGAATGCCCTATACATTTTGTAGACCAGGCCTGCAGCCTGGGCTGATGTGTGCCGCCCTTTCAGGGCTTGAATCCCCCCTACATGTTGACCACGCCTGCAGCCTGAGCTGATATGTTACGCCCTGTCAGGGCGATCTGTTCGTATAGCCCTGAAGGGGCGTGATATAATAGCCCAGGCTGCAGCGATAGCGGAGGCCTGGGTAAATGAACACCCTATAATATCCAAGCCCTGAAAGGGCGTAACAGCCAGGTAGGTGCCAGGCGTTACAACAATATCAACCTTCGTTACTGCAATCCGGGGGTGCTGGCTTCTGCCTCCTGGAGCACCTCCAGGTAATGCGGGTTGTACATGATGCCCAGGATGTTGCCAAAGGGATCGATCACCGACGCCGTTATGAAGCCTTCGCCGCGATCGATGATGGGCTCGTATTCTTTGGCGCCTTTTGACAGCAGATGTTCAAGTGTGCCTTTGACATCATCTACGTGCCAGGACATGATCGCGCCGCCCGGGCCGGGTTGTGCTGCCTGGGGTTTATACTTGGCATCGATCAGTCCGAACTCGTGCTGATAGTCGCCGATACGCCATTCCGAATAGCCGGGGCGATTAAAGTATGGTTCAACACCAAACAATGCCGTGTACCATCTTTTTGCGGCATGGTGATCGTCTGCGTAAAAGCTGATGTTGGAAAAACCGCGTAATCTCGATGTAGTGGCCATGATGCAGTACGTTTAAGTGGAACATGCAGCATGTCACTCAAAACTGATGCCTGTGGAACCTCCTACCGCTGGCAGATCTCCTTGTAGTCGCAATACTGACACGTTTTCAGCTCCTCGGTTTGATCGAAGGGCACGGCGGGGTCGAACATTTCTTCCAGCAGCATGAGCAACTGCTCTTCAAATGCCGGCAGCAGGTCGGTAACATCTTCCAGGCGTTGGCGGCCCAGAAAGAGGCCGTATTCAAAGTCGTCTTTGAAGATCTCGCGTCGGTTGATGAGGCCGGGCTGCAGCGCGCGCGCTTCGTCGGGCCGGCGGACGTGCCGCTGTGCATATACCCAGGCATAGAGCATCGCCTGGAAGGCCGCCTTGTTGCGCTTGGGGCTGCGCTGGAATAAAGCCGGTATACTTTCAAAACGATTCTCGTCTTTGCCCGTCTTGTAGTCGATGATGCGCACGGTGTCATCCTTGCGGTCCACCCGGTCGATCTTGCCGCCCATGACGATGCTCAGCGACTTGTCGCGTTGCCGGACGGCAATGGTCGTCGTAAAATTGTTGGCCTCCAGCAGCTCGATCACAAACGGCACACTGCGTGCATCGTGGCGCAGCACTTTGCTGGCAAAGCGTTTCACCATCTCTTTTACGACCAGCTGCCGCCCCTCGTATTCAAACGGCTTTTCGTCGGGCAGGTGAAAGTGCTCGCGAAAAGCACGCTCGATAAAATATTCCAGCTTGTCGTTCAGGTTTGTAAAGTCACCGGCTTGTATGCGCCACGGTCCCGACGGCGGGCGCAGCGCAGTGTAAAACAGCTCCATCACCCGGTGTAAAATATTGCCAAAGATGCGCGCGTCGGCCTCCTCTTCTACTTCGTCGGGTTCGCGCAGCTCCTGCAGGTGTTTGAAGTAAAATTGCAGCCGGCACTCGATGTACGTGTTGAGTGTAGACGGTGTCAGCGCCTTGCCAAAATATCGCTCCAGCTTCTCCAGTACGTCGGCCTTCTTTTCGATGCTGATGGGCTGCACCGGGTGGATCTGTACGGGGTTATAGAGTACCTGCCGGGAGAACGGCCAGCCGGTTTCGTAAATGAGCTGGTATAGATAGCGGCTCATTTCGCGTGTGCCCAGTACGTCGGGCTCGGTGTTGTAATACAGGTCTACGATCGATGCCCGTTGCAGCAGCCGGTAGAACAGGTATGCGTACATGGCATCCTGGTGCTCGGCCGTAGGCAGGCGATAGGCCTTGCGGATGTTGTGTGGTATATACGATCCCTGCCGCGCGGCGGCGGGCCACAGGCCTTCGTTCAGCGACAGTACGATGACGCGGTCAAAGTCGAGGTTCCGCGTTTCCAGCACGCCCATGATCTGCAAGCCCCGCAGCGGCTCGCCCGTAAAGGGCACTTTCTCCGCCCGGGCGATCTGCCGGAACATCCGCTGCTGCATGCGCAGGTTCATCGGCTCGCTGGCCGCCAGTTCTTTTACGCGTGTCAGGATGCGGTGGAAGTGAAAGGCAAATTCTTTTTCCATCAGTCCCTCCTGTCCGCCGGAGGTAGCCAGCACCTCGATGACGTTCAGCAGGTACGACAGGAAGTCGCCCAGGTCTACAGGCTGGAAGATCACCCGCGCCAGCGCATGGCCCTCAAAGAACGAGGGCGCCAGGTGTACCTGGTTGTGTTTTAAGATAAACTCGCGCCATTCGTTCCCGGCGTCGCCCACACGTCCCTTCAGGTAGGGATGGTTGAGCAGCGCCAGCACATAACGGAAATAAAACTCACCCTTCCGCTGATGCAGGTGCAGATCGAACAGCAGATCGATCAGGGTATAATACGGTGTGCTGACCAACGGAAAGCCCATGGTCACGTTGATGGTCTGCAACGACGGCGGCAACGCATACAGCACGGGCAACAGCAGGCTCTCGTCGGGCAGCACGACCACGATGCGCCCCGCCTCCATGCCGGGTTGTTTCAGCGCCGCCTCCAGGCGTTGCGCCAGCAGCTTCGGCTGCCCGGCCTTTTGCGGCACCCCCAGTACGGTGATCTCCTTGGCCGTGCCCAGGTACGCGCCCGGTTGCTCCGGAAAAGTCGCTCCCAGCACGGCGTGGCCGCGGTATTGACGAAAGAAAGCACCTGCCTCGCGGTGACGGGGCTGCACATAAAAAGCATCTTCATCCCAAAACACGCGCGCCTTGCGGTGTAGTACAAACCACGAAAGGATGGCCTCCTCCGCGGACGTCAACGCGTTAAAGCCGGCAAAGATATACTGCCGTCCGGCGGGTGGCGTGATGGTCTGCCCGATGCCTTCGGCTACCGCGCGGTGGATCATGCCGCCGTAGGCCATGCCTTCGCCGGCGAGCTGCTGACGGAACTCGGTATATATAGTATACAAGCCCCGCCACAGTTCCAGGAAACGTTGCTTGCTGTCGGCCGTGCCGAACTCCACGGACTGCCAGAAGTCGGTCAGGAATTTCTTTTGCTCTTCCGTCAGGTAATCAAAGTATTCGTCGATCTCCTTCTGGTTGCTCATATCGCGGAACAGGCTGGCGGCGGGCACCAGGTATTTGTCCAGCTCGTCAAAGTCGCGCAGCAGCATTTCACCCCAGAAGTAGAAATAGTCGAGGTCCTCGTCCGAGCCCGTCACCTGCTTGAAAGTGCGGTACAGTTTCACCACCAGCGAGAGCTTGTCGGCCTCCACCAGCTCGGAGAACGAGCCGATAAATGCTTCGACATGCTGCACGTCGGGGGCCCAGCGCGGCGTGTCCAATGCTTCGCCCAGGGCCTTGCGGAAATAGAGCGCCGCACGACGGTTGGGAAAAACAACGGTCAGGTTATTCCAATCGGGATACTCCCGTACAATGATCTCTGCCAGTTCCTGGATAAAGGTCTTCATGGATTATGCGTGTACCTCCTCGCAGCGTTTTTCGTGTACATATACCAGGAAGCCCCGGGTGTCTTCCACTCCCATCGCCTGCAGGATGCGCAGGTATTCCTGCACCTGCCGGCGGTCGTCTTCCTTGGGTTTGCCGGTTTTATAGTCCACCACAAAGGCCCTGTTGTCTTGCAGTGTGACCCGGTCGATGCGCCGCTCGCTGCCGTCGGGCATAATCAGGGCCGCTTCTGTTTTTAGTATTGCGTCGACGGCAAACGCCGGCTGCAGCACCGGCGACGACACGATCCAGCGCATGGACTCGGCCACCGGCGCCAATTCCTCTTTCGCCAGCAGGCCTTCGCGCAGGGCCTGATCGGTCACCAGGGGTATATCTGCTGCCGTACGCACGCGCGACATGAGTGTGTGTAAGAATATACCGTAGTTGATCTTGCGGCGTTTCTCGGTCTCTTCAAAAAACTCCTTGCCATCCGTACGCACCGCCAGCCGTTCGCGCCAGGGCGAAACGGGGTAGCTTCGCAGCATCACGCCCCCTTCGGGCGTAACGTTGGTGGACGGCGGTGGCGTGATCGCACCGACCTGGAGCGTTAGTGTTTCTTCCGTCCAAAGACCCGACAGGTATTCGCTTTGCTCGATCGCCAGCTTGGTCAGGCGCCCCACGTTCGTCAGGTTGCTCGACTTCGTCAGCGGCGCGTGCACGATCAGGCCCTCCTCGGCGCGCGTAAACGCTACGTAGAGCAGGTTGAGGTTGTCGAGGTAGATGCGTTTGCGCTCCTCGGTATAATATTCTTTAAAGACGGTATTTTCGAGCTTGCTGGAATACTTCAGCGGAAAATATCCCGCTCCCCGAAAGGCCGCATCGTCAGACCGGCACCAGAGTATCGGCGACTTCATCGGCGGGTGATTGAGCTCCCAGTCGAGGAACGGAATGATGACGTAGGCAAATTGCAGGCCCTTCGACTTGTGGATGGTGATGATCTGCGCGGCGTCCACACCGCCGGCCACCTGGATCGACTTCTTCCATTTGTTCTCGTTCCACCACTCCAGGAACGAGGCCAGGTCGTTCTTCTCGCGTTCGGCAAATTCCAGGATCACATCCTGAAAGCCCTGCAGGTAGGCGATCTCCGTCGGCAACTTGCCGAGGTTAAAAATATGAATGAGCGTTTCCACCAGCTCGACCAACGGCAGGGCTGCCAGCACATCCTGTTGCTGCGCAAAGGCCGCCGGCACCTGGGTGGCAAACGCCTTGGTCTTGCTTTCCGAGAACAGGCGGTGGTGGTTGGGGAACGCCTGCGTGGGCCACAGCTTTTGGTATTCAAACGCCAGCTGCGCGCGGGCGATCTGGTTCTTGGGGTTGTCGAGCAGCCGCAGGGCGTTGATCAATACCAGCACGCACGTGGCCTGGTCGAGCCGCAGCGACTCGTTCGACACCACATCGTACTTGCACGTGCTCTTCGCCTGCGACGACGCGCGGTATTGCATAAAGTGCTGCGCGATCGCCTGACCTTCGCTGTTGTCGCGCACCAGGAAGGCGATGTCGCGCAAGGCGATGCCGCGGCCCTGCAGGTCTTCCACCAGCCGCGGCAGCTGTTCCAGCGATACGGACTGAAAGTCAAAACGGCCGCCGGCCTCTTCGTCCGGACCTTTTTCTTCCGGGCGGAAAAAGCGGATGTTTACATAGCCCGGGTGTTGCCGGAAGATCTTCTGCGCCGCGTCGATGTAGGCCTGCTGTGGAAAGGCCGTGCCCGTCTCGCGGCTCACGATCGCCGCCGAGGCATCGAACAAGGCATTGTTTACTTCCACAATGTTGGTGGCACTGCGGTAGTTGGTGTCGAGCTGGTAGATGTCCGTTACCAATACCCCGACATCTTCGCGGGCGCGCTCCTGTAAGATACTCAGGTCGCCGCCGCGCCAGCGGTAGATCGATTGTTTGATATCGCCCACCAGCAGGCTGCGGTAATTCTGGGCGATGCCGTTACGTACCAGCGGCAACACGTTGCTCCACTGCAGCCCCGAGGTGTCCTGAAACTCGTCCACCAGAAAGTGGCGGAAGAACGAGCCCACCTTTTCATACACGAACGAAGTGTCCTGCCCTTGCATCACGCCCTGTAAAAATTGTGGCGCATCCGACAGCAGCATGACGTTGTTCTCGCGCAGGTATTCACGCAGGGTCTTGGAGATGTCCGACAGCAGTCCGAAGGCGTGCAGGTTGCGCAATACCTGCTCGGCTGAGAAATACGCTACGCTCTCCTGTTCAATATGCTCGACGAGCGCCTGCAGCCGCGGCATCCACACCTGCTCGGCGCGGGCGGTGATCACGTCTTTGGAAGCAGACTTGGGTGCGGGCCAGGCAGCGCTGCTGAGCAGGGCGTCGCGCACGCGGCTGCCGGGCGGTTTGATCTCGGCCTCCAGACCTGCGATGTATGTATAGACGCTGCCCGAAGCACCCCATTTAAAATCCGCCACCACTAATTGCAGGCTTTGAAACTCCTGCAGCAGCGCGCGGGCCTCGCCCAGCACGTGCTGCTCAAATTGTTTTACCTCTTTTTGAAGGGATTGTTTCAGGTCCTTAAAGAAACGTTTGTCTTCGGTGGCCTGGAGCACCTCTTCCTCGATGGTCTTAAACTCTTCGCGGAAGATCTCACGCGAGAATTCCAGCAACGCCGAGCGGATGTCCCAGTCGCGGCCCTCTTCCAGTCGTTCGAGGGAGAACTCCAGCACCCAGCCCCGCAGCTCGTCATCGTCGGTGAGCTTGTCCAGTACCCGGTCGATCACCTCTTCCAGCACCAGGTCGTTGTCTACCTCGAGGCGAAAATTGCCCAGCAGACCCGTTTCGCGGGTAAAGGCCCGGATCACGCGCTGGAAGAAAGCGTCGATCGTGCTTACTGCAAACTGCGAATACTGATGCAATATGAGCGACAGCACCTGGCGGCTGCGGTCGCGGAACTCGCTGTCTGTAAAGGTCTTCCCATCGGCAGCGATCTCCTGCCGGATCTCGGCGGCCAGGTCCTGGCTGCGGTCGTGGCCGAAGTCGTCCAGGTACCGGATGATCCGGTCCTTCATTTCCTGGGTGCTCTTGTTGGTAAAGGTCATCGCCAGGATGTACCGGAAGTATTCCGGGAAACGCAATGCAAGTTTGAGGTATTCCTTGGCCAGCGTGCGGGTTTTGCCAGAGCCTGCCGAAGAACGGTAAATGTGAAAGGTCTTATCGGTCACAGTGCCAAGTAAGGAAATATTTGACTAACGCGTACAAAAAAATATCCCGGCAGAAGGGTTTCTTTTCCAGTCACCCCAAACGGTTTTTTAGTATGTAACAGTATCACGTTCGGCCATAGTTCCCCCGCCCCACATACGCAAAGAAATTCCGAAACGTGTATCTTACCGGTTGAAATTCCCTTACGGGTAAACATCTATGTTGCGAAATTTGTATTTCCTGGTGCCGAAGATCCTCTACTCGTTCCCCGTGCAGTTGCTCTTCAATAATATCAAGCGCAATCTGGTATTGCTCCTGTGCTGGATCGTACTGTTTGCGATGGTCACCGGCAGCTTCGGCAAGTACCTGGGCATCCCCTACCTGTTCCTCGACCCCGAGTACCTCAACAAAGTGAACTTCACCAGCTTCTTTATCCTGGGGCTTGTCACCGCGGGGTTCACCACGGCGTTCCACATCACCTGCTATATCAACGACGGCCATCGCTTCTCGTTCGTCGGCACGTTGTCGCGGCCGTTCACCAAATTCGCGATCAACAACAGCATCATCCCCGCCATTTTCCTGGCCACCTATATTTACCAGATCGTCGGCTTCCAGATCAACAACGAATATTCCACGCCGCGCGGCCTGGCCTGGAACCTCGCAGGCCTGCTCAGCGGCTACGCCGTCATGACGCTGATCTTCTTCGCTTACTTCCGGTTCACCAACAAAGACATTTTTAAATACGTCATTTGCCGCATCGACGAAAAGATCAAACAGAACGTAAAGGTCACACGCGCCAGCGCCATGAAGAAGCTGGACATCGCCCGCAAGAAGCAGGTGCGCGTAGACTATTATATCGACAGCAACTTTCGCGTGCGCCCGGTAGAGAACAATGTCTTTTACGACAAGGCCACGATCCTGCAGGTATTCGACCAGAACCACTTTAACCTGGTGGTGATCGAGCTGCTCATCTTTGCCTTGGTCCTGATCCTGGGCATCTTCAAGGATTACCCGGCCTTTCAGTTGCCGGCGGCGTCCAGCTTTATCATCCTGCTGACCATTTTTGTGATGATGGCCGGCGCCTTCTCCTATTGGTTTGGCGGGTGGGCGGCCACGGCGGCACTCGCCTTATTTTTGATCGTCAACCACCTGGTGGGCGAAGATTACTTCACCAAACGGTACGAGGCCTTCGGACTGGAATACAACAAACCGCCGGTGCCCTATACCATCGCCGCGCTGCGCGCGCTGAACGACTCGACACACATCGAACGCGACAAACGCGCCACCTATACCATGCTCGAAAACTGGCGGCGTAAGTTCCCGGAGGGCCACAAACCCAGGATGGTATTCCTGTGCACCAGCGGTGGGGGCAAGCGTGCCGCGTTGTGGACGCTGACCGCCCTGCAAGCGGCCGACAGCCTTACCGAAGGGCGCGTCATGGACCACACCATGCTGATCACCGGCGCCTCGGGCGGCCTGATCGGCGCCAGCTACTACCGCGAGCTCAAGCTGCGCAGCAAGCTGGGCGAGAACATCCATCCCAATGCCGCCAGCCACCGGCAGAAGATCTCCACCGACAACCTCAACCCGCTCATCTTTAGCCTGCTGGCCAACGACCTGTTTGTGGGCTTTACCAAATTTGAATACAACGGCAACCTGTACTACCGCGACCGCGGCTATACCTTTGAAGAGCAGCTGAACCAGATCACGGAGGGCCTGATGAACAAATCCATCGGCGCCTATGACAGCGTCGAGCAGCAAGCGATCGTGCCGATGATGATCCTCACCCCCACCATCGTGAACGACGGCCGGAAGCTGTACATCGCCGCGCGCCCCGTGTCGTACATGAACAGCGACATTGCCAACTTCCCCGGCTATACTTCGTCCAAGATCAGCGGTGTGGATTTCCAGACGCTCTTTGAGGAACACGATGGTTCGCAACTGCGCTTTCTGTCGGCCTTGCGCATGAGCGCCACCTTTCCCTATATCACACCGAACACGTCGCTGCCCACCGAGCCGTCGCTCAAGATCATGGACGCCGGCATCTCCGATAACTTCGGGGTGTCGGACGCCGTGCGGTTTGTCTTTGCCTTTAAAGAATGGATTGCCGAAAATACGTCGGGCATCGTGTTCGTGTCGATCCGCGATTCTCCCAAGATGGCAGCCATCTCGCCAAAGACCGGCCAGACGCTGGTCGACGACTTTACGCAGCCCATCAGCTCGGTATACAACAACTTCGAGAACTTCCAGGACATCACCAGCGACATGTTTATCGGCCACGCCCGCTCGTGGTTCAAGGGACCGATCGACCGCGTCGACATTGAATATCAATCGGAAAGTTATACACCCATTCTGCAAAAGATGGACAGCATCCGGCAAAACAACTCGCGGGCATCGCTCAGCTGGCGGTTGACGACGCGCGAGAAGTTCGGCATCGAGTATACCATCAACTCGCCCTCCAACCAGGAGCAGCTGGCCCGGCTGGCCGCGTTGGTGGGGGCACCCCTGCATGCCAGCACCGGGTCTACGGCGGCACGGCAGGAATCTGTATCTTCGCGCCCATGACCGCGAACAGTCAACTACAACAGACCCTCGAGCTCATTCAATTGGAGCGCCAGGCGGACCTGGAATATTACCGGCAAAAGGTGTTGCTCCGGTCCATCAGCCAGCGCACCAAAGAGGGCACCACGTGGTACCCCCTCAAGTTTCATCGTCATTACATCGGCACCGGCGAGCGGCTCATTGTAGAAGTAGAGCGCACCAATCACCTCGACCAGCCGCACGCATTCCAGAGCGGCAAGTCGGTCAGCGTTTTTTCCAATGCCTCGGGCAAACCTGAAAAGCACCATGTAAACGGAGTGGTCAACTTCGTGCGCGACAACCTCATGACCATCACCCTCAACAGCGACGACATCCCCGAATGGATCGAAGACGGGCTGCTGGGTGTGGACGTCATGTTCGACGAGATGAGCTACCGCGAGATGGAGTTCGCCTTACGGGAGGTGATGAAAGCCGAAGACAACCGCATTGCCTGGCTGCGCGAGGTGTTACTCAGCGACAAGCCCGCCGGCACGCGCCCCCTACCCGCCACGGCCCTCGCCACGATCGAAGCACCTCTCAACGACAGCCAGCGCGACGCCCTGCACACGGTACTGGCCGCCACCGACGTGGCCTTTGTACACGGGCCGCCCGGCACGGGCAAAACAACGACCCTGGTACAGGCCATCGTCGCCACGATCAAAGAAGAAAAACAAGTACTGGTCTGCGCCCCCAGCAACGCCGCCGTCGACCTGCTGGCCGACAAGCTCGACCAGCAGGGCCTCAGTGTATTGCGCATCGGCCACCCGGCCCGTGTTACCGAGCAGTCGCTGAGCAAAACGCTCGATGCGCGCATCGCCGCACACAGCCAGTACAGCGACCTGCGCGAGCTGCGCAAACGCATGGAGCAGGTGCGGGGCAAAGCGCTGAAGTTCAAACGCCACTTCGGCCACCACGAACGCGAAGAGCGCCGCATGCTTTTACAGGAGGCCAAGCTGCTCAAAGCCGACGCCGACCTGCTGGAGTTCTATATAGTCAACGACCTGCTGCAAAACAGCGACGCGATCTGTTGCACGCTGGTGGGCTCGTCACACCCTACGCTGCGCGGCAAACGGTTTCAGACGGTCTTTATCGACGAGGCGGGCCAGTCGCTGGAGCCGGCCTGCTGGATCCCCCTGCTGCGCGCACAACGCGCGATCTTTGCCGGCGACCACTTGCAGCTGCCGCCCACGATCAAGTCGGCCGAAGCCGCCAAACGCGGACTGGCCCGGACATTGTTTGAAAAAGGCATTGCCCGTCACCCGCGGCAAACGTCGATGCTGACGGTGCAGTACCGCATGCACGAAGACATCATGCAGTTCCCGTCGCGGTATTTTTACCACGACGAGCTGGTCGCCCATGCGTCGGTGCGCCATGCGCTGCTGCGCCCCAACCAGGCACCGGTACTTTTTATCGATACGGCCGGCTGCGGATATACCGAGAAGCAGGACCCCGAAACATTAAGCCGGTCCAACGAAGAGGAGGCACAGCTGCTGATCCGCCAGGTAGAGCAGCTGGCGGAAGAAGTGGGCGCGGAAGAATGGGTGAATGAAAAGATCACCCTGGGCATTATTACACCCTACCGGGCACAGGTAGATTACCTGGTCAAGCTGGCGGAAGCCTCCACAGTATTGCAGCCGTTGTACGGGTTGATCTCCATCAACACCGTCGATGCGTTCCAGGGGCAGGAGCGCGACGTGATCGCGATCAGCTTTGTGCGCAGCAACGAAAAAAGCGAGGTGGGCTTCCTGGGCGACATTCGCCGCACCAACGTGGCCATGACCCGTGCGCGCCGCAAGCTGATGATGATCGGCGACTCGGCCACGCTGGGCGCGCACCCGTTCTACTCGGAGCTGATCGACTTTGTGCAGGGCAAGGAATACTATAAAAGTGCGTTTGAGATCTTGTATTGATGATGTCGTTTGCCGATAACATTCTCGCCTTCTACCGTTCGCTGGCGCTGCCCGGGCTGCCCCAGGGCGTCGAAGCCATGAACCCCTACCAGGATGCTACCGCCTATGCGCTGAGCGAGCAGTTCTATCGCATGTTCTATAGTGACGATAAACCGCGCCGCATCATCATGGGCATCAACCCGGGGCGCTTTGGCGGCGGACTTACCGGCGTGCCCTTCACCGACCCGCTCAAGCTGGAACAACGGTTTGGGATCAAAAACGATCTGAAAAAGAAAGTAGAGCTCTCGGCGGATTTTATCTATACCATGATCGATGCCTACGGCGGCCCAAAAAAATTCTACAGCCGCTATTACATCAACTCGGTCAGTCCGCTGGGGTTTGTCAAAGACGGCAAGAATCTCAACTATTACGACATACGCGAATTACAAGAGGCGATCGAGCCCTTCGTGGTCGACAGCATCCACCGGCAGCTGGCCTTTGGCATCGACCGCAAGGCCGCCTACTGCCTGGGCGAGGGCAAGAACTTCGAGTACCTCGACAAGCTCAACCGTAAGCATGGATTTTTTAAAGAGGTGATCCCGCTGTCGCACCCGCGGTTCATCATGCAATACAAGCGAAAACACATACCGGCATACGTGGCCGACTACCTTAAAAAGCTGAAGTAGCCGGCGGCGGACAGGCTGCCCGGGGTGACCGCCTCCGGACGCCCCCGTCCAGTTTTGACACTATTCAGGGTGCATAAGCCGACAAAATCGCGTAAAACGGCCTCTTTGCGCATGGCACTGATCTTGAACAGCAGATTATCATAGAGGATGGCCGCGGCGGTAAACCCGGTTGAATCGCTCCGAAGCGAATAAATAAATCTTCCCCGACTATATATGCTCCAGAACTATATCAAAATCGCGATCCGTTCCCTGTTGAAATTCAAAGGGTATACGGCCATTAATTTACTGGGCCTCGCCCTGGGCCTCACGGCGGGCATCCTCATCCTGCTGTACGTACTCGACGAAGTTTCGTATGACAAATTCCATGCAAACCTCGATCGCCTCTACCGGGTGGAGACATCCTTCGCCACCACCGAGAGCGTCAACAAAAAATCCTATGATGCGAACGGCTGGCCGATCGGGGCAAAGCTAAGGGATTACCCGGAAGTGGAGTCCGTGGTATATGCCAAAGACGCTTCGGGCCTGCTGATCCTCCACGACAACCAGCAGATCCGGCAAAAGATGTACTTCGCGTCACCGGAGTTCTTTCACATCTTTTCCTTTCCCCTGGTCAAGGGCGATCCCCAACGGGCGCTGGAAGCACCCTATACCATCGTCATCAGCGAGACCATGGAAAGGAAATACTTTCCGGGGGGCGATGCGCTGAACAAAACACTGACACTGGCCGACTCGCTCACATTCGCGGTGACCGGCATCATGAAAGACCTCCCGGGTAATTCGCACCTGCAGGCCGATATGATCCTGTCGTTTGCGACGTACCCGCTGCTGAACAGCCAGTTTTCGTACGAAGAGGGCTGGGGCAACATCAACGTCAGAAATTATCTGTTGCTCAAACCCGGCGTGGATATCGAAGCGTTTCAACAAAAGACTGCCGGCATGTACCAGGAGCATGCGGGAGAAGAGTTTAAACATTGGGGCATTACCGCCAGCGTGCTGTTCCAGCCGCTGCGCACGCTATACCTCACCTCGCACAGCAACGGCATGGGGCCGCTGGGCAGCCTCGACCGGCTTTACCTGGTATCGGGCATCGCCGTGTTTGTCATTCTGCTGGCCTGCATCAACTTCATCAACCTGACCACGGCACGGTCGGTATACCGCGCCAAAGAAGCCGGGCTGCGCAAAGTGGTCGGCTCTACACGCTACACTCTGATATTTCAATTCCTCAGCGAATCGCTGCTGCTCACCTGCTGCGCATTGTTGGTCGCGCTCATGCTGACTACCGCCATCCTGCCGGCCTTCAACCTGCTGCTCGACAAACAGTATACCCTTACCGCGCTCACCTCGCCGGCGGTGCTGTTCAGCATTGCCCTGCTGGTAGTCGTGGTCGCGGTGCTGTCGGGCTATTATCCGGCGCTCGTCCTGTCGGGCCTGCGCCCGGCAGACGTGTTGAAAGGTAAAATGCAATACTCGGTACGCGGCGTACAGCTGCGGCGGTCGCTGGTGGTATTTCAGTTTGTGATCTCCGTCGCGCTCGTGCTGGGCACGCTCATTGTCATGAACCAGTTGCGCTACATGCAGGAGCAGTCGCTGGGCTTTACCACCGAAGAGGTGCTGGTCATCGATGCCAGCGTGGTGCGCACGGCAAACCGCGACGTGTTCCAGACCTTTGGCGACAAGCTTCGCGCGCAGGCCGCGGTAAGCCAGGTGAGCTTTGCCAACGCACTGCCCGGACGGCGCGGTTGGGCCGGCCAGGTAGCCTGGGCCGCCGAGGGCCGGAGTGAAGATGCCGTCACCGTAGAATATATTGCCGTAGACGAGCACTATGCCGACGCGCTGGAACTGCAGGTGATCGCGGGGCATTATTTCGACCTGAAGCGCACGGCGGCACTCAAAGACGGCCTCGTCCTGAACGAACGCGCCGTCGCCATGTTCGGCTGGGCCTCGCCGGCAGATGCGCTCGGCAAACGCATCGCTTCCCCTTCGGGCTATCCGGCGGGCGAAGTGGTGGGCGTCGTGCGGGACTATCACCAGGCCGGGCTTCAGCAAGCCATCGGCCCGATCGTGATGGACTACAACCCGCAGGCCAGCGACCTCTACGCGGTCCGTTTCCAGTCGAAAGACGCTTCGCCGCTCACGGCCTCCATCCATACCCTGTGGAATGAGCACTTCCCCGGACACGCCTTTCACTATTCCTTCCTGCACGAAAGCTTCGAGCGCCAATACGAGTCGGAGCAACGCCTGGCCCAGGTGTTCGGGTTGTTCTCGGGCGTGACCGTGTTGATCGCCGTGACGGGCCTGCTCGGCCTGGTTTCGTTCATGGTCGTGTCGCGCACCAAAGAGATCGGCGTACGCAAGGTGCTGGGCGCGGGCGTCTGGAACATCACGCGCCTGCTCTCGCGCGAGTTCCTGGGGCTGGTGCTGCTGGCCAACGTTATTGCCATACCTGTCGTGTGGTTCCTCGGGCTACGGTGGCTGGAAAGCTTTGCTACGCGTGTGCCCCTGCACCCCGGCATTTTTGTGCTGACGCTCGTGATCGTGGCGGGCATCACTGTGGTCACCATCAGCTTCCAGACCATCCGCGCGGCATTGTCAAACCCGGTGGATGCGCTGCGGCATGAATAACGCTCTGTATTGTAACCCCTAAACTTTAGTACGTATATGTTCTTTCACAACATCCGCCTGGCGCTCCGCAATCTTTTTCGCGACCGGGTGTACGCCGGCATCAACGTCGCCGGCCTGGCCTTGGGCATTGCCGCATCGGTATTGATGCTGCTCTGGGTTCAGGACGAGCTCAGCTTCGACCGCTTCCACCACAACGGCCCGAATATTTACCACGTCAACGCCAACTTTATCAACAGCGGCAACAAGATGACCTGGGAAACAACCC
Organism: Dawidia soli; assembly: GCF_018598185.1. Lineage (GTDB taxonomy): Bacteria > Bacteroidota > Bacteroidia > Cytophagales > Cyclobacteriaceae > Ohtaekwangia > Ohtaekwangia soli. The sequence goes on from NZ_JAHESC010000024.1 coordinate 47,941, forward strand.
CCGGCCCGATCGGTACGCGGGGCAAACAGGAGATCCCCGCCGTACACGAGGTCGTGCGCCTGAACCGCGACTGGAACGCCGTACTGTTCAACTATAACGGTCGCGAGATCCTCCACGAACGGGGTATGTATGTAGACGAGCATTTTTTTACCGTGTTCGATTTCCCGCTGCTCAAAGGCAATCCGCAGAAACCCTTCCCTACCACACAGTCCATGGTACTGACAGAATCGATGGCGAAGAAACTGTTTGGCGATGAAGAGCCGCTCGGCAAAACGGTGCGCCTGGACGACAAAGACGAATTTACGGTCAGCGGCATCGTCGCCGATTTTCCGGCAAACTCTACTATTCAGACTTCCGTGCTGTACCCGTTCGCCCGCCTGGTCGAGCATTACCAGCCCAACGACTACTGGAAATCGCTGGAGACCGACTGGGGCAACTATCACTACCAGACCTACCTGTTGCTCGACCCGGGCGCGTCGCCGGCCAAAGTAGGCGAACAGCTTACCAGCATCCACCAGAAGGCACAAGACGGCGCGAACGTGCACTATACCCTGCAGCCCCTCACACAACTCCACCTCTACAGCCGCGACGGCCAGGAAGCGGGCATGCAGACGGTCAGGATCTTTTCGCTTACGGCCATTGCCATCCTCCTCATCGCCTGCATCAACTATGTAAACCTGGCCACGGCCCGGTCTACCAAGCGCGCCAAGGAAGTGGGCGTACGCAAGACGACCGGCGCAGACCGCGGTCGCCTGGTGGGCCAGTTCCTGACAGAGTCGGCGGTCATGTCGATCCTCGCGGTGGCCCTGGCATTTTTTGTGATGCAGCTGGCCATACCGTTTTACAATACACTGTCGGGTAAAGAGCTGTCGGTGCGGCTGGACAACCCGCAGGTCACCATGCTCACAGGCAGTGTATTGGTGCTTACCTGGCTGGTCTCGGGCTTTTACCCGGCCTGGGTCCTGTCGGCGTTTAAACCCATCGACGTGATCCGCGGCAAGCTCGCCATCAGCGGCGGCAATTCCACCTTCCGCCAGGTGCTGGTGGTCACGCAGTTTACGCTGTCGGCGATCATCATCATCGGCACGCTGGTGGTCGGCAACCAGCTGCGCTATATCCGCACAAAATCACTCGGCTTTAACAAAGAGAACGTCTTTACGTTCGCCCTGGGCGGCGATATGTTTAAGAACATCGACGGTGTGCGCAACGAGCTGAAGCAAGACCCTTCCATTACCGCCGTATCGTTCGCCAATCAGAACCTCATGTCGATCGGCGCCTCCACAGGCGATACCGACTGGGAAGGCAAAGCACCCGACCAGGGCTTTATCATACACCCCATGGGCGTGGACGAAACGTTCTTTAAGACGCTCAACCTCGAGCTGGTACAAGGCCGCGGCTTCACCGGCTCGCCGGCCGATACGGCGCACATCATTCTCAACGAAACAACGGTGAAGAATGCAGGTATTAAGGATCCCATCGGCAAGTCCTTTACCTTGTGGGATACGAAGGCGACGATCATCGGCGTGGTCAAAGACTTTCACCACAGCTCCATCCGCAACAAGATCGAGCCCACCGCCTTCTTTCATACCAACAGCTGGGTGTGGCTGGTCTATGTAAAAGCGAACGACCCCGCGCGCGCCGTGGCCACCGCCGAAAAGCTCTGGAAGAAGTATAATACCAAGTATCCCTTCAACTATTCGTTTATGGATGCGGAGTTTGACAAGATGTACCGCAACGAAGCCCGCATGGAGAAATTATTCTATGCGTTCTCGATCATCGCCATCTGCATTTCGTGTCTGGGGTTGTTCGGCCTGGTAACGTTCACCGCCTCGCAGCGCATCAAAGAGATCAGCATCCGCAAAGTATTGGGAGCTTCCGTACAGCAGATCGTCACGTTGCTTTCCCGCGACTTCATCCGGCTCATCCTCATCGCCTTTGTGCTGGCCGCGCCCGTGTCGTGGTACGCCATGGACCGCTGGCTGGCCAACTTTGCGTATCACACCGAGGTGTCGTGGCAGGTCTTTGTGTTCACGGGCGTGGCCGTGCTGACGTTGGCGTTCCTGACGATGAGCGTACAAGTAATCCGCGCCGCGCTGAGCAATCCGGCCAATTCGTTGCGGAATAACGAATAGGAAATACACATCCTTTCCGCCGCCGGTATAAACCCCAGGTTTGTGCCGGCGGCGGTTTGCGTTCGGGGGGTGAATGTCGTTACTTCGGGGCTTCATCCTGTTCACCATGAAACGCACCGACCACATCCTGGCTTTTACCACTACGCTCCTGCGGGCGTCTGACGCAGACGTTGAGCGTCTGCTCGCCACCATGGAGAAGATCTACTCCCTGCACCAGGCGCGTAAGCCGGGGGCCGTATCGCTCGGCGCCGAGCAGGGTGACACCGAAGAGACGTTCGCTCCGTGGCTGCGTCGCTTGCGTAGCGAGCAGATCCAGGAGGTGCACGTGTCCTATCACGCCTTCGACGAACGCGACGACATGCCCGCGCACATGGCCGCGGCCTTTGCGGGGATCCCCGACCTGCTGCTGCGCGTCCGGACGGCACGTCAAACGGCAGCCTATGCGCTGAACACCTATTTTTGTCCGCAATACGCGCTCACCCCACAGCAGTTCATTACCCTGCTGAACAGTCAGCCCGACAACGCGCTTCTCTGGGACCGCGCGGCCGAGCTTATCCTCGAATCCAACGGCATGAATAACCGCAGCGTGTTCGAGCCCGAAGAGACTCCCGAATATTTACTGTCGCCGGAAGGCCGCCACGTGTTTGAATACCTCGCCCCGGACCTGATCAAAGAGATCCAGATCGAATGCACGGTGCGCGGGCGATCCTTTGTCATCCCCGACGAGCTGAAAGGGCTCTTTGTGAAATACGACTACTCCTTCTTCGACGAGGACCGCGAGTATGTATACCTCTATCCGCTGGGCGACGTATCGGCACAAGAGATTCTCGACCTGGTGCACGCACAGCCCTTTGGCATGAAGACGTGGGAGACACTCAACACCACGCTGCAAGAATATGACGATCCGTCGGTCACGATCGTCGCACCCGACCAGTGGGAGAAGACGCTGCGGGGTATGTCGCGCGAAGACCTCGAGCGCATCGTCCATCCGCTCTGCCGCAGCATCTGTACCCTGTGCGAAGCCGGTGGACAGAAGCCGGTCATCCCGGCCGCGCTGGCCGACAGCTTTGGCCCGGACGAAGAAGAGCAGAAACGCGCGGCGGCACGATCAAAAGACAAAGACCGCTGGAACTTGCAGCCCACGCAGGAACCGTGGGAGCACTACGCGTTCCGCCCGGCAGAAAATGCGCCGCCGTTTACACCGGCAACATGGGCCGATACTCAACGGACGTTCATCCAGTCGCTGGAAGCGATCCATGCATTTGCCGCGCGGATCCAATCGCCCTTCCAGGAAGCATTCGGGCTGAGCTTGTTTGTGTTGCAGTCGTCGTTGCCCGCCGGGCGCTATGATGCGGCGCACATGGAGGAAATGGTCGCGCAACTTTCAAAAGCAGGTTTCTCCGAACAGGCCATCGAAAACTTCCACCAGGCCGCGTGGGTGGGCGAGCTCTGCACGGAGCTGGGCTGGGAACCGGCGCGGATCCACGGCATGCTGGCGGCGAAGTTTGCGGATGTGTTCGGCGGGATGGGGTCGTGGAACGATCAGTATATTGAAGAGGATCATGACACGTATCAGAAAGTGTCGTCTGAGCTCTTCGAGGCGTTGAAGCGGTATCAGGCTTCGCTGCTATAAAACTTTTTAAAAATTACCGGAAGGGCGTGGGGGTATGATGCGTGCTGGGTGTCTCAGGACAAACAACGCAATATCCCCATGAAAATCTTCACACGTCTTTCCCTGCCCCTCCTCCTGGCAGGCACGCTGGCACTGCCCGCCGCCGCACAGGAAGAAATAAAAAAAGACCTGCATCCTTTCAACAAGGTCATTGCTTCGCCCAAGGTGAACCTGATCCTCGAAGAAGGCGACCACGAAAGCATCCGCCTGGTGTACCAGGGCGTGTCGGCCGACAAGATCAACATTCGCGAGCACGGCAGAACGGTGCACATTTACCTGGACGACGCCCAGATCACGGAAAAAATGGAGCGCCTCAACCGCCGCCACAAACGCGCCTACTACCGCGATGCCTCGGTGACCGCCTATGTTACCTACCGCTCCCTCCGCCACGTGGAAATCCGCGGCAACCAGGAACTGACCTGCAAAAGTCCGCTGAAGGCCGACAAGTTTGTGCTGAAGGGCTACGGCCAGAACGAGATCCGCTTTGCATCCATTGAAACAAAATACCTGCGCACCAGCCTGTATGGCGAGAACGACCTGAAGGTGCGCGGCGGGATTGCCGAATTTCAGAAATACCGGCTGTTCGGCCACAATAAGATCGACACCCAGCCGCTGCGTAGCTACTCCACGACTACCAATATCTACGGCGAAAGCAAGGTGAAGGTGAGCGCCCAGGACGAGCTGCGGATCAATTCATTTGGTGAGGCGCGCGTGGCGTATGATGGAAATGCGGAAGTGAGCAAGGGATTGATGTTCGGGCATACGGAGATCCATCATTTGAAATATTAAAGCTCTTTTCTGAAAGAGCTTTTTTGGAGAGAGGGAAAAACAGTGTGAGGGTGAGCGCGAGAGCGAACACGCTCCACTGTTTTGTATTTTCTTCGCGCTCACATTCACGCGCACACTTTTTCGTCGGGGGCTGCTCCGAAAAAAGCAGCTTTTTTTATCTTTACCAACCTTCAGAAACATCCGGAGCACGACCTCCACACGGCCCCTCAACACCAGAATTATCGCAACCTTTCCGCGACGTTACAGCAACCTTACAGTGACCTTATAGCGACCTTATAGCGATATTTAGCCATACCAAAGCCATACCAAAGCAAGGGATAAGCCATAGCAACGTTATTCCCTGGCTAGTGCAGAGCCCGCCCGGCCGGCGCCATGCCCAGCTTCTCCTGCGCAAAAGCCACCATCAGATCGAGCACCTTATCCACCGCTTTCGACCGCAGTCCACTGGCGATGACGTGCACACCGGCTTCGGGGATGGCCACGGTTTCCTTTAAATTGTCCGGTGTGGCCAATTCCGCATTCATCTCCAGCATCGCGCTCACTTTCACCTCGGGGTCTTGCTCCTGCTCGTTTTTGTAGTAGTACAGCGTCAGTGATGGCTGGTGGATCTTTTCAAACGTTTCCCGCGTCATGGTCGTCTCGATCAGCTCTTCCAGCTGTACCGCGCCCTCGAGGCGGTATTTTGTGTCCCAGTATTGCGCACGCTCGGCGGGCACCGGTGCGGGCGCTTCGCTGTACTTGCTTCCGAATACGGCACGGGCGATGTAGAGTCCCCAGGGATCGTTCAATATGAACGCAGCGCCGTTGTTGATGGCGATGTTGGGTGACAGGTTGATGAGGGCGTGCACATCCTCTGGGAATTCCGCCGCCAGCTTCAGCGCCAGGGTGCTGCCGGTCGAGCAGCTCACGAGGATCACCTCGTCGCCCAGCTGCTTGCCGATGGCCAAGGCCTCTTTGGCACTGGCCCAGAGGCGGTCGGGTGTCAGGCGGATCAGGACGTCTGCCGAGTCCAGGCCGTGGTCGGCCAGACGGGCCAGGTACAGGTTGCAACCCATGGTCCGGGCAAACCGTTTGTGCACCGGGTCGCCTTCCATCTGGCTGGCGGTAAAGCCGTGCAGGTACACGACGGCGTACGGTGTCTTTTTGCGGGTGCTGTCGTTCCAGACGATGCGCGCTTCGTTGTTGGGGCGCAGCGTGTGCGCGGCTTCGTTTGCGGCAACATAGTGGTCCAGTGCAGCAGCATCGGCGGGTACCGTCGGCAGCGTGGTGTCATACACCGGGGTGGCGGGCGACGGCCCGAGATAATAAAGCGCCACGATCATCAGCACGGGCGCGGTGATCCTGATAAAACGTTTGGAGATCATACGCGTATTTGTCCAAAGATATTCTTTTCCTGACATGCGTCATAGTGCGACACGTTTGCGTACACACGCTACCCTCACGAAAAACATATACCCCGACTAACGTCAGCTTCTTCCGCTCAACGGACGGCACCATCGTTGGCACCGGTAACGCGCAGCGCAATGCACGCGCCGGTAGTGGTATCGTGCAACGAAATATATACAGGTTACAACACTGAACGATCGGTCTATCGGCACTGCGCGACGGAGATAGTACACGTTGCGAGTAGTGTATGGATATACCGTTATAATATTTTCGGTGTACGACAGAACTTTCCGCGGTATAGTTCCGTACTTACTAGTGCGTACTTTTTATACCGGAAGGAATAAGCGAACCTTCCGCCAAAGAAATACACGGCCTTCTCCTGACCTGCCAAATTTCTTTACAACGCATACGCTGTGTACCGCATAAATCATTACGAACTATGGAATGGGCAACATTATATATCACCGGTAAGTCCGACTTCAGCCAGGAAGTGCGGAAACGGCTGGACCACGCCCGCATCAACTATATGACGGGCTACATGGGTACCGGCAATGGTAAACATGACATGTACTGGCTGGACGAGCGCGAAGACATCCGCGACGTCAAGGAGGCGATCGGTGGCAAGCTGATCTGGAAACACCGTTTGCGCTTCTACACCAACCTGGATGCGTTCATGGAAGGCCGCACGCGACAGGAGACCTCCGAGTTCTCTCCCGAGGAGCTCCACCTCATCCACACCATGCAGGAGCTGGAGGGGGCTGCGCATTAGCATCAGATTTGTTGCGCCCTTTCAGGGCTGCTTACTGGGGTGATCAGAATCCGAATTTGAGGCCCTGTTTCAGGGCCTTTTCATATTTCTTCCGATCAAATCGGTATAGGTACGGCGCCTTGTGGGCGCCGCCTGTTTTTCGCTCCGTCAGGCGTTCCAGGATGCCGAACGCCAGCATCTTTTTCTGAAAATTCCGCCGGTCCAGCGGTGTGTCCAGGATCGTTTCGTACAACCGCTGCAGCTCGGGCATCGTAAACCGTGCCGGCAGCAGGTTCAGTCCCACGGGGTAGTCGTTCAGGCGCATGCGGAGTGTCTCCAGCGCCTTGTCCAAAATGGCGTTGTGATCGTAAATCAGGTCCGGCACGTCGTGTATGTCGCACCAGTGGCACTCGTCCGTCAGCAGGTCCGGTTGGGGCGTGACCTGCGAAAACTCCACCAGCGCGTAATAGCCCACCGAAATAAAGCGGTCGTGCATCCAGCTGCCGGGCGGCATGGTCCGGGGCCATAAGAACTGCTCCTTGTTACGCTCGCGCGCCGGGTCGCCAAAGGTGTGAAACTGCTGCAGGTAAAGATCCTGTAGCCCCGTGCGCTCGCGCAGGATGCGTGTGGCCGCCACGTCGAGCGAGTCGTCCTTGCGCACAAAGCCCCCCGGCAGGCACCATTGCCCGTTTTCCTTCCATTTCAGCAACAATACCTTCAGCTGTTCGTCGTGAAAACCCACGATCACGCAGTCAATGGAAATATGCCGCAGGTACAGCTCGTGCCCTTTTTTCACAAACTCGTTCAGCTCCATGTCACAAAAATAAATACTCCAATGTGTATTTCATACACAACGAAGAAATAGGTATCATTGTGTTACGACTACACAATTAACCCAATCATGACACGTACCCATGCTGTAATGCTTTTGTGCGTCCTGCCGCCGTTGCTGCTGGCGGGCGCTTCCGCCTGGCGGGCCATACCCAACCCGCCCCCCTACCGCGACCTCAACAAGAACGGTACAATGGATGTTTACGAAGATCCTTCCCAGCCCGTGGACAAGCGCGTGGACGATCTGCTGCGCCAGATGACGCTGGAAGAAAAGGCCGGCCTGCTGTTTATCAACGGCGCGCGCATCAACGACGACGGCTCGCTCGAAGACCGCCCCGGCAAGGGTCCGTTTGCCTTCGCGCCCCAGGCCGCCCGGCTGATACTCGAACAACGCATGAATCACATCAACGTCTGGGCCGTACCCGGCAAGCAGGCATTGGCCACATGGTATAATAACATTCAAAAGCTCGCCGAAGAAAAGACACGCCTCGGCATCCCCGTCACCGTCGCGTCCGATCCGCGCAATGCCTTTAGCGAAGCGCTGTTTGCCGTCGCCGCCAACGACTTCTCGCAATGGCCCGAGCAGCTCGGCTTTGCCGCACTCGGCGACGAGGCCCTGATGCGCCAGCACGCCGACATGGCCCGGCAGGAGTACCTGGCCGTCGGCATCCGCGAAGCCTTACACCCCATGGCCGACCTCGCCACCGAGCCCCGCTGGCCGCGTGTCAGCGGCACGTTCGGGGAAGACGCACAGCTGTCGTCGCGCATGGTGAAAGCTTACATCCTCGGTTTTCAGGGGGCGGCGCTGGGGCCGCAGAGCGTCGCGTGCATGACGAAACATTTTACCGGCGGCGGCCCGCAGAAAGAAGGGCTGGACCCGCACTTCGAATTTCAAAAAGGCCAGGTATATCCCGGCAATAACTTTCAATATCACCTCATACCGTTCGAAGGTGCCTTTGCCGCCCACACCGCGGCCATCATGCCATATTACGGCGTGCCCAAAGGCCAGACAAAAGAAGATGTCGCCTTTGCCTATAACAAAGAGATCATCACCGGCCTGCTGCGCGAGAAATATAAGTACGACGGCGTAGTGTGCACCGACTGGGGGCTGGTGACCGATGCGCGCATGGGCCCCGTCGTGTGGCCGGCGCGTGCCTGGGGCGCCGAGCAGCTGAGTGAAGAAGAACGCGTACGGAAGATCCTCGAAGCCGGCTGCGACCAGTTCGGCGGCGAGCAGTGTACCCACCACGTGGTCAACCTGGTCATGAACGGCAAGCTGTCCGTGGAGCGTGTGGATGTCTCCGCCCGGCGCCTGTTGCGTCAGAAATTTATACTGGGGTTGTTCGACAATCCGTATGTCGATGTAGAGAAAGCTGTGCAGACCGTCGGCAAAGCCGAGTTCAAACAAGCCGGTGAAGTCGCCCAACGCCGCTCGTTCACACTCCTGAAGAACGACAAAGTAAAGGGCCGCAAAGTATTACCGCTCGCCGCCGGCAAGCTCAAGCTCTACCTGCGCAATGTAAATCCCGAAACTGCCGCGCGCTATGGCACCGTGGTCAGCCGCCCGGAAGACGCCGACATCGCCATCATCCGCCTGCGCACACCGTGGTACCCGGTCAAAACAGACAACCCTATGGCCCAGCGCTTTCACCACGGCGACCTTGACTTTAAAGGCGCCGAAAAAGACAGCATCCTGGCGCTGCTCAAACAAGTACCCACTGTCGTGGATCTCTACATCGACCGCCCGGCCGTGATCCCCGAGATCAACGCCGCCGCCCGCGCCGTGGTGGCGAACTATGGCGCCAGCGACGCGGCCCTGCTGGATGTCGTGTTCGGCAAAGCGCGACCGGAAGGCAAGCTTCCCTTCGAGCTGCCGTCGTCCATGGAGGCCGTGCGCCAGCAGAAGGAAGACCTTCCACACGATTCCGCTAAACCCTTATATCCTTTTGGCTTCGGCCTTTCATACTAATCCAAGTTAACCTGTCAGTTCCCTATGAGAAATCACTTTGCTTCTTTGCGGAAATTATACTCCGCCCTGCTTTCTTTTATCTGTATCGCGGCCATCACCGGCGCCTGCAAGCGGCAGCCGGACGAGCCCACGCGCGTACTGGTCTTTTCCAAGACGACCGTGTTCCGGCACGAGTCCATCGGCGCCGGCATCGAGGCCATCCGCAAACTGGGACAGCAACATCATTTTGTTGTCGACACCACGGAGAACAGCGCCGCCTTTCACGAAGAGAACCTGAAACGCTACAAAGCCGTTATCTTCCTCAGCACCACGGGCGACGTACTCAACGGCGAGCAGCAGAACAACTTCGAGCGCTACATCCAGGCCGGCGGCGGCTACCTGGGCATACACGCCGCGTCTGACACCGAGTACGACTGGCCGTGGTACGGCAAGCTGGTGGGCGCATACTTTACCAGCCACCCCAACGCCCCGAACGTACGCACGGCCGACTTTCACGTCGTAGACAAAAACAACCCTGCCACCGACTCGCTGCCCGACCCGTGGAAACGCGACGACGAGTTCTATAACTTCAAAGACATCAACCCCGATATAAAAGTGCTGCTCACCATCGACGAGAAGTCATACGAAGGCGGCACCAACGGCGACCACCACCCCATGGCCTGGTATCATCACTACGACGGCGGCCGCGCCTTTTATACCGCCCTGGGCCACACCAACGAAACCTTCAGCGACCCGTTGTTCCTGCGCCACCTGTGGGGCGGCCTGCAGTTCGTGCTTGGCGGCGATGAGCCGCTGAACTACAAAGCCGCACACACGCTGCGCATGCCCGAAGAGAACCGCTTCACGAAAGTGGTATTGGATGAAAAGCTGAACGAGCCCGTAGAGCTGGCGATACTGCCCGGCGACGACATCCTGTTCGTCGAGCGTCACGGCGCGGTAAAGATCTATAGTCAGCAGGAAAAGAAGACCAAGGTCATCGCTACCATTGCCGTCAGCACCAAGTATAAAGACAAAGAAGGCAAAGAGAGCGAAGCGGAAGACGGGCTGCTGGGCGTGGTGCTCGACCCGGCGTTCGCCACCAACCACTGGGTATATTTTTATTATTCCGATCCGGGCGCCGAGCCCAGGAACATCCTGGTGCGCTACGAGCTGCGCGGCGACAAGCTGATCGAAGAGTCGAAGAAGGTGATGCTGGAAGTGGCCGTGCAACGCGAGCAGTGTTGCCACACCGGCGGTTCCATGGCATTTGATGCCCACGGCAATCTATACCTCTCCACCGGCGACAACACCAGTCCCCGCGCCACCGCCTATGCGCCTATCGACGAGCGGGCCGAGCGCAGCCCGTGGGATGCGCAAAAGTCCTCCGCCAATACCAACGACCTGCGCGGTAAGATCTTGAGAATACACCCCGAGGCCGACGGCACGTATACCATACCCGACGGCAACCTGTTCCCCAAAGGCACGGCGCAAACACGCCCCGAGATCTATGTCATGGGCAACCGGAACCCCTACCGGATCGACTTCGATAAAAAGACCGGCTATCTCTACTGGGGCGACGTCGGCCCGGATGCCGGCAAGGACTCTACCACGCTCGGGCCACGCGCCTACGACGAGATCGGCCAGGCCCGCGGTCCCGGCTTCTATGGCTGGCCGTATTTTGTCGGCGACAACAAAGCCTACTTCGACTACGACTTTGCCAGCAACAAAACCGGCGCGAAGTTCGACCCGGCCAAGCCCCGCAACGAGTCCCCTAACAATACGGGGCTGAAAGAGCTGCCGCCCGCGCAGAAAGCTTTCATCTGGTATCCGTACGACGCCTCGCCCGAGTTCCCGCTGGTCGGCACCGGCGGCCGTACGGCGATGGCCGGTCCGGTATACTATACCGAAGACTTTGTCAACGCACCCCGCGCGTTCCCCGAGTATTACAACGGCAAGCTGTTCATCTATGAATGGATGCGCGGCTGGATCATGGCCGTGACGATGGACAAAGAAGGCAACTATGTATCCATGGAGCGTTTTATGCCGAGCCACCGTTTCAGCAACCCCATGGACATGGCCTTCAGCCCGAGCGGCGATCTGTATATACTCGAATACGGCACGGCCTGGTTCCAGGGCAACGACGATGCGCGGCTTGTCCGCATCGAATACAACGGCGGCAACCGCAAGCCGCAGATCCGCATGGCCGCCGACCATACGCGCGGCGCCGTGCCCTTTACCGTGAACCTCAACGCCGAGGGCACGAAGGACTACGATCACGACGAGCTGAAATATGCCTGGAGGGTTACCGCGGCCAATGGCCAGGAGGTGGCGACACACGCAGAAGCCACGTCGTCTGTCACACTCGACAAGCCCGGCGTCTATACAGCCGCCCTGACCGTGACCGATGCCAAAGGCGATACCTCCACCGCCAAAATAACACTCGAGGCCGGCAACGACCCGCCGCAGCTGTCGTTCGACATTACGAAAGGCAACACCAGCTTCTTCTTCCCCGGCAAACCGTTCGACTACGAAGTAAAAGTAACGGACAAAGAAGACGGCAGCACCGAGGCCGGTACCATCACGGCCGACCATGTATCGTTGTCGATCGACTACCTCGAAGGGTTTGACAAGATCGCCGTGGCGCAAGGTCACCAGGCGGCCGATGCATCGGCTTCCATGGCCGTGGGCAAACGGCTGATGGACAACAGCGACTGCAAGTCCTGCCACATCATCGACAAAAAGTCCATCGGTCCACGCTACCTCGACGTAGCCGCCAAATATAAAAACGATCCCAAGGCGCTCGAGTACCTCACCGGCAAGATCATCGCCGGCGGCGGCGGCGTATGGGGCGAGACGGCCATGGCCGCACACCCGCAGCTGAAGAAAGAAGACGTGCAGCAGATGGTGAAGTATATTTTGAGCCTGGGCAACGCGCCCGCCGCGTCGCTGCCGATCAAGGGCAGCTATACCCCCACGCCGCCCAAAGGCTCGCAAGGTCAGGGTACGGTCATCCTGCGCGCAGCCTATACCGACCATGGGGCGAACGGCATCGCGCCCATCACATCCGAGAAGACCATGACGCTGCGCAGCGCCAGTGTCATGGCCGGCGCGGCCGACCAGTGGGACAAAGTGCAGAAGTATAAAATGCCCGACCCGCCCATCGAGCTGATGATCGGCACCTCCAAAGGCGCGCACCTCATCTTCAAGCAGGTAGACCTGACCGGCATCAGCGCCATTTCGTTCGTGGCGATGGCACCGGAGAACATGCTGGGCGCCGCCGGCGGCACCGTAGAAGTGCGCCTGGATTATCCCGGGGGCGAAGTGGTGGGCGAGTCGCCGATGATCACGCCGGTCGTGATGGACCTGGGCGGCAAAACACCGCCGAAGCCGCAGATCGTCACCGCGCCGCTCAAACCCACTTCCGGCAAACACGACCTGTATTTTGTGTATAAGAATGAAAAAGCCGATCCCACACAGGCATTATTCATTCTGATAAACATAATTTACCATTAACTTTAACCGTCCCCTCCCGACGAATCGGGAGGGGCGATTATTTACAACCCGATATTCATGAACCTACGCACATTCCTGACAACCCTTGCGCTGACAGCCCTGCTGCTGCCGGCGGCCCGCGCGCAGAAGCTGGCGCCTGGCCCCCAGGTGATGACCTTTTTCTCCTCGATCGACGACACCGAGCAGCCCTATGGTCTGTACCTGCCCCCGCACTACGACGAAAACAAAAAATACCCGCTCGTGGTCATGCTCCACGGCGCCGGCTCCAACCACCGCCTGTCGCTGCGCCGCGTCTTTGGCAAGAGCAACGCCAACGGCGAGAACGACGTAGAGGCTACGCTGTATTTTCCCGAATGGAAAGACGTCGACTACATTGTCGCCAGTCCGTATGCCCGCGGCACGATGGGCTACCAGGGTGTAGCCGAGCACGATGTGTACGATGTGCTGGCCGATGTCAAAAAACGCTTTAACATCGACGAAGACCGCACCTACCTCACGGGCCTCTCCATGGGCGGCGGCGGCACGCTGTGGATCGGCCTGACACGTCCCGATATCTGGGCCGCGTTGTTCCCGGTTTGTCCCGCACCGCCAAAGGGCACCGACGACCTCGCCGGCAACGCGCTGAACGTACCGATGTATTTCCACCACGGCGACCAGGACGGCGCCGTGCCCGTGGCCGTCTCGCGCGACTGGACAAAAAAACTGAAAGATCTCGGCGTCCATGTCGAGTATACCGAGTACCCCGGCGTAAACCACAACAGCTGGGAGAACGCCTATAAAGATGAAGCGGTCTTTGACTGGTTCAGGAAGTATACCCGCCAGCGGTTCCCGGACCGTGTGCTCTATAACTCACGCAACTATAAATATAACCACGCCTACTGGGTAACGCTGGACCAGCTTACGCCCGGCACGCTCGCCACGATCGACGCCGCCTTCACTGCGCCCAACCAGCTCACCATCAAAACCACCGCGCTGGGCGCCTTCACCTTACAACTGGCGGGCCATCCGAAGTTCGACGCCGCCAAGCCCTTACAAGTAATACTCGACGGCAAGAAGGTAAAAGTAACGACGGCGCCAGCGCTCTCTTTCCAGCAGCAGGCCGGCAAATGGGTCAACACAAAATATGAAGCGCCGGCGGGCGCGAAGAAGCCGGGTGCCGAGGGTCCGGTCAGCGCCGCCTTTGGCGAGCGCCATGTATATGTATACGGCACGGCCGGCAATCCGTCGGAGGCAGAGCTGAAAGCCCGTATGGATATTGCGATCCAAGCCGCTAACTGGTCGGTGTATCGCAATGCGTTCCTGGGCCGCATCATGGTGTTTCCCCGCGTGGTGGCGGACAAGGATGTACGCCCCAGTGATTTTGAAAGCTGTAACTTGGTGCTGTTTGGTACGCGCGAGACAAACACGCTTATTGGCAAATACAGCGAACGCTTACCGGTCGAGCTGAAGGCCGGCACAACGGACTACGGATTGTTCTATGTGTTGCCGGTTGACGGGCATTATGTCGTGATCAACTCCGGTTTGCCATGGTGGGCCATGGCGAAACAACAGCCGTTCCAGTTTGCGCCCGTGGCGATTGCCACGCTGGGTGACTTTAAAGACTTTGCTTTATTTAAAGGCACACCGGGTACGATCGTGTCGGACGGATACTTTGATGCCGGCTGGAAGTTGCCCGAAGCCGAACGCGCCAAGCTCGAAGCGAGCGGGGTGGTGACGTTGAAGAAATAGTACTGAACCAGGAATATTAAAAAAGACGGAGGGCGTGCATGCTCTCCGTTTTTCATTATAGCACGTCGGTATCAGAAATTTGTTTCGCCCTTACAGGGCTTGGTCGTTGGTTGTATTATACCTCCCAGGCCTTCAGCCTGGGCTATTTTGTTACGCCCTTTCAGGGCTGTATCTTCATTTATACTATAGTTTCGGAACATAACGTGGGCTGAGGTGTTGTGTTTCTTCTGTTCATATCACGTGGCTATTATTTGAATCTACCCACATTTATAGCCCCGAAGGGGCGTAACAAAATAGCCCAGGCTGAAGCGACAGCGCAGGCCTGGGGCGCAACAAAATAGCCCAGGCTGAGGCGAATGGTATGGTGACGTAAAAAAAGGGAGCCTGCGAGCTCCCTTTTTTTTTAGTTCCAGGCAGATGCTTCGAAAATTACGGTAGTACTGTCCAGCTGTAGTTGTCCCCGAGATCTTCGAGCTGTGTTACGGCTCCGGGCGAAGGCGGACCAACCCAACCCGTTCCGCTTTGATCGGCGAGTTTGAATTCGCCGCTGCGAGGGTTGTTGACGACGGAGGTGTGGATATTATCAATGAGTGCATTGATGGTCGCTACGGGGAGCGACGTATTATTGGAAAGCGTCGTTGCGCTGATGTCGACATAGTTAATGACATGGTTGGGAGGAAGCAGCAGCGTGGTGGTCTGCGGCGAACCGCGCAATGTAATCGAATTCAGCGCCGTGTTATGGCTGAGGTCGACAACAGCCGGGCCTCGTGCTACCGTGAGCTCGAAATACTGCAGCGCGGGCAGCGCGGATATATCGAGCTGATCCATCGCTGCGATGGAAGAGGATGTAGCCTGGAACGCGGTAACAGTCTCCAGGTCGCCTGTCACGGTAACCGGGTAGTTTCCCTCCGCGGTGTAATAGTGGTAAACGATAATATTATTATTTAACGTCCACACGTCGGTGGTACCGTCGCCCCAGTCGACCGTAATCGCACCGCTGGGGCCGTTTATCGAGAACACAAACGCAGGAATAGGAAAATCGATGTACGCGTTCATGGTAATCGCAGGCACCAGCAGATTTGATACAGAACCATGTCTGGCCGATGAAATATCCAGGGCATGGTCAGGGGCGCTGGAACCGTTCACGAGCTGCTCGTCGGAGCATCGCCACGATGTCACTGCGATCAGCAGGAACAGGGCGGTGTAAAGGATAACATTTCTCATAAAATATAAATGGATGATTAAAAATGATTTCACTAACTGGTATCATAGCGCACGACTGTGAATAGCACCTAAGGGTCAGTGAAAAATACAAAACAGATTATGATTAAAGGGCTTTCGTCCCTCTATTCATGAATAAATTTAGTCAGGAAGCCGTATAATCAGATAAATGTACCTGTTTCGCCGGAGAGGGGGCGCGAAACTCCGTTGAATGCAACGAAGCTTTTTAAGGTATATTCAATAATTTATATACTGAAGTCAACTTACAGACCAAGGTATCGAGGTAATCCAGGCCCCCTCCATTGCGTGCACGAACAGTCCGCCAGCCGTGCACAAGTCGCCCTCCCTTCGATCGAAAGACCCAATAGCTATCGGGTTGCGCTAGGTGTTAAGAAATATTAAAAAAGACGGAGGGCATGTAAACTCTCCGTTTTTTATTATAGCAGGTGGGTGTCAGAAATTTGCCGCGCCCTTACAGGGCTTGGCCGTTGGTTGTGTTATACCTCCCAGGCCTTCAGACAAATAACGCAACCACATCAAAGCCCCGAAGGGGCGCAACAAAATAGCCCAGGCTGGAGCGACAGCGCAGGCCTGGGACGCAACACCGCAAACCATCAAGCCCCGAAGGGGCGCAACAAAATAGCCCAGGCTGGAGCGACAGCGCAGGCCTGGGGCACAACACCACAACCCACATCAAAGCCCCGAAGGGGCGCAACAAAATAGCCCAGGCTGGAGCGACAGCGCAGGCCTGGGACGCAACAAAATAGCCCAGGCTGGAGCGACACCACAGGCCTGGGGCACATAGATTATACTCGCGACGTCACCGTCAACCGTTTCCGCAAGCGTAGCCACGCTCCCAGCCAGGCGCTGGGCCAGCCCAGTACTACCAGTGAAACAGGATACCAATGCGGTGGGATGTGCCACATAACGATCGCGCCGGTTACGCCCAGCACAAAGCCGATCGCCGCCAGGATCATGGCATGTTTCATGGGCTTATCCGGTGCCAACGCGGCGGTGATGTACGCACCGAGGGCGACGTACAGCTGCCGGTATAATACGACCAGGAGAATAAAGCCCGTGCCGTTGTCGGCAAACGGCAGCGTCATGATGCCGGTGCCTTCGAGTATGGCGTCTGTCGCACCGGATAGCACAAAGATGGCTGCCAGTCCGGCGAATACGGCGCCTATGCTTTTCCATGTTTTCATAAGGATTCCATTTTACACAACAAACTTACCACCTGGGCTCATCCTCCGGGCGCGGCATTTGTGACAACTTCGGGTGGTATTTAGGACAAGGCTTAATGGAGTACGTCTTCGAGCGGTACGGTGACGCCGGCGAGGATCATGTGCCGGTCGTTGCCGGTCAGGGCGTTATTGGTAGAGTATCCATATCCTAACGATGCATATCCCAGGAATGTAAACGACAGTGCATAAACACCTTCAAACGCCCGGGTGCCCTTACCGCTGCGGCGATAGAGCAACAACTGGGGCTCGATGCCAATGGGCTTCTTTACTTCGACCGTATAGCCGTCATATCGTACGCGTTCCCAGCGCACATGGGCGCCGGCGCCTACGATCAGACAGATCTGATAGGAAGAAGACCCCGACGATCGCGTCTCGTCGGAACCGGCGTTGAGAGACGGCGCCGCAAAGGCGGGCAACAGTACCATACGCTTCAGGTGGATGTCCGTACCGCGCGACGTGCCGATGGGCCGCACGCGGTCGCGCGACAGCCGCCAGCCCCGCGGGCGTGCTTCCTGGCTCGTGCGAAACACCCGCAGCGTTTCCAACTGCATCGGCGTAAAATCCGTGGTATCTACTTTTTCCAGCTGCGCGTACGCCCGCGGCATAACGGACAGGAAGAATAACAAGGTGAGAAGCGATCTCACCGGATACGCCCGTAGAAAGATGGCCATACGCGGTTAGGGTTAGGTAGAGTTTCTTTAACGAAACAATATTTATACCAAAAAGACGTCTGGGTCCGCGCTCCGCCTGGTATTGTTTGATGCAGGTTGGTGCAGTGGGCGCACGTTCCGGTTGTTGCGCCCTTACAGGGCTATACCTTCGCTTATACGCTATACACCCAGGCCTGCAGCCTGGGCTATTGTGTCTCGCCCTTTCAGGGCTATAGCTTTCTTTACTTGATGGCTGAGGCCGGCCTGTTTAATAGATCGACACGCTGGACAAGGCAAGTCTCTTTGTAGCAGACAACAACAAGGAAACGGAACACAACCAGCCCTGTAAGGGCATAACATACCAGCCCAGGCTGTAGGCCTGGGTAATAGGCAATACAGCGATATCAAGCCCTGTAAGGGCGCAACAATTTATGTACGCACCTGCCGGATTTGTTGCACCCCCTCAGGGCAATGCCTTCTTTTGCGTGTCCGATGCCGGTTGGGGGGTAACATCGTCGTAGGGGACCGCGGCCTACTCGGCCTGTTGTTTTAACAGATCGATTCGCCGGTAATGAAGCTCCATTTGTTGTTGCATGCGGCGGTCGTAGTCTGTCTCTGTTTCATACAATTTGCTCACCAGAATAAAGAGCTCCAGACCCAACAGAAAAATGAACCAAATGGACCAGGCGCAGGCCGATACGCCAGACTCCGTCAGCAGATCAAACATGACCTCGAGCTCGTCCAGAAACCCCACGTTGGCTTTGATATCGGCCTCGATCTGCGGCCGCAGACCGAGCAACAGGCTATCTTTTTTTGCCTTCTCTTTACGTAAAGAGATTATCGTTTTGTCCATGGGCTCCAGCAAACTCGCCTTGGGGTTAGGTACTTTTCGTTTAGACACGGTCACCACCTTCTTGCGGGCGCTATCATACGATATATCCTGTTCGACGATGGTCACAAATGCGTTTTTGACGACGTCATCCGCTATGTACTTCCGCTCGCCTTCCTTGGAAAGAATGATAGAATCCATCTCGTCCAGCTGGCGCTTCAGCTCCTCCGCCCGGCCCGGCAAGATCAATTTGACTTCCTCATCCATGCTGAATAACTTTCGTTTATCGATATCGTCCTTGAATAAATGTTGATCGATAATGACTGTACCGATCAATGCCATCGCTATGGCGATGACGCCGCGGAATACCTGAAGACCACGATTATCGCGCGACGACAGAATTACCTGCCGCTCTATTTGTATGATCAGGAATATCATGGCCGCCGCTCCTACCAGGCACACGTACCACGTTCCTTTTAAATAACGCTCCGTAAACGCATAGCCGATGACCATCCACAGCAAGCAAATGATCAGCAACGCCGACGTGTATTTCAACAGTCGCTTCTTCGACAGCTCGCTGCACGTGCTGAGGATCTCATAATTGATCCCCGTCAGGAAACATCCAAACTTTAACCACCCGTTTCTCATACCATTACAGGTTAGGTCTTTTTCCCAAAACAGCGTTGTAAGTAATGGCGGCAAAACCATTCCGGAACCCTTTTTTGTATCCCAGCACCAGGTTCTGACACAACCCCTTGCCTTCATTTGCATCCTTGCCGATCGACTCTACTTCGCGCATTTCTTCTTCCACGGTCTTTTTGTGTGTCACCAATTCATCCACGGTCTCCAGCATGCCGCTCCGGCTGCGAGAGTCGATGTGAAAATCGATCGTGCGTAGGTATCCCGTGTAATACATCTTCACCCGGGCGATCAACAGTTGCAGATCGTTGTTGATATACAATACGTTCTCCTCCATGTAGCTGGTATCCGGATTGATCAGCGCATCTTCATAGCCGCGCTTTTCCAGGTTTTGCTCCAGGTACTGGTACAAGGTATGAATGTCGTTGGTTGCGCGGGCCTGCGGCGGTTCCACCGCGGCCTTCGGCGGCTTGTTTTTGGAAGCCTCCACAAACACATGCTCCGGTACCTCCGGAACTGCCGTCCTGGCAACCGGCTCCTGGGAAGCAATGCTGTGCAGGGTCGAAACCTTCTCGGTCTTTACCTCGTCAACGGTACCCGTACCGTTGGAACTTCTCACAAAATTAAATAAGCTCATACTATAGATAGATTATGGGTACATGATACTGATTATGGCCACGCTGGTGGCAGCGCTCGCAGAGCGTGACCATCAGGTTGTCGGCATAGTCCCACGGCGCTTTATACTGCCGCAGCTGCACGATGTAATGATACTGGCGGTGGTGTACCTGCAGTTTCTCGCCTGCGGTGCAAATCACACAGCAATGATTGTCACGCGCCAGAATTTCAGCCCGGCGCGCAGACCAGCGTTTGTCGAACAACAGCTGCCCGTACGTGCCGTGCGCCTTCCCGGGCAATTCGATCCCGAGCTGCGCGATGATCTCTTCCTTGAAGTCGTAGTCGCCAAAGCGCGAGCGCGTCAGCGTGCTGTTGCGGATCTTACCGACATAAAACCGGCTTTCCATTGTCATGTTACTTTTTGCTGATACGCTCCGATCAATTTGATAAACTCGGCAAACCGGTCCATCGCCCCTACACGCGAGGTCATGATGGTATCGTTCCATCCTTGTTGGGATGTAAACGTGTATTCGGTATAGTTACAAATCGACAACAGTTGATTATCGCGAAAGCGCCGGTCGGGTTCACCGTTTTTGTTCAGGTATTTCCAGCGTTGTTCTACCACGGTGGCATCCGGGGGCAGTCCTTCACTTTCCTGAAACCGCACATTGCCGCGCATAACCTGGATATGTTTATAGAACACGGCTCCAAGCTGTCGCCCGCGCCGAAAGATGATCCGTTCGGGGAAAAAATAAAGTTCTTTATCCGGCAGCCGGATATAGGGCACCGAAACGTTTATGACCAGGTGGGGCGATGGGAGTCGGTGTGGTGAAATCTCTCGTATAACCTTACGGTTTACTGCCTGACTGGCACCTCCATGACGACGGCTGTCGTCCAGCGTCACCGCATCTCCGGTATGCCATACCCGGGCGGTGGACGCGAATTCCTGGAAGCATTCGATGAACTTATCGTACAGCGCACGCAGTCCATCATCCATGGTATAATTCACAAACATCGTTTTTCGTCGTTCATCCAGGCGCCGGATCCAGATTAGCAAAGCCACCAACAAAACCGCGAGCAATACCCCCAGTACGTATAGCACCGGCATTTTGTCCGCACGTGATTCGTACTGGCGTTTTGCCAATTCACGGCCAAGTCTTCCCATGCTGGCGTGTATGAAGCCCGCCGAATCTGCGCCGTGCCGATAGGTAACCTTGATCCAATCCTGAAAAGAAGTATCGATCACATCCAATCGTGTGCCTTGAAAAGTCATGCCCAGCGAACGGGAATGCTTATCCGGAAGTGCGCGAATATGCACCCTTCGCTTATCGACCGAAAAGATCGTCTTATGCTCTTCAGACACAACAAATTGTTCGCTGGCATAACTAATGTAGAATGCCATGGCGATCAGACTTGCAATAAGCACGGCCTTAAAAAAAGCGACTTTACGTGCCTTGGACTCCAGCTCTTCCACGAATGCCTGTGAGGTACTGTCCGTCAGACGATTCATGGCGGCATCGTCTTCTGCGTCACGCATATTGGCCTCGACCTCAGCCTGCTTCAGAGACCAGGCGTTGACAGCGGCAGCCTGAGCCCTCCCACCCAGCTTCTGACTATAATAGATTCCGCCGGCACCCAGCGTAACATGCGTGCCACGGCCACCAAACCTGATCCGCGCGCCTTTTACACCTGCAGACATGCTGAGCCCACGATTAGAGAATGTAAACCGGAACAGGCCAAAAGATTTGGATTTTCGGAAAGACCAAGCCATATAGACAGCGTTTACATAAAAATCCTTATGTCGTAATATCTTCCGTCGGGGCGTCTGGAGCAGTCCGTTTCACAGCCGCAATGCCATCCTCCCGGGCGGCACTGGTTTCATATCCTTCGCTTCGGCCAATGATTCGCCCATTCGCCGCGGTTAAATTGAATCTATAGTTCCTGGTAGCATCTGTCCGCTTATAGCGTTCGTCATAGGGTGCGTTTCGCTTAACGGAGTCAATACCTTCAGTACAAGCTGACGTTGAAGTATACCCTTCGCTTGCTAAGATGGGTTCACCATTCGCGGCTCGTAGTCGAAAATAAATTTGCTTGTCACTGCCCGTGAACATTTGAAATTTCGGATTTTTCATGGTTGTTATTAGTTAGTTGCTATTTACATCCGCACCCCTGGCCCGTCGTCCATTGGCAACATGGGCCGCCACAGCTATCTTTTTTCTTTCCCGAACATCCGCAGTTCGACGTGGTGGGACAGTTCGTACCCGGCGTGGTGCCGGGGGTTGTATTGGGATTGCTTCCGCCCGCCAGATGTTCGCAGGCCATACCGTCGCTGTCGTTGTCAAGCTCGCCCAGGCAGGACGGATCTTCATCAAAGGCCGCCTGCGCTTCGGCCTGCGTGGCGTAGTCATCACAGGTTTTGTCGGGACATACGGGAACGTCTGACGTGGAGCAGCGGGTGAACAACAGCAGGCTTAGGAAGATCGCGCGATACATGGGGTTCGATTCGTTGACGACAGGAAGTACGCGATGGCAGCGGACTTTTAAACAACGTACTTTCCCAGGGCTTCCGCCCATCTTCCTGACCCGGCATGGACCTTTCCTATTGATGCTGCCAGCAACGGCCGTTGGTACTGGCAGCGCGCTTGCAACGTGTGCCGGCTTTTGTCAGCGCGCTACACTGCGACGATGTCGCCGCTTTCTTATCCGGCTTCGGGTGTGCCGGTTTGGCCGATGGGGCCGGCGTCGTACGATCACCCGGTTTCTCCGGCGCGGGCGTAGCTTCATCGGCGTCAACCCCTTCCACTTCCGTAGGAGGGTTGCAGACACTGCAGGCATCATAGCCCAGCTCCAGGGCTTTGGCCAGGTCTATCTCAATCTTGCTGTGGCTGAGATAACGGCAGTAGGCATCGTGATACTTTTTCCCTGTTTTGGTAACATATACCGTCTGCGCCGCCACGGGTGGTGCGGTGCATGCCAGGAGCCAGATACACGCAAAAAACAACGTCAGCTTTCTCATGGGGCGATCACTCCTAAACGTGTCAGTACACTCGTAACAAAGATCCTGCGGGGATGCGGGGCGTTGCTGCGGTAGCAGAAATGGGTGATCGCGTCGCGAATGGCCAGCCGATCGAGATAGCCAAAGGCGTCGTGAATCTTGTCGACCAGGTAATCTACTTCCCATTTTTCGGTGCAAGAAAAGAAGCGGGCATCCTGCTGTTTTTGTTTTCGGTCGTCATAGTCGGACCAGTCGTCCAGTACTTTTGTCAAGCTCATAACACATAGGGGTTAACTATGTGCTAAAACTGTCTCGCCGCCAGAAGTCATGCCACCCGGCTTTCCGGACCAGAGGCTATTTCTTCCAGCAGGCTGCTGTGGCTTTCCACGTTACTTAATCTCGTGAAGTTCCCACGCGCCCCCTTTATCCACAAAAGTATACGTCTCGGTTGGCGGCAACGCCTGGATCGTTACCTGATGCCGCTTTGTATCACTTTCGGATCCAGGAAATTGCAGGACCGTATAGACCATGCGTATCCCTTCGGCATAGTTCACCGTGACCTCGTACTGACCGTCGTGGCTGGACGCCGTCGTCGTGTAGGTTATCGGGCGTGTATTATAAAAAATATAGGATGACCCATTCAAATAGACCTGGGCATCGGACATAAAATAGGCATTTGCCGGAACGAGCTCTTTCATGGGGTGTCGTAAGGTCATCTCCACGTTACGACGGCCGCTAATCTCCTTGTCCGGCGTAACCAATGTATACTCATTCCGATAATAGGATCTGGTCTTCCAGAAGCTATCATATAAAAAGGCGGCATCCGCCGACGTGGCCGGCTTACCCTGACTTCCGCGGGTAGCGTCATGCCATTGCTGGTCTACACCACGCTGTAAAGACGCCATACGGTGTTCGATCGTTTTATCGACAAGTTCTGCCGAAGGCCTCTGCCCGATCGTCAAAAGCACCCCGTACATAGCGGCTATACCCAGCGCAAGCAACGCCGCAATAAGTGTCCCCAACCGAACCGGGGAATTATATAAGGATTGCCGCGTCTTTCCCAGACGCCCCAATTTCGATGGCTTTGCGTCGTCTTGAATTACCTTGCATAATTTTTTTACAACAACATCAATCCCCGCCGACATCGGTACCCCCACCAAGTTCGCCATGGGAGGATAGCGGGCCGCAAGCTCCTCCGGCGTGATGTCATAAAAGACCGGGAGTACCGCCTTCCCTTGTCGCTGTGTCAATCGAAAAAACTCTCCTAACGCCCACGCCTTCCGTAAATATGTCGGACTTACAATCACTACACCAAAGCGACTCTGGTCTAATCCTTCGTAAATAGTTTCGGTTAGTTCGTCTCCAACACTCAATTCTTTACCGGAATACCAAACCTGAAGCCCTTCCGCACGCAACGCCTTGTCCAAATCATTCGCAACAGGAATCTTATCCTCCACCGCATGCGAGATGAAGACATCATACTGGTAGCGTTTAGGTCTGGCCATTCCCTTTCGTATTTAGCGTTAATACTCTACTAAACAGGAATAACACACAAACCCGCTTTCCGGGTACAACAGGTTCTTTTCCGAGGCTTAGCGGATGATTTTCAGCCTGCCTAACACTTCCTCGCGAAAGCCGTCGCTCATCTGTACCTGCTTCTTGCCCAGGTGAATAACGTTTCCATCCAGCGACGTAATGCGATTGAGATTGACCACATACGAGCGGTGCGCCCGCACAAAATCGTCATGCCCCAGCTGATCCCAAATGTGGTTCATGCTCGTCGAAAACGTATGCTCCCGGGCTTCGGTCACAATATTGCAGTAGGCGCGCTCCGCCTTCAGGTACAATATATCGTCGAGCTTGAGCCGGCTGAACACCTGGTTGTCCTCGCGCAGAAATACATGGTCCTTCTTCAACGGTCGCTTTGCCGCATGCGTGTTGGCATTCGTAAAGGCTATATCAATGGCCCGCACCAGTTCGTTTTCATTAAACGGTTTCGTGAGGTAGTTGGCGGGTTGCGTCTTCTTGGCACGATCCAGTGTCTTCGGGTCGGCAAAGTCCGACAGGTAAATCACCGGAATGTCGTGCTCCTGCGTCATCACGTGCGCCGCCGAGATACCGTCCATGGCTCCGGCCAATTCGATGTCCATCAATACCAGGTCCGGCCGGAGGGTCTTGACGGCCTCCATGGCTTCTTCGCCGGTGTCGTAGATCCCGGCCACTTCCAGTCCGTGTTTGCGTAGCTTGGCGGCAATGTCCTCGGCGATCAGGACTTTGTCCTCCACGATCAAAACGTTTATAGCAGTCATAACTTTATAGGGGTAATACAATCTGGTAGACCGTTCCGGCCTGTATCTCTACATCGACCCTTCCCTTCAGCTCTTTGATCAACATCTTTACCATCTTCAGCCCGAACGAACCCGAACCCTCGCGCGTCTTCTGCGGACTTATGCCTACACCGTTGTCCCGCACGTCGATCCGGATCTCGTCCGCTCCTTGTTCCTGCAAGCGGATCTCCAGTGTGGGCGCAGCGTGTTTGTCAAATGCATACTTCAGCGCATTGCTGACCAGTTCATTTAAGATCAACCCGATGGGTATAGCTTTATCGACATCTATGGCCACGGCGTCGCATTGTATCCGTAGCTCCAGTCGGCCATCGGTAAAGCCGTACGTATGCACCAGATAGTTACCCAGCTCCTGCACGTAATCCTGCATATCGATGGCGCGATGGTTATCGTCGCGGTAAAGTTTCTTATGGATCAGCGCCATCGCGTTCACACGGCTCTCGCTGCTTTTGATCGCCAGCAGCGCATCCTCATCCTTCACGTTCTGCGATTGCAGGCTCAATACACTCGACAGGATCTGCAGGTTGTTCTTCACCCGATGGTTCAGCTCCTTAAACAGTGTCTCGGCCTTCTTCTTATTTCGCTGGCTGGACCGGTATAGTAAGTATATCACAAACACGACAATGGTAACCGCTACGGCAACTCCGACGAGCCACCTGATCCAGGCCTGATGACGGACATCCTCCTGCTCCAGATCAGCGATGTATTCCAGGTTTTTAGCCGTCTGGTACCGAACATGGATTGCTTGCAGGCTTTTCGCCTTGTCTTTGTTCAACAAACTATCTTTAACAATCAACAATTCGTTCACCACACGTATCGTCGGATCGTTAGGGTGCGTGGCACGATACAATGCAAATCGTTGCTCCAACACCTGACGCAGATAATCCGGCTCTCCCTTCTCCCGCACCAGTACTTCGGCACGATCCAGCAAGACCTTCGCTTCAGCATACTCTTGCCGGCGTATATTTAATCGCGTTAAATTAAGAAGGGTTACTAACTGTCCGAGGCGAGCCCCGGCAGCGGTTTTAATGGCCAGTGCTTCCTGTAAGAAGGAAGCGGCACGTGCATCATTTCCCAACGCCATGTAGGTTTCTCCCAGCAGACCCAACGTATTTCCGAGCGCGTTGGTATCACGCGCGCTGCGCTTTATATTTTCAGCGCGAATCAGACACGCCAGCGCGCTATCGTATTGGGTGAGGTACAGAAAGGTTTCGCCTTTATTATTGAGGGATATGGCAATGTAATCATCGTCGCCGGTGACCTGCGCGGCTTGCAGCGTCCTATTAAAGTATTCGAGTGCCTGCTGATAGTCCCCGGCTTTGGTACAAACACCGCCGATGGTATTGTAACAGACAACGAGGTAGCGCATCGGTGGCTGACGCTCGAGATAATCCAGCGCGTTCAAAAGCGTATCCAACGATTCCCTATAAAGACCGATCTCTTTATAGGACATGGCCAGATTGATCTCTACGGCCATAGCGTAATAGTCCTGATGGAGTCGCTGATAGAGACGAAGTGCGTCACTATAGCGATAAATGGCACTATCCATCATGCCCCGGTAATGAAACAATGTGCCCAGGGCGTTGAGTGACGAAGCATTCAGCGTATCATTATTGGACTTATAACGCGGAGACAACGACAACTTGTAATAGTGAAAAGCACTATCATATTGCATCGTGCTATCATAATGGTAACCAATATGAGACAACCACAACGAAATTTTATAAGGATCGCCAGCCGCCTTTGCCGTGTGCAACGAGCGTCGGAGACCGTCCAGGCGGGCGTTTTGACCGCGGGCAACAGAGAACGTGAGTATAAAAAACACACACCCTATAGATATAAAACGCATATTGCAAAGCGCAAGGCAGGTTAGAGTAAACACTAAGATAAAAAAAACGGTGGAGCCGTTCAAGGACTCCACCGTATAAAAAGCGGCCAATTACGGCTTGGGCGGCGGGATCACGATCGGTTTGTCCTCATTGTTGGGACGAACCAGCTCCTCCGTACAGCTTACGGCAGTGATCGATATAAACACGACGAGCATTACATATTTAAAAGTTTTCATTTTAATGATCAGATTTGTTTTCCATTGTGTCCAGGAGGCTGGTTGGAAAAGGCATGGAAGTCCCGGGGCAGGTCGTAAGAGACCTGTCATGTAATCCCTGCTGATTTTCCCGCCAGTTGCCTGGAACTTTACTTCGCCATGGAAGGTGTGACTTGCTGGAGGCTTTTACCGGGACCGCCCCATGGCGGGCAGCACCGGTAAATTCCTCGTCGCAAGCGATGATCGATCGATCGCGTTAACGTAGACCAAAGGTCAGCAAACACTGTACAATAGCATAACCGTTGCTATTCTGTAATGTCCCGTTTCGTTCCTGTACACGGACTTCTAACAAATAATACTATGGATGTAAAAATTCACCACATCGAACAACTCCTCGCGGCGCTGGCGCGCAAAACAAATCGTCCGCAAGACACAAAAGGTTTTGAAGAGATCAGTGATATGATTGATGACGTGGCGATCAGCGGCCGGTACCTCTATAAATATCTGTTCCTGCGTGCGAAAGAAGCACGAAAGACGAATGTCAGGGTCCTTTCATACAAGCCGCCCAAGCTCGATAAGCTCGCGGGTTTTCTTATCCCCGGCATAACATTCCTGGAGTGGTGCGACCGTGTAGACCGGCCGCTGGACAACGAGCTGGTCAGCTGCACCGGCAATTATTATTGTTACGTCCGGCGCAACGCCGAAGAAGGCACCCTCATGCGCTCACCGGTGCAGATCTTCGAACGCGACAACGGTGTGCACTTCAAGCTGCGCGGGCCGCGATGGACGTATGAAGGCGCCGCCCTCCTGAAGAACGGCTGCCTGTTTATACTCATGCATGCATCCGGAGGCAAAGAGATCCACCACGTTTACAAATTGGGCAAACGCGAAAAACCCCAGGTGCTCCAGGGTGTGTTTTCCGGAGTATCGACAGTATTCGAACCTATTGCGGGAAGAACAGTGCTGATCCGCACCGAAGAGGATTTTACAAAGCTCAAAAACCTGGAGCTTGACATCGCCGGCATGAAACGCTCCCAAGACAAAGAGCAGCGGCGGCTTGCAGAGTATTTTATGGCCTATAAGGACAACAACTTAAAAATCAACCCCGTCACGACCTTTACCCTCGACGACCTGGGAAAAGTAAAATAATCTCCTTAACCTTATATTTCAGTCTTATTCATACCTTGCGGAGGGTATTTACTGTCAATTTTGATTTTTTTATCGCACTTATCTAATACCGCCACATCCCCCACGTGTCTTTACTATAGGATCTGTATGAAATACTATACAGAACCGTTAGCTTTCTTCTACCAAACCAAACCCCTGAGTTGTCATGATAAACCCTCATACCCCCGCAGAACCCACGCCGGCGGTTTCCCGCATCGCCGTCGGTCCGCTGGTGGCCCTGATCGGCGCGGTGTTGCTCACCTTCATCTTCTTCTGGCTGAAAGATGACCGGGCCGCCAGCTGCGACAACAAGATCGTCGTGACACAAGAACGGCTGCTGGACCTCCCCGACGCAAGTTCTATCATTACCTCCGCCGCCACCGAACTGTGCTATGCCCCCACGCTGGTCAACAAAGACCGCCGCCGCGTCGTAAACCTGCAACGCGGGTCCGCGTATTTCGAGATAGCCCCCGACCCGACAAAACCCTTCCTGGTAAACACCCTGGGCGACGCTATCGTCGAGGTAAAAGGCACGGGCTTTAACGTCTCTTCCGATCCCGAGCAGGGCATTGCGCGCGTATCCGTCGCGCATGGGCTGGTGGTCGTCCACTTCGACGGTCAGGACTTTGAAGTAACGCCCGAGCATCAGCTGACACTGAACGTCAATACCGGCAAGACCCGGGTCGAAACCTTCGACCCTGATCGCGTAAGCTGGCCGTTTCCCCGGCTCAGCTTCAAGAATGCCCCGCTGGAAGAGATCGCCCGCACGCTCGACAATCACTTCCACGCCACGATCATCATCAAGAACGACGAGCTGAAGCGATGCACCCTCACCGCCGAGTTTGAAAACGAGCAGGTAACGCTCGACAACATCCTCCATACGCTGGCGCTGGCGCTCGGCAAAGTCCACTACGAGCGCCGCGGCTCGGTTGTCATCATTCACGGTAAACCGGAGCGGCCCGCCCAATAGAACAAATTGTTACGCCCTTACAGGGCTATTCCATCACCTATGCCGTAGCACCCAGGCCTGCAGCCTGGGCTGGGTTGTCACGCCCTTTCAGGGCTTTTTTATTTAGGCACGGTCGGTTTCCTCGTACCTTTACCACATCAAACCGGTACGTCATGGAAGATCCCGACAAACTCGCCCGCATCGTCGAAGCCCGCATGAAGCTCAAAGCGCGCTTCGAAGCGAAAATGCAAGATACTCCCTCCGTGGCCGACACCCGGCCGCAAGGCACTGGCAAACTCAATCGCCACGGCATGCCCGAAGTGCCGGTGGGACAAACCATCACGCAGAAGTGGCCCGTGCTCGACCTGGGCTATCAACCCGATGTGGACCTGACACGCTGGCGCCTGATCGTCGACGGCGCCGTCGAAAACCCCGTACGCCTCACATGGCAGGACTTCATGGCCCTGCCCCAAACCGACGACACCTCCGACTTTCACTGCGTCACCACCTGGTCGAAGCTCGACATGCGGTGGACGGGCGTCCGGCTGATGGACCTCGCCTCGCTCGTTCACCCGCGCGACAAGGCCACACATGTACTCTGCTACGGCTACGATACGTATACCACCAACCTTTCCCTCGAAGAAGCGCTGAAGCCCGATGTACTGTTAGTCCACACCTTCGAAGACAAACCGTTACCACAGGAACACGGCGGGCCTGTACGCATGATCACGCCGCAGCTGTACGCCTGGAAGGGCGCGAAGTGGATCAAGCGGATCCAGTTCCTGACCGCTGACCAGCCGGGGTTTTGGGAAGAACGCGGGTATTCCAATACGGCCTACCCGTGGCGGAATGACCGTTATAGCTAGCGCGCGTGATTCGGGATGTGTGTGTGCGTAGGGGGTGAAAGGCGAATGAGCATGTAACCCTCTGTTTATTTCCTTTAATGGCTATTTCCTGTTAAAATTGCCACCAGTGTGATTTATTTTTTTGCTTACACTAAGAAACCCTAGTATGCCATATTTCATTCGGATTTTTGGAAGAACCGATGTAAAAATTTCTACTTCTACCATCGAGGAAACCCTTATAGATGCAAACCTGCCGGTTGTCATCAACATCGAATCTCGTTCTGGCGACGATTGGAAGTCGATCAATATCGGAACAAGAAACGGCGACGACATAGTAGTCATTGACAAAACTACGGTCATTGACGACCTGGGCCGTAGTGAATTGGAAGAGTTTAAGCAGGAAATCCAGAATTGTAATCCAAAATCTGCCGTCCGGTGGATTACGGAGTTCTTTTCTCATGTAGAAGTCATTTATGCTCTACAAATATTGGATTTCTCGGATCAAACCACTGGTTGGGACGTCGTAACACGGATCAAAACAATACTCTGGCAAATGACCGAAGGCATTATCCAGGCGGATTACGAAGGATTTACAAACGAAGACGGATATCACATCCTCTGGCAATTTTCCGCGGATGTGACAGGAGACTGGTATATGGCTGTTCTTGACCCGTCAAATAGATGGATCAGATTCAAAATGGACCTCGGAAACGACGCCCATCGAGCAGCGTTCAATAAGGGCCAAGTTCCGCAAGGCGTAGAGACCATTACCGATTTTCTTTAATAAAGTGTAAGAAACCATCAAACAAGTCATCGCCTACATTCATAAGTTTGCCACCCGCTGTCAAGCTAACCAAAGTGTTCTTTCCAACCCAATAGGTTCGCTTTCCGTTTTTTAATGCCAGACCATTTTTGATTTGTTTTAACAGCTTCTTATACAAAATCTTTTGTGCCTCCGGTGCTTCGGTATTCTTTCCGGCGCTGGGGCTTTGGTAAGACGTATAGTAAGTTATATTTCCCTGACCAACAAACCGAGTACCATTTTTTTCAATTACTCCAGGGGAGTAAAAATCTATAGTTGGCCCACCGACACGTTGACGCAAATAATAAAATTGTTTTCTTTCTTTGTCAATCGTCTCCCATACTAATTGCTCTTTGAAATATGAATCATGGACGATAAACAGTAAAACACTTGTATTAGCATACAACAAATAGTCGTCGATGCACCGTATCTCATGGTAGATTGGTGCTTCGTAGTGAATAGCGGGAACAGCATATCCGCCTTCCTCGAGTACTAAGGAGATAAGATCAATTTTATCTTTTAAGTCTAAATAGAAGTCTACCTGTGCCATCTTAAAACGGGACTATGTTATTGGGTGCTCCACCTACTTTATGAGTTTCCTGATCAATGCCCAGTTGCCGGTATTCTTCTTCCCGCATGCGGTTTCTTTTGCTGCCAGGGCGTCTCTCTGCTTCAAATACCTTTCTCGTTTTACCGTTGGGGTCAATGATCTGCACATCAGGCTTCCGGTTGGAATTTTCGTTTGCGATCTTCTTTTCAGTCACAACAGTTTCACCCTCCTTTGCCTCCGATTGCGCCTTCTTTTCGAGCTCTTTTACTTTCTCCTGATGATCCGGTTTACCTTTAGCACCATCAGGATTTGGAGGACCGTCTCTTTTAGTTTTGGCATTGAGAAAATTACCTGAACTTAGCTCTCCACGTTGACTGGAAGACATGGCGAAGCTTACGGCAGGAGTTCCACCCGGGCCACCGTTGCCGATCGCCTCCAGTATATCAGTGCCATAAAGCTTGACGGCAGTGCCTATAGCAGCCCCCACGGTCGCTGCGCCGACAGTTAGAGTTGCACCCTCCGCAACAGCTACGACGCCTTCTGCGATCGCAATAAAGATCGGGATGCATGGACAATCTCCTTCGGGGTCATTGTACCGGACAGGATTATTAAATGCATAGTTGTAAGGAGTTAGGTTTATTAAATCAATTTCGCTTGCCAACGGATCTATTTGCCACCACCGGCCAAGTGCCGGATCGTACGCCCTATACTTGGTCAAGTCAATGTCTAATCCGAGGTCGTAGACGCGTTCGGTTAAAAACTTTTTACCTAAAAGACCTTGATTATATAAGTATCGATTTAGCGATAACTCTTCCCGTCGACTAGAATTGAAAGTCATCCCAAACGGATAATAATCATCCACCTGTATCACAGCACTTGGTGTATGCGTGATCGCGATATCATCGAAATACGCATTGACCTGGTAGGGGTGTTCATTGCTGTAATAAACATATGCGTAGCCCGGCTCCCCGATCGTATAGCTCGCCGTGATCTCGGCCCCCGACTCCGCCGAAGCAGTGTATGCAACATCCAATAAATTATAGTCCTTGTCGAATACAACGATGTTGACGAACAGTTTCATGGGGTCCGGCCCACCGGCATTGCCTGCGCTGCCCATCTCCCAATTGGCAAAGGCGTTCATGCCTGCCGATGCGGTGCCAGCTTCGCCGGCAACGGGCGCGGGCAAATGGAAGGCTCCTAATAACGATGCCACAAAACCGTTGTAATTGGTAGGCATGCCGGTAGGGGCTGCGTACCGGGCGGTGGCCCGGATGCTCACCACGTCGCCGGGCATTACGCTAAAGCTTTTTGCCAGACCAATCTGGCCGGAGTAACCGCCGTTGAGCAGGTGTGAATGGGTGCCGGTCGTCGCGTTTTCGGGCTGGGTGTTGATCGCGCCGCCCGCGGGGTAGTTGTTGAATGCCGACGCCTCGTTGCTCTGGTCGGCCGATTCGAAGCCGGCGGCAAAAGCATGGTTTGTTACCGCGGTCGTGAACGTAAGCCGTACATTTCCTAAATGATCCTTGAGGTGATACTGGTACTCGTTCACCGCAGACGCCAGCCGGGTGATCTCGACATCGCTGAGATACATGACCTCCCCGCTCGTGACGGTGCCCCATACCACGCCTGCCTGGAGCGTCGTCGCGCCGTTGGGGATCACGACGATCTGCTCCACCCACGATTCTGCACTCACACCCGCCGGCAGCGCCGCGCCCGGCCAGCTCAAATCGGCGCCGCCCGCTTTGATCAACAGATTTGCCGCGCTGGCGCCGGTGCGATAGCCCTTTACCCGGACCTTGTAACGCTCCCCGGCCGCGACGACAAAATCGCCGCCTACGGGGAACACGCCCGTGCGGGCAACCGGACCGTTGGCCGTTACTTTCACATACGTCCTCGTGCCGCTCTGCGTGGTCGTTACGGCAGCATTCACGGCGGTGAAGTCTGCGGCCAGGCCGGCGTCGGCGCGGTAGACCAACGTCGTGGCTGCGGTAACAACGCGTCCCTCCTCATGGTTGATAAATTGCAAGGCGTCGTTTTCATACACGAACTCCCCGGCATACTCCGTTTGCCGCACCTGGCTGCCGAAGGTAACGGTCTGCGCATGCTTCGTGCCGTCGGCGTCGTAGAGGTAGCGTATGGTATTACCCGCTTTGGTGACGACCTCCGGCAGGTTCAGGATGTTGTATGTAATGCGGTTGGTAGCATCGGTCAGCGACGATCCGATCCCTTTATTCAGGTCGCGCGTCATGTTGCCGTTGGCGTCGTAGGTATAGTCGTTTACATCGGCAGCAACATCCTCTATGAATCCGGCCAGGTCGTCGCCGTCATCGGTCACCGAAAGCAACCGGTTACTTTGACTGGTCCCTGCGCCATAGTCGTAGGTAAGCACGTCCATGGTGCCGGTCGCGCGATTGTCATTGCGTGTGAGCTTCAGGATGTTGCCGTTCAGGTCGTACGACAAACCCGTTTCGGCAAAACGATTGTTGCCCAGCGTCCCCCATGATGTCGTCTTCTCGTGATACGCAGAGGCCGACAGGCGGCTCATGCGGTCATACATATACGTGGATGCCTTCTGCTTCACCGTACCGGCGCCGTAATTGCTCCACCGCATCGCCGAAATATTGCCGTTGTAGTATTGCGCGTTGCCCAGACCGGCGTCGACCGTGTTGTATAGCAGGTGCATGCCGAAATAGTCGGTCGCATCGTCATTCAGCACGCCGTCGTTGGTGAGATCGGCGTTGTTGATCGATGTGATCTTGCCCTGGATGTCGTAGCGGTAGTCGACCGATTGCCGGTTGTCGGCTGCGGACGCTACCGTGCTGTGCAGCATCCTATCCACAACCTGGCCGAGCTCATTGTAGTCGAGCTTACTCAGCAGGATGTTGGCCCCTTTGTCTGCCTGGTGCCAGGTATGCGTAAGGCGTCCGGCATGATCGTATTTAAACGTGCGGGTGACGGACCTCGACCGCGTACTGGCCGAGATCCTCGCGCCCACCACGGTGCCCTGCAAATGTCCGATCGATACGTCGGCCATCAATAGCGTGGTAGATCCGATCAATGAGGTGTAGAGCAATACGCCGTTGCGATAATATCGCACCACACCACCGGTCCGTTCGACACGGAATATATCGCCGACATTGTAAGCATTCGGAAACGAGGCCTTCTCCGTTCCGTTCTCGTAAATGCGCAGGTCGCCGGTTCCGACCAGGTATATTGCAAAATCGATGCTGTTATACGAGCTGTTCGTATTCTGGTCGGACAAGCCGATCATACGAACCTTTGTCGTTTCAGACGCCGTGAATTCCAGCCAGCCGTCTGTGTTTGCCGGGATCTGCTCTACCGACACCGCGCCGCCGTTCCACGACGCCTCGGGCGTTGTCTTGACCAGCGTCAGGTCGTTCTCCACCACGTTGACCAGGTCTTTCCAGGTAACGACGTTGTCCATGTGCGTAACGTTAGACTTGAGCACACGGCCTGCGAAATCATACACATTCGACGTCCGTCCCGGTCCTCTTTTATACTGATCGAAGAGCACCTGGACCGGCCGGTGCTCATCGTCGTAAAACGTGACCGTCTTGAGCCAGAGGGTGCTGGTATTGCCTGTCAGGAGCTTTACCTTTTTGCCAGTGACCAGGCCGGCCACATGCGTGCTTTCGGCTGCCGGCTGGTAGTAGGTATGTCCCGAGGCCGGTGTGGCGGAAAGGCCGTCGTTCACATAATTATAGTTTCCGGTCCACATCGACCTGAAATCGTACTGGTCGTAGTATGTTACGGTCAGTAAATTGGTCGCGCTCGTTGGAAACACCCTATTGGTGTAACCCTCTGTCGCGACCGCGCCGTTGTACTCCTCGTATAGCTGCGTGCCGCTCACCATCAGGGAGTTGACATGGTTTTGCATGGCTGCCTGGTTCACCACGGTGCCGTGGGTATAGACACCGGTCATTACCGGGCGGTTGATGACGTCATATTTCGTGAACGACCACTCCTTTTTTGTGACATTGCCGGCAGCGTCGGTGCGCTGGTTGCCGTCTTGTGTCAAGACGAGACGGTCGCGCGAATCGTAGACCATATACACCGGTTCACTTCCCGGCACCTGCTTCATCGCCAGGCGGTGCCGGGTGTCATAGGCATACCGGAAGGCCCAGCGCTTGAGGAAAGCTTCTTTTGTAGCGTCCGTTGCTCCGCTGTTGTAATACAGCGTAGGCAGCAGCCGTGCAGCTTCCGGTGGTATCACACACACCAGGCGGTTAAAGTCGTCGTAGATGTAATACGTGCCGGCATAGTTCGTGTCATTGATCGGGACGTTCCCTGCTACAGCCTGAATCCTTTTGAGGATCAGATTCCCTTGCATATCGTGGTACTCGATGATGACGTTCTTATCGGCATCGCGGATGACTTTTTTGCTCAGTGTCGCTTCAGCATAATAGGCGGGCGTACTTCCACCGCCCGTGGAAATGAGCGCGAAGGAACCCGCGGTCGCAGCAACGGGCGTCAGCTTAAGCACCTCATCAGCCGCATTTGCGTCATAGCTATATTGTGTGGCCCGTGAAACGCCCGTGGCGGGGCCGCCTGTTCCTGTTTCCGGCGCCAGTAGGTTCCGGGTAAAGACCACACTCGCGTTTGGCCCCGGCAAGGCGAATTGCGTTGCACGCTGGGCGGGGATGGTCAACGATTCCACGGAAAGATAGCGGTCCTGGATGTAGGCATAGTACTTTCCCTCGCCGATAATTCCAAGATCGATATCGTAGAGCGAGGGAATGTCAATGAGCTTCACGCGACCCGTTTTCAGAAATGCCGACGTGAACCCTGCGTTAAAGGTGACGGTCAGCACATTGTTGGTGATCTTGATGCGTACACCGCCACCCCCGCCATTCGGGTCGATCACGAACTCCGAGTAGTCGTAGTATTGGTCATAGTCGGGGTACGAGCTCTCGACACTTCCGGGCAACCCGCTCGCGAACACGGAGACGATACCCTGCGGGCGCCAGTCGAATCCCGGTGCGCCCTGTTCCAGCACCAGTCCGAGGGGAGACCTGTCGAAGGTAGTTGCCGCGAATGGTTGCGTGTCATCGGCGATCTTGTCGCCGGGTGTATTGTAAAAGGTATAGTGTGCCGACGAGGGATAGCCGGCAGGACCCGACAACGCATTTTTGATCAACCCGTTACCTTCCGTGCGCGAAGCGTACGGAAGGTACTTCACGCTCTCGCGGCCATACGCATCGTATACAACCGGTGTTATAATATCCTTCTTATTGGGCGAGCGTTGGATGGCGATGGTTTGCATCGGCCTGCCGAGGTCGTCCATGTACTGAATGGCCTGCTCGCGGCCGTCTGCTGTGCGCAGGTCCAGGTCATTTTCCGTGGCCGTCGGCACGTGCGCGGTATTCGTCAGAATATAATTCTTTCCTTTCAGGAACGTCTCCTGTGGCGCGACCTTCACCGCCGCCGACGTACCATTTCCCGAAACGCCCGTTTTTGTAACCGTCACCGTATAGTCGTCGGGCGTTGTGGTTTCAAACGAACGGGCTGTACTGATCGTGGTGCCGGTGCTGTTTTTCCAGTCATAGGTGGCGTATCCGGCCCCGGCATCGAGCGTTACGGGCGCGGCCATGGCCACCACGCCGTTGTTTGTCACGGTGGGTACGGGCGCCGGTTCCACGTTCGCTACAACCGCCTTGCGGGTAGCGCTCTCGCACATGCCGCCCGTCACCGTCGCCACATAGTACGTTGTAGGCGTGGTACCGACCGTCACCGTGGTGATGTTGGCATTGGCGCCGCTGAGGGGTGTACCGCCGCTGGGCACCGTATACCACCGGTATCCGCTAACACCCGACACGGGGTGCACAAAAATATTCACCGACCCGCCCGGAAACGCCGATACCTCCGAGGCAATGGTAGGGGCCGGTGGCGGCGTATAGATATTTGCCATAATGGGCACGCGGCCGCTCACCGCGCCCGTACCGATGTCGACGGTGGCGATATAATACGTCGTCGTGGCCGTTAAATAGGGCGTTACATAGTCCCTTCCCTGGTATAAATAGTTGGTTGCGGTAGCGGTGGCGTAAAAGTTAAAGGTCGTTGCCGACGTTTCCCGTACGCCGGTAAGGCTTACCACGCCCGGGCCGCACCGGCTGCCGTGGACCGGCACCGGCTCCGGCGGAGTCGCCATGGTAGCTTCGGCCTGGGCATCGAGGCGCTGTAGCGTATCTGCCAATGGCTGTGGGTCTTCCTCCGTCTGCGGCAACGCTTCGTACGCCAGCGCAACACAAAAAACCGTCGTGCATAAAAACTTAACCCTGTGTAAAAACATAAGACGTATTAATTATTTCCCGCGCCGGTTTTATAGTTGTATTGATACTTCTTCAGAATATAGCCATCGTTGTCACGCGCCAGCTTGAATCGTCCGAAGCTGTCGTATTCGTAGTACGTCGTAATGCCGCTGACATCTGTCTCCGACGAAAGGCTTCCGTGAAAGTACGTGTACAGCGTGACCTTGTAGCGCGGGTCGGAACGTATCGCCGACAATTGCGTCTTCAGGAATTCCACGTCGGGCTTTACCGAATTATAGTCCGACGTTTGAGCGAACTGCCGGTTCCCAATGTTGGCCACCGTCGTCACGCTGATGTCCGATTGCGTGATCCCCTCTATTTTGGCCACCGGATACAATTTACCATAGCCCCAGATATAGCATATTTTGCTATCGTTCGCTTTCGAAACGCTGAGTACGTTGCCGTTGGCGTCGTAATCGTCAAACAACACACGCGGCTCATCGGCCAGGGCCGGGCCGGTATTGGTAACGATCGCTGCAGGCTGGGCCTTGCCGTTAAACACGCCGTAGTCCGTCCGCGACTTGCTTACACCCGAGCCTTTTGTTTGCGTTTGCTCGAGCGCGGTGCTGACCCGCCAGTCTGCGATCAGTTTCTGCCGGCCGGTCTCGGCCGGGCCGGTCAGGGTCAGATCGTGAGCGTATTGGGTGGTCGTAACGATCTGCGTGCCGTCGCTGGCGGTCGTCTTCACCTGCGTAGGCAAAAGCGCAATTTTATTGTCGTAGGTATACGAGGTAACGCGCGTCATCTTGCGGGAGCCATGGTATGTAACAGCCGTGTCGCTATGAAGCACCATGGCGCCCGTTTGCTTTTTGTAGGGAAAGTATTGAACACTTCCCGGAAGAATATACGTATCGTAATAACCGTCCTTGTTAGGGTATCCGTAGGTATTTTTTGCCCAATAAGTCTTTCCAACGTAAATGGACTCATCTAAATTTTCCGACCCATAGTTATAGACATTGCGTGAAACCAGTCTGTATACCCCTTCTGCCTTATTGCCCCGGTACACCCGTTTTGAGATCAGCTGCCCATACATCCAATCGGTTTCCGTGTCCATGACGACCGTTGTCTTAGGAACCCGGTAATGGCCGAAATAACCACTGGATTCAACACGATACTGATATACCGTCTTGCCGAGGCTGCTCGCGCCGTCGGACTCATACTCGGTCACGAAGTCATACATCACGGGCGAGCCATTGGCATAAAACAGATCGGCCAGCGCTTGCGAGTAAAAGATCCGTTTTCTCGAACGAAAATAAAGAGGCTGGGCGCTTGCCTGAAAGTAGAAGACATCCAGCTGTTCGGCCGAGAAATTTTCGGGATTTGCCGGCGAGGAACGAATTATTCCCGCGCCGTCTTCGGCCACGCCGTACTTGTAGGTGCGCTCTATCGTGCCGGCGTTCGAGGTATGAAGTACCCGGGCGATGCGAAGGCCTCCCGCGTTCTTTACCTGACCCCCCTCCTTGTATTGATGGAGCTCATACCAGAATGACGTCGTCCCTCCCGTGGGGTAGTGTATAGCGCTGAGGGTCAAACCCTGAGCAGCGCTCAGGACAGGTGACCGATTGGCCTTGCCGATCGGCACAATGGCGTCGTGGTAGTCTGGATTGTTGTCCGTGCTTACCATACGAGGCGGAATCAAACTACCGTAATAGTCGTTATTGATGCCGTTATAATATCCCCAATAATCCAATTGCTTGGAGAGGTAATCCGGCAATCCTCCGGCGTTGTATCGAAACTCATATTTTCCGATCGAAACGCCGTTGCCGTCCTGCATATCGATGGCGGTGAGAAGGATCCGGTCACGCGAGAAGTTGCTGCCCGACGGCTCGTAGCTGAACACGTATTGCTTGATCAATACGCTATTGCTGTAGATCTTGATTTTCGAGAGACAATCACCGTGCCGGGCGATGTTACCGATCTCGAACACCACCTTGCCCCCGGAGTAGCTGATCTCTTTCAGGCGGATGGTGCTGATCTGCGTCGTGGAGCCACCGCCTAACAGCGGCGCGACGCAATCGCTCCCGGAAGCCGGCTCGACAACCCATTGACCATTCGCGATGTCCCAGTACTTATAATTGCAATCGCCATTGATACACTCCGTCAGCCGTGGCACCGAGTTGCGGTCGGTGGCACATCCCATGTGGCCCGCGATGCCGGTCTGATTAGTCGCCACATTGGATAAGCTGTCGTGCAGCTGCGCCACGTCGGAAAGGGTTTGCACCGTTTCTATACTCCCCGGCTGGTATGTAAACGAAAGTGCCTGCCCTGTGACAGACGATGTAACCGTGGTCGCCTTCCAGCACGTATTGAGCGTGGCCTCGGGAAATCCCGGCAGGAAATTTTTTTCAACATTCGCGAAGCTGTAGGCTACACCGTGCTGATCACGGACGTTGAACGAATTTATCAGTGCGGCGGTATGATTTGAGATCGCCACGATATTGGCATTGTCGATTGAAACAGGGGCATACGGTACGGTCATAAATTTTGGCACCTCGGTGGACCGCAGTTTTTTGCTCACGAAGAATTTGCCGGATCCCGACAACAGCTTATAAAAGAATGCGTCGGGCTGCTCGTCGATGTTGCTGCCACCGGTCGCCAATCGCTCGTTATAATACATCTCGTTCAGCTGGCCTTGCGGCGGGTTGGTAACGTGCCAGAGATAGCCCTCCTCATCGGGCAACCCTTCCACCGAACGCGAGATCCTGGGCTCAGCATTCAACGTCCATCCGAGTCCCACGAGCCCGGAATTTTCATTGACCTTTATTCCAGACGCATGGTAACTGAGGTCGATCGGCAAGGTTAAATCGGCGACTTTGATCTCGTACAGCGGAATGCTGATGTCGACCAGGCCGGTGCTGTAGCTCACGGGGTAATTGATATACTTCGCCAACGCGCTGGCTTCGGGCGAAACCGGCACGACGGTCGGCAGCTGCGGAACCTGGGGGGATTGTGCGTGGCTTACGTTCACCACAATAAAAATGACGACCAGCATTAAAAAGGCGCCGAAACGATTGCCGCCAGACATATGCACCATAGTCAGTTAGGAGTTAGAAAGAGTCAGGCAAGGTACGTAAAAAGCAACCTCGACGCTACGGTCGCTATCTTGAACACTTTATTTTTTTAGGTTTTAGTATCTTTCCGCATGGCTAACTTTTCCTTTACCCGCCGCAGCGCCGGCGCGCCGCCCGCTTCCGCCGAAAAAGAAGCCGGCGCCCACCGCTTTACCGGCCGCGACCTCGTCGTCCTCGACGACACCGCCCGCAGCGCGGCCATCGAGCGCAAGGCGCAGACGGTGTCGCTGCGCATGGCCAACCTGCGCGACTATAAAAGCACTACCTCGCCGCTCATCGCCGTTTCTAAAGCCCTGGCAGAAGCCGACGGCGTGGTATTCGATCAACTGAAGGTAGCGGTCGTCAACGCCCCGCATACTGAGCAAGTACACCGCCTCACCACCGCGCGCAGCGGCGACCGCATCTTCCTCGGCCAGGAACGTGAACGCTACGTCTATGCGCTCGCCAAACGGGCCGGCCGCAATACCAGGAACACGAAGCAGGCAAAAAAGCCCCTGACGTCCTACCTCGACGACGAGCACGCCACCTGGGGCATCCACGCCACCAACGTGCTCCAATCGAAGTATACCGGCAAGGGCGTACGCATCGCCATCCTCGACACCGGCATCTACACCGGGCACCCGGACTTCGAAGGCCGCAAGATCCGTGCGGTATCGTTCGTCGGACAATCTCCGAACGACGTCGACGGCCACGGCACGCACTGCGCCGGTGTGGCCGCGGGGCACGTGAGCCAGTCGCATGGCTTTCGCTACGGCGTCGCGCCCAACGCGCAGCTGTTTGTGGCCAAGGTATTGAAGAACAACGGTGAGGGCGAAGACAACTTTGTACTCGCGGGCATCGAGTGGGCGCTGGAGAGCAAATGCAAAGTGATCTCGATGTCGCTGGGATCCGCCGTAAAGAATGGAGAGACGTATTACGAGAGCTATGAAACGGTGGCGCGACGCGCGTTGAAGTCAGGTACGCTGCTGATCGCCGCCGCGGGCAACGACAGTCGTCGCAAGCGCGGTGTGATCAAGCCCGTGAACCACCCGGCCAACTGTCCGTCGATCTTGTCCGTCAGCGCCGTGGATCATCAATACCAGGTCGCCGACTTCTCGTGCGGCGGCTCGCGCAAGAAAGGCAACCA
The DNA here is from genome assembly GCF_018598185.1 of Dawidia soli. Taxonomy (GTDB): domain Bacteria; phylum Bacteroidota; class Bacteroidia; order Cytophagales; family Cyclobacteriaceae; genus Ohtaekwangia; species Ohtaekwangia soli. The sequence continues at coordinate 90,109 of NZ_JAHESC010000024.1, forward strand.
GGTGAATATTACCGCGCCCGGTGTCGACATCATCAGCTGCACGAAGAAAGGCAAGTACGATATCCTGTCGGGCACATCCATGGCTACGCCGTTTGTCGCGGGCATGGCCGCGCTGCTGTGGGAGAAATATCCGAATGTGACGGGTGATGCGATCTGGAAGAAACTCGTAGCGGGTGCGCGGGCGCTGGACCTGCGCAGCAGTGACGCAGGCGTGGGCATTGTATTTACACCGTGATAAAGAAGTAGTCATTTAAAAATCCACGCGCTATGGCAACACACAGGCTCATCCAGATCTTCCTGCCCCTGTACGACAACGACGGACATCCCTTTCCGCAAACAAGCTATAAAAACCTTCAGGTAGTACTGACCGAAAAATTCAACGGTGTGACTGTCTACCAGCGAGCACCGGCAAAAGGCCTGTGGAAAGAAGACCGGGAAAACATTGTGCGTGATGACCTCGTCATATACGAAGTCGTGACAGCGGGTCTCGACCATTCATTTTGGACAGACCTGAAGGAACAGTTGCTGAAAGAATACCGGCAACAGGAGATCATGATCCGCAGTACTCCGGTCGAGCTTTTATGACAACGTCGTCACGCAGAGGAACATCTTTTCAGACGCCCCCTACTGACGACGTTCAACATCGACATCAGCTTTGCATGATATCTTCCAACGCCAGAAATAGATTCATCGGGTTTTCCGCGATGCGGTTGCACAGGTATAAATACCACTCCTGGCCGTAGACGATGTACATTTTCGCGGGGTGACCGGCGCGCATCAGGTCCAGGAGCTGATCGGTGGCAATCCCGAGCAGGCTTTCGAATTCGTATGCCTGCTGAGGCATTTGATGCCGCGAAAGCAGTTTGACGGCCTCCTGCTGGATCAGCGGGTCGTGGGTTGCGATGGAGCATGTGTGGTGGCTCGCCAACAGCTGATCGAGATAGGCGAGGTAGGCCTGGTTGAGCTCGCCTCCGCGCGGGAGCGACAAGCCTTCCGGCGTGTCGAATGCGCCTTTCACCAGCCGGATCCTGTTAGGTCGTTGGATCAGCTGTTTAAAATCGTCCCGGGTGCGGTGCAGGTACGCCTGCACCGTAATGCCCAGATGCTCGTAGCGACCGGCCATGCCGAGGTACATGTCCAGCACGGCATCGGTCTTGGCTGTATCCTCGGCGCTGATCATTACCTCGATACCCACCTGCCCGGCCTTCTCACAGAGCTGCGCCAGGTGCTGGCGGCAAAGGTCGGCCGACAACGCCAGGCCGATATGCGACAGATCCAGGGAAACATTCGACTTGAGTCCCTTCGACGCGATCTGGTCACAGATGGCCAGGAACTCCGCCGTCGCCGCGGCGGCTTCGTGCTCGTCTTTTACATTCTCGCCCATAAACTCGATGGACGTGGCAAGTCCCTGCTGATTGTATTGCGCCGCGCGCGCCACCGCGGCCGGCAGGGTCTCGCCGGCAACGTAGCGGCTGGCCGCCTTGCTGAAAAGCCGGTACAGTTTTTCATGGCCCAGAATGTACTGCTTGGCCTCGTCGTGAACCGCCGCCTTCCGCAGTGCAGCGGATCCGACGGCCATTAATTTTCCGATATCTTTCAAAACAAGTTGCGTTAATGTGAATGATACTTGATCATTACGGTGTAACGGGCTTTTTGGTTAAAACTTCCATGGGGTCAGCGGGTCTCGTTGTTGAAGAGTAGGCACCAACCCGATGGCTAACAGGAACTTAATCGTTTTTTGATCGGCCCCACAAATACAGGATAGCACCCGGTCCGGACCTGATCCGACCGATCTTCCAATCATAGGATTCCGAACCGTTAATTCCCGCCACCAGGTTTTTCATTTCCGACACCGAGTACGTTCGTAAGGATGAAACGACGCCATCCCATAAAACAAACAACGGTACCAGGGGGATGAGATACGTAAAGACGATGCGCCCCACGGTAAACGGGCGGATAAAGGGCGTCACCAGGAATACCGTGATGGGCGAAAGCATCATCGCCAATACACTGGGCAAACTTCTCTCCTGCGCTTCAAAAATGGCAATGGGACTTTCCGCATCGACCGCGTCCTGCAGGATCCGTTGTGCATCGACGGGTTTAAAATGATGAAACGACAGGAACTGTGTTCGCAAACCGACCAGGTTCACCGGGATGTTTCGGGCGTCTACCGGCGCCGTGACGAACTCGATATTGGAAGCTTTTGCACGCGTTGATTCGAACGCCGCGAGGTTTGGATAAAGATCCGTGAGCACTATGGTAAGGTCCGGTATCGAATTCTTCAACGCCTGGTTGATCCAGATCAACCCGCCGCCGCCGCCCGAGCCCAGGTCTATGATCGTTGGGCTTGCGCTGCTGCGCAGCGCTTCCTCCAGGATAGGGATCGCAGGTTTGAACAGCTTTGTGGTATTCGCCAAAAACTGGAGGAACGCGGTCATGTAGTCTCGCAAAAAATCCGGGAACCAGGCTTGATCCTCGAACTCAAAAAGGTGCAGTCTTGCCATGGTCTTGGTCTTTAGTCAATATACATACGCGGCGGCAAAACGTCAATGACCGGTCGTTGGAAGGTCTTGGATTTTCAGGGGATTTTCAAGTATTTCGTTCGACATGAGAATACTAAAATCCCTGCTCGCTTTACTTGTATCGCTCTCCTTTCATCCCGCCTTTAGCCAATTGTTACAGGATGACTTTGTCCGCAGGATTGAAGATCTCAGGGCGGCGAAAAAGGTCACGGTGAAGACGTATCCCGATAAAACGTTTGTCGGCGCGCTCACCGGGTATTATGACGGCGACGCATTGGTACTGATCAATACCCTGACGGATGCAGAGTTTGGCGGCACCGAGACCCTGTTTTATATAAAGAATGATTCCCTTCGCGGTGTATTTATATCGATGGCATCTTTTAGATCCAGCGACGCGTGGGCGGGGTATTTTGCAAAGCATCAGGCCGCCGACGGGTGCACATCCTGCCATGGAACGGAGCAGTGTTCTACGGTGGCAATACTCTTTACGGGTAGTAGTCCGCTGATCGTCAAAAAAGAAAATGGTAAAACAAAAAAAGTGAATCAAGACGAACGGGAGCGGGCCGTTGCTGATGTAGAACGAACCAGAAAACAGCTGGAAGCATTGTTGAGTGAGTTGTAGCCGCGGCAGGCAAGCGCGATTTTGTTGCGACAGTTGACCGATATGGTGTGGCACCTACGCCGTTTGTCGCGAGCATGGCCGCGCTGTTGTGGGAGAAATATCCGAATGTGACGGGGAATGCGATCTGGAAGAAACTGGTCGCGGAGGCGCGTGCTTCGGACCTACGGACGAGCGATGCGGGGGCGGGGATTGCGTTCGTTACTTAGTTCACCTTATGACTGTTACGCCCTTACAGGGCTATTCCCTCATCTATATTATAGGCCCCAGGCCTTCAGCCTGGGCTGATGTGTTACGCTCCTTCGGAGCTATGGTGTAGGTTATTGAAATGACCACTTGCACAGCCGAGCGATTTCGGGCCGCCACCGCTTTTGCCTGCCCCATCAGGGGCTTTACAAAGAACCGGCCCTCGCGCGCGAGGTGCCTGTTTATAATGTCCTCAACAATCGATGAACGCTGCATCAGACACCTTGTATCCAGGGTGTCTTCCCGCGCTGAGGGGTCGAAAACCAATACCGAGATCCACATCTGTTAACTATTTTTTCGCATGACACCCGTACCGCATCCGTTATAAAAACCTTCTAAGCGATGAGGCATACAGCTCAGGCGGCACATCGTCTTTACCCAATCTATGGTAAAATGTATGCTTGCGATATTGACCTGTGTCCGGATCCTTTCGCCAGACAGAAATGCCAACGTCGGAGCTGAGGACCCAAAAATCCTTCTTCTTATCAAGGAACAACCCCCAACGCTGGAAAACAGAAATATTCATATCCTGTTGGATCACCAACTCGTCATTCCGGTTGCGAACCTCGTATTTTAAGCGGTTGTCTTTTTCATAGACACTGATTTTAAACTCACCATCGCAGTACTCGCCGTAGTCCGTGATTTCGCCGCCGGTCCAATCACAGTTTGATGTCAACATGAACATCATAAGCAGCAACGATTTCAGCATCGTCATCATTTGTTATTCATTATTTCAGCTCTTCCGAAAGCGATGCGATCAGTATTTCAGGTTTGACGCCACCTCAAGGGTGTCTTTCACGGCTTGAAAGTTCCGCTCTGACAACGGGCCGTTCACCTTCCGATCCTTCTTGTAAACGATCCAATACTGACTAAAGGTACTCTTATCAAAAGCCTCGCGGCATTTGATCTCAAATGTTTTGCCAGGAGCTGCGCAGGCGGGAATACTATCAAACGGCCGCTCCGCGACGACGATATAAAGGGAGTCAAACACATAGTCCAACACAGGGCCCTTGATGATCACGTTATTCGCGGAATCGGACAATGCCTTCTCGCCGCTGTACACATCTGAAAAATCGATAGTATAGCCGCTGCCCAGCGGGTGCGCAGCGCTTTCAAATGCGTACGGAAGCTCGGGATATGGCGTAACCTCTATTACCCGTTTTGCCGGGTCGACCGTAAAGAAAATCAAGTCGGATGCACCGAAAGGACTTTCGTAATAATAATCATAAACGCCCTTTTCATTTGCGTGCTCCCTAATATAATCCGGTTCACCCATGATCGCCAACGCCTCTTCCTGCGTCATGCCGACTTTCAATTTTTGTGAGTTCCGGACGTTCCGATCAATGCGGTCGCCATGACAACTCATCCCCCAGCCGACTATGGTAATAATGAATACCCAAACGTAAAATCTTTTCATGTCATACCTGGTGGAAAACAAAAGTATTGATTCTAAACCTCCCGCCGAATATTTAAGAAAAAATATTCAACGGTGCGACCAGACCTGTGTACAGCTTGTCTATTAAAGATAAAACAATCCAGATCGTGCGAATGCAGCTCGTACACCATAGCGCATGACACATCCGAGCTGCTTACGGGGCCACACCAAGCTTTTATCGAAAATCCACATTTTTACCTATATTAACCCCGTTATACTATACCGACCCTCTCTGTGATTGCCTGAACCTAACCAATCATAGACGCCATGAGGCTTTTTTTTACTTGTTTCGTTGCCCCCTCGCTTCTTCGTCCGGATCTCTTTACGGCATCGCCGCCGTATCCCTGCCGCACATAACCCCATCGTTACCGCTACTCTTTTAACACCCCTACCGGCTGATCACCCGGACGTTAAACCGCTTGGTCGCCGTTGTTTGGATCTCCCGTTAATTGTCAGCCAACGATGGAACATGATATAGATGAACCAGGCGAGCACCTGGCGGCACTACAAAAGATTATCGCTGTAGATGTCCGGATCGTACTCAAACAATTACCGCCCCCGACAGCACTTCCACCCGCCGACAGGGCAGCGTTATTGCACTTTGTCTGTCCGATCATAGACGAGTACGCCGCCCGGGTCCGGTATGAGCTTTTTAAAGAATGTCGCGCACACGCCCACGCACAGGTCCGCTACCTCGCATCGCGCCAGCACGCGCTCCTGGAACTGATAGACCACCTGTTGCAACATACCCAGTCGATCCAGCTGTATAGCACACTCTCCCACCGCACCGTGGCAGACGATATTTGCCGGCATACCTACCGGGTCCTCGAACGCCTGTTGGACTATACGGTCACGCTGGCCGGCGGACAGATCGATCCCGGTCTTCCCATGCCACCCGGGGCGTGCGCGCTGTACCAGCAAATGCTCGGCAGCGACCTGGCCGCCCTGCGCGACCGGCTCATGGCCTTGCAGGTAAGTCCAGGTCTGATCGACATAGCCCTCAAGCCATTCGAGTCACTGCGGCACGCAGACGATCTCACGTTCTATACCGCCGTCTACCTGCGTGCGTTTAAAGAGAAGTTGCAACAGCTTGCGTTTGGAAACCAGCCAACGTCAGGCGATGGCGACGTGATACGAACGTTGATAGCCCTTAACCTCAACGACCCTGCATGCATCTCGTATTGTGTCCGGATCATGGCCGATCAGCTGCAGACCTCTACATCGCCGGAAGCCCGCCTGGGGCAATTGCATGACTACAAGCTCCGGCTGGCCGGCCTTCCCTCTTCCACGGACCTGGCCTGGCATCCCTATAAACCCAGCGTACAACAGCAGCTCGCCAAATGGCTCGCCGAAGTCAGTGTCGTGCCCGCGCCGACGATACATACACCCCGTGCGGAAATCCCGCACGAGCTGGCGTCAGACGAAGCATACGACGATATGGCGGCGAAAGACGGGTTGATGTTCCACATACGTCCTGTTATCGCCGGTGCCATCGCAAATGCCGCGCATGTGCAGGGCATTATCCACCTGGGCGATACGGACGTACTGCGGTCAGAACGATTGTCGCGCATCCCCTCGTCCGTCAACCGCGTGGCGCCGGAGACGATCCGCCGCGGATTCACAGACGCGGCGGTGTGCCGCAAAGCCCTGCTCTATTGGGAGCAGATCGGAAATCATTTGAGAGAAATAGTAAAAAAAAATGACGAAAAATCTACGTTCTAACGCCAAAAACGCATTCCCCCAATGTTGGGGGAAATCCCCCAAAAAGTGACATGGACTTGCAACGACACGGACTTTTGCTTTGCGGCCATAAAAAAAACACTATGGCCAACTTCATCCTCCACTTCAAAACCACGTGCGACGTCTTCGCCGACGACGACAACATGACCACCATGCATCTGGGCGTCTACATGTCCCTCTTCTATTACTGGAACCGCAAAAAATTCGCCGACCGGATGCCCATCAACCGCGAAGACGTCATGCGCATCGCCTGCCTCGGCTCCTACAAAACGTACTACCGCGTGCTCAACCAATTACACGATCACGGGTATATCACCTACGCGCCTTCGCATCACCCGCATATCCCCAGCCGGGTAACGGTCCACGATCCCGCGCAGCCGGTTCGCCGTGCCCCGATCGACACACCTCCCGACACAACCTCTACTCCAGACGTACCACCTACTATAAACACTCTAAACATTGAAAACGCTATAGACAAAACGAGAGGCAACGCCCCCGCCCCCGCTCCTGAAAAAGAAAGATCCGGGAGTACACGACATTCACGCCCCCTGGACCTGAAAGAAGCCGTGGACTATTTCCGCGAGCAAAAAAATTCACCCCTCGAGGCCGAAAAATTTTACAACTACTACCAGGGCAACGGCTGGGAACGGCGCGACCGCACGCCCATAAAAGACTGGCAGGCCGTGGCGCGTAGCTGGATGCTGAAAGCAGAAGAATTTAACGCGAAGGGATCCAGGAACGGTCCCAGGCCCAACCACCTGGCCACCGACAACGACAAAGATTTCGATGAGCCTATGTAGCCCGTCCATCCCGAGCGTATCGGGAACCCACCGGCACCGGCCGCCGGATATTCTTCCGACGGCCGGCAGCCACCGTGGTCAGATGCAAACCTTTAACCTTACAACCCTATGATCGACTACACCTGGTGTATCCAATTCCTGGAACGACACGGCCGCCAGGCCTACGGACCGCACTTCGCCATCGACGAGACGGACTATCCGGTCGTCCACCGGCTTATCGCCTACTTTCTGCGGCACGATGCCGAAGCCGGGCGCCTCGGCATCGACCTGAACAAAGGCCTGCTGCTCACCGGGCCGGTCGGCTGCGGCAAATCCGCGCTCATGACGCTCATGCGCGCCATCCCGCCGCCGCCGCATCAATTCACGATCCGGTCTTGTCGCGATGTGAGCTTCGAGCTGCTGGAAGAAGGCTATAAAGTGATTTCGCGCTATAGTAAGCTTTCCTACAACAGTCGCGGTCCGCGGATCTACTGCTTTGATGACCTGGGCGCCGAGCAGAATCTGAAATACTTCGGCACTGAGTGCAACGTCATGGCGGAAATCATTTTAAGCCGGTACGAGCTTTTTACGAGTCAGGGTATGCTTACACATATCACGACGAACCTGCAGGCGTCGGAGATCGAAACCCATTATGGCAACCGCGTGCGGTCGAGACTGCGCGAGCAGCTTAACCTCGTGGCGTTTTCGAAAAGCTCGAGGGATAAGCGGGGGCACACAAAAAAGCAGGACGTATAGTCCTGCCTTCCATGAATCTGACGCGAGGACTGCCATAAGAATCAAGCGCCGAATTTGATAATTTTCTGTACCATGACTTTAGCACATCTAAGCAGGTCCAGCGCGCAGCGCTGATGTACGCATTCTGGCGCGAGTCTTCCGACCGAAGGGAGGGCGACTCGTGCCCAGCATGGCGGTAGTCTCCCGACTACCTCAAACACAACGGCGGCGCCAGCCGCCACCATATCCCACCGCCCTCTACACCTGCCCCGTCGCCACAGTAAACCGATCAAACATCTCCAGCAAGTGCGTCCCCACCACAATCAGATGAATTTTACGATAAGCAAACTCGAACAGCTCCACCGCCACCTCCAGTTCATCATTCACCAACCGCAGCTGACACCCAGCATCCTCCACAACTTCCACCCAACCCATGATCGACTCGTGCCGCTTCTGCAAAAACACCATCACCAACAACCTTTCATCGCGCAGCCATTCGAACAACTGCCGGTCCCGGTCCAACCCCGGCAACACCACCGGCAGCTCCGGCATGTCCCCAAGCGAAAACAGAAAATCGACCTTGTCATAACGGTCCACATTCACCTCCGCCAAAATGCGCTGCTTCCGTACAAAAACAAACCCGTCCAGCGCCAACCCGTGAGGGATAAAGTGATCCATATCCCACACATTCCCCGTCTCGATCCGCACCCCGTGCAGCTCATCCGCCATCCCCTTGATCTTAACCTCCCGATAGTTTCCCAGATCCGCACGAAACTCCGCGCCTTTTTTTATAATGAAATCCTGAATAGTCGACATAATAGACATAATTAAAATTTTAAAGAGTGTAACATAGCATAAGCAGAAGAAGAGGCGGCCGAAGCCGCCTCTATCACTTTTCATTCCTCGCGCTTCTCCACCGCCGCCTGGCTCACGGCAGTCATAACCGTTCCGGCCACCGTCAGGTACCCGGCAACAGTCAAAACCACCGCCGGCACAGCAACCGGCGCCGCCACAAGGGCGCCACCCGCCGCCACCAGGCACAGGCCGATCGTACGCAGCAAGCGGAAAAACTCAGGAGTAGGCTCCTGCATCCGTTCCAAAACACTCATAATGAAGTTGGTTTAATCGTTTAACAAATACTCCGCCGTCTACAGGCCCGGGTGATCGACCAGCACGATCGCCAGCGCATTGTACCCGCTGTCGTTCAGGGCATACTGCTGCCCGTTCACAACCTGCATAAACTCGATCCCGAACGCCAGCAGCAACACATCCTCGGTGCCCGGCTCGAACGTCGTCGCCAGCTGCAGCTGTACTTCCGCGGGATTATTCACCAGCGTCTCGGCCGAGCGTGTCTGGCTCAGGTTGTAATCACCGGTCGCGAAGTCGATCTGCGCAAGGCCCGACAGCAGGCGAAAGTGCGTAGCCCCGCTCGGCGAGCTCACCATCTTGCCGGGAGCAAACAGTGGCAGCGCCACCGTGGCCGTTCCCGCGGCCCGATCGATCGTCGCATCGAACTGCACATACAGCTTGCTCGACAACGACGCATCGCGGCTGAAATTAAACCCTTGCAAAAGCCCCAGCTCACCGTCCTCCGGCGTCCGCTGCCCGCGTTGGTTGCTCGCGTCCGTGCGGATCACACGCATCAGCTCCTTCGTCAGGCGCCCGGTCATCCGCGAGTCCGCAACGCCGCTATAAAGCGGGCGGAACGCCGTACGGATAATTTGTCCCACCTGGGCGGCACGACCGAACTCCGCATTATTCTCGCGCGTCCGCTGAAACGACGCGTCGTTCTTGATCCGGTCGCCATTCAGCGACGTCCGCTCGCGGGCGATGTAGCCGTCGGCAGTTTTCAGGAACGTAATGTCGCCCAGTGTGCCTTCCACCTTAATGATTCCTTTTTGTTTAGCCATAAAAAAAATTTGTTATTAAGTAATCCGGCCCATTACAGGCTGGCCGGTACGCCTCGTGTGCTGCAGCGGTTCAAACATACCCGCCGCCCGAGGCTACACAAAACGACAGTTCCCAAAGGTTCCCATCCGTTCCTATAGATTCCCATTTGTTCCCACATGTTCCCATCGCCACACAGAAACAGGTACCAAAGCCTTGCAAAAAGATCGGCCATCACAGTACTTCGAAAAAAGAAAAAAACGAAGACGGGCATACGCCCTACTAAAGCCGTACATAAGCCGTACTAAAGCCCTATCAAAGACCTGTCAGCACCATGCAAAAAAATCCGGTGGTAATCACCCCCAAAGACATCCAGCGCATCATGGGCTATTGCTACAAAACAGCCTGCCGCATCCAGCGTCGCATCCGCCAGTTCACCGGCAAGCGCCCCGGCCAGATCATCACCATCGACGACTTCTGCACCTACACCGGCCTCACCCGCGAAAACGTACGGATGCTTCTACAGGATTAGGCAACTTAAGATTCGCAATTTTCGTCGGCGAAAAAAGCAACTTACAGGTGATGCATGCGAAAGGTAAAAGCAGGTAGACTTTTATTCGCTATTTTAAAACATAGCGCAATAACCAGTTATGGCGATAAAGAAGGAAGAACTAGCGACAGTTGTGTTAGGTAAGCATACATTGAACAATACCTATATCATATACGAAAATGGAACATACGAAAGATTCTACGACCGGAGCACCTACGCTCTCAATCTCACCGAAAAGGGCATAGTCTCCGCCTTCAGTAACTACCTTCGCGAGAAGGTATTATCAAAATGCCAAAAGGAAAATCGAATGGCGCTCGAAGAACTGTTTTTCAAACATCCCCCGGCACCGGAAAAATAAGAGGTACACACAAGTCCCATCGCGATCGACGTAGGTCCTACGGTTTCTTCTTCACATAGTCACTCAAGTATGCGCCAATTAGACGTAACGATTTTAACAAGTTCCGGTCCACAATAAAGCTTATATCGGGTCCAACCGCCAGGAGCCAGCCAATATCCTTTTTCAGCAGTGGCGACTACCGGGAAATTAAGGTTAAGGCTGCGGACGAGGTGCACGGCGTGCGGATCGATACCGGCGACGTGTGGGATATGGATCACCTCATCACGCACGGGCTGACGCTGGATGGGTTTGTGTTTGTGCGGAAGCAACGCATTGTAGCCGAGCTGAATACGGATCGGTACGACAAGGTTGACTTTCTGCTCGCCTTTAACGAAATGCCGGACGTACCCGCGGTGCTGCCGGAATTGGATAACGATCGGCAACTCTTTGCGTGGTTGCGGGATGAAGGGAACCTGGTGATGGTATTTTTGCCGGGGCAACATGAATCGATTATGGGGCGGGTCGAGGCTGTCGGAAACAAAAGTTACCAGCTGCGGCTGGTGAGCGATGAGCTCGAGGTGGCGGAGGATTTGCTGGAACTCTATTATGATAACATGCATGTCGTCGTGACCGGGACGCATTTGTTGAAAATGTTTGACAAGTATCTGGAGGTAATGGGGGCGGTTTAGCGCGGTAAACAATTGGGAAGTGGTGGTCCTGATCTGCAGTTACAGGTCGGGACACCGCTGTATTTTTTGCGATAGTAGCGATCCGACCGCATCTCCAAGAGAATCTGCCTGTTCTTGGTCATGAATAATTGGGAAACATATTATACGAGTAATGAATCGTTGCGCGCCCATTAATGCAAAAAAACACTAACAAAAATTTTGTCAACATCTGGGAAGCTATATTTTGTACATTTAATCGCACACACAAATTCTCACTATAATTTCATGGTGGCTGGATATGATAATCGTTAAATGAAACTTGCATGAAAGCTATTAACTTATTGGACATCATTGTATTTTCATTTGTTATTCTCTTTATCTACGCGGCAACAAATAAGTTAGCGACATATGATCTATTCGTTGCTCAATTGGGCAAATCTCCGTTGATCATGAACTACGCCCCTTCAATCGCCTGGATGATTCCAACGCTTGAACTTATACTAGCAATCGCCTTACTGATACGAAAACTTCTGTTAGCCGCACTATTTGGGTGTTTCACGCTGATGTTAACGTTCACCTTATATATCGGGTTTATTATCAATTTCAGTCCGTACGTACCATGCTCTTGTGGCGGCATCCTTAATAGTCTGGGTTGGACAGAGCATATGTTGTTCAATATCATTTTTATCGTTTTGGCTGTCTTGGGCATCGGGCTCCACGCCAAGCAGGCAGCACTTGTAGCAGCAGAAAAATTCTCAATTGACCAACAAAATGAAAGCGCTTCAATTTAAGCGGAGTAGTCGCCTTACGTTAGCATGCTGCACCCTGCTATCGGTCGGCATCATCGTCACATTGTATGCATTGTCCCCGCTGACCCGTGACATCCCGAGAGGGGGATTTGAGCGATCGTTCTTTGCGAAAAAGCTCACAACACCCGACGCTTTGATTGACCTCGAGGTAAACTCCTTCTATATAGCGGGCACGGATCATGGCCACGTCTATCTTGGGAATACCACCGCTCCGTTCCACGTTGCCGTTGTCAGCAGCGATTTGAAAGACTCATCACACGTCATGCTAAAGGTTCACATGGAAAGTATCCTGGAACCCCGACAGTTCAAGCTTCAGGTCAAACCACCTTACTTTTATCTCATGCACGGTTTAGAACCCGCAATCCTGCGCGGGCTGGTTAAAAATTGGGAAGCGTATCCCTTCATGACCGGCAACGACTACTATTTTGTAGAATCAACACCGATCGGTAAGGAAGCATTCGCCTTACGATCCTATGACGGAAATAGCAACGAATACATTCTTGCCCGAAAAGCCGCCAACCAGCTGGAATTCAAACCCTCCCTCCTTACAAAACAAATCGATGGAATATTCTGCGTTGACGGAACATTACATTACAGTCAAAACGCCAAGCGCATGGTCTACGTCTATTTTTATCGAAATCAGTTTATCGTGGCCGATTCAAACATGGACTTACAGTATCGCGGACATACAATCGACACATTTTCCAGAGCACGATTGGAGATCGCACAGATCAAAAAAAGTGGCAAAAAAATGCTCGCTAAGCCTCCGCTGCAAGTAAATGGACTAAGTTGTGTGGCAGACGATAAATTATACATTCAATCGACAGTACTGGCCGATAACGACTCGCCGGAAACTTTTATGAACGGGGCTACCATCGACGCCTACAGCATAAAAAACGGGGCATACCTTGGCAGCCTCCATGTTCCCAACTATAAAAATCAACGCCTTAACAACTTCCAGGTCTCCAACGGAATCCTGTTCGCAATTTTTGATCAATACTTATTAACATATGACCTGGAAATATCCGAACACACTAACCAAAAATAATTATGAGAACAAAAAACAGAACCATTATCGGCGGTATCCTAGCCCTGACTACCTGCGGTATTTCGCTTGCCAGTGCAACAATGCTTGCACCTGAGGACACATACATACGGGTGAAACCCACGGCCAACAGTGTCTTTATGTGTGTAAAGTGCGGAGGGCAATGCGACAACAACGGAACTCAATTGTGCGAGGTACGCGTAAACACCACCAGTAGCGGATGGATTACAGTACCCGGCCGAAGGGGCCCCAACTGCACACCCATTCTCAAACACACCACAGCGGTTGTCCACACGTGTCCCACACTGTTTTACGCAGCGGAATGACCACTAATACATAAGGATCTTCATTAGAAGGTCCTTATGTTCGTCGGTTTTACAACTCTTGATTTTCAAGTCACGAATAAGCTCAAAAGAACTCCGATTGGCTATCATCTTATTTTGTTACAAATTAACCACTGATGTTGTCCTGTGCTTAGAATCCAATAAAGCCCGCAATTACAACAGCCTTCCCCAAAAAACACCACTCCCTCACGCAGGTGATCCAAACCAATCCTTACGTAACTAAATTACAGTTGTGGTCAGCCAAATTGCTCCGTTAAAAGAAAACTTTTGTCAACATCTAGGAAATCTTCTTCAGTATTTTTACATCATCACCGCAACTCAAAGGCTTTTTTCGAGAGATTTCAAACGTCTTTACATTTTACGTGATGATAAAGAAACATTCTTTTTTACCCATTACAGTTAAACTAAAAGAATACATTATTTATTACCTCTATCCTCCTCAACTATAGGCGGTGCAAAAGCATACCAGTTCGGTCGCAAACGGATTACGTGGTGTCCCATTCCATGCTCATGTCACTTTCCTCTATTTGACCGACAGTTACACGAGACAATTTCCCCAAAATTCAAACCGTCTGCAGGAAACTAAATTTGCAAATAAATGCTTCCAGAACAAGATAATTGTGATACAACAACCGATAATCTGAACCGTCATGAACGTCTCAAACGTTTTGGGGTTTTCCGTGCCTCTGGCAGGCAGTAACTCCCACCTGGCTTTTACTCACTATTGTGAGGATGTAAAAAAAGACACCACGACTCCCTTTAGCTTTCCGGAATTTACCGGCATTGTAATCAATCTTTCGGGTAAAATCGAGTATGTACATAATGCAGTGCGATCCGAAATAAATCCGAAGCAGTATCAGATTGTTCATACAGTACCAGGCAAATGTGATCTCACGCTGAAATCCGGATTACATACTGTAATTCTAATACAGCTCCCGGCCGATCTCCTGGAGAGTATCGCGGCCAATTCGGTTTTCAGTGAACTTTTAGCGTCCGTACGAAACAACGAAATCTATCAGATGCCCTTGCCGCTTAGACTACCTTACGAGGTGCACAGCATTCTGGACCAACTAAGGCGCCATCGCAAAGGCAACACGCAGGAAGTATTCAACCAAATAAAAGTAACGGAAATGATTATCCTACTTGTCGACCATACTCTGACGCCTAAACCCAGCAAAAAAAACAATGACCAATTCTTTCTTATGATCGATAAGGCACGTTCGCTTATGCTCAACGAAATGAACAAGGATTGGTCGCTTGATTTGCTTGCATACGCAACCGGGATAAGTAGAAAAAAACTAATATTAGGATTCAGAAAATATTTCGATACATCACCGATTCGGTATCTGTATGAAGAGCGCCTAAACCGCGCTATTGTTCTGCTCAGGGACACAACTCTATCGGTGAACGAAATCACCTCGAAAGTCGGCTACAGGCATTCACAAAACTTTAGTCAAGCATTCAGTAAAAAATTCGGACATCCGCCCACTGCATATCGCTCCGCCTGAGGGCACCGCAACTATAAAAATGCTCCCTTAAACGAAAGAGAAAGGAACCCATTCGTACATCATATATTGCACCTTTGTTACGTCAACAGCGAATCTTCAAAAATAGAATCGTATGAAAAAACAATTCATTCTCGACATTATCTGCGTTCTGTTTGCAGTGCTATTTGTATACGCAGCGGTTAGCAAGCTACTGACTTATGATGAGTTCAAAACGCAAATTGCAAAGTCACCATTAATATGGCATCATGAGTGGTGGATAGCCTGGTTTATCCCAAGCCTTGAAATCGCAATTGCATCTATACTATTTGTTCCACGTCTTCAGCTTGTAGCGCTATACAGTTGTTTCACCCTCATGTTCATATTCTCAATATATATTGCCTTCATGTTGGCATTTACCCCAAACTTACCTTGTTCCTGCGGCGGCGTACTTAATAAAATGGGTTGGAAAGGTCACTTGGTCTTTAATATCGGCTTTACACTACTTGCGGTTTACGGAATAATCTTATTAAATAAGAGAAACGAGCATCATCAAGTGATTGCTTGAAACAAGAGAATTCTATATCAACTGGAATAATACTTAATTATGACAAGGCAGCAAATCATCATTCTGACTGGGTGCATGGCTTTTGGAATTGTAGTACTTTACCTACTTTACTCTTTATCCCCCTTTGCAGCCGAAATACCTCGGGAATCATTCGAAAGAAATTTTGATTCATTTGTTTCAGTGGCCGAGCGCGGTGATATCGACCTGAAAGTAAATTCATTTTACATTGCGGGTACATCGAAAAAAACAGTTTATCTGGGCAGTTATTCCGGCCCATTGCACTTATTGCAAGTAACAATTCCAAGCCTCGATACGTTGCATATGAATGTTGGCTTAGATACAGTAATGTTACCGGAAGATTATAGGGTATTTCGAATGAAAGTCGACTCACCCTTCTTTTACTTAAGCCACGGCTCGATGCCCGGCATTTTTAAAGGATCTTTAAGTACAAGATCAGCAAAAAATTTCTCACCAAAAGGCGCTCCGTTTTTTGCTGAGGCCGTACCCGTTAGCGGTAGCCGACTTGCATTAAAATCCTTAAGTCGAGAGAGCAACGGAAGTGAGTTGGCAACGCTAACGCTTGACTCGCCATTTTTTGAATTCAAACCAGACATATTAGAAAAACAAGTGGATGGAATCTTCTGTGTCGATGGAAACCTGCTGTACAATAAAGAGATAAATAGGATAGTTTACGTATATGCATATAGAAATGAGTATATGATTGCTGACACATCATTAAACTTAATCCATCGTTTCCATACGATAGACACATTCAGTCAGGCTCCAATAAAAGTAGCGAACATTAAATCAAAAAGTTATCGCACACTGGCTACACCGCCTGCTCGAATAAACGTAAAAAGTTGTGTATCCGAAAATCGGCTCTTCATCCAATCGCCTTTGCTAGCAAAAAATGAAGACAAAATGGAATTTCTGAAAGGCTGCACGATTGACGTGTACGATATGGTGCGTGGAACCTATCTATACAGTTTTCATTTGGAAGCAAAATACAATCACCTGCCATCTTCATTCTCAGTGGTGGGCGAAAATTTGATAGCGATTTACGATCACCATCTGATTCTTTATAGTTTAATATTACCGGAACAAAATCACCAAAAGACTTTAGTCTCACAGTATAATTAGCAGTTCGTTATATACCATTACATCCAACGAAAAATATCGCTCGTAAACTGTGAACTCGCGTTAAAAAACTACCAAATAAAATAAGTAAAAATAAATAATACATAAAGCATGACCATTTACAATTTTCTATTAATAATCATAACATGGCTGATCGCCATTGGAGGTTCATTGGCGACCTATTCTTCCCAAGAAAATGCCTTTGTTCGAGCTAAACTAAAATCAGATCCCTCAGGAATAACACAATGCGTTAATACGGGTGTTCAATGCGACGATACGGGCACCTCCGTTTGCACCATATATGTACCAGTTACAGGTGGTTCAACTGTGGTAGAAACATATTCGACATATAAACCCTATCGTGTGGGCTGTGTAGTTGAATTATACAGCAGTGACGGTGGAGGCATATCTGACGTCAGTACCATCGACAGAATTGTCCAATAACTAATCCAGTAGACGTTCCGGTCCAGCCACAAATAATAGAAATATTGAAATGCTCATAACAAGAGTGATGTACAGACTACTCAATATTATCAATACAATTTTCACAAAAAAAATTTACGTGCACGGTAAATCAGGAATATCGCCGACCACCTGAACAAACAAGGTAGGCAATTCATAAAACCCAAAATTCAATTACCATGAAAACCAAAAATTTAAGCCTCGCAGCATTTGCTCTCGTACTCGCCGTTGGAAGCGCATTTGCGTCGTTTCTTGCTCCTGAAAATGTCTATGTTCGCGCTAAACTGAAGTCAGATCCAAACGGCCTGACTCAGTGCGTCAACACAGGCGTTCAATGCGATGACGCCGGATCTAACCTTTGCACCGTAAATGTTCCGGTTACTGGCGGCACAACGCAGGTACAAACCGACGCAACGTTCAGACCTTATCGGGTAACTTGCCAAGTGCAGCTGCACAATACAAGCGCCGCACCCATCAGCTCTTCCATAACAACTATTGATCGCATTGTTCAATAGGTCCGCGAACAGCATGAAGCTAATAAGATAAGGCGCCTCCTAAGGCGCCTTATCTTTAAATAAAAACGTTCATGTCGGCATTTTCTATATATTAATTTAGTCTTCTATTAGCCCAAGCTTAACAAAGGCGAGTCACCGTATATTTATCCTGCCATCCCGGAGCTAATAACACATTCGCTTCGGAACTATAGAAGCATAAAAAGAGAATATTCTTCAACCTTTACATAATTTTTAGTAAACTTGTTTAAATCTGATCGTGAAAGTAGTTGGAGTTTCTTTAATTCCAATCCAATATCAAAGTTGCAAGCTTTCCGACAGCATCTACTGAGGTATTCCGTCCAGTAAAATGGATCATTCATCTGTACATTTATTCGTGAATTCACTGTCGATATTGCATTGTAAAAAATATGTTCCTCATAATCGTTCCGCGCAATTCGTTGAATCTCATCTATAGCAGAGGCTACAAGTGCATCTACATTATTAGGCGACGCCTCGAAGTTAATATCAAAAATTGCCTCGTCCATTTTAAGAGAAGTTCTCAAATTCGATAGTACAGAGTAAACACCTCTTTCTCGTTCTCGCAGTCTATTGAATAGTAGGGATTTTATAATCTCATTGAGCACTTGTATTTTAACTGTTGCTGCTGCGTCCTCCTTTCGCGTACAACGGAATAAAATTCTAACATGAACATTGCCTATGGAGTCCCCCATGATTGTGGCTCTTAAGTTCTTCAGTGGGGAGAGATGGCCTAAAACGCTAGCAGAATCTTTAGGTAGGAGGTGTGTTCGTTGTGGCCGCGGCACATCGCCGCCAACAATCGCTCCTAGGTAATGGTTTGATATTTCAGCCATTCTTTTTTGATCAAAATATCCAGCAAGTATGAATGTGTATTCACCAGGTTCCGAAAACAATTCCCTGTATATCCGATAGGATCTTTCATAGTTTATTTGATTCAATTGCTCTCGAGTGAATCCATTGTCTTCTATTCCGATAGTATGTGCTATCGAATCCTCAAAACGCAAAATATGATTCTGCTCACGTAAGTCAGTTCGCTCTCTATCTCTTAACCACGCATTAAATGCTAATGAGTCCTTTCTTGGCTGCGAAAAAAGTAAATAAACGAGATTTAGAAGACTCTCAACGTTACTCAGAGAAGCGCCACCTTTTATGCCAGATTCATCATTTGTTACGTAAGGTGATGCGCCCAGTATTAATCCTGCTTCATTATTAAGGCGCTTCCACTGCATGTACTCGACAGAGTTCAGCGTGCTAACACCCATATTTGATTGTATAGCAGCAGCTGCACGTGCTGATTGATAGTCGGCCACACCATAGCTCGACGCTCCAATCGCTCTGAAGCAGTGTAAAGCTACATCGACCCCATCGCCCTCCTTTGTTTTACGAGGCGGGCCTAAACATTTAAGTAGCACTTTCGCGCCGTTTGCGAGCACTAGTTCGGTAGTATTTGGTTCAAATGAAGGTTTGATCGAATAGTCCGGCGCCTCCCGATTTGCCAAAGGATTTGGTAGCATCATAAACTTGACATTAGTTAGAGGAAGTATAGATTCATTTTCCGTTCCCTCTAACCATGTAAATGCTTCCGCTTTCGTTGGTAAAGGCTTCGTGATTCCAGGTGGAGTTGATATGTGCATATCAACATTGGCCCCTGACGTCAGCCAATCACGAAAAGTATCAATAACGTCGTCAGAAGAAACTTGTTTTGCCAATTCCTCATAACCGTGGCTAGTATTGACCGGAAGAAAACTACCATTCATCCGATAAGTTCGTATTGAAGCCAACAACGCAGAAGATGTTCGCAAATCCGATAATCGCTGGTGAATCACTAGGCGTTTTGCGCGTTCCATCTCGCTGTCTGAAAATCCCCAGCGCACGATACGCCGCATCTCATCGCCAATAAATCTTAACGCCCACTCAACATCTTCCACCCCAGAGGCATGAAATCTTGTTTCAATGGCATCGATTCCGGCAGATTCAACGATTGCCCGCCTCTCGACTATTGTAGAGATATCGTGAAAAGGCAATTCAAAGCGTTGCGCAAGAATTTCAAATCTATTTTTAACGAGACAGTTAAACAAATCGTCCTGTACCTTGGCCTTTAGTTCAGAAACAGTAGAAGGATATTTAATGTTTAATTCCGCTATTTTTGTCCTGTAAATACTAACCGCAATATCTCTTGAGTTCGGATCTTTGGTAACGATATAACGATGATCCATTCCACTTAAGCGAGAAATCTTATCTTTTCTGTTAGGCTCGCCTAACTGATTAAAGTCCTTTAAATCACCAAAAATGCGCTCGATCTGCTTTTTAAGAACGGACACGTTTACGTCCCCCACAACAACAAGCATTTGCCGCCGTGGCCGGTACCATCGTCTGTAGAATTTCTGAATTTGCCTATTAGTAACCCGTTGTATATTGTCAATTTCAGATTCTTTAACGTTCTTATTCTCTGCGTTTTGACCAAGAAGTTGATATCGCGTTTCGTACATTGTCGAAAACCATTCACTGTTACCTCTGGTTAGTTCATTAAGAACAACAGCTTTTTCCTCGCGTACATCATTATCCAGAAATCTCTGTCCACCCGCTTGATCACGAAGAGCTAACAGAGACGTCTTCAGTATTACTGAATCATTTGATGGAATCGCTATTTGATAGTATGTCTTATCGCCGGTAGTTGCGTTAAAATCTCTCCCCAATTCAAGACCAAGACGTTGAAGACAATCTCGGATCCCATTTGGAAAGTGGATTGTGCCACGCAATCCTAAATGTTCTATAAAATGTGAAATACCAATTTCATTCGGCGCTTCATCAGAATATCCGACCTGTACTACTAAGGCCATAAACGTTTTATTCGGAGGCAGGTCATTTTGCAAAATGGAATATGAAAATCCATTAGCCAATTCCCCGTACACTACATTTTCATCCCTTGGCAAGCTATCAGAAAGGTGTATGGACGATTGACCAAATGATAATATCGTGAGGCAAGTTAGCGCTCCGGTAAGGACACGTTTTGACAGACTTCGAGATATATGAAATAGGCACATAGAACAATTAGACTGTTTCTTCATAGAATGTTCTGAGGGATGGCAATGTGTGCTCGCAGTAACAAACTACATATGTAAATATTTGTGACAATAATCCAACCTTGCACTGTCGGTACAATAGTAAGAATACTAAACTATTTAAGATATAAAACATCAATAACCAGCATTCTGAGGTTCCAAATTCTTATTATTGAACAACTCAGCTTGAGGAATCGGGTATAGGGAATCGTACGCAGAGAATCCAGTTTTAATTGCGCTTAACACATTAACCGCGATACCCCAACGTTTTAGGTCGAACCATCGATGTCCCCATTCAACCATAAGTTCTATTTTTCTTTCATGAATAATCTGCTTAAAGAGATGATCACTATCAATTGTAGGATCGGTATTATGTATTAAAGGTAACTTCGCCCTGAATCTTATCGAATCGATATCTAAAATAGCTGACTCAAGTTTATTTTGCTTGAGACGAGCCTCAGACCGAATTAAATATATTTCAGCCAATCGAATAACCATCGAATATTCATCAGTTGGAGTGACGAGGTCAAACTTCTTGTATTTGAAAGGTAGGTAAATGTCCTTCCCACCTGACGCTGTTGATGTAATCCACGTATTTTGTCGGCAGTCGTTCTCCTCATAACTTAGCACCATCTCATCTTTGAGAACATTAAATAGTGGCCCCTGCACTTTGCTAAAAATATAACCTTCATTTGTATTGAATGCATTGTCCGCCGGCTTAAGCTGCCAAATGGCTTCCAAACTACCTTGAAGAAATACCTTGTTGGGATCATCTAATAAGGAGTATAAATCAGTTCTTGCGATCACTTTAGATGCCTTATCTTCAGCTCTTGCCCAGTCACCTGTATAAAGATAGACTCGTGATAATAGTGCTGATGCGGCGAGGCTATTTGGACGTACTCTTCCAGGCGATACGTAATCCATTGACAGAAGGTTCTCTGCGGACAGTAAATCAGTTTTAATTTGATCGTACACTTCCGAAGGCAATGCTCTGCTAAGACCACGATTGATAGTGTAGTTTGTGGAAGTAACAAGAGGTACATCGCCAAAAGTGTTTACCAAATAGAAAAAACAGAATGCACGAATAAACAGAGCTTCACCAGATAATTGCTTCTTTTGTGAAGAATTTAGTCCCGAGGATGAATCCAACCCTTCCAACATTGCATTTGCCTCATAAATTGTTTTGTACATTGAGGTCCAAAGACTCAGCAAATACATATTATTCGGATCAATGTCATTTCGTTCATACTGGATGTAAAGCGGATCATCATGTGCGTTGTTTTTAAGCTCATCTGCAGACAACCCAGCGAGAGTCACAATTCCCAATCTGCCACCGCCTGCAAATCCGCCATCTCGATAAAGATCCAGATAAATTCCTGCCAGCGCTGCGTTCGCCGTTGCTTCGTCAGAAAATACGAATTTGTCGGTTATTTTGGAGTTGGGAACGTCTACATCAAGGAAATTGTCGCATGACGAAATCGCCAACGCTATAAGAAGCACAGAAAATGATGAGCGTGTCGTTATATAAAAAACGCTTCGGGTTTCACTAGAAAACATGGTCTTTGTATCGTTTTAAAGTGCGATGGCAACAGAACACGCTATTCCCATCGCACGGTTATTAAAAAATCAATCCTTTATGCATCGACAGGCTATGCCGTTCGCCCGGTTTGTCATAGAGTTGTAGAATGCATCACTAAACCTGACCTGAAATGAGTATTTATTCCCGCCCGACTCGGATACTGTGGAAGTCCAATAATATGACTGAGTGCTTGACGTATAAATGCCACCATCTTCGACGCTTCTATATCCAGTGTAGGTTAGTTTTAATTTATCAAATCCGTCGGCAAGAGATGTAATCGCCTCAGCATCCCATTCATCCTTTGTCGGTATCCGCCAGCCGGTTGGGCATGGATTATTTATACCTTCCACACCCTGCCACAAATTGTCATCTTGCGTCACTAACCAATCTCCCGCGCTTCCAAATTCAGAATCAATAATGAATTTACTGTCGGGGGGTACAACATCAGTGGATTTTGTGGTGGTGGTACCGCTCCCCACTGTGACATTCGCATCGGCGGGCCCGGTACGTGTTACTATCTGATGACCATCCGCAAGTCGGCCCCATTGGAAATAGTGCCCATATGCCTGATAGTCGTCGAGCGTCTGTGCCGATCTAGTTGCCCCAAGATTTCGATCAAGCCATTTTCTTTGCGTTGTATTGCTGATAATTATCCCATATGTAACGGAAACTCCATTATAATTGAATGTTACGTTCTCCGCACCGACTGCTGTCGAATATTCGGATTTTGTTTCATTCCCAGCCGTTGTTCCGGTAGCTGCCATTGGTGTGACTGAGAATCTTAGAAATTTTCCTATCTGTTCATCTTCAATTATTAGTGTTTTAGATGTCGCACCGGCAATCGCTGTTTCGCCTACACCATTTGCATCATTAGCCGCATACCACTGAAATAGAGACGTTCCTTCGGGATCATTTTCAGAATCGGTATACTTGTATTTAGCCGTCACAGTGCTATTTATTTCAAGTGAACCCTCAATAGAGAGCTCGGTCACCATCGGTGCCGCATTCTCGGTTATAATATCAATTACCTCACCATATCCAGTACCTACATCGTTAATTGCATAAGCGCGAACGTGGTATGTCGTTGCCGAGGTAAGACCTTGCAAGGTAACACTAAAATTTTCACTTACGGACATACTCTTCAACACGTTGTCTGCCGTTGTTGGTTGTGATACATTACTACTGTAAACAAAGCCAGTTTCAATCACAGTGGAGTTCCCAGTACTTGTTATGCTACCTGAAACAATCGCCGTCGTCGGAGTAACATCAGTTGACGATGATGTCACCACAATTGGCACAGATTTCGGCTTCTCCTCGTCGTCACAAGAGAAATTGAAGGCTACAATTGGGAGGAAAAGATAAAATAGTCTTGTCTTCATAGTGTATATTTATATGTTTTAATATCCATAACCACGTCACAATGTAATTTGCAATCCTATAGTTAACATTCGTAATGGAGGTAATGTATTACCCGTCTCAGGATCAAGTCCATCATAAGGGGTAATTGCAAACAGATTCTGCCCTTGGACAAACACTTTTGCAGCGATCAAGTGAACTGCTTTAATTAGTTGACCCGGCAGTTCATAGCCGAGAGATAGGGTCTTTAACCGTATGAAAGATGCTGCAGTAACATTATGATCACTTTGTACGAAGTCCAGAAAACGCTTGTAGCTATTTTCAGACGCGTTAATCGTCGAGTAGCGCTGAACATCGGTTTGGTCACCAGATTGTTGCCAACGTTGAAGAACGTAAGATGGTTGGTTAACTCCGGCCCTACCCGGCATATCAGACAGCAATCGAGCCAGATTCTGATGTGAAAATTGTAGCAGAAATGATAACTCAAATTCCTTGTACCGGATAGTGTTACTGATGCCTCCAAAATACTTCATCCTAGGTTGAAGGTTAACCGGTGACTTGTCAGTTTCATTTATTAATCCATCATTATTCGTATCCTCAAAATCGTAAAGCCCAGAATCCGGATTTATTCCAATAAAGTGATAAACAGATTTGACGTAGAGTGGCGCACCAACCTTATAAATCTCAGCATATGGTGAGTTTTCAATGCCATCAAATTTTACAAGTTTGTTGTTTGGAAGCGAAATATTTGCGGAAGCCCTCCATGACCAGTCTTCAAACTGCATGAGATCCGCTCTAACTGACACTTCCCATCCTGAATTATCAATAGTTGCATTGAAGTTTGTCAATACCGACGGGAATCCGGTTATTACAGAGAGCGGATAATTAACAAGTTGGTTAGAGGAACGATTGCGGTACCAATTTACCTCCAGCCCAAGTCGGTCATCGAACAATCCGAGTTCGATTGCCGCTTCTAACTTTTCTGTTACTTCCCATTTAAAATTTCGGTTCAATAAAGAAGATGGTTGAAGTCCCCTAACCCCTTGATAAGACTGCGGATAGACTTCGTATAAGCTATAGTAAGCATAGTCGCCAATTTGATCACTCCCAGTAACCCCAAAGCTTGTTCTGATTTTTCCAAAGTTTATAAATGGAATAGAATTTTTCATAAATTCCTCGTCTGAGAATATCCATCCTATGCCGAGTGCTCCAAAATTCCCGAATCTGTTTCCTGGGCCAAACCGTGACGACCCGTCTCTCCTTCCAGTAAGATTGAGCAGATACTTTCCTGAGAGGACATAACCTATTCGTGAATATATTGACATATACCTATAGTCGGTAACTTCATCTCTACTCGATTCAATAAGACCTGCCCCTTTAAGGGATCCAAGCAGTGCGTCTGACGTGTATTGAGAACCAGCTACAATATTGTAATCTGACGTGCTGGATTGCCACGTGGCGCCAGCTAGAACATTAATTTCATGCTCTTTGATTGTCTTTGTGAAGTTAATTTTCGGTTCAATGATCCATGAGCTTCTTTTGTTCGTATTGAATGTCACAGTACCGGACGTGACGGCAGTTTCCGGTGATGCCGCCGACTTTGGATACATTGTAAATTCGTCACTATTTAAGTTAGTGTAGCCGACATTGCCTGAAACATGCAATTGTGGAATAATTTCATACGCAAGAGTGGCATTAGTTACTAGATTATTAGTGACTACCTTTTGCCTATTTAGCGTGAATGACATTGGATTAATCCATGTACTTCTCGATGTCCCGCCTAAATCGTGAACTTCCCAGTTTAAAGTACCATCGTCATTATAAAGTCGGGGTGCAAATGGTGGCAAGGTAAGTGCTGCATTAACTATTCCACCGGTGTCATTGAAAAGATTTGAGTTGTCAATTCCATAATTTGCGGTCATTGATGCTTTAAACTTATCGTTATCTGATACGTGATTTAGACTAACGTTTCCTGTAACTCGATGGTAACCAAAGTTGCCAGGAAAAATCAGAGTCTCCTTGTGATACCCGCCACCAAAACGAAATGATGTATTGGTTGCCCCTGCTGAAATACTCGCCTGCGCGTCGGTAACATTTGCAGTACCTCCCAAAAGTACCTTTTGCCAATTTGTGTGCCTAGTGGTATCCCAGTATTTGAGATCATAGTCGTATTGATCAGCTATAAGACGATCGTTGGTAAGTGCCTCCCGACGCATTGACAGGTACTCATGAGTGCCAAGAAGCTGTATTCTTCTTGAAATCGCACCAATACCAGAATAGGCGCTCAAGTCGATATTGGCTTTATCGTTTGGCTTCGGATTTTTTGTTGTTATAATGACGACGCCATTAGCACCACGAGACCCATAAATTGCGGTCGCATCACCATCTTTGAGTATTTCAATACTTGCTATGTTAGCAGGGTTAATGGTACTTATGGGATCAAAGCCAGTAGAAGTATAGGAGTTAGTATAACTGCTTATGGGGGCGGAATTAACGGGAACACCATCTATAACGTAAAGAGGATAATTTCCATTAGTTTCATTCGTTCCACTTCTTAAACTATTAGTTCCCCGTATACGAATAGTAGGAGCCACACCGGGCATGCCGCCCTGTGGCGTTATTTCAAGTCCCGCCACACGACCTTGCAAGGCCATAAGCGGATTGGTGACCGGCTGTCTTTCTATTTCCTTCGATGTCACTTTAACAATGCTTCCAGTGGATTTCGCTTTTGTGTCCGTCCAGTATCCCGTACTTCTGACCTCAACTTCCGCCAGAGACATAACGTCCTCATAAAGTGTGATATTAAACTCGGTCTGTGTGTTAATATTTAGTTCTTGCGATTTAAATCCTATAAAAGAAAAGACAATGACATTGCTCCCGAAGGGTACATCAATGGAGTAGTACCCATCCGCACCGGTGGTTGTCCCTATGGTAGTACCTTTTACGATAACATTTACGCCGGGCAAAGGGTCGCCTTTAATATCCACCACTTTGCCATTGATCCTGACTAAATCTCGAAAGTATGCATTCGACTTACCACTTTCAGCCATTACTGAGACCGCATCACCATGTCTTTTTATAATGATATTTAATCCGGACTCAGAATAAACTATAGATTTACCAATGAACAGTGTATTTAAAACATCTGCTACTGTTCGGCGTCCACCTGTAATAGACACATCTTGATATTCATCAATTACTTCCGGGGCATAAACAAATAAAAAATTTGTTTGTTCCTCTATTTTTGTAAACAGATCTTTCAACGAGATGTGTTGTTCGTCGATATTGACAAAAGTATGCTCAGCAGTCTGTCCATGTGCCGACTTTGCAGTTATCACTTGTAATGAAGTAATTGCAAGGAAAACCAGATTCACCAAGGAAACACGCATAATAAAATAAAGCCTTGCAAGCCCTTTATGTGTAAAGTTCTGCTTCATAGAGGTTGGATAGATTGTTAATTTATTGAGCGGTACTGCAACACCGCTTCTTTCAAAAAAATGCAACTCAGTGGCCAGATGAATCAGCCATCGTTACCGGTAGGCGGGGGAATGTCAAGGCAAACAAAAGCAGGAGACAAAGTAGAATTGTCCATAGGTATAGGATTAGGGTTCGATACTAAAACAGGTAGGCACAACGGTGTGACCGGCTACCGCCTGTCAGGACCGTGTGTAAAGGTTTTATGGATCTGGCCGGCACTTGGCGCGGCCGCGGTTAGGGGGTGTCTTTCGGGGAAGCGGCGGGTGACGGCAGTCACGCAAAGCATTTTCCAACTACACATACAATCAGAATTTAAGACGCTTATCTGGAATCAGTTTAAAATTTAGCGTAGCATTTTGTCGCTTCGACGAAATATTAACGCAGTAAACTTTACTTATAAGAGTCAAATCGACCTTTCGGGTATAAGGATTCGGTAACGTTTTGTTAAACAAAATTTCACAATCGGCGTAGTAACCGGAATTTCATAGGGGAAAACCACGGTCAGAATACATGCAAACGATTGATGGCAATGCCAAAGGATCTATCTCAGCAGCAAGTGTATCGCGGCGGGACCGGCCTGAGATCGAGGATCCGGGGCTAAGAGGCGGGGCTTGTCTTCCCCAGAAAGGTGGCCAGGCGGCTTCTTTCGCGGGCCAGCATTTGCTGGAGCGCTTCATGTTGACGTAACAAAGCCTGGTGCTCTTGCTGCAGGGCGGCAAACCGTTGGGCCTGCGCCTGGTTGTCGGAAACAATGATCTGCTTCTGGTGGAGCAGCTCGTCGCTGCGGTGCCCTGCTTTTACTATTTTCTGCTGCAAGTTGCCCATATAGAAACTGCCTTAAAAAAATGTGCCTGCGCGGCCTCCGGACGCTCCCGATGGCTATCGGGACCGCGCCCCTTTGTTCTTTGGCTATCGGAGGCTAATTTACACGGTTATGAAGGGATCCTTTGCGTTTTTAAGGCCTTGTTGCGTGATCGGCTGCCTGGCGGCCATCCTGAGTCTTGTGCCCCACCTCACGGCCGCCCAGGACCGGCTGCCGGCCGGTTGTGATAGCGTGCGGGTCCTGGCCGAGGTGATGCCGGTGTACAAAAAGGGGTTGGAAGACTTCATCCGCGACTTCCGCAAGGACATGACGCTGCCGCACGGGTGCCACCCCGATAAGATCGTGCTGAAATGCATCGTCGATAAAACCGGCAGGCTTTCCAACATCGAGATCACGGCGGACAGTGCCGATGCCAAATGCCGCGAGGGCCTCATCCGCTGCCTGGAGTCGCTGCCCGCCTGGACCCCCGCCCGCCACAAAGGCAAACCCGTCTGCGTGCGCATGGTCATGCCGATGTATGTACACTATACCGAGACTACCTGGAACGACGACTAATTGCCAGGAGCGGCTATTTTCTTTTCCAGCGTAGCGCGATACTTCTCGAACTGCCACTGGAACATGCTGTGGTCCGCGCGCTTGTCCACCATATGATACAGCGTTTGATAATAGAGCAGACGCTCCTCGGGCGTAGGATGCTTTTTCAGGAACGTGAGGTAATATTGGTTGATCATTGCGCTATTCCTGGGATCTACCTTTTTGCCATAGAACTGGCCTTGCGGCTTGATCCTGAACTTCGTGTCTTCGCCTATTAAGTTTTGGGGAGATTGTTTGTTTTGGCGGATAAAAAGTTTCTTACCGTCCGCAGCCAGCGCCAGGTATTTTCCGTCCCATGCGTCGTGTTGTCGCTGATGGTATACGGTGTCGACGATGACGTGGCGTGGGTATTTTTGCCAGTCAACCAGCTCGACGAACGCCGTATCGCCCGAAACGCGCACAAACACGGCCAGCATAAAACCCGTACCACGATAGTAGCCATCCGGGAGCTTGTTATCGGCCGCGGGCGGTTCTGGCAGCAGGGAAGCCAGGGTCAGGAAGAGGTGAGGTATAAAAACGGTTGTCATCGCTGAAGGGGATTGGGTTTGTCGTTATACTACAGATGATCAAACCGATCCTAAAGTTTATGGGCAGCGGTTATTTATCTCTTTGCACGCCGGCGATCAAGAGGCGCTCGCCCAGATCCTGCCAGCAATATATACGTTCACGGATGCCGGCCTGGGCCGCCAGCATAGTATAGATATCTGCCGCCGTCTTCCCCTCCTTCCTCAAATACTGAATTGATGTCGCGCCTGCAGACTTCGAAAGCTTCCCCCCGTCCGGCCCGGCCATTAGCGGATGATGATAAAACGTCGTCTCCGGAAACCGCTCACGCCCTAGCACCCGTGCCAGGTACAACTGCGCCAACGTGGACGGCCAAAGATCCATGCCCCGTACGATCAGGTCGACTCCAAAATGCTCGTCGTCCACCACCGAAGCCAGCTGATACGCCGGATCTCCATCCTTCTTCCGCACCACAAAATCATGCTGGTCCCGGGGCAGCGCGGACACCACATCCTCTCCCAGCGTATGCATGACCAGCGGCGCGTCATTATCGGTGCGCAGCCGCCAACTGACCTCGCTGGCATCAAACGGCACCCCACGCTGCCGGCAATACCCCGTGTATGCGCCGCTGGCATCTGCCTGCAGGATCTTGCTGCGAGAGCAGTCACACGCAAACAGCGCCTGCTGCTGCCGCAGCTCAGCCAGGGCGGCACGATACAACTCCAGGCGGTGCACCTGCGAGTATTCCCGCTCAAACTCCCGGGCGTCGCGGGGGCCGTCGTGCCAGGGGATCTCCAGGAAGTTCAGGGTATCAAAGATGTCCTGGATGTACGCCGGTTGCGCCCGCTGCCGGTCCAGGTCATCGATGCGCAGCAGGATGCGCGCCCCGTGCCTGTGCGCCAGCGTGGCCGTGAGCACAAAGGAGTAGATGTTGCCCAAGTGCAGAAAACCGCTAGGCGTGGGCGCAATACGGGTGCGTAAAAAGGGCCTTACGGGTGTGCCCGAAGAAAAATCCATATTTAAAGATCGAAAAAAAGCCGACCGCGATTGACTTATCAAAAACAATTTTTACATTTGCGGCCCTGGAAGTTAAACGGACCGGTAGTTCAGCTGGTTAGAATGCCGCCCTGTCACGGCGGAGGTCGCGGGTTCGAGTCCCGTCCGGTCCG